>CALRMN020000028.1:0-6279 GCA_943369245.1 Synechococcus sp. UW140 | reverse complement strand
GAGCGGCAGATCCTGTGGTATGTTTTTGGACTGCGCGTGAGCCGAGAGGTGAGCGCTGCAGGGCTTGCAAACTGAGGGAGGCGAGAGCCGACCGCCGGTGTTGTAAGTTTCCAAAGCGGTCGGGAGACCACCGCGAGCCACCGGAGGCCGAGAGGCTGAAGGAGGAGCACCTGGACAACTAAAAAGTTTAGGAACTGACGCTTTTGCTGCGTCGGAGCCCGAAGTGAGTGGTCGAGCGATGAGCTCCTGGAAGGGAGGCATGGCTGGATGATGAGCGGAGGAGTCTGACGAGATAGCAGCAAAGGTGTGAGGTCCCGTCAAAAGAAACAAGCATCAGGATTTTGCTTGAATTTTGAGAGGATCACTTTCACGGGTGAGTCTGTCAATGAATGTTCAGGCAGGAGACGGTGCGACCGGATCTGAGTGATTTGGAAAGTCGTTGCACGAGCAGCTGAAAGACGTTGCGGCGGCCGGATGGATGAGTGATCGAGACTCGATTGTCAGGGGAGACCCTGGTGAGGAAAGAGCGCGAAAGGTTGTCTGTGTCGGTAGCTGTGACTGAGGTTGGTCTGTAGTGTGATGCACTCTCGAACCCTTCTGGCTAGAAGGAGGCCTTAACTGATGATTGACGAAAGTCAGATTATTGGGTAACGGCGACATCATTTGCGATGAAGATTAGCATGAATTTAGCGGAAGCGAGAATCAGGTTAATTTGATTTTACAGGAATGATGACTACAACGGAGAGTTTGATCCTGGCTCAGGATGAACGCTGGCGGCGTGCTTAACACATGCAAGTCGAACGAGCCTTCGGGCTAGTGGCGGACGGGTGAGTAACGCGTGGGAATCTGCCCTCAGGAGGGGGATAACGGCCGGAAACGGCCGCTAATACCCCATATGCCGAGAGGTGAAACGAATTTCGCCTGAGGATGAGCCCGCGTCTGATTAGCTAGTTGGTGAGGTAATGGCTCACCAAGGCATCGATCAGTAGCTGGTCTGAGAGGATGATCAGCCACACTGGGACTGAGACACGGCCCAGACTCCTACGGGAGGCAGCAGTGGGGAATTTTCCGCAATGGGCGCAAGCCTGACGGAGCAACGCCGCGTGAGGGACGAAGGCCTCTGGGCTGTAAACCTCTTTTCTCAAGGAAGAAGACATGACGGTACTTGAGGAATAAGCCACGGCTAATTCCGTGCCAGCAGCCGCGGTAATACGGGAGTGGCAAGCGTTATCCGGAATTATTGGGCGTAAAGCGTCCGCAGGCGGCCTTGAAAGTCTGTTGTTAAAGCGTGGAGCTCAACTCCATTTCAGCAATGGAAACTACAAGGCTAGAGTGTGGTAGGGGCAGAGGGAATTCCCGGTGTAGCGGTGAAATGCGTAGATATCGGGAAGAACACCAGTGGCGAAGGCGCTCTGCTGGGCCATAACTGACGCTCATGGACGAAAGCCAGGGGAGCGAAAGGGATTAGATACCCCTGTAGTCCTGGCCGTAAACGATGAACACTAGGTGTCGGGAGAATTAACCCTCTCGGTGTCGTAGCCAACGCGTTAAGTGTTCCGCCTGGGGAGTACGCACGCAAGTGTGAAACTCAAAGGAATTGACGGGGGCCCGCACAAGCGGTGGAGTATGTGGTTTAATTCGATGCAACGCGAAGAACCTTACCAGGGTTTGACATCCTGCGAATCCCTTGGAAACTTGGGAGTGCCTTCGGGAACGCAGTGACAGGTGGTGCATGGCTGTCGTCAGCTCGTGTCGTGAGATGTTGGGTTAAGTCCCGCAACGAGCGCAACCCACGTCTTTAGTTGCCAGCATTCAGTTGGGCACTCTAGAGAGACCGCCGGTGATAAACCGGAGGAAGGTGTGGATGACGTCAAGTCATCATGCCCCTTACATCCTGGGCTACACACGTACTACAATGCTACGGACAAAGGGCAGCAAACTCGCGAGAGCTAGCAAATCCCATAAACCGTGGCTCAGTTCAGATCGTAGGCTGCAACTCGCCTACGTGAAGGAGGAATCGCTAGTAATCGCAGGTCAGCATACTGCGGTGAATACGTTCCCGGGCCTTGTACACACCGCCCGTCACACCATGGAAGTTGGCCATGCCCGAAGTCGTTACTCCAACCCGCAAGGGAGGAGGACGCCGAAGGTGGGGCTGATGACTGGGGTGAAGTCGTAACAAGGTAGCCGTACCGGAAGGTGCGGCTGGATCACCTCCTAACAGGGAGACAATAACTGATTGTGATGTCTGGCTAAATTATTGCTAGGCCATGATCCTGTCATCTCGATGGTTAATCGGTACCTCAACCGACAGAGACGAAGCCATAGGTTGCTCCAGAAATGGGGAAACCAATGAGCTGTCGTTAATGTCTTTTCAGTTCCTAAACTTTGTCTAGGTCACCCCGCAAGGGTATCCCTGGGCCATTAGCTCAGGTGGTTAGAGCGCACCCCTGATAAGGGTGAGGTCCCTGGTTCAAGTCCAGGATGGCCCATTCGTGTTTGGGGGTTTAGCTCAGTTGGTAGAGCGCCTGCTTTGCAAGCAGGATGTCAGCGGTTCGAGTCCGCTAACCTCCACTGACCAACCCGCCCGGATCGCGAAAGCAATGGGAGAGAGCTTGTGGTGGTGATTTTAGATGATTGTACTGAAGAAGGAATCTAGCTTCCTTTCATATGACGTTTGAACTAAGATCTTGATAAACATCAGGAGTTGGTTGGAGCTGTGATTGAAAAGACGCTGGACTCCAGCAGGATCAGCCGAGAGGTTGATTAATGCGGTGTTCAGTAGAACCTTGACAACTGCATAGGTAAGTCTGTAAATAAAGCATCTCATGGATGCTTCAGCAACAGGTGATGAGACTGGTGGCTTTGGCTGCTGGGATCAAAGCTTGTAGTTGAAGCGATTCTAGAGTAGGAGCCGAGACTCCACATTGCTCCTGGTTCTTGCCGAAAGAATCGGGTTTGATCTTGTTTTCTGAAACAGCGTGAGAGAAACTGGAGAAATCCAGCTGATCACATGTTGAAGAGGAAAGCAGGAGAATCTGCGTACAACCGCAGCAAGGTGGTGTGGAGATAAATTGGTCAAGCTACAAAGGGCTCACGGTGGATACCTTGGCACACAGAGGCGATGAAGGACGTAGTTACCTGCGATAAGTCTCGGGGAGCTGGAAACACGCTTTGATCCGGGAATTTCCGAATGGGGCAACCCCTAGAACGGCCAGCTGAATCCATAGGCTGGCACGAGCCAACCCAGCGAACTGAAACATCTTAGTAGCTGGAGGAAAGGAAAGTAAAAACGACTCCCTAAGTAGCGGCGAGCGAACGGGGAAGAGCCTAAACCGATGGTTTCGACCATCGGGGTTGTGGGACAGCAACGTGGACCAGTGACGTTAGTGGAAGCGTTTGAAAGGCGCGCCATAGAGGGTGAAAGCCCCGTACGCGAAAACGAATCTGGCCTAGCTGTATCCCGAGTAGTACGGAGCACGTGAAATTCCGTATGAATCTGCGAGGACCACCTCGTAAGGCTAAGTACTCCTGTGTGACCGATAGCGCAACAGTACCGCGAGGGAAAGGTGAAAAGAACCCCGGGAGGGGAGTGAAATAGAACATGAAACCGTGAGCTTACAAGCAATGGGAGCCCGACTGATCGGGTGACCGTGTGCCTGTTGAAGAATGAGCCGGCGACTTATAGGCACTGGCAGGTTAAACCGGGAATGGTGGAGCCATAGCGAAAGCGAGTCTGAATAGGGCGATCGTCAGTGTTTATAGACCCGAACCCGGGTGATCTAACCATGGCCAGGATGAAGCTTGGGTGATACCAAGTGGAGGTCCGAACCGACTGATGTTGAAAAATCAGCGGATGAGCTGTGGTTAGGGGTGAAATGCCAATCGAACCCGGAGCTAGCTGGTTCTCCCCGAAATACGTTGAGGCGTAGCGTCTAGTGCTATAGCAGGGGGGTAAAGCCACCGTTTCGGTGCGGGCTGCGAGAGCGGTACCAAATCGATACGAACTCTGAATACCCTGTGTGAAACTAGGCAGTCAGACTGTGGGGGATAAGCTCCATGGTCGAAAGGGAAACAGCCCAGACCGCCAGCTAAGGTCCCCAAATCAATGCTGAGTGATAAAGGAGGTGGGATTGCCCAGACAACCAGGAGGTTTGCCTAGAAGCAGCCATCCTCAAAGGAGTGCGTAATAGCTCACTGGTCGAGCGATCCTGCGCCGAAAATGAACGGGGCTAAGCATTGTACCGAAGCTGCGGATTTAACTTGTTAAATGGTAGGGGAGCGTTCCATGTGGGGTGAAGCGTTAGCGTAAGCGGGCGTGGACTGCATGGAAGTGAGAATGTCGGCTTGAGTAGCGAAAACATGGGTGAGAATCCCATGCCCCGAAACCCTAAGGGTTCCTCCGGCAGGCTCGTCCGCGGAGGGTTAGTCAGGACCTAAGGCGAGGCCGAAAGGCGTAGTCGATGGACAACAGGTCAACATTCCTGTACCTGTCATGTTTTGGGAAGGGGGACGGAGAAGGCTAGCCCAGCCAGATGTTGGTTACTGGTTCAAGCGTTCGAGGCGTTGAGGGGTGGTGAAAACACCCTGAGCTGAGGCGTGAGTACGAGCTGCTACGGCAGCGAAGTGGGTGATGTCAAGCTTCCAAGAAAAGCCCTATACCCGTTAAGGCATGACGGCCTGTACCCGAAACCGACACAGGTGGGGTGGTAGAGAATACCGAGGGGCGCGAGATAACTCTCTCTAAGGAACTCGGCAAAATGGCCCCGTAACTTCGGGAGAAGGGGTGCCACCGCAAGGTGGTCGCAGTGAAGAGGCCCAGGCGACTGTTTACCAAAAACACAGGTCTCCGCTAAGTCGCAAGACGATGTATGGGGGCTGACGCCTGCCCAGTGCCGGAAGGTTAAGGAAGCTGGTCAGCGCAAGCGAAGCTGGCGACTGAAGCCCCGGTGAACGGCGGCCGTAACTATAACGGTCCTAAGGTAGCGAAATTCCTTGTCGGGTAAGTTCCGACCCGCACGAAAGGCGTAACGATCTGGGCGCTGTCTCGGAGAGAGGCTCGGCGAAATAGAATTGTCTGTGAAGATGCGGACTACGTGCACCCGGACAGAAAGACCCTATGAAGCTTTACTGTAGCTTGGTATTGTGCCCGGGCTCTGAATGCGCAGGATAGGTGGGAGGCTTTGATCCATTGCTTGTGGGTAATGGTGAGCCAACGGTGAGATACCACTCTTTCAGAGCTAGGGTTCTAACCTTCACCCGTTATCCGGGGAGGGGACAGTATCAGGTGGGCAGTTTGACTGGGGCGGTCGCCTCCTAAAAGGTAACGGAGGCGCGCAAAGGTTTGCTCAGGCTGGTTGGAAATCAGCCGACGAGTGTAAAAGCAGAAGCAAGCTTGACTGTGAGACCAACAAGTCGAACAGGGACGAAAGTCGGCTTTAGTGATCCGACGGTTCTGAGTGGAAGGGCCGTCGCTCAACGGATAAAAGTTACTCTAGGGATAACAGGCTGATCTCCCCCAAGAGTTCACATCGACGGGGAGGTTTGGCACCTCGATGTCGGCTCATCGCAACCTGGGGCTGAAGTCGGTCCCAAGGGTTGGGCTGTTCGCCCATTAAAGCGGTACGCGAGCTGGGTTCAGAACGTCGTGAGACAGTTCGGTCCATATCCGGTGCATGCGTAAGAACATTGAGAGGAGTTCTCCCTAGTACGAGAGGACCGGGAGGAACGCACCTCTGGTGTACCAGTTATCGTGCCAACGGTAAACGCTGGGTAGCCATGTGCGGAGAGGATAACCGCTGAAAGCATCTAAGTGGGAAGCCCACCTCAAGATGAGTGTTCTCATGGCTTAAGCCAGTAAGGTCACGGGAAGAACACCCGTTGATAGGCTCTACGTGGAAGCGCAGCAATGTGTGAAGCGGAGGAGTACTAATAGACCGAGGGCTTGACCAACACTTGGCCTTGCTCAAGACGAGCATGAGCTGCGGAGTTTGCAGACAGATGAGGCGAAAGCCAAGTCCATTACCTATGTAGTTCTCAGGGATCACCTGAGAGCGAACAGATTCTTTCCTGGTGTTCATGGCACTGTGGCCCCACTCCGATCCATCTCGAACTCGGTTGTGAAACGCAGTAGCGGCGAAGATAGTTGGAGGGTAGCTTCCTGCAAAAATAGCTCAATGCCAGGATAAAACAATCTGAACGCTCAAAGATCACTCCAGCACAGCTGAGAGTAGATGAGAAAAGCCACCCACGGGTGGCTTTTTTTATGGGCTAGGGGCC
>CALRMN020000027.1:0-3104 GCA_943369245.1 Synechococcus sp. UW140 | reverse complement strand
GGCGAAAGCTGCTCGATCAGCAGGTCGTGGGAGCCACGGCGCCGACGCAGGGCGGCAAGGGAGCGATGGAACGGCAGCGCTTCGGGCCGGGCGGCGACCAGCTGCCGGAAGGCCTCTTCCGCCTCGGCGGCCCGACCCGCGTCCAGGTGGTCATGGGCCTTCTGCAGGGTGGCGGCCACCTCGGTGGCCGGCGACTGGCGCGTGAGGGCGGCGCTGCGCCCATCGATCAACCAGGGATCGTCGATGAAGGACTGGGAGCGGACCAGCTCCGGATGCTCGCCGAGTTGCTGCCGCGCCTGTTCGAGCACGATCCGTGCCGACGCGGGAGAGCCGCGGCGTCGCTGGAATGCCGCCAGGGCCAGGAAGGGGTCGGGCCTGTCGGCGAAGCGCTGGGTGAGGTGACGCCAGAGCGTTTCGGCCTGGTTCCATTCCTGGCGCTCCTCCAGGCTGCGCCCGAGCCGCTGCCACAGGCTCCAGTCGTCCGGGGCGCTCTGAAGGGCCTGCCGGCAGAGAGACTCAAGCTGGGGCCAGTCGCGCCGGGCTTCGCTCGCGGCGATCCGTTCATCGAGGTCGCTCATGGCCTCAGTCCTTCCACTGCGCCAGCCAGCGCCGCACCCAACTCCCTCGCCCATCGCGGCGAAGGCGCCGATGGCTGAGATACCAGAGGCGATTCATGGCGAAGCTGGCCTGATTGTGGGCGGCGAGCCGCGGATCACTCCCGATCGTGGCACTTCCCTCGCTGTTGCCGGCCAGCATGGCGTGGTGGCAGAAGGAGCCATCGATCACCTGCACGCTGAGATCGGCCCGCAACCGCTCGCGGTACTCGAGATCCTCGTGATAGGCGGGGTAGAAGTGTTCCTCGAAGAGGCCGATGCGATTCCAGGTGAGCGCGGTGATCAGGAAGGCCGAGAATTCCTGAGGTCCGGGCAGCAGCGGCAGAAACTGCGGTTTGCCGGTGTCGATCCGCTCCAGGGCGGCGGCGAGCACTCCCGGTGCGAAGCACACGTCGTTGTTGGCCAGCAGCGCCAGCGGAGCGTCCGGGAAGGCGGTGAGCAGATGGTTCCAGCTGGCGGCGACGCCGAAGTTGCCGAAGGGTCTGGCGATGGCCACCTGCTGGATCAGAGGATGGCCGCAGCGCTGCAACTCCTCCAGGCCCTGATGCAACGCCGATGGACCGCTGCCGTTGGGGGACGGGCTGTTGTCCACGATGGCGAGCGTGGCCACCGGCACGTCGAGGCTGTCGAGCAGCCTCTGGAGCAGGTCGAAGCGGTTGAGGATCGGCACCCCCAGCAGGGGCAGGACCCCCGGACGGGGGGGCGGGGGGCCGACGCGATCGAGGTATTGCCAGAAGCGTTCGAGCAGTGACTGGTCGCTGGTGCGTTCCACCACATCGGCCAGGGCCGCCCAGAGCGCCGGATTGCGGAGTTCGGCTCGGGAGGCGGATTCGGGGGATCTGCTGAGATCCCGTTCCATCCACTTGTGCAGCAGGGCCCTCGCCTCGAGCAGGTTTCCCGAAGCCAGCAGCTCGGCCACCGCGCTGGCCGGCCAGGGATGTTGGGAACTGAGCAATCGCTTCGCTACGAATGGCCAAAAAAAACCGGCCAGCCATGAAGGCCGGCCGGGAGGTTGGAAGGCTCAGCTTCAGGTGAGCCAGGTGAGGCTGTCGGAGCCGTCGGTGAAGTCGGTCCCGTCGTAGGTGTAGCTGCCAGCGAAGTCGCCCGAGCCGATGAACAGAGTGTCGCCGGTGTTTGCGCCGGTGATCTGAATGGCCTGGCTGTCGTCGAGACCGGCGTTGAAGAACACGCTGTCGACGGAGGTATCGGAGCCGAGGTCGATGGCGTAGCCCTCGACATAGCTGTTGGCGCCGAAGACCAGGGTGTCGGCACCAGACCCCAGGCTGATCTGGGAGTTCTCTCCGCCGAAGACACTTCCGAGGAAGGTTACGGAGTCGTTTCCTGTACCGGTGCTGACGCTGGTGTTGTAGACAAGCGAATTGGCCTGGAAGGTGATTGAGTCATTCCCCCCCCCAGTGGTGACACTGGAATCGAGAACACTCTTGGAGAAACTGAGCGTATCGTTGCCGCCACCGGTATCGACGGTGGAATAGTTGAAACCACCATCAGCTCTGAAGACGTCAGCGGCTGAGGTTGTGCCCAGGGAAATGGTGGAACTTTCGACCGAGCTGGTGCTCGTGAAAATCAGGGTGTCGGCGCCACCTCCGAGGTTTGCATCCAGCCCGCTCACTCCACTCTGGAAGAAAACGCTGTTGTTGACGGTGTCCGAGCCGGAGACACCGATTGAAAGATTCTCGATGCTGGATCCGGTCGTGCTTTTGACGGAAATAGACGGATAAGAGCCCGTGACGCTGATCTGTTCGGTCGGTGTTCCCGGGCCGGTGGAACTGGCCAGGGTGAAGGCCGAATCCCCTAGGGAAAGTGTGCTGGCTGCCGTTGGCATCGAATTAAAAAGCGGGTGTGCTCTGGGATGTACGCCGCGGCGAAGAGGTGGTCCCGCGGAATTGCTTACAACTTAGCGAGTGCTGTCAACGCCTCAATTCCACTGTCTGGAAAGACTGACGGCGTCAAGTAAGACACAGTTGAGAAGTGTGTCGATCACTACGACGGCGATGCCCTGGAGAACCTTGTGAGCCTTCAACGAAGGCTCACATCCATTGCACAGCAGTCAGTCTCGGGTTTTGTCCCGTAAGGTTTCGTGAGAACAGTTCAATGTGCTCAGGACTACGTAACGGCCTAATTCTCCGATTCGTCTCAATGAAATGCGCCCCGCTGCGACTCATCCAGGGCAGGATCGAGAGTAGCCAGGAGCACATTTGTGGAAATCGATGGAGCGCAAATTTACCTACCGTTATCTAGTTCAGCCGACCAATAATGTATTCTTATCAGTCGAATCCTGTCTCGCCGGTTGTCGTTGAATCCCTCTTTTGGACTCCATGGGTGTCGAAGCGCTGCTGCAAACGGCCCTGGAGCACGAACGCCGCTTCGAATGGCGGGATGCGTTTCAGTGTTATGACTCGGCCGCCGGCCTGGTTCCCACGGACCACAGAATCCGTGCAAATCAGGGGAACGCGGCCTGGCTCGCCGGGG
>CALRMN020000026.1:0-3349 GCA_943369245.1 Synechococcus sp. UW140 | reverse complement strand
CGCGAAGTGCGGCAGCGGCTCACGAAAATGGAGGGCCACTGGCAGCAGCAACGCCGCAGGATGCAGGGTTTGCTGGCACAACTTCATTTCCAGGCCGATGGTGCAAGCGTCAAGGCCATTCAGGATTCCATCGCGCTCCTCGATCGACGCTTTATCGAACTTCAGGATCCCGTGGTCATCGACCAATTGATGCGAGACATCTATCGGGATAAAGCA
This sequence comes from Synechococcus sp. UW140, assembly GCA_943369245.1. Taxonomy (GTDB): domain Bacteria; phylum Cyanobacteriota; class Cyanobacteriia; order PCC-6307; family Cyanobiaceae; genus Regnicoccus_A. The sequence continues at coordinate 3,133 of CALRMN020000026.1, read as the reverse complement.
GCTTTCGCTTACCTCTCCGACGAGATCGAGCGTCTGCATGAGCAGGTAGCCGCTGTTGCCACCCAAGCCAATCAGCGGGAACGCTCGATGCAGGCCGCTGTTAAGGATCTGGCTACACGACTTGCAACTGCTGGCTTGAAGGAAGAGCGGGACCGTCTGCTGCAGGCTCCCTCGGAAACGGCTTTGCAAGAGGCTACAGAGGCACTTAGTCGGGTACAGCAGAACGAGCGAGACCGTGCGTTTCATAAGGCGATTGAAGAGCTTGGACCGACGCCCCCTGCCACATTTTTGCCGAACTTAAAGACAGATTCCGAGCTGGAGCGTGTCGAACAGCAGATGGTGCGTCTCGAGCTGCTGAATGAAGGCCCTGGCACCCAGAATCTGCGTGCCCGGTTGATGGAACTGGAGTCCACCATCGATGCCAGGCAGCGACGCCTGCTGCTTGATTCTCTGGTGCTCGAGATTTCCGACGCTGTTACGCACGAACGCGAGGCAGCGCAACTTCAGGTCAGTCTGGATGATCTGGAAGCCCGCCTAGGGGTGTTCGAAGCGGCACCACAGGAGTTTCAGGAGGCGATTTCCGCCCTGCGCCAGAAGTCGGTTGGGGCGTCAGCCCTAGCGGAGCTGAGTCAACGCGTCGAAAGCTGGTGCGAGCAGGAGGCGCGGAACCTCGATAGCCAGCAGGTTCGCAATCTTGTGCTCGGCTCACTGCGCAATCTTGGATATGATGTTCGGGAGGGGATGCAGACTGGCTGGGTGAAAGGTGGATTGATCGTGTTGCAGAAACCAGGTAGCAGCGACTATGCGGTTGAGCTCCAGGATTTGAGTGGGAACCTGCGTAGTCGAGTTGTACGCTTCGGGGATCCAGTTGCGCCGGTAAGCGTGCAACAACGCCAGAGAGATAGCGAGATGGAGCAGCAATGGTGCCAGTCTCATGCTCTGGCACTTGCAGCCCTTCGCGACCAAGGAGTGGATGCGCAGATCATGGCTAAGCGCGAGCCCGGCGAAGTGCCGCTGGAAGTGATTCGTACAACGGATGTCGATCGACCAGTCAGAGTCATCACCGAACCTGGCAGGAAGACCTTAGGATCTAATTAAGAAGACTAATAGTTGTTGGTGTGAACTGCAGACATCAACATTTGCCCAGTATAGCCACTACTCAGCTCTTTATACATTGATTGGGTCTGTCTTCGTTTCTTCTTCGGCCTGAATCTGCTGCATTTGCTCGATCTGATGGCGCCAGAGTTTGTGGAGAAGCCGAAAAGTTAGCCGCCCAGCTGGGCTGCTTGGATTCCCCAGTTTCAAGGAGAATTCGACGGGGGTGACGCCAAGGAGTACCTCTATGCCGAGTATCGAACCAACCGCAATGGCAATAGCGTCTGGGAGGTGGAGGGCGGCATAACTCGCCTCTGGGATTGCCGGCGGGTTCGACTGCACTGATCGTTGTTTGAGGCTTCACGGCTCTGCGAAGGATCGCTCAGAGCCAGTGAGTTCAGCCATGGCCCCTGTTTTGAGGAAGGAACTCCAATGATCCCTGGGCCATGCGACAGCTCAATTCACTCGGAGCTCTGGCTTTGTCTGGTGCGGCCTTGTCCCTTGCATCCGGCGTTGTCTTCATGGCACGTCCGAACCCCGGGGTATCGAGGGGCCGGCATCCGGGGCGGGTGTGGCTCCTGGGGCAGGGGTCGGCGCGGTAGGGCCTGGCCTCGATCGAGAACCAGGGGTAGGAGTCGGCGGTGTCGGTGGTCCTGCCTCCGGCGCAGGGGTCTTGCCTGGCGCCGGTGTGGGGGAACCTGGCCTCGGAGTGGAAGAACGGCCCATGGACAATCCTGGCGGTGTCGGTGGGCCGGCCTCCGGAGCCGGGGTTCGCCCTGGAGCGGGCTTCGGGGCACCAGGCGCGGGGATGTACCGGCACTGATGGAATCGGGCGCATGGATCTGGAGCGCAACGGTGACAGGACAGCCTGCGAATCCCTTCGCTGAAGGGACGGACACCCGCACCGTCTTGCTCTGGCCACCAACAGCCTGATCGTTATGGTCTAGCTGATTGATGCATCAACACCATGGCCCTCACCGGATCTGACCTGCTCGCCAAAGTCAAGGAGCTGGATGATGCCTCCAAATCGGATCTGGTGCGGGCGGCCGGCTACGTGAGCACCAAGAAGGATGGCAGCGAACGGCTGAACTTCACCGCCTTTTATGAAGCCCTGCTGGAAGCCAAGGGCGTCAGTCTCGGAGAGGGTGGTGGCAAGGGCAAAGGGAAGGCGGGCCGCAGCTTGAGCTACGTGGCCACGGTGCAGGGGAACGGAAATCTGTTGGTGGGCAAGGCCTACACAGGCCTGCTTGATCTCAAGCCTGGTGATGAGTTCGAGATTAAGCTGGGTCGCAAGCAGATCCGGCTGATTCCTGCTGGTGGGGCCGACGATGAGGAGTGAGCGGTAGAAGTACCTGTCGGTTCACCGGACTGACAGCCCCGTGGGGCACGGTTACCACATGGGTAGAGACCTCGACCGGGGTGGCGCGAGCCACAACCCGGCAACCGGCCCAAGGGCGCTCGACTCGGGGCGCCCTTCCCATTTGGGAAACAGATTCCGTGCCGATGCTCACATCCGGAACCCACCACGAGCAGGAGGGAACACCCTCGCCCGAATCACCAGAGGCCCAGAAGCTACGCGGCCCGCTCGACGCGCCGCGCCGGCGGCTGGAGGAGCACTCGGCGCTGGAGGATCTGGGCCCCCTTTTCGGCCCGCAGGCCCAGGGGCAAGGCACTGGGCGGGAAGGCTCTGGCCGGGGAATCCTTGTTGAATGCGCCGCCGGTCATCGCTGCCGTCTACAGACCGGCCTTGCGGCGGCCCTGCCACATCCCTGCCGCATAGCCAATCGCCGGCAGCAGCAGCTCTGGGCGCAGCGGCAGCTGCACCACCAGGGCGATGCCCACCAGCCAGGGCAGGAGAAGCAGAGTCCCGTAGGCCAGCTGGGTGCTCCGGGAACGTCGCGCCAGGCTGCCCGAGCGCTGCACCAGCCGCGGAACGCCCTTTCCGAGCCCGAAGCCCAGCAGCACGGTGAGAATGGTGAGCAGGATCACGCCCATGACGGGGAGGCAGCCGATCGGAGTCTGCTGCCGCAACCGTCAG
>CALRMN020000025.1:0-7467 GCA_943369245.1 Synechococcus sp. UW140 | reverse complement strand
CCGCGTGATCAACACCTGGGCTGATGTGCTGAACCGCGCCGGTCTGGGCATGGAAGTGATGCACGAGCGCAACGCTCACAACTTCCCTCTGGACCTGGCTTCCGCTGAAGCCACCCCTGTGGCGCTGACCGCCCCGGCGATCGGCTGATGCAACCGGTGGGCTCTTTGCGGCTCACCACCTCTATCGACTCAAACAAAGTCACAAGCCCTCGCCATATGGCGGGGGCTTTTTTGTACATCCCAGCAGTTCCAGGACCTATCACCGACAGGGGAAATCATCCTCAGAGCAATCAGTCGGAGCCGAGGACGCTGCCCCTGTGATCAGAAACCTGCCGCGAAGTTCTCTGCCAGCCTCGACAACAACCTGTGTCATCCTGGGCTGGAGTCTGGAAACCTACCTACAGTTAAAACGTTTGTACCGGCTTCGTTTCGTTGAGGGTGCGACCCGCGCGTCCAGGTGCCGTCCGTTGCGGCATACCCCACGCCCATCGCCAGCAGCGGCGGGGCCAATTTCCAGGGGGTCTGGCGATCGTTCTGATCGGACTGTCCTTGATCGGGATGGGAGGAACTCTGCTGGGCTGCCAGCCGAAGACAGCCGAAACGCCCCCCGTGGCGCAACCACGCCGCGTCTCCGCCCTAGGGCGCATCGAGCCGGAAACCAAGATCCGCAAAGTGGCTGTGTCGAGCTCTCTGAGCGGCGACCGCATCGAAGAGATCCTGGTGCAGGAGGACACCTGGGTGACGCAGGGAACACCCTTGGCCCGGCTGAACAGCTACGGCACCCTCAAGGCGTCCTACGACGAGGCCAACGAGAACGTGGCCGTGGCCCAGAGCAAGCTGGCCCAGGTGAAGGCCGGCGCCAAGCAGGGCGAGATCAGGGCGCAGGAGTTCAACGTGCAGAGCCTGGAGCGCAAGCTGGCCGCCCAGAAGCTCGCCCAGGACCAGGCCGTCAACGCCGCCCGCGCCAAGGCCACCGAAGCACGGGTTGAACGGCAGCGCTATGACGGCCTGTACGCCAGTGGCGGCATATCCGCGCTCGAACGGGACCGCTACCGCACCCGCGCCGAGACCAGCGCTGCCGATCTGGCCAAGGCGATCGAAACCCGCGATGGCACCCTGCTCACCCTTCGCTCCGACATCGAGAGCGCCAAGCAGACCCTGGAGCAGATCAAGGAGGTGCGCCCCGAAGACATCACCACCGCCAACAATGAATTGCGCAAGGCGGTCGCCTCACGCGACCGTGCCCGCCAGGAATTCGAGTTCGCCACGGTGCGGGCACCCCAGAACGGACGCATCCTCAAGATCATCGCCAGGCCGGGCGACAAGGTGAGCGACGAGGGCATCCTGGAGATGGCCGATACCAGCCGCATGGTCGTGACGGCGGAGGTCTACCAGACCGACATGCGCATGATCGGCATGGGCCAGGGCGCCACCATCACCGCCGATGGCTTTGAAGGCAGCCTCAAGGGCAAGGTGTACCAGGTGATTCCCCAGGTACAGAAGCAGACCATCTTCGCCGGGGAGCCTGGTGAGAATCAGGACCAGCGGGTGTTTGAGGTGAAGCTGCACCTCCAGCTCAATGAATCAGAGCAGAAAAGAATCGGCTACGCCTCCAATCTCCAGGTGAACGTGGTGTTCGACCCCAAAACGGTGCCGGCACCATGATCAGCCCCCTGCGCAAGCTGCTGAAACGCACCCCGGTGGCCTGGCTGCAGGTCACCAACAACCCAGTGAAGATGGTGATCGCCCTGGCGGGTGTGAGCTTCTCCAACCTGCTGATGTTCTTTCAGCTGGGGTTGATGGACAGCCTCTACAACAGCCAGCGCAAACCGATCGACCGCCTCCGCGCGGATCTGGTGATGGTGAGTGAGGGCTACAGCAACCTCGGATCCCTGCAGGACTTCCAGCGCAGCCGGCTCTACCAGGCCCTCGGAGTCGAGGGGGTGGAGAGCATCTCGCCGCTGCGCATCTCGCGCGGCACCTGGATCACCCCGGCCACCCGCCAGTCGTACGACATCTACACCTTCGGCGTGGATCTCGCCAAGCCATCCCTCGCCTTTCCCGAACTCGAGAACGATCCTTTCCGTCTGCAGCCGCTGCGCAACGCGTTCTTCGATCGCAACTCCAAGAAGCAGTACGGCGATGTGGCCGGCATCGTGAAGCGCGATGGCCTCTATCCACTGGAGGTCAACGGCAAATCGATCCGCATCATCGACACCTTCTCGATGGGGGCCACCTTCGCGGCCGAGGCCAATCTGATCGTCAGTGAGAACACCTTCCTCTACATGTTCCCCAAGGCGGATCGCCGCATGATCCAACTGGGCCTGATCCGCCTGCGGCCCGGCACCTCCGCCACCGCGGTGCAGGCCGCCCTGCAACCATTGATGACAAAAGAAGTCAAGGTGCTCACCCGCAATGAACTGGCCGAACTGGAGGTGAACTACTGGAAACGCAACTCCTCGGTGGGATTCATCTTCTCCCTCGGCGTTCTGGTGGGCTTCGTGGTGGGCAGCATCATCGTGTACCAGATCCTCTTCGGTGACGTGATGAATAATCTGCCCCAGTACGCCACACTGAAGGCGATGGGCTACACCGATTCCTTCGTGATCAGCGTGGTGATCCAGCAGTCGGCCATTCTGGCGGTGATCGGCTTCGTGCCGGGCGTGATCATCTCCATGGGCCTTTACAGCCTGCTGGCCAACGTCACCAAGCTCACAGTGTTCATGACCCTGAACCGGGCCCTGCAGGTGTTGATCCTCACCTTCGTGATGTGCGTGGGATCCGGCGCCCTGGCCACCCGCAAACTTGTGGAACTCGATCCGGCCGATGTCTTCTGAATCCGGATCTGTGCCCACTGGTGAATCTTGGCCCGCCGCTGAATCCTTGCCTACCGGCGAACCCGTGATCTCCTTGAATCACGTGAACCACTGGTTCGGCAGCGGCGACAACCGCAAGCACGCCCTCAAGGACATCACTCTCGACATCCACCCAGGCGAGATTGTGATCTGCACAGGACCCTCCGGTTCCGGCAAGACCACCCTGCTCACCATGCTCGGTGGCTTGCGGGCCTGCCAGGACGGCAGCCTGAAGATCCTTGGCAAGGAACTCCATGGAGCCGGCAAGGAGGTACTGGCGAAGCTGCGCCTCAACGTGGGCTTCATCTTCCAGGCCCACAACCTGATGATGTTCCTCAACGCCAGGAAGAATGTGCGCCTCTCCCTGGAACTGCACGATCAGTACTACGAGCAAGACATGGACAAGCTGGCGGCAGAAATGCTCGAGAAAGTGGGTCTCGGGGATCGCGAAGACTACTTTCCGGCTAATCTTTCCGGCGGCCAGAGGCAGCGGGTGGCGATTGCCCGGGCCATGGTGGCACAACCGAAGATCCTGCTCGGCGATGAACCCACCGCTGCCCTCGACAAGGAATCGGGCCGCAATGTGGTGAACCTGATGCGTGAGATGGCCACCAATCACAAGACCACGATCATCATGGTGACCCACGACAACAAGATTCTCGATGTGGCCGATCGGATCATCATTGTGGATGAGGGTGCCCTGGCCAGCAAGGAGGCCGAAGCGGCCTTCGTTGGCAGGATGAGGGAGACCGGCAGCTGAGGACGGCGCACCACGGCCGTCGAACCACCAGGACCGCAGTCGGAGCGTTTCAGTAGGCTCCAGCCCATGGGCAGCAGCTTCGGACACCTCTTTCGGATCACCACCTTCGGGGAGTCACACGGCGGTGGTGTCGGTGTGATCGTCGATGGCTGCCCGCCACGGCTGGCGCTCGATCTTGAAGCCATTCAGGCGGAGCTTGACCGCAGGAAGCCCGGTCAGAGCAAGATCACCACCCCCCGCAAGGAAGACGATCGCGTCGAGATCATCAGCGGCCTGCTGGATGGGGTCACCCTGGGCACGCCGATCGCGATGGTGGTGCGCAACAAGGACCAGCGCCCCGGCGACTACAGCGAGATGGCAGTGGCCTTCCGGCCCTCCCACGCCGATGCCACCTACCAGGCGAAATACGGCATCCAGGCCCGCAGTGGCGGCGGCCGGGCCTCAGCGCGGGAAACGATCGGCCGGGTGGCCGCCGGTGCCATCGCCAAGCAACTTCTGGCCAAGGCCAATGGCACCGAGGTGATCGCCTGGGTGAAGCGGATCCACACGATCGAAGCCACGATCGATCCAGCGAGCGTGACTCTCGATGACGTGGAGGCCAACATCGTGCGCTGCCCCGATGCCGATTGCGCCGTGCGCATGATCGAGCGGATCGAGGCGATCGGGCGCGAGGGTGATTCCTGCGGCGGTGTGATCGAGTGCGTGGTGCGCCGGGCGCCGGTGGGGCTTGGCATGCCGGTCTTCGACAAGCTGGAGGCCGATCTGGCCAAGGCGGTGATGTCGCTGCCGGCCACCAAGGGCTTCGAGATCGGCTCCGGCTTTGCAGGCACCCTGCAGAGGGGCAGCGAGCACAACGACGCCTTCCTCGCCACCGGCGACGGCAGCCTGCGCACCGCCACCAACAACTCCGGCGGCATCCAGGGGGGCATCAGCAACGGCGAAACCATCGTGCTGCGGGTGGCCTTCAAGCCCACCGCCACGATTCGAAAGGCTCAGCAGACCGTGACCTCCAGCGGCGAGTCCACGGTGCTGGAGGCCAAGGGCCGCCATGATCCCTGCGTGCTGCCCAGGGCGGTGCCGATGGTGGAAGCGATGGTGGCCCTGGTGCTGGCCGACCACCTGCTGCGTCAGCAGGCTCAGTGCAGCCTCTGGTGAAGCGCCGCTGAGGGGTAAGCCGCCACCCAGTCGGCCAGGCGCGGATCCAGCCGGGGGCTGCCTCCCGATTCACTGAGGATGGGCTCGAACAGCGTGGAGCCCAGGGCCAGGGCATTCACACCACCCTGGAGCCAGCTGCTGAGGTCGGCCACCTCAAGCCCGCCCGCGGCGATGCAGAAGGGGAGGGGGGCCAGAGCACCCGAGATCGAGCCCCAGTACCCGGGACCAAGGGTCTTGGCGGGAAAGAGCTTCACCGCCTCGCAGCCCAGCTCCACCGCCCGGTGCACCTCCGTTGGGGTGAAGACCCCCGGCACCAGGGTGATCCCCAGCTGCTGAGCGGCACGCACGAGCTGGGGATCCAGAACGGGCGAGAACGCGAAGGTGAATCCGGCCTGACGGGCAGTCTCCAGTCCCTGGAGGGAGCGCACAGAAGCGGCCCCGAATCGGATGGCGGGGTAACGCTCGGCCAGCTCACGGCAGTCGCGGCTCCAGCGGGGCCATGGGCTCCAGGCGATTTCCACATGGCGAATCCCGGCCGCACTCAGGCGTGCGATCCGGGAGAGGGCCTCCAGGGGATGGACAGGGCGCAGAACCGCCAGCAGCGGCAGCGCCCGGAGTTCATCCAGCAGCGTCCGGGACTCAGACGTATTCAGCGAGCCGCACATCGCTGCGGATCAGGAGCTCCTGAAGCTCCTCGGCGTCAACGGTTTCCTTCTCCACCAGCATTTCGGCCAGTTCATCGAGAACCGAGCGGTTCTCGATCAGCACGCGCTTCGCGCGCCGGTAGGCCTCAGCAACCAGCAGACCCACCTCCTCGTCGATGGTGGCTGCGGTGTCCTCGGAGAAATCGCGCTCGGCGGCGATGTCGCGGCCGAGGAACATCCCTCCCTGGGCGCGGCCGAGGGCCACGGGGCCCAGCTTGTCGCTCATGCCGAAGCGGGTGACCATCTGTCGGGCGACACGGGCCACCTGCTGGAGGTCGTTGGAGGCTCCGGTGGTGACCTCATCTTCGCCGTAGACAATCTCCTCAGCGACGCGGCCACCGAGGGCAACGGCCATCTGGTTCTGCAGATAGGCGCGGGAATAGAGACCCGACTCCATCCTCTCCTCACTGGGGGTGAAGAAGGTGAGACCGCCGGCCTGGCCGCGGGGAATGATGCTGATCTTCTGCACCGGGTCGTAGTCGGGCATCAGGGCACCCACCAGGGCATGGCCTGATTCGTGATACGCCACGAGCCGCTTGCGCTTCTCGCTCATCACCCGGTCCTTCTTCTCCGGACCGGCCATGACGCGCTCGATGGCGTCATTGACCTCGTCCATCGAGATTTCGGAGAGCATACGGCGGGCCGCCAGGATCGCCGCTTCATTGAGCAGGTTGGCCAGATCGGCGCCGGTGAAACCAGGTGTGCGGCGCGCCACCTTGTCGAGATCGACGTCTTTGGCGAGGGTCTTGCCGCGGGCGTGGACCCCGAGGATCTGCAGACGGCCGGCGTAGTCCGGACGGTCGACCACCACCTGGCGATCGAAGCGGCCCGGCCGCATCAGGGCCGAATCCAGGACGTCGGGACGGTTGGTGGCGGCCACGATGATGATGCCCGTGTTGCCCTCGAAGCCGTCCATCTCGGTGAGCAGCTGGTTGAGGGTCTGCTCACGCTCGTCGTTGCCCCCGCCGAGGCCAGCGCCCCGCTGCCGGCCCACGGCGTCGATCTCGTCAATGAAGACGATGCAAGGTGCGCTCTTCTTGGCCTGCTCGAACAGATCACGCACGCGGCTGGCGCCCACGCCCACGAACATCTCCACGAACTCCGAGCCGGAGATGGAGAAGAACGGAACACCTGCCTCTCCGGCCACCGCCTTGGCCAGCAGGGTCTTGCCGGTGCCGGGAGGGCCCACCAGGAGCACACCCTTGGGAATCTTGGCGCCCACGGCCGTGAAACGATCGGGGTTCTTGAGGAAGTCGACCACTTCGGTGAGCTCGAGCTTGGCGCCCTCGATCCCCGCCACATCTCCGAAGGTGACCTGGGTCTGGGGCTCCATCTGAACCCGGGCCTTGCTCTTGCCAAAGCTCATGGCAGGATTGCCGCCGCCTCCCTGGGCACGACGCAACAGGAAGAACAGGCCTCCCAGGAGCAGCAGCGGGAAGAGAAGACTGCCCACAGCCTGCTGCCAGGCGGCCGGTTCACGGTTGGGCTGAACCGCGATGTCGACGTTGTGATCGGTGAGGAGCTTGAGCAGGTCCTTGTCGGGAGCGAGGTTGACCACGGCCCGGCTGCCGTCGTTCTCAACGACCTGGGCGGTACCGCGATCGGGGGAGATCAGCACCCTGGAGACCTGGTTCTCCTGAACCGCCTCGACGAAATCGCTGTAGCGGAGACTTCTGGGGGCGTTGGCCGGATCAGGGCGACCCAGGAAGGCCGAGCCCACCGCAATCACCACGATCGCCAGGAGCACATAAAGCCCCGCGTTGCGCCAGCGTTTTTTCAACCTGCGTGCTCCTGAGAGGGGAAGTAACAGAATGTTAACCGTCGCCGGGGGCCGTCAGGCGGACCGCAGCACCTCCACCACGCTACGGAAGGCGAACCACTCCGGAATCTCCTCACCGCTGCGCAGCATCTGCCGGAACTGGGTTCCGCTCAATTTCTTCACATGCAGCCCCCGCGCCTGGGCATGCTCCGCCGTCACGTAGCCCTCTTCTTC
>CALRMN020000024.1:0-17747 GCA_943369245.1 Synechococcus sp. UW140 | reverse complement strand
AGGAACTTCTCGCGTTTGGTGCGTTTCTTGGCCGTTGTCTGCTCGTAATCACCGAAGCCGAGCTGCTTGCCACCCATCAACCCAGTCCTGGCCAAAGGTCATGTGGCCATTATCCCGCGATTGGGCTCAGTTTTCCAGAGCCTTCTTAGAAGGATCTGAGGAAGCCTCACTTTACAAGCCATTTTCATCGCTTGATTGAACTACTATTGCAATGCTGCTCGGAACTTCTCAATACGCATGAGGCCGCCAAAGCTCGTTCGCTGGCTAAAGGTGCCCCCTGGCGGTGGTTTCTGCTTGGCGTGGTGCCTGCTAATTCCAGCACTAGTAAGCGCAGGCTTTGCTTATCAGGTTTCCTGGTCTTTGATCATATTGATATTGTCATTGATTATCCTAGAGCCGTTGACCCGGCAGGAAACGGATAACAGCTCAGATGATCGCCTAATGGTCATCGCTCCCTGCTCAATAGCAATTCTTCTATGGGCTTACAAAGAAAAGTGGGCAGCAACCTCAGAGACTATTCCGTGGATTGCATCTATTCTCCTGACTTTTGCTGCTCTACAGTTTCTGTCTGCTGCCAAGGTACTTCGACTATTTGGAAATCTAGTCACAAGATTGATAAGCAGAGCGTTTCCAAGCATTGGGGATCAAGCTGAGAAGCTCTGGTTGGATGCATGGAGCAAGCAAGATCGTCTTTGGTATCGTTTGCTTCAATCCAAGACGATGGCTTTGTGGCCGGTTTTCGCATCAGTAACAGCTGCTATATTAGGTCTTCCGGACTGGACCCCTGCATGGTGGGGAGATCGGTCTATACTGGTCATACTGACTGGTGCCCTTGCTTTCTACGGTCAGCGGAGAGGGTCCTATGAACAAGCCCAACTTGAATTTCGAATCGGTGCTCTTGTGTCAGCTACAAGAGCTGAAGAACAAGAACTTGAGAGTGCGGAAGGAGACCTTGAAGCTGAGAGAACAAAACAGGCAGATCTCCTTAAAGCTCTCGATGCTGAAAAGGATTCGGGAACTGGAATCGCAGAAAGTATCGATAGATTAGCACTCAACCTTCGCCTTAAGGGACTGCGCTTGAATGTTGTAGATAGAATATCTTCTAATGCTGAGCGTATAGTTGCTGCCTCCGCCCGTAAGCTGCTTGAAGTACATCCTCATTTGACAGCTCCAGGTGGGAGCTTGCATTCACAGCGTTGCCTGGCAGCTTGCTTGCGCGACTTGGAGATTATTTTACGGTATATCACATATGCCTTATTTACAGGAGATGCTTCGGTACTTGAGGAGCATTGCCTTAATGGATTACGCGAGATCTATCAAGCTCTTGATATACCTGCTGATTCGGCTGTGTCTGGATTTCGTATAATGGAAGAATTTACAACCGAAATTGCGACCAGTTCTGAAGACTTGAATAATTCCGAGATCGATTCGCACGGACTTAACGAGCAACTGAGAATTGAGATTGCTTCTTATTTCGATTTAGTTGAGAATGCTCTTCGGTAATTGCCATCCGTTGAAGATGCCAGGTGCGCAGATTCTTGTGAAAAGGCTCTTTCGCCCTTAGTCGCTTGTATTGGTTTAAACGCTGAAGCGTTGCAAGATTCTTAAGTGCAGAATTATATCTCTAGCCCAAGAGAAGGGACTCCAATCAAGGACCCTTTCTGACCTTCTAACATCAAGATGCAGAAGTCGGGAGCTGGGGTTGCTGGCTCTGCAGGCGCTGCTCCCCGCTTCTGATCTTGGCGTTAGACATTCCAGAAGTGGCGAAGAAGCAGCGTGAAGCTGCTGGCTGATATCTCATTGGGCTCCTTCTGCAAGCCCAGGCTGCTGATCATGAAGCCGAAGAATCTTCATCAACTAGCTCATTTGAATGGCCTCCCTGGCGAGCCCAGTCGTTATCTATTCCCTGATATGAGCTCCGATGGCGATAATCCCTCTGCTGCGATGGTCGATGACAAGCAACCCAAGAATGTGGCGGATATCCTGGCTAGCCCTGGTCAGGTGATGATTAACACCAACCTGCTCCACGGGCACTCAGCAGGAATCCTGGATTCAGAACTAGACCATACAGCCAATCACTGCTTATTCCTCTTCTGCACCGATTTGCCTGGCAGATCCCTCGCCAGCACTGCAAGAACTCTTGGCTTGCCAGGCTGAGACCAGCCCCGCTGAACGAAGGCCCGGAAGAAGTTCTCCTGCAAACGGTTAAAGTCGGAAACAGATGATTCACCCTAACGGTAGTCACTGCCATGGCCCAGGACAACCTAGCTGCACAGAATCATGCAGAGGGTCTTCAGGGAGGACAAGATCGCTGGTGGACCCTGGCGGCGGTCGAATGCGGCAACTTCGTGGTGTACATGGATGGCTTCATCGTCACCCTGGCCCTGCCGGCAATGGCGCGTCATTTTGGCGTCGGCCTCCCCGTCCTCAAGTGGGTGATCGTCGCCTACTTGCTCACCGTCACGGTCACCCTGTTGCCGGCGGGTCGGCTGGCCGACATCTGGGGACGACGGCGCATCGTCGTCACCGGCATGAGTCTTCTTGCCCTCAGTTCCGTCCTGTGCGCGTTGGCGCCCACCGTCGGGAGCCTGATCGCCTTCCGAATCCTGCAAGGCATGGGCGGTGGCCTGGTGCTGGCCAACGTGATGGCCGAAATCACCGCCGTCTTCCCCAAGCAGGAGCGGCGCAAGGCCATGGCGGTCAATGCCTCGATCCTGGCGCTGGCCCAGGTCACGGGCCTGGTGCTCGGGGGGCTGCTGATCGGCCAGTTCGGCTGGCGCTCCCTCTTTCTCGTCATCCTGACGGTGAGCCTGGCCGGGCTGATCCTCAGCCTCCGTGTTCTCAAGGCCCGCCCCCGCAACCAGGACCGTACCGCCATGGACTGGACGGGCGCGGTGCTCGCCATCGTGGCCACCAGCGCCCCCTTCCTGGTGATCGAACGTCTCTCGAGCGCTGGACTGAACCTGGCCAACCTGGCGCTGCTCATCGGCGGCGTAGCGGCGCTGGTGCTGTTCCTGATCGTGGAGCGGCGCCTGCCGAAACCGCTGCTGACACTCAGCCTGTTCCGCTCGCGCGCCTTCCTGTGCGGCTCGGCGGCGGCCGCCTTCTACTTCATCGCCGCGGTGTCCTGCTATTTCCTGCTGCCCTTATACGCGCAGCTCGTGCTGGGACGCTCGCCCGTGATGGCGGGTGTGCTGGTCGTGCCGCTCTCGCTGGTGCTCACTGCCACGAGTCTCACGGTCAGCAGCCTGGGCGACCGGGTGGGGGCGCGGACTCTCAGTACCGCCGGGATGCTCAGCATCAGCACCGGCCTGGTCGGCCTGTCCTGGCTAGGTCCCGACGCCTCCACCGCCGCCATCGTGTGGCCCCTGGTGCTGCTGGGCATGGGCGGCGGGCTCTTTCATCCGCCCAACAACAGCGCCACCCTCAACACCATTCCTGCCGAGCACCTCAGTGTGGCCAACGGATTCCTCTCGATGGCGCGCAACTTCGGTCAGGCGATCGGGGCGGCGTTGGCGGCCACGCTTCTCGCCCACGGCCTTGGAGCCGCAGGCGCTGATGGCGCCCTGGCCGGGGCCGTGGGCGCGCGCCTGAGCGGACAGCCCCTGGACGCCTTTCTGGGGGCCCAGCAGTTGGCCTATCGACTGGCGGCAGCCATGGGACTGGTGGGCGCGGTGGTGTCCGTTCTGCGCGGGGCGGAGCTTCCCGGGAGCGCGCCGATGGGACAAAAGCCTGTCGCAACGGTCAACGACGGCCGTCGGCGCTGAGACCCCACGCCTGCGGTGCACCAACCTCCGCGGCGCCGCATTGCTCAACAATCTCCAGCTGAACAAGGGCACCGTGTTCAGCCCCGCGGAGCGCCGGGCCCTTGGCCTGGAGGCCATGCTGCCCTGGGAGATTTTGCCCCAGATGCAAACCGCAGCCACTGCCTGGAATCTGGCCAATCATTTCATCATTAGTGAAGACATGGCTGCCTATTTCAAAGCTGCTCTAGAGGATGGAGATCCAAGACTGGTAGCTGCTGCACGAGGTGATATCGCTCGTACCAAAGGCATGACACAGATTGCACGGGAAGCTGGACTGGGTCGATAAAGTCTCTATAAGGCTCTCTCCTCTAGCGGTAATCCCGAACGTGGAACCATCTTAAGGGTTATGTCTGCATTCGGGCTTCAACTGCATGCCGGTCCCTCTGTTGAAGCGGAGACGGCTGTCTAACAATGCCATTCACCTGGTCCGCCTCCACATGACTCTTTACCGACGCCCGAGGTCACTGCGGCCAGGTGATGGCGAGCGTTTGAGAAATGGAGGCGACGCGGCTGCGGCCAAAAGCGAGTATACTCAGTGTATAGCCGTGTGGTCCGCATGCAGACGCGTGTTCAAAAGTGGGGAAACAGCCTTGGTTTGAGGATCCCGCGTGGTCTGGCCGAGCAGATTGGCCTTGGTGCTGGTAGTGAGGTGAGCTTGAGTGCCAAGGATGGTGAGCTGGTTGTGAAGCCAGCTATCCCTGCGCGCCTCAACCTGGATGATCTCTTGGCCGATGTGACAGCCGACAACCTCCACTCGTCTGTCGATACAGGCGATGCCATTGGTCTCGAGATCCTTTGATGTCTGCCGCTTACATCCCTGATCGTGGTGACCTCGTCTGGCTTCAGTTCACACCTCAGACAGGTAGTGAGCAAGCTGGAAGGCGTCCTGCATTAATTATTTCGCCGAGGGCCTACAACGGGAAGGTTGGACTGGCCTTGGTTTGTCCGATCACATCGAGAGTGAAAGGATATCCATTTGAAGTCCTACTGCCTGAGGGAAGCGGTGTCGTTGGTGTAGTTCTTGCAGATCAGATCAAGAGCCTTGACTGGCGTGCCAGAACAGCGAAGCTTATTGACAGAGCCTCATCTGATGTGCTGGACATGGTCACCGCTCGGGTACTTCCTCTTTTTGACCCGAACCTGTCTTCCACTCTCTAACACAGCCATTCACCTGAGCCGCCCCCAGATGAGACCTGAACCCCTGAGTGGTTCGTTGCATACATTTTATGCGGCCTGGTGATGGCGAACGTTATATGGACTACTTCCAACTGGCACTGTCTCCTGGGTTACTTGTGCAATATTGCATGCATTGGTTGACATGAGCTAGCGTGGTGCCAGGAATCTGCAACCACCATGATTCGCAAGCCTATTCAAGACTTCTTTTTGTTTCTTGTTGGTGGTGCACTCTTCGCAGCGGGGATCTTCCTGTTCACCAATCAGGTGATGGTTAACTCAGGCTTCCGTGGCATGGGGTGGGGTAGAAGTTACGGTGGCGGTATGGGGCCATCCTTTGGTGGGATGTTTTCATTTGGCGCTGGCCAAGGTTTTGGATTATTAATGATCCCCTTTGGAGTGGGGGTAGCACTTCTGTTGGCTGATACCTATAGAAGAGTCGGCTGGTTTCTTGTATGGGCATCCTCGGCTGCGGTAGGAGCTGGAGTGCTTCAGAGCCTACTTTTCAGTTTTAGAACAACCAGCCTATGGAGCCTGATGACGATGGTAGTGATGATTGCCGGTGGTGGAGGATTAATGTTCAAGTCTCTGCGAGACTATCAGGGAGAAGAACGGGAGCGCAGACGCTTAGAGTTGGATGACTCAACGCAAAGCCTCAATGAAATCAGAGAGGAGTTGGAGCGATTAAAGTCCAGAATCAATAAAGACTAGATGGCGCCAATAGCCGTCTAGCATCAAGATTCAGCGGGCGGGATCGCAGATGATTGTCTATTGCATAGAGCTTCTGCCCGCCGCTGATCTTGAGCGTTAGAAGGTTGAGTAGGAGCCAGAGGTCAGGAGCAAGCGCAACCAGCTCGAGAATGAGATCCGCAAGCGGCGCCAGCAGCTGAGCCGCTTCTCTGAAATCAACCCTGCCACTGCATGGACCCCGGAAAACATAGCTGACCAAGCAACCAACATCAAAAGGGGAGAAACTGACGCGAAAAATATCGGAAATCCACCTCGTACTTCGCGTTTCAAAATCAGCTCCCTGTAGATCCCCGCAAATGCCGATAGAAGAACGCAAACCTGGGAGTATTCCTCCTGTTTCCGGGAGCGGCGCAGGGTGCCTCGGAAATTTTTCAGGTTCTGGGAAATCCCCCCTTCAGCCTCTGCTGTCCTGGTCGGCCACCAGCAGCAGGCCGCCCATGATCGCCAGGTTCTTGAACAGCTGAATTCGCTCCATCCTGTCCCCCACGTCTCCGTGGAACAGCAGGGTGGTGGGCACCAGGAACAGCAGCAGCAAGACCGCACCAAGCCTTGCCTTCCAGCCGCTGATCACCAGGGCCGAACCCGCCGCCATCAGTGCCATGGCCGCCACCAGCAGCACGGGTGCCAGCGGCAGTCCCTTGGCGGCGATGGCGCCGGCCACCCCGGCAAAGCCCGTCAGCTTGCCGATCACGGCATGGAAGAACACCAGGCACAGCAACACCCGGGCGATGCGGTTGAGCAAAGAGGGCTGGTGGCTCTGCTGGTTCATGGGGCGGCTTGCTGGAAGACATGACGCCACACGTTCGTGGCTATGCAAACGGAGAAGAGGACTACCGCTCTTCTGCTGCATGGTTCGCCATGAAGGAGTTGATCATGGACTCCATGCCTTTCTGCGTGCGGCCATGGGGCCGCAGGCCCTGCTCGGCCCAGACGCGATCGAGCTCTTGGCGAAGGCGCTCCGGAATCCAGCAGGACAGCATGACCTTGCCTTCCCGGCTGGAGGTGTAGTGGCGCTCAGGCGTGGACATGGATGCCAGATGTGCACATGTATACAGTCTGCCGGAGAAGGGGGCTGCGCCGGCGACATGGCCAGCGCCGATCGGGCAGAATGAGAACCGTTCTCGCCGGTGGTGGGCCATGGGCCAGCAGGCCATTCAGGTCCCCGTCACGCTGTTGACCGGCTTCCTTGGCGCCGGCAAGACCACCCTGCTCAACCACATCCTCAGCAACCAGCAGGGGCTGCGCAGCGCTGTGCTGGTCAATGAGTTCGGGGAAGTCGGCATCGACCACGAGCTGGTGGTCGCCACCAGCGATTCGATGGTGGAGCTGAGCAACGGCTGCATCTGCTGCTCGATCAACGGCGAGCTACAGGAGGCCGTGCACCGCGTGCTGGAGAGGCCCGAGCCGATCGATCTGATTGTGGTGGAAACCACCGGCCTGGCCGACCCCCTGCCGGTGGCGCTCACCTTCATGGCCGGGGACCTGCGCGACCGGCTGCGACTCGATTCGATCATCACCCTGATCGATGCCGAACACTTCAGCGCCACGGCCCTTGAGAGCCCGATCGCCCGCGCCCAGGTGGTGTACGGCGACATCCTGCTGCTCAACAAGGCCGACCTTGTCGATGAGCAACGGCTGAACGCGGTGGAGGCCGAGCTGCGGGCGATCAAGGCCGACGCACGCATCCTGCGGGCCAGCCGCGGTGAAGTTCCGCTGGGTCTGCTGCTGAGCGTGGGGCTGTTCGAGAGCGATCGTCTGGCATCGCTCCAGGCCCAGGAGGAGACCCGTGAACAGCGCCACGGCGAGCACCATCACCACGAGCACGAGCATCACCACCACCCCCACACCCCTGAAGTGGAGGGTTTCAGTTCCGTCAGCCTGGCGGTGGACGCGCCCTTTGACCTGCGGCGCTTTCAGCATTTCCTCGACAACCAGCTGCCTGAATCGGTGTTCCGCGCCAAAGGGGTGCTCTGGTTCCGAGAAAGCAACCGCCGCCATCTGTTTCACCTCTGCGGCAAGCGCTTCACGATCGATGATTCCGACTGGCCGGAGGGCTCAGAGCGCCACACCAAGGTGGTGGCGATCGGCAAAGACCTCGACCAGGCGGCCCTCAGGGCCCAGCTGGAGGCCTGCGTGGCGCCGGCATGAGTCAGACCCTGCTGATCTCCGGCCCTCCCGGCTGCGGCAAGACCACCTGGATCCTGAACCGGATCCAGAGCCATCGGGGCCCCAGTGGCTTTCTGCGTTTAGTGGGCTACCCCGACGAGGGCCTGCTCCAGGCCCGTGACGGCGGCATCGATCTGGCCTGGTTGAAGGATCAATGCCCAGGTCTGCTCGATCTGGCCGACCCCGACCAGGCTCTGGCGCCCAGACCCGCCAACCTGCTGGCCCTGATTGAACTGCCCCAGTTCCAGCCGCCAGCGGACTCGGGTCTGGCCGGGTTGGATCGCCGCGCGATTCCCCAGCTGGAGGACCTGCATCTCAGCCCGGATGAGCATCTGCACTTCGGGCGTGACGACCTGTTGCCCCGCCAGGACACCCTGGATTTCAGCAGCCTGCAGGCCTTGGAGAGGAACCTGGCGGGAAGCGTGTGGGATCCGGCCAGCCTCAGCAGCTTCTGGTTTGAACTGGTGAACGGTGCCTATGGCGATGTGTACCGCGCCAAGGCCCTGATGAACCTGCCCGACGGCCGGGCCTTCTTCTGCAACTGGATGGTGAGCCGTGAGGGCTCCCAGTTCCTTCCCTTGCAGACAACTGCATCGCCCGACGGTCGCCCGCAGCGCCTGTCGCGCCTGGTGGTGCAGGGCAAGGATCTCGATCCCGCCGCCATCGAGGTCACCCTCGCCGACTGCCTGCTCAGCGATGCCGTATTTGAGCTCCAGCAGGCTCGCCTGCGCCGACGGGAGGCCCCATCCCATCCATCCCCTGCTGCCTTATCGCCATGGCCCATGCCGTGATCTCCTGCCTGCATGCCAACCTCGCCGCCCTGGAGGCCGTGCTCGCCGACATCGACCAACAGGGCATCGACACCATCACCTGCCTGGGAGATCTGGTGGGTTACGGGCCCCAACCCAATGAGGTGGTGGACCTGGTGCGTCAGCGGGCGATTCCCACCTGCCAGGGCTGCTGGGATGAGGACATCATCGAGGGCCTCAATGCCTGCGACTGCAGCTATCCCTCCCAACTGGCGGAGCGGCGGGGCCAACTGGCCCATCAATGGACGGCCGAGCAGCTGAGCGAGGAGAACAGGGCCTTCCTCGCCAGCCTGCCGATGTCGCTGCGGCGCGATCGGCAGCTGTTCGTGCATGGCAGTCCCAACAGTCAGCACGAGTACCTGCTGCCCGACATGGATGCCTTCGCGGCCCTGGAGCGGGTGGAGAGCGCCGGCGCCGAGACCCTGTTCTGCGGCCACACCCATCGCCCCTATGTGCGCGAGCTGCGGGAGGGATCGATCCGGGTGCGGGTGCGGCAGGCCTCGGACGAGTTTTCGGGGATGGCCTACGAGCCGGAGAGAGAGCTGCGGTTGCCGCTATGCCGCATCATCAATGCCGGCTCGGTGGGTGAGCCGCGCCATGGCAACACCAATGCCACCTATGTGATTCACCACGAGGAGACGGGCGCCGTGGAGATCCGCGAGGTGCCGTACGACGTGGAGCGCACCTGCCGCGCCATCGTTGAGGCGGGTCTGCCGCCGATCTTCGCCTGGCGCCTACGCCATGGCTTCGAGTACGCCGAGCGGGCCGATGACGCCAGCCACGTGTGTGAGCGCTGATGGCACGCTGGGCCCTGATCAGTGGACTGCGCGGAGATCTGGAGGCCTATGTGGCCATCCAGGCGGATCTGCGCCATATCCGGCGGGTGGACACACTGTTTGTGCTGGGGGATGTGATCGGCCCTGAGCGGGAGTGCAATGCCCTGCTGAACCGGTTGCAACAGCCGCGCCGCGGCGAGCTGGAGCCGCAGTGCCTCTACGGCTGGTGGGAGGACCAGCTGCTGGCCGAGCGGGGATACCGCGGCGAGCGGCGAGCCGATGCCCTGCGCCTCGGCCAGGGGGAGACGGCCGTGGATGCCCTGCTCCAGGCGGTGGATCCCGCGCACATGAACTGGCTGGCGGCGCTGCAGTTCGGCTTCATCGAGCTCGACTGCGCCCTGCTGCACGGCAGCTCCGCCGCTGTCGACGACAGCCTGGGTCCGAACAGCTCACCGCTGCTGCTGCTGGATCGCCTCACCCGCATGGAGGTGAACCGGCTGTTCACCGCCCGCAGCGGCCAGCAGTTCCGCCTCGAGCTCAGCGGCGGTGGCATTGAATCCCAGGTGCGGGATCTGGAGGGCCAACGGCACCAGCAGCAGAGCGTTCCCCAGCACCAGGTGATCGGCATCGGGGCCGGCATCCACTACACCATCTACGACCCCGGCAGCGATCGCCTCGACTTTCTCAGCGCCGGCAGCAGGCCCCAGCAACGGGCGCGGGGGTTTGCATGACCCCGCAGCTGGGGGGAACGCTTGAGACCCTGCAGGTGGACCTGGCCGGGAGACAGCTGCGCCTGGTGCTGGAGCGCCGGGGTCCGGCGGCGGCCCCCCTTTGGCTGCTGCTGCCGGCGCTGAGTACCGTGTCGAGCCGCGGGGAATGGAAGGCGCTGGCCGAGGCGGTGGCTGATCAGCGCCAGCTGGTGAGCTTCGACTGGCCCGGATTCGGCGACAGCGACCGCCCCGCCATGCCCTATGACGCCGCCCTGCTGGGCTCGGCACTGCGGGCCCTGCTCTCCTACCTGCGCACCACCACCCGGCAGCGCCCCACCGTGATCGCCGCCGGCCACAGCGCCTCGGTGGCCCTGGGGCTGGCGAGCGAATGGTCTGGCCTGTGGCAGGAGCTGGTGCTGGTGGCCCCCACCTGGCGCGGCCCTCTGCCGACGATGACCGGCTGGCCGCCGGAGCGGTTCCAGTGGCTGCGGCGTCTCGTAGCAGCTCCATGGATCGGCCCGGGGCTCTACCGGCTCAACACCAGCCGGGCGGTGCTTGGGCTGATGCTGCGGCGCCATGTCTGGGTCGCCCCCGCCCTGCTCACGCCGGCGCGGATCCGCGAACAGCAGCTGCTGGCCAGGCGCCCCGGGGCACGCTTCGCCAGTGTGGCGTTCGTGAGCGGCGGCCTGGATCCTTCAACCGAGCAGGGCTGGTGGTTGCAGCAGGCGCGCCTGCTCAAATGTCCGCTGCAGGTGGTGCTGGCTTCTGAGTCTCCACCACGCTCCAAAAAAGAGATGGAGGCCCTGGCATGGGAGGCGGCTGATCAGCTCAGTGTGATTCCAGGGCGTCTTGGTCTCCACCAGGAATTTGGAGCCCTGCTGGCCCGGCAACTGCTGGAGAGCGGCGAGTCTGCTGGCTGACCACCAGCGCCAGCAGGAAGCCCGCAAATTGCACGATCACCACGCAGGGGCCGGAGGGCAGGTTGGTGAGTCCTGCACCCAGCAGGCCCAGAAGGGCACAGCCACCGCCGAGGCAGGCTGAGGCGAGGGCATAAAGCGGGAAGCGGCGACTCACCAGCCGGCCCCCGCAGGCCGGGATCACCACGAAAGCGCTGATCAACAGCACTCCCACCGCCTTGATCGACACCGCCACCACCACCGCCAGCAGCACGATAAAAGCCAGGCGGTGACGGCTGGCTCCCACACCGAAGGCTCCGGCCAGATCACTGTTGAGCGTGAGCAGTACCTGGGCGCGCAGGCTGAGGGCGAGATAGATCAAGGCGCCCATCAACAGCACCGCGATCACCGTCAGATCGCTCCAGCTGATGCCGAGGATGTCGCCGAACAGCAGCTGCTGGATGCCGCCGCGGTAGGTCTCCACCAGGCTCAGGGCCACCACCGCAAAGGCGAGAGAGGTGGAATAGACAATGTTGAGCAGGGCGTCGGCCGGCAGACCGCTGCGGGCCACCAACTGGTTCACCAGCAGGGCGAACAGCACCGCGAAGGGGATCAGTACCAGGGTGGGATTGATCCCCAGCAGGATGCCCAAGCTGATGCCTAGCAGGGCGGAATGGCCCAGGGCATCGCTGAAGAACGAAAGCTGGCGCAGCACCGCGAAACTGCCCAGCAGCCCGCCCAGGGCCCCGGTGAGCAGGCCGCCCAGCAGAGCCCGCTGCATGAACGGCTGGCCAACAACCTCCAGCAAGCCTGCGGCATCAGCCATGGCCACCAACCCCGGCATGGTGATGGCGGTAGGGCACCACATTGGGGCCGTAGAGCTCAGCCAGCCGCGCTGGACTTAGCGCATGGTCGGGGGCACCACTGCAGCGCAGGCGGCGGTTCAAGCACAACACCAGATCACAGCTGCGGCGCACCATCTCCAGATCGTGCGACACCTGCAGCACGGTCCAGCCCTCCTGGCGGCGCAGTTCCAGCAGCAGCTCCTGGAACTGCTCGCTGCTGGGGGCATCCAGCCCCGCCTGAGCCTCATCGAGCACCAGCAACTGGCGAGGCCGCACCACACAGAAGGCCAGCAGCACCCGCTTGAGCTGTCCGCCGGAGAGCTCGCTGAGCCGGCGCTCCGCCAGATCCTGGCAGCCGGTTCGCTTCAGGGCACGGTGCACGGCCTCGGTTCGGCGCTTGTTGCCCAGCCAGGCCAGGCTGAGGCCTGGCGAATCAATGCCAAAGCCCACGAATTCGCCCACCGTGAGCGGAAAGCGCCCCTGTAACGCCAGGCTCTGGGGCAGGTAGGCGATTTGTGCGCGCACCGCACGGGGCAACTCGCCCGATGGGCCGAGGGCGTGGCCCAGGATCTGCACGTTGCCTGAGGCCCTGGGAAGCAGACCGAGCACGGCGCCCACCAGGCTGCTCTTGCCGGCACCGTTGGGACCCACCAGCGCCGTATCGGTTTCGCGGGCGAGCTGAAAGCTCACCTGGTCCACAGCCAGCTGCTCGCCACGGCGAACGCTCAGGCCCTCAACCATCAGCACAGGATCGCTGTCTGTCATTGCCCGAAGGCCTGGCGCAGATCAGCCACGTTGCGGCGCATCACGCTGAGGTAGGTGGCCGGATCACGCGAAGCTTGCTCGGTGGCCGTCTCCATCGGATCGAACACCACTACTTTCACGCCCAGATCTTTGGCTAGAGCATTGAAGGAACGGTTGCCCTCCTGAGGTTCGCTGAGCAGGGCCTTGAGTTGGGTGCGTTTCACTTCGGTTGACACTCTCTGCAGATCAGCAGGAGAGGGATTGAGCTCAGGCACATCCACCAGATAGTCGGCATTGAGGCCGTACCGCTGAGCGAAGTAGGGGGCGAAATCGTGGAAAGCGATGAAAGTTTTGCCCGTATAGGGCTTGAGCTGGCTGGCGATCTCGTTGTTCAGTTGTTTTAGTTGGGCTGTGTAGGCGGCCGCATTGCGCCTGTAGCCCTCGGCGCAGCTGGGATCGGCCTTGACCAGGCCATCACGGATGGTCTCCACCTGCTGCACCGCCCGCAGCGGATCCAGCCAGATGTGGGGATTCACAGCACCGTGATCATGGCCATGCGCATCGCCATGGTCTTCTGTTTCCATCGTGGCGACGCCGCGGCTGGAATCAATCACTTTCAGCTGGGAATTGCCCGCGGAAGCAACGATGTTGTCGAGGAAGCCCTCCATCTCCAGGCCGTTCTTCACCAGCACCCGGGCCTGGCGCAGGGCGGTCAGGTCCCCCGGCTTGGCCTGGAAATCGTGGGGGCCCAGGTTGGGAGGGATCAGTGCGGTAACGGTGGCGCAATCACCCGCCACGGCGCGGGTGAACAGGGTGATCGGCAGGAAGGTGGTGACCACCTTGAGACCCGTCTGGGCGGTTGCGTCAGTGGCTTCCTGGCGGGGCGTGCCGCAGGCCGCCAGCACCAGGGCCCCGATCACCGCCCCGATCAGCCTCGGCAACAGCGGGGAGCCGAAGGGAGGACGCATGCCTGATGCACGCTGATGGGTGATAACGGTTCTCATTCTATTCCTGCGGCTTGAAGCCGGATCCCGCGCGCTGCCCCTGTCGTTCGCGCGGTGGAACAGCCACCGGCCACAGCCACCAGCGCCCGTTGGCATCACCGGCTGCCAGGTGGCGGCCATCCGGTCGCCAGGCCAGGGCATTGAAGCCGCAGCCCTGCCCCTCAAGCGGCTGCAGCATTCGCCCTTTGCCATCCCAGAGCACCACGCTGCCGTCGCTGGAGGCACTGGCCAGCAGGGTGCTTCCGGGCGCAAAGGCCAGCGCATTGACGCGTTTTTCGTGCCACAGCAACGGTTCGGGTTGCCAGGCCTTTGAACCCTGCTTCACCTGCGTCCACAGGATCACGGCCTCTGCGGCGGCGCTGGCCAGCAGCGGGGCCAGGCGGCCGGGCTGATCGCTCCAGGCCAGCTGGCGCACCTTGGCGGGGAAACCGCTGAACTGCCAGGGCTGGCCGTGGCAGCCCTGAGGCCACACCAGCAGGGAGCGATCCAGCATCCCGCAGGCCAGATGATGACCCGGCCCTGAGAAGGCCAATGCCAGCCCGGCCGAGGCAATCGGATTGCGCAGCGGCGGATCGGCCGGCGAGCTCAGGCACGGCTGCCAGAGCACCACTTCACCGTGGCAGCTGGCAGCCAGCTGCACCCCATCGGCGTTCCAGGCGAGGGCCTGGATCGTGCCGGGCAACGGCAGCGGTGGCTGGCGCCACTGACGTCTGGCCCCATCCCAGAGCCGCAGCTCGCGCCCGGCGGCCACCGCCAGCAACAAGCCACCCGGCTGCCAGGCCGCCGCATCAATCCAGCCGCCCCCTAACGGGATGGGATCCATGGCCAGCGGCCGCACCCCGGTGCCGCCCAGCTCCCAGAGCAGCAGCTCGCCGTCCTGGCCGGCGGCCATCAGGAACTGGCCATCGCTGCTGAAGCCCACCACATCGAGGCTGCTGTCGCGGTCGCCCCGCAGTAGCTCCTCACAGCCGGCGAGGAAATCGAGCAGAAGCAATTCACCACCGGCGCTGGCGATCGCCAGAAACTCTCCGTCGGCCGACCAGGCCAGGGCCGAGATCGGCTGCTGCAGATCGCCGCAGAGCCGTTCGCTCACCAGCGGGGCCGAGGTTGCCATGGACAGCTCAGGCCACACAGGCCAGGAAGCCGGCTCGCAGGGCCTCGGCATCGAGATCGCGGCCGATGATCACGAATTCGGTGCGGCGCGGCTCCGCGGCTTTCCAGGGGCGATCGAAATCGCCATCCAGCAGCATGTGCACTGACTGGAACACGTAGCGACGCGCTTCTCCCTGGAGCTGGATGATGCCTTTCATCCGGAACAGATCAGGACCGCGCTCGGCCACCAGATCGGACAGCCAGCGTCCCAGCTTCTCAAGGTCCATCGGCCGTTCTTCCACCAAGGCCACCGAGCCCACGGCATCGTCGTGCTCATGGGCGTGCTCGTCCACCAAAAAGCCCGGATCGAGGCTCAGGGCCCGCTCCAGCTCAAAGGCTTCCACCCCCAGCAGCTCCTGCATCGGCACATCCGCGTTGTGGCTGGTGAGCAGGCGGGCCACGGGGTTGATGGCGCGCACCCGTCGCTCGATCGCCGCTCGATCGGCGTCGCTCACCAGATCGGCCTTGTTGAGCACCAGCACATCAGCGAAGGCCAGTTGCTCCTGCACCTCCTCGGCCTCCCAGTGCTGCTCCACATGCTTGAGGTCTACCAACGTGACCACCGCATCGAGCCGCAGCTCATCGCGCAGGTCTTCATCCACAAAGAAGGTCTGGATCACCGGCGCCGGATCCGCCAGGCCGGTGGTTTCGATCACCAGGTGATCGAAGCGATCACGGCGCTTCATCAGGTTGCCGATGATGCGGATGAGATCGCCACGCACGGTGCAGCAGATGCAGCCGTTGTTCATCTCAAAAATCTCCTCATCGGCATCCACCACGAGCTGGTTATCGATGCCCACCTCGCCGAATTCGTTCACGATCACCGCCACCTTGAGGCCGTGCTCGTGGGTGAGGATCCGGTTGAGCAGGGTGGTTTTGCCGGCACCCAGGTAACCGGTGAGCACGGTCACCGGCAGGCGCTCGGCGGCGGGAACAGGGCTGGAGAAGGCCATGGCCAGGGAGGAGCCGGAGCCCCTATGCTGAGAATGGTTCTCGTTCTAGCAGGTTGCGCGCCTGGCGGTCCGTCTATGGCTCAGCACGCCCATCCCCCCGTTCCAGAAGCCATGACCCTGGGGCCCCGGCCGCGGGCCTTGCTGGGAGTGCTGCGTGAGGCGAATGCCGAGCTCAGCGGCCAGGAGCTGCATGAACGGCTCAAGCAAGCCTCCCAGCGGCATGGGCTGGCCACCGTGTATCGGAACCTGCGGCTGCTACAGCGTTCAGGCCTGGTCCGTTGTCGCAAGTTGCCCACTGGGGAGAGCGTCTATGCCCCCCTGGAGCGCGATGACCATCACCTCACCTGCGTGAGCTGCGGCCACAGCGAACCGTTGCCGATCTGCCCGGTGGGAGCCGGTGGCCTCGGCTTGACGAAGGTGTTGCTGCAGGGATTCAAGCCTCTGTTTCACACCTTCGAGATCCACGGCCTCTGCCGTTCCTGTCAGCAGAGTCAACCCTTGGCCCATGGCTGATCTTGTGATTGTCGGGGCCGGGCCCCAGGCTCTCACCCTCAGTTGTCTGTTGCTGCAGAAACGGTCGCGACTGCACCGCCGGCTGCGGATCGTGGATCCCAGCGGCCGCTGGTTGAGCCGCTGGCAGCGCCAGATGGAGCGCTACGAGATCCCCTGGCTGCGGTCGCCCTCGCCCCATCACCCCCATCCAAACGCCCATGCCCTGCGGCGCTTTGCCCACAGCCAGCAGCGCCATCGGCAGCTGGAGGGAACGTATGGCCTGCCGCACACCGATCTCTTTGCTGCCTTCTGCCGCGAGGTGATCGCCGAGTTTGCGCTGGAGGGACGTGTGCAGGCGGCGAGCGTCGAGCACATCAGCCTTCCACCGAACGGCAAGGGCCCGCTGGAGTTATCTCTCAGTGATGGGGCCACACTGCACGCCGAGAGGGTGGTGATCGCGATGGGCAACGGAACTCCGCAATGGCCCACCTGGATCAAGGCCATCTCAGGCGAGGCCCCGCCAGACGCCCTGCGGCACAGCGATGCGATTAATCTGCCCGCGCTTCGGCTGCGCCCTGGTGAACGAATCCTGATTGTTGGCGGCGGGCTCACCAGTGCCCATCTCATCCTCGGGGCGCTTCGGCGCGGCGCACAGGTGCAGCTGCTGTGCCGCCGCGGCCTGAAGCAGAAGCCATTTGATGCCGATCCTGGCTGGCTGGGCCCCAAATACCTCAAGGCCTTTCATGCTGAACCCTGCATGCATCGCCGCCGTCATCTCGTCCTGGAGGCACGGGACGGCGGTTCGATCACGCCAGAGGCTGGGGCAGAACTCAGAGAGGCCCAACGATGCGGCGAACTCCAGCTTCATGAACACTGCGAGGTGCAGGCCGCACGCTGGAATTCCGGTCAGTGGGACATTGTCTGCGGCGGAGGCCAGCAGCTTTCAGCGGATCGGATCTGGCTCGCCACGGGACATCGGCAGGGCGTCAGCCAGCACCCGCTGTTGCAGCAGCTGTATCAGCAACATCCCATTGAACTGGTGGATGACTGGCCGGTTCTCAGGCCAGACCTGAGCTGGCCAGGAACCCTTGTGCATCTGATGGGCGGCCTCAGTGCCCTCCAGATCGGCCCGGCGGCCCGAAATCTATTCGGAGGACGCGAGGCCGCCCAACGCATCTGCCGAGCTGTGGTTAAGCATTGATTGACGGCCACCACTCGGCAGGGGAAAGCCCCGGGGGACCCGCAGGCCCAGGGCCTCAGAGCACCGCGACGGTGCCGAACTTGTAGCTTGCGCGCCAGCTGATACGCCAGCTGGGGCTGAATGAAGCGTGGTTTCTTCACGGTGCGGCCACGATGGCCAGTGAAGACTGTGATGCGCTTGGCATATCACCTTCTAACAACCAGATACAGAAGACGGGAGCGGGGGTGGCTTGTCAAGACAATGAGTCCTTGCCCGCTTCTGATCTGGAGC
>CALRMN020000023.1:0-18264 GCA_943369245.1 Synechococcus sp. UW140 | reverse complement strand
CCAGACCTGCTGGAGCCTGGCGATGCCATGGGCGTGGCCCGCCTGGAGCTGGTGCGGGCCTGCAGCCGCGTGACGGATCCCCTCACCGCCCCCGCCTACCTCAAGCGCTGCATCGTGGGTGCCCTGGCCCACTGGATCCGCGATCGGGCTCTGCTGGTGAGGCTGCCGAAATCAGCGAGGAGCGAGGCCATCTGGAAGCACCAGAGCCTGGATCTGCCCCTCCCCGGTGGTGGTGGCAGCTGGCTCGATACCCTCCCCGCCCCGGATCAGACCTCGGGGCAGGAAGCGGAGGTTGGTGATCCGGGGCTGGAGGCCATGCTCGATCAGCTCAGCGCCAGGGAAGCGGCCACCCTCAGGCTCACCGTTCTCCAGGGGCTCAGCCTCCGCCAGGCAGCCCAGCAGTTGGGGCTCAGTGCCATGAGCGTTCAGCGGGCCCAGAAGAAGGCTCTGGAGGCGCTCAGACAGCAAGTGTCGGCCTGAGGGCCTTGCGGGCCAGCTCCGTCGCCCTGGAGCTGGCCCGCCTCGAAGCAGTAGCAAAGCGATGGGAGATCAGCACCTCAGCCGGGTAAGGCCATGAACCAAGCGGGCATCAGTGGTCGAAATGGGCAAAAGCACTGCAGGAGAAGCCATCTGGGCGATTAGAATTGCTTCATGGAGAGAAGCAACTCGCTCCATTAGGGATATTTTCTGCCTTCTTGATCCAGGCGAGCCAGGAGGGGGGATCGTGTCTGCTCCATCAGGCCGGAATAGGAAATCGAACCTGATGCAGGACTGAAGGGTGGAGTCGTCACCCATGTCAGGGTTGAAGAACTACTGATCGACCTGTCCAAGATGGTCTGGGTGTCCAAACCATCCCCCCTGTCTGCGCTGTCCTTTGTGTCCGTCGTGTCCGTGGTGTCCGTCCTGTCCGGGGTGTCCGGGGTGTCCCAGCTGTCCGATCCCGTTCATGTCTGCGCTGAAAAGGCAGGCTCACGTTGACCAGCAGATGGTCAGCGCGAGCCTGCCCAGTTGATTAGCCCGGATCAGTAACAGGGTCCTCTGTGGTATCCGACGTCCCCGGAGGGCTAACAGGTCGGTAGCGATTCTCTTGCCCCTTAGCAATAGCTACCCTCTCAAGGATCACCAAGCCGTATCTCGACATGGTGTCAAGGTACCGACGAATCACCCTCTTGGGGTCCTGACCGGAGATCTCGGAGCGTTCCAAAATCTCGGCCACGGAAACCATCTGTTGGGTTTCCTCGAAACGGTCGCGCAGAACCTGAAGCACGTCCCGCTGTTGCCTGTTGAGCCGCTGTTCTACTTGGACCAGGAGTTGCGCTTCCGAGGCCTCAGCGCTTTCCCCGCAATTAATCCAGCCTCCATCTGGACCACGGGCGACCAGCAGCTCCAACGGAGCGCCGGCCCTGCCTTCCGTCCTCAGGATAATCTGGCCCGCCTCAGCAGAGGCAGGGCCTGACTGCAGGCGGTTGAGACTGATGATCTGGGAGGCTGCCGCTGGTAGAGCCGTGCTCCCTCGGCTACCTACGCTGGCGGAATCAGCTGAGCGGCCCTTGTTGGCGTGGTGAATCACCACAACGGTCGCGCCGTAGGGCCCGACCGCCCCCATCAGCTCAATGACCGGATCGGCCAGTTCAGCAGCATTTTCGTTGATCCCGAGAGGGCGACAACAGGCATGGAGTGTGTCAACGATGATCAACAGTCCTGGGTTGTCGGCCGCCTTCTGGGCAATCTTCTGGATGCCTTCCTCATCCAGATACCAGGGACATCCGGAATGGGCCAGCCCAACAATGGGCGGGTCGCAGAGCCGAGCGTCCCCACCCTCATCAAGGTAGACAAGGCCGAAACCTTGCAGGATGCGGGCCCAGTCGCGTTCGGGCTGGTCGGTACCGATGATCAACACCGGTGGGCAGGTGCCAATCAACGGCAACCCCAGGAAGGTGCTCTCCCCTCGATGCAAGGCGCCCAGCAGAGCCAAGATCAGAGTGGTTTTTCCAACCTTAGGAAGGGAAAACAGCAGATTGATGCACCCGGCCATCAGGAGGTGCTCGCAGATCCACTCAGGCTGCGACAGGTCCAGAACATCGTCAGCCGTCACCAATTCAGGAGTTCCTGCAGCTTGGCTACAGGCCTCTTTGAGGTATCGGCTCAGCTCAGAAGCACTCAGTTGGATGGCGAGCTTCTTCGCCTGTTCACGCAGCAGTGGAACCCTGTCCAGGACAGGGACGCCCGAATCGATCAGTCGGATCGCCTCTATCCTTACCTGCTGGATCTTGTCTTCTGGAGACTGCTCCATAGAGGAGGCAGCGCTGATATTGGTCGTGTTCTTCATTTGGAGCACCCTTTCAGGGTCCACTGAGCCATCGTTTGGTGGATGGCTTTAACGTTCCACAGAAAGGGAGACGTCCTTGTTTGACCAATCTGCACGAAGTGTGCCTTCGATCGCAGATGACCTTCACGCTTGAGCCGCAACAGATGGCTACGGCTGCACTTGAGCTGTAGGAGCGCATCTGCGGTCCTCAGCCAAGCATCTTGGGACAGTGGGTCCATGGTTATGGATAGGCATTGGGATGCGGGTCGGCCTGTATTACTTCACTTTGGAAATTATTAACTGGTGAGAATCAATCGCCATCAGCCCTGACCCTGTCAGACTGGGGTAACTGATTTCACGTCAAGCAAAAGAACCGCGTAAGTGCTCCTTTGACTCAACTCGCTAAGAAAAGCATGAGTACACGGCAATCAATTGAAAAGCTGTAAGCTTTTCAATCATTACCTACGATTAACGTGTAATTGCTTTTGAGCTTAGTAACAAATAAGTTTCACTTGGTGGATGAACTTTATGATCTGTGGGGTTTTCGATGGGAAGCCCGTTCTGGCCCTCTCATCTGCTCCCCGGCAAGCAATCAGCTCATCCGGCAGAATCATAGACCATCGGGGCGGGCAAGCACGCCGCGGTGGCGCAAGCCCCGCTCGATGGCCGCGTCAATCGTTGCTGAATCGGCCCACTGGCTGTAGTGCTGGTTGTGGGTTGCCACCGAATGGCCCATCAGTTCGGCTGTCACTCGGGGGCTCAGGCCATAGTCCTCATGGGCACGAAGGGCGTAGCCATGCCGGAAGGAGTAGGGCGTGATCGGACTGCTGGCCCTCAACAGCTTCCAGGCCTCCTGGCGGATCAGGTACTTCCGCATGCTGTCTGCTGGGCCGGAGGGGGCGTCAAGTGGGGGGAGTTCCTCGCCGTCGGCCAAACGCTGGATCAGTTTCCACTCCTCTCCCCATTCCGGATGGAGTGCTCTGAGCTCACGGGGTTTCGTCCTTCCACCACCACTGGTCTTCTGGTAGCGGCACCAAAGCTTTCCGTCTGGAGACAGGTCGAGATGAAGCAACTCCACCGGCCTCAGCCCGAAGCTGGCCACCAGCTGGAGCGCGAACAGCCAGCGACGACCCGCTGGATCCTTGGGGAGTGCATCGAAGAGTTCAAGGATCTGCTGATCCTTCAAGGGAACCGATGACTCCTTCTGAGGTTTCGGGCCCACGATGCGGCTGATCTTTGGTGGTGGGGTCCATTGCTCTGCTGAGAGATGTCCCTCCTCGATGGCCCAGCGAAGCATCGCGGCCATGTGCTGTACGGCGATTTCACGGCGACGAGACCCTGGATCCCAGCGATCGGCAATCGCCCTAAGCAGGTCCTTTGCCGACGCTGGGCTTTGGCTCTGAACCTCACGCAGGCGCCCACCGGTGATCCGATAGTCCTTTTGCCAGGTGGAGAGCTTGATCTGGCCGGTGCCTCTGACCTTGTAGTCGCCAAAGCGCTCCCAGATTTCGACCAGGTCGACGGCAGAGGGAGATGCAGCTCCGGGCAGGGCAGCACCGCTCGGGCCCAGAACGTGCTCCTTCGCTTTGTCAAACGAGAGGCCGCTCTGAATCAATTGATGCATCGTCTCGGCCGCCCGCAGGATCTCGGACGACGACGCCGGCAGCCACAGGCAGGGGAGAACCATGCTCTTTCGACTGCCGTCGTCAAATCGCGCGAAGAGCTTGGCTTTGTCCCGCATGGGGGAGACGTTCCACGAGGTACCGACAGCAAGCTTGAGCTGCATCCGCAGGCCTTCGATCCATGCCGGAGTGCTGGATGGAGAGGCGCTACGGACCATGGCTGGAAGCGAAAGGAGGCAGGCACAGCAGCTCTCACTTGAGAGCTGAGTGAGAGCTGGAGGGACTCAGCATGGCACCGAATGCCACTGCCTGACACAAGCTCAGGCAAGCGCCCTCAACCAGCCAAGATCAGTTGCAGCCACAAGAATCCAGGTATCGCAGGCCCTGTGGGAGATTCGTGGGGTAGGGTTGGTCCGACGGGGCGTGGCGCAGCTTGGTAGCGCGGGTGCTTTGGGAGCACTAGGTCGCAGGTTCGAATCCTGTCGCCCCGACTGACTTTTCAGGGATTGGTACTCCGGGCCGTACGACACAGGTACGACGGATCGCCCCCAACCTGCTCTCGGTCGTACGACGGCTGAGGGTGGGGGTCTGTCAGCTTGGCAAGCTCTTCGTCAACAGGGACGCCTACGGCCTCCAGAAAGGCCGTCAGCCCCTCCTGCCCCCCACTGCCCCAAAAGGGGCTGTTGGTGGACCTGGCGCCCCCGCGTGGGCCGATTAGAGGTCGTTGCTTGGGGTATTGGCCATGGCCTTCGGTGGTCCTGGGGTGAGGGTCTCGCTCATGATCGACCTTGCGAGCGGTGTCGCACTCATCAAGCAGCCCTGCAGGAACCCCGAGCACGTTCCGTTTCGGGACCAAGTTTTCACAGATTTCATCAGCCCTCTCCCGTGCAGCCCCGCCTCCAGCGCCTCCTGCAGCCCAACCCAGTGCTGTCCCACCACAGCCGCAGGGGCAACACCGCTGGTGACGACCTCATCCACCAGCAGGTCGATCAGATCCGCCAGAGCACCTTGCTGCGCCATCCGGTCGAACCGCTTGAGGAGGATCTGCACAAGGGCCCGGCGCGAGGCTGCTCCTTCCCTGTCCATCGTGGGGCCAGACCGCTGTTGTGGTAAGGCGGCAAGGGGGGCCAGGCCCATTGAATACAAACAACACATGCCCCTTAGCGCTGTTTAAGTCCTAGCCATCCCCACTCCAACGCCAGAATCACAAGCAGATAGACCACCGCAAAGGGGATCCACGGAAGGAGTCCATCAAGCGAACAACTTAAAATGGGACAGTGGAAGAATACGCGGTCTATCAACAAAGACATCGGGAAAAGAGGGAGAAGGACGCAAGCAAGCCACAAGTTTCGACATCTAATTATGGCGACTAGCGGGTGAGCTAATGCGACGACCTGTGACAATAAGTAGACGTAAAAGATTATCCAAAGCATAAAGTTCGGCATCATCTCAGATCTCCGGTTTGCGTCTTTGTCTTTTATTGATACGCGTGTTAATGGTATCTTGATCACTTCCCCCGACAGGGGCCAGCTGGCACGCTCCCCGCTGAGACCCAGCCATCGATTTCAGAGTGGAGGGCTACGGTGCCGTGATGCCATAGCGCCCGCGAGCAGGGTGGCCACGGTGAGGGTCAGGTCGATCGGGACCGCTATCCACAGGGCGTAGCCCCCCACAAAATCCCGATGCAGTCATGACCAGCGCGATCGTGCCTGGCCATTGGCCCTCCGTGAGTTGCTCATGACCATCATTTACTCGGCCACAAGTCAGGCTAGGTCCTAATCCGAGAAGCTCTGCAGTGAGCAAGATGCTGAATGCCTGAGCGATATCAGCGCAAGAATGTACATTGCCATGTATAAGCATAAGTATTGTTCTCTGGGCAGGCCGGGGTCATGGCTGACCTGCCGTCGCAGAAGATCGCGATCGCGCTGGCGGTGACCAACGACGAAGAGGCCTTCGATCCGAGCGGTGCGTACGAGAATTCGGCTGATGACATCTTCCGCGAGATCGGCGCTTACCTGGCGCCGGGTGAGTCTCCGCCCGTGAAGCCTCAAGCCAACGCCAGCTGAGCCGGGCAGAGGGGGAACAGCGACGGGCGACAGGCTCCTCGAAGCCCTGTGGTGGAT
This sequence comes from Synechococcus sp. UW140, assembly GCA_943369245.1. Taxonomy (GTDB): domain Bacteria; phylum Cyanobacteriota; class Cyanobacteriia; order PCC-6307; family Cyanobiaceae; genus Regnicoccus_A. The sequence continues at coordinate 12,211 of CALRMN020000023.1, read as the reverse complement.
TTAGTGTGCCCCCCATGGCTTGACCCGCCATCGCTCCATGCCTGACTCCCTTCCCTGCCAGACCTGCGTGCTCGTGGTGGGGGCGGGCCCCACAGGCCTGCTGCTGGCGGGTGAGCTGCAGCGCCGCGGCGTGCCCACCCTGCTGATCGACGCCCGGGCCGAAGCCCTGCACTGGGACCGGGCCACGGTGATCCACCCACTCTCGCTTGAGATCTTCGAGGCGCTGGGGCTGGTGGATCGGTTTCTCGAGGCCGGCTGCCGGCAGCGGAGGATTCTGATCCACGCCGACGGCCGCCGACTCGGGGAACTGGATCTGGCCGTCTGCGGCAGCCGCTACGGCTTCAACATCGGCCTCTCAGAAGAGGTGACAGAAGCGATCCTCACGGATCATCTCGAGAGCGCGGGGGGCACAGTGCACCGTGCCTGCCGGCTGGTGGCTCTCCAGCCCTGCGGCGACGGCGTGACCGCCACGGTGAGCTGCGGAGAGCGGGAGCAATCCGTGCAGGCCCGCTGGGTGGTGGGCTGCGATGGCCTGCGCAGCACCACCCGCGAGCTGAGCGGCATCCGCTTCGAGGGCCATGCCATCACCCGCCCCTGGGCCGTGTTCGATGCAGCGGTGGAGGGCTGGGCGGACAGCCATGAGGTGAACGCGGCCTACCTCGACACGTCGCCCCTGATCCTCACGGCCCTGCCCGAGCGCCGCTGGCGGGTGTACCTGCGGCCCTCCGATGAGCAGGGCAATCTGGTGGTGGAGGCCTCCGCCGTGCTGCGGCGCTATCTGCCGACGGCCCGCTTCAGCGCCGTGGAGAATCCCAGCCGCTTCCACTGCCACAGCCGGGTGGCCAGCGCCTTCCGGGCCGGGCAGGTGTTCGTGGCCGGCGATGCCGCTCACGTGTGTTCTCCCGCCGAGGGTCACGGCATGAACTGTGGGCTACATGATGCAGCCAACCTGGCCTGGAAGCTGGCGCTGGTGCACCACGGCGCCGCAGCCCCCGCCCTGCTGGACAGCTACGAGCAGGAGCGGCGTCCGGTGGCGCAGCAGATCTGCCGCTCTGGCGACGCCACTGAGCAGGCCCACGCACTGCAGGAAAGCGGAGAGCGTGCCGAACGAGACCGGGCGATCGCCGCCATGCTGGCCAATCCGCTGGCCCGCCAGCAGGAGGTGGTGGCGGAAACCGAGATGAACGTGAGCTACGCCGGCTCGGCGATCAGCGGCGACAGCGGCGGCCACCCCCTCGCTGCCGGGCAGCGGCTGCCCACCACGATCGCGTTGGCGCCCGGGGCCGGCGCGACCCTGCTGCACCAGCTCACCCACCGGCGCGGCCATACGCTGCTGCTGCTGGCCGACCCGCAGGCACCGCCTGAGGCACTCGCCACCCTGCAGGCAGAGCTGGAGGCCGACAAGGCCGCCGGCACGGTTCCGCCGGCGCTGGTGGAGGCCGTGGTGTCCCTGCAACTGGACGAGGCGCCCAGCCTGGGTCTGGGTCCCCTCACCCTGCTGGCGGTGCGGCCCGACGGCTTCATCGCCCTTCGGGCTGACGACGACCACTGCAGCGCGGTGCGGCACTACGCAGCGCTGGTGCTGGGCTGCTGAGCCGGTCAGCTCAAACCCCCACCTCCAGCCGGCACTGCTGCTGCCGCTGGATCAGCAGCGGTTCGCCGGGCCGCACTTGCTGCCGCGGCTGGTAGTGCTCGAGGAAATCCTCCGTCAGCGGACCCTTGAGCCGTGGCAGCAACTGATCGATCATGGTGGTGAGCGAGTAGCGGCCACACATCAGCGACGCCTGTGGATCCGGTTGGGCTGCTCCCAATCTGTGTGGCCTGACTCCTGGCTGAAAGGTCTCGGGGGGACCGAGTCTGATGGGACCGTGCCTTACCCACGCTGCCTTGGATCGTTTGGACCTGCGACCGCTGGCGGCCCTGTTCGCAGTCCTCTCGATCGGATGGTTGGTACCGCTGCAAGCCGCCACGTGGGCATCACCGGCGGCATCCGTTGGTGGCGCTGGCGGGGCAGAAGAAGGCGTTGGCGAGGGCGGTGAAGAACCACCTGGGCCGCCGGCGTTCCACCAAGCTGGCGGAGTGGCTCAGCTGACCAGCAGCCAGGGCACAGGCCAATGGGACGGGCCTATGCCGGGTTGGACCGCAGGATCTTCCGCGGCAAGCCCGATTGAGCGGCTCAGGCACACCACTTCCACCAGCTTCTAATGTCCGATGACATGGCGTGGCTCCCATCGCAAAGGGGGTAGCGATGGGAGTGATTGCAGTCACAGACCATCACCGTGCTGGCATGTTCAAGCCGCAGCTCGCACGACACCCAGCGGGTGCCAAGGTGCACGCCGGCCGGCAGCTCCAGGGGAATAGGTCCTGCCGGAGCGGAGCAAGCTCAGCCATGGCATTCGCAGCCACAGCCGGCGTGGCAGGGCTCGCCGTTGGGGTGCCCCGTCGCGCAGGCGTCGCTGCAGAAAAGCAAGGTGCCACTGCGTAATGCCGTGTCCGCATGCACCGTGCAGTGACAGCCAGGGCAGGCGCACAGGAGTGCGGTTGGTTTCTCCAGGGTCGTGGTCATGGCCTCTCCTTGCTCAGGGCAGTTGGAACCACTTTGGTGCCGCCGGCGCTGGGGAGGATCGGCTTGCCGTACTGACAAGGCAGGCCGGGACGGATATTAATGAATCAGAGGCCTCGACCCGGACGGTGTAGATCCACAGCCCGGCAACCGGCCCAAGGGCGCTCGACTCGGGGCGCCCTTTCTATTGGGGCCGTGTCCAGCTCCCGAAGACAAAACGAAGCCCGGCGACGAAGCCACTGGGCTTAAATCGTGTGTTGTGGGGGCGGAGCTGCTGTCGCTAGCACCTAGGGCCAGGGGTCCAGAGGGGCTTCCCGTTGGGTCCGGGGCACCTGAGGCGAGGCCTTTAACGGTGCAGTGAACGGCGGCCGCGCAAACAGCGGTGTCACACGCCAGGGAAGCCCGTGATCCGTTGAGAGTGTCGGAGCAGGGGCCGGATCGTCAGCGCTCTCCTGACGCCTGACCCGGGGGTGTGTCATCCATCGTTGGGCCTCCGAGACTGATGGGTGAACGATCGGATGACCTACCGGCCTGAGCAATAGGGGTTCATGCCTGAGCAGTTCAGGGCGGAAGGGACATGGCCCTCAGCCAGCCCCGGGCGTTCAGCAGCCTGCCCGCTTCCTGTACCGCCTCCACGCAACGGTGCGCCCGGCGTTTGGCGTCGTTCTGGCTCTGGGCACGGATCAGGTAGCCCTCCATCGCTTCCGGCTTTTCGATCAAGGCCAGCAGGCCCTGGTGGGCATCCGAGATGACCAGCCGCGTGCCATTCAGCCCGCGCTCTTTGAAGTTGCCCAGGAACTGGCGCCAGAAGCCCTCAGCCTCGCTGTCGCCCACGGCGATCCCGAGCACCTCGCTGTAGCCCAAGGTATCAGCGCGCAGAGACGTGGTCTAGCGGCCCTCCAACCCTCCATCCTTCATTCATGGGGAGCGCAGGCGGAATGGCTGGTTTCGGGGAATGCCCTGCATGGATCCACTGAAATGAAGCAGATCTGCTGATGATGCGCATCAATTTTCCTAGATCAGAGGATGACTGAGTAGAATAATCAGCTCTCCAGATTTAATGCAGGAGAACTTAAGGAAGACGAAAGATCACTGGTGAATCAATGATCGTGTTCCTGTGCAGAATAGGAGAGCGCATCCTTATCAACTGGATGTGAACATCCACAAAGGAGTCAGTCATGGGTATGGGAAAAGACATGAAAGCCACCGCCAAGAACATCGAAGGCAAGGTTCAGGAGGCCACTGGCAACATCACCGGTAACAAGAAGGATCAGCTAGCAGGCAAGGTCAAGCAAGTCCAAGCCAGCGGTGAACATGCCGTGGAAGACCTGAAAGACGCAGTGCGCGACGCTACCAACTAAAAGTCGCTCCACTGGATCGGTTCTTCAATCAGTTTTGTGGTGAGCCACGCCATCGGTTTAAAACTTGCCGATTCACCTCTAGATATGATCTTAGTTATGCATTGTCGGTAATTCCAGATGGCCAAGGGAATTACCGACCCTTTCTGGTTATCCAGAATTGAGCGTGTCCATTGCCAAATACAACGAGGTAACACGATGAGCAACACAACTCAGCGGTCCATCAGCACCCAAGTTGAGGGCCAAAGCCAAGTTGATGAGCGTCTCAGACAAGCCATCCTCGACAAGAAGCAGGCGCAGATTGAGGCTTGGACTCAACAGATCGAGCAACTCCAACAGGCACTGCAAGGCGTGTCGTCGGAGCTCCGTGTCGCAACCGAAAAACGAGTGATTGAGCTGACCGAGGCACGGGATCAAGCCTTTGCTCAAGTGGAGAGCTTGCGACGAGCGACCCAGGAGAACTGGGAAACTCTGCTGATGCAGACAGATCATCTGCTCCAAGACTTAGCTACTCGATTCCACGAGTTTGTGGAACGGAGCACCTGAAACTCAATCCCGCTTCAGGCCTGGGGTAATCGGCAATCGTGCTTTAACCTTGTTTGCAGTGTCGGTTTTACAGTAAGGCTTTCAACACTTTGACTTCTTCCAAGAAGTTATCCACTGCAATGAGCGATCCACAAATGCCAGCTGTTATTGATTTTTCCGCTGTCTTTCGCGAAGCCTACGCTTCCCATAAAACACCTGCGGGCCTAGTTGAATCCTTGATGCCAGATGTCTCAAAAACATCTTGGCTACTGATCACCAGCAACTCCCTTGTTGGGGCAATAGAGAGCACGACGTTGACGATGGTTCTTGAGCGTGCGATTCCACATGGTGTTGCCATCGCCCTTGACGTGGCCTGGCAGCCTAATCCATGGGGCCTAGAGCCAGGCTCTAAACCGACGCCGGAGGTTCTGAGACGTTTTCATCCATTGGCCCAAGAGGCATCCTTGATCCGCTGCACCCCAGAAGAAGCCAATGAATTCTTTTCCTCTCACGATCCATTGGCGATTCATAGTTCACTCTCTCAGCGTCCAGGGGTAGTCATCACAGATATTGATGGATCTGTTCGTTGGTGCATCGGCGGAAGAATGGGCACCATCGAGACGCGGATGCTCAATGAGCAAGAAAGCTTCTTCTCTGCTCTGATCGAGTCTTTCGCTGAAAAACCTGAGCTTCTGGGGAATGCTGGTGAGGGTCCTGGCACTGATGCTGTTGCCAATCCTGACGGGCTAACGGATGCCCTGCTAACGGCAGCATCAAAGTAAGCAACCTCTGATCGAGCAGTCATTGTTCAACAGTGTGGCCTGTTGGATATGTTGAACAGGCACCAATCAGTCATATCGATTGGTTGGTATCCCATAGAGGTGGCACAGGCGGGAGTACTCCACAGCCAGGCATTCAGGTAAAAGTCGAAAAAGAAGATGATCATGGTCGAAGCAAGGCTCAGCGAACATCACTGACACATCCCAACTGTGACCCCACTGTAAGGAGGCTTTGCATCCCACCCGGCAGCGGGGGTTCAGGGTGTCACGCGGGCGCAAGGTCAAGGCGAGTGCGGGATGACAGCAGGACCCGCACGGACAACAGTTCAGAAATTCAGACCTTGCAGGGATTGAGGACGGGGGTGAGTCGACTGCGGAGTTTGCGTCGTGCTGCTCGTTCGAGACTCTGCGCTTGATTCTTTGTCACGCCCATGCAACCGCCAACATTGGCGTAGGAACGGATCTTCTCCTGGCCATAGCGAAGCAGGAGCACACTACGCTCACGAGAGTTTAGAGCGTGAATATGTTCATACAGCCACTGGTAGTCGTCTTCTGGGGTCAGAACCTGCTCATCTCTGATCAAATCGAGGAGATCTGTGTGTTCTCCCATTGCACCGATTGGCATGTCTAGTGATATCGTGCCGCACTCCCTTACGACACGCATCGAATTCTCTAGTTGTGTAGTCCCAGCACGTTATTCAGCTGACAAGGAGGTGAGAGGTCGCCAGGGTCGGGGTGTCACCGCCCGTCCCAGGACCTCACCCCCCATGCATAGCCACCCAATGCCCGACTGACACCAATCAGTCGTGAACGCCTGATCCGTAGACATCTTGATGATGGCGTCTCGCTCAAAGACCTTGCTGCGCAAGCCGGGATCAGCCTGCGCAGTGCTTACAAGTGGCTGACACGCTTCCATGATGGCGGCGTCATGGCACTGGCGCTGCACGCTCCGCCGCTTCGCCAGGGCCCTCAGGCGCCCCTTTCCACCTTTGGCCGGCTCGGCTCATGAAGGGCCTGGGTCTGGGACGACTCAAGGACCTTGAGCCCAAACCGCCTGTGCGGCGCTACCAGTGGGAGGGCCCCGGCGACATGATCCAAGTCGGCACCAAACAGCTGGCCCGTTCCGAGCGGGGTCGGCCAAAGACAAGCGCGAATCATTCGATCGATTCCCTGGTTTTGGAGTTCCCGTAGTTTTGTGGTCAATGATCAAGACTCCATAAGGGTGAGTATAGGTGGAGAACGAAATCGCTTTTCGTAGTCCATCGGGCTCAGGTAGCCGTCGCGTAACGACCATCTCATTTGGAGCGACCCTCGGCGCAGATGGCCAGATCACGCTGCACCTGCTGGGGTGGGGCCGCCCAACGGGATCTGGCGGTTTCAGTCGGCGATGGCGGATCCCCAGGTGAGCGGACCCAGCACACCCTCACAGTTGCTGCCCGTTTCTCCCGCCGATTGCAGACGGATCACAGCGGCGCGGGTCATGGGGCCGAAGACACCGTCATCGGGACCGGCGGAAAATCCCTGACGGTTCAGTCCCTGCTGCAGCCGCGTCACATCGGCGCCTTGATCGCCCTGCCGCAGGAATTCACCCGGCTGACGGGGCCAGGTGTCGGGCCCGCCGGGCTGTTTCGGCACCAGGCTGTCCCAGGTCTGGGGTCCCACCACTCCGTCGAGCTGCAGGGAGCGTTTCATCTGTAACTCTCGCACCGCCTTCTCGGTCTTCGGTCCGAAGATGCCATCAAACCCGCCCAACTCATCGGCCTCGACGGGGCTGCGGAAATGAAGCAGGTACTGCAGGTCAACGGTTTCCGGACCGGTCGAGCCCCGGCGCAGAACGGTGATGGACATGTTGACCTCGGGGATGGGAGAAATCGATCAGGGAAGTAGCCCGGCCAGGCTCTCCAGAGTCGCTCCGGCGGCTCCGGCAGGGGCAAGCCAGGTGGGTTCATTCATGGCCCCGGTGGCCGGCAGGGTGGCCTGCTGCTGGAACTGACTTTCGCTGGCGGCGGTGAGGGACCCATAGATCCCGTCGATCGCTCCGGCATAGCCGAATCCGTCCTTCAGCACCTTCTGGAGGATGGCCACCACCGGGCCGAAGCCGCCAAGGGCGAAATCCGGCGAGGCCTCCCTGTAGGCCGGCAGTCGCGCCCAGGTGATCGCTCCAACAATGCCGTCGACGAGTAGCCCCTCGACCTGCTGGAACGCACGAACCGCCTGATCGGTCTTCGTGCCGAATATGCCGTCGAGGTCGGCCGGTGCCAGCTGATTGCTGCGTACCAGTACACGCTGGAGACGCCTCACGTCATCGCCGCAGTCCCCCACTTTCAGGGTGGCTGACATCGGTTATCTCCCGCTGCGACATCACAACACTAGAGGCGGTGCGGGCCTGGCGTACTCAGCGGGCCAGGCTGCTGTAGGGAAGGCCAAGGCGCTGGGTGCGGCAAGCCCGCATTGACCGCGGCCAGCCGGGCTCGAAAGACCAGGGCCTGCTCACCAGCGAGGAGCGCGCCGAGCTCAACCGGCTCCGCAAGGAGAACCGCGAGCTGAGGAGGGAGAAGGATTTTTTCAGGCTGGCGGCAGCGCACTTTGCCAAGGAGCAGCTGCCGCCGAGAGGTTTCGCCTGATCGATGAGCTCACAGGTCGCCACTCGGTGGCCTGGCTCTGCCGGCAGCTGGGGGTGGCCCGCAGCGGCTACTACGCCTGGCGGCAGCGGCAGGAGGCGCCGGGAAAGCGGGTGGCCGAGAACTCCGTGATCACCGCTGAGATCGCGGCGGTGTTCGAGCAGCACCGCGGCTTCTACGGTTCCCCCCGGGTTCACCAAGAGCTCCGTTCAGCAGGTCGGCAGATCGGCCTCCATCGAGTCGCTCGGCTCATGCGCCGCGCCCAACTGAGGGCCAGAACCCGCAAGGCGTTCAGGCCCTGCGCCAAGGCCAGCGGCAGGGCCTGTGGGGTGGTGGAGAACCTGCTGCAGCAGGAGTTCACGCCCCCGGCCCCCAACCGCTGCTGGGCCGGCGACATCACCTACATCCGCACCACAGCGGGCTGGCGGTACCTCGCCGTCTGGATCGATCTGTTCAGCCGCCGTGTCGTCGGCTGGATGCTCGACAGCCGGATGGATGCCGCCCTGGTGATCGAGGCCCTCAACCGGGCCCTTGGCCATCGTCAGGTGGAACCGGAGCAGCTGCTGCTGCATACGGATCAGGGCAGCCAGTACCGGGCGACTGACTACCGCCAGCTTCTGGAGAGCCACAAGATCAGCTGCAGCATGTCCGCCAAGGGCTGCTGCTGGGACAACGCCGTCGTGGAGAGCTTCTTCTCCACCCTCAAGCTGGAGCTGGATCTCGATGACAATCAAGACACCTTGATCTCACCCCAGAAGCTGCAGCGGGATCTGGCCTTTTGGATCGAGGGTTACTACAACCGCGAACGTCGCCATTCAACGATCGGTTACCTCAGCCCGATCGAATACGAGCAGCAGTTCAGCGCTGCCCGTACGCTCACCCCTGTGAACTCCTGATCGGTGTCCACGAAATCGGGGGAACCCCATGGGGAGTTTTGCCTCCCAGGGAGCTGTGTGGTCTTACATGGCCATACCTCCAGAAGAAGCGGGCCAGGCTGATTTCGGCTTCCCAGCCATCGCCATAGGCGCGGAGGTAGACCTCTACTCGCCTTCGGCGAGAAGCCTGCGGCTACGTACTTGACGGTGCGCCACAGCCACTCCACCAGGATGTTGTCAAAGCACCGCCCCCTGCTTGACCAGCTGATCTTGATCTCTTCTGCCTTGAGCTGCGCCACGAAGTCTCCAGAGGTGAATTGACACCCCTGATCCGTGACGTGACCCCCTTCAGTGGTCCAGTTCCTATGAGAGCTGGTGGGGTGTCATCCATGGCTGGAGCCTCCCGGGTGTCGATGGGATCACCATCGGACGGGTGAGGCGATCGGCAATGGGCACTCCTGCTGTTGAGACCGCTCGTTACCTGCCAACACTGGCCTTCATCAAGAAGCGCCGCGATCCCTGAGGATCAGCTTTTTGGCCCTGGTTCCCGTCAGGCGATACAGGTGGCGATTCTCGGCAACGCCGGCTCCGGCAAGTGCACCCTGGCCAACTGGTTGGCCGAGAGGGGGAAGGCGGAGCGACCCGATCTGGCTGGATCTGGCATCGAGACCTGTCTGGCGAACTGACGCTTGCGGCCCTGGGATCCGCTCAAGTACGCCTCTGCCGCTGAGCAGAACGAACGACTCCTCTTTCTGCTGAAGTAAAGTTTTTCAAGACGAAATGGTAGAAGAACTGGAACGGAACGACCACCGCGAGTGCCATCGCTCCCGAGAACAACTGAGGACCCATCGTCCCGTGTTTCCCGCACTGAATGCCCTTGCTCCAGAGCAGTCGATGTGACCTTCAATGTTCCCCGCCAGCTGGCTCGCGCCGCGATACTCACGCTGCTCGCGCTGATGCCGGCTTTCGCCATTGCCGGTCCCCGTTCAAGTTCGCCGACCCAGCTGGTGCGGCAGCTCACGGCTGCCTTGTTGCGCGTTGATCGTGCTGCGGTGGAAGCGCTCACCCTGGGGGATCCGGAGTGGATCGCGATGCTGGGCGGGGCCGAGCCGGTCCCAGAACTGGCGGAACGACTGGAGGGCGACCCCGACGAATTGGAGATCGAGCTGCTGCGGCCCTATGAGGTGGGGGGGCGGGCAGTCGAGACCGAGGAGGCCAGCAGCCTGCCGGTCGGGGCCACGGCCCTGGTGGCGGCCACGCTCCGGGGCGGGCAGACGCAGATCTGGCGCCTGGTTCATGCCCCCCAGGGGTGGAAGGCGGATCTGCGCTGGACGGCACGGGCACGGGCCATGGCCGTGCGAGGGGAGGAGCTTGAGCCTGCGGGCTCTGAGGCATGGGTGGCGAGGCAACTGACGCTGTCTCTGCTGGGGCTTGATCGCGATCGGGCTGCGCAGCTGCTCTTGCCAGGCGCCGACATGAATCTGGTATTCATGGGTGCGCCCAATCAGCCCGAACCATCGGGCCATCTGCAGGCGCTGGCGTTGGAGATGCCGCTGGTGGTTCTGGAGCCAGGCGAAGCCGCACGGATGGCTGATGGCCGGGTAGCGCTGGGCAACAACGATCCGGAGCAGCATCTGCTACTGGGGCTGTTCGGCGTCAGCGAAGTCCCTTTCCTGATGCAGCGCAGCGGCGGAAGCTGGCGTGTTCTGCCCCAGCCCTGGTTCCCTCTGCTCCTGCGCTGAACCGCCGGGTGCTTGTCCACGGCCTGACCCCAATGCTGCCAGCCTTTGGCAATCCCCTTGCCTGCCGGTCCGCTGAGCCGCCATGAACGCAGTCCTGACGCCGCCGATCACTGTGGAGGAGCCCAAAGCGCTGTTCAACAAGCCCTAGGGCCCTCCGGCGACCGCGGCGGAGCAGTGGCGGGCCGTCTACGACGACGCGGTTCATTTCCAGAACCCAACCCAGGAGAAGCTCGGGATCGACGCTCACATCGTTGCCCAGGAGGGCCTGATGCGTCGCTGCGATGACGTCTTCCTCGAGCCCGGCGCCGTTGCGCTCAGGGGCGATACGGCCATTCGTGGAATGGACTATGGGCAGGATGGACGCTTACGACCCTGGAGGCCTTCCCTGGAGGACAGCCACGCAGATCGAGGTGTGAGGTGCTCCCAGGCCAACCTGGCGGTGCTGTCGGATCAGAGAAGCTGCTGCAGGGCGGCCGGGTAGCTGCTCACCCCGGGGAGGGGAGGCCAGCCGTGCCGATGCAGCACGACGGCGTTGCGGTAGCTGGCCTCCGGAAGTCGCTGACTGGGAATCCAGGGAAGGGCGTGATGGGTGCTGTGGTGCGGCAGACCACCCATCAGGGCATTGAGCCAGGCGCGGGCGGTCACGTTCCGGGTGGAATTGAGGTGGGTGAACACATGGCTGCGCTCCCGGTGCCAGTGCCCATGGTGTTCAATCAGGCCCCGGCTGAGGTGGACTGGCATTTCTGAACAGGGCCCATCGTTAACCTCTGAGGCGGGGCACCGCCCCTGAAAGGGGCTCTCACCCATGAGCAAACGCCGCACCCACAGCCCCGAGTTCAAGGCCAGGGTCGCCATGGAGGCGATCAGTGGCCGCAAGACGATCCAGGAGATCGCCGCTGATCACGCGATCCACCCGATTCAGGTGAGCCAGTGGAAGAAGCAGATGCTGGATGGCGCCAGCGAGCTGTTCACCCGAGGCAAGCAGAGCAAGGACAAGGAGGACGGACAGGCCAAGGAAGCTGAGCTGTTCCAGCAGATCGTCCGACTGCAGATGGAGCTGGAGTGACTCAAAAGAAAGTCTCAGCTGCTGTGATACCCGTGAACTGCGTAAGCGGGTCGATCACGACCATTCTGAACTCAGCGTCAGCCGCCAGTTTGAGCTGTTGGGCCTGCCTCGATCCACGCTCTACTACCGGCCCACTCCGGTGCGCGAATCGACGCTGCGGATCATGGCCAGGATCGATGCGCTCTACCTGGAGGATCCCTGCAACGGCAGCCGCCGGATGGTGGACTACCTGGCCAGAGAAGGGATCCCGATCAGCCGTGACCGTATGCAAAACCTCATGCGGCGCAGGGGTTGTCGGGCGATCTACCAGAAGCTTCGCACCACGGTGCCGGGAGAGCCAGCAACGCGTTTCCCGTGCCTGGTGGATCTCAGACTGGTCACGGCCGTAGATCAGGTCTTGGGGACGGACATCACCTACATCCCCCGACAGAAGGGCTTTCTGCACCTGGTGGCGGTGGTTGATCTCTTCTCCAGGCATGTTCTCAGCTGGAGGCTTTCCAACAGCCTTGACACGGAGTTCGCTCTGGATGCCCTGGAGATGGCCCTAGCTGGTGGCCGCAGGCCCGAGGTTTTCCTCTCCGATCAGGGCTGCCAATTCACCTCCGCTGACTTCGTTGCCAGGCTGCAGGCTGAGGAGATCAGGATCAACTGGTCTGGAAGGAAGCGCTGCTACGACAACATC
>CALRMN020000022.1:0-27956 GCA_943369245.1 Synechococcus sp. UW140 | reverse complement strand
AGGAACTTCTCGCGTTTGGTGCGTTTCTTGGCCGTTGTCTGCTCGTAATCACCGAAGCCGAGCTGCTTGCCACCCATCAACCCAGTCCTGGCCAAAGGTCATGTGGCCATTATCCCGCGATTGGGCTCAGTTTTCCAGAGCCTTCTTAGCGTGGGCGGCAGGTTGCTGGCATTCAGCGTAAAACGTGGGGCAGTTCTTGGGCTTTGGCTTTCGACAAGACAAGTACAACCCTGGACCCGTTTCATGCCCTTGCCCGCTGATGTTGTGTGATGTTTGATCCCATAAGGTCGCGCCTGAGTTCCTGATGGGATCGGTGCATGATTCCAGGAGCCGTGAGCATGGCTGGATCTTGAGCGGCGGTGCGAACACCCCCGCACGTCTTCACCTGCTGATCACATCCGCTCCAGAGTGGGGATGCCCAGCAGGCCAAGCCCCAGCCGCAGCGTGTCGGCGGTGAGGCGGCAGAGGGCGAGGCGCGAGCCGCGGGCCGGTTCCTCGGCCTTGAGCACCGGCACCTGGTCGTAGAAGCGATTGAACACCTGGGAGAGCTCAAAGAGGTAGGAGCAGAGCCGGTTGGGCAGCAGCTCCTCCTCCACCTCGGCAATCACCGTATCCAGTGCCAGCAGCTGGCGCGCCAGGGCCCATTCCTGGGGTTCACTGAACATCAGGGGATCGGGAAAGTTTCCGGCCGTATCCCCTTCACCGGCGCCGACGCCACCCTTGCGGGCGATGCCGGCGATCCGCACCAGCGCATACAGCAGGTACGGGGCCGTGTTACCGGTCAGGGCCAGCATCCGATCGAAGCTGAACTGGTAATTGGTGTTCCGGTTGGTGCTCAGATCGGCATACTTCACCGCCGCCAGGCCCACGGTGGTGGCCACATGGGTGATGAACGCCTCCGATTCCTGACGCTCCTCCTCCTCCAGGCGACGGCGCAGATCCGCCTCGGAACGCTCCACCGCCTCATCGAGCAGGTCCTTGAGCCGAACCGTGTCGCCGGAACGGGTCTTGAGCTTCTTGCCATCCTCTCCCTGCACCAGGCCAAAGGGCACGTGCTCCAGGCGTCCTCCCTCGGGCACCCAGCCGGCTCGGCGCGCCACCTGGAACACGGCAGCAAAGTGGCTGGCCTGGCCGGCGTCGGTGACATAGATCAGCCGACGGGCCCCATCCCCCTCCGGAGGCGCGGCGAAGCGGTAACGGAGCGCGGCCAGGTCGGTGGTGGCGTAGTTGAAGCCACCGTCGCTCTTGCGCACGATCAGCGGCAACGGCCGGCCGTCCTTGCCGCTCACCCCCTCGAGGAACACGCACTGGGCGCCTGCATCAGTCACCAGCAGCCCGCTGGCCTCCAGATCGGCCACCACCGCCTCCAGACAGGGGTTGTAGAACGACTCACCCCGCTCGCTCAGCGCGATGTCGAGGCGGTCGTAGATCAGCTGAAATTCGCGCCGTGACTGCTCGCAGAGGAGCTCCCAGGCCCTGCGGCTCACGGGATCACCGCTCTGCAGCTTCACCACCTCCTCACGGGACGTGGCCTGGAAGGCTTCGTCGTCATCAAAGCGCGCCTTGGCCTGGCGGTAGAAGGCCACGAGATCACCCAGATCGATCGCATCGGCGGTGCTGAGTGCCTCGGGGGCCACCTGCTTGAGGTGGGTGATCAGCATCCCGAACTGGGTGCCCCAGTCGCCCACGTGGTTGAGACGCAGCACCGGATGGCCGCGGAACTCCAGCACCCGCGCCAGAGCATCGCCGATGATGGTGGAACGCAGATGCCCCACGTGCATCTCCTTGGCGATGTTGGGGCTGGAGAAGTCCACGATCACCGGGGCCAGCGTCCCTGCGCCGGTGGCATCGACCGACTCCTCAATGGCCACGGTGGGCACCCCCAGGCGGGGATCGCCCAGGCGGGTGCTCAGCTCCGCCGCCAATGTCCGGGGACGCAGGGTGAGGTTGATGAAGCCGGGCCCGGCGATCTCGGCCGGCTCGCAGAGCTCAGTGAAGGCCGGATCGCCGCCGAGCTGCTCCACAATGGCGCCGGCGATGGCCCGGGGGGACTGCTTCAGACGCCGCGCCAGGGACAGGGCGCCGTTGGCCTGGAAATCGCCGAATTCCGGCTGGCTGGCCGGCACCAGCTGCGGATCCAGGGGGGTGCCGTCCTCGCTGGCGGCGGAGGACTCCGCCGGGAACGCCCGCTCCAGGGCCGCGTGCAGCTGGGCTTCAAGGGCGTGGGCGATGCGGAGCATGGGTGGCGGGTGCGGCCGAAGCGCCGTGGCAAGGGGAAGATCCAGCTCCGATCATCCCTCCTGGGGGTGGCTGCCCGGGCCGTTCCAGACCGCTCAGGCGCTCAGCCCCAGCTCCTGCTCCATGCCCGAGAGCACCACATCGGCCACCAGCTGGATGCGGTAGCGACAGGCCTCGGTGACGCTGCCATCAAAACGGCCGTGCTCCCAGTACTTGTTGCTGCCGGCGCCGCCGCCGCAGAGACCGAAGTAGGCGCATTCCTGCCGGCAGAGCTGCACACCGGCTTCGATCTCCCCGCGCACCAGCTGGAACTTGTCGGTGGCCATGGAGGCTTCCAGGCTGCCCTCCAGGACGTTGCCGAAGACGAAGTCGCCGTATCTGGCGGTGGTCACAGCCAGCAGTTCGGGATCGAAGGTGGAGAAATTGCCCCGGGCATCCACGTTCACGATCGCGAAGGGCGTGTTCATGTCGGTGGCCTCCAGGCGGACCTCACCGCAGACCAGGCTGGTGATGCCAACGAATTCGCGCAGCTCCAGCCGATCAGGCTCCGCGCGGATCCGCTGCCAGAAGCGTTCCATGAAGGCGCTGTAGCGGCGCTCGCTGTCGGGCCGCTCAAGGGTGGAGCGCAGGTTCTCACCTTCGGTTTCCTCCATGTTGAAACCCACGCTGGTGATGCCGCTGCCGGTGAAGAAGTCGTAGAGGGCGTCGGCCTGATCGAGGGCATCGGCCGTGAGCACGCAGATCACCTGGAAAGGAATGGCGCGGCGCTGCAGAGCTGCGATGCCGCGCATCACCGCCCCATGGGTGGGCAGGCCTGTGCGGGTTCGGCGGTGGGCGTCGTGCAGGGCAGCCGGTCCATCCATGCTCACTCCCACGTGGATGCCGTTGCGCTCGAAGCAGTCGCACCAGGCGTCGTCGATCACCACCGCATTGGTCTGGAGCGACTGCACGATGGTGCCTGGCGGCAGGCCATGGCGCTTCAGAGCCTGGTCGATCTGCTCAGAGGCCGCGTCGTAGAACGCGATCGGCATGGTGAGCGGCTCGCCCGCATGCCAGAGCAGGGTGAAGCCACCTTCAAAGAACGGGCTTTCCAGCACCCGATCCAGGGCTGCATCGAGGATCTCCAGCGGCAGCCGGCTGCGGTCATCGCGGCTGGGCAGATAGCAGTAGTCGCAGTCGAGGTTGCAGAAGGGCGTGGGCTGCACCACCAGCAGGCGCACGGGACCAGCCAGCACCGGTGCGGATGCGTTCACCAGAAATTGCGCCAGCCGACGTTGGGCCAGCCGCCATTCAGGAAGCCGCCATTCCGGAAACCGCCGTTGTAGAAGCCGCCATTGCGGAAACCGCCGTTGTTGAAGCCACCGTTGCGGAAGCCACCATTACCCCAGCCCACCCTGGGACCGTTGACGAAGGCCCTCGCCAGCCCGCCGTCGGCACCGGCCTCAAGCCCCCCGGCTTCTGCGTCGTCGTGCTCACGGATGGCGGCGGCGATGCGGCGCAGGCGCTCCTCCATGGCATCCGACTGGTGGGTCGGATCAGCGGCGGATGGAGCCGTGCCCGAAGCCGCAATGGCCCGGCCCAAGCCTGGATCCAGGGGAAGGGATGCCGCCAGCAGCAGGATGCCGAAGAGCCGGGAGCGGGTGAAGAAGGCCATCGGAGCGGGGAGCGAGCGGGGTTGAAACGGGGGCGGCAGACAACGGGGGCCGGATTGAACCGACCCAGGGCATCAGGGAGCGGCGGGCCTGGCGGGAGCCGTACCCGCCTGGGTCGGCAGTGGTCTCAGGGCCTCCACCCCCAGCAGCACCGCGTCGAAGTAATTACGGATCTGCTCCCGCGAGCGGTTGAGGGCACTGCCAGGTCCCACCCAGCGATCGATGGACGCCACCGCTTCCGGTTGGCCGTCGAGATACCCCTGCAGCAGCCGCGCAATCGCCAGGTTCACCAGATTGCGGAAGGCGGAGTCGTTCTCGCGCACCAGGCAGGCCACGGCATAGCGCTCATAGGGCTCAGCGGGGGTCTGGAGCAGCGCTCCACCCTTGCCGCCGGCAGTTGCCATGGACAGGCGGATGGTGTCACCGATCACCCCGTCCACCGTGCCGGCCCGCAGGGCTGCCACCGCCTGGGGAAGATCCGGGAAACCCACGACCCGAGCAGCCGGCTGGATCCCCCTCAGCTCGGTTTCCCCCAGGGAGTCGGTGACCACGCCGATGCGGCGGCCCGCAAGCGACTGCGGTGATCCGTCGAGACGGCCGGCGGGCGACAGCAGCCGCAGCCCGGAGAGACCGAACGGCATGGAGTAGTCGAGGGTGATGTCACGCTCCCAGGTGAAGGGCACGCCACAGGCCAGATCGCCTTTGCCCTCCTCCAGGCGCTGGCCCAGGGAAGCGGGGTCGGTCACTGGATCAAGGCGCACGCTCACCGGCCGGCCCACGGCCACAGCCAACTCGGAGGCGATCCTGTTGGCCACCTCCATCGCCAGGCCGACCGGGCGCCCCTGGGCATTGAGGCTGAGCAGAGGCGCCAGGTCGGGACTACCCACCAGCACGAGCTCGCCGCTGCGAGCGACCCGGTCGACGACACTTTCCGCGCGAGCGGAGGCCGTCGGCGCGAGGCCAGCCAGCAGGGCCAGGCAGCCAGGCAGCAACCAGTGGCACGGGCGGACACGAAGGAGTTGCTGAACGGGAGACAGTCGCGTCAAGAAAGTCGCCAGGCAGACCATTGGCAATCTGGACAAGCCAGGCGGATTTGGCCAGCATCAATGCCGCCAATGCACCAGTTTGTGATGAGAGCCCTGAGTAGAGCGGTACGAATAGCTCCGGGGCCTGGCCTCCGTCTGGCTCAGGCGCGGGCGCTCAGGCCAGCAGCGGTTCGTAGCGCATGCTCAGATCCAGCCAGGGACTGCGGGTGACCGCGGCGCTGGTGGAAATCAGATCGATGCCTGTGGCGGCATAGGCACGCAGCTGGGCGGGATCCACCCCGGAGGCCTCCAGCACCACTGCTGAGCCACGCCCCACCGCCTGCCGGCGCAGCTGCGGCACCAGCTCCAGCAGGGCCTCTGGAGTGAAGCCGTCGAGCAGCACCCCGTCGGCACCGGCATCCACGGCCTGAGCCGCTTCGGCTGCACTTTCCGCTTCGACGATCACCCGCGCCGTCCAGGGGGCCGTGGCTCGCACCGCAGCAACGGCTCGGGCCACTCCTCCAGCCCAGGCCAGGTGGTTTTCCTTGAGCATGGCGGCGTCATCCAGACCGCAGCGGTGGTTGATGCCGCCACCACAGCGCACCGCATATTTCTCCATCAGACGCAGCCCCGGGGTGGTCTTGCGGGTGTCGGCCAGCGCCACGCCCGTGCCGCTCAGCTCAGCCACCAGCGCCGCTGTGGCGGTGGCAATGCCCGAGAGACGCATGGCCAGGTTGAGGGCCGTGCGCTCACCGGCCACCAGGGCCGTCGCCGGACCGGCCAGCTCCAGCAGCCGCTGATCGGGCTCCACCCGCTCCCCATCAGCCACCAGCAGCCGCACCTCCACCGTGGCATCGAGCAAGCGGAACAGCGGCTCCACCAGAAGGCCACCACAGAAGATCCCTCCACTCCGGGCCGTCCAGCTGGCCCGGCCTGACTGGCCGACCAGGGCGGCGGCGGTGAGGTCGCCACGGCCGATGTCCTCCGCCAGCCAGGAGCGGAGCTGGAGCTCCAGCTGGGGCTGGCTGAGCAGAGCGGCGGCCGCAAGGGCGCTCGGAGGGATGGCCAACGGGGAAGGGAACAGGCATGGGCTCCCATCCTGACGGCCACGACGCGCCTACTTGCCGATGCAGAAGCGGGAGAAGACACGGTCGAGCACGGCTTCGTTCACCTCCTCTCCGGTGATCTCACCGAGGCTGCGCACGGCCTGGCGCAGGTCGATCGTCCAGAAGTCCCAGGGCAGATCCTCCGCGGCTGCCGCCAGGGAACCAGCGAGGCTCTCGGCCGCCGCCGCCGCCAGGTCCCGCTGACGGGCATTGAGCGCCACCTCCAGACCAGGCCCCAGGCTGAGGCCGCATCGGCCGAGCAGGGCCTCGGCCAGGGACTCGAGGCCGCTGCCGGTGAGGGCGCTGATGGCCACATCCACCGGCTCGGGCAGGGCGGCGGCCCCCAGGTCGGCTTTGTTGCCCACCACCAGCACCGGCACCTCGGCGGGAAGCTGGCCGGCCAGGGCCGTATCGGCCTCGGTCCAGCCCACGCTCAGGTCCATCAGCAGCAGCACGGCATCGGCCGCTGCCAGGGCCCGGTGACTGCGCTCGATGCCCAGACGCTCAACCGGGTCGTCGGTGGCGCGGATGCCAGCGGTGTCGAGCAGGGTGAGGGGAACGCCCTGCAGCACCAGGTCGCTCTCCACCAGATCGCGGGTGGTGCCGGGCAGCTCGGTCACGATGGCCCGCTCGCTGCGGCTGAGGGCATTGAGCAGGCTCGATTTACCCACATTGGGGCGGCCGATGATCGCCACCTTCAGACCCTCGCGCAGCAGCCGGCCCTGGGTGGACTCCTCCACCAGCCGCCGCAGCGCCTGCTGCACCGCCTCCAGCTCCGCCACAAGAGCCGCCGGATCGAGGGGCGGCAAATCCTCCTCGAAATCCACCCGCGCCTCCAGCTCCGCCAACTGGTCGAGCAGGCGGTCGCGCAGGGCGTTGATCCGCCGCTGCAGGCCGCCATCAAGGCCGGCGACCGCCAGCTGGGCCGCCCGGCGGCTGCGGGCCGTGATCAGGTCGCTGATCGCCTCGGCACGGGTGAGATCGAGGCGGCCGGTGAGGAAGGCCCGCTGGCTGAACTCCCCCGGCCGGGCCAGGCGTGCCCCGGAGCGGAGCACCAGCTCCAGCACCCGCCGCACGGCGATCAGCCCCCCGTGGCAATGAAGCTCGACCACGTCCTCCCGGGTGAAACTGCGGGGTGCCTTCATCAGCAGCAGCAGGGCCTCATCCAGCCGCTCCGCGCTGACTGGGTCGATCACATGGCCGTAGAGCACGCGATGGCTCTCCCAGGCCTGGTTACCGGGGGCCTGGAACAGACTTCGGCCGATGGTCTCCGCCTGGGCGCCGGAGATTCGTACGATTGCCACACTTCCCTCAGCGGGTGCCAGCGCCGTTGCAATCGCAGCAATGGTGTCATCCCAGTTCAAGGAGCCGAACGGCCAGGGTCCCCGCCAGTCTCGGTGGCGGCGCTGGAGTTCAGGCCCTCTGGCCAGGGTGCGGGGCTGGCCCAGTCTTGACATGCTCAGGGAACAGGGCCTCTGAGAGTTGGGCTGGTCGTTCCTGGCGCTCAGCCTCGTCAACTGCCGCTGACTGCGGCACCCGAGCCGGAGAAGCCTGACCGGCTGCTGAGGGCCCAGCCGCCCGTTGAGGGCTCAGCCGTTGCCGAATCCAGGGCAGAGCATCAGATCGATGTGACCGCCGCTGGGTTGGCGCCATTCGCGGAACTCCTCGGCCAGAGCCTTGTGCTCACTGCGCTTCTGGACTGCATCAAGGGCCTGGAGACGTTGATGCACCAGATCCAGGGTGTCGTCGATGAGTTGGGCGGCTTGTTCGGAAGTCATGGCAACCCATGCCAGAAGGGAATCGGTGAAGGAATTCAGACAGAATCAAGCAGTGGAAGCTGTAGCGCCGAGCACCCGGATCCGGCGCTGTGGCTGGATCCGCACCGGTCCAGCCAGTCATGCAGGGGCTGCCAGTCATCGCGCTCATCGATGGCCGCCCAGATCCTCTCGATACAGGAGCGCACCGGCGGCTCCGGCAGATTCCAGCGCCGCAGGGTGGTGGCGATCGTCGCCTGCCGTTCACTCGAGAGGGCCGAGCCGGTGGCCCACCAGGCGTCACGCCAGACTTGCCAGGCTTCCCGAGGGGGATCGGCCGCAGCGGCCACGAAGGGGCACAGCTGCTCGGGATCCTGGGGCAGCCCGCAGCGCTCGATGTGATCGGCGAGGGCCGCGAAGAACTCTCCGTAGGCGACCGGCCAGGAAGCCAGCAGCTGCAGGGTCAGGGGAACGGGGTCGGGCCGCTCCGGGTCCAGGGCTGCCAGGGCAACCGTGTCGAAGCCCAGCCGGCGCATCAGCCGGGCCCGGTAGTGGCTGTCGTAGGCGGGCGCGAAGCGCTCCAACCTGGCTTCGAGCTCAGCTCTGGGCAGCAGCATCGCCAGAGGTTCCTGCAGCCGCCGCAGATTGTGGTGGCAGATCAGCGGCTGCTGCCCGTAGGCGTAGAGACCGCTGTGGTCGAAGTAGGCGGCGGTGAACCCCGGATCCCAGCCCTCGAGGAAGGCGAAGGGGCCGTAGTCGAAGCTCTCCCCGGCCAGCGACATGTTGTCGGTGTTGAGCACCCCGTGGGTGAAGCCGGCGGCCATCCACTCCGCCGCCAGCCGCGCCACCCGCTCCACCAGCTCGCCGTAGAAGGCCAGCAGCGCCGGTTCACTGTTTCCGCCTGGCCCTTCGGGATGGGCAGCGGCGATGTGGGGGTAGTAGATCGCCACCACATGGCGCAACAGACGCTCCAGAGCTGAGGGATCGCGCCGGTGCAACAGCCGCTCGCAGCTGCCGAAGCGCAGGTGGGTGCGGGCCATGCGCACCATCACCGAGCTGCGGGTTGGGGAGGATTCGTCCCCCCGCCAGAGATCCTCGCCTGTTTCCACCAGGCTGAGGGTGCGGCTGGTGGTGACACCCAGTCGATGGAGGGCCTCGGATGCGATCACCTCACGCACCCCGCCCTTGAGGGTGAGGCGGCCGTCACCACCGCGGCTCCAGGGGGTGGTGCCGGAGCCCTTGGTTCCCAGGTCCTGCAGGTCGCCCCGGCGATCGCGCAGTTGCCCGTAGAGGAAGCCGCGACCATCGCCCAGGAAGGGGTTGTAGCTGCCGAACTGATAGCCGTGGTACCGCAGCGCCAGGAGGGGGGTGCGCGCCTCGAATCGGCCATAGGCGGCCTCCAGATCCTGATCACGGATGGCGGCCGGATCGAGGCCGAGCTGAGCCAGCAGATCATCGTTGCGGAAGCGCAACCGGGTGAGCGGGAAGCGGGCCGCCTCCACCACGTCCCAGTAGTCGGGGCCGAGACCCTCGAGCGACGGCTCGAACGGCAGGGCCAGCAGCGGATTCGAGAGCTCCTGCAACACCCCGCATGCCCTTGGTTGGGCGCACCCTAGAAACGAGGCTCGAGAGCAGGTCCACCCTGCTGGAATCACCCTCCGGACCAGCAGCTCGTCAGCCGGTCGTGATCGCCCTCTCCGAACCCACTGGATGCTGACACTGCTGCCGGTGACGCTGGCGCTGGGCTGGGTGAACTGCTCAAGCAAGCCAGGCGAGGTCGGGGAGGGGTCCTCCAGCCGCGGCCTGCGGCGAACAGTTGATCCAGCAGCTGCGAACCCTGAAGGGAGAGGCTGGCACCTTCACATCACCCCAGCTGGAACCTGATCTGGACCCGCACCGGGAGGGGAGGTCGCCACAGCGAAGCCTTCTTTCTGGACTGTCTGAGCCACGACGAGCACACCTGGCGGGAGATGACCCAGGACATGGGGCTCACCTCGGGGGCAATCAGGGTCTTCCGCAGAGACTCGTGAACCGGGGTGGCCGATGGCCCCTGTCATGGGTGACACCGCCATGCAGACTGTGTTCCAGGTCACCTTCAGCCCTTGAGCCGACCACGAATCGTGCTGCTGGGTTTGTGGTGGCTCACCCTGGCGGGTCTGGCGATCCGTGTCTGGCGGGCCAGCACCATCGCCGGCAGCTACGACGGCGAGATCGATTCGCTCCTGGTCCTCGCCCAGCGCCTCCTGCACGGGAACCTGCTGTACCAGGAGAGCTACCTGCGCCAGTGGCCGATTGCCCAGTGGCTGTTCGCCCCGTCGGCCTGGCTGGGATCGATCCGTGACCATCGCCTCCTCGTGCTGGGCCTCGACCTGATGGCGGGCCTTCTGATGGCCCGGACGGTTCGGAATTTCTCAATTTCGGGTCTGATCCCCCTGAAGCCTCGATCCCTGGTGCCCCAGGCCTGCGGGGTGCTGCTGGTGGTCCTGGCCCAGAAGCTTCCTGGCGGAATCGCCGGCAGCCTGCACCAGTTCGCCAATGTCTTTCTGGTGCTAGGGGTCTACCTGCTCAGCCTCCCTGCGGATGGCCCTGACACGGCCGGCAGCCCCATGCGTTGGCGCCTGCGCATGGCCACCGCGACCTTCGCCCTGCTGGCGGTGGCCTGTTTCTTCACGCTGATCTATCCCCTCACCCTGGTGGCCGCCCTGGTGCTGGTGCACCACCGCCACCCCGATGCTCTCGCCAGGGCCCTGGTCGCCGGAGCCGCGCTGGGGTGTGCCCTGCTGGTCCTCCCCTACCTGTTCGTGGCCCATGGGCTTGCTCTGCTGTGGGCGGGAGCGGTGGCCCTGCCCCTGGAATGGGCCAGCCAGCAGATCTGGTGGGGGGAAAACGTGAGCAGCCTGTTCAGCGAGCTGGCCCGCATGCCCCTGGCAGGTCTGCCCATCTGGAGCCTGATCCTGATGCCCGGAGCCGGCCTGCTGCTGATCGCTCGGCGCGCCTGGCGGGCCGGGACCAAGCCCCAGGAGCGGCTGTTGCTGGTTCCCGGACTGGCCATCGTGTTTCTGCTGGAGCTGGTCTGGTCGTTCCAGCGCACCGATTTCAATGGCCACGACGGTCTGTTGATCGTGGTTCCCCTGGTGCTGGTCACGGCCTCGGGGATGGCTGAGCTGGAACGGACCAGGCGCCGTTCGCTGCGCGTCGCCGCCTTCACGGGCAGCCTGATCCTCTCGCTGATCCTGTTCAACAACATCGCCATCGCCGAGGTGTTCGGCTCACCGTCGCGCCCACCCGAGCTGATCGCGGCTCTGGAGCAGGACCGCGCCGAGCTGCGCCGTTACTTCAGCGGCCTGCCCGAAGCTGAGCGCGGCTTCACGGCGCCCCAGGACCCTGCCCTGCAATGGCAACTGCGGATGCCGGCCAGCACTGTGGGCATCGGTCCCAGGTGGAGCCTCAACCCAGAGGGCCTAAAGGCCTCATGGGCCACCCGCACGATCGGCCTGCCGGTGGGCCAGGCCCAGATCTGCGCCCAGCTGCTTCAGCCCGCCAACCGCCACCTGGTCTGGACCCGTACCGACCCCGAGGGCCCCAACACCGAGGCCTTCCTGCGGCAGTGCCTCAGCCAGGAGACCGGGAGCTGGGACGAGATCACCAAGGATCTGGGGCTGCGCACTGGCGAATTCAAGCTGTTCCGCCGCCAGGAGGGCATCGTTCCGGTTGCGGCCCCTTCTGCCTTGAGCCGATTCCCAGAGCGTCTGGGGCCTCGCTGATGGACCAACATGCAGCGCAGACGCAGGCCATCAGCTCTGAGCCCACCCATCCAGAGATCGTATGGCCGATGGCTGGGGCTACTGGCCATCACCTGGCTAATGATTCTGATCGGGCTTGGCCTGCGGGTCTGGAATGCTCCCAGCAGCGTGGGGAGCTATGACATTGATATCGACACGTTCTTCTTTCTCGGCTGGAAATTAACGCAAGGCAGCCTTCTCTACACCGATCACTTCGATTCGAAGTGGCCGATCGTTCAGTATCTGTTCGTTCCATCCGCCTTGTTGGGTTCAATCCGCTCGCACCGGATTCTCGTGTTCCTGCTCAATGCCGCCACGGCGCTGGTGCTGGCCCGCAGCGTCGGAAGCCTCGGGCGCAGCGGCTGGATCGCCGCGGCGCCGCGCTTCCCCCTCCCCTGGGTGACAGCTGCGCTCTATCTCCTGCTGAGCCAGAAACTGGTCGGCGGTCTCTCCGGCCACATCCATCACTACTCCAACACGTTTCTGGTGCTCGGCCTCGCCTGCCTCAGCCGCGAGGTGGCCCGCCGTGCAGATCAGCGGAAGCCGCCGCGAGCGGCCCGAGGCTGGCTGGTGGCGGTCGGGTTCTGGCTCTTCATGGGGGCCGCCGTTCGCCCCAACCTGATCGTTCCGCTCCTGCTCACCACCCTGGCCGCCCAACTGTGGCGATTCGCCGGTAGCCGGCGCCGCGGCCCGGCCAATGGCGCCCTGTTCATGGAGTGCATGGCCATGGCCGGTGGCGGCCTGCTCGGTGCCTTGCTGGTCTTCGCCCCCTACGCATTCGTTCACGATGGCCCGGCCAGCGCCTGGGCCGGAGCGGTCGAAGTCCTGCTGGAGTGGAGCGGCCAGGCGATGCAGGACCAGGGCACGATGCTCCACTTCCTGCGGCAGATGTCGGTGGTGGGCATCGCCGGAATTGAGGTCTGGATCCTGATGATCCTGCCCCTGCTGGGCCTCGCCGGCTGGGTACGCAGGGTGAAGGGCCACGGCACTGGCGGCCGCCTCCTGCTGCTGCCGGTGCTGAGCACGGTGTATCTGGTGGGACTGGCGATCTCGTTCGAGCACACCCATTACTGGGGACACTACGACCTGATGAGCGTGATTCCATACACGCTGTTGATCGTCAGCGGCATCGGCCTGCTCGATGCTCAGGAACGGCAGGTGCGCAGCTTCCCCCTCACTGCGGCCATTGTTCTGGTGCTCTCGCTGATCCTGGCCTACAACATCGTGAGCGCCGAAATCCCGACGCCCTCGCCCGCGGGCCAGCGCAGCCGCAAGCTGGCCGCCGCCGCCCGACTCGCGGGCGAATGGAGCCTGGTGCGCAACCACCTGGCAGCGCAGCCGCCGGACCAACGAGGATTCGTCTCCCCCCAGGACTTCTCACTGCACTGGCAACTGCACCAAGACGCCTCCACAGTCGGCGTCCATCCCAGCTGGAGCCTGGAGCCCTATGGCCTGAGCGCCTCCTGGGCCACCAGCCACCTGGGCCTCCCCATCACCGACGCCCAGGCTTGCGACCAACTCGTCGCCGCCGGGAATCACACGATCGTCTGGAAAGCCACCGACCGCGGCGGACGCCATTCGGAGAGCTTTCTGAGGCACTGCCTGGCTCAAAGCACGTCGGACTGGACGGAGATCACCACCGCGATCAGCCTGAGTGGGGAGAACTACAGGCTGTTTGAACGTCACCCCAGCTCCTCGCTGGAAACCCCCTGATCAGCCGATGCCGGTTCGGCAGAGGTCGAGCACGTCGGCCATCGAGCGGATCTGATCCATGGTGGTGCCCAGCTGGCTGGCGCTGGCGAGCTCCACCTTGAGGTCGATCCGGGCGGGTTTGCCGTAGGCCGTGCGCACCCGGGCGTCACTGACGTTGATGCGGCTGTCGGAAAGGCGCGTGAGGATGTCCTTGAGCACGCCGACACGGTCGAGCACCTCGATACGGATCTGCACCGGATAGCGGCGGCGCTGCTGGTCGGCCGCCGGATTCCAGCGCACGGGCAACCGGCGCTCCACCGGGACGGCAGCCACATTGCTGCAGTCCTGGCGGTGAATGGTGATGCCGTGGTTCCCAAGGGCAACACTGCCCACGATCGCCTCGCCGGGGAGGGGGCAGCAGCAGCCCCCAAGCCGGTACTCCAGTCCCTCGAGCCCCAGGATCGGGCTGCCGCCGCTCTCCGCAGCAGACGGCGGCGGCGACATCGGCTGGTCCGAAACGCTGCGGGCCAGATCTTCGTTGCTGAGCACCGGTGCCGCTGCCGCGGTGCTGAGGCGCACCTCCTCGCGCAGACGGTTGACCACCTGCTGCAGGGTGACGCCACCGAAGCCGAGGGCCGCCAGCAGATCCTCGGTGCCCACCAGATTGCAGCGGCGGGCCACCTTGGCGATCGCCTCGCCGTTGAGCAGAGCGTCGAAGCCCTCACGTCCCAGCTCCCGCTCCAGCATGGCGGTACCCCGCTGGATGTTGTCCTGGCGGTGGCTGCGCTTGTACCACTGGCGGATGCGGTTGCGGGCGGTGGGTGTCGCCACGAAGTTGAGCCAGTCGAGGCTCGGATGCGCCGACTTCGCCGTGATGATCTGCACGAAGTCACCGTTGCGCAGGGGCGTGGCCAACGGGCAGAGACGGTCGTTGATGCGCACGCCCTGGCAGTGGTTCCCCACTTCCGAGTGGATGCGAAAGGCAAAATCCACGGCCGTGGATCCCTTGCGCAACCCCACTACATCCCCCTGGGGCGTGAACACGAAAACCTCCTCATCGAAGAGGTCTTCCTTGATGGAAGCGAGGTAGTCGCTGCTGTCCTCACCGCCATCATCCTGCTGCCAATCGACCAGTTGGCGCAGCCAGTTGAAGCGGTCGGCAGCACCGGCCGACGCCGGCGATCCCCCCTCCTTGTATTTCCAGTGGGCCGCGATGCCGTACTCCGCCACCTGGTGCATCTCGGTGGTGCGGATCTGCACCTCGATCGGTCGGTGGCGGCCGATGACGGCTGTATGCAATGACTGATAGCCGTTGGGCTTGGGCAGTCCGATGTAGTCCTTGAAGCGGCCGGGGATCGGGCGGAAGGTGTCGTGAACCACCGCCAGGGCGCGATAACAGCTTTCGAGGTTGGGCGTCAGGATGCGTAAGGCCGCCACATCGAAGATTTCGTGGAAGGCCTTCTGCTGCATCTGCATCTTGCTCCAGATGCCATAGAGATGCTTGGGCCGGCCGGTCACCTCGCAGTCGTGCAGTCCTGCGCCCCGAAGCCGTTGCATCAGCAGGGCCACCGTGGCGGCCAGCCGCTCCTCACGGTCGCTGCGCTTGCTGGCCACCTGCTGCTTGATCTCGTTGTAGGCCTCGGGCTCCAGAATCTTGAAGGCGAGGTCTTCGAGTTCCCACTTGAAGCGGCCGATGCCGAGGCGGTTGGCCAGGGGCGCGTAGATCTCGCGGGTTTCGCGGGCGATCCGCTGCTGCTTCTCAGGCTTGAGGGCCCCGAGGGTCCGCATGTTGTGCAGCCGGTCCGCCAGCTTCACCAGCACCACACGGATGTCACTGGCCATGGCCAGGAACATGCGGCGCAGGTTCTCGGCCTGGGCTTCGGTGTGATTGGTGAAGTGAATACCGCCCAGCTTGGTGACCCCCTCCACCAGAGCGCGCACCTCGGCACCGAAATGGACCTCCAGGTCCTCGGGTGTGACATCGGTGTCCTCAACCACGTCGTGCAGGAAACCGGCGGCGATCACCCCCGCGCTGGCGCCGATGTCGCGCAGCAGATCTGCGACGGCCACCGGGTGAATGATGTAGGGCTCGCCAGTGGCTCTCACCTGGCCGTCGT
Organism: Synechococcus sp. UW140; assembly: GCA_943369245.1. GTDB lineage: Bacteria > Cyanobacteriota > Cyanobacteriia > PCC-6307 > Cyanobiaceae > Regnicoccus_A. The sequence goes on along the minus strand of CALRMN020000022.1, from coordinate 12,590 downwards.
GGAGCTGGAAGGCGAAATCAAAAGCTGCCGCCAGCAGAGCTTCAGGATCGGTGGGGCAGGTCTCCCCATCGCCGGGGGGCACGTGGAGGATGCACTCCCTGAGCCATTCGGGCAGTTTCACCCCGTAGTCGTCCGGGGTGCGGATCGGCCTCCGTCGCAGAGCCGGGGCCGGGGCCGAATCGACCTTCAGGGGCGGTGGATCACCGCCGCCGGCGACCAGGCCCGGGCTTTGCCCGGCAACCAGTTCGGTGCCGAGGCTCTCGCCCGCAACGTTGTCCTTGATTCCAACGGCGGTATCGAGCATCACCGGACGCTTCTGCTCCCATCGTATGCAGATCACGCAACAAAACCACGGCTGCACCCCCAGCTCTCCCATGCTGGGCCAGCACGTCCTGATCCGCCGCGTCCCATGGCCGTCACGCGTGCCTCCGAGCCGGTGCTGGAGATCAGCGACCTGATCGTGAGCTATCCGGGCAGCAGCGGGGCGCCCACCCTCGATGGCCTCAACCTGCGCCTCGGCTCCGGTGACACCCTCGCCCTGGTGGGCCCATCCGGCTGCGGCAAGAGCACGGTGGCGCGGGCGGTGCTGCAGTTGCTCCCACCCGGCAGCCGCTGCAGCGGCGGCCTGCGGCTGGCGGGCGAGGACCCCCGCGAGCTGAAGCGTCCGGCCCTGCGCCGACTGCGGGGGGAGGCCGTGGGGCTGGTGTTCCAGGACCCGATGACGCGGCTGAACCCGCTGCTGCGCATCGGTGAGCACCTCAGTGACACCCTCTCAGCCCATCGTCCCGCCTGGGATCGGGCCAGGGTGCGCCAGCGGGCGCAGCACCTGCTGGAGCGGGTGGGCATCAGCACGGATCGTTACGGGAGCTATCCCCATGAGTTCAGCGGCGGCATGCGCCAGCGGCTGGCGATCGCCCTGGCCATGGCCCTGGAGCCGGCGCTGGTGATCGCCGATGAGCCCACCACCAGCCTGGATGTGGCCGTGGCGGCCCAGGTGATGGCGGAGCTCACCGACCTCTGCCGGGAAAGCGGCAGTGCCCTGCTCCTGATCAGCCACGACCTCGCCATGGCGGGGCGTTGGTGCCAGCGCATCGCGGTGCTCGACCATGGGCAGGTGGTGGAGGAGGCTCCGGCCATCAGCCTGCTCAGCGCTCCGAAGGCACCGCTCAGCCAGCGGCTGGTGGCGGCGGCCCGTGCCCGGGAAGGCAGCCACACCCCGCCCTCGACCGAGACGGCACCCCTGCTGGAACTGGAGGAACTGCGCTGCTGGCATCCACTGCCCTCAGCGCCCTGGCGGCGGCGCTGGCTGAAGGCCGTCGATGGGGTAAGCCTGCGCCTTGGGCAGGGCGAAACCCTCGGGGTGGTGGGAGCGTCAGGCTGCGGCAAGAGCACCCTCTGCCGTGCCCTGATGGGTCTGACGCCGGTGCGAGGCGGCCGCGTCCGCCTGGAGGGCCGCGACCTGCTCCGGATGGGCGGGGCGGAGCTGACCAGGGCTCGCCGCAGCCTGCAGATGGTGTTCCAGGACCCGCTGGCCTGCCTCAATCCGAGCATGACGGTGGGGGAGGCGGTGGCGGATCCGCTGCTGATCCATGGCCTGGCCAGCCGCTCCGAAGCCAGGGCCAGGGCCCGCGACGGGCTGGCCACCGTGGGGCTGGAGCCGCCGGAGCTCTACGAGAACCGCTTGCCGCGTCAGCTCTCCGGCGGCCAGCAGCAACGGGTTGCCATCGCCCGCGCCCTGGTGCTGGAGCCGAAGGTGCTGCTCTGCGATGAGAGCGTGAGCATGCTCGACGCCGAAGTGCAGGCGGAGGTGCTGGCCCTGCTGCGGCAGCTGCAGGACCGTCTCGGCCTGGGGTTGATCTTCGTGACCCACGACCTGGCTGTGGCCGGCGGCTTCTGCCAGCGCCTGATCGTGCTCGACGGGGGGCGAATCGTGGAGGAAGGAGCCGCCGGACCGATGCTCGAGCGGCCCCAGGCCGTGATCACGCGCCAGCTGGTGGAGGCCTGCCCCCGGTTGCCGGCACCGGCCTGAGCCATGTCCGTCCTGCACCCGAGCCCCCGGCAGAAGATCAAACACCTGCTGCGGCTGTTTCTGCTGGTCAATGCGATCGGCATCGGGGTGGCCGTGGCGATCTGGGTCTACGGACTGGAGATCCAGGCGGTGAACGCCCTGCGCCTGCAGCTGGCCAACCACCTGCCCCGTTGGTTCGTGCTGCCCCTGATGGGCCTGCTGGGGGGCGGTATCGCCGGAGCCCTGATCAGCGGTGTGGAACCCGGAGCCAAGGGATCAGGGATCGTTCAGGTGATGCTCTGGCTGCGGGGGGTGCCGGTGCCCATGGGCTGGCGGGTGGCGGTGGTGAAACTGCTGGCCAGTGGCGTGGCGATCGGCGGGGGGATCCCAGTGGGACCGGAGGGGCCGTCGATCCAGATCGGAGCCTCCCTGGCCAGAGAATCTGCCGATCGGCTCTCAGAAAACGACCATCAGCACCGGGTAGCGGTGGCCATCGGCAGCGGCGCCGGGCTGGCGGCCGTGTTCCACTCTCCCCTCGGAGGAGTGATGTACACGATCGAGGAGCTGCTCAAGCGCTCCGACGTGCGCACCAACGCCCTCGCGGCCTTCGCCACCTTCGCCACCATCGCCTGGACCCGCCTGCTCTTCGTGGCTCCCGTGGGACCGGCCTGGCTGCGGGAACTCGCTCCGATCATTCCCTACCCAAGCCGCCTCGATGATTTCCGCCTGGTGGATGTGCCGATCCTGCTGCTGCTGGGTGTACTCGTCGGTGGCCTGGCGGTGCTGTATCAGCGGGGGATCCTGAACCTGCGCCTGGCGCTGCGGCCCCTGACCCTGGAGGCCTGGCAGTTGCTGCCGCTGGTGGGCCTGGTGATCGGCCTGGGCTGGTCGCTCCTGCCGGACAGCTTCGACAACCCCGACAGCCTCGACTTCGACGCCCTGCTGGGGTTGAGCACCCCGTCCACCGCCCTGCTGGCCCTGGGGGTCCAGGGGGTGGGTACAGCCGTGGCCGTGGCGGCAGAGGCCCCGGGCGGCTTTCTGGCACCGGCACTGGTGGTGGGCGCCTCCGTGGGAACCCTGTTGCAGCAGCTCTGCCTGCTGCTGTTCTCCTATGCCCCGGCCACCTTGCTGTTCGCCGGCGGCGGCGCCTTCCTGGGGGCCCTGACGCGCGCTCCGCTGACGGCCATCCTGCTCACCTTCGAGCTGAGCAAGAACTACGCGCTGCTGCTGCCGATTGGCTTTGCGGTGCTCACCGCGATCGCCGTGGCCGACCAGATCGAGCGACTCACCCTTTTTGATGTGATGCTCGAGGAAGCCAGCCCAGGCTCCCGCTGACGGAGGGCTTGAGGCGCTGGCGGAGGGCGGCGAGCAGCGCCTCGAACACCGGTGGCAGCGGAGCCTCGAAGGCCAGCCGTTCACCGCTGATCGGATGATCGAGGCCCAGGGCCACCGCATGCAGGGCCTGGCCAGGCAGCTCCAGCGGCAGCTTGCGGCAGCGGCTGTAGGTGGCATCGCCCACGATCGGATGGCCAATGTGGGCGCAGTGGACCCGGATCTGATGGGTGCGGCCGGTGTCGAGCCGGAAGCGCAGCAGCGAGTAATCGCCGAGGCGCTCGATCAGGGTCCAGTGGGTGCAGGCGAAGCGACCCTTCTCCTCGGCCACCACGGCGTACTTCTTGCGATCGGCGGGATGACGGCCGATCGCCCCCACGATCGTTCCACTCCCAAGCGCGGGCGACCCATGCACGACAGCCAGGTATTCCCTTGAGGCCACCCGTTTCTGAATCTGCACCTGCAGCCGCACCAGGGCCTCCTGACTCTTGGCAACCACGATGCATCCGGTGGTGTCCTTGTCGAGGCGATGCACGATGCCGGGGCGCATCTCACCGCCGATACCAGGCAGATCGGGGCAATGGTGCAGCAGACCATTCACCAGCGTGCCGTCACGGTTGCCCGGAGCAGGATGCACGGTGAGGCCGGCCGGCTTGTTGAGAACGATCAGGTGGGCATCCTCATAGAGCACATCGAGCGGGATCGGCTGCGGCAGCAGGTAGGGCAATGGCTCGGGCGGCGGCATCCACAGCTGCACCTCGTCGTGGAGCCGCAGGGGAGTCTTGGCCCGGCCCGTGACGCCGTTGACGCGCACAAAGCCGGCTTCGATGAACTTCTGGATGCGGGCCCGGCTCTGTTCGGGCCGCTGGGCCACAAGCCAACGGTCGAGCCGCATCGGCAGCGGCTTCGGGTACTGGAGCGTGAGCAGCTCCCCCTCCCCCTCGCCGAATCCCGTCATGCCGGATCAGGGGGCAGTTCCAGGGCGATCGGGCCGAGAAGGGAGCGGCGGAAGTCGTCAAGCAGGCGCTGGGCCATGCGGGCGGTGTCGCCGCTGGTGTGGCGTGCGGCGGCGGCCTCCAGCCAGCTCCAGCCATCCATCGGGGAGGGCACCGGCACGCCGTAGCGCCCCAGCACGCCACCGGAAGAGATCCCCGCCGCCGGGTGCTGCTGCAATGACTCGAGCAAGCGCAGGAACGCTACGGCCACGGCCTCACCGTCGTAGGCGGCCTGGCCGATGTCGTCACAGAGGGCCAGCAGCAGGGCAGCGCGCTGATCATCGAGGCGTGGCGGCAGGACCCCGGGGGCATCAAGCAGATCCAGCTCCTGGCCCAGGCGCACCCAGCGCAGGGTGCGGGTGACCCCGGCACGGCGGGCGCTGTCGACCACCTTCTGGCGCACAAGGCGGTTGATCAGGGCCGATTTGCCCACGTTGGGGAAGCCGAGCATGAGGGCGCGCACCGGCCGCGGCCGCATGCCCCGGCCCGCCCGGCGGGCGTTGAGCTGCGATCCGGCGCGGATCGCAGCCTCCTGCAACTGCTTCACGCCGGTGCCCACCTTGGCGTCGCACCACCAGGGGGTCTCGCCCCGCTCGCGCAGCCAGTGGTCCCAGGCCTGGCGGGCCGGTTCGTTGATCATGTCGCGGCGATTGATCACCAGCAGACGCGGCTTGGCCTTCATCCAGCGCTGCAGGCGTGGGTGGCCGGTGGCCCGTGGAATCCGGGCATCGCGCACCTCGATCACCAGATCCACCTTGGCGAGCTGGGTGAACAGCTGCCGTTCCGCCTTGGCGATGTGCCCCGGATACCACTGAATTGCGGGGGCCGACTGGCTGAGGCCCTCACCAGCGGGCGTGGCGATGCCCTCCATCAAGGCACCACCAGCACCGGGCAGGGGGCCAGCTGGATCACCCGCGACGCCGTGCTGGGTTGATCGGCATCCAGGGAGAGGCCACGGGTGCCCATCACGATCAGGTCGGCATTGATCTCATCCGCCACATCTCCGATCACGAAGGCGGGCCGCCCCTCCCGCTCGATCACCTCACAGGACACACCGGCCTGCTCGAAATGGCTGCGGGCCTGCTCCAGGAGCCGCGCCACGGCAGCGGAATCGTGCATCACGCCCTCTTCGGCCTCCACCACGGAGAGCACCACCAGGCGGCTGCCGTGCTGCAGGGCCAGCTTGAGGGCCACGGCCGCCGTGTCCATGGTCTGGCGGCTCTGGTCGATCGGAAACAGAACAGTGTTGAACATGGGTTCGCCATCCAGTGGTCGCCATCCCGGCGCGAGGGTCGGACAGAACGCGCCGCCCCACTTGTCCTAGCGCCCGCCTGGGACCCGGGCCGAGGGCCGCAGGTTAATCTCTCCCATCCTCGACCTCCCCAGACCCCATGGCGAAGCGATCCCTGACCAGCCTGTCCGCGGCCGATCTGCAAGGCAAGCGTGTTCTGGTGCGGGTCGACTTCAACGTACCTCTGGATGAGAGCGGTGCCATCACCGATGACACCCGCATCCGTGCGGCCCTGCCCACCATCGCCGACCTCATCTCCAAGGGCGCCAAGGTCATCCTGGCCGCCCACTTCGGCCGGCCCAAGGGCGAGGTGAACGAAGCGATGCGCCTCACACCGGTGGCCGCCCGGCTGAGCGAGCTGCTGGGCAAGCCGGTTGTGAAAACCGACAGCTGCATCGGACCCGATGCCGAGGCCAAGGTGGCGGCCATGGCCGAGGGTGATGTGGTGCTGCTGGAGAACGTGCGGTTCTTCGCTGAAGAAGAGAAGAACGACACCGAATTCGCCAAAAAGCTGGCGGCTCTGGCCGAGGTGTATGTGAACGACGCCTTCGGCGCCGCCCACCGGGCCCATGCCTCCACCGAAGGGGTGACCGAATACCTCAAGCCGAATGTGGCCGGTCACCTGATGGAGAAGGAACTGCAGTATCTGCAGGGCGCCATCGATGAGCCCAAGCGCCCCCTGGCGGCGATCGTGGGCGGCTCCAAGGTGAGCAGCAAGATCGGCGTGCTCGAGTCGCTGATCGACAAGTGCGACAAGGTGCTGATCGGCGGCGGCATGATCTTCACCTTCTACAAGGCCCGCGGCCTGGCGGTGGGCAAGAGCCTCGTCGAGGACGACAAGCTTGAGCTGGCCCGGGAACTGGAAGCCAAGGCCAAGGCCAAGGGGGTGCAACTGCTGCTGCCCACCGATGTGGTGCTGGCCGACGCCTTCTCACCCGACGCCAACACCCTCACCACCTCGGTGAATGCGATCCCCGATGGCTGGATGGGCCTCGACATCGGCCCGGATTCGCTCAAGGCCTTCCAGGCCGCCCTGGCCGACTGCAAGACGGTGATCTGGAACGGACCGATGGGCGTGTTCGAGTTCGACAAGTTCGCTGCCGGCACCAACGGAGTGGCCCACACCCTGGCCGAGCTGAGCGCTCAGGGCTGCTGCACCATTATCGGCGGCGGTGATTCCGTGGCAGCAGTGGAAAAGGTGGGCGTGGCCGAGAAGATGAGCCACATCTCCACCGGCGGTGGTGCCAGCCTCGAGCTGCTGGAGGGCAAGGTGCTCCCAGGGGTCGCCGCCCTCGACGACGCCTGAAGCCGCTCAGATCTGGCCAGCCGGATCCGACCAGGCCCCTGCCTTGCCGCCCTTGCCAGGGGGGCCATCACCACGGCGGCCTTGGGGGACCGGCAAACCCAGCCGCTGATGCAGGGCCCGTGCGTCCTCCCGGCTCCGGTTCATCAGCTCGCGCCTGGCCTGGCGTTCCGTCTGGCGGCAGGCGCTGAGTGCCTCCAGGTCCTTGGCCTCGTTCAGACAGCGCTCTCCCTTCTGGAGGATGGCGATCATGTCGGTATGGGCTCGCAACGAGAGACTGCGCTGACCCTTGAACAGCTCACTTTTCTGATTGGGGGTCAGCTGGATGCGCATGGGAGCCGTCCGGTCGCTGGGAGTGGCGCCGGTCTGAGCCTGGCCTGAGCCCACCTGCAGCAGCATCGCCAGGGCAGCGGCGGCTGGGGGGATCAGCACAAGCTGGGCATTCCTGATGAAGGACATGGCGATGATGGTTCAGTGAGAACCATGCTCCCGTAGCCGGATCACCAGATGCCAACTGAAGGGGCAGGAGTGATGACCAGATCTTTCCCCAGCGGTTCGGAGCAACCGGGCCGCCGGGGCTATCCAGCCGTGGCCTTCCTCGGGCTTGGGGCCCTTGGAGCCCCGATGGCGACGAGGCTGCTGGCGGCCGGTTTCCCCCTCACCGTCCACAACCGCACCCGGGAGCAGGAAGAGCCGCTGGCCTCCTCAGGGGCCACCAGGGCCGCCACAGCGGCGGAGGCGGCGGCCTCAGCCGAGCTGATCGCCCTCTGCCTCAGTGATGACACCGCCGTCGAGGAGGTGCTCTTTGCCCCGGCCGGAGTGGCCGAGGCCGTGACCCCAGGTTCCCTGGTGATCGACTTCTCCACCATTGCGGCGGCCACCAGCCAGCGCCTGTCCGCGTGCCTGGGTGAGCTGGGGGTGGGCTATCTCGATGCACCTGTCACCGGCGGCACCGAGGGGGCTCGTGCCGGAACACTCTCACTGCTGGTGGGAGGTGACAGCGACCAGCTGGAGCGGGCCCGGCCACTGTTGGAGGTGGTGGGCAGCCGGATCAGCCACTTCGGCCCTGTGGGATCGGGTCAGCAGGTGAAGGCCGTCAACCAGATCCTGGTGGCCGGGAGTTATGCCGCCCTGGCCGAAGGTCTGGCCCTGGCCAGGGCCCTGGGGCTGCCGCTGCAACAGGTCTGCTCCGCCCTCGAAGGGGGCGCCGCCGGCTCCTGGGCCCTGCAGCACCGCGCCAGCCAGATGATCGAGAACACCTACCCCCTCGGCTTCCGGCTGGCACTGCACCGGAAGGATCTGGCGATCGCTCTCGAAACGGCCTCCATGGCCGGAGTGACCCTGCCGATCAGCACCAGCGTGGCCGGGATCGAAGATGCCCTGATTGCCGCCGGCCACGGCGATGAGGATGTGTCTGCCCTGGCCCGGTGGTTCCAGTCAGGCCGGGACCCCGAGGCCCTCAGGGGGTGAGCGCGGCCTTGTCGGCCACCACCCGCACCCGCTTGGTGGTGCTGACGATGCCCTTGGGGTGCACCAGCAGTACGGCCCAGGTCTGGCTGCCGGGCGTCAGGGGCGCCTGCACCGTCTTGAACAATCCTCCACCACCGAGAGCGGCCAGCTCCAGGTCAGGGGTTTCCAGGGCGCTGATCTGCGCCGGGGTGACCGCGGCGATGCCACCGGCGGCGACCGCCCCATCCAGCGGTTCATCGAAGACCACATCCACGTCGTAGCGCTGACCCGTGAGCACTGCATCCGGAATCAGCACGCTGACCGGCAGATTCGCCTCACCGCTGCGCAGTGTGGTGGTTTCGCGGATCAGCTCCTGCCCGTTCAGCCGGGAGCCACTGGCACTGAGGGCCAGGAGCTGCTCCGCCTGGAGGGTGTAGCGGAAAGGGCCATCGGAGCGACTGCCGCTCACCACAATCGCCACGGTGGGGCGGCCATCCCGCAGGGGGGTGCCTGGACTCACCTGCCAGCGGGCATCCGGAAAGCGGTCGCGCAATGTTTTGTAGCGGGCCTCCAGCCGAGCGGGATCCAGGCCGGGGCCTGCCTCCACCAGGGCGGTCAGACTGGAGGACTGACCGCTGTTGAGCGCCGTCTCGAGGCTCTGGAGCAGGGCCGGAGTCGGAGGGGCGGCCTTCGCCGCCGGCAGGGCCGCGACCACCGAGGCCGCGAGCAACACGGCGAGAAACGGGCGGAACTGCGGCATCGGGGTCAGCCATGGCGGCCCTTTTAAGTTAGGCGCGCCCCGGTAGCGCGACGCGCGCATCAGCGAAGCTCCATGTCCAGGCTCCTGATCGCGGCCAGCGGCACCGGCGGGCATCTGTTCCCTGCCCTGGCGGTGGCCGAGGCCCTGCCCGATGGCTGGGAGGTGCAGTGGCTGGGGGTGCCCAACCGACTCGAGCGCGAGCTCGTGCCCAGCCGCTACCCCCTGCACACGATCCGGGCGGGGGGACTGCAGGGCAAGGGGCTGCAGAAGCTCTGGCAACTGCTGCGCCTGATCGGCTCCAGTGTGGCGGTGAGGCGGCTGATCCGCCGGGAGGGCATCGATCTGGTCTTCAGCACCGGGGGCTACATCGCCGCGCCGGCGATCCTGGCGGCCCGCTGGTGTGGCGTGCCTGTGGTGCTGCACGAATCCAACGCCATCCCGGGGGGGGTCACCCGCCTGCTCGGTCGGCACTGCAGCCGGGTGGCGGTGGGACTGCGGGAAGCGGCGGAGCGGCTGCCCCGGTGCCGGCCCCTGGTCACGGGCACACCGGTTCGCGCTGACTTCCTGCGGCCGGCCCCTCTGCCCAGCTGGGTGCCGGCAGGCGAGGGCCCCCTGGTGCTGGTGATGGGTGGCAGCCAGGGGGCCGTCGGCCTCAACCGCATGGTGCGGCCCCTGGTGCCGAAGCTGGTGACCGCCGGCTGCCGCGTGGTGCACCTCACCGGCAGCCATGATCCCGACGCCGGCAGTCTGCAGATCCCCTCCTACATCGAGCGGCCCTTCAGCGACGACCTGCCGGGCCTTCTTCAGCACACCCAGCTGGCCATCAGCCGCGCAGGGGCCGGCAGCCTCAGCGAACTGGCCGTCTGTGGCACGCCCACGATCCTGGTGCCGTTCCCGCAGGCCGCCGACCACCACCAGGACGCCAACGCCGAAGCCGCCGCCGCCGCAGGCGCCGCCGTGATCGTGTGGCAGCACGCCCCGGAACACCCGGCTCTGGAGCAGGCGGTGTGGCGGCTGCTGGGTCCGCGGCTGGGCGGGACCAGCCCTGACCTCGCCCCCCCCCTGAACACCCTGAAGGCGGGCATGGAGCGCCTGGCCGTGCGCGACGCTGATCAGAGGCTGGCGGAGCTGCTGATCGAGCTGGCTAGCGGCTGATCTCCTGCCGCAGAGCCCGCAGAAGGCGGCGGTTGTTGCGGCGGTTTTGCAGGGCGATCCGCAACCAGCGCTCTCCCAGGCCAGAAAAGGAGCGGCAGTCGCGCAGCAGCACGCGCTGGTGCCGCTCCAGCCGCTCACGCAGCGGCACCAGGGAACTCTCCGAACGCACCAGCAGGAAGTTGGCGGCCGAGGGCAGTGGCGTGAGACCTGGCAGCTGCTGCAGACCCTGCTCCAGCCAGGGACTCTCCGCCGCCACCCAGCGCTGCACCCGCTGCTGCCAGCGCCGATCGCCCACCACCGCCTCCCCCACGGCGGCGGCCAGACCATTCACTGGCCAGGGGTCGCGCCAGGCGGCCCAGCGCCGCAGCCGGGCGGGATCGGCCAGGGCGTAGCCCAGACGCAGGCCTGCGATCGCCAGCAGTTTTGTGAGGCTGCGGATCACTACCAGCTGGGGGTTCCCCCTGAGCAGCGGCACCAGCGACTGCTCCTCCCCGCCCGGCACCAGGGGCAGAAACGCCTCATCCACGATCACCAGCTCGAAGCGCTCCAGCAGCGGCTCGAGGGAGCTTCGGCTCCAGAGCTGGCCGGTGGGGTTGTGGGGATTGGTGATCCACACGGCCTGGTGCGCACCGGCCGGAGGTGGCGGCAGTGGCTGGGGCCAGACCGACGGCCCTGGACAGGGCAGATTCAGCGGCCAGGGGCTCCAGGAACCGCCCCAGCAGGCCAGGGCACGGGGGTAGTCGGCGAAACCGGGTGTGGGCAGCAGGCTGGTGCCCGCAGCGGCCGCGTCGCGGGCCAGCCAGGTGAACAGCTCCGCCGCCCCGTTGCCGGGCAGCACCGACGCCGGATCGAGCTGATGGCGTGCGGCGATGGCCTGGCGCAGCCGCAACTGCTGACGGTCGGGGTAATCCCTGAGGGGCGAGGGCTTCCCCGCCGGCGTGCGCAGCACCGCCTGCAGAACCCTCCGCACGTCAGTGGAAGGCCCGAAGGGCACCAGGGAGGCGCTGGCATCGAGCAGATCGGCGGGGCGGCAACCCAACCGCCTGGCCACGGCCTCCAGGTTGCCGCCATGGCGCTCAAGGGGCCCACCGTCCATGCCAGCTCCAGCAGGGTCCCCAGCGTGAATGCCCATGCCCCCCAGCCTGGACGAGTCAGGAACTCCCCACCGGGGTGCGGCTGGCTGGGAGCGAACCCACCGGTGGGCCGATGGGCTGAATCAGTCTCAGGGACTGGCTCAACGGGCTCAGCATCCAGACCTGCTCAGGCGGCCCGCCCCGACTCAACCAGCTGTTCTCCGGAATGGTGGGCCTGGTGCCCTTGCCGGCGGGCTGCAGATGGAAGAAAGTTGGCCGTCTCCGGTGCATCGAGCCCCGCGACCCGAGGGCCGACACTGCGGCCACCAGCTCAATCCAACCCCCTTCACCCCCCTCTCCGGCATGGCGCCCCCGATGCGATCCCATGGCCCTCTCCTGAAGGGCGCCCTGCTGCTGGCCACCGGCGCCCAGCTCCTTGGCGGAGCGGTGCAGGCTGCCGAGGCCAATGACGTGATGCGACTGCTCGACAAGCGGGCCTGCTCCAGCTGCCGGCTGCAGGACGCGGATCTGGTCCATGCCGACCTGCGCGACGCCGACCTGAGCAAGGCCCAGCTGCAGCGGGCCAACCTCAGCCGCGCCCAGCTGGATGGTGCCAATCTTCAGGGGGCCAACCTCACCTTCACCTCGTTGCTTGGGGCCTCCCTGCGCGGCACCGACCTGCGCGGCGCCCAGCTGGAGGGCACGGATCTGCGCGAAGCCGATCTCAGCGGAGCGCTGCTCGACGTGAACGCCCTGGCCCGGAGCCACTGGAAGCAAGCAGTGGGGGTGAATCCGAATGCCAGAAGTTACGCCGATCTGCACAATGCCGGGGTGGAAGCTGCCCTCCAAGGACGAGCCAGCGAGGCCGAGGCCTACTTCAACCAAGCGATTCAGAAACAACCCGACGCTCCACTCAGCTGGGTGGCCCGTGGCATCAGCCGGGCGGAGCAGGACAAGCGCGACCTGGCCGTCGCCGACTTCACCTACGCCGCCAGTCTGTTCGAGCAGCAGGGCAACCAGCCCGTGGCTCAGCAGCTGCTCAAAGGCGCGGAAGACCTGAAAAAGAATCCGGAAGGCAAGGAAGCAGGCAATGGCTGGGGAGGCCAGTTCCTGCAGGGCGCAGCAGCGATCTTCCAGCAGTTGGCGCCGCTGGCGATCAAATACTTCGCGCCCCTGGCCTTCTGAGCTGAGCCTCAGGGGCTGTAGATCAGGCGGCGAGCATCC
>CALRMN020000021.1:0-28049 GCA_943369245.1 Synechococcus sp. UW140 | reverse complement strand
GATGGCGACGGCGATCTCGATCTCGTGGTGGGCAAAAGTGATGGCACTCTCAACTACTACAAGAACACCGGCACTGCCACCGCTCCTGCCTACACCCTCCAGAGCGGCACCGCCAATCCCTTCAATGGCTTCGATGTCGGCACCTTCAGCAAACCCAGTTTGGCCGACATCGATGGCGACGGCGATCTTGATCTCGTGGCGGGTGAACGCTATGGCACGCTGATCTACTACAAGAACTCCGGCAGCGCCACCGCTCCTGCCTACACCCTCCAGAGCGGCACCGCCAATCCCTTCAATGGCGTCACTGTCGGCAGATACAGCACCCCCAGCTTTGCCGACATCGATGGCGACGGCGATCTCGATCTCGTGGTGGGCAAAAGTGATGGCACTCTCAACTACTACAAGAACACCGGCACTGCCACCGCTCCTGCCTACACCCTCCAGAGCGGCACCGCCAATCCCTTCAATGGCTTCGATGTCGGCGTCACCAGCAAACCCAGCTTGGCCGACATCGATGGCGACGGCGATCTCGATCTCGTGGTGGGTGAAAACGATGGAACGCTGAACTACGTTCTGAACGTGACCTGCTTCCTCGCCGGCACCCTCATCGCCACGCCCACCGGCGAGCGGCCGATCGAATCCCTCCAGCCCGGTGATCTGATCACCACTGCTTCTGGGCCCCAGCCGGTGAAGTTCCTCAGCCGCACCACCCATTTCGCTGCCATTCTCGATGGCGAGGATCTGCTGCCGATCCGGATCCGCCGCGGTGCCTTCGGCGAACTCGGGCCCGTGCGCGATCTCTATGTCAGCCCCGATCACGCCATCCTCCTGGACGGCCATCTGATCCACGCTTCGGTGCTCGTCAACGGCACCACCATCACCCGCACCACCCTCGAGCACTGGCGCCACCTCGATCAGCCGATCGAATACCTCAACATCGAGCTCGAGCAGCACCAGCTCATCACCGCCGAGGGGCTCAGCGTCGAGTCCTACGTCGACAACCTCCCACGCTGCGACTGGGACAACTACACCGCCTACCTCTCCCTCTACGGAGAAGAGCAACCGATCCAGGAACTTCCCCTGCCCCGCATCCTCTTCGCCCGTCAGCTCTCCTCAGCCCTGAGAAAACAGCTGCAGCAACGCGAGGCCACCGCTCTCAGCCGCCAGCAACCGGTGGCTGCCGGCGCTTGAGCACACCACCTCAACAAGGTGCGGTTCGCCTCGTCCACTCAGAAGGCCTGGCTTCCTGGCTGCAGGAGCAGGCCCTCTCCCTGGCCTTCACCACCTACCAGACCAACCGCCTCTTCTGCCTCGGCCTCACCCCCACCGGCAGCGTCGTGGCCCATGAGCGGCTGCTCGACAAGCCCATGGGCCTCTTCGCTCAGGACGATCGCCTCTACCTCAGCAGCCGTTACCAGATCTGGGAATTCAGCAATCTGCTGGGCCCTGGTGAAACCCGCCAGGGCTGCGATCGCCTCTATCTCCCCAAGCTCTCCCACACCACCGGTGATCTCAACGTCCACGACGTGGTGCTCGACGCCGACGGCCACCTGCTGTTCGTCAACACCGATTTCAGCTGCCTGGCCCGCCTGAGCGATCGCCACAGCTTCGAGCTGCTCTTTCAGCCGCCCTTCATCAGCAGGCTCGCCGCGGAAGACCGCTGCCATCTCAACGGCCTGGCCCTCAAAGACGGTGTGCCCGCCTTCATGAGCGCCTGCAGCAGCACCGATGCGGCCGCCGGCTGGCGCGCCCATCGCCGCGATGGCGGCGTGGTGATCGACATCGCCGCAAACGAGATCATCTCCCGCGGCCTCTCGATGCCCCACTCCCCCCGCTGGTACCAGGGCCGCCTCTGGCTGCTCAATTCCGGCAGCGGCGAACTGGGCTGGATCGATCCAGCCAGCGGCGCCTTCCAGCCGCTCTGCTTCTGCCCCGGCTTCGTGCGCGGCCTGGCCTTCTGCGGCCACCACGCCATCGTGGGCCTCTCCAAGCTGCGCTCCCGCAGCTTCGGTGGCCTGGTGCTGGAGGAGCGCCTCGCCGACGCGGGCCAGCAGGCCCAGTGCGGCCTGCTCGTGATCGATCTGGCCAGCGGCGCGGTGGAGCAGTGGCTGCGCTTCGAGGGGGTGGTGGAGGAACTCTTCGATGTGGTGGTGCTGCCCGGCGTGCGCCAGCCCCAGCTGATCGGCTTCCAGTCGGAGGACATCGAGCGGCTCGTGACCTTCCCCGGCAGCGGCGGCGTGGTGGTCACCAAACCCACCGTGGCGCGGCCCGGTCAGAGCAGTGAACTGCCGGTGCCGGGCCTGCCGCGGCAGCTCTGGGATCCGAGCGCCGCTCCGGAGCCGGAGCCCGAGGTGCCGTCAGGCACGACGACCGCTCCCACCGCCGCCATGAAATTCCAGCGGGTGTTTCACCTCACGCCCGAAAGCCTGCGGCCCTACGACCCCTTCACCTTCCCCAGCCTGCAGCGCCGCTGGGCCAGAAAGCCCCAGCGCGGCGAACTGCTCGGCACCTCCGCCTCGCTGGAGGGCGCGATGGTGGCCTTCGCCATCGCCGAATGCCTCCCAGACCGCACGGCCGAGCTGATCTCCCTGTTCGTGGCGCCGCAGCACCGCCGCCGTGGCGTGGCGGGCCGCCTCGTGGCCCTGCTGGACCAGGTGGTGCGCCAGGAGGGCTGCACAGCCCTGATCCGGCCCCAGCCAGAACCCCAGCCTCAGGCTGCAGGCTCCGCCGTGGCCTCCCCAGTGGCTCCGGAGCTGCGAGCACTGTTCGCCAAGGCCCGCGCCTTTCAGGAGCAGGGTGAACTCCCGGAGGCGATCGCGGCCTACCAGGCCGTGCTCGACCGCGACCCCAACCTCGCCGCCGCCCACTGCAACCTGGGCGCCATCCACCAGCTGCAGGGGGATCCGGAGGCGGCAGCCGCGGCCTACCGGGCGGCCCTGGCCGTCAACCCCTCCTTCGCGCTGGCTCACCTCAACCTGGGCCGGCTTCTGCTCAGCCAGCAGCGCTGGCCGGAGGCGCAAGCCTGCCTGCGCCGTGCCGTGGAGCTGCAGCCCGGCTCCGCCACCGCCCACCAGGAGCTCGCCACCGTCCAGCGGCTGCTCGGCGATACCGCCGGCTCCATCGCCAGCTGCGAGGCCGCTCTGACGCGACTGTCCGAGCTCCCCGAGGCCTGGAATAACCTCGGCGGCCTCTGGATGAACCAGGGGGAGATGGCCAAGGCGAGGCACTGCTTCGAGGAGGTGCTGCAGCGCCAGAGCGATCACCTCGCCGCTCATCAGAACCTCGGCCATGTGCTGGAGGTGATCGGCGAACCCGAGGCCGCCCTGGCCAGCTACGGCCGGGCCCTCGAGCTCGATCCCGCCGCCATCGCCACCTTCGTGCAGCGCGAGAAGCTGCGCTTCTCCCTTGCCGACTGGCAGCCCTACGACCAGCGCATCGCTGAACTGCGCCAGCGCATCGAGACCCACCTTCTGGACCCCGAGGCCCCTCCCCTGCTGCCGCTCACGGTTCACACCCTCCCCTTACCGCCGGCCCTGCGCACCGCCGTGGCCCGCCGCTGGGGAGAGCGCAAAGCGGCCAGCGTGCAGCCGTTGCGGCCCGCGGGTGGTTTCCCGCCGCCGCCACCGCCGGCCCCTCGCCTGCACCTGGGCTATCTCTCCCCCGACTTCCGCCAGCACCCGGTGGGCACGCTGATCCACCAGCTCTTCCAGCACCACGACCGCAGCCGTTTCCACATCAGCGCCTATGCCCTGGTGGCTGCCGATGACGCCTACACGGCCTCCATCCGCCAGGGCTGCGATGCCTTCGTGGATCTTTCAGGCCTGTCCCCGCTGGCGGCGGCCGGGCGCATCCACGCCGATGGCCTCCACATCCTGATCGATCTGGCCGGCTACACCACCTTCAGCCAGCCGGAGATCCTGGCGCTCCAGCCGGCACCGATCCAGATCCACTACCTCGGCTATCCCGGCTCCCTCGGCACCGAGTTCATTCCCTACCTGCTGGCCGATCACTGGTTGATCCCTCCCGGCCAGCGCCAGCACTACAGCGAGGAGGTGATCGAGCTGCCCCATGCCTTCGCGGGCTCACAGCTGGAGATCTCCACCGAGCCCATCGAGCGGCAGGAGTTCGGCCTGCCCGCCGAAGCCTTCGTGTTCTGCTGTTTCAACCGCAGCGACAAGATCGAGCCCAGGGTGCTGCGCTCCTGGCTGCGCATCCTCGAGGCCGTTCCGGATTCCGTGCTATGGCTCACCCAGAGCCAGCCGACCATCGAGAGCCGCCTGCGCCAGCAAGCCCAGCAGCAGGGCATCGACCCGGAGCGGCTCGTCTTCTCCCCCCGCCTGCCGATGGAGCGCTACCTGGCCGCCTACCGCCTGGCCGATCTCTTCCTCGACACCTTCCTCTACAACGCCGGCGCCACTGCCGTGCATGCCCTATGGGCCGGCCTGCCCCTGCTCACCTGCCCTGGAGAGGGCTATGCCGCCCGCATGGGCGCCAGCCTCTGCGCCGCCGCGGGGCTGGAAGGGCTGATCTGCCCTGATCCGGCCGCCTATGAAGCCAGGGCGATCGCGCTGGCCACCAGCGATCGCTCCGAGCTCAGCAGCCTGCGCCGCCAGCTGATCGAGGGGCGCGACCGCCTGCCGCTGTTCGATCGTCAGGGCTGGATCCGTGGCCTGGAAGAACGCCTCTGCCAGCTCTGGGACGCGCACTCCGCCAGGGATCCTTCCCTCAGGGACGGCCAACCCGGCTGAACGCCCAGGGCAGGACAACATCGGAGCGCCTGTTGAGACACTGCTATGAGAGGAGGGCTCCTGGCCGCCGGAGCCATGATGGCCGGCCTGTGCCACCGGACCCAGCCATGAGCGACCGCCGCCAGCGCATCCACGAGCTGGTGCTCGCCCTGCTGGCCCAGCAGAAGGATCTCGAGCTGCTCGCCGGCGACGGCACCGGCCTGCCCAGCGGCGACCCGGGCAACTGGATCGAGCGCAACCGCCGCGTGGTCCAGTGCTACCAGGCCCTGGTGCGCTCCGCCATCACCCTCGATGCCCTGGTCGACCAGGACGTGAACGGCGTGCTTGGGAGCCCACCCTGCTCAACGAGCCAGCTCTGACAAGCTGGCCCCATCTTGATGAGCACCATGGCTCCGTTCGGCCTGTCCGCCCTTTCCTCGCTGCTGCGCGGCCCTGGCGCCGGACGGCCCGCTCAGGCCCCTCCAGCCAGCTGGCAACGGCCGATCGGCCAAGGCTGGGAAGCGCCCTACACGGTGCGCTACGCCAGCAATCTCGATGACGGCCCCAACCACGGCGCCCCCCTCGGGGGCTTCGGTGCGGGCTGCATCGGCCGAGGGCCTGACGGCAACTTCAACCTCTGGCATCTCGATGGCGGTGAGCACTGGTTCGGGATGCTGCCCGACTGCCAGTTCGCCCTGTTCGAGCACGACGGCACAGCAAGCCGGGCGCGCGCCCTGGCGCTGGCGCCCGAACGCGACGACTCCCGGCCGGAGGCCAGCGGGCGCCCCCTGGGCCGCTGGCAGTGGCTGGAGAAGGAGGGCGGCAGCGCCGAAGCCGGCGGCTCGGCCGGCACCTACGCCGCCCGCTATCCGCTGCACTGGTTCGACTACCAGGCCGACTTCCGCGCCGAGGTGAGCTGCGAAGCCTTCAGCCCGATCCTCCCCGGCGACTACCAACGCACCAGCTATCCGGTGGCGGTGTTCCGCTGGCGGCTGGCCAATCCCACCAAGAAGCCCCTGGATCTCTCGCTGCTGCTGAGCTGGCGCAACACCGTCGGCTGGTTCACCAACACCGACCCCAGCGCCGCCGTCACCTTCCGCGACGATGGCAGCCCGGAGCACAACTACCTGCCCGCCATCGGCCAGGGCAGCGGCCAGCGCAACCGCTGGATCGACGCTCCCGGCCTCAAAGGCGTGCTGATGGAGGGCACAGCAAGCCAGCCCATCGCCGAGGGGGAGGGCCAGTGGTGTCTGGCGGTGCCCGACCAGCTGGAGGGGGTTCAGGTGATGCGCTGCAGCCGCTGGGATCCCCGCGGCGATGGGGCCGAGATCTGGGAGCCCTTTGCCCGCGACGGCTCGATCCCCGAGAGCAACAACGACCGCCACAGCACCGGCCGCGAGCAGGCCAGCGCCGCCATCGCCCTGCGCCTGAGGCTGGAGCCGGGCGCCGAGATCGAGCTGCCGGTGGTGATCAGCTGGGACCTGCCCGTGACCGCCTTCGCCACGGGCACCGCCGCCCTGCGCCGCTACACGGATTTCTTCGGGGCCACGGGCGACAACGCCGCCGCCATCGCCGCCGAGGCCCTGCGCGACTGGCGCCAGTGGCGGGAGGCGATCGAAACCTGGCAGCGGCCGGTGCTGGACCGCTCCGACCTGCCGGAAGCCCTGCGCATGGCCCTGCTCAACGAGCTCTACGACCTTGCCAGCGGCGGCAGCCTCTGGACCGCCGCGAGCTCCACCGATCCCGTGGGCCGCTTCGGGGTGCTCGAGTGCCTCGACTACGCCTGGTACGAAAGCCTCGACGTGCGGCTCTACGGCTCCTTCGCTCTGCTGCAGCTCTGGCCCGAACTCGACAAGGCGGTGTTGCGCAGCTTCGCCCGGGCCATCCCCGCCGCCGATGCCACGCCGCGGCCGATCGGCTGGTACTTCACCCAGGGCCGGGGCCGGGTGGAAGCGGCACGGAAAGTGGCCGGCGCCACACCCCACGACCTGGGCGCCCCCAACGAGCGGCCCTTCGACGCCACCAACTACACCGCCTATCAAGACTGCAACCTCTGGAAGGACCTGGCCTCTGACTTCGTGCTGCAGGTCTGGCGGCTGTTCCGCCTCTCCCCATCGGGGGAAGACCTGCGCTTCCTGGCCGACTGCTGGCCGGCGGTGGTGGAGAGCCTTCGCTACCTCAAGCAGTTCGACATCAACGACGACGGCCTGCCCGACAACGGCGGCGCACCGGATCAGACCTTCGACGACTGGCCCCTGCAGGGGGTGAGCGCCTACTGCGGTGCCCTCTGGATCGCGGCGTTGGAAGCGGCCCTGGCGATGGCCCAGCGGCTGCAGCTCGACCTCGGCCTCGACACCGGCGCCGAGCAGCGGGAATTCGGCAGCTGGCTGGAGCCGTCACGGGCCAACTTTGATCGGCTGCTCTGGAACGGCGAGTACTACCGGATCGATGCCGGCAGCGGCACACCGGTGGTGATGGCCGACCAGCTTTGCGGCGATTTCTACGCCCGCCTGTTGGGGCTGCCGCCGGTGGTGAGCGACGAGCGGGCCCTCTCCTCGCTGACGGCCATCCGCGAAGCCTGCTTCGAGCGTTTCGAGGGGGGACGCCTGGGGGTGGCCAACGGCCTGCGCCGCGACGGCACGCCGCTCGATCCCAAGGGCACCCACCCCCTGGAGGTGTGGACGGGCATCAATTTCGGCCTGGCGGCCTATTACCGGCTCATGGGCCAGACCGACACCGCCCTGGCGATCACCGGGGCCGTGGTGGGCCAGGTGTATGCGGGTGGGCTGCAGTTCCGCACGCCCGAGGCGATCACGGCGGTGAACACCTTCCGCGCCTGCCACTACCTGCGCGCCATGGCGATCTGGGCCGTCTGGGCCACCCACACCGACTGGCAGCCGATCCCCGGTGCCGAGCGCGAACCATGACGCCTCTGATCAGGAGGGTGGCGCCACTGCTGCTGGCCCTGGTCCTGGTGCTGGGCAGCCTGGCTGCGGGAGCCGCCCCTTCGGACGCCCTCACCCTGGTGGCTCAGCTGCACGCACACCCCAGCGAAACCGGCACCCCGGTGCTGCGCAGCCTGGTGAGCCTGCGTGATCTCGATGATCAGGCCTGGCAGCTGGTGGCCTTCCGGGACGGCCCGCCCGGTGCTCCTCTGCGCCTGCGGGTGGTGGGCTATCCCGGCAAGGTGCGGATCGATCACCCCACCTCCCTGCAGGTGCGCTCAGGGCCCTTCGAGTGGGAACTGGAGGATGTGACCCTGCAGAGTTCGGCCCTCGGCAACGACCGCCGCTCCGCCGCCGCCGAGTTCGACCTGCAGCCGTTGCTGGCGGACCTGAGCCGGAACCGTCCGCTGCGGCTGCGGCTGCCGGGGGTGTTCACCGAGCTGCCCGTGCCGCCGTTCGTGGTGGCGGAGTGGCGCAGCCTGGTGGCAACGACGGCGTGACCAGGGTCTGCCCATGGAGCCCCTGGATGGAGCGGGCCCTGGGCCTGGCCGCCCTGGCTGACGGCTCCACCAGTCCCAACCCCCTCGTGGGCGCGCTGGTGCTCGACGCCTCCGGCGTGCTGGTGGGAGAGGGCTTCCATGCCGCCGCCGGCCAGCCCCACGCCGAGGTGGGGGCCCTGGCCCAGGCGGGTGAGCGAGCCCGTGGGGGCACCCTGGTGGTGACCCTGGAGCCCTGCTGCCACCACGGCCGCACCCCCCCCTGCAGCGAGGCGGTGATCGCCGCCGGGATCCGGCGGGTGATCGTGGCGATGGAGGACCCCGATCCGCGGGTAGCGGGCCAGGGGATCGCGCGGCTGCAGGCCGCCGGCCTGGAGGTGCTGGTGGGAGTGGGGGAGCTCCGCGCCCGCGCTCTGAACGAGGCCTTCTGCCACCGGGTGCGAACGGGGCGGCCGCTGGGACTGCTGAAGTGGGCCATGAGCGTGGACGGGCGCACGGCCCTGCCGAACGGCGTCAGCCAGTGGGTCAGCGGTCCTGAGGCCCGGGGCTGGGTGCACCGCCTGCGTGCCCGCTGCGATGCGGTGATCGTGGGCGGCGGCACGGTACGCGCGGACGATCCGCTGCTGACCAGCCGGGGGCTGAGGGCGATCGAACCGTTGCGGGTGGTGATCAGCCGAGGGCTTCAGCTGCCGGCGCAGGCGCAGGTATGGGACCAGCTCCCGGCCGCCACCCTGGTGGCCCATGGTCCCGAAGCCCCCGTCGAAGGCCGTCGACGGCTGGATGCACGCGGGGTGGAGCGGCTGGAGCTCAGCCGCTGCGAGCCCCGGCAGCTGCTGGAGGCCCTGGCTCTGCGGGGCTGCAACCAGGTGCTGTGGGAATGCGGCGCGGAGCTGGCGGCCGCGGCGATGCGCCAGGGCTGCGTGCAGCGCGTCGCGGCGGTGGTGGCCCCGAAAGTCCTGGGTGGGACCGCCGCCCGCACACCCGTGGGCGACCTCCAGCTCACGTCCATGGCCATGGCACCCCTCTGGAGGGAGCACCGGCTGAGTCGCTCGGGAGCTGATCTGATCTGGGATCTGTGTGTCCCTGAGCCGGTGTCCTGGCCCGACCCGGCTCCATAGAGTCCAGGCGATGATCACCCCGCTGACCCTGCGCCTGCCGATTCCCGTGCTCGGGATCCTGGCCGCCACCGGGGTCTGGCTGATTCTGCAACTGCTGGGACAACGACTGCCCAGCGGCACCCTGGTCCGCGCCCTGATCCTGCGCAGCCGGTTGAGCCTGGCGGTCACGATCCTGCTGGGCAGCCTCGGCTGGTGGCTGGTGACCCTGGCCGGGCCCCAGTGGCTGCCGCTGCCGCGGGACGGCGCCGAGGTGCGTGATGTGATGGTCGTGATCGGCCTGATCTGGACGCTGCAGCGCTGGAAGGGAGAGCTGTGGCGCAAGGCGGATGACTATTCCCAGCAGCTGTTTCCCATGCTGCCCCAGCGTGAGCGGCTGTTTCTCGTCGATCTGAGCAACAAGCTGTTCACGATCGCGGTGGTGGTGATCATCGCCCTGGAGGTCCTGCGTCTGCTCGGCACCCCGACGGCCATCCTCGCCACAGCGGGCGGCTTCGGGGCCGCGGCGCTCGGTTTCGGAGCCAAGACGATCGTGGAAAACGGCCTGAGCGGCATCAGCGTGTACATCAACAGACCCTTCGTGATGGGTGATGTGATCAGGATTCCATCGGAGGATCTGGGCGGCACGGTGCAGCAGATCGGCTGGTTCTACACCGAATTGCGCGATCCCGAACGACAGCCGATCTTCATTCCCAATGCGATCTTCACGGTGAAGCCGATCATCAACATCGCCCGGATCGACAGCCGCCGGGTGTGGATCGAGTTCGGCCTGCGCTGCGAGGATCTGGGTGTGCTGGAAGCGGTGATCGAGGATCTGCGGCGGGAGCTGGCCGAGCACCCCGGCATCGATCACAGCAAGGCCCATGCCGTTCATTTCGTGCGTTATGGCGATTCCAGCCTCGAGATCCGCCTGCTCTGCCACGCCGCCAGCGGCGAGATGGCGGCGTCGTGGGACCTGCAGCAACAGGTGTTGCTGCGCATCGGCGCGGTGGTGGAGAAGCATCAGGCCAGCATGGCCTTCCCCACCCGCACCCTGCTCAGGAGCTGAGCCATGAGCCTGAGCTTCGCGGAACTCCAACGCCAGCTGCGGCCGGAATGGGGCGAGTTCCACCCGGACAGCGACCAGTCCCGCGGGCGAGAGGGCAGCAGCGAGGGCTGGGACCTGCTGGTGGTGCCCTCGCTGAGCCTCGATCACGACCAGATGGCGCTGGTCACCGGGGCCCACCACTACGAGGAACGGCAGCTGTTTTCCCTCATCCGCCTGCGGGACCCCGGCGTTCGGGCGGTGTACATCACCAGCAAGCTGCTGCCGGAGCTGGTGGTGGATGCGGTGCTGGAGCTGCTGCCGGGAGTGCCCGCCTCCCACGCCCGCCGGCGCCTGCAGCTGTTCGACACCGACGACGCCTCCGCCCGCTCCCTCACCGAGAAGCTGCTGGAGCGGCCCGCCCTGCTGAAGCGCATCCGCGAGCGCCTGCGGCCCGGGCGCAGCTTCATGACCTGTTTCAACGTGACCGAGCTGGAGAAGCGCCTGTCGGAGCTGCTGCAGGTGCCGCTGCTGGGCACCGATCCGGCCCTGAGCCACTGGGGCGGCAAGGCCGGCAGCCGTGAGCTGTTCCGCCGCTGCGCCGTGCCCCATCCCCCCGGCAGCCCCCTGGTCCACGACCTCGACGCCCTCGCGGACGCCACGGCCGACCTGTGGGAAGCGCACCCTGAACTGAGCCGAGTCGTGGTGAAGCTGGATCAGGGCTTCAGCGGCGAAGGCAACGCCCCCCTGGAGCTGGAACCCCTGCAGCTGGCGGAGCGCAGCAACCGGGAGCGCAGGATCCTTCTGCGGGAGGCCCTCGAGACCCTGGCGATGCCGCCGCCCCGGTGGCGTCAGTTGCTGCGGGAGCAGGGGGCGCTGGTGGAGGCCTGGCTGCTGGGGGGCGAGGAGCTGACCTCTCCAAGCGTGCAGGGGATGATCCACCCCGGCGGCGGCGTGGAGGTTCTCTCCACCCATGAGCAGGTGCTGGGCGGGGTGAGCGGACAGACCTACCTGGGCTGCCGCTTTCCCGCCGAGGTGCACTACCGCGCGGAGCTGATGCGTCACGGGCTGGCGGTGGGCCAGGCGCTGGCGGCGGAGGGCGCCCTGGAGCGCTACGCGGTGGATTTCGTGGCGCGCCGCTTCGGGGACCGCTGGGATCTGCAGGCGATCGAGGTGAACCTGCGCAAGGGCGGTACCACCCATCCCTACATGGCCCTGCGTTATGCCACCAACGGCCATATCGATGCCTCCAACGGCCTGTTCCGCTCCCCCACCGGCCAGCCGCTGTCTTACGCCGCCACCGACAACCTCTGCGACCCCAGGCTGCGGGGCCTGCTGCCGGTGGACCTGATCGACATCGTGGCCGCCGCCGGTCTGCACTTCGACCCGGCCGAACTGCGCGGCAGCATCTTCCACCTGCTGGGCTGCCTCTCGGAATTCGGCAAACTCGGCATGACCTGCATCGGCCGCAGTCCCGAAGAAGCCGAGCACATCTACTCGGCCACCACCGAGCGGCTGATCGCGGGAGCGGAGGCCCTGCGGGGATGAGGGCTGACTGGATGACCCCGGACCCAACCGAGTGGCCGGGGCTCCAGGATGAATGGTCTTTGCCCTGACGTCATGGAAGCCCGCTGGAACGATGCCGTGATCGCCGCCAGTGACGACATCGTCAAGCTGGAAGGCAACGCCTACTTCCCGCCCGAGGCACTGGTGCTCAAGCACCTGCGGCCGTCGTCGCACCGCAGCGTGTGTGGCTGGAAGGGTGAAGCCCACTACTACGACGTGGTGGTGGGGGATCAGGTGAACGCGAACGCCGCCTGGACCTACCCGGAGCCCAAGCAGGCCGCCAGCGAGATCAAGGGCCGTGTGGCCTTCTGGAAGGGCGTGCAGGTGAGCTGAGCCCCCTGGCCCCGGGCCTGGCTACAGAGGTGGCAGCGGGCACCCGGCAGGCGATGAAACTCACCTTCACTCCGATCCACGTCTTCCGGGAGACCCCGGCGGTCACCTTCTTCGACGCCAGCGTGGCCGGCAGCAACGCCAGTGATGTGGTGCTGCACCACGGCGCGGCCGTGTCACCACCCGACGACGGTGACTTCATGCAGTTCTACGTGCATCAGCACCAGGTCGACCACAACCTGGTGCTGATCGGCTCCCGCATCTTCACCCTGCTCAACCCCAGCTGGGAGCAACCCCACCACGTGGTCCACCTGGAGAGGGCGATGGGGGCCCTGGAGCTGCCGCTCGGCACCTACCACCGCTCGGTGTCAGGGCCGGAGGGCAGCCTGGTGCTCAACCAGGCCGAACGCCTCAAGGACTTCAACATCGCCAGCGAATTCCAGCCCGTGAGCCTGCGCGAGCGCGACGACCTGCGCCAGCTGCTGGCCGTACCGCCCTGGGTCTGGTGCTGGCGTGGCGGTCACATCTGCCGCGATCACGGCTGAGGCAGTCCATTCGCGCCGTACGTCCGCTCCAGCACCAGCTCCCTCCCCGGCAGGGGTCTCCAGCTGAGCCTCACAGCCAGGGGCTCGCCGAAGCGGCGCTCCAGGGCGGTGGTGAGGGTGAGGTCGTCGGTGAGCTGCCAGCAGCCGCTGCCTGAGCCTT
The DNA here is from genome assembly GCA_943369245.1 of Synechococcus sp. UW140. Lineage (GTDB taxonomy): Bacteria > Cyanobacteriota > Cyanobacteriia > PCC-6307 > Cyanobiaceae > Regnicoccus_A. The sequence goes on along the minus strand of CALRMN020000021.1, from coordinate 15,140 downwards.
CCCCGCCCGGCAGAACCCTGGCCCTCAGGGGCGGCGCCGGAGCCGGATCCACGGCTGCAGGACGGGCCTCGACCACCACCACCACGCTCTCGAGCCGCTCGGTGCCGTGGCGCACCACCACCCGGCGGCGACGCTCACCATCCACCAGGCAAAGCTCCATCACCGCCGGCCAGGGGCCGATCCTGTCCGGGCCGAGGCTCCAGTGGCCCTCGGGACTGATCGCCATCAGGGCCGGCGGTTCGGCGAAGCCCATCGTCGCCACCTGTCCCGTGTTCAGGTAAGTCAGGGCCGCTTCGATCTGACCGTCGGTCTCCGTCACAGTCAGGCGCGTGCCGAACCGCTCTCTCTCCAGCCCCTGATCATCGAGGCGAATGAAGGTTCCCTCCCAGGGCCCGGCGTTGTGCTCCAGCAGGGTGCGGCGGCGATCGAGGCTGGACACGCGCGGGCTGAAGGCGGCAGGGATCCGATGCTGGCAGCCCCTGGGCTAGGGCGCGGCCGGCGGCTGGGTGGACTCCGCCTCCAACAGCGGGCCGGCCTCCTCGCTCTCCTTGCCCCAGCCCAGGATCATGCCGGTCACGGGAATGGCCAGGAACACCCCCAGCAGACCCGCCAACCGCTCGCCGACGAACAGGGCAAAGAACAGCACCACCGGCCGGATTTCCAGGGCCCGGCCCATCACCCGCGGATGGATCAGATTGTCCTGGATCTGTTGCAGCACCAGCGAGGCGATCACCACCTGCAGGGCCAGCCACTGTCCCTGGGTGAGAAACACCAGGCTGGAGGCGACGATCACCCCGAGGGTGGCGCCGATGCCTGGGATGGCATCCAGCACGCCCACCACGATCGCCAGCACCAGCGAGAACTTCACCCCCAGCAGGGCGAACACCAGGAAGCTGGCGAGGCTGAGGAAGATCATCAGCGTGATCTGGCCGCGCAGGAAACCCAGCACGTTCTTCTGGACACTGCGGTCGAAGCGGCCACGCACGTCCTCCGGCAGCAGGAGCAGGACCTGGCTCCAGGTGGCCCCGTTGTCGATCAGCATGTACACCACGATCACCAGCAGAAACACACCACCGAAGACGTTGCTGAAGGCTCCGCCGATCACCCCGAGGCCGGTGCCGAGGCTGGCGCGCAGAAGCTCCAGCACCTTCGAGAGCTCGATCGTTCTCAGGTAACTGTGAAAGGGCAGATCCGGACGCTGCAATCCCAGCACCAGGTCATTGAGCAGGCTGCTGCCCTGGTTGATCAACTGGAAACCGAGCACAGCCACGAAAAGGCTGGCAACCGACAGCCCGGCGAACACGGTGATGAGGATCGCCAGGCCCCTGCCGCAACCCAGGCGCACCAGCCGCCGCACCGGATACTCCAGCAGCACCGCCAGCACCGCCGCCGCGATGAACACGATGAGGACCGCTCGGAAGTAGTCGATCAGCTGCACCACCCCCCAGCCACAGGCCAGCAGCAACAGGAAACGCAGCAGGGCGGAGTTGCTCAGCCGCCGCCAGGCCGGGCTGTTGGAGTCGTTCATGGAGTTCGGGCAGAGCCAGCGGCCCACAAGATTCGCTGAACGGAGTGGAACCCGGCCGAAAAGGAGCGAATTGACTTAAGACCGCGGCCCAACGAAGCCATGGGACCTTCCTAGGCTCGGCGGTCAACGGGACATGGTCTCTGCACGCCTCCGCTCCACACGCCTCCGCTCTGCTCGAGACGCCTCCCCCTGAGCCCCCCTCCGCCCCACCCGCCAGAGCGATCCGCTATAGCGATTTCGTCCTCAGGCCCTTCATGGCCAGCGACGATCGCCTCGCCGCCTGGCAGATCCTGAGCACGGTCGGGGCCTACCTGCTGCTGTGGGCAGCCACAGTGGCCGTCGCCCGTCAGTGGCTCTGGCTCACTCCGCCCCTGTTGGTGGTGCTGGTGCTGCTCTCGGGGCGCTGCTTCTCGCTGATGCACGACTGCGGCCACCATTGCCTCTTCAGCTCGAAACGGCTGAACCGGGCGGTGGGCTTTCTGCTGGGCGTGATCAATGCCATTCCCCAGTACCCCTGGTCGCAGGGTCATGCCTACCACCACAAGCACAACGGCAACTGGGATCTCTACCGGGGGCCTTCGGCCCTGATCAGCCTGGAGCAGTACGAGCAGCTCAGCCCCAGCGGTCAGGGGGTGTACCGGCTCCTGCGCCACCCGCTGATGCTGTTCCCGGGCGGCTTCTTCTATCTGGTGATCAAGCCCAGGCTGGCTCTGCTGCTGGGAACAGTCCAGTTCCTCGGCCATGCCAGCACGCGGCTCCGGGCCGACTGGCGCACCCCATGGCCCCAGCTGGTGCGCTCGTTCCAGTCGAAGCACTGGTACAGCGGAGCTGAATTCATCGATCTGCTCCTCAACAACCTCTGCGTGATCGCCAGCTGGGTGCTGCTGGGCCACTGGATCGGCACCGGCCTGTTCTGGAGCCTGTACTCGCTGGTGATGGCCGCTTCGGCAGCCCTGTTCATCTGCATCTTCTTCGTGCAGCACAACTTCGAAGGCTCCTACGCCCATCGCAGCGAAGGTTGGGATCCGCTCGAGGGCGCGATCGCCGGTACCAGCCTGCTGGTGCTGCCGGGGATCCTGAACTGGTTCACCGCCGACATCGGCTGCCACAACATCCATCACCTCTGCGAGCGCATCCCCAACTACCACCTGCGGGCCTGCCAGGAGCGCAATGCCGCCCTGCTCACCGGGGCCACGCGCCTGACCATCGCCGACATCCCACGCTGCTTCAAGTACGTGCTCTGGAACCGGCAGAGCGAAACCCTCTCGCCCATCCCCTGAGGCTCGGCCCTTAAAAAAGCTGTGGTATCCCAGGACTGAAACCGACACCGGACATAGCTTCGATTGAACGACTTCGCTGGACCCCTCATGGGCATGGGTGAACTGTTCCTCGAAAGCCTCAGCACCGGTGTGATCACGGTGGAAGAGATCAACTGGGTCACCGCCCAGCAAACGGCCTTCAATCGTCAGGAGGAGGCCACAGCCATCAAGCTGGGCCGCCTGCTCGACTCCGGGCGCATCCAGATCGGCTGCCGTGTGCCGCCAGCTGCGGCCGCCTGATCTTCCGGATGCTTGCGGCCCGGCTCAGATCAACTCGGGATGGGCCGGGTCCCCTTTGAAGGGGCCCTCCACCTGGGAGGTGATCCAGCCTCCGTAGAAGCCGCCGGGCTGGGGGATCACCAGTTCCCCGTCCAGCCAGCAGCCATCCATCAGCGACGGGTACACCGCGAACCAGCCGGCGATGGCGGCAAAAGCGGCCGTTGGTCGGGGGTAAGACCACACCGCCCGCTCCAGGCGGCGCTCCCCCACCACCACGTCGTAGTAACAAGCCAGGCCCTTCCATTCACAGAAACTGTGTCCGTTGGCTGGCTCCAGCAGCTCCAGCCGTAGATCCTCCGGGGGCAGATAGGGGGTGGGGGGATGAAAGGTTTCGAGAACCCTCAGGGAGCGGCGGGTGTCCGCCAGCAGCTCCCCCAGGGCCCGCACCTGAATCCAGGCCTCCGAGGGCACCAGCACCGGTGGTCGCGGGTAGTCACGGACCCGCTCCGGCTGGCGGTGGCTGGACGGCTGACTGATCCCCATTCCCAGGCCCTGGCCATGACAATGGTCAGCATGGCCAACCCTTCACCCGTTCGGCAGCGCCGCGGCCTGGATCGTGTCCTGAGCCGGCTCGGCGGCACCGCCGTGATTCCCCTGCTGATCCTCTCCGTCGCCTGGGGGCAGGAGCTGATCGATCAGATTCTCTTCGCCGGGACCTGGAATCTGCCGATGCTGCCAGGGGGTTCAGTCCTTGGAGTGCTCACAGCCCCGTTCAGCCACGCCGACCTGGGCCACCTGCTCGGCAACAGTCTCTGGTTCCTGCCGCTCTCCTGGCTGGTGCTGCTCAAGAGCTGGCACGACTACCTGGCGGTCTGGGTGGGGGTGTATGTGATGGCGATCCCGGTGTGGCTGATCTCCAGCAACGGCAACCATGGGCTCTCCGGCGTGGTCTTCGCACTGGTGGGCTACCTGATCGTGATCGGCTTCCTGGAGCGGCGCCCGCTGCCCCTGCTGCTCTCGCTGTTCAGCCTGGTGAGCTACGGGGGCTTCCTGCCCGGCCTGCTGCCCTTCTTCACTCCGGCAGGAGTGAGCTGGATCGGTCATGTCAGCGGCTTCGCCGGCGGGGTGCTCGCCGCCCTGGCCGTCTACCGGGAACCGGCGGGACTGCCCAGGAGATGAGGCGCTGATGTCCTGCCCCCGCTGCGGAAGCTGGGAAGTCCGTCGCGACCGCAGCCTGGCGGGACGGATGGTCTGCGGCCGCTGCAGCCTGCCGCTCGGATCCGGTGCCAGCGCCAGCCAGGCCTCCGGTGGTCTGCGGCGCCTGACCCTGCTGGGGGGTGGCCGGGGTCATCGTCGGAACTGGCTGCTGCCATTGGCGTTGTTGCTGGTCCTCAGTGCCCTGCTGGCCTGGCTCAGCGACCAACCACAGCTCAGGGAACAGCCCTTTGGCCAGGGGCAGGACCGCCTGCGCTGATCGCGCAGTCTCAGTTGGGGATGACGCTCAGCCGGGGATGAAACTGCGCAGCCGACGGGCTTCCATGCCGGCGCGATGCTGCAGTTCCTCGTCGCTCAGCTGAGCTTCCTCCCGCTGCTGGGCCGCGAGCACATCCTGCTCTTCAAGGGGAAAACCCTCCTGCCGGGCCAGCTGCAGAAAGGCCTCCAGGTCGAGCGGTTGCTGCAGACGTTCCTGCAGAGGTGCCGAGCTGCGGGCATGGAGCAGGAAGGCGTCCAGTTGCTCAAGGCTCACGGGCTAGGGATCCAGATCTTCTCTGTACTAGCCCAGCCGAAAGCCCGGCGGCGACTTCAGACGCCAGGGGGTTCGTCGCGGTCAGTCCGGACCGCCTTGTCTGAGGCGTAGCGCCCGATCAGCAATCCCATCACGATGGCCATGTAGATCGGGCCGATCACACTGAAGGCCACGGCACTCATCTGGGAGAAAGGAGTGGTCGGCAACACGTCACCGAAGCCCACCGTGCTCAGGCAGACAAAGGCGAAGTAGTTGAGCCGGGCAAAATGGATCGACTGCAGATGGGGATTGGCCTGGCTGATAGGGCCGGTGGCGAACAGCGACGAAGGCGCTTGGTACAGGTTCGCATAACTGCCGGGCTGGATCGTCTCCAGAGCCGTGAACAACAGGCCGGCGGTCAGGCCCAGCAGCAGATATCCCGAAATAGCCCCCATCAGAACACTTCCGTTCACTTGCCGTTCCTCTGCCAGAAATCCCACCAGGCGCATCACACTCCAGCCCACGAACAGGGTGGTGAGCACGAGCAGGGGCCAGCCGCTTTCGCGATGCGACAGGGGCGTGAAGTACCAGAACCACTGGGCCACCAGAGTGAGCAGACCGAGGAGCCGGTAAGGCAGATCCCGGGGATTGCTCTTGCCGTCATGACGGATCGAACCTTCCAGCTCCACCATCAACAGCATGGTGGCCAGGCTGTAGCCAATCCCACCGAGGCGGTTCAGGTTGCTGGGCAGTGCCAGGCAGGCCATCACGAACAGCGTGCTCAGCAGCAGGTGGGCATAGAAGCGGTGACGCCGCCGCAGTCGTGCCTCGCTGGAGAGGCTGGTGCGAAGTGGGAAAAAGAAGGGGATCAGCGGAGCTCCAAAAGACAGTCCGGCAGGCCCGCGGGCCTGAGTTGCATTGTGACGAAAACAAGGCGCTGAGCCAGCTGCTCAGGCGAAGAGGGAGAGCTGCTCCCGGGACCGTTGCGGCGGCAGCGCCTCCCAGCCGCTGGGATCCCAGCCTGTGAGCAGGGGCTCGAGAGCCCGCAGGCCGGGCCCGTCGGCCGGAGCGAGCCAGGCCTGCTCAAGGCCATCGGGGAGAAGCACCGGCATGCGCTGGTGGAGGGGTTTCACCAGGGCGTTGGGGCTGGTGGTGAGCACGCAGCAGCTCTCCAGTTCGCTGCCGTCAGAACCGATCCAGCGGTCCCAGATCCCTGCCAGCCAGAAGGGTTGCCGGTCGAGCCGGCGGATCAGCCAGCCCTTCTCCAGGAAGCCATCGGCGGGGAGCAAGCAGCGGCGATGACGCCAGGCGCCACGGAAGGAGGCCTTCTCAGCCACGGTTTCGCTGCGGGCATTGAAGGGCCTGGGCACGTTGAGGGGATCCTTGGCCCACTCCGGCAGCAGACCCCAGAGCATCAGGGCACTGGCGATCAGCCCGTGCTCCTGGCACAGCGCCAGCACCGGCTGGCCGGGCTGGATCAGGGGACGGGGTGCATAGTGCCGCTCCAGCTCCGCCGGCAGGCGGCCGCCCAGTCGCGGCAGGAGCTGATCCAGGTCGGTGGTGAGGCAGAACCGACCACACATGGTGACCAGGAGTGGGGTGAAGCGCAGGCTAGGGCTGAGGTGACGTTCGGTTCTCACCCCCGCGCCGCGGGTCACCGCCAGATGCGGTCCGCCTAGTTTGGCTTCATTGCCGCGCCCGCAACCATGGCTCTACGCCAGGACGACAACCGCCCGAACAGGCGCTTCGGAATCATCAACCTGGTGCTGATCGGCTTCGGGGTCCTGCTGCTCTTCAGCAACTTCCTGCCGAACACGGGAGCCCAGGTGCCCCGGGTGCCCTATTCCCTGTTCATCGATCAGGTGAACGACGGCCATGTCAAACGGGCCTACATCACCCAGGATCAGATCCGCTACGAGATCAATGACGCCGAAGAAGGCGCCCCCTCGGTGCTCGCCACCACCCCGATCTTCGACATGGACCTGCCCCAGCGCCTGGAGCAGAAGGGTGTGGAGTTCGCGGCCGCCCCACCGAAACGTCCCAACTTCTTCACCACGCTCCTGAGCTGGGTGGTGCCGCCCCTGATCTTCATCCTGGTGCTGCAGTTCTTCGCCCGCCGTCAGATGGGAGGCGGAGCTCAGGGGGCCCTGAGCTTCACCAAATCCAAGGCCAAGGTGTATGTGCCCGATGAGGAATCCCGTGTCACCTTCGCCGACGTGGCCGGCGTGGATGAGGCGAAGACGGAGCTGAACGAGATCGTCGATTTTCTCAAGAACCCCGAGCGCTATGCCGCCATCGGCGCCCGTATTCCCAAGGGTGTGCTCCTGGTGGGCCCTCCCGGCACCGGCAAGACCCTGCTGTCCAAGGCGGTGGCCGGAGAGGCCAGTGTGCCCTTCTTCATCATCTCCGGCTCAGAGTTCGTGGAGCTGTTCGTGGGTGCCGGTGCGGCGAGGGTGCGTGATCTCTTCGAGGAGGCCAAGAAAAAAGCACCCTGCATCATTTTCATCGACGAGCTCGATGCCATCGGCAAGAGCCGCTCGGGCTCGATGGGCGTGGTGGGCGGCAACGACGAACGGGAGCAGACCCTCAACCAGCTGCTCACGGAGATGGACGGCTTCAACGCCCAGGACAAGCCGGTGATCGTGCTGGCAGCCACCAACCAGCCCGAAACCCTCGATGCCGCCCTGCTGCGGCCCGGCCGGTTCGACCGCCAGGTGCTGGTGGACCGTCCCGACCTCTCCGGCCGCAAGAAGATCCTCGACATCTATGCCAACAAGGTGAAGCTCGCCGAAGGCGTCGATCTCGACAAGATCGCCCAGGCCACCAGCGGCTTTGCCGGAGCCGACCTGGCCAACCTGGTCAACGAGGCTGCGCTGCTGGCCGCCCGCGCCTACCGCACCACCGTTGAACAACGCGACCTCAACGAAGCGATCGAACGGGTGGTGGCAGGTCTCGAGAAGAAGAGCCGGGTGCTCCAGCCCGATGAGAAGAAGGTGGTGGCCTTCCACGAAGTGGGGCACGCGATCGTGGGGCACCTCATGCCCGGCGGCAGCAAGGTGGCCAAGATCTCGATCGTGCCGCGTGGCATGGCGGCCCTGGGCTACACCCTGCAGCTCCCCACCGAAGAGCGATTCCTGAACTCCAAGGAGGACCTCGAAGGCCAGATCGCCACCCTGCTGGGCGGCCGCTCCGCCGAAGAGATCATTTTCGGTGAGGTGACCACCGGCGCCGCCAACGACCTGCAGCGGGCCACCGACATCGCCGAGCAGATGGTGGGCACCTATGGCATGAGCGACACCCTCGGCCCGCTGGCCTACGACAAACAGGGGGGCAGCCGTTTCCTGGGCGGCCCCAGCAACCCCCGCCGGGTGGTGAGTGACGCCACCGCCCAGGCCATCGACAAGGAGGTGCGGTCCCTGGTGGACCGGGCCCACGACAGGGCCCTGGCGATCCTGCACCGCAACCGCGGCCTTCTCGAGGACATCGCCAGCAAGATCCTCGACAAGGAGGTGATCGAGGGGGATGAGCTCAAGGAGCTGCTGGCCTCCAGCACCCTTCCAAGCGAAGCCGTGCTGGCTCCTGTCTGATCCGCCCCTTGACGCAGGGGCACGTTCTCCCCGATAAGGGTTCTTTGAAATGGGGTCATGGGACCGCACTTCAGTCAGCACTATCCCGGTCTCGCTTGCCTGCGTGGCCGGGATCTGCTGTCTTCAGCGGATCTGGATGCCGAGCAGACCCTGGCGCTGCTGCAGCTGGCGGCTGACTTCAAGAGTGGCTCGCTGCGCCTCGACCTCCGCGGCAAGGCGCTCGGCCTGATCTTCACGAAGGCTTCCACCCGCACCCGCGTCAGCTTTTCCGTGGCCATGGGCCGCCTGGGAGGCCAGGTGCTCGACCTCAACCCAGCCGTGACCCAGGTTGGACGCGGCGAACCTGTGGCCGACACCGCCAGGGTGCTGAGCCGCTACGTGGATGCCCTGGCGATTCGCACCTTCGAGCAGGAGGAACTGGCCGAGTACGCCCACTGGGCCTCGATTCCGGTGATCAATGCCCTGACAGATCTGGAGCACCCCTGTCAGGCCCTGGCGGACGTGCTCACCGTCCGCGAAAGCTTCGGCTCCCTCTCAGGCCTAACCCTGGCCTACGTGGGGGATGGCAACAACATGGCCCACTCACTGATGCTCTGTGGCGCCCTGCTCGGGATCAACGTGCGCGTGGCCTGCCCCGAAGGCTTTGGCCCCGATCCCGCCGTGCTGGCCCGGGCCCAGGCCCTGGCGGGCCGCGCCGCCACGGTCTCGGTGCTGCATGAACCGGTACCGGCGGTGCGGGGAGCCGAGGTGCTCTACACCGATGTGTGGGCCTCGATGGGTCAGGAGCAGGAGCAGCAGCTGCGGCTGCAGGCATTTGCAGGATTCTGCGTCGATGAGGCATTGCTGGCCGAAGCCGACCCCCGCGCGATCGTTCTGCACTGCCTGCCGGCACACCGCGGCGAGGAGATCAGCGCGGGTGTGATCGAAGGCAGCGCCAGCCGGGTGTTCGATCAGGCCGAGAACCGTCTGCACGTGCAGCAGGCCCTGCTGGCGGCCCTGTTGGCCGATCCCGAAACACCCTGCCTCTGAAGCGCCGGCCTGAGCCCTGGGGGTAGACAACCGGCGCGCTCGCGGGAACACTGGGGTCATGGTTCATGCGTACTGCCGGTGATTGTTTCCTCCAGGCAAACCGCATCAAGCGGTCACGAGCTCACCAGCGCTCAGCAGCAGCTCTATGACTGGCTGGCGCAGTACATCCAGCAGCACCGCCACAGTCCCTCGATCCGCCAGATGATGGAGGCGATGGGACTGCGCTCCCCAGCGCCGATCCAGAGCCGTCTGAGGCACCTGCAGCAGAAGGGCTGGATCACCTGGCAGGAAGGCCAGGCCCGCACCCTGCAGCTGCTGGGGCCCACCGGCGCCGGGGGAATTCCCGTGCTGGGGTCGGTGGCTGCCGGCGGTCTGATCGAATCCTTCGACGACGTGCGCGAGCGCCTCGATCTCTCGCCGCTGCTGGACACTCGGGGCCTGTTCGCCCTCACCGTGAACGGGGACAGCATGGTCGACGCCCACATCGACGACGGGGACATCGTGCTGATGGAACCCGTGAGCGATCCGGCCCGTCTCAGGCCTGGCACGATCGTGGCGGCCCACGTGGCCGGCAGCGGCACCACCTTGAAGCACTTCAGCTGCAAGGAAGGCAGAGTTCGCCTTGAAGCTGCCAATCCCGCCTACGCCCCGATTGAACTGGATGCCGAGCAGGTCACCGTCCAGGGCCGCATGGTGGCGGTCTGGCGCCAGGTCTGAGCGCATCCCCGGACCGACTGGACGTGGGGGCGAACCGCTGCGTTGTAAGCTCTTTGGGCGCCAAAGCAACGGGCCCCAGGGCCCAGCCGAGCGACCAGCGCTCGGTTTGCCAGGCCAACCTATGGGGCCATAGCTCAGCTGGTAGAGCACCTGCATGGCATGCAGGGGGTCAGCGGTTCGAGTCCGCTTGGCTCCACTCTTTTTTTCAGTCACAGCAAGGGTTTTCCGGATTCACACAGCGACCCTGTTGGTGCACAATCTGGCTTGCCAGGACAGATCTGCGCTAACTTCTGCGCTAACTGAGCTCTAGCATGTTTGTACTGCTAGAGACGAGACGACCTAAGCGATGGGCGCACGGAGTCCCAGCTGGATCCCCGAGCTGAGAAGCCTGCTGAGGAGGGAGCAGGGTGAAGGCTGGAGTCTCAGCGAGCAGAGCGGCAAAGTGAAGCTCACCCGCCGGTTCGAGAACGGCAGCCGATCCTCAGTAACCCTTGCCGTCCCCTGGAACCCCGCTTGTTCGTCAACTGTGCTGACAACAGTGCAGCAGATCCGCGAGCGGATGGATCAGCAACGACTAGGCCTAAAAGCCGCGTACGCTCTGGTTGCTGAGGCTCCCGCCACCAATGGCGGACCCGCGGACTGGGCCGCACTCGTCGAGCGCTACAAGGAGCAGCGGATTGGAAGTGGTCAGATCAAACCTTCGACCTGGGACCGAGATGTGCGCTACCGCATGGAGCGCACACTTGACTGCCTGAATGCGCATCCAGCACCTCGGGATGGGCATGCGCTACTCCTGCTCTACCTGGATCGCTGGTGCGGCCCCCCAGGCACCATCGGTCGCAAAAGGCAGCTGCTTGAGGTCGCGGCATTCCTGCGCTTTGCGGTCGAGCGCTGTGGGACGGCGAAACGCTGGCTCCCCCCCACCGACCTGGAAGAGCTCGTAGGCCTTAGGGACACAACAGCAAACGACACAGTCCCGATCAAGCCTGTTCAGCTGGAGCAGTTGCTGAGCGGGATCACTGATCCCTCTCTGAGACTGGCAGTTGCTCTGGTGGGCCTGTTCGGGCTACGACCTGCCGAGCTGCTGGTGATCCGAGTTGAGAACGGGCGCCTCCTGATACCTCAGATCAAGCGGAACCGACGGACATCCAAGAACCCGAAACCGCCAAGGATGGTCCTGCCACTGGAGACACCTGCACTCGCTGGGGAGGGAACGAGGGTGCTCGACCAATACGCCCACGCCAAGGTTCCTCTGCCCAGAGCGATCGCGAACGCCCGAGACCTGAAATCCTGCGGCAGCGCATTCCGCCAATACCTCGATCGCAATCCGATCTGGGCTGGTCTCAAGCTAGAAACACCGCTGCTCACTCCCTATTCCCTTAGGCATGGGTACGCCTTACGCGCCCACGTAGACCTTGGTCTCTCGATACGCGTCACCGCAGCTCTGATGGGACACGATCCAATTACTCACCAACGCCACTACGGCCGTTGGACGGATCAGGCCACTGTGGAAGCTGAAGTTGCCAGGGCCGTGGCCACCCGAAGCGCAGAAAACCGGGGCCGGGCCATGGACGCTTCTGGAAGTGGCCCAGAGGACGCTCAGCAGTCGCACGCAATGGTGTCAAATCTTTTTATCTCAATCTGAAGCTTCGCATCGAAGCCGATGATCTTGGCAGGGTGCGATCCTGCTTCGGCAGCGACTTGGACCCCATCACCGGGTCTGAGGTCCGACTGATGGGTAGATAGCCGAAAGGCTGTCTAGGTGGTTTCCCTGGGTCTTTGAGGATCCACAACCATTCCCATTTGTCTTATGGCAACTCGACCGTCCGGTTTTGCACCGTTTAGCAACGGGCGACCGCTCAATAAAACGGTTAATCCGTTAACTCGTGCCCAAGAGCGCGAAGCCCATAAGCTCAAGAACGAGCTAATCAAACTACAGCGACCGGATCCGTATCCTTTGCTTGAATCCCTTCAGCTTGGGTGCGATCCGGTACAGGTTCGAACAGGTGTGCTCTTAGGGCTGAGAGAAGACCCCATCCAGGGAAGTCGGCCCATGCCCCAAGCCATAAAATCGCTGATGGGCAAGTTCAAGGAATATCTCACTTGGTCAGCGTCACAATACGTCCTAAGTGCAGAATTGTACTTGTTACTTTGGCAAGGCTTCAATGAAGCCCTCGCCGCCAGCCGAAGGGAGGCTGAAGGGGAAGTACTCAGTGATGAGTTGTGCTTAGCCTTGTGTCAAGGCTACGATGAAGCCCTCGCCGCCAGCGAGAAAGCCATGGCGGACAACGCAGTTCAGCGTCAATCTGAACAGGGCGCCGAAATCGAAGCCAGCCCCGAAGTCCACCTCGATGTTCAGGACGATGGCGAACAGCCAGCGCCTTGAGCTCGAAAGTGAGTGGCTGCGAACTGGTCTCGCGGCGAAGGCCCTTGGCGTGCACGAAGCGACGCTAAAGCGTTTCGCGGATCGTGATCACATCTTGATCGAGTCGATCCACTGGGTTTATGGACCGCATGCCAACAGCCCTCGCCTCTGGAATGTACCGCCGTGTCGAGCAGCCCTCGCCTACCGCGGAAGGCTGAATCGCGAAAGTCGAGGCTAGCCAGGCTCACTCCTAATCCGTCCAGGTGCATCGCGGCTTGATGCACCTTCTAATTCATCCCGACCGCTGAACAGATCCGTGGCCAGTGGATGAGGCTTACCAGCTGCAACATTTCGAGAGCCGGGGTTTACAACCCATGCGCTACCTGGGATGAATGCAGCGCAATCAAAATACAAAACTTTGACCAACCAGGCCATGTCATCAACAACCTTAGTCAATGACAACGAGGAATTCGAATCCACCACCCCTGATCAACCAACAAAGGAAGACGGGGCCGATAGGCTACTTGCTGACCTATCTTTTCAAGCACCAGATTCAACTAAACCAACTGGCCGGAAAACAGTGTCGATTGGCGAGATTGACAAAAAGCTACGCGATCAAGGCATTGCCAATAGCCTGCGATACAACGAGCTGTCAACGACGATCGAATACAAGAGGGTAGCCCTAGGAGAACACGCCTGCGAAAAGCTCCAGATCGGATTCTCCAAAAACGGATTAGCCGTAATCAAACAAAACATCATTGACGTTCTGGCCGTCATGGCAAAGGAGAATCCCTATGATCCCGTCAAGAACTATTTAACACAGGTCGAGAACGACTCCAATGTTGAAGCAGTCGATATCGATCGCCTATCAACCACCTACCTAGGGACAGACTGCGAACTCTCGAATAAGATCCTGAAGATGGCAGTCGTGGCTGCGGTGAAGCGCAGATTCGAGCCGGGATGTCAGTACGACTACGTAGTCGTCACCAAGGGCGAGCAAGGCATCGGGAAATCCACGTTCTTCGAGACAATCGCATCCCCAAGCTATTACACAAGCAGTATGGCCGAACAAGAACGCGATCTGATCACCAACATCCACTCAGTCTGGTTTTACGAGTTTGCCGAACTGGAAAGTGTCACCAGCAGTCGAAGCATAGGAAAAATGAAGAACCTGATCAGTACACGTGTCGATCTGTATAGGCCCGCCTATGGCCGCGTGAAGGAGTGCCGCCCTCGCCGCAGCATCTTGGTGGGCACGGTCAACTCTGACATCTTCCTGAATGACCCGACTGGCGCTCGCCGATATGCCGTGATCGAGGCTCCTGGACGCATCGATAACAGCAAAGTGCTAGCCGATCGCGACAAGATCTGGAAGGCCGCCATGATCGCCTACCGGTCCGGTGCGGAGGCCAGGCTGAGCGAGGCCGACGAGTTGGCCTGCAAGATCAGGAACAAGGCCTACGAAGCGGAAGATCCTTGGCTGGCCATGCTGGAGAACTGGTTCAACGACAACCCCACCTTGGAGCAGTTCACCACCCATCAAGCTCTGACCGGCGCGGGATGCTGCAACCCCGCATCCATTCCCCGGAAGATGGAGATGCGAGTGGCCGAGCTGCTGAAGCAGCTGGGGTGGACGCGAGACAAGAACCAGAGCGGAACTAGCCGGGCCCGCTTCTGGAGACGACTACCTCAACCTGTCTGCCCGGCCGGTTGAGGGGGGCAGAAGCCAGTTACCGCAAGGGCTTTACGGGGTCTTCTCAAGCTCTCAACCTCTCGAAAAAAATTATTCGATGTTCAGAGTCTGCGAAGGCCCATCTCCTGCCCCCGGGTGAAAGCACCGCTAAAGCATCCCTCGACGAGGCCCGCCATGGTCGTCACCCTGACAACAGGCCCCCCGAACGACGAGGCCAAAGGATCCCCCATCTCCAAGGCGACAATTTCCGGAAAGGTGCTTAATTCCTTGATCTCGCCTTAGTTGGCGAGATTTTCTCTACACTAGCATCATTATGTTGGTTATGTTCTTGTAATGCAGTTTCAACCGCTCATCGGCATCGAGAGGACTGGCAATCCGATGTCGCTGCTCACACCACGAAATCACTCCGTGCTTCAAGAAGGTCATGTTCTGATTTGGCGGGCCAGCTCCAGGGCAACGGAGCTGGCCCGCAGGCCCTTAGGCCGACACCTGCTGCCTGAGGGCCTCCAGAGCCTTCTTCTGGGCCCGCTGCACGCTCATGGCGCTGATGCCCAGCTTCTTGGCCGCATCCCGGAGGCTGAGACCCTGCAGAACGGTGAGCCTGAGGGTGGCCGCTTCCCTGGCGGGCAGCTGATCGAGCATGGCCTCCAGCCCCTGATCACCAGCATCGCCATCTGGCCCTGAAGCCTGATCCGGTGCGGGGAGAGTATCGAGCCAGCTGCCACCCCCACCGGGGAGGGGCAGGTCAAGGCTCTGGTGCTTCCAGATGGCTTCGCTGCGGGCTGACTTGGGCAGCCTGACCAGCAGGGCCCGATCGCGGATCCAGTGGGCCAGGGCACCCACGATGCAGCGCTTGAGGTAGGCGGGGGCGGTGAGGGGATCCGTCACGCGGCTGCAGGCCCGCACCAGCTCCAGGCGGGCCACGCCCATGGCATCGCCAGGCTCCAGCAGGTCTGG
>CALRMN020000020.1:0-28159 GCA_943369245.1 Synechococcus sp. UW140 | reverse complement strand
TGACGGCATCCATGCGCTTGAAGCTGCCGGATACGACCGACGCCAGGGCGTCGATCTGGGCAGAGCTGAGGAATTCGCCGCGGGCATCAGCCTGAGCAACGACCTTGGTGAAGGCGTCGAACATGTAAAAAAAGCTCCTGTTCTCGACGGGTGGGGGTCGGGAGTTGGGTAAGTCAGTGGGAGAGCGCCAAAGGCGAACTCGCCTGTCAACAGCGAGGACTCTGACGATGGCCGGTTGAACCGGCTGGCCGGCTGTACCGACCGATGGCCAGAGAGGCCTCGTCTTGACCCGAGTATTTTTGATCCTTGAACGGTCTGATTGCGCAATGGTTCACAAATGGTCATTGCCCAGCCAACTGCGTTGGCCCGCAAGGCTTTTGAGAGCATCTGCGACGTTGAGGGCCTGCGGGCGGCGCCAGTCAGTCCATGGTTTGTAGCCATGTGAACAGTAAAATCCCTATGGGCCCGCTCGGTTCTCCCATGAAAAAAGCCCCCGATAGGGGGCAGGGTCTGTGATGAAGTGGATTCAGGAGTCGGAACTGTCTCCTGAGCCGCTGACACTCACATCGGTGATGGTGCCCCCGAGGCGATGAACGAGCCGCATGGTCTCGTTCATGCGGGTGTAGGGAACCTGCATGGTGCAATCGGAGCTACGCACGTAGTGGTTGTTGGCCAGCCCAGTGACCTGGATCGTGACCTGGCGGTTGCTGCTGAAGCTGCTGCCGCGGGTGCCTGCAGAGACCTTCATGGCGGATGGGAATCGACGGGGAGGGGGAGGATTTCAGTTAACTGGGCTGACGCTGGCGATGCGGCCGCCTTCGCGCTGGATCTGCCGCTGGTAGTCGAGCAGTTTGTCGAAGGGGATGAAGCGCACCCGATTGCTGCGCTTGTGCAGGCGGTAGTTGTTGAAGCCGGAGATTTCGACCCGGTAGGTACGGCCCTGTTCGCCGGCGCCCACTCCCATGCGGGTGACGCCATCCGATCCGACTGAGCGGAAGGCGGAGCCTTTGGCGTTGGGGCTGACCACGGGAATCGGGGCCTCCTTGTGCACGGAGGGATTCAGGCGCGACTGATTTTTGGCGGTGTCGCCCTTGATCGAAGCCGCCGCTCCGCGGGTCAGCTGCAGCATGTAGGAGAACTGGAGCCCCTGCTGGCCAACGGAATAGTTCCAGCCGTGCAGATAAGGAACCTGCTCTTCTCCGAAGCGATCCTGGTACTCGGCGCTGTCGATATAGGAGTCGATTTCAGCGTCGAAGCCTTCGTTCTGCAGGATCGTGAAGTGGTGCAGCATCTCAGCCTTGTTGTGGGGTGCCCGGCCGAGCAGATGCTTGTGGTTCAGTTCGATGAACCTGTAGGCGTTGCTGTTTTCAAAGAACCGTTGCCTGTAGAGGTTGCTCTTGGCCACCTGACGCACGAATTCACGGACGCTGAGGTAGCCGCGGCGAAACAGCGACTCGGGGCCTTTGAGTCGCTCGCTCTTCATCACATACTGGTAACCGAGAACCTGCTGGTACACAGCACGGATGAGGCTGAGCTTCTGGTTTTCGGTAGCGTTCGACCAATTGTCCTTGTCGCGAGCGTTCGCGTAACGGTCGATGCCCAGGTAGCGAGCGTTGACGAGTGTCATGGGCGTGCAGGCCGGGAAAAGAAGGGAGACGTTTGGGGGTCGGGGAAGCCGTCGGAGCGGTGCTGGACACAGGCCACAACGTCCCCGACGATGCTGTCTGCAGCCGGATCCTATGGGGGCCGTTACGCTCTCACCGGCGCTTTTCAGAATCGTTACAAAGTCGCACCCCTGGCGCCCGCAGCTGAGGCCGATACCATCCGCCCATCGTGGTCACTGAATGACCCATGACAGCGGTATCTGATTC
This sequence comes from Synechococcus sp. UW140, assembly GCA_943369245.1. Taxonomy (GTDB): domain Bacteria; phylum Cyanobacteriota; class Cyanobacteriia; order PCC-6307; family Cyanobiaceae; genus Regnicoccus_A. The sequence goes on along the minus strand of CALRMN020000020.1, from coordinate 26,288 downwards.
CGAGGCCTGGCCCCTGCGCTTTGGCGCCCAGCTCAAGGCCCTTGGTGAGCTCACTGAGACACTCACTCTGCGCCTGCTGGAGATGGAGGAGCGTCTGCTCCACCTGGAGGATCAACAGGTCGGGTTGCTGGATCGCGCAGGCCAAGATGGTGCCGATTCAGCCGCTGTACTCGACCTGCTGGAGCAGACCGATGATCGCCTGACCCGGCTTGAGTCCCTGCTCGATCAGCCTGCTCACCATGGGGGTGGAGGGGGCATGGCCCCTGCTGGAGGCCATGGGAGGCCTTTGCGCGTGGTTGGCGACACCGAGCCTGCTTCTGAGCCGGAGTACGGGGCCGAAACGCTGTTCCCAGAGGAGGGGGAGCAACCCTTCATGGATGAGCTGACCGCCTGAATCAGGCGATGCAGCTCAGGCCGCATCAACGGTGCCAGGGGCCTCAGCCGAGTGACCCCGTTTTGAGCATCGCGGCCGCGGTGGTGATCAGGATGCGCAGCAGTTCGACTCCACCGATCGCGGCGAGCCCCAGCCAAAGGGTCTGGGCCAGCTTCGGTGGCTGACCGTCGACCCAGGCAGGGGAGCGCAGTCCCCGCTCGAGTTGTGCTCCAGCGCTGAACGGGCCGGCGGGGGCACGGGAGGCACTGATGTCGCGCCAGTAGGCGGAATAGCGTGGAGCCTGTTGGTTGAAGGGTTTCTCGCCAACACTGCGTCCGGGGAGTACACGCGAGCGCTGGTAGGGCACTTCATCCTCGCCGAAGGTGTCGAGATATTCGGGCGAGTCGAGCAGGGCATCGACAAAACCCTGCAATCCTTCGGTGGCAATCAGAATCGAGAAGGCGATCCGTTCGCGCTCTCCATGCACGGGCCGGCCGAGAACGCGGCCAACCACCTGCTCCACGACGGCATAGTTGCTGTTGCAACGGTAGAAATCTCTGCGGAACTTATCTGAGAGAAGCAGGCCACGTATGAACTGCTTGGTGTTGATCTGACCACGACGCAGTCTGGATTCAAGGCCAGGTTCCCTGTCGGCTTTGAAGGCATGGAAGAAGATCTGACGGTAGGCCCGCTCAATCAGCTCATCCATGGCCTGGGGGCTGCGGCGCACTCCTTCCGGTGTGCGCCGCGGCTCTTCGTCGCTGCCAACCGCCAGGCTGGAGACGCGGGCATTGAGGGCGATGGGATTGAGTTCGAGCAGGGGCAGGGCCATGGGATGCCGGAGGAGTGGGCGATGAACCTAGGCACACCTGCTGAGCACAAACCCCTAGTGACAAAAGACCTCACAGAGCTTTACCATAATTGGTCATTTTGTTTGACAAGCTTCATTATCTTTTGTTGCTCGCCGGCTTGGGCTCGGCCAGGTCAGGCCGTCCAGCTCTCCAGCCAGGCGAGTGGAATCTCAGGGCTGAAGTCGTCGGTGCGCTCAAACTCGAACGGTCCGGCCAGGGATCCCCAGAGCTGTTCATGGGTGCCGGGATCGTGGCCCCGGTCGATCGTGCGCATCGACGTGCCCTCGATCTCAAAGCTGCTCACCAGATAGGCCGTTGCTCCCTTGCGTTCCACCAGGCAGCGGCAGCCGGGTTCCACCTCCCCGACGAAGCCCTCGCCCTGCCGGTGCACCACATAGGTGCACCCCTCCAGCAGGCGCAGATCCTCGGTTCGGATCTGGGCCATGCGCTCAGGATCCTCCACCGCTCCCCAGAACCTCCGCTCGTCGTGGAGGGCGTGATTGTGGATGCGCAGACTCCCGTCCGAGGCGTTCTCGGCACGCAGCACCCGGATGCGGTAGGGCTGGCCGGGCGCAAAGGCGTACGACTGCTCCAGCAGCAGTGAGCCAGGCTCAAGCTGCGGCAGAGGCCGGAAGCGCACCAGAATGTGAGCGTAGATGGGCGGATTCTCGAATGCTTGGTGCTGGTTGCTGAATCCGGCGCTCAGCATCCGAACCAGGCGCGTCAGGGAGCTGGTCATGGGGCGAATCTTATGGGTGCGGCCTGCCGAAATGGCCTCAGCGCCGGAGCAGGCGCAGGCGGAATTCCGCCACCTGGCGCACCAGCTCCGGTTGGCTCAGGGCGAACGGGTGATCGCTCAAGGAGCTGATCACCAGCTCAAGGGCGCCGTCGCGGGCCCCTGGATCAGCTGGATCGAGGTCGCCGATCCGGCCCCAGGCTTCATCGAAAGCCATTCCGTAGCTGTCGGCATTGCTGAACTGCTGGTTGGACGGTCGCTCGGGTGGGGTTCGCATCGCGTCAGCGCACGGCAGCTTCGGACAGGACCCACCGGGGTGGTGGGTTGGACCCTTGGACAAGGGCCTTCAAGAAAGAATGCCAGGACCCAGATTTGAACTGGGGACACGGCGATTTTCAGTCGCCTGCTCTACCAACTGAGCTATCCCGGCCGGCCGCTCGGCAGCACCGCAGGATCTTAGATCACGGCCTGGAGCAGGCGTCCGGGCCAGGCAGAGCAGGCCCAACACCGGGTAACCGGCGTCCTCGAGGGCTGCGGCTGCGGCCATGGCCGTGGCTCCTGTGGTGAGAATGTCATCCACCAGCAACAGACCCCGGCGCGATCTCCGGCTGCGGGAGACACCGTCGGGGACGACCCGGAAGGCCCCCTCCTGGTTGAGTGCCCGCAGGCGGCGGTTGAGGTGGTGCTGTCCCAGTGTCGCCCGGCTGCGCTCCAGGAGGGCCAGGCGGGGCAGGCCCATCCCTTGACAGATCAGCTTTGGCAGCGGGTTGGCCCGTCGTTTCCAGCTGGGGATCGCCACGACGCTCAACTCCCGCAGCGGAGCCGGCAGGGTCGCCGCCAGAGAACGGCCCAGGCAGGGAATCGCCTGGCTGCTGGGCTCCCGTCTCTGGCGCAGCAGCAGGCTCCGCAACGCCCCCTGATAGAGGCCCAGGGCCCACCAAGGCATGGGCTCCAGGCCGCACAGCCCAGCCTGGGTCTCGAGATCCAGGGATTGGCGGCAGTCCTGGCAGGGCTGTGGCTGATCACGTCCCCTCCCGCCAGCAGACTCGGCTGGACGGCCGCAGAGCGGACAGGTGGCCTGGGTGATCAGCTCAAGACATCCCCTCAGCAGGTCTCGGAGCATGGCGGCGATTTCCCGGACTGGGCGAAACGTTGCCGCTCAGTGTTCCCAGTTCAGGAGGTTGGCAGGGCCTTGAGCATCGCCACCAGGGTGCGGTGGGCGTCCTCGCTGTCGCTCAGCACATGGTCGAAGGGCACCGAGAGGTTGGCGCCATCCACCTCCAGTTCCATCGCCTCGGGGCTGACGCGAAGCATGCGGGCCGTGCTGGCCTGCTGTGTCCCGCCGTAGTGGCGGGCGTACGCCAGCACGGCTTCGCCATGGTCCTTGTTCATGTGGCGGCAGATCCGGTCGCTGACGGCTTCGGTGAGGGGATCGCTGGCCATGGCGGTGGGGAAGGGGTCGGGGCTGATTGTGGCGGAGACGGGGCTCAGGCCAGCGCGAATCGCTGCCAGAGCAGCAGCCCCAGCCTGATGGCACTGAAACCGACGTAGCCAGCCAGGATCACGAACAGGGCCATCGAGATCACGGTTCGCAGGCGTTCGTTCATGGGTTCTCAGGTGGTGCTGCAGGCTCCTCCATCTTCGGTGCAGGCGTCTTCAGGGCGCTGAGAGCCAGCCTTGCCATGCCCAGGGCCGGTGTCAGGCCTGGACGATTGAGCACCGGCAGGCCGATCGTCTGTTGCCGCAGCTGCCGCCACTGGGGATTGCGGGCCCCGCCCCCCAGGCTGATCACCCGCCTCAGCGGAGGTGCACCCAGCTGGCGCAGGCGTGCCCATCCCTGGGCTTCGATCCTGGCCAGCCCTTCCAGCAGCCCCTGCAGGAAGAGCACATCGCTCACCGGCCGGGGCTCCAGGATCGGCAGCAGACCAGGATCGTCGACGGGGAAGCGCTCCCCCCTCGATGGCAGCGGCCGGTACTGCAGCCCACTGGGCCTGGAGGGATCGATCTGACGGCTGAGCCGCTCCAGCTCGGCATCGCTGAAGAACTGACGCAGAACCCCGCCACCGGCGTTGGAGGCTCCGCCCACCAGCCAGCGCCCCCCCAGCCGATGGCAGCTCAGTCCAGGGGCCTCGATCGGCTCCGCCACGAACTGCTTCAGCACCAGAGTGGTGCCCAGCACCGTGACTCCATCGCCGGGAGCTGGATCGGCCGCCAGTACGGCGGCGTTGGCATCGGTGCTTCCGGCCACCACCAGGCAGGAGTCCGGCAGCCCCAGCGCAGCGGCTGAGCCTGGAGCCAGTGAGCCCAGCGCTCTGCCGCTGGCAACCACCTCGGGCAACGCTGCCGCCCACGCCTGCCGCTTCAGCTCTCCCGTCCAATGCTGACGTCTGAGATCCCAGCCCAGGCGCAGGTTGTTGCCTTCCTCTCCCCAGCGCCAGTCGCCCAGCAACCAGCCCATCAGCCAGTCGGCCTGGTGGCGCAGGAGCAGATCAGCGGCTGCCGCGGTCGCCGCCTTCTCCCCCGCGAGCGGGCCCAGCAAGCGCAGGGCTCTGGCCAGGCTGCCGCTGACACTGGAGGCTGAGCAGCCGGCAGGCACCAGCGCCGAGAGGGCCTCCGCCTGCTCGGGGCAGGCCAGGCTGTAAGCCAGGGCTGCCCCGAGGGGGGTGCCGTCGGAGCGGCAGGCCAGCAGGGTGCCGGAGGTCCCATCGAGGCTGATTCCGCCCAGCCGATGCCTGAGCTGAGCGGGCAGCCCCTGCACCAGGGTGATCAGACCCTGCCGCCAGCCTTCCGGATCGTCGAAGCTGCCGGGGTACGCCGTGGCCCGCTCGGCCAGCACCTCATCCTTTGCATCGATCACCGCCAGGCGGATGCCGCTGCTGCCCAGGTCGACCCCTGCCGCCAAAGGAGCGATCTCGGTGCCGCCGCGGCGACCCGCCAAGGTATTCAGGCGGCCGGCTGGCCCACGGGGACCCGATCGGCCGTGGCCTGCTGCAGCCTGGCGGCGGCCTCACCCACATCCTCCCAGGGGAGGTTCAGGTCGGGCCGGCCGAAATGGCCGTAGGCGGCCACGTCCTGATAGAACCGTCCCCCCCGCAGGCGGGGAAGATCGCGCAGGCCGAAGGCCTCGATGATGGCGCCGGGGCGCAGGTCGAAGTGCTCCTGCACCAGGGCAGTGAGGTCGTCGTCGCTGATCTTGCCGGTGCCGGAGCTCTGCACCAGGATGCTCACGGGCCTGGCCACGCCGATCGCATAGCTGAGCTGCACCTCTGCCCGCCTGGCGAGACCAGCGGCCACCAGGCTCTTGGCCACGTGGCGGGCGGCGTAGGCCGCGGAACGGTCGACCTTGGTGGGATCCTTGCCAGAGAAGGCTCCGCCGCCGTGGCGCGCCGTTCCGCCGTAGGTGTCGACGATGATCTTGCGGCCGGTCAGGCCCGCATCACCCTGGGGGCCGCCCACCACGAACTTGCCGGTGGGATTGACCAGAAAGCGAACCGAAGCGCGCTCGGGTTGGAGCGTCAGATCTGCGGTGGCTGGGATCACCACGTGGGTCCAGAGGTCATCGGCGATGCGCTGGCGCAGGCCCGCCTCATCACTGATTCCGTCGATCTCGGCCAGGTGCTGGGTGGAGATCAGCAGGGTGTCGATCGCCACCGGCCGATCGTTCTCGTACACCACGCTGACCTGGGTCTTCCCATCCGGCAGCAGGTAAGGAAGGGTGTTGTCGTGCCGCACCTGGGCCAGCCGGCGGGCCAGGCGGTGGGCCAGGCTGATCGGCAGGGGCATCAACTCCGGAGTTTCGTCGCAGGCGAAGCCGAACATGATGCCCTGATCACCAGCACCCACCAGGTCGAGGGGGTCGCCGTCGTGGTCATCGGCCTCATTCACTCCCTGGGCGATGTCGGGCGACTGCTGGTCGAGGGCGGTGAGCACGGCACAACTGTTGGCATCGAAGCCGCCTGCTTTGGCGCCGCTGTATCCGATCGCTTCGATCACCCCACGCACCAGGCTGGTGATGTCAACTCGGGCCGTGGTGCTCACCTCTCCGGTGACCAGGCACAGACCGGTGTTGACGACCGTTTCGCAGGCCACCCGGCTGGTGGGGTCGGCGCTCAGCAGCGCGTCGAGAACGGCGTCGCTGATCTGATCACAGATCTTGTCGGGATGGCCCTCGGTGACCGATTCAGAGGTGAAGACGTAGCGGCTCATCCCGGCTTGCACCGACATCAGGATGGCTGAGCTTATCGCCCGGCTCCGGTGACGGAGTCATCCCTGAGGAAGCGGCCACCTGCAGCTCGTGCCAGTGATCGAGGCGGGGCAGATGCTCCGGGAGCGGCGGCCTGCTGCTCCAGCCGGCGCTGTAGCCCAGGGCCACGGCCACCCCGGCCCGCTCGGCCATGTGCAGATCACTGCTGGCATCACCGATCAGGGCACAGGCTGAGGGGCTGACGCCAAGCCTGGTGCAGAGACAGCGCACGGCGCCTGGGTCCGGTTTGGCCGGTCGCATGTCGGCGCTCCAGATCTCCTGAAACAGATCAGAGAGCCCGTGGCCGCCAAGGAACCGGTGGATTCCCTCGCTGTCATCGTTGCTGATCACCGCCAGCAGCACTCCTGAGCGGTGCAACTCCAGCAGCAGGGGCCTCACCCCCTCGGTGAGCGGCGCCAGGGGCGCCTCGCCCGGCTGGTCCCCGTGGCCCTGGAGGTGCTCACGATCGATGGAGGCGAAGACGGCTTCGCTGTGGGCCAGCGCTTCCGGCCAACCGAGCCCCACCTGACAGAAGGCGGTGGCGGTGGAGATCAGGTTGTGACTGCGGCTGGCCACTGCGGTGGTGCCGGCCGGGTTGAGCTGATCGCCCACCAGGCCATACGCCCGCTCAAGCAGGTTCTGGAACTGGGGGCGGTGGGATTCAGGCACATGCTCCAGGCAGGCCTGGAGACGGGCGCGGCTCAGGGTCAGTAGGCCTGGTTCACTCAGGCTGAGGGTACCGTCCTTGTCGAAGAGGATGGCTTCAACCGATCCGAGGGGATGACCACGCAGGAGCAGTTGAACCATCGGATCGCTGCAGGCGCCCCAGGCTATGGCGCTCAGTCGAGGGTGACGCCCATCGGCTCGTTCTCCTCGGCTTGCTCCAGGAGCATCTGCTTGTAGCGGGCGGCCATTTCCTCGGCCTTGTCGAACACCTTCTGGGGATCGGTGAGCATGTCACCGGGTTCCGGCTCGAGAGCCTTGGTGGAGAGGGAGATGCGGCCCCGCTCGGCGTCGAGGTCGATGATCATCACCTTCATCTGATCGTTGACGTTGAGCACCGTGTGGGGGGTTTCGATGTGCTCATGGCTGATCTCGGAGATGTGCAGCAGACCGCTGACCCCGCCGATGTCGATGAAGGCGCCGTAGGGCTTGATGCCGCGCACGGTGCCGATCACCACTTCGCCCACTTCCAGACGGTTCATCTTGCGCTCCACCAGGGCGCGGCGATGACTGAGCACCAGGCGGTTGCGCTCCTCGTCCACCTCCAGGAACTTGAGGGGGAGGAAATCGGCGACGAGATCTTCCTTGGGCTTGCGGGTGCTGATGTGGCTGCCGGGGATGAAGCCACGCAGGCCTTCCACACGCACCAAGGCGCCGCCCCGGTTGGTGGCGAACACCTCGGAGTAGATGGTGGCGTCTTCCTTCTGGAGCTGACGCACCCGCTCCCAGGCTCGCTGGTACTCGATGCGTCGGATCGAGAGCGAAAGCTGGCCGTCCTCGTTCTCCTCACTCATGATGAAGAACTCACGGACCTCGCCCGGCTGCAGGACGTCGCTGAGGGCCTCGACCCGGTTGATCGAGACCTCCTGCAGGGGCATGAAGGCGGCGGTCTTGGCGCCGATGTCGATCATGGCGCCCTTGGGCTCCATGGCGAACACCGTGCCGTTCACCACGTCGCCGGGCTTGAAGTTGTAGTCGTACTTGCTGAGCAGGGAGGCGAACTCCTCCAGGGTGAAGCCGGCACCGTCGGTGTCGCGGCTGGCGACGCGGCTGCTGGGATCGTCGGCTGTGGGGACCTCTTCCGGAATGTCGAGGTTCAGATCAGCCGAGGTCTCGCCTGTCGGATCGAGATCTGTCAAGGCTTCGCCCGTCGGATCCAGTTCGAGCTCGGTGCTGCTGATTTCGGAAGGGGTCACGGTCATGGAAGGGTGGCGGTCTGCCCGGGGCAGAATGAAGGGAACCGCGTGCCTGCCCGCCGACAGGCGCACGCAATCCACGATCATACAAATCAACCCACCTCAGAGGCTCAGCGCACGGCGGCCAGGGCACCATCCGGCTGCTGGCGGGAAGGACGGCGGCTGAGACCCTCAAGGGTGGCGACGAAGTCGCTGATGCCCTGAAACTGCCTGTAGACCGAGGCGAAGCGCACGTAGGCCACTTCGCTGATTTCGCTGAGCTGCTGCAGAACCAGTTCCCCGATCTCAGCGCTGCTCACCTCTCGACCATGGCGCTGCTGCTGGAGTTGCAACTCGATGTCATCGACCACCGATTCCAGCCGGGCTGGCTCAAGTCCGGTTTTTTCACAGGCTCTCACGAGACCGTGCAGCAGTTTGCTGCGGCTGAAGATCTCTCGGGTGCCTGTGCGCTTGATCACCGTGATCGGCACGGTTTCCACCCGTTCGTAGGTGGTGAAGCGAAAGTCGCAGTGGAGGCACTCACGCCGCCTCCGCACACTGCGGCCAGCGTCAGCGGATCGGGATTCCAGCACCCGGCTATCGGTGTGTTGGCAGGAGGGACATTGCATCCCTTGACGACCCACGCGGTTTGGTTAGTGGAAGTGTAGTCAGTAGAGCTCCGATTGAGAAGTGAGGAGTTCTCAGCACTGCGCCGGTGCCGTCGCTCCGGTATCTCCTGCGGCAGCAGTTTCAGTGGGTCGTACCTGTTGCCGGAGACCGGCATGAAAAAGCCCCCGCAGCGGCGGGGGCTTCATGTTTCCAGGGCCCCTGAGGGCCGTGGATCTCACTTGCCGATCTTCGGCGGATCGCGGAAGGCGATCGCGAAGAAGAGGGTGGCGATCGCCAGGGTGAGGATGAGGATGTAAGCGAAGCTCTCCATGGAGACTCTCCTGAGTGGGGGCGATCAGCTGAGCTTGGTGCCAGCCGGTGGGACGTAACCCTCGGGAAGACGGCGGGTGCTGCGGTCTCCAAGCTTCTGGAACAGGCCGAACTCAACCTGCTCACCGAGGTCGGGGTCAATGCCGGCGAACACATCCCGATAGAGGGTGCGGGCGCCGTGCCAGATGTGCCCGAAGAAGAAGAGCAGAGCAAACGTGGCGTGGCCAAAGGTGAACCAGCCGCGGGGTGAGCTGCGGAAGGTCCCGTCTGAGTGGTAGGTCTCGCGGTCGAATTCGAACGCTTCACCCAGCTGGGCCTTGCGGGCCAGCTTCTTGACAGCTGCAGGATCCTTGAAGGTCTGGCCGTTGAGGGCACCGCCGTAAATGGTGGCGGTCACACCGGTCTGCTCGAAGGAGTAGCGGGCTTCGGCGCGCCGGAATGGAATGTCAGCCCTGACGATCCCCTGGTCGTCTTCGAGAACCACAGGGAAGTTCTCGAAGAAGTTGGGCAGGCGCCGCACCTGTAGGTTGCGGCCTTCCTTGTCGGTGAAGCTGATGTGACCCAGCCAGCTGGTGGGGAGGCCGTCACCGTTGACCATCGGACCGACTCGGAACAGACCACCCTTGGCCGGACTGTTGCCGACATAGTCGAAGAAGGCCAGTTTCTCGGGAATGGCCCCATAGGCTTGCTCGGGGGTGGATCCGTTCTCCAGAGCCGTCTGCACCCTGCGGTTGATCTCCGTGCGGAAGTAACCCTGATCCCACTGGTAGCGGGTTGGACCGAACAGCTCGACCGGAGTGGCCGCTGAGCCGTACCACATGGTTCCGGCCACAATGAAGGCGGCAAAGAACACGGCGGCGATGGCACTGGCCAGGACCGTTTCGATGTTCCCCATCCGCAGAGCCTTGTAGAGGCGCTCGGGTGGTCGGGTGGTGATGTGGAAGATGCCGGCGATGATGCCCACGATGCCGGCGGCGATGTGGTGGGCCACGATCCCGCCCGGGTTGAAGGGGTTGAAACCTTCAGGCCCCCAGGCGGGCTGAACTTTCTCGAGGTGTCCCGTGAGGCCGTAGGGGTCGGAGACCCACATCCCCGGACCAAAGACTCCGGTGAGGTGAAAAGCACCGAAACCGAAGCAGCCGAGGCCTGCCAGCAGCAGGTGGATGCCGAAGATCTTGGGCAGATCCAGGGCCGGCTCACCGGTGCGGGGGTCTTGCCAGATCTCCAGATCCCAGTAGGTCCAGTGCCAGATGGCGGCGAGGAACAGCAGTCCGCTGAAGATGATGTGGGCTGCGGCTACTCCTTCGAAACTCCAGAAGCCAGGGTCGACTCCCGTTTCTCCGGTGATGCTCCAGCCGCTCCAGCTGCCGGTCACACCCAGGCGGGCCATGAATGGCATGACGAACATGCCCTGGCGCCACATCGGGTTGAGCACCGGGTCGGATGGATCAAAAATGGCGAGCTCATAGAGCGCCATGGAGCCGGCCCAGCCGGCGACCAAAGCGGTGTGCATGAGGTGCACGGCCAGCAAGCGGCCCGGGTCGTTGATCACGACCGTGTGCACCCGATACCAGGGCAATCCCATGGGGGTCAGGTCCGGGGTAACTAACGGCTGCCTGTGACGACATGACGTCTGCACAAACAGCGGACGATCAAAAGGATCGTTCCGTGTTGGGGATCGTAAGGGGTTCACCTGGCATGCGGGAGCGTTGCCGGGGAGCTGAAACGAGCCGTGATGCGGTATCCGGCGGTTTGCCCTGGCAGCTGTTTACAAAACTCAACCTCTAGGGCCCAGAATGGAGGTCTCCGCCTCTGGTCCCGATGCCCGTGATCCGCTTCGTCCGTGAGGGCCGTGATGTCGAGTGCTACCCAGGCGAAAACCTGCGGGAGGTTGCTCTGCGTGAGGGGTTGGAGCTGTATGGGCTCAAGGGACAGCTCGGAAATTGCGGGGGCTGCGGTCAGTGCATCACCTGCTTCGTCGATGTGGTGGCTGAAGCCTCTCCGGGCGCGCTGACCCCACGCACCGCCGTGGAGGACCGCAAGCTGCGCAGGCGCCCCGAGGGCTGGCGTCTGGCCTGCCAGGCCCTGGTGCAGCGCTCGCTGGTGGTGCTCACCAGGCCTCAGGCGGGCCTCGCTGATCGCGAGGCACTGCTGGCGGCGGCCCGGGCCGAGCCTCTGGGAGCCGGACCCACGGCCTGGCCCGCCGTGGAGGAGGCGTCTGCGGCTGAACCTGTGGACCTGGAGCCAACCGCTACGGCCGGTGAAGCGTCGGAGGAAGGCTCCATCGGTGGGTGATACGGTCCCCCCACGCCATCCTCAACCCGTCCTAGAGCTCCCATGGAAACCAACGATCTGGGTTTTGTGGCCAGCCTCATGTTCGTGCTGGTTCCGGCTGTGTTCCTGATCGTTCTCTACATTCAGACCAGCAGCCGCGAGCAAGGTTAGGCAGATCCCGGGAGCTTCCAGCAGCCCCTGATCAGCGGCCTGTCTCAGGTCCGCAGCCTCCGTCAGCCGTGACTCACGGCCAACGGCTGCCTTGTTATCAAGCCTTCCGGTTCGGAGGGGCCTTGATGGTCTCAGCGGACTGATTCGGGCTCCCGCACCAGCAGCACCGGTGCTGGTGCGTGCACTCGGATGTAATCGCTCACGGAGCTTCCCAGAAGCCGGTCGATGTCGACCAGACTCTTGGCCACCAGGGGTCTGCGGTCCTGGGAGGCGATCACCAGCAGGTCGGCCTTCAGCTCGTCGGCCATGGCGCAGACCCCGCGGCCCACGTCGCCGGTGCCATGGACGCCTTTGAGCTCAACGCCAAGCGAACGAGCCCGCTGAACCGCCTTCTCGATCACGAGGTCGGCGGGGCTCCTGCCCCCGCGGCTGGGCTGAATGTCCTGGCGGGAGATGTGCACGCCCGTGAGGGTGCCCCCGGGGATCTCCCTCACCAGTTCGCAGGCGATCCTGAGGGCATCGTCACCGACGCCTGTGCCGTCGAGGGTCACCATCACCCGGTTCACGTGGCGCACGTAGAGGTCGTCGCGCACCAGCAACATCGGCCGCGTCGAGAGCTGGAAGACGTACTGGCTGGAGCTGTTGGCCAGGATCGACTGCAGGCGACCCAGCCCCCTCGATCCCATCAGGATCAGATCGGCATTGAGCTCGTCGGCCACCTTCAGAACGGTCTGCTTGGTGTCGCCCTGGCGGATGATCGCGTTCACATCGGAGGGATCAAGGCCAAGCCGCTGGATGGCATCGGCCACGATGCCGGCCGCCTTTTGCCAGTGCTCCTGGAAATCATCGCCTGCTTGCTCCGGCACCACGTGCAGCAGGTTGACCCTGGCCTGTCGGAATGCCGGGAGTTCGCGCAGCATGCGCACCATCTCTTCGACGTGGCCCTTGCCGGAATCGGCGATCAGCAGATTGCGAAACACGAGGCTGTCGCGGCTCTCCGGCAGCCTATGGCCTGCATCTGGCTGGTCGAGCCGTGGCGGGAGAGGCTGTAATGGAGTGGCAAGAGATGGACCGCAGCTGGCTGCTGCGGCGACGGGTCCTGCCACAGCACACCGATCACGGAGGTGTGATGTGGCACGGCGCTTATCTCGCCTGGTTGGAGGAAGCCCGGGTGGAGGCCCTGGCCGCGGCGGGGCTTCCCTATGCCGCACTGTCGGCCTTGGGCCTGGAGCTGCCGGTGCTGACCCTGCAGATCGACTATCGCCAGGCGGTGGGCCATGGCGAGTTGGTGGACCTGCTCAGCCAGGCCCAGCCCCGCCGGGGCCTGCGGCTGCCCTGGATCAGCCGCTTCATGCTCAGTGGCGAGCGGCTGGCGGCCGAAGCCCGGGTGGAGCTGGCGCTGGTGCGGCGCCAGGGAGCGGGTCTTCAGCTGGTGCGCCGCTATCCGCAGGAGCTGGAGAGCGCGCTCCAGCGGCTGCTCGACGGACCCACTGGAGCGTGCTAGTACATCTGTACTGAAGGGTCTGATCATGGGTGAGCTGGTATCACTGTCCTTGGCGTGTCGATCCCGGGCAGGAGCTGCCTCCCCGTCCTCTGTCACTGAGTGCAGTTCACCTCCGGGGCCCATGGATCGCCCCAGCCCGTTCAGCTCTGGCTTCGATCCGGGCCCTGGCCCTGGCTGGGCTGAGCGGCGGCAATGGTGGCTGCTCTGGAGCCGTTGTCCAGGCCTGGGCTGGCGCCGCCTGGGCGACCTGGAGCGCGCCTGTGGCGGTCTGGCGGCGGCCTGGACGGCCAGCAGCGCCGAGCTGGCCCGCCTGAACGGTTTCGGGCCTGGGGTGCTGGCCAGCATCGAGGTTCACCGCCAGTGCTGGGGCCATGATCCGCTGGGAACGGGAGGCTGGCCTTCCCAGGCCCCACGGCGGGTGCTCGTGCCGGGTGACCCCGCCCGCCCCGCCTCCCTGAATCAGCTCGAGCGTCCGCCACTGGCCCTCCACTGGGCCGGCCGCGGATCGCTCTGGGCACCCCTGCGGCGGCGTCAGGCGATCGCGGTGGTCGGCACCCGCCGCCCCTCGCCGCATGGGCTGGCCATGGCCGAAGCGCTGGGCGCCGCCCTGGCCGAGGCCGGTTGGCCCGTGGTCAGTGGCCTGGCAGAGGGCATCGACGCCGCGGTGCATCGCGGATGCCTGGAATGGGGCGGACGGCCCGTCGGTGTGCTCGGCACCCCGCTTGATCGTGTCTATCCACGCCATCACCAGGCCCTTCAGGCGGCCGTGGCCCGCCATGGTCTGCTGATGAGCGAGCACATCCGGGGCACTCCCGTGAGGCGGGGGCATTTCGCGGCCCGCAATCGTCTCCAGGTGGCGCTGGCCCAGGCTGTTGTGGTCGTGGAATGTCCCGAGTCGAGTGGGGCGCTCCATTCCGCCGCCCTGGCCTGGGAGCAGGGGTTGCCGCTCTGGGTGGTGCCCGCCGACGCCTGCAAGCGCTCCGCCCTGGGCAGCAATCGCCTGCTGTCCCAGGGGGCGAGTCCACTGCTGGCGGCCTCGGATCTGATCGCTCAGCTGGGTGCAGGCCCCCTGGGCCGCCCTGAAGCCACCTCCTCGGCAGCCAGCTCCTCTCCCGCCACGCCCACTGGAGTGCCGGATCAGGCCCTGCTGGCCGCCCTGGGCCAAGGGGCTTCGCTGGAGCAGCTGGCCCAGGCCCTGGGCCGGTCTGGACCTGAGCTGGCCACCCAGTTGCTGCAACTGGAGTTGGCGGGCCGCGTGCGCGCGGAGCCGGGTCTTCGCTGGCGCCCTGCCTCGGGCTCGCTTGCCTAGGTTTGAGCCATGGCTGTCTCCAGGCCCCTCCCCAGCGCTTCGCCCGGGCTGACTCCTGCCAGCCCGGATTCTTCGGCCCCAGGTCAGCTGATCCTGGGCTCCGAGCTGCTGGCCTGGCGGCGGCAGCGGCTGGGGGAAGGGGGCCGCGTCGCCGACCTCGACTGGTTGCTCGACCTCGGCGGCGGACTGCGCTGGACCCAGCTGCAGCGGGTCTGGCTCGATCCCGCTTCATCCGTGCAGTTACACACCGCGCTGGGCGAGCTCACCTTCCTCTGGCGGCAGCATCTCGAGTGCCATACCCCGCTCCAGTATCTGGTGGGCGTGTGTCCCTGGCGGGAGTTCTCTCTGGCGGTGTCCCCGGCCGTGCTCATTCCACGCCAGGAAACCGAAGTGCTGGCGGATCTGGCTCTCGTTCTGGGCCAGGCCCTGCCGAGCCCTGCCCACAGGCCAATGACCTGGGCCGACCTCGGCACCGGATCGGGCTGCCTGGCACTGGCCCTGGCCCAGGCCTTCCCGCAGGCCCGGGGGGTGGCCGTGGATCGCTGCCCGCAGGCGCTGGACCTGGCGCAGATCAATCTTGCGGAGGCCGGTCTCCTGGATCGAGTCATGCTGCACCTCGGCCAGTGGTGGGAGCCCCTGGGCCACTACTGGGGTGGGCTTGACCTGGTTGTGAGCAATCCTCCCTACATCCCTACGGCGGCTCTCAAGGAGCTGGAGCCGGTGGTGCGCCAGCATGAACCTTCGCTGGCCCTCGATGGAGGACCGGATGGGCTCGAAGCGATTCGAGCCGTGGTTCGCGGCGCCGGGGCAGCTTTGGCCCCCGGCGGCTGGTTGCTGCTGGAGCACCACCACGATCAGAGCGATGCTGTGGCCAAGTTGCTTCTCTCAAGTGGGCTGGTGGAGGTGACCGCCCATCGTGACCTGGAGGGGCGGTGGCGCTTCGCCCAGGCCCGGAGGCCAATGACTGGTCCCGGGCCAGCAATGGTGGAATCCGGAAGCTCCCTGCTGCCGTAATGGATCGATCCCCCCAGCTACCAGCCCAACCAGTATTGGCTCAGGCCCTGCCCGCAGCCACGTTGGCCGAGTGGATTCTCGCGGGCGGTCCGGCGATTTTTCCCACCGACACCTTGCCGGCCCTGGCGGCTCTGCCGGCAGCCGCCGGGCAGATCTGGGCGCTCAAAGCGCGCCCGAGCAGCAAGCCACTGATCCTGATGGGGGCGGAGCCTGAGACGTTGTTCGCTGCGCTGGAGCTACCACCGCGGCCCCAATGGCTCGAGCTGGCTGAACGCTGCTGGCCTGGTGCCCTGACCCTGGTGCTGCCAGCCCGGGGCGCGGTGGTGGAGGCCCTGCAGCCTGGAGTGATGGCCTCCGAAGCCAGGCTCGGCCTGCGCATTCCCGACTGCAAGCGAGCCTGCGAGCTGCTCCGCCGCACCGGCCCCCTGGCCACCACCAGTGCCAATCGCTCCGGCGACCTCCCGTGTCTCACGGCTGCTCAGGCTGAGGTCGTGTTCCCCCAGGTGCCACGGCTGGCTCCGCTGCCCTGGCCCCAACCATCAGGACAGGGCAGCACGGTGCTCGCCTGGAGCGAGGCTGGAGCCTGGCAAGTGCTGCGCTCCGGTGCTGTGATGCCAGACCTGGATCTTTTCTGCAACTGAGGCCGAGATGCTCTGGCTTGTGCTGGCCGTGTTGGTCACCCTTGGTTTGTCCCACACCCTGATCGAGCCCTGGTTGACCTGGGCCACCCCGGAGGCGGGATTGCCCGGTTGGGCCTGGGCTGGGCTGGTGCCTCTTGGCTTCCTGCTGGCCGGTAGACGGGCCTGATACGGCACGAACAACTAGAAGCGGTGATCTAGAGCCCAAGGCCAGCTACACGGCCACCAGGACCTTGAACAGGGGAATCAGCCCTCCGCTGGCGAGGCAGCAGTAGGTGCCGGCGTGATGGTGCGTGGAGAGCGTCGCCGTGCGCTCGGCTGAGCCACAGATCATCAGTAAGCCGGCTAACGGATTTGAACCGATGACCTTCGCTTTACAAAAGCGCTGCTCTACCACTGAGCTAAGCCGGCACGGCGCTGAGCTTATCGCTCGCCCCGCGCCCAGAGCAGTAGCTGAGATCGATTGCTGCAGCCTGCCTTGGCCAGCAGGTTCGACACATGACTCTCGACGGTCCGGGGGCTCAGCACCAGTTCCGCCGCGATCGCCTTGTTGCTCAGCCCGCGTGCCAGCCAAACCAGCACCCGTTGCTCGGCCGGCGTGGGAGTCAGCTCAACCAAGGACATGGGCCCACCCTCGACGGTTCGGCTCTGAGGATTCCCAGCCGCTTCGCGTATGAGCCTTGCGGGGTGCCGCAGGCCCGCTCAGGCGGTGGCCATGGAAGGATCTCCACCGGGGGCCGGTGGCCTGGGACGGGCCCGCTTGATCGGCAGGTTGGCCACCAGGGCGGTGACGCGGTCCTCGGTTTCCAGGCTCACGTCCCCCTCCTCAAGATCGATCTCCACGTAACGCGAGACCACCTCGAGAATTTCCCGCCGCATCTGCTCGAGTAACTCGGGATTGAGGTCGCTGCGATCGTGGGCCAGCACCAGTTGCAGCCTTTCGCGGGCCATGCCCGCACTGGCGGGCTGACGACCGAGCAGCTTGTCGATGAAATCGCGCAAGGTCATCTCGGCTCAGAAGATTTTGGTGTGCATCAGGCGGCCCAGCTTGGCGCGCAGGCCCTGGCCTTCCTTGCTGGGGTCAGACAGGGGGACCTCTTCACCGCGCAGGCGGCGGGCCACGTTGGTGTAGGCCTGGCCTGCCGGTGAACGGCTGCCGTTGAGGGTGAGTGGCTCGCCCCGGTTGGTCGAGACGATCACCTGGTCGTCCTCCAGGACCAGGCCCAGCAATGGCAGGGCCAGGATGTCGGTGACATCGCTCACCGAGAGCATCTCCTGGTTGGCCATCATCCTCGGGCGCACCCGGTTGAGCACCAGCTGAATCGGCTGGATCTCGCGGGTCTGCAGTAGACCGATCACCCGATCGGCGTCACGCACCGCCGACACCTCCGGGGTGGTCACCACCAGGGCTTCGCGGCAGGCGGCGGCGGCGTTCTTGAACCCGTCTTCGATGCCCGCCGGGCAATCGATCAGCACGTAGTCAAACTGCTCGGCCAGCAGACCCGTGATCTTTTTCATGTCATCGGGTGTGAGCCACTCGAGCATGCGTGGGTTGCCGGCCGGCAGCAGCGAGAGGTTGGGCTCCTGCTTGTGCTTCACCAGAGCCTGCTCAAGGCGGCAACTGCCGGAGAGCACCTCCTGGGCGGTGTAGACGATCCGGTTCTCGAGCCCCAGCAACAGATCAAGATTGCGCAGGCCGAAATCGGCATCGAGGACAGCGGTGCGTGCTCCCTGCTTGGCCAGGGCGATGCCCAGATTGGCCGTGAGCGTGGTCTTGCCGACGCCACCTTTGCCGGAACAGATCAGAATTGTTCGGTTCTGTGCGCTCGTCACGGGTTTGCCAGACATGCCCCAGATTATGGCCCCCATCCCCAGTTGGCCCATGGTTGAGCAGCCCGGCTTCCAGCAACGGCTGTTGGTGATGCCTGAGGACGGCATCGAGGCGGTGGTCGATCTGATCGATCAGGCTCGAGAGGAGCTGCGTCTCAAGCTGTTCAAACTGGAGTCGGAAGACCTGCAGCAAGCTCTGCTGCGGGCCCATGCCCGGGGCGTGGCTGTGCGGGTGATGCTCAACCCCCACTCCTCTGGAGGTGACCGCTGGAACGATCAGACCTTCGTCAGGCTGCAGTCGTCAGGACTGGACGTGTCATGGACGAGCGACTCCTTCCCGGTCACCCACGAGAAATCGATGGTGGTGGACAACCGTCTGGCCCTGATCGCCACCTTCAACTTTTCCGACAAATACTTCAGGGAGACCCGTGACTACGCGGTCCTCAGCGCCTCAGCTCCGGTGGTGGAACAGGTGCGCGCCGGCTTCGAGGCCGACTGGCACCGCTCGTTCTTTGAGCCGGATCTGGGCGTGGGCCTGGTCTGGAGCAGCTTTCACAGCCGCGGACAGATGGCGCGCCTGGTGGACTCCGCTGAGCGGACGCTCTGGATCCAGCATCCCAAGTTCGTGGACGCAGTGATTCTCGACCGGATCATCTCCGCCCGCGAGCGGGGCGTGAAGGTGCGCGTGCTCTGTGGTGGCAAGCACGGCATCAGCGACTGGGACATCTACGACACCTTCGCCTCCCTGCGGTTGATGGAGCGCTTCGGGGCGAAAGTGCGACGGCAGAAGCACCTCAAGCTCCACGCCAAGCTGATCCTTGTTGATGGGGTCTCCGCCCTCATCGGTTCGATGAACATCGACCGCAGTGCTTTCGATCTCCGGCGGGAGCTGGGCATCGAGACCGATGCCCCCCAGGTGGTGGAGCGCCTGAAGACCGCCTTTCAGCACGACTGGGATCTGGCCAGGAAATATCGCGCTCCGGATCCCCTCGATCCCAGTCAGCACGAGACGGGCGAACTGCCCCCCGACCCCCATTTCGTCCACGAATGACCCCCCTCGCCCCGCCGCCCAACCACCGGGAGCTGGTGATCGGCATGGCCCAAGTGGCCCTCTCATCCTTCGGTGGTGGCCTCTCGGCCTGGAGCCAGCGCATCGTCGTCGACCAGCGCCGCTGGATGAGTGATGAGGAGTTTCTCACCGGTCTCACGGTGGCCCGTCTCTTCCCCGGGCCCAATCAGATCAACATGGCTGTCTACATCGGTGCCCACTTCAAGGGGTTGAGTGGGGCGATGGCCGCTCTCTGCGGCATCCTGATGATCCCCTTCAGCCTGCTGATGCTGCTGGGGATGATCTATTTCCAGGTGCACCGGATCCCGGTGGTGGATCGGGTGCTGGCCGGGGTGGTGGCGGCTGCCGCGGGGATGGCCCTCTCGATGGGATTCAAGATTCTCGGCACCTACTGGCGCGACCCGGTCGCCCTGGCCCTGGCGGCTGCCATTTTCGTGGCTCTGGCCGTGGCTCAGGTGCGCCTGATTCCCCTGGTGCTGTTGGCGGGTCCAGTGGCCATGGCCTGGTACTGGCCGCGGCCCGGCGCTCCGGCGGGTGAGGCCCCGCCGTGATGGCTACCTGCATTCCGCTTCGTCTGGGGGACTGGGGTCAGTTGCTGGAGGTGATCAGCACCTTTCTCTCCCTGTCATTGTTTGCGCTGGGGGGAGGCAACACCCTGCTGGCGGAGTACCACCACCTCAGCGTCAATCAGTACTGCTGGCTCACCTCCTCGCAATTCGCTGATCTCTATGCGCTGGCGGAGGCGGCACCGGGTCCAAGCTCGATGATCGTCGGTCTTCTCGGGATGGGGGCCGCCTGGCGCGAGGGCCCGCTCTGGGCCCTGCTCAGTGCCTATGCAGCAGAGCTGGCGGTGCTGCTGCCCTCCACCTTGCTCATGGTCCTGGCCTGCCTGAGCTGGAACCGACTGCGGGATTCCCCCTGGCGCCTCGCTTTCGAGCGGGGGATGGGGCCAATCACCCTGGGGATCCTGTTCGCTGTGGGAGTGAAGATCCTTCTGACCTCCAACCACGGTCTGCCGGCCTATGCGGTGTCGATCGCGGTGTGCGTGTTGATGCTGCGCACCCGTCTTTCGCCGCTGTGGTTCATGGCTGTGGCCGGGTTGCTGGGGGGGATGGGGGTGATCAACCGCTGAAGGGGGGCCAGCTCGGCTCTGCGGGGTCGATGCGAATCACCCCCTCCACCAGGCGGGCCTGTTCGCAGAAGCCCGGCGGAGGTGAATCCTCCGGTCCCCTGGCGATCACCTCGGCGATGCGCAGCTGCAGGGGCCGCAGCTGCAGGGCCACGATCCTGGAGTTGGGATCACCGTGGCAGCCGGCATGGGCCACACCCCTCAGCCGGCCCCACACGAGGACGTGTCCGCCGGCGCTGACCCGGGCACCGGGGTTGACATCCCCGAGCACCAGGGCCGTGCCCTCCACCTGGAGGTGGTCGCCGGAGCGCAGGGTGCCCCTCTGTATCACCAGATCTGGGCTGGTGCGGGAGTGTGGATCGGGCTCCGGCTCAATGCTCTGCTGCAGGTGCGTGCTGAGGCCGATGGCCGCCGCGGCCGCCAGGGTGAGGGCCTGGCGGCCTTCCACACCCAGCAGTTCGAGCCGGTGAGCGGCCAGCTGATGCTGGAGGCCGCGCAGGTCGGTCACGGTGAGCAGCCAGTCGCCGCTCTGGAGCAGAACCCCTCCGCGGCTGATCACGCCATTGAGGCCCTGCTGGAGCTGCTCTGGCAGGGGGGCAGCCTCGGGACCAGGTGCCGGCAGCAGCAACTGGTGGGGCAGGCCGCTGCGGGCGGCGGGCACGAACTCGGCAGCCATCGCCGCAGGCGGAGGCCACCAACTTAGGCAGCGCTGCGGCTGCTGCTGCCTAAGGCACGGGCTCGCTCCCTCAGGGGTTCACTCACCTCGGGGGGATGGATCAACCAGGCCAGCTCCACCGGCTTCACCAGGCTGGCCACCAGGGGGGAACGGTCCTCCAGGGCGGCCAGTGACTCCCCATCCCAGAGCCGCAGCCCACCTTTGTAAGGGTCATAGCCCCGGTTCTGACGCTGTTGCAGAGCGCAGCACAGGCTGGGCTTCAGCCCTGCGGCCTCACTGAGCTTCTGGGCCAGGGCCAGCAACTCCAGTCGATGACCGGCCTCCAGGTGGCTGACGTCACTGGCCCGCAGCAGGCGCCGGTCCAGCAGGCGTCCGCAGAGCTCCTGTAGATCGGCTGGCCCCGCCTCCCGCCATCGGATCAGGTGGTAGCCCGTGCGCAGGTCGTCGTTGGCCAGGTAGGTCTCCAGATCGAGGCTCCCAGGACGCCACAGCCACTCCGCCATCACCGCATCGGTGTGCACGCCCCCTGCGGGTCCCAGGCGGCGGGCCAGCTGGATTGTCTGAGTCAGCAACCAGTTGCAGACCACATTGAGCCGGTGGTTGTAGAGGCTGCGGTACATCAGGCTGCGCACCACCAGGTAGTGCTCCACCGCCATCAGTCCTTTCGGGTGCAGCGCCAGGCTGCCGTCAGGCGCCACGGTCAGGGCTCCCAGGATGCGCTCCAGGTCCAGCTGGCCATAGCGGGTGCCCGTGCTGTGGCTGTCCCGCAGCAGATAGTCGAGCCGGTCGCAGTCGAGCTGGCCGCTCACCAGGGAGGCCAGAGCCGGCTGGCGGTGCTGCCCGTGCTCCAGCAGATCGGCCACGGCATCGGCACTGCCGGGGGCATGGCACTCAAGAGCCTCGCGCAGGGCCGGATGCTCCCGCACCAGCCGGGCCGACCAGGTTTCATGGCGCAGCCCATACATCTCTTCGCCGGAGTGGCTGAGCGGAGCGTGCCCCACGTCGTGAAGCAGGGCCGCCGCATAGAGCACTCCCTGATCCTGGAGCAGCTGGGGAGCCTGGCGCTCCAGCTGCTCCAGGGCAAGCCTGGCCAGATGCAGCACCCCAAGGGAATGGGTGAAGCGGCTCGACTCGGCGCCATGGAACGTGAGGAAAGCCGGGCCCAGCTGGCGGATCCGGCGCAGGCGCTGGAAGGGGGCCGTGTCGATCAGCTCCATGGCGAGTCCTTCGGCCGGGTGACTGCGTTCCAGTCGGATCGCCCCGTGCAGGGGGTCGTGATACGTGCGGAGGCTCATGCCGTGGGGAGCTCCTGCAGCAGCTGCTCGGCGGCCAGCTCCAGCCAGTGGTCGTCTGCCCCTCCGGGATTGAGGGGCTCCGGCTCGGGCAGCAGCCGGTCGGGGGCGATGCCCTGGTTCTGGATATCACGGCCGCTGGGGGTCACGTAGCGGGCCACGGTCACGGCCAGGCCGCTGCCGTCCCCCAGGTTGATCAGTGTCTGGATCAGTCCCTTGCCGAAGGTGCGGCTGCCCAGCAGTGGTGAGCGCCCGTTGTCCTGGAGGGCGCCCGCCAGGATTTCACTGGCGCTGGCGGTGCCCCCATTCACCAGAGTGACCATCGGACCGCTGTAGAGCTGTCCGGCCGCCGCCTGCCGCCTCTCACTCAAACCCTCGCGGTTCATGGTCTCCACGATCGGCTGGTTGGCGAGGAAAGCGTTGGCCACCGCCACTCCCCCCTCGACGAGACCGCCTGAGTTGTTGCGCAGATCCAGAATCACCCCCTCCACGCCCTGCTGGTCGAAGCCCTTGAGAGCTTCACGCACGCCAGCGGGAACCGGCTCGCTGAACTGGGTGATGCGCAGCAGTCCCAGGCGGTGCCTCCCACGCCTGAGCAGCCTGGAGCGCACGGGTTGCAGGTCCACCTGCTCCCGCCTCAGCAGGACTTGCCTGGGTACGGCCAGGGGGGAGGGAGGCTGGATCAGCATCTGCACGCTGGTGCCAGAAGGACCCCTCAGACGCGCGGCCGTGGCCTCCAGTCCAAGAATGCGGCACGACTCCCCCTCCACTTCGAGCACTTCGCTGCCCGGGCTGATGCCGGCCTCGGCGGCCGGTGACCCATCCAGCGGAGCGATCACCACGATCCCCTGCCCGTCCTCCCCCAGGCTGAGCTGCAGGCCGATGCCGCTGACGCTTCCCTCCGTGGTGGCGCGCAGAGCTTTGTAGTCGGCAGGGCGCAGCACCCTGGTGTAGGGATCGCCAATCGGCTCCAGCATGGCGGCGATGGCGTCGTAGGCCTCGGCGCTGCTCTCGATCGGCTGTTCCAGTGCCTTCTGACGCAGGCGCCGCCAGTGGACGGTTTCAAAACGTGTGGGGTCGACATAGCTCTGGTTCACCAGCCGCCAGGCCTCCACCACCAGCTGCTGGGCATCGTTGAGGGCCAGGGCCGGGCCGGGCTGCAGCCACAGCCCCACGCAGAGCAGCAGGGCCAGCGCCATGGCTCGTCCTCGCCCTGAGATCAGCGGGCTGGAGAGGGGCTTGGTCCGGCTCATCGCTGGCGAGCCGGAGACAGGGTGGCAATCACGGCCGAAGCGCGGGTATCGGTAGACTCTCGCAACCCCAACCCAGCACTGCATGGCGAACTCGTCTCCCGCCGCCAAGTCGTCTCCTGTTTTCGACTGGTTCGAGGAGCGCCTGGAACTCCAGGCGATTGCGGACGACATCTCCTCCAAGTACGTTCCGCCCCACGTCAATATCTTTTATTGCCTCGGAGGAATCACGCTGGTGTGCTTCCTGATCCAGTTCGCCACTGGATTCGCGATGACCTTCTATTACAAGCCCACAGTGGCTGAGGCTTATTCCTCGGTTCAGTACCTGATGACGGACGTCAGCTTTGGCTGGCTGATCCGCTCGGTGCACCGCTGGAGCGCCAGCATGATGGTGCTGATGCTGATCCTTCACGTCTTCCGTGTGTACCTCACCGGTGGCTTCAAGCGCCCCCGGGAGCTCACCTGGGTCACTGGTGTTGTGATGGCCGTGATCACCGTCTCCTTTGGTGTCACCGGTTACTCCCTCCCCTGGGATCAGGTCGGTTACTGGGCCGTCAAGATCGTTTCGGGCGTTCCAGCCGCAGTCCCTGTTGTCGGCGATTTCATGGTCGAGCTGCTGCGTGGTGGTGAGAGCGTCGGTCAGGCCACACTCACCCGCTTCTACAGCCTGCATACCTTCGTGATGCCATGGCTGTTGGCCGTGTTCATGCTCATGCACTTCCTGATGATCCGCAAGCAGGGCATCTCCGGTCCCTTGTGATCTGAGCCTCATCTGCAGCAACTGATTCGGCCTCTTTCCCCCTCTCCACAACACCCGGTGCCTGCGATGCACATCCTCAAGAAACCTGATCTCAGCGATCCCAGCCTGCGGGCGAAGCTGGCCAAGGGCATGGGTCACAACTACTACGGTGAGCCCGCCTGGCCCAACGATCTCCTCTACATCTTTCCGGTGGTGATCCTTGGCACCATTGCCTTGGTGGTGGGCCTGGCGGTCCTGGATCCAGCCATGCTCGGTGACAAGGCTGACCCGTTCGCCACACCTTTGGAGATTCTGCCGGAGTGGTACCTCTACCCCGTCTTCCAGATCCTGCGGGTGGTTCCCAACAAGCTTCTGGGCATTGCCCTCCAGACGATGGTTCCCCTTGGTCTGATGCTCATCCCCTTCATCGAGAGCTTCAACAAGTTCCAGAACCCCTTCCGCAGGCCTGTGGCCATGGCCGCCTTCCTGTTCGGAACTGTGTTCACGATCTATCTGGGCATCGGTGCAGCCCTCCCCATCGACAAGTCACTCACCCTGGGCTTGTTCTGAGTCGGGCGGACAGATCGCCAACCATTCTGATCGGCTCCCTTCTGTCTGATCATCTCAGCCGCCGTTCATCACGGCGGCTTTTTTCATGGCGGCCCGTCGATCGAGAGCACCGACACATCGGCGGGATTGACCCGCAGCAGGTGATGCAGCAAAAGGAAGCCCACGATGGTCCAGGTCTGGTAGGTGCGGGATTGCTGCCCCACCCAGGTGCCGGTGGGTCCATCGAAGTACTCGGCCCATTGCTGGCGCGGCAACTGGTTCAGCTGCGACCAGTAGCACTCCTCGAGCATGGCCCTGGCCTGCCCCATCAGCAACGCATCGGCCCGCGGGTGATTTTGTTCGTGCTGAAGGATGGCCCCACCGAAGTACCAGAGCAGGCTGGGCCAGTGGCCTCCGTTGTGGTAACTCCACGGCCAGTTCTTGGGATCGGATCCGGTCTTGTTCATCCACTCGGCCGCTTCCATCGGGGGATGACAGATCCGCATCGGCATCTGTGCCATCAGGTGGCTGCGGTTGTGCAGCACCAAGCGGAACAGGCCCCGCTGCTGCGGTGCCGTGAGCAGTCCGAACAGGCAGGCCAGGGAATTGCCCAGGCTGTAGAAGCGGAAGTCCGGGCGGCCCGTGCGGATGTTGCCGATCAGGTAGCCGCCTCGGTTCTCCAGCCAGTCCTGGAGCCAGTCAGGGATCACCTGGGGTTGCACATTGAACTCGTTCTCGTGCTGATGATCGCCGTATTGCTCGGTGGGTCGGCGTCGCAGCACCTGCATCGTCTTGCTGGTGACCCAGTAGTGCTTGAGCAGGAAGGACCGGAGATCGTGAATCCACTGGCGGGTCAGCTCGAGCCGCTGCTCCAGCAGGCGGCTGCTGCGGTCACGTCGGGCGATCTCCATCAGATGGCCGCAGCTGCGCAGGCAGCCGAACAGGAGGACCTCCACCTCCAGAGGGGCTCCCCACACGTCCATCGGACGATCGATCATGAATGAGCAATCCGGCACGAACAGCACCGGTGTGCCCTCGAAGGTGGGGTGCATCACCAGATCGAGTAGCAGCTGCACTCCCCGCTGCACCTTCTGGCTGGCTCCGAACTCCCAGTCCTGGCTGCGCTTGACGTAGTACCAGCAGAGGATCGGCCACCACAGGCTGGCGTCCACCGAAGTGATCCGTCCGATCGAGCGTTGGCCGTAGTCGGCCATCAGCTGACCGTTCTCCTCGATGAAGCTGGTGGGGAAGACGCCGCGGGTCTGGTAGGTGCTGCTCTGCAGGTCAAGGCAGACGCTCAGAAAGTGACGAACAATGTCAAAGCGACCTTCCAGCAGCAGGTGGAGCATCACCGGCACGTTGTCGCGCAGAAACACTTCGCCGTAATTGAGGGAGTCGTGACTGCGGGGATGCGCCAGGGCCGCCACCGAGCCCACCAGGGAACCCTGTACCGACACCAGGGTGCGTTCGAATTTTTCGCGGGCGCTCGCCACAACGGCGTCTTCCCGAGAGCTGGGGCGGACTCGAAGCCGCTCCTGGCTGAAATGTGTCGCCAAGCCTGGACTCCTCTTGAACGGGGCCGGTGCCAGCGAAACCATAGACAGGACGGGCGATCTGGACGGCGTTGCTCGGTGCCTGGAACTTGAGAGCGAGCTGAGCGGCAGATCCTGTGGTATGTTTTTGGACTGCGCGTGAGCCGAGAGGTGAGCGCTGCAGGGCTTGCAAACTGAGGGAGGCGAGAGCCGACCGCCGGTGTTGTAAGTTTCCAAAGCGGTCGGGAGACCACCGCGAGCCACCGGAGGCC
>CALRMN020000019.1:0-38579 GCA_943369245.1 Synechococcus sp. UW140 | reverse complement strand
TGAAGCGTGGTTTCTTCACGGTGCGGCCACGATGGCCAGTGAAGACTGTGATGCGCTTGGCATATCACCTTCTAACAACCAGATACAGAAGACGGGAGCGGGGGTGGCTTGTCAAGACAATGAGTCCTTGCCCGCTTCTGATCTGGAGCGTTCTTTGCTAAACAATCATAACCAGCTTGGGAGTAGAATTGCCTTATGTCTCGTCCTTCCATCTTTGCTTATACAATCATTGTTCCGCAAAGCGTCATTGATGACTATGGCCATGTCAACAATGTTGTCTATTTGCAATGGATGCAAGATGCGGCGATACAACATCCAGAGTCAATCGTTGAGTATAGATTGCCTGAAAACAGGGGATGGTTTGCGCGTGAGACTCGGATTGAATATCTTGCTCCTGCTTATGCGGGAGATGAAATTGAAGTCAGTACATGGATTGTCCAATATAAACGTGCCCGCGGAATACGCAAATACAAATTTTTTCGCAAGACAGACGGCAGGGTCATTGCCAAAGGTGAAACGCTCTTTGTGTTTGTTGAGTTAGCCACAGGCAGACCTGTCCCGATCCCACTGGAAATGCAAGCACTGTTTCCATCATTTCCAGACCAGGCTGATTCTGCAGGCTCTGCCTCCTAATGTGGCATCAATGCTAATGAAAAAACGTATTATTGCCTCTTTTCGGTGAGGCGTCTTATGCAGGAAAAACGATCAACACAGTGTGCGCCAGGCAAGTGGGATGCAGGTTGCTTGTACAAAGCCTCGAAAGATTTTTTCTGCATCGATCGTTCCATTCAGGCGAGAGCGGACCAGGGCTGAGCGACCTGGCTGAAGCCATGCACGATGTGTTGCATCGGGCCTGACTTCACGATCCCGTCCGTACCCTGACCCCGCCGGGCGGAGACAGCTCCCGCAGCCAGCGGCGCCAGCGTGCCTGGGCCTGCGGATCCTTCATCACCTCCGCCTGGAGAAACAGCCCGCTCCAGCGCGCGATCGTGTCGATCGTGGCTTTCTGATCGGTCGTCAGGGGATTCTCAGGCCGGCCGTTGCTGGTGATGGCGTCGTGGTCGGCTCCTTCGATCGTCAGCAGGGCCTTGCGACGGGTGCGGATCTGCTCCCAGGTGGCCTCCACATCCAGCGTCGATGACGCCTCGTCCCGGCTGCCGCTGATCAGCGCTACCGGTCGGTCGTTCGTCTCGATCGGACCCACCGGTCCGCCCCCGTGTCCCCGCAGATCCGTGCCGTAGAACACGCCACCCCGCAGCGCCTCGGGCCGCTGGAAGCTGCCGATGCAGAGCGGAAAGCGACAGCGATCGGCCAGCGCCTCCAGGCCCGCCAGCCCACCCATCGAATGGCCGATCACCACCAGCCGCTCCCCATCGATCACGCCACGCAACGGGGCTGGGCCCGTGCTGTTCAAGGCCTGCAGGGCGGCCAGCGCGGTGCCGATCTGCCGCTGATCGGCGAGCAGGATCCGCTGGCCGATCAGCGGCAGCGGCGGGAACGTGCGCCAGTGGTTGGGCACCACCACCAGGAACCCCTGGCGGGCCAGGGCCGCCGCGAAGCCGGCGTAGTGCCGCTTGTCCACATGGGCGCCCTGGAGGAGCAGGGCGATGGGGAGGGACCCCTCTGCGCTGGCTCCACCGGGCAGATAGAGATCCGCCTCATCCCCGCCCACGACCGCCTGGATGGTCCAGACGGCCGGCTCCCCCTCTCGAGCGGCCGTCAGCTGCGCAGGGCCGATGATGCGGGCGGCGCGGCGGTCGCGGCTCAGTTGCTGGACGACCCGGGTCTCCACCACCCATCGCAGGGTGATCAGCATCAGCCCGGACACGGCCCCGATCGCCAGCAGCCTCCCCCAGCGCCTGCTCATGGCCCCGCTCCGCCAGTCGCACGTCGTCGCAGGCATCCCGCACCGAACGCTCGTGCAGCCGGGGATCGACCAGCCGGGACATCACCTGATCGATGCCCCGGCCCAGCCTCCATTCCGCTCCCATCCTCAACCGACATCAACCCGATCGTGCCGCGGAGGCTGCAGGAGTGCCGGCTCGGGAACGCAGGTCCGTTACCGTGCCTGTCGACAGGCGACACCTCAACCAGGCCACGGATGGGGAAGCGTTGAAGAGATGGCTGGATGAAGCAGGTGATTCAAGCGATCGGCTGGTTCTTCTTTGCGATCGATACGCTTGCACTGGTCTTATTCCTGAATTGGGCTCTTACGGCAACCAGTCGAGATGGTGAGATTGCCTATGCAGTCTTCTTTTTGCTGTTCACCCTGGCCTTGCTTGCCGTCGGTGGTGCGGGGCTGCTGTTCAGTGCAAGACGAGGATGGGTCCTAGGCCTTTGGTGCTCGGTGCTCCTGCTGGGCAGTCCGCCTGTGATCGTTGCGGCCATACGGATCAGCAACTCCCCGTAGCGCACCCCCGACGATGCATTCCTGGATTGTTGACTCAGCCAGAATGGCGCCATGGCACGAAACGGAGCCCTCCGCCTAGAAGGGCGCATCAGAGCTGTGCTGGTGGGTTGGGGCACCGCCCTGCTTCTGGCGCTGGGTGGTCCCGAGGCTGCTGGTGCCTTGGAGCCTGTGTTGCGGGTGGGAGTGGTGGATGGCGCACCGCCGTGCAGCTATCGGGACGCCGGTGCCTGGCGGGGGCTGTCCATCGAACTCTGGAACCGAATCGCCACCCGCGAGGGACTTCCCTATGTGGTCTCGGAGTGGCCGTCCGTTCAGGAGATGCTGGATGCCAGCCGGGAGGGCAGGCTGGATGTGGCGGTCGGCTGCATCAACGTCTCCCCGGACCGGTTGGGGCGTTACCGCTTCAGCCTTCCCTTCCAGGAGGATGGGCTCGCCGTGATGGTGCTGCAGAGCCGGCTGGACCTTGGGCGCTCCTTCCTGGCGGCGCTGCTGACGCCCACGCTGCTGCAGCTGCTGGGCGGCTACCTGCTGGTGATCGCGCTGCTAGCCCTGCTCACCTGGACCGTGGAGCAATACTCCCGGCAGCCCCAGACCCTGAGCCAAGGGCGCGTGCGCACATTCGGAACAGTGTTCCAGGTGCTGGCGACCGGGCCGGGAAGCAACACCCTCGTGGTCACCACCCGGGGTAACGCCATCGTGCTGGTGGCCTATCTCGTGAGGATCGTCTCGGCTTCGCTCCTGGTGGGCTATCTCACCGTGAACGTGGCACGGGAGGTGCAGGACACCGCCGCGGGACGGATCCGTTCCGAGTCCGATCTGCTCGGTCTGCGGGTGGGGGTGCGCAGCGGCACCGTGAGTGAAGCTCTGCTGAAGGAACTCAATTCCGGCAACACAGGCCCGAAGGTCTCGATCATGCCCATGGCCAGCATCCGTTCGGGGTTTGAATTGCTCGTCTCCGGGCGTGTCGATGCACTGCTGGGCGACAACCTGCAGCTGAGCTATCTGCTGACCCACTCAGAGTTGAAGGGCGTTCTGCCCAGTCTGGCCCTCCAGGGAATCCGCCCTGAATCCCAGGCGTTTGCCTTCGCTCCTGGCTTGCCAGAGGCCACTGCCGAGCGGATCGATCTGGCGATCAGCGCCCTCAAGCGCAGTGGGGTGGTGATCTCACTGCGTCAGCAGGCCACGGAGTCTGTCAGCGCCCCTGCACGCTGAGCCGGACCTGGATCAGGATGAACACCCAGCTTGCAAGTTCTGCGCGCCGCAGCCCATGCGCTTTGATCGAATCCTCTCGTTCGGGCGCACCGGCGAGGAGCTGCTGGAGATGTTCGCCCTCGAGCCCCGGCACCTGGTGGGCCTGAGGGTGCTTGATTGCCCGGGCGGACCAGGTTCGCTCTCCACCGAGCTGCGCGCTCTCGGTGCCCACCCCACCGCCGCGGACCCCAGCTACGCGCTCTCACCGGAAGAGCTCGATGCCCGGACCCGAGCCGACATCAGCGCCGTGGCTTCTCAGCTGCCGGGTGACAGCAGCATCCGCGACGACTTCGACCGCGCCGGTTATGTCGAGGCCAAGGAGGAAGCGTTCCGCCAGTTTCAGCGTGACCGTCAGATTCACCCCGGCGGCTATGTGGCCGCCGGCCTGCCTGCGCTGCCCTTCGCTGATGGCAGCTTCGATCTGGTGCTCAGCGGCAGCCTCCTCTTTGCCTATGCCCCTGTCAGTGACGGCGGCCTGATGGAGAGGCCGGGTCTGGGGCTGGAGTGGCACCAACGGGCCCTCGCCGAGCTGCTGCGCGTGTGCCGCGGGGAACTGCGGATCTACCCGGCCCACACTCTGCAGGGGGAGGCCGCCGTCCTGCATCCTTACGTGGAGCCGCTGCTGCAGCACGGCCCGCCGGGCTGGAGCCACGACACCTTCCTGTGCCGCTACGACCAGGGCATCAAGGGTGAGGTGGTGGGGCTGCGCCTGTTCAGAGCGGAGACCGGCCTGGAGCCGGGCCCATGATTTGGTGTCAGCAGGGAGCCCAGATCGCCTTCACCTGCAACCAGCCCCGGGGATTTGCGCTGTGGTGCGCCGGGCAGCCCATAACAAATCTGGACCCCGAGGTGACAACCATGGCTGTGGCCCGCTCCTGCATTCAGGACACCAGGGCGTAGCTGCGGGCGATCGAGTGCGACGACATGGCCTTTCTGATGCCCCATGTCAAGCGCGCGGCGTGATGATCGGCCGGCTGATCTGCCATGGCTCCCGCCAGCAGGTGTTTCAGCAGCCAGGGCCGCTGATCCTCTCGATCCCGGAGTCGTGCCGGAAGCCCCGGCGCTGATCAGGGCCGACGTCGATCGCGCACCCCGGGCAGCCGCCCGCGGGCCAGCTGCTGTTTTGGGTCGAACTGGGCCTTCACCGTCTCGATCAGCGCCCGTGATGGGACATCGTCCCAGGCGGGCACCTGGCAGCCAGGTGGCTGCTGCAACACCGTGAGCACGCCCCCGCGGGACACGCAGCAGCGACGCAGCTCCTCCACCCGGTAGGCCGGCAGCTGCGCTGACGCCCAGCTGTCGCCCAGGCCGCTGCCGGCCCCCAGGACCACCGGCAGACCCCGCAGGGCCCGCTCAGCCAGCAGGGAGCTCGTCCGGGCCGGAAGCACTCCCAGGCGCAACAGCCAGCCGCCGGGCTCGGGCCGGCCGAGGGCCACGGCCCGCAGGGCTTCGAGCCGCTCCTGATCAAGGGGCTGGCTGCGCAGACCCAGTCCTTCGGCCTGCCTGCGGATTTCCAGGCACTGGGCCCGCAGGGCGGCCTCACTGACGCTGGCCAGCCCCAGCAGCAGCGCGGGCTGGGGCTCGGCGCCCGCCAGGGCGGCCAGGGGCGGGCTCCACCAATCGATCAGTTCGGGGGTGAGGCTGGATCTCAGCAGCCAGCGGCGCAACTCATCGAGGGGCTCGAGCGCCCCCTGCAGCAGCAGGCCCCGCCGCTCCGGCGGCTGGGGGCTGGTGCGCAGCGTCACTTCCGTGATCAGTCCGAGGGAGCCCCAGCTGCCCGTGAACAGCCTCATCAGGTCGTAGCCGGCCACGTTCTTGACCACCTTGCCCCCAGCCCGTGCGGCGACCCCATCGGCGCGCAGCAGGCCGATACCGATCAACTGGTCGCGCACACCCAGATACCGCTGGCGCAGGCCACCGGCCAGACCACGGGCAACCAGTCCCCCCACCGTGCCCGCCCCATTCCCGTCGGCATCGCTGCCCCAGGGCCAGTCGACCGTGAGCCACTGGTTCTCCCGGTGCAGGGCCTCCTGCAGCTCCCGCAGCGGGGTGCCCGCCTCCACTGTCACCGTGAAATCCCCGACGGCGTGATCGAGGATCCGGTTCATGCTCCGGGTGCTCACCACCAGGGCGGTGTCGCGCACCGGCGGTCCCCAGTGCAGACGGCTGCCACTGCCGGCGGGGAGCCAGGGCGTGCCGTCCGCGTGCAGGTCACGCACGAGATCGGCCAGATCGTGGGGATCAGGGGTGATCACGGCACGATGGTGCCATGGCCCCATCGCCTTCCCCCGCGTCCGCCGGCTTGAAGATCATCGTCCTGGATGACGACCCCACCGGATCTCAGTCGGTGCATGGCTGTCCGCTGCTTCTGCGCTGGGATCCGGCCACCCTGGAGCAGGCCCTGCACGACCCATCCCCCCTGCTGTTTCTGCTCAGTGACACCCGGTCGCTCGAGCCCCGGCAGGCGGCCCGGCGGGTGGACGACATCTGCCGGGCCCTGAGGACGGTCCTGGGGGAGGCCCCTGGTGAGGGTGGTCCGGGGCCCTGGCTGCTGGTGAGCCGGGGCGATTCCACCTTGCGCGGCCATTTCCCCCTGGAGATCGATCGGATCGCGGCGGCACTCGGTCCCTTCGATGCCACCTTGCTGGTTCCGGCCTTTCTGGAGGGAGGGCGCACCACCGTGGAGGGGGTGCACCTGCTCGACGGCGAGCCGGTGCATCGCTCGGCCTTCGCCGCCGATGGGCGCTTCGGCTACCCCACCAGCCACCTGCCCGCCTGGGTGGAGCACAAGAGCGGTGGTCAGCGCCGAGCCGAGACGGTGCAGCGGATCACCCTGGCGGAGCTGGAGCCGGAAGGCCACCAGGCCCTGGTGGAGCGGCTGCTGGCCCTGCATGGCAACCCTGTCGTGGTGGTGGACGCGCAGCGGCCCGGGCAGCTTGCGGCCCTGGCGCGGGCGATCCGGGCGGTGCAGCCGCTCAGGCGGCTGCTCGTCCAGTCGGCGGCGAGCCTGCTGCAGGCCCTGGCCGCTCTGCCGCCCCAGCCCCTGCCACCTGCTGAGCTTGCCCGGTTGCGCCGCGGCCCGGCCCCGGGCGCGGTCCTGGTGGGCTCCCACGTTCCCCTGAGCGATCAGCAACTGGGGCGCCTGCTGGCCGAACCCGCCTGCGCCGGGGTGGAGCTGCCGGTGGATCGCGTGCTGGACGCGATGCGTCAGCGGCTGCCTGCCCCCGGGAGCCTGCCGCTCCCGTTGGCGCCTGAGATGGAGTCCATGGTCGCCGAGGCCCTCCAGTCGCTCCAGGCAGAGCTGCTGGAGCAGTTGCGGCGCGCCTGGACCTCCGGCCGCACGCCGGTGCTGTTCAGCAGCCGGGGGGAGAGGCTCTGCTGTGACACCCAGGAACGTCAGCACCTGTCTCTGGCGCTCGCGGGCCTGATGGCCCGGATCGCCGTCCGGCTGCCACCGGAGCTGGCCTATCTGATCAGCAAGGGCGGCACCACCAGCCAGACGCTCCTGCGTGATGGGCTGGCCCTGGCCTCAGTGCGGCTGGAGGGTCAGCTGCTGCCGGGCCTCTCGATGCTGCGCCTGCCGGCCGACCACGCTCGCTTCCCGCGGCTGCCCCTGCTCACGTTCCCCGGCAATCTCGGTGTGGCGGACACCCTCCACCAGGCCTGGCGGTTGATGGAGCCAGAGGGGGACAGGGTCTGAGCAGGTGGTTCAGGTGCCGCTGGCGCTGCGCATCAGCAGCTCCACTGGATGGGCCACGGGGATCGGCCGGCCCGTGGCCTCCATGTGCTGGCGGATCTGGAGGCTGCAGCCGATGTTCGCGCTCACCGCCAGATCGGCACCGCTGCCGCTGAGATCGGCGGCTTTGATCCGGCCCAGCTCGGCGGCTTCCTCGGGCTGCACCAGGTTGTAGATGCCGGCGCTGCCGCAGCACACCCCCGCTTCCACCGCCTCCACGATCCGCACGTGGGGGATCTGACGCAGCAGCTGCCGCGGCTGCTGGCTCAGCCCCTGGCCGTGGAGCATGTGGCAGGCATCGTGGTAGGCCAGGCGCAGCGGGCGATCGGCGCTGGCGGGACTGCCGTCGCTGTGGCGCAGGGGCCGGAGCCGAGCCACGAACTCGGGGCTCAGCCCCACCCGGTGCAGGAAGTCCTGAATGTCGGCCACCTGGGCGGCGAAGGCGCTGCCCCGGGCGGCCCACTCCGGCTCTTGCGCCAGGATCGTGTCGAGCTGCTTGAGGGTGTGCCCGCAGCCGGAGGCCGCCACCAGCACCGCATCCAGGGGTTCGGGGCCCGCCGGCCGGCCCTTGCCGATCACGGACTCGAAGCGGTCCATCAGGTCCTGGCTCAGGGCGCGGGTCTGCTCAAGCTCGCCCTGGTGGTGCGTCATGGCGCCACAGCAGTTCTGCCCGGGAGGGATCACCACCTCGATGCCGTTGGCGCTGAGCAGCTCGGTCGCGGCACGGTTCACCGCTGGATCGAACAGGCGCTGCACACAGCCCGTGACCAGCCCCACCCGGTGGCGCCGCGGGCCGCGGGCGGGAACAATCACCGGAGCCTCGCCCTGGAAGGCCTCCGGCTGCAGGGGCGGCAGCAGCCGCTCCATCGCCTCCAGCTGCGGGCCGAGCAGGTGGGTGAGGCCGCTGCGGCGGGTGAGCGACTGGAGGGGAGTGCCGGCGTAGAGCCGCAGGGGCTGCAGCAGCGCCCGCAGACGCGCGGGGTAGGGCAGGAGCTGGAACAGCAGCGCCCGGAAACTGCGCTGCCAGGGGCTGCGCAGCTCCGGTGCATTCAGCTTGGGCCGGGTGGCGGCGATCAGCTCGTCGTAGCGGACCCCCGAGGGGCAGGCGGAGACGCAGGCCAGACAGCCCAGGCAGCTGTCGAAATGGCCCGCCACGGTGGCGTCGAGACTCAGTTCACCGCGGTCGATCGCCTTGAGCATGTGGATCCGCCCGCGGGGGGAATCCATTTCCGTGCCCAGCACCCGGTAGCTGGCGCAGCTCGGCAGGCAGAAACCGCAGTGGATGCAGGGATCTGTGGCGAGCGTACTGGCCGTCCGCAGGAAGGGATGGTCGGGCTGGGTGACGGTCATCGCTGGGGGCCGGGGCGCTGGAGCCGGTGCTCAGGGATCGAAGTGGCCGATCACCGCCTCGGCGAAGCCGGAGCAGCTCACAGGCTCGACCCGAGGTTCCATCAGTCTGGCGAGGTCGTAGGTCACCTGGCCGTTGACGATCGCGGCGCTGATGCCGCGGGTGATCAGATCGGCGGCTTCCTGCCAACCCATGAATTCGAGCATCATCACGCCCGAGAGGATCACCGAGCCCGGGTTGATCCGGTCGAGGCCCGCGTGCTTGGGCGCGGTGCCATGGGTGGCTTCGAAGATCGCGGCGTGATCGCCGATGTTGGCTCCCGGCGCCATGCCCAGGCCGCCCACCACGGCGGCGGCGGCATCGGAGATGTAGTCGCCGTTGAGATTCAGGGTGCAGAGCACCGAATACTCCTGGGGGCGGGTCTGGATCTGCTGGAAGATGCTGTCGGCGATGCGGTCGTCGACCAGCACCATCGATTTCCACTTGCCATAGCCGTGGCTCTCACCGATGGTGGCCAGTACCTCCTTCACCTCCCGGTCCACCGCCGCCTTTTTCTCGGGCGTGAGGCTGTCGTAGCCGGGCTCGATCAGCCGGGCGTTGTCTTCGACGTTGAGGCCGTGGTTGCGGTCGAGGTTGTCGAGGATCCAGCTCTCCCGCTCGGTCACGCAGACGTCGCGAAATTCGGTGGTGGCCAGCTCATAGCCCCAGTCACGGAAGGCCCCCTCCGTGAATTTCATGATGTTGCCCTTGTGCACCAGGGTCACGTGGCGTTTGGCCCCCTCCAGCCCCAGGGCGTGCTGGATTGCCTTGCGCACGTGGCGCTGGGTGCCGGCTTTGCTCACCGGCTTGATGCCGATGCCGGAGCCCTCGGGGATGCGGCGCTGGCCCAGCTTGCCGTTGGCGGGGATCACCACGTCGTTCAGGTGGGCGATCAGTTCCACGCACACCGGATCGGTGGCTTCCCACTCGATCCCCATGTAGATGTCTTCGGTGTTCTCCCGGTACACCACCACGTCGAGGTCCTCGGGGCGCTTGTGGGGGCTGGGGGTGCCGGTGTAATAGCGGCAGGGGCGCACACAGCAGTAGAGGTCGAAGATCTGGCGCAGGGCGACGTTGAGCGAACGGATCCCTCCGCCGATCGGCGTGGTCAGCGGCCCCTTGATCGCCACGCCGTACTGCTCGATGGCGGTCAGGGTGTCCTGGGGCAGATATTGATAGGTGCCGTAGAGGTCGCAGGCCTCATCACCGGCGTAGACCTTGAACCACTCGATGCGGCGCTCGCCGCCGTAGGCCTTGGCCACGGCCGCGTCCAGCACCCGCTGGGTGGCGGGCCAGATGTCCACGCCCGTGCCGTCGCCGCGGATGAAGGGGATGATCGGATCGGACGGCACCACCGGCAACCCGTTCTCGAAGCGGATGGCTGTGCCGCTGCTGGGGGGGGTCAGCTGGTCGTAGGCGGGAGCTGGGGTGGACGCCATCGGCGGCAGATCATGCGACGTGATTGAGGACGCACCGGGGAAACCCGTGGTCATCCCCCGACCTTGTCTCGCAGCGGCCGTCGGCACGTTGCAGCATGGGTCGGTGGGGCGAGCCTAAGTTCAGCCCGATCCGCACTTCTGCTCAGGGGAAACGCCATGAATGCGGCAGACCTGGCCCGCAGTCCGGAGATGGCCCAGGCCATCGCCTCCGCGGCCGGCCTGTTCCGGCGTCATTTCCCCGATGCCAGGGCCAACCTCACCCCCTGGCGTGACGACCCGGTGACCCGTCGCTTCGAAGAGGAGGAGTCGGTGGACCTGGCCTTCCATTTCCCTGGCTGGAGCCCGCGGCTGCAATGCCGCAGCCTGCTGATGCAGCTGCGGCTCGCAGCGGCTCCCGCACCCGCCCAGGGACCGCCACGGCTGCTGGGGGTGGTCCTCAGCGGCATGACGTTCCAGGGGGAACAGTGGCGGCTGGCCACGGTGGGCGACTGGTGCCCCAGCGGGCCCAACCTGCCCCGGCCCGACGTGGTCGAGAAGTTGCAGCAGGTCTGCCGCGAGCTGTTCACCCTGCTGGCCCGCGATCCGGATCAGCAGGACCAGGCCGCTTAAACCTTCGCAACCAACTCGGTACCCCAAACGCATATCAGCCCTACCTTGACTGTTCCGTACAAACAGCACCCCGGCTGAGATGGCTGTCGACCTGGCGTCCCAATTGCGCGAAGGCACCAAGAAAGCGCACACGATGGCGGAGAACACCGGCTTCGTGACCTGCTTCCTCAAGGGAGTGGTCGACAAGATCAGCTACCGCAAGCTCGTGGCCGACCTCTTTTTCGTCTACAGCGCGATGGAAGATGAGATCGGCAAGCTCAAGGACCACCCGGTCGTGGGGCCGATCGCCAGCGACGCCCTCAACCGCCGCGGAGCCCTGGAGGCCGACCTGGCCTTCTACTTCGGCTCCGACTGGCGTCAGCAGGTGAGCCCCACCCCCGGGGCCGAGGCCTACGTGGCCCGTATCCACCAGGTGGCGGCCGAATCACCCGAGCTTCTGGTGGGTCATCACTACACCCGCTACATCGGTGATCTCTCCGGAGGTCAGATCCTCAAGAACATCGCCCAGAAAGCGATGAATCTTGGTGACCATGATGGTCTTCGCTTCTACGAATTCGACGCCATTCCCGACGAGAAGGCCTTCAAGGCGAACTACCGCGCCAGCCTTGATCAGCTGCCGATCGATCAGGCCATGGCCGATCGCATCGTGGCGGAGGCCAATCATGCCTTCCACCTGAACATGGTCATGTTCCAGGAGCTGGAAGGCAATCTGGTGGCGGCCATCGGCAAGGTGCTCTTCGGCTTTCTCACCCGTCGTCAGCGCACCGGCAGCACCGAAGCCGTCGCGGCCTGAGCTACGGCCCGGTCAGGGGTTGAGCCAGAGTCGTTGGCGGTCGAGCCGGATCCCTTGCGCCCCCTCCGTTTTCTGGTGCCCGGTACCACCGGCCGCTTCCGCTGCGGCGGCCTTCAGGTGGAGCTTCAGACAGCCCGCCTGACGGCGCAGTTGCGGCCCACGGAGGTGGTCACCTACCGCCAGCGGGAGCCCCAGCGCCCCTTCCTGAGCGATCTGCTGCGCCATGCCCCTGCGCCGGACTCTGCCCTCTGGGTCGTGAGCTGGGGCTTCGATGTGCCGCAGCTGCTGGGCCGGCTGAAGGGCCGGGCGGTGGCCTATCACGCCCATAGCAGCGGCTACGGCTTCGACCTGCCCCCTGGCGTTCCCGTGCTGGCGGTCAGCCGCAACACCATGGGCTACTGGGGCGATCGGGCTCCCCGCAACCCGCTGCTCCTGGTGCCCAATGCTCTTGAGCCCCACTGGGTCGACCGCGGCCTGGATCGCGACATCGATGTGCTGGTGCAGGCTCGTAAGACCAGTGCCTACGTGCTTGAGACCCTGGTGCCGGCCCTGCGGCAGCGGGGGTTGCGTGTGGAGGTCCAGCGGGGCTGGGTGGACGACCTTGTGGAGCTGTTCAACCGCAGCCGTGTCGTGCTCTACGACTCCGCCGACTACTGGCGCGGCCGAGGGGTGAGCGAGGGCTTCGGCCTGCCGCCCCTCGAGGCGATGGCCTGCCGTTGTGTGGTCTTCAGCAGCCTCAACCATGCCCTGGCCGATTTTCTCGATCCAGGGCGGTTGGGCCATCAGATCGGTTGCGGCACCCTGGAGGCCGACCTGGAGCGAATCGGTGCGGCGGTGGCGGATCCCCAGGCCTGGCAGGCGGAGCCGCAGCGTTTGGCCGCCTTGTTGGAGGCCTGCGGGGAGCCCGAGCTGCTGCGGCGCTGGGCCGGGGCGCTGGAGCTGATCGATCAGCACTGGGATCGTCGGTTGGGCCAGGTTCCGGGGGGCTCGGCAGGCTTCGGCCAGCCCCCCCTGCGCTCATCCCCAACCTGGCGTCTGCGTTGGCGGCAGCGGGTGGGGCGCTTGCAGGGCTGGCTGTCTCGCTGACCCCGGTCGGATTCGGTCACATACCGTCGAAGGGGAATGGGTACAGCCTCGCTGGGATCTCCGCTTCGATCGATGCCGCGCATGCGCAGCAGAACGGTGTCCCAGCTGCGCAGCCTGCTGGCTTACCTGCCTCCGGAGCGCATGCGAGCTCTGAAGGTGCTGCTGCCCCTCTCGATCATTCCTGGCCTGATCGATCTGGCCACCGTGGCGATGGTGGGCCGGCTGATGGGTGCGCTGGTGGGCAGCAAGCTGCCGAACACGCTCCCCGGCGTGAAGGTCTTCGGGGGCAACCCGGTTGATCAGAGCCTCTGGCTGATCCTGCTGCTGATTGGCCTCTCCTGGGTGGGCTCCTTCTCCAAGGTGGGTCTGCAGTTCTTCCAGCAGCGCCTCACGGCCAAGATCTGGATCGATCTCTGCAACCTGATTCACTCCAGAGTTCTGGCACAGAGCTATGAATTCCATCTTTCCAAGAGCACGGCCAAGCTCTCCACCCTGCTGCTGAGCCATATCAAGAAGACCTCCAATTCGGTGGTCAATCCCCTGCTGCGCATGGTAGGCAGCATCTTCTCGATCCTGCTGCTTTCCTTCGGCGTGCTGGTGGTGGGTCGCTGGTTGGCGGTGATCCTGATCAGTTCGCTGGTGGGGGCCTACCTCACCCTTTCACTGGTGATCACCCCATACCTGCGCCATGCCTCGAAGCAGAAGCTTCGGCTGGAGTCGCGCAGCGCCCACATCCTGATGGAGTCGCTCGGGTCCATCCGCGACATCCGCCTAACTGGCGCTGAGGGTTATTTCCGCGATGCCTTCGTGTCGACCGGCGAGAAGGCCAAGCAATACTCCTGGGCCTCCGAGATGCTGCCCACACTGCCGCGGATGCTGATCGAGCCGTTCGGGATCACGCTGATCTTTGCGGTGGGCGCCGTGCCGGCCCTGCTCAGTGGCGATCGCGATCGCATCATCCAGATCATTCCCTTCCTCTCCACCCTCGCCGTGGTGGCCCTGCGGCTCACTCCCCCTCTTCAGGACTTCTTCTCGGCCCTCACCCAGCTGCGCGGCGGTCTGCCGGTGATGGAAAAGACTCTTGAATACCTCAACCTGCCCAAGGATCGGCCCACTCTCCTGACCCCCGGGGTGCCCAGCCCCGAGGGCATCTTCCCCACCCGCACGATCCGTCTGCGCGACGCCTGGTACAGCTATCCGGGCAGTCATGAGCCCGTGCTGCGTGGGGTGAGCCTCTCGATCCCGGTGGGCTCCCGCATCGCCCTGGTGGGCTCCACCGGCAGCGGCAAAACCACCACCGCCCACCTGCTGCTGGGCCTGCTGCACCCCCACCCTGGCTGCCTTGAACTCGACGGCATCCCTGTGAATGATCTGGACATTCCGGCCTGGCAGGCCAGCTGCGCTCAGGTGCCGCAGTTCATCAACCTGCTCGACGCCAGCATTCTCGAGAACGTCGCCTTTGGCCTGCCCGAGATGACCGTTGACACCGACGAGGTCTGGGATGCTCTGCATGCCGCCCAGCTGGCGGAATTCGTCAGTGAGATGCCCTACGGCCTGCATACGCCGGTGGGGGAGAACGGTCTGCAGCTCTCCGGCGGCCAGCGTCAGCGTCTGGCCCTGGCGAGGGCTTTCTTCCGGCGGGCCCGCTTTCTGCTGCTCGATGAGGCCACCAGCGCCCTCGACAACCGCACCGAGAACGAGGTGATCGAGGCTCTGGAGTTGGTGGGCCGCCGCTGCACCACCGTGGTGATCGCCCACCGGCTCAGCACCGTGATGCGTTGTGATCGCATCTACGAGTTCGAGGCTGGGAAGATCAAGGCCTCCGGTACCTTCGAAGAGCTGCAGCAGCGGTCTGAGACTTTCCGGGATCTGGCCTCCCTGGAACGCAAGCTGGTCAGCTGACGCCCTCCTCCATCCCCCCATGAGCTTCACCCTGATCGCCGGCCCCTGTGTGATCGAAAGTCCCGAGCTGGTGTTCCAGGTGGCCGAGCGGATGCAGGCGATCTCCGAGCGGCTGGGCATCACCTACATCTTCAAGGCCAGCTTCGACAAGGCGAACCGCAGCTCCGGCGGTTCCTTCCGTGGCCCAGGCGTCAGCGGCGGCCTGGAGGTGCTCAAGGAGGTGAAGCAGCGCTTCGGCCTACCGGTGCTCACCGACATTCACGAAAGTCAGCAGGCGGGCCCCGTGGCGGAGGTGGTGGATGTGCTCCAGATTCCCGCCTTCCTCTGCCGCCAGACCGATCTGCTGCTGGCGGCGGCCGAGGCGGTGCGCGGCACCGACAAGACCATCAACGTCAAGAAGGGTCAGTTCCTCGCCCCCTGGGACATGGCCCAGGTGGTCACCAAGCTGCGCGAGGCCGGGGTGGAGAACCTCTGGCTCACCGAGCGGGGCTCCAGCTTCGGCTACAACACGCTGGTCGTCGATTTCCGCAGCCTGCCGCAGCTTCGGGCTCTGGGATGCCCAGTGATCTTCGATGCCACCCATTCGGTGCAGCAGCCGGGAGGTCGCGGCACCAGCAGTGGCGGTCAGCGCGAATTCGTGGCGCCCCTGGCGCGGGCTGCGGCCGCGGTGGGCATCGATGGTCTGTTCATCGAAGTGCATCCCGACCCCGACCAGGGCCTGAGCGATGGGCCGAACATGGTGCCTCTGCACCGGGTCGAGCCGTTGCTGGAGCAGCTCCTGGCCATCCGCGCCCCCCTGCAGGAGCAGGGGGAAGCCGTCACGGTGCTGTGAGCGGCTTCCTGGCCTGGCCCTTGCGCCAGCCGGCCCTGCTGGCCTGGCGCTGGCGCGGGCGGTTGAGGGCCCTGCGACTGCTGGTGCTGGATGTCGATGGGGTGCTGACCGACGGGGGGCTCTGGACGACGGAATCGGGGGAGGTGATCAAGCGCTTCGATGTGCGTGATGGTCTCGGGATCCGCCTGCTGCAGCAGGCGGGCCTGGAGGTGGCGCTGCTCAGCGGCGGCAAGAGCGGGGCCACCGAGCAGCGGGCCCGCTACCTGGGTATCAGCCAGTGCCTCACCGGCGTCAAGGACAAGCCTGAGGCCATGGCGCGGCTTCAGGACAGTCTCGGCGTCACCGCTGCCCAGACGGCCTTTGTGGGTGACGACCTCAATGATCTGGCGGTGCGGCCGGCCGTTGGCCTCCTCCTCTGCCCGGCCGATGCCGTGGGTCCCCTGCGCCGCCGGGCCGATGCGGTGCTCGCTGCCGGCGGAGGCCATGGCGCCGTGCGCTCCCTGGCCGAGGCGATCCTGCGGGCGCGGGACGAGTGGGGGGGGCTGAGCCGTTCCGGCTGGCGTGACCGCAATGGCTGAGCGCCACGCTGGCCTGCGGGAGCGCTTGCGTGCCGGCCTGCGCCAGGCCCTGAGGGCCGGTCGGCTCGGTCCGGTCGGCCGGCTGGAGCGGCTGGACCGGGATGAGTGGCAAGGCCTGGCCGCTTACCGGGGGCTGGTGCATCAGGCCTTCGGCCAGCGGCCCTTCGCTCCCCAGGTGAGCGCCGATCTCTGGGATCGCCACGCCTTCCGCTCTGCCGCCTCCACCAAGCCGTTCTTCAGTCCGGCCCGGCGTGAGCTGGAGAATTCCTCCCACCACTACGGCCACGACATCCAGCTCAAGCGGCATGCGGGCCTGCCGTTGATCGGGGCGCCGCTCCCCCACCTGCTGGAGCACGGCCTCAAGGTGAGCCGGGAGGCCACCTTCGAGAGTCCCCGGCCCTGGACCCGCGGCTACCTCTGCATGGGACCCCTGAGGGCCAGCTGGCTGCGGGAGCGCTTCGGGCTCCCGGCCCATCCGATCGGCCCCTGGATCGCCTATGCCCGGCCCCTGCTTGACGCCGAGGCCATCAGCCAGTTGCGCGCCGAGCTGGGGCCCACCCTGCTGGTAGTGCTGGCCCACAGCTGGGATCAGGTGGAGCGGCGCATGGACCTGGGCCGCTGCGTGGCGGAGGT
Source organism: Synechococcus sp. UW140 (assembly GCA_943369245.1). Taxonomy (GTDB): domain Bacteria; phylum Cyanobacteriota; class Cyanobacteriia; order PCC-6307; family Cyanobiaceae; genus Regnicoccus_A. The sequence continues at coordinate 21,923 of CALRMN020000019.1, read as the reverse complement.
TCGCGGGCTGATGGAGACCGGCGGTTACCGCTCGGTGATCTGGCTGCGCCACTGGAAGGACCCCGAGCGCCTGCCGCTGCCGCCGGAGTGGATCATGGCCTGCAACGGGCACCGCTCCAACCCCTGGTTCCTCGATGCGATGCGGACGCTGCTGGAGCTCAGCGATGGTCTGGCCAGCAATGCCTTCGGCACCCACCTCGGCTATGGGGTGGCCCTGGGGGCACGGCTGCACTGGATCGAGGCGGAAGCCGAGCAGGACCTCTCGGCCCTGGCCGGAGCCAAGGCCGATGAGGAGGCCGGTGAGTGGGCCGAGCGCCAGCGCCTGAGCGCTCTGCTGCGGCAGGCGCTGGCGACGGCTGAACCCGGCTCCCAGGAACGCGTGCGGCGTCTCCTTGATCCTTACTGGGGCTTCGATGCGCTGCAGCCGGTTCCGGCCCTGCGTGATCTCTTGCTGGACCGCCGCCGGTCCGCCGCCGCCTGAGCCCCCGTGCTGGCCTTCCCGTCGGTTGCTCCGTTCCGCCTCGATCAGGTCACTGCGGCGCCGTTGCTGATGGCCGGCCTCTTCGCCGCCCAGCTGGCCCTGGCGACGGCCATGGCCTGGGCCGGGGTGCGCCAGCGGGCTGCCGTCTGGTGGACGGCGGCCCTGGTCCTGGTGGCCCTGGTGGGACTGTTCTTCACCCTGGCCAGCTGGGGCAACAGCGACACCACCAAGCTCAGCTATTACTTCAGTTTCGATCTCTCCCGCGTCAAGGGGGAGGCCTTCTGGGTGTTGGTGGCCCCCTGGGTGGTGAGGCTGCCTTACCGGATGTCGGCGGTGCACGGGCTGGTGGTGGCCAGCTACGCCCTGGCACCAGTCCTGCTGGCCTGGCGCTGGCGGGCGCTGGCCTGGGCCGGATGGTGGAGCCTGCTGATCTGCTGCAGCCCACTGCTGCGCAATTTTCTTCAGAACGGTGTCAGCCGTCAGGCCCTGGCCACGCTGTTGTTGCTGCCGCTTCTGCTCTGGGCTGGCCGCTTGGCACCGCTGCGGCGGCGGTGGGCCGCCCTCGCCGCCCTGCTCTCCCTCACGATGCACACCGCCTTTGCCGGATCCCTGGCGCTCGCGCTTCTCCCCAGGCTGGCGGTGATGCGCCCGCAGCTGCTGCTCAGGCCCCGGCTGCTCAGGCCCGCTGGCGTTGTCGCTGTCCTGGCCCTGGCCGCAGGCCTGGTGCTGTTGGTGGGTCTGGCCCTGCCCACGGTGCTGGAGAAGCTGGGGAGCTACATCCAGCAGGAGAGCTATTTCAACAAGTACCCCCTGGATCCGGCGGTGGAGCGGCTGCAGGCGGCGATGCTGCTGGGGGTTCTGCTCACCTGCTGGTGGCGCCGGCTGGGCTGGCGCACGTTGCTGAGCTGCGGTGTCACCCGTCAGTTGATCCTGTTCGGCCTGCTTTATCACCTGATGCAGTGGTCGGTGCAGGCCGTATGGTTCCCCCAGATCACCAGTCGAATGGCCGATGTGGTGGGGTTGTTTCTTTTGGTGGTGTACCTGGTCTGGTTGAACCGCTACCAATGCCATTGGGCGGTGTTGCCAGCGTTGTTCGTCACGCTCGATTACTGGCTGATGGAGCGTCTGCTGACCTCGCGGCAACTCACCTGCGGCCTGGACGACAGCTTCCTCTGCATTCCTGATCGCTGGCCCTGGCAGATCCGCTACTGGGATCTCCCCCCACGCTGATGCTGCCTGCGGCCTTCCCGCTCGACGCTCCCTTCCGGATCGACCAGGTCACCCAGGCCCCCGGGCTGATGGGTGCGCTGTTCCTGGCCCAGGTGATGCTGGCGCTGCTGATGCACCTGGCCGGGGCCCGGCGGCAGCCACGGCTCTGGTGGGCCGCCGCCGGGCTGCTGCTGCTGCTGGTGCTGGTGTTCTTCACCCTGGGCAGCTGGGGCAACAGCGACACCACCCGCTTTTCCCATTACATGTCGGTGGATCCGGAGCGGGGACCTCCGGAGCCCCTCTGGCGCCTGCTGCGGCCGCTGGTGCTGCTGCTGCCCTACCGCATGGCGGCGGTGCATGGTCTGGTGGCCGCCGGTTATGCGGCGGCTCCGCTGCTGATGGCCTGGGTCTGGAGAGTGCCCTCCTGGGGCGGCTGGTGGAGCCTGCTGATCTGCTGCAGCCCGATGCTGCGGGGCTTCATGCAGAACGCCCACAGCCGTCAGGCCCTGGCGGTGCTGCTGCTGCTGCCGCTGATGCTCTGGGCGGCCCGGCAGTTCCGTCCCGGGCGCCTCTGGCTGGGGCTGGGGGTGATCCTCTCAGCGCTCACCCACAGCACCATCATCTGGAATCTGCTGATCAGCCTCACCCCCCTGGCGATGCGCCTGCCGGAGTCGATGGCCCTGGCGGCCAGGCGCTGCCGGAGTTTCTGGGCACTCGCCGGCAGGCGGCGCTGGTTGCTGCTGTTGCTGGTGATGGCTGTTGGGGGTGTGATCGCCCTGGTGGGGGTCACGGCCCTGCCGCGCCTGCAGGACTACTCGTCCGATGCCTATTTCAACGATTATTCGATCCGCAAGATCGTCGGCCGTCTCCAGCGTGCCCTGACCCTGGGCTTTCTGCTGGCCTGCGCCCAGAAGCGCCTCTCGCCATGGCTGCTGCTGCGCTGCGAGCAGACCCGGCTGTTGATGGTCTTCGGGGTGGGCTATCTGCTGATCCAGGCCTCGGTCACCCACCAGTGGCTGCCGCAGGTGACCAGCCGCCTGGCCGACAGCGTGGCCTTCCTGCTCCTGATCAGCTTCCTGATCTGGCTGAACCACTACGACGCGCACTGGTGTGTCATCCCAGCGCTCTACGTCACATTCCAGTACTGGTTCGAGGGCCGCATCCTTCCCTCCGCAGGCTTCGATTGCGGCCATAACGACGGCTTTCTCTGCGTGCCCGACCGCTGGCCCTGGCAGGTGCGCTGGTGAGCGGGCCCCGGCCTCACCAGCGCTCCTGATCGAGGCGCTGCCTGCGCAGCTGGCGCAACTTCTCCCCCAGGGCCGGTCCTGCGGGGTATCCCTCCTCCATCAGCTGCCGGGCACTGGTGGGGGAGGCCAGGGAGCGCCAGCGCAGCAACCAGCGCAGCAGCCCCCGCCGCCAGACCCCAGGCGGCCGGCTCACCAGCGCCAGGATCACCGCCTCCGGCGTCAGCCCCCCCCGCTCCAGGGCCAGGCTCAGCTGCGCCGGGCTGACGCCGGGACTGAGGCCGGGTTCCGCGAGCCAGTGGCGCAGCCTCATCAGAGCGCGAAGGGTCAGTTGGCTGCGGTGGGGAAGCTGCAGCTGGTCAGCCAGTCCCTGGGGATCCGCCAGGGGGGCCAGCAGTGCCAGCATCAACCACTGCTCCCTGGGCCAGGGGGGCAACTGCGCCAGAGCCAGAAGCCGCTGGGCCCAGCGCAGCCGCCGCCGCCAGGTCCGGTCCTGCTGGAGACCGGAATCCAGCAGCTCCAGGGCCTGCCACTGCTGCAGCAGCTCCAGGGCCCGCGGCCAGGGTTCGCGTCCGAGCAGGAGCTCTAGCTCCTTGCGTAGGCGGCTGCCCAGCGAGGGGGGCACCCCCGGGCTGCCGCCGGGGTTGGCCTCATCCCGGCGCCAAGGCCAGGCCGCCAGGGTGTGCTGCCACTGCGCCAGGGATTCGGGGGCCAGCTCCAGGCCCAGCCGGGCGCTGTAGCGGGCCGCTCTCACGATCCGGGTGGGATCGTCCTCAAGGCTGTGCCCGTGCAGGAAGCGCAGACGGCGGGCCGCCAGATCCTCCCGGCCGCCGAAGGGGTCCAGCAGCTGGCTTTCGAGAGCGTCGGCGTGGGCCGCCTCGGCCTGCTCCAGCTGCTCGGCATCCAGCAGCAGGGCGATGGCGTTGATGCTCAGATCGCGGCGGGCCAGGTCATCCGCCAGGGAGCCATACCTGACGCTGGGATTGGCGCCGGGTTCCTCGTACCACTCCCGCCGGGCGGTGGCCAGATCCAGCAGCACCCCGTCGATGTCCAGTTCGGCGGTGCCGAACTCCTCATGCAGCTGGCAGCGGCGCAGACTGTGCCCCAGCAGCTCCGCCAGCTGGCGGGCGATGCGGTGGGCGGCCGGCGTCCCGATTTCAGACCCGGGTTGCTCGACCACCAGGTCGAGGTCGGGCAGGCCCCGCCAGGGATCCCTGTGCACCCTGTGCAGCAGCAGATCGCGCACGGCCCCGCCCACCAGGGCCACCCGCAGGGGGGCGGCGGCTTCGACCACCAGCTGCAGGGCCCGCCGCAGGGGGGGGGCGAGCTGGATCAGCACGGGGTCACCAGACGTCGGGTGAGCCAGGCCATGCGCCGTACCCGCACCAGACGATGCAGGAATTCCAGGGGATGACGCCGGTAGCGGGGGTTGTGGGTCCACAGGGGCCGAAGGCCGAGCCAGACCACCTCGGCGCCGCTCAGGCTGCGTACGCCATAGAGCGCCGAGGTGAGGCCGGCCACCACCAGGCGCCGTCCGGGCGCCGCCCGCTCCAGAGCCCGCACCAGCACCTCCACCGGCACGGCGCTGCGCAACACGGCTCCCACCCCGGGGGGTGGTTCGGATCCGAAGCTTCCGGCGGTCGGTGCCTTGGGGTGCTCGATCAGCAGCAGGCGATCCAGCGACGGATCGAAGCCCGGAAGCTGGGCGATCCAGTCCCCGAGCAGCTCCGGCGGCAGACGCTCCCCCGGGAACTGATGGGCCAGGTTGGGCAGGGAGCAAAGCCAGAGCGGACGCTCCGGCCGGGTGGCCGCCAGGCAGGCCTCGACGAACGGCTTGCAGGCTCCATTGAAGCTGGCCACCAGGGCTTCGAAGAGCCGAGCCCGGGTGCCGAGCGGCACCGGGTCGATCGGCCCATGGGGACGATGCCAGCACGGTTGGACGCCTTCAAGCGCGGTGTGCACCCGCCGGCCCGGCTCCCGGATCGGCAGGTTGAGCAGGCTGGGCGCGATCGCTTTAAGCTCGCGAGCACAGCGGTAGTAAAGGCCCAGTCCATCGCCGCAGATCAGCCAGGTGGGGATCTCCAGCTGCTCACAGGGGTCCCGCTGCACCCGCTGCCACTGGTTGTTGAGGCAGGCCAGGTTGAAGGCCCCCGGCTCGAGGGTTTCCGGCTCCCGGATCAGGCGAACAGACGCCAGCCGCTGGGGATCCAGCCGGCGGAGCTGCTCCAGCCAGCGCTCGATCGCCCCGTGCTGCTCGGCCAGGCGCAGGGGATCCCAGGTGATTGCCCCGGTGAGCAGCACGGCAATCTCTGTGGCACCGCCGCGCAGCTCCGGCCGCTCCAGCACCACCGCCAGCTGGTTGACCAGGTGGATCAGCCCTCCGCTGAGCACCAGCACCCTCGGGGCCGTGATCACAGGGGCTCGATCGGGGCCAGGCGCGGATCGAGGATCTTCGGGCCCATCCCCTCGAACTTCACCGCGATCGAGATCTTCTCGCCGCTGCCGAACAGATGGGTGATCGTGCCGTCGCCGAAGCTGGCGTGGCGCAACTGATCGCCGATGGCCCAGGCCCTCGACGGTGCCCGGCGCCGCACGGCATTGGCCGGGGCCGCGGCGCTGCCGCCGGAGGACACCCGCCGGCTCTCCTCGCGATCAACCCGGGTGAGGCGATCCAGCCTCTGCTCCCGCCGGATGGCAGCACCACCGCTGTGGGGGATGTCGCCCTGCACCAGTTCCGGAGGCAGCTCGGAGAGGAACACCGACGGCACCGCCGGCTCGCGCATGCCGCCCCACAGGCGCCGCTCACTGGCGTGGGAAAGGAACAGCCGCTCCTTGGCGCGGGTGATGCCCACGTAGCAGAGGCGCCGTTCCTCCTCCAGGGAGGCCGGATCTTCCAGGGAGCGGTAGCTGGGGAAGAGACCCTGCTCCAGTCCCACCAGGCACACCACGGGAAACTCCAGACCCTTGCTGGCGTGCAGGGTCATCAGGGTCACCCGGTCGGACTCGGTGTCCTTGCTGTCGGCGTCGCTGGCCAGGGCGGCGGAGGCGAGGAATCCCTCGAGCGACCCCTCGTCGTTTTCCTCCTGGTACTGCAGGGCGGCGTTCACCAGCTCCTGCAGGTTGCGGCGACGCTCCTCGGCCTCATCCGTGCCCTCGGTGATCAATTCGGCGAGGTAGCCGCTCTGCTCCATCACCCGCTGCACCAGCTCCGATGGAGGCGTGTCCTGGATGCGGCCGCTCAGATCTCTGATCAGTTCGCTGAACTGCAGCAATCCCCTGGCGGAGCGGCCCGCCAGGGAGCGCACCGCCTCCGGATCACTCACCACCTCCCACAGCGGCAGCCCCAGCTGAGCGGAGGCATCGGTGAGGCGCTGCACGGTGGTCTTGCCGATCCCGCGCCGGGGCACATTCAGCACCCGCAGCAGGCTGACGCTGTCGGCCGGGTTCACCAGCAGGCGCAGGTAGGCCAGCACGTCCTTGATCTCACGCCGGTCGTAGAAGCGCAGACCCCCCACGACGATGTAGGGGATGCCCCAGCGCACCAGCGACTCCTCCATCGCCCGGCTCTGGGCGTTGGTGCGATAGAGGATCGCCATGTCACCCCAGCGCAGCTCGGGGTGGGCCGCCTCGAGCATGCGCAGGCGGTGCACCACCGCCTCGGCCTCGGCGATCTCATCGTCGCAGCGGGTGAGGGTGATCGGCTCCCCTTCGCCGCGGGTGGGGCGCAGCACCTTGTCGATGCGCTCACTGTTGTGGGCGATCAGGGCGTTGGCCGCCTCGAGGATCGTGGCGGTGGAGCGGTAGTTCTCCTCCAGCTTCACCATGGTGCGGGTGGCCTCGTCGCTGGCCCGATCGCCGAAGTCCTCCTGGAACCCCATCAGGATCGTGAAATCAGCCGCCCGGAAGCTGTAGATGCTCTGGTCGGCGTCACCCACAACGAACACCGAGCGCTGGCCCCAGTCGTCAAAGTGCTCGGGATCACGGCCGCCCGTCACCAGCAGCTTGATCAGGTCGTACTGGGTGCGGTTGGTGTCCTGATATTCATCCACCAGCACATGGCGGAAGCGGCCGTGCCAGTAGTGGCGCACCTGCTCGTTGCTCTGCAGCAGTTGGACGGGCAGCAACAGCAGATCGTCGAAGTCGAGGGCGTTGTTGGCGGCGAGGGCACGCCGGTAGAGCCGGTAGGCCTCGGCTTCCTTGCGGCCGCGCATCCCCTCGGCCTTCGCCTCCATCACATCGGGCAGCCAGCCCTGATTCTTGGCGTTGCTGATGGCCCAGCGCACCTTCTTGGGCTCGAAGCGCTTGGGATCGAGACCCAGCTCCTGGGTGACGATCTCCTTGACCAGGGTCTGGGCGTCGGACTCGTCGTAGATCGAGAACTGGCGGGTCCAGGTGAGGCCTTCCGGGTCCTTGTACTTGTCGATGTCGAAGCGCAGCAGCCTCGCGAACAGGGCGTGGAAGGTGCCGATCCAGAGCTCCTTGGTGACCTCCCGGTAGATGCGGTTGCGCAGCTGTCGCTGCTGCTGGGGTTGCAGGGTGCTGAAGGGCTGGCCGAACTGGCTTCCGGCCAGCCGCTGGGCCAGCAACAGCTCCAGCCGCTCCTTCATCTCCCGCGCCGCCTTGTTGGTGAAGGTGACCGCCAGCAACTGGTGGGGATCGACGCCGTGGTGGCCGATCAGGTGGGCGATGCGGTGGGTGAGGGCCCGGGTCTTGCCGCTGCCCGCCCCGGCCACCACCAGCCGGGGACCGTTGTGGTGATCGACGGCCCGCCGCTGGGCGTCGTTGAGGCCGGCGAGGAAGCTCATCACTGGAACTGTATCGGCGCCTCGAGGCGGATTCGATCGGATCGAAGCCCGGTCCTTACTCTGACTGCCTTGTGATGTCCGGGGGGATCGGCCCCGATGGAACACTCCTCCGCTGTCGCCGAACAGTCCAGGTCGATCCCCCTCTTCATCGGCTACGACCCGCGTGAGCGGGCCGCCACCACGGTTCTGATCGACAGGCTGTACCAGCACAGCAGTGCACCGCTGGCGATCACACCATTGGTGTCCTCCTCAGCTGGAGCGCCAGGGTCTCTACCGGCGGGCGCGGGATCCCAGGCAGAGCACGGCCGTCTCCTTCACCCGCCACCTGGTGCCCACTCTGATGGGCTACCGCGGCTGGGCCGTCTTCATGGACTGCCACCTGCTCTGCCGCGGTGACATCGCCGAACTCTGGGCGGAGCGCAGCGACGATTTCCTCCTGATGGGCGTGCAGCACAGGCACGTGCCGGCGGAAACCGTGAAATTCATCGGTGAGGTGCAGAGCGCCGACCCGAAGAAGAACGGGAGCTCTCTGATGCTGCTGAATGGCGGCCGTTGCCAGGCGCTGGGCGTCGTTGAAGCCGGCCAGGAAACTCATGCATCCTCAAATACGGTGCTGGGGCGGCATCGGCTGTCTCGGGGTGGCGACAAGCGTCTGGACATCCTGATTGATGACCATCCCGCTGTAAAGCGGAGGCTGAACATAGGATCAAGACCTCTACTCCGGCTCAGGGGAGCCGTCCTGTGATGGAGAGATCTCCCAAGGTCTGGTGTGTCAAGGCCACCGCAATCGCAGGGTGGATTGCCAGTCTGCCGGTGCGCGTAGCCGCCACTCCGGGAAGTGCGCTGGTGGTCGCCCTGCTGGTGATCACCTATTTCACGTTCACTCGATTGCTGCACGAAGGCTTGCACAGTCACATCTTCGACTTCGGCAACGAGTCACTGCGAGCGGTCCAGGCCTGGGAGAACCATGGCTTCCTCTCCATGGGCGGCATGTACCCCTGGGGGCGCCAGTACCACGACGCTGACCATTTCCCAGAAACGATCTACCGCTCGAAGACCCCCCTCGCTCTGCTGCCTCTGTGGCTGGGCTATCGACTCTTCGGCTCTGCCTCCTTTCATCTGTTCAAGCTCTACTGGTCCCTGACGGTTGTGCTTCTGGTGGGGCTGCTCTTGGCTGCCATCGCCACCGCCTGCTTCGCCTCCCGGCGGCGGGGTGACCGGCAGGTTGTGTTTCTTGCGACCTACAGCATCACCATCACGAATGAGGCGCTGCTTCGCTACTTCCTGATCGACGAACCTCAGGTTCTCGGTCTCTTTCTCCATCTGCTTTCGCTGGTGCTGCTGCTGAGCTGGCTGCGTGGCACCGCCACGGCCGGCCGCCTCCGCTGGGTGGGCTGCGCCAGCTTCCTCTCCTCCTGGACCTACCCGATCCTCGGGGGCATCAACGCGCTGGTGGCGCTGGCACTCCGGGGGCTGAGGCCGGATCGCCGGCTGCGCCGAGGGCTGTTGGTGATCGGGCTTACGGGGTTGCTGGGGCCGGTCCTCTACTTCAGCCAGCGTGCCATCGTCAGCGCGATGTTCCCCAGTCGGCTGGTGGGTCAGCGTCTACCCACCCGTATGGGCTTCACATCCTCCATCGACCACCATCACGGTGTTTTCGACGCCCTGCATTTTCTGTTCTGGCAGAAGTCGGGGCAGTCAATGGCTGAATCGCGGGTGGTCCTGTCCCACGGCATCGAGCATGCTGCGGTGTGGGTGATTGGCATGGTGCTGTTCACGCTCTGTCTGGCCCGCGTGCGAGGCGACCGCCAGATCCTGCTGATCCTGGCCGCCGCCCAGCTGTGGCTGTTCATCCCCCTCTTCAACCAGACGATGAGCATGCACCCCTGGATCTACGGCGTCCTCTTCGCGCCGTCGGTGGTGCTGGGCTGGGTGGGTGCCCCGGTGACGCTGTTGCACCAGGGGCCGGATGACCGTTTAGTCCCCTGCGTGCTGATGGGGCTCGCCGTTCTCGTCTGGGCCATTCAGCTGCGCTTCTTCCTCGTGAACTACCTCAGCTGACTGATCAACGACCCAGGCCCAGGTGGGATCCGCGCCGGACCTGTCACCGGGACCAGCCCCGGTCCTGGCGGCAGGGGCGCGCGTAAATTGCCGCAGCGCCTGACGCCGATGAACCCTTCCGCCGAACCGATCCGGATCTTCATCGGCTACGACCTACGGGAGCGGGCCGCCACCAACGTTCTGATCGACAGCCTGTACCAGCACAGCAGCATGCCGCTGGCGATCACTCCCCTGGTGACGCCCCAACTGGAACAGCAGGGTCTGTACCGCAGGGAACGGGACCCGAAGCAGAGCACGGCCTTCTCCTTCACACGCTTCCTGGTCCCCCACCTGTGCGGCTACGGCGGATGGGCGATCTTCATGGACTGCGACATGCTCTGCCGCGGTGACATCGCACAGCTGTGGCAGGCGCGCGACGCGTCCTATGCCGTGCAGTGCGTCCAGCACGAGCACGTGCCGGGCGAGTCCGTGAAGTTCCTCGGCGAGGTGCAAAGCGCCTACCCGAAGAAGAACTGGAGCTCCCTGATGCTCCTGAACTGCGAGCGCTGCTCCGCCCTCACCCCCGACTATGTGAACAGCGCTACAGGCCTGGAGTTGCATCGCTTCCACTGGCTGGCGGGCGACCATGAGATCGGCGCCCTGCCCCACCGCTGGAATCATCTGGTGGATGTGCAGCCGGCCCCGGAAGCCGGCGCCGGTCAGGGGGGACCGACCCTGCTGCACTGGACCCTGGGCGGCCCCTGGTTCCGGGAGCAGTTCGCCATGGGCGGCGTGCTGGCGGCGGAGTGGTACCGCGCCCGCGACGACGCCATGGGCCTGTGGGACTGAGGTCCGGAACCCTTTGGCACTGAGCGTTGTCACCGTCTGCATGAACCGCCGCGAGCACCTGCTGGCGACGGCACCCCGGGTGGCCGCCTGGCCCCACCACGAGGAACACCTGATCGTGGACTGGAGCAGCGCCGAGCCCCTGCGCCGCGCCGACCTGCCCGACGATCCCCGCCTGCGGCTGCTGCGGGTGGAGGGTGAATCCCGCTGGAATCTCTGCCGCGCCTACAACTTCGCCATCGCCCAGGCGCGGGGCTCCCTGCTGCTGAAGCTCGATGCGGATTGCTGGCCGAGCGAGCGCTTCGATCCCGCCGCCCCGGGGCTGAGGGTGGCCATCGAAGCGTCTGACTCCGTTCTGGGAGACGACGGCCAGCCCATCCTCTGCGCCCTGGGCAGTGGCCCCGAGGGCCGCAAGGGCCAGGTCCTGATCGACCGCTCCCTGCTGGAGACCGTGGGCGGATACAACGAAGTGCTGGTGGGCTACGGCTTCGACGACAAGGACCTGGCAGCGCGGCTGGTGCAGCGGCTCGGGGTGGAGCCGGCCCGCATCCCCGCCGACTGGTTGGAGGTGATCCCCCACTCCGATCAGGAACGCGCCGAGCAGGCCGTGGCCGCGGGCCCGTTTGGGCTGCGGCGCTCCCAGGGATTCGCCTCCATGCGGGCCTCCCGCCTGGCCAACCGGTTGCTGGCGGCCCAGCATCCATGGGGCCGACGCTCGCGGGCCTCCCGCTACGTGGAGCAGTCCCCGGGGGTGTGGCGGATGGAGCCAGGTAGCCTCCCCCGCCCCTCGCCGGCGTTGCAGGAGGAGGTGGAGCACGCCCGGCGCATGACCTTCTGGGGAACCTTCCTGGCGATTCCGGAGGTGTTCCTCGAGCAGATGCCCTACCCCCTGGCTCCCCCGGCGCGGGGCGGGCCCTGGCCGGTGCGCTGGTGGCATCGTCTCTACTGGCTCAGCGTCCGCCAGCTGCTGCAGCTGCCCGTGATCGCCCTCGCTCTGGTACGCGAGGTCCTGCAATGGGCCCGGCGGCGGCGTGAACGACGCTGAATCCCCTCCTTACATTGAAGGTGCCATCGCCCGTGGGCGCGATCCTCTCCCTCAGCCTGGTCACCGTCTGCATGAACCGGCGGGAGCACCTGATGCGCACCGCCGCTGCGGTGGCCGCCTGGCCCCACCACTGGGAGCACCTGGTGGTGGACTGGAGCAGCGATGAGCCCCTGCGCCGCTCAGACCTGCCGCCCGATGGACGCCTGCGCCTGCTGCGCGTTGAAGGGGAGAGGCGCTGGAATCCTTCCCGCGCCTACAACTTCGCCCTGGCCCAGGCCGGTGGCCAGTGGTTGATCCGCATGGACGCCGATTGCTGGCCCACGGCCGGCTTCGATCCAGAGGCGCTGCTGGCGGAGAGCTCACTCTGGGTGGGCAGCGGCACCGAGGGTCGCTACGGCCAGTTCCTGATGCCCCGCGAGCACTTCGAGACCGTGGGAGGCTTTAACGAGTGCATGCGCGGCTGGGGCTTCGAGGACAAGGACCTGCGTGGGCGCCTGGCCTTCCAGCAGGGGTGGTCTCTGGCGGAGATCCCCGACGCCTCGATCGGGGTGATCACCCACTCCGACGAGGAGCGCATGGGCCAGCCGCGGGCCAACAGCCGCGGCAGTCTGCGCCGGAGCCTCGGCCTGGCCACGATGCGGGCCTCCCGCCTCGGCAACCGCCTGGTGGCGGCCCACTGCCCCTGGGGCGCCACCAGCCCCCGGTCCCGCTATCAGGAAATCCAGCCGGGTCTCTGGCGCCTGGAGCCGGGCAGCCTGCCGAAGCCCCCGGCGGACACCGCTGACGAGATTGATCACGCCAGGCGTATGGCCTTCTGGGGCTGCTTTCTGGCCATTCCCGACATCTTTCTGGAGCGGCTGCCGATCAAGCTGGTGCCCCTTGATCGCCACGGGGTCTGGCCGGTGCGCTGGTGGCATCGCCTCCACTGGCATACGGGTCGGCGGCTGCTGGAGTTGCCGGTCTGGTTGCTCTCCCTCGGCCGCGGCAGGCTGCAGGGGATCAGGCGGGTGGCCGGACGGCCGTCGTGAGCGCAGATCCGCCCGCCGGCCCGCCGCCGTGATCCGGCTCACCTTCGTCTTCAACGCGATTCACCTCGAGGCGGCACGGCGCCTGCGCCGGGGGGCGCCGCCGGAAGCTCCGGCGCAGCGGAGGTGGGCCACTCCGGCGCTGCAGGTGCTGGTGCTCGAGGGCAGTCGCCTGCGCCTCGAGCCCGACGACCGGCTGCTCTGGCCCCTGCGTCTGCGGATCCAGCCGGCGGTGATGGCGGCCCTGGCCCTGTTCTCCACCCTCGGGCTCGTGGGCGAAGTGCGCCTGCCCCACCTGCGTGGCGCCGGCCGCGCCCTGCGTTGGCTGGTGGGTCGTTGTCCCCGCCTGCTCCTGCTCGATGACGGACTCGATCAGTACCGCGCCCAGCCGCGGGCCCTCGATCCCGGGCGCTTCCCGCCCGGAACACCCCTGGCCCTCTTCTCGGACCAGCGCGATGACCGGGCCCCCTGGTGCGGGCGCTTCCACGTGCTGGAGCTCGGACCGCTCTACCTGGCCGCGCCCGCAGCCCCGCCAGGCCCGTCGACAGGCACATTGATCGTCGATTCCCCCGGTGTGGAGCGGCTGATGGCGACGGCGGAGCGTCTGCCCCGGCCCTGGCAGGTGCTGCCCCACCCGGTGCGCTCGAAACGATCGTGGCGGTTGCCGGGTGACGCCACTCCAGACGGGAGTGAAGCCCTGATCGCGCTGGAGCAGCGCATCGCCCGCTGTTCCGGCTTGATCGTGGTGGGGGAGAGCATGGCGCTCTTGGCTGCCCTGGCCCTGCGTCCGGCTGGCTCGCCCCTGCTGGTGGCCCTGCCGGCCAGCAGCGATCCCCACCTGCGTGCGTTGGTCACCCGCCTGGCCAGCCGGGATCCCGCAGTGAGCCTGGCCTGACCGCGCTCCGTTCAGGCCAGCTGCCGCAGCAGGTCCTCCACAGCGCGGCCGGTGTCCGCCCAGCGGAAGCGGGCGGCCTGCAGCAGGCCCGCCTCCCCCAGCTGGGCGGCCAGGGACGGCTGCTGGATCAGGGCCTCCATCGCCGCCCCGATCGCGTGCACCTGGCGGGGATCCACCCGCAGGGCCGCCTCTCCCACCACCTCCGGCAGGGCTCCGGCCTCAGCGGCGATCACGGGGGCACCGCAGGCCATCCCCTCCAGGGCCGGCAGCCCGAAGCCCTCCCAGAGGCTGGCCATCACCAGCCCACGGCAGCGGTTGAGTAAGTCCAGCCGCTCCTGGTCGCTCACCCAGTCGCGCCAGTCGCAGCGGCCGGCGATGCCCAGCTCGCTGGCCAGGCGCCGCAGGCGGGGCGTGTAGCGGGGATCCTGGGGGCCCACCAGGGCCAGGCGATGGTCGCGATCGCGTAGCCCCGCGAAGGCCCGCAGCACCCGTTCCAGGTTCTTGTGGGGGTCGTGGCGGCCGAGCACCAGAAAAAACGGCTGCCTTTCCAGCCCCAGGGGCCGCAGCAGTCCCGGGCTGAATCCCAGCCGGATCGGCACCAGCCGTTTCGCGGGAATCCCCAGGCGCTGGTGCACCTCCCGGGCCGTGGCTTCGGAATTGCAGAGCACCCGCACCGCCCTGTGCAGCACCAGCGGCACGTAGGCCAGGTGGTACGCCAGCAGAGGGGTGAGCTGCGGGTATCGGAGAGGCAGGAGGTCGTGGGCGAGCACCAGTGAGCGCACCCCCCGCCCCAGGGGGGCTTCCGGCAGGGGCGAGAGCAGCAGCGGCGCCCCGCTGCGGCGGAGCAGTTTCGGCAGCTCCCGCTGGGTCCAGAGCAGCCGGCGCAGGTGGCCGGCGCGGCCGTGCTCGGGCGAGAGGTTGGCGGGGATGGCCAGGCTGCCGGGCCGGTCGCCGCCGCAGGGATCGAGCAGCGGCACCAGGGCCGGATCCAGGGCCGCCGCGAGCTCCCGGGCCACCACGCCGATGCCGGTGGGCCGGACGCCGAGATAGCTGCCGTTGAACAGGGCCAGGGGCATCGCCGCACTCATCGCCCTGGGGACAGCACCGCGTCGCGGCTGGGGAAGGGACCCATGGCTTCGATCATCGCCACCAGCGTCGCCCAGCTGCGTTTCGGCCGTCCCGGCAGGCGCAGCAGTGTCATGAGCAGCAGCCGCAGGCTGCGCAGGGCGAGCACCCAGCCGGGCCGGTGGCGGCGCAGGAAGCGCAGGTAGCTCAGCGTCGACAGCCGCAGGCGCCGCTCGCTGGTGGTGTGGCTGCCTGCGCCGCGCTGGTGGGTCACCGCCAGCGCGGGCCACCACAGCACCGGGGCGCCCGCCGCCGCCAGCCGCAGGCAGAGGTCCATGTCCTCGTAATAGAGGGGGAAGGCGGGATCGAAGCGGGCGGGCGGGATGTGGGCGCTGGGCCGGATCAGCAGGCTGCAGCCGCTCAGCCAGTCGAGCTGCACCGTGCCGCCGTCCGGGTCGGCAGTGACGGCCTCACCCACCCGGCGGCGGCGGAAATCGAGGCCGGGATCGATCCAGCCGCCGCTGGGTTCGAGCTCGCCACGTCCGCTGCGCACGGCGGTCCCCAGCAGGGCTCGGGGCGGCAGCTGCGCCAGGGCCAGGCTCAGCCGTTCCAGTTCATCTCCGGCTGGCAGGGCGGTGTCGGGATTGAGCAGCCAGATCCAGCCCCCCCAGCCCTGGCGGGCCAGGTGCTCGAAGCCCTGGTTGCAGCCGGCCCCGAAGCCATCCCCTTCACGCCCCGCCACCAGCTCCAGCGGTGGCCCGCCGCCGCCGCCGCTGAGGTCGCCGGCCCGCAGCGGCGCCGACTCCGGGCTGTTGTCCACCACCAGCCAGCGGAACGGCAGCAGGCTCTGGCGGGCCAGATCGTCCCCCAGCTGCTGCAGGGCGTCGAGGCTGTGGTACGCCACGCTGAGCACCACGGGCACGGAACCGGGAGGAACGGCAGTGATGAGCGATCCGCAGCTGAGCGCAGCTTCGCAGGAGGGCTCCGGTCCGCCAAGCGGCGAGGCCCCCTGCGGCATCTGTCGCCTCCATGGCGATGAGGAGGCGGTGGCCCGCGACGAAATCCTTCGCCTCGGGCCCTGGCTGCTGCGCCATCACCCCCGGCCGACCCCCCTGGCGGGCTGGTTGCTGCTGGATGCCCGCCGCCACCTCGGCGGTCCGATCGACTTCCAGCCGGATGAGGCCGCGGCCTTCGGTCCGATGCTGCAGCGCTGCAGCGCCCTGGTGCGCACCCTCACCGGCTGCGGGAGGGTGTATGCGATCGCCTTCGGGGAAGGGGCCCGGCATCTGCATGTTCATCTGATTCCCCGCCATGGGGATGACCCCGCCAGCGAAGCCTGGAGGGTGGCCGACCTTTACCGGGCCGTGGCCTCGGGCGAGCGGGCCGCGGCGCCGGCATGGCAGGTGGAGCAGCTGGTGCACCAGGCCCGGGAGCTCACGGCGGCCTGGCGATAGGCTCCGCAGCAGCGACCGGCACCAGCGGTGAACGAGGCGGATCTGCAGCAGGAGACCGCGGCGGCCTGGACTTGCCTGGTGGCGGTGCCCGCCCGGCTGGAGTCGTCTCGCCTGCCCAACAAGGTGATGGCTGACATCGGCGGGCAGCCGATGCTGCGGCGGGTGCTGGAGTGCTGCCGGAGTTCGCGGCGGGCCGCAGCGGTGGTGCTCTGCACCGACAGCGACCTGCTTCGCCGGGAAGCAGACGCCTGGGGCTTCCCCGTGCTGATGACGGCGGCCTCCTGCAGCTCCGGCAGCGACCGCCTCGCTTCCGTGGTGGACGCGCTCATGGCCCAAGCCGCTGCCGCAGTCGCCGGGCCGGATGCTGCCCCGTTGGACCCCGCCCGCACGGTGATCATCAACGTCCAGGGGGATCAGCCTTTCATCGATCCGGCAGTGATCGATGCCATGGCGGAGGCCTTTGCCAGCACCACCCCGGCCCCTTCCGTGCTCACCCCGGTGTACCGGATGGGGGCGGAGAAGGTGCACAACCCGAATGTGGTCAAGACGCTGCTGGCGGCGGACGGCCGCGCCCTCTATTTCTCCCGCTCGGCCCTGCCCCACGTGCGCGGCATCGAGCCCGCCGACTGGTCCGAGCACGCGCCCTACTGGGGCCATGTGGGGATCTACGGCTACCGGGCCGATGTGCTGGCGCGCTGGAGCGTCCTGCCCGCCTCGCCCCTGGAGCAGATCGAAAAGCTCGAGCAGCTGCGGCTGATCGAGGCCGGCATCCCGGTGGGGACCTTTCCCGTGGAAGGCGATTTCCTCTCGGTGGACACCGCCGAGCAGTTGGAGCAGGCCCGCGCCATCGCGGCGGCAGCCGGCTGACGGCTCAGCCGGCGGACGGGGTCAGGCCCGCCTGCACCAGATCGTGAAGCCGCAGCAGCCCCAGCATCGGCCCCCCCTCGCCCAGCACCGGCAGCACACCGATCGGCTTGCGCCGGTTGCGCTCCATCCGCTCCAGTGCCTCCACAGCCAGCAGATCCGCCGCCACGGTGATCGGATCGACGGTCATCAGATCGGTGGCCCGCAGCTCCCCCCAAGTGGTGGGCGCATGCTGCTCCAGGGCCCGGCGCAGGTCACCGTCGGTGATCAGTCCGGCCAGCAGGGAGTCGTTGTCGGCCCGGCGCACCCAGCAGGCCCCCACCCCATCACCGGTGAGCCCGGCGATCACCTCGCTGAGACTGGCGCTCTCCTCGAGTGGATGGAGCCGGGCGGTGGGCACCATCAGATCCCCCACCGTGAGGGTGAGCTGCTTGCCCAGGGCACCGGCGGGGTGGTTCAGGGCGAAATCCGCCGGTGAGATCCCTCGTCGCTCCATCCACACCGCCGCCAGGGCATCGCCGATCGCCATCGCCACAGCGGTGCTGGCGGTGGGCGCCAGGTTGAGGGGGCACACTTCCCGGTCGACGGAGCCGTCCAGCACCACCTCACAGCCCCGGGCCAGGCTGGAGGCCACCCGGCCCACCAGGGCGATGCGGCCGGTGCCACGGCGGCGCAGGTGGGGGAGGATTTCCAGGAGCTCCTGGGTCTCGCCGCTGTTGGAGAGCAGCAGCACCACGTCCTCAGGGGCCACCACCCCCAGATCCCCGTGCAGGGCATCGAGGGGGTTGAGGTAGAGGGCCATCAGCCCGATCGAGGAGAAGGTGGCGGCGATCTTGCGCGCCACGATGCCGCTCTTGCCCACCCCGGTGATCACCAGCTTGGCCCGCTGGTCGGCGCAGCGGTCGAGCAGGATCAGAGCCGCGTCCACCTGCTCGGCATCGAGGCGCCCGGAGGCGGCGGCGATGGCGGCCGCCTCTTCCTGAAGACAGCGCGTCAGTGCCGACATCCCCGTGTCCCGCAACTGCTGGGGACTGTATGGCTAGAGGCGGGCCAGGGCGGAGCGCACCTCCTTGTCGGCATCCTTGCGGCGCTCCTCCTGACGTTTGTCGTGCAGCTTGCGGCCCTTGGCCAGCCCCAGGGTGAGCTTGATCCAGGAGCCCTTGAGGTGCAGGTTCAGGGGCACCAGGGTGAGGCCCTTCTGGTCGAGAGCCACCCGCAGCTTGTCGATCTCGCGGCGGTGGGCCAGAAGCTTGCGGGTGCGAAGGGGCTCGTGGTTGAAATAGGCTCCCGCGTGGCTGTGGGGCGAGATGTGCACGTTGTGCAGCTGCAGTTCGCCATTGCGGATCAGGGCGAAGCCGTCCCGCAGGTTGGCCTTGCCTGCCCGGATCGACTTCACTTCGGTGCCCACCAGCTCGATGCCCGTTTCCAGGGTTTCGAGGATCTCGTATTGATGCCGTGCGAAGCGGTTGTCGGCCAGCAACCGGTTGGAGGCATCCCGTGCCGCCCTGGCCGCCTTCTTGCCCGCGCCTTTGGCCATCGACCTCCCCTCTGCTGAGCTGACCCTATCCACGGCCTGGCCTGCCTACTCTGCGGGCCATGGCGATCGTCTCCTCCGCAGCCGGATCCGGCGCCCAGCCGCCACCACGGCTGCTGGATTCCCGCCAGCGCAAGACCGTCCCCAGTCAGGATCCGTTGACTGCCGAAGAGGAAGCCCCCCTGCTGAACCGGGAGGACGGGCTGCGGCCCCGTCGGCTGAGTGATTACATCGGCCAGAGCGAGCTCAAGCAGGTGCTGGGCATCGCCGTGGAGGCCACGCGCCAGCGGGCCGAAGCCCTCGATCATGTGCTGCTCTACGGCCCCCCCGGCCTGGGCAAGACCACGATGGCCCTGGTGCTGGCCGAGGAACTGGGGGTGCGCTGCCGCATCACCAGCGCACCCGCCCTGGAGCGCCCCCGCGACATCATCGGTCTGCTGGTGAACCTGCGTCCGAACGAGGTGCTGTTCATCGATGAGATCCACCGGCTGAACCGCGTGGCCGAGGAACTGCTCTACCCGGCGATGGAGGACTTCCGCCTCGATCTCACCGTGGGGAGGGGCACCACGGCCCGCACCCGGGCGGTGCCGCTGGCCCCCTTCACCCTGGTGGGCGCCACCACGAGGGCCGGTGCCCTCAGTTCACCGCTGCGCGACCGCTTCGGGCTGATCCAGCGGCTGGAGTTCTACACCGTCGACGACCTGCAGGCGATCGTCGAGCGGGCCGCCGGGCTGATCGGTCTGGTGCTGGAGTCCGAGGCGGCCGTCGAGGTGGCCCGCCGCTGCCGCGGCACGCCTCGTATCGCCAACCGCCTGCTGCGGCGGGTGCGCGATGTGGCCAGTGTTCAGGGGGAAGCGCGCATCGGGCCGGCCCTGGTGGCCGAGGCCCTCAGCCTGCACCGGGTGGATGCCCGCGGCCTCGATGCGAGCGATCGCCGCCTGTTGGAGTTGCTGCTCAGTGGCTATGGCGGTGGCCCCGTGGGCCTCGACACCCTGGCCGCCGGTCTCGGTGAAGACCCGATCACCCTGGAAACCGTGGTGGAGCCGTTTCTGCTGCAGCTCGGCTTTCTGCAACGCACCCCCCGGGGGCGCGTGGCCACCGAGGCGGCTCGGCGCCATCTGGGCTGGCCGGAGGCCGCCTGATGGCTGGCTGGCGTCAGCGGCTCCTGCTCAGGAGCGGGACCGGCCTGCGGGCCATGGGCATGGTTCTGCTGGCGCTCGGCCTGGGGCTGGTTCTGCTGCTGCCGCCGGCCCCAGGACCGCTCTGGGCCAGCCCCGCTTTAGCAGCGCCGTTGCCGCAGTTGTTCGAGCAGGCCCTCGCGGCCAGCCGCGAGGGCCGCTTCGGTGATGCCCTGCCCCTCTGGGATCAGGTGCTGGAGCAGGCTCCCGACGATGCCGCCGCCTGGAGCAACCATGGCAACGTGCAGCTGGCCCTGGGGCGGGCCGAGGAGGCGATCGCGGATCAGGAGCGGGCGATGGCGCTCGATCCCCTCAACCCCGATCCCCACCTCAACCGCGGCACCGCCGAAGAGGCCCTGGGCCAGTGGGACCGGGCCGCCGCCGATTACCACTGGATTCTCGAGCGTGATCCTGACGAGGCTTCCGCTCTTTACAACCTCGGCAATGTGCAGGGTTCCCTTGGCCATTGGGATCAGGCCAGGGACTGCTTCGAGGCGGCGGCGGCGGCCCGGTCGGGCTTTGCCATGGCCCGCTCCAGCGCGGCCCTGGCCGCCTTTCAGCTCGGGGAGCCGGCCGAGGCGGAAAGGGAACTGCGCAAGCTGGTGCGTCGCTATCCCCTTTTCGCTGACGCGCGGGCGGCCCTGACGGCTCTGCTCTGGCAACGGGGAGCCGCCGGCGAAGCGGAAAGCAACTGGGCGGCGGCCTCGGGACTGGATCCCCGCTACCGCCAGCCAGAATGGTTGCTGGAGATCCGACGCTGGCCCCCCGGCCCTGTGCAGGCTCTCGAGAATTTTCTCCAGTTGGTCCAGCGATGAGTTCTGCCGCCCCACCCCGTTCCAGCGGCACTGCGGCGGATCTGTGGCAACGGCTGGATCTGGCCAGGGCTCTGGAGCAGGCCACCCCCGAGCTGATCGGCCTGCGCCGCCATATCCATGCCCATCCCGAGCTGAGCGGCGCCGAACACCAGACGGCGGCCCTGGTGGCCGGTGAACTGCGGCTGCTCGGTTGGCAGGTGAGCGAAGGGGTCGGCCGCACCGGTGTGGTGGGCGAGCTGGGGCCTGTGGGGGCGCCGCTGGTGGCCGTGCGGGTCGACATGGATGCTCTGCCGGTGGAGGAACGCACCGGCCTGGCCTTCGCCTCCAGCCAGCAGGGGTTGATGCATGCCTGCGGGCATGATCTGCACACCGCCGTGGGGCTGGGTGTGGCGCGCTTGCTCGCTCCCCTGGCCGGACAACTGAGTGCGAGGGTGCGGCTGCTGTTCCAACCGGCGGAGGAAACGGCCCAGGGGGCGGCCTGGATGCTGGCCGATGGGGCCATGGAGGGTGTGCAGGCCCTGTTCGGGCTGCATGTGTTCCCCAGCCTGGAAGTGGGCACGATCGGAGTGCGCAGCGGCAGCCTCACCGCCGCCGCCGGTGAACTGGAGGTGGAGGTGCTGGGGGAAGGGGGCCATGGGGCCCGGCCCCACCAGTCGACGGATGCGATCTGGATCGCGGCCCGGGTGGTGAGCGGCCTGCAGGAAGCGATCAGCCGCCGGCTGGATGCCCTGCACCCTGTGGTGGTGAGCTTCGGACGGATCGAGGGGGGCAAGGCGTTCAACGTGATCGCCGATCACGTGCGCCTGCTGGGCACTGTCCGCTGCCTGGACACCACCGTGCATGCCGAGCTGCCGGGCTGGATCGAGGACACCGTTCACGCCATCTGCCGGGGGTACGGCGGCGAGGCCCGCGTGCGCTACCGCTGCATTTCGCCGCCGGTGCACAACGACCCAGGCCTCACCGACATCGTCGAAGAATCCGCCCAGGCCCTGCTGGGCCCCCAGCAGGTGCTGCGCCTGGATCAACCGTCCCTTGGGGCCGAGGACTTCGCCCAACTGCTCAGCGCCGCGCCGGGCTCGATGTTCCGGTTGGGGGTGGCGGGGGCCAAGGGCTGCGCGGCCCTTCACAACGGCACCTTCAATCCCGATGAGGGTTCTCTGGCCGTGGGCGTCCAGGTGCTCACCCTCAGCCTGCTGCTCTGGATGCAGCGTCAGGCTTGAGCCGGTCCCGGCCTGCCCTGAGGATGGCGCTGGCCCTCTCGGCCCCGCTGCTGATCCTGCTGGCGCTGGTGAGCATGGCCTCCCGCCGCGGCAACCAGCGGCTCGAGGCGGTGCCGGCCCTGCTGATCGGGACCGGGCTGCTGGTGAGCAGTGGCCTGAGCCGGGCCCGGCGGCGGCGGACTCTGCTGGAGGTGCTGCAGCAG
>CALRMN020000018.1:0-39328 GCA_943369245.1 Synechococcus sp. UW140 | reverse complement strand
GTGTCGCAGGAGATCCGCGCCGCTGAGGACCCCGAATTCGAGACCTTCTACACGAAGAACATTCTTCTGAACGAAGGTCTGCGTGCCTGGATGGCACCGGCCGACCAGCCGCATGAAAACTTCGTCTTCCCTGAAGAGGTCCTGCCCCGTGGAAACGCCCTTTAACTCGTCCATGGTGGCCGTCGGGGGCAAAGACCTCGACTCCACCGGTTATGCCTGGTGGGCCGGTAACGCCCGCCTCATCAATCTCTCCGGCCGTCTGCTCGGTGCCCACGTGGCCCACGCAGGTCTGATGGTCTTCTGGGCCGGAGCGATGATGCTGTTCGAAGTGAGCCACTTCAGCTTCGACAAGCCCATGTACGAGCAGGGTCTGATCCTGTTCCCGCACGTGGCCACCCTGGGTTATGGCGTCGGCCCCGGCGGTGAGGTCACCAGCCTCTACCCGTTCTTCGTGGTCGGTGTGCTGCACCTGATCAGCTCCGCCGTTCTCGGCCTCGGCGGCCTGTACCACGCCCTCCGTGGTCCTGAAATCCTGGAGAACTACTCCTCGTTCTTTTCCCAGGATTGGCGCGACAAGAACCAGATGACCAACATCATCGGCTACCACCTCATCCTTCTGGGTGTGGGTTGCCTGCTGCTGGTGTTCAAGGCGATGTTCTTCGGCGGCGTCTACGACACCTGGGCGCCCGGTGGTGGTGATGTTCGCCTGATCACCAACCCCACCCTTGATCCGGGTGTGATCTTCGGTTACCTGTTCCGTGCCCCCTTCGGCGGCGAGGGCTGGATCATCGGGGTCAACTCGATGGAGGACATCATCGGCGGCCACATCTGGCTTGGCCTGATCTGCATCTTCGGTGGCATCTGGCACGTGATCACCAAGCCATTTGGCTGGGTGCGCCGCGCCTTCATCTGGAACGGTGAGGCCTACCTGAGCTACAGCCTCGGCGCTCTGAGCTTCATGAGCTTCATCGCCTCTGCCTTCATCTGGTTCAACAACACCGCCTATCCTTCGGAGTTCTACGGCCCCACCAACGCCGAATCCTCCCAGGCCCAGAGCTTCACCTTCCTGGTGCGTGACCAGCGCCTGGGAGCCAACATCGGTTCCGCCATGGGCCCCACCGGCCTGGGCAAGTACCTGATGCGCTCCCCCACCGGCGAGATCATCTTCGGCGGTGAGACCATGCGCTTCTGGGACTTCCGTGGTCCCTGGCTCGAACCCCTGCGTGGCCCCAACGGCCTCAGCCTCGACAAGCTCCAGAACGACATTCAGCCCTGGCAAGTACGCCGGGCGGCTGAATACATGACCCACGCTCCCAACGCCTCCCTCAATTCCGTGGGCGGCATCATCACCGAGCCCAACTCGGTGAACTTTGTGAACGTGCGTCAGTGGCTCTCCGCCACTCAGTTCGTGCTGGCCTTCTTCTTCCTGGTCGGTCACCTCTGGCACGCCGGTCGCGCCCGTGCAGCTGCCGCCGGTTTCGAGAAGGGTATCGACCGTCAGGCCGAGCCCACCCTGGCCATGCCGGATCTCGACTGATCCTTTTCTACCTCTTCACCTCGGTATCACTGCTAAACCCCCGCGATCGCGGGGGTTTTTTTATGGGCAAGACATGCCAGACCAGCCTTGTCATCCCCCCAGGTCGGACAGAAACAGTCGAGACATGATTAGGCGAATGGATCGTGCCTACGTTTGAACGACCGACGAGGTCATCTCTTGAACATCCGCACATTCGCCGGCCGCACCCTTTCCCGTGCGGCCCTTCCCCTGGCATTACTGCCCCTGGTAGGGGTGCTGCCTGTGGCCGCCCAAAGCAACACGGTCGACTTTCCGCGCCAAGGCGTGGTCTGCGACATGCCCACAAAGAGGTGCTTCAACTCCGAAGGCGTTTCCTTGCCACTCACCCGCGAGTTTTTCGGCAGCTACGCCGAGCGTGAACTGATTTCCAAACTGTCGGGCAACAGACGCCCCACCAAATTCACGTTAAGCGATGGGAAAACCTGCGATCTGCGGCGGCAAACCTGCTGGGATGACGGCCAAGGTGGCAAGAACGTGAGCAAGTCGCTGACCACACAGCTGTTCGGCAACAGCGGCGCCTGGAGCAACAACGGATCCGGCAGCAACGGCTGGGGAAACGACAACAACTGGCAGCAACCCGGGCAAGCCAGCAGCTTCTGTGAACTTCGCCAGGGGAACCGTCGCCTTTTCGAGGGCACTTGCCTGCTGAATCGTCGCGAGTCGTCCAACGGCATGGCTTATAACGTCGAGCTTGCTGATGGCCAGCGATACAGCTTCTACAACCGTCAAGGAAGGCTCGTGCTCCAGGATTCCTCTGGCTTGTGGCCAGTCCAGATCAGCAACCGCAACGGGGACGTGACCTTCCGCTGGGCCGACCTGCAACTGGTGACACGCGACCGCCGCTGGGCCAACCAGGGGTCGCAGGGGGGGAGCAGCGATTTCAACCCGACGGGCAACTTCCTCCAGGACCTGTTCAACACCATGTTCCGCTGACAGGCGTACCTCAACAGCGGCTGTCCAGGGCTGTTGCAACCTGCAGGCTGCAACAGCAGGCAGTGGTCAACGGTGGGCAGGGAGTTGGCGATCTCTGCGTCGCTGAGTTCCGCGAATCTCACGCAGGGTGTTGTTGATCGCCTGAACGCTCAGAAGGTCCGTCAACACTTGGCACTTGGACCTTGTCACCCCTGGCCCGGACCCAGACGAACTCTGGTTGCACCTTCAGCGCTCAAGGCCCATAGGTTGCGTGCTGTCCGCTGATCGGAGCCCCGATGACGACCACTCGCAAGAGCACATCCCGGCCTTGCCAAGCCCCTCTGGCGATGGCGGCCAGTTGGCTCGTGCTCACCGCCCTCCTGCCCCAGCCCGGCTGGAGCCGCACCAGCAGCCTCGATTTTCCCAGCGACGGAGTCGTCTGTGATCGCGGCAGCAGGATTTGCTACGACCGCCAGGGCCCCTCGCTGGCATTGACCCGCCGCGAATACGGTCAGCGCTCGGAGCAGAACCTGCTGCGACAGCTTTCAGGCCGCCCCATCTCGAGGGATATTCGCTTCAGCAGCGGTGAAGTGTGCGATCTGCGCGGGGAAATCTGCTGGGATGACGGCTGGGGCCGCACCAATGTGAGCAAGCGCCTCAGCCGCCAGCTGTTCGGCGACAACGGCGGCTGGACGCGAGACAACGACTGGAGGAACAACACCTGGCGGGGAAACCCAGGCAACTCCAGCTGGGGACAGACGACAGCACAGGACTCAGGATTCTGTGAACTCAGTCAACGCGGGCGCCGCATCTTCTACGGCAACTGCAACCTGCAGCAGCGGTACACGCCGAATGGCACCGCCTATCTCGTCGACTTCCGCAATGGACGGAGTTACAGCTTCTACAACCGCCGGGGACAGCTGGTGATGGTGGATGGCACAGGAACCTGGCCCGTGTCCTACAACCGCAATGGAGACGGGGGCGAGTTCCGCTGGGGAGACCTGCAGCTGGTGGCCCGCCAGAACCGATCGATTGAGCCCGGATACAACACCGGAGCCTCGGCAGGCTTACTGCAGGATCTGATCAACAGCCTCTTCCGGTGATCAGGCCAGCCAGTGACGCAGGAGGGGCGGGCTCAGGCCGATCACCTTGCCGAAGCAGCCCTCGATGCACTCCACCAGGAGACCAAGCCCGGCCCTCGAGGCCGAAGCCTCCGGCACAGGCGAAGGGCGGCGCCATGGTGTTCCGCTGGTCGGACATGGAACTCTCGGCCAGCCGCAGCGGGCCTGGACCCTGGTCTGAAGGCGGCGCTCCGGCGGTCAACCCCTCCGGGCAGGTGCTGTTCAACCTGATCAACAACCTGTTCCGATGATCCCCGCGGAACCGGCCACAACGGTGAATGCAGCAGGTTCCGATCAGGGCAGCACTGACGACAGCTGTGACGACGCCAGAGCCACGCCCTCGCGCTCCAGGCGTCGAACCAGGCGACCCAGCAGTTCCCGCTCCACCGCCCACTGCCGACCTGCTGGAGTGAGCACCAGGATGCTGAGCTCCACCGCCAACGGCGTGACCCGGCGCACGCCACGCACGATGGGATCCTTCAGCAACTGGTCCTTCCAGAGCGGATCGGCGGCAAAGGCCTGGCATTCCTGTCCCACAAGGGCCACCACCTCATCCAGGCGCGGGCAGGCCGGATCGAGGGGCAGGGTGAGTTCAACGCCGGAACGCAGCTTGGTGTGATTCACCAGCAGCTCGAGGCGGCTGTTGCGCAACACCACCACCCGCTGATCGACGGTGCGCAGCACCGTCGCCAGCACTCCCACATCCTCCACATCACCGCCGAGGCCGTCGATCTCCACGTAATCGCCCACCGCGTAGTGGTCGTCGAACAGCACCACGAGGCCGGCCACGAAGTCGCGCAACAGGCCCTGGAACACCAGCGCCAGAGCACCGAGCACGGCACCTCCGGCCAGCCATGTGGCCACGGGTGATGCCTCCAGCCCGGGCCACCCTGAAACCACCCAGACCACCAGAACGATGAGCCCCGAAAGGTTGATCAGGCGTCGGCCGACCTGAAGCAGATTCCGATAGCGCTGCTCGCGGCGCGCCCGTTGCTCCAGCCGCGCCGACCGGTTGCTCAGCCACTGCCACAGCAGCACATGCAGCAGCTGACGCAGCACCCATACCACCGCGGCCACCAGGATGGCCTTGATCAGCATCGTCAGCGGCTGCAGCAGCACCGCCACGGCCAGCGGCAGCCGGCCCGGCACCGCTGCCAGCCCAAGGCCCACCATGAGCACCAGCTGCACGAGAGTCAGGGTCACCAGGACGTGGCTGGTGGTCTGAAGGCGACTGGCCCTGCTGGCCTGCAGATCCTTCGAGGCTCGGGCCAGCAGCTGATGACGGTGGAGGGCTCGCCGGCTGCGGCTCCACAGCCAGAGGCATCGGGCTGTGGAGGCGGCCAGGATCAGCTGGACCACCAGCGTGATTCCCAGCCGCAGCTCCAGCTGTTCCGGCTGCATGATCCGCCGGGCATGGCGCACTCGCCGCTCCAGCACCTCGCGCCAGTCGGCCGCGAGCTGGGATGTCGAGAGGCCGTGGAGCTGGGCATCGGCCGCGGTGACCGTTAGCAGGGGAATCGCCACCGACCGCCCCGGCAGCATTGCCTGCAGCATCACCGCCCCATCCTGCAACGGCTCCGCCTCCACCCGCAGATCCTGGCTACGGCCCAGCAGGCCCCAGCGATCGCCGCTGCAGAGGCGTTGTCGACGGGGGCCACGCAGCACCAACCCCTCCAGCAGCTCCTCCGACAAGCGTTCCGAAGCCGTACAGAGACTGCGAGGTTCGTAGAGGAGGCGGAGATTGCCCTCGATCAGCTCGGCCCGGCGGCGTGCCGCCACCACTGTGCCTTCACCGTGGAGCTGGGGGGAAGCCACCACGATGGCGGGAATGCCGAGAATCCGCACCGGAGCCACCTCGTAGCTGCCGGCTGCCATGGCCCGATCGGCCTGACTCGCTCTCGACTCCGGCGTCGGGGCGGTTGCGGCGCAGAGGGGACTCTGTGGCAGGAGCACCAGCAGCGCCACAAGCAACCCCCACACCCAACGCATCATCAACAGAGAACCACCACCTCTCCAGCAGCTGAACCATCGTGCGAGGCGCATCGGGCGGCCTCAGGGAAGGGACGATTGCAGCCAACGCCGCAGCAACGGCAGGCTCAGGCCGATCACGTTCGAGAAGCAGCCCTCGATCCGCTCCACCAGCCTTCCGCCGCGTCCCTCGAGGGCAAACCCACCGGCGCACTGCAGGGGCTCACCCGTGGCCACATAGGCCTCGATCTCGGCGTCGCTGAGGCTGGCGAAGTGAACCCGCGTGGTCACGGTGGCGAGGCGTTCGGGTTCCGTCCACGAGGCGGCCGCCGGCCCGGCCAGGAGACAGTGGCCGGTATGCAGTTCTCCCCAGCCGCCGGCCATCCGCCGCCAGCGGCTGATCGCCTCCTGGGCATCCGCCGGCTTGCCGAACACCTCCTCCCCGAAGGCCAGAACCGAATCGCAACCCAACACACCGGTGATCACGCGCTCGCCCGAGCGATCGCGGAGCTGATCGCTCACCGCTGCCGCCTTGGCCCGCGCCAGCAGCTGAACGAGCTGCGTCGGGTCGGTGTGGCTGATCCCCTCTTCATTCACCCCGCTGGCCTGCACCCGATGGGGGATGCCGGCCTGCTCGAGCAGACGGCGGCGGGCCGGGGAAGCGGAGGCGAGCAGCAACGGAAACATCGGCGGGAAAGAGGCCCACAACCATCCTCCGGTGCCATGCGGGAGAATCGCCGGCATGGATGCGAGCCTCAACGACCCCCGCTCCCTCGCCCGTGCTGCCAGCGCCCTGCGCTGCCTGCCATTCCGGCGCACCTTCTACGAGCTGGTGGAGCGGGAGGCGATCAGCAGCCAGGCGCTCTGTGATCGCCCCGACTGGCGGTCGTTCTGCTTCCTGCCGATGCCGTCCCACCGCGCCGAGGACCACTTCATCTGGCTGATCCGCCTCGGCGTGCTGCGCAGGGAGGTGGACGGCCAGGGTCTGACCGAGCGCGTCCGGCTGACGCCGATGGGACGCCAGCTGCTGGGGGGATGGCCTGGCGAGATTCCTCGGGCGGGCCTGACCGAGCGGATCCACCAGAATCTGCGCCGTCACCGGCCACGGCTGTGACGCACGACACGACACCGCTGATGGTGCTGGGCACCAGCAGCGGAGCCGGAAAATCGCTGATGACAGCTGCGCTCTGCCGCGTGCTGCGGCGGCGCGGCGAGACGCCGCTGCCGTTCAAGGGCCAGAACATGAGTCTCAACGCCTGGGTGGATCAGGCCGGCGGCGAGATGGCCTACAGCCAGGCCCTGCAGGCCTGGGCGGCGGGACTGGAGCCGCAGGTGGCGATGAACCCGGTGCTGCTCAAGCCCCGTGGGGACAGCACGAGCGAGGTGATCCATCTGGGCCGCTCCGTGGGCACCTGCCGCGCCGAGGACTATTACCGCGACTGGTTCCGGCCGGGCTGGGCGGCGATCCGCCAGGGGCTTGCGGAGCTGCGGAGCGCGCACCCCGGCGGGCGGCTGGTGCTGGAGGGAGCCGGCAGCCCGGTGGAGGTGAACCTTCAGGCCCGCGACCTCACCAACCTGCGCCTGGCCCAGTTCCTGCGGGCTCGTTGCCTGCTGGTGGCCGACATCGAGCGGGGGGGGGTGTTCGCCCAGATCGTCGGCACGCTGGCGCTGCTGCGGCCGGTGGAGAAGCCCCTGATCCGCGGCATTCTGATCAACCGCTTCCGCGGCCGGCGCGAGCTGTTCGAGGAAGGGCGCCGCTGGCTGGAGCGGGAAACGGGGATCCCGGTGCTGGGGGTGATGCCCTGGCTCGACGAGCTGTTCCCGCCGGAGGATTCCCTCGATCTGCTCGAACGCCGTGCCCGCAAGCCCGATGCCGAGCTGGAGATCGCGGTGGTGCGGCTGCCGTCGATCAGCAACTTCTCCGATTTCGATCCCCTCGAAGCCGAGCCGAGCGTGCGGCTGCGCTGGATTCGCCCCGGCGATCCGCTTGGGCAGCCGGATGCAGTGCTGCTTCCGGGCAGCAAACAGACGCTCCGGGATCTGGCGACGCTCCAGGCGAGCGCCATGGGAGCTGCGCTGCAGGCCTTCGTGAACGGTGGCGGCCACCTGTTCGGGATCTGCGGCGGCTTGCAGATGCTCGGTGAAACGCTCCACGATCCCGACGGACTCGAGGGCGGCAGCGGCACCGCCGCTGCCGCCGAAGGGGTGAGCCGGGTCGTCCGGGGGCTGGGTTTGCTGCCCCTGGCCACGGTGTTCAGCCCCGGCAAGGCTCTCCGGCAACGGCAGGTCAAGGCCCGATGGCCCCGGCAGGGCACTCCAGTGGAGGGCTTCGAACTGCACCAGGGCGTGACCAGCTGCCTGAATCCCGCGCGCTGCCGGCCGCTGTTCCGGCCGGAGGTCGGTGGGGAGGAGGAGGAGCTCGGCTGGTGGCAGGCCCCTTCCGATCCAGCTTCAGGCGAGGAGGGGAGCAGATCCGGAACCGTGGCGGGCACCTACCTTCACGGGGTGTTCGAGAGCGGCCCCTGGCGGCGGCAATGGCTCAACGCCCTGCGCGGCCGCCGTGGACTGGTGCCACTGCAGGAGCGGGTACCGAACCATGGGGAGCAGCGCGAACGGCTGCTCGATCGTCTGGCGGAGGCCTTCGAAGCCCATGTGGATCTTCCGCCGTTGCTGAGCGATGTCCCCCGAACGGCCGCATGACCGATCGGCACTGCTCCATCCACTGGCCGGGCGGCCGCATCACCCGCGTGGGGGCCGGCACCGACTGGCTCGTGGCCGCGGCGGCGGCGGGAGTGGCCATTCCCACCGGCTGCCTGGGCGGCAGCTGCGGAGCCTGCGAGATCGAGGTGAACGGCCAGATCGTGCGAGCGTGCATCGCCACGGTTCCGCCCAGCCGCAGCGGAGAGCTGCGGGTGGAGCTGGCCAGCGATCCCTACTGGTGATCGGTCGACGGGTGATCGCCCGACGGGGCCTGAATCAGCCCACCTCCCAGCACCACGTCTCCGGCGTAGAAGACCGCCGCCTGAGCCGGGGTGATCGAGAACTGCTCCTCGGCGAACTCCAGGCGGGCGCGGTGGGGACGCGCCGCGGCGGCATCGGCCGCGTTGGCCTCCAGCGGCGTGAGCAGAGCACGCACCGGCCCGCTGCGGTAGCGCACCTGCACCTCCACCTCCAGCGGATCGGTGGGCGGAGCAATCGACACCCAGTTGATCGCTCCCACCACGCAGGCCCGGCGGGCCGCTTCGGCACGGGGAGCCACCACCACGCGGTTCAGGGCGGCATCGAGACGCACGACGTGAAGGGGCTCGCGCCAGGCGACGCCGAGGCCTTTGCGCTGGCCGATCGTGAAGTGCTCGATGCCGTCGTGATGACCCACCACCGTGCCATCGGCGAGCACGATCTCCCCCTGACGCGGTGGCAGGTAGGCATCGAGGAAGGCCTTCATCGAGCCGTGGTGCTCAGCCAGGCAGAGGTCCTGGGATTCGGGCTTCCTGGCCGTGCGCAGGCTGAGCCGCTCGGCCTCGATGCGGGTGTCGGCCTTGGTGAGCTCCCCGAGCGGGAACACCAGCCGCTCAAGCACCGCCTGGGGCAGGTCGTACAGGAAGTAACTCTGATCCTTGTGGCCGTCGAGACCTCGCAGGAGCTGGACACGGCCAGGCTGTGCGTCCGCGGCCGGCCGGCCGGGCGGCTGCCGCAGCCGGGCGTAGTGCCCCGTGGCGATCCGCTCGATGCCGCGCTCGCGACGCGCCCACTCGAGCATCGGCGTGAACTTCACCTCACGGTTGCAGCGGGAACATGGCAGGGGCGTGACCCCGCTCCCATAGCCCTGCACCAGGTGATCGACGATCTGCTCACGGAAGCGTTCCCGAGAATCGACCACGTGGTGGGGCACCCCGAGTTGCTCGCAGATACCGGCAGCGTCCACCAGCCCCTCGGCGCAGCAGGATCCCTTGCCGCTCATCAGCCAGAGGGTGATCCCCTCCACCTCCCAGCCGGCCTCAGCCAGCAGCGCCGCTGTGAGCGAGCTGTCCACTCCCCCGGAGAGGCCCACCGCCACCCGATGCTCCCCGGGCCAGGTGCGCAGGCGCTCGATCGCTGCCGCCCCGGCAGCGGTGACCGGGCCGCTGCCAGCCGCGAGAGGGGACAACGCACGTCCGGCGGGACCTGGGCCGGAGGCTGGGGCGGTGGTGGTCAAAACCGGAAGCCTCCGGGGCGGAGGAGGAACGAAACAAAGCCGAGTCCCCATCATGGGACCGGGGCCCCGCCGGCGGGGCCCGCATCCCTCCCCC
Source organism: Synechococcus sp. UW140 (assembly GCA_943369245.1). GTDB lineage: Bacteria > Cyanobacteriota > Cyanobacteriia > PCC-6307 > Cyanobiaceae > Regnicoccus_A. The sequence continues at coordinate 29,462 of CALRMN020000018.1, read as the reverse complement.
CGCCCCGGAGCGCCTTTGACCAGCAGCCACGCGATTCACTGGCCCCGCAGGGATGCCGCCCACCTGCTGGTGCGCTCCGAACAGATGGCTCAGCTGGAACAGCAGCTGTTTGCCAGCGGCCTTCCGGTGGAAGCTCTGATGGAGAAGGCCGCCCTGGCCATCGGTGCGCGGCTGCTGAGTGAGCCCGAAGCCCTGCGCCAGGGGGTGCTGGTGCTGGTGGGACCCGGTCACAACGGGGGGGACGCCCTGGTGGTGGCCCGGGAGCTGCACCTGGCCGGGGTGAAGGTGCGGCTCTGGAGCCCCTTTGAGCGCCGAAAGCCGCTCACCGAGTCCCATTGGCGCCATGCCAGTTGGTTGGGGATCGAGCGTGTGAACTCCACCCCTGATCCCGCCGAGGCCGACCTCTGGATCGATGGGCTCTTCGGCATCGGCCAGCGGCGCCCTCCCGGCGAGGCGGTTGAGAGCCTGCTGGGCGATCGCGCCCGGCTGAGGCCCGATCAGCTGGTGGCCATCGACACACCTACGGGCCTGTGCGCCGACAGCGGCCGGCTGCTGGGGCGACGGGCCGCCCGCGCCCGCACCACCTACTGCCTCGGCCTGCTCAAGCAGGGGCTGGTCCAGGACTGTGCCCTGAGCTGGGTGGGGGAGCTGGTGCGGCTGGATCTGGGGCTGCCGCCAGCTCTGCTGGGGCAACTGCCACCTGATCAGCCCCTGGGTCTCAGCGGCGCGGATCAGATCAGCGCCCCACCCCTGGAGCCTGCTCCCGAGGCCGCCAAATACGGCCGGGGCCGTCTGCTGGTGGTGAGCGGCAGCGCCACCTATCCGGGTGCCGCTCTGCTCAGCCTGCTGGGGGCGAGCGCCAGCGGCTGCGGCAGCCTGCGGGCGGCCGTGCCGGGGCCCGTGGCCCGTCAGCTCTGGAGCCTCCTCCCCCATGTGGTCCTGGGTCGAAGGCCGGAGGAGCCGGGCGCCCTCGATCGCCTCGATGCCGTGCTGATCGGCCCGGGCCTGGGGCCAGCCGCTCCGGCGGAGGGGCCCGACAGCCCGATGCTCTGGGGTGCCCTGCAGGCCTTTGCCGGCCTGGTGGTGATCGATGCCGATGGCCTCAACCAACTGGCCGCGGGGGTGGCCGGTGAGGCGATGGCCTGGCTGCAGAGGCGGCAGGGTCCCACCTGGCTGACACCGCATGGAGGTGAATTCGCGCGCCTGTTCCCCGATCTGGCCGGCGAGCAGCCTCTCGAAGCCGCCGCCGCTGCCGCCGCTCGCTGCGGCGCGGCCCTGGTGCTCAAGGGTGCCCGCAGCGTGATCGCCGCGCCCGACGGCAGACGCTGGCAACTGCTGGAGGCCGCGGCGGAAGCGGCCCGGGCCGGCGCCGGCGATGTCCTGGCGGGATTCGCGGCCGGGCAAGGGGCTCTGGCCATGGCTGCAGGGGTCTCCCCTGGAGAGCCCTCCACCCTCGCCGCTGCCGTCCTGGCCCACGCACAGGCGGGACTGACGGCCCGGGAACGGTTCGGACCCGGCCAGGTGACACCCCCGGCGCTTGCAGCCGCTCTGGGCCGGTGGTGCTCAGCGGGGGAAAGTCCTTGCGAGATTTGACTGTGTCGTTTTACTGGCACAACCTGGAAAAGTTGTTGAAATCACATCACAGCCTGTTCCATTCATCAGAGATTGAATCAACTTTCCGAATGGGCTCATGACAGCCTCCACCCTTCAGCCCCGCGAGCAGCGGCGGCGGGGGAGCGATCCAATCAGCTGGTATCTGAGCACCATCGGACGGGTTCCCCTGCTCACTCCAGCCGAGGAGATTGAACTGGGCAACCAGGTGCAGGCAATGATGCAGCTGATCGATTCGGGCGTGGAGGATCCCCCCAGCGATCGCGATAAGCAACTGTTGCGCCTGGGCCGTCGCGCCAAGGAGCGCATGATGAAGGCCAATCTGCGCCTGGTGGTCAGTGTTGCCAAGAAGTATCAGGGCAAAGGTCTCGAACTGCTCGATCTGATCCAGGAAGGATCACTGGGCCTGGAGCGGGCCGTGGAGAAGTTCGATCCCACCCGCGGCTACAAGTTCTCCACCTATGCCTTCTGGTGGATCCGCCAGAGCATGACCCGGGCCATCGCCTGCCAGTCCCGCACCATTCGTCTGCCGGTTCACCTGAGCGAACGCCTCAGCGCCGTGCGCCGCGTCAGCCTGGAGCTCACCCACAAGCTCGGGGCCATGCCCAGCCGCAGCGAGATCGCCGAAGCCATGGCGATCCCGATTCAGGAACTCGACGGCCTGCTGCGCCAGTCGTTGACCACCTCCAGCCTGGATGCCCCGGTGAATGGAGAGGAAGGGCGCAGTTTCCTCGGCGATCTGATCGCCGACTCCAGTCACGACGAGCCTCTCGACCAGGTGGAGCGGGGCATGCACCACGAGCAGCTGGAACGCTGGCTCAGCCATCTCACCGAGCAGGAACGCCAGGTGCTCGACCTGCGCTTCGGTCTTGATGGGCAGGATCGTCACACCCTCGCTGAGATCGGCCGCCTGCTCGACGTGTCCCGAGAGAGGGTGCGTCAGGTGGAACTCAAGGCGCTGCGCAAGCTGCGCAGCCTCACGAGCCGGCTGCCCAGCCAGCTCTGAAGCGGACCGGGGTCAGTCCTCAGCCCAGATATAGCGGGTGAGCTCACTGGGATCGGGCTCTGGTGCGCCGACGGCGAACTCCACAGCATCAGCCACTTCGGCATCGATCTCCTTCTCGATCGCCTTGAGCTCCTCGGAGCTGGCCAGATCGTGGCTGGTGAGGTGGACGGCCAGGGCCTTGATCGGATCCCGCTTGGCCCAGAACTCCTTCTCCGCTTCGCTGCGCAGCTCATCGGGGTCGGCCAGGGAATGGCCGCGGAAGCGGTAGGTGAGGCACTCCAGCAGGGTGGGGCCCTCGCCGGCCCGGGCACGCTCCACGGCCCGCTGGGCAGCGGCACGCACCGCCAGCACATCCATGCCGTCGACCTCCTCACCCGCCATGCCGAAGGCAGCGGCCTTACGCCAGATCTCCGGATCGCTGGTGGCGCGGTCGTGGGCCATGCCGATCGCCCATTTGTTGTTCTCGACGACGAACAGGATCGGCAACTTCCACAGCGCCGCCATGTTCAGGCACTCGAAGAACTGGCCGTTGTTGCAGGTGCCATCGCCGAAGAAGGCCGCCGTGACGGCGTCACTGTCCGACTGACCGAGGGCATCACGCTTGTAGCGGCTGGTGAAGGCAGCCCCGAGGGCTACCGGAATGCCCTCGCCGATGAAGGCATAGCCCCCGAGAAGATGGTGCTCCCTGGAGAACAGGTGCATGGAGCCGCCGCGGCCCTTGCTGCAGCCCGTGGCCTTGCCGAACAGCTCACTCATCACCTCGCGGGCGGGCACACCGGCACTGAGGGCATGCACGTGGTCGCGGTACGTGCTGCAGAACCAGTCGTGCTGGGCACGCATCGCCTTGATCACCCCGGTGGAGACGGCCTCCTGGCCGTTGTAGAGGTGAACGAAGCCGAACATCTTGCCCCGGTAGTACATCTCGGCGCACTTGTCCTCGAAGCGGCGACCGAGGGTCATGTCGCGGTAGAGGGTCAGGCCCTCCTCACGACTCACCGTGGCCGGACCGGCCGGGTAGAGCGCCGCCAGGCGTTCGGCGTGACTGCCGGCTGCTGCTGCCGGGACGGTCCCGTCTGCGGTCGGTTGGAGCGTGGCGGCGATCTCCTGAGTCATGGCAAGGGGAGTCGAAGCTGTTGAGAGTGACTGTAAGGGGAGGACTGAGCGGGAAAGGTCAAAACCGATGCCGCTGCCTACACTCGCCCCAATGCCCAGGATCAAGGGCCCGTGAGCTGAAGGGGTTGGAACTGCCGATCGACCACTTCCGTCTGCTCGGCGTGAGCCCGGCGACCGATGCACAGAACGTGCTGCGCACCCTTCAGCATCGTCTGGAGAAGGTGCCGGATCAGGGATTCACCCTGGAGGCCATCCGGGCCAGGGCCGATCTGCTGGAAGCCAGCGCCGACGTGCTCTCCGATCCCCAGCGCCGCCAGGCCTACGAGGCCCAGCTGATGGAGATCGAGCAGGTGGGTGAGGGAGAGGGGGTGGCGGCCGGCCTTGATGTGGCGCCATCGAAGGATCTCGGTGGGTTGATGCTGCTGCTGGAGGCGGGCATGCCCCTGGAGGCCTTTGAGGCCACCATCGCCTGCCTGCAGCCACCCCAGGCCCCTGCCCTGGGCAGCGGGCGCGAAGCCGACCTCTGCCTGCTCGCGGCCCTGGCCTGCCGCGCCGCCGCGACAGAGCTCCAGGGCCAGCGCCACTACGAGGCCGCAGCCCAGCTCCTGCAACAGGGACTCCAGCAACTTCAACGCATGGGCCAGCTGCCCGAGCAGCGCCTGCAACTGGCCAATGACCTGCACGCGCTGCTGCCTTTCCGGGTGCTGGGTCTGGTCAGCCGGCCTCTCACGGCCACCAAGGAGCGCGCCGAAGGCCTGGAGCTGCTGGAGAGTCTGGTGAAGCGCCGCGGAGGCCTGGAGGGCGAAGACGATCCCAGCCTGCCCCGCGACGATTTCCAGGCCTTCATCAAGCAGATCCGGCTCTTCCTCACCGCCCAGGAACAGGTCGATCTCTTCGACCGTTGGGCCAGAGGCGGTTCGGCGGCGGCGGAGTTCCTGGCCTGCTACGCCCTCACCGCCTCAGGCTTCGCCCAGCGCAAGCCCGACCGCATCTCCGCCGCCAGGAGCCGCCTGCAGGCCTCCGCCCAGCCCGGCATCCAGCCCCTGCTGGCCTGCCTGCATCTGCTGCTCGGTCAGATCGAGCCGGCCATGCAGGCTTTCAACTCCGGAGCAGGGCCTGAGCTCAAGGCCTGGGCCGAGGAGCAGGCCGATGATCCCCTCGCCCAGCTCTGTGCCTACTGTCGCGACTGGCTGGCCCGGGACGTCCTCCCCGGCTACCGCGACATCGAGCTGGATGCCGATCTCGAGGCCTACTTCGCCGACCGGGACGTGCAGGCCTTCGTGGATCAGCAGGATCGCCGCCTGGCCCGCGGCCAGGCGGCGGGGGCAACCGCTCCGGACCCAGCCGTGACGGCCGCTGCAGCCTGGGCCATGCCTGAGCTGGAGCCCCTCGCCCCCGGCGGCGGCGAAGGGTTCCACCCCCCGGCCCCGGAGCCGTCCTCGGAAGCTGCGCCAAGCGAGCAACGGCCCCGACCCGCCCGGCCGCTGGCCCTGGCCGGAATCGCCCTGGCGGCCGTGGCTGCCCTGATCGCCGGGGTCTCGCTGGTGATGCGTCCCCGACCGGCGGCACCCCCGCTGGCGGCACCCCCTGCCAGCAGCCAGGCTCCCGCCAGCACCAAGCAGCCGGTGGCGGCGCCCGCCACCCCGGCCCCCCTCACCAGCTCCAGCCCCAGCCAGGAGGAGGTGCGCCTCCTCCTGGAACGCTGGTTGGCTGCCAAGGCGACACTTCTGGAGGGACGCAACAGCCAGGCCGACCTCGATCAGCTCGCCCGACCGGCCCTGGTGGCCGACCTGCGCTCCCAGGCCAGGGAACTCAAGGCCCGGGGGGAGCAAGAGCAGGTGCAGACCAGGATCCGGCAGTTCCAGCTCACCAACCGGAGCCCAAGGCGGATCGAAGCCGACGTGCAACTCGACTACAGCGAGGAGCGCCGCTCAGGCGACAAGGTGATCCAACCCAGAACCAGCGCCCAGCTGCGCAACATCTATGTGTTCGCCCGTGATGGCGGCACCTGGAAACTGGCTGATTTCCACAGTCGCCGCTGAGGCCTCCGCTGAGGGTTCAGGCCCTGATCGGCAGGGGACCCTGCCGTTGTGTCAGGGTCTGGGTCGACGATCACCCCTCCTGGGGTCACCCCTTCAACGACGCCATGTTCGACGAGCTCTCCCAGCGTTTTGAGGATGCGGTCAAAAGCCTGAAGGGACAGGACCGGATCACGGAAAGCAACGTGGAGGGCGCCCTCAAGCAGGTGCGCCGTGCCCTGCTCGAAGCCGATGTGAGCCTGGAGGTGGTCAGGGGCTTCATCGACGAGGTGCGCGCCAAGGCAGTGGGCGCCGAGGTGGTGCGTGGCGTCAGCCCCGATCAGCAGTTCATCCAGCTGGTGCATCAGGCCCTGGTGGAGGTGATGGGCGGCGAGAACGCCCCGCTCGCGGTGGCGGATCAGGCCCCCACCGTGATCCTGATGGCGGGCCTGCAGGGGGCCGGCAAGACCACGGCAACCGCCAAGCTCGGTCTGCACCTCAAGGACCAGGGGAAACGGGCGCTGATGGTGGCCGCCGACGTGTACCGGCCCGCTGCCATCGACCAGCTGCAGACGCTGGGGAAACAGATCGGTGTGGAGGTGTTCAGCCTGGGGGCTGACGCCAGACCGGAGGACATCGCCGCCGCCGGCATCGCCAGGGCCAGGGAGGAAGGCTTCGACACGGTGCTGGTGGACACCGCCGGCCGGCTCCAGATCGACACCTCGATGATGGAGGAGATGGTGCGGATCCGTCAGGCCGCGGCACCTGATGAGGTGCTGCTGGTGGTGGATTCGATGATCGGCCAGGAGGCCGCCGAGCTCACCCGCGCCTTCCACGAGCAGGTGGGCATCACCGGCGCCGTGCTCACCAAGCTCGACGGCGACTCCCGCGGTGGTGCCGCCCTCTCGATCCGCAAGGTGAGCGGCGCGCCGATCAAGTTCATCGGCACGGGCGAGAAGGTGGAGGCGCTGCAGCCCTTCCACCCCGAGCGGATGGCCAGCCGCATCCTGGGCATGGGGGATGTGCTCACCCTGGTGGAGAAGGCCTCCAAGGAAGTGGAGCTGGCCGATGTGGCCCGGATGCAGCAGAAGCTGCAGGAAGCCTCCTTCGACTTTTCCGATTTCCTGCAGCAGATGCGCCTGATCAAGCGCATGGGCTCCCTGGGCGGCCTGATGAAGCTGATCCCAGGCATGAACAAGATCGACGACGGCATGCTCAAGCAGGGGGAGGAGCAGCTCCGGAAGATCGAAGCGATGATCGGCTCAATGACGGCGGCCGAACGGGAGCAGCCCCAGCTGCTGGCGGCGCAGCCCTCAAGGCGGCGGCGGATCGCGGCGGGCAGCGGCCACAGCCCCGCCGATGTCGACAAGGTGCTCGCCGACTTCCAGAAGATGCGCGGCTTCATGCAGCAGATGACCCGCGGCGGCATGCCTGGAATGCCGGGCATGGGCGGAGGGTTCCCCGGCATGGGCGGTGGCATGCCCGGAATGCCCGGAATGCCGGGGATGCCGGGGATGCCTGGAATGCCGGCTGCGGCAGGCCGGGGCGGCGGCTCCCGCAAGGCCAGTCGTCCAGCCAAGAAGCGCAAGGGATTCGGCCAGCTCTGATGGGCGGCAAGGTATGGTCGTTAGTTGGCGGCTGAACTCACCGCCAGGCGGACATTCCGTCCACCCCATACACCCAAGTCAGCAAGGCAAGGCCACGATGATCAAGCTCCGCCTGAAGCGGTTCGGCAAGAAGCGGGAAGCGAGTTTCCGTCTGGTGGCCACCAACAGCACGTCCCGGCGGGACGGTCTGCCGCTTGAGGAGCTGGGCTTCTACAACCCCCGTACCAAGGAAACCCGCCTCGACGCCGAAGCCATCCGGGTGCGCCTGAGCCAAGGCGCCCAACCCACCGACACCGTCCGCTCGCTACTCGAGAAAGGCGGCCTGATCGAGAGGACCATCCGTCCCGGTGAAACCGTCGGCAAGGCCAAGCAGGCCGCCGCCCGCGAGTCAGCGGTGAAGGAAGCCGCAAAGGCTGCTGCTGCTGAATCTGCCGCTGCAGCCGAGGCTGCTGCGGCCGAAGCCGCCAAGGTTGCTGAAGCTGCCGCAGCGGCTGCCGCCGAGTCTGAAACCGAGGCCGTCAGCGCCGATGCCTGAGCGGACGGCCCATGGCCGGGGCTGAAACGCTTCCCTGCTTTTCCCTCGATCTTCCCCACCAGGAAGCCGCCCTTGCCCTGGCCGGTGAAGCCGAAGCCACCCTGCATCGCCTCGAGGCCCTCACCGGGGCCTCACTGGTGCTGCGGGGGCTGCAACTGGTGATCCAGGGCAGGAACCAGCAGCTGGAGCGGGCCTCGGCCCTGGTTGAGCTGTTGCGGCCCCTCTGGGCAGAGGGTCAGGCCATCGGCGCAGTGGATCTGCAGACCGCCCTCACCGCCCTCGACACCGGCCGCAGCAGCGAGCATCGCGAACTGTCCCAGCAGGTGCTGGGCCGCAGCCAGAGCGGCAAGCTGCTGCGCGCGCGCACGGTGCGCCAGAAGGCCTACGTCGAGGCGATGGAGCGCCACGACCTGACCCTCGCCCTGGGGCCAGCCGGCACCGGCAAGACGTTTCTGGCCACGATTCAGGCTGTACGCATGCTCCAGGAGCGGCGGGTGGAGCGGCTGATCCTCACCAGGCCCGCGGTGGAGGCCGGCGAGCGGCTGGGCTTCCTGCCCGGGGATCTGCAGCAGAAGGTCGACCCCTACCTCAGGCCGCTCTACGACGCCCTGCATGGGCTGCTGGGGGCGGAGCGCACCACGGCTCTGCTGGAGAAAGGGGTGATCGAGGTGGCGCCACTGGCCTACATGCGCGGCCGCACCCTGTCCGATGCCTTCGTGATCCTCGACGAGGCCCAGAACACCACCACCGCCCAGATGCGCATGGTGCTCACCCGGCTGGGGGAGAACTCCCGCATGGTGGTCACCGGGGATCCCACCCAGTCGGATCTGCCGCGCGACCAGCTCAGTGGCCTGGTGGAGGCCGCCGGCGTCCTGGCGGATGTGGAGGGCGTGGCGATCTGCCATCTCACCGCCGCCGATGTGGTGCGTCATCCTCTGGTGCAGCGCATGGTGCAGGCCTACGCCCGCCGCGACTCGGCCGGACTTCCCCGGACGGCCCAGCGGTGATGAGCTCCCAGCGGGGATGGGGAGAACCGCACACTCACACCCCGCCGGCACTGGCAGGATGGTGAGAACCGAACTTACTGGTCCCATGCCAGCCAGCAGCAATTTCCAGGAAGCGATCCGCGAGGCCCAGCAGGGCGCGCTGGTCGGTCCCAACGTCGTCAACAAGGCGCTGCCCTACGTGGGTGGCGGCATGGTGCTCACCGCCGTCGGCGTGATGGGGGGCCTGACCCTGATGGCCAGCAGCCCGGGGCTGTTCATGCCCCTGTTCTGGGTGGCCCTGATCGGCAACTTCATCCTCTTCTTCGTGGCCCAGAACGCGGCCAGCAAGGGGAACAACGGCACGGCCCTGCCGATCCTCACGGCCTACAGCCTGATCACCGGCTTCACCCTCAGCGGGATCGTGGCCTACGCCCTCAGCGTCGCTGGAGTCGGCGCCATCGGCACCGCCACCCTGGCCACTGGCATCACCTTCCTGATCGCCTCGGTGGTGGGACGTCGCATGAGCGACTCCATCGGTCAGGCCCTGGCCGGCGTGGTTGGCCTGGGCATCATCGGCCTGATCATCGCCATGGTGATCCAGATCGTGGGCGGCATCTTCATCCCCGGTTTCGGGGGAAGCGGCTTCGAACTGCTCATCGCCGGCTTCGGCACCGTGCTGTTCGTGGGAGCCGCCTTCCTCGACTTCTACACCATGCCCCGGACCTACAGCGACGACCAGTACCTGGCCGGCGCCCTGGGCATGTACCTCACCTACATCAACCTCTTCATCTTCATCCTGCGCCTGATCATCGCCCTCAACGGCGGTGGCCGCCGCGACTGAGGCCAGGAGGCTGAGGCAACGGGATCAGGCGTCAGCCACTGCCAGCACCGCTGAGCGGATGGCCTGGCGCTGGGCCTCGTCGTAGCCCCAGCGATCGAGGAAGGCCACATCCTCTCCAGAGCCTTCCGCGCCTGCCAGCAGCCTCTCCAGCCGTTGCTTCACCGCCGTCGGCTCGAGCAGGCGCAGCAATTCCGTGCATCGACGGGAGACCCGCTCGGATCCTTCCCTCTGGGCGTCATCACCGGCCCGCCGGTGAACGAGGGTCATGGCCGTGCTCATGGCCAGGTTGCGGGCGCTGAGATCCACCACCCCCTCCCCTGCCTGGCGCAGGCTCAGCACCAGGCACTCCGGCAACCGGTCCATCAGCGGGGCGTCGCTGGTGAGGGCCACAACGAAGAAGCCACGGGCCCCATCGAGGCTGGCCACGAGTTCTCCCACCCGGTCGGCCAGCACCTCATCGCTGAGTTCGCCGTTCTGCCAGTGGCCCAGCCAGGCCGCCGCGATCTCCATGGCCTGGGGAAAGGTGGGGGTGGCTGGAGTGGAAACCGACATGTCGGACCGTTGGGCTGGCACTGTTGAGGTTATGGACAAGCCGGGCCTGATCGAGACCGAACCGGAGCAGCCGCAGGGAGCGATGCTGCCTCTGCCGCTGCCACAGCAGTCCCCCGAGGGCTTTCGCTCTGGTTTCGTGGCCCTGATCGGCCGTCCCAATGTGGGCAAGTCGACCCTGCTGAACCATCTGGTGGGCGAGAAGGTGGCGATCACCTCGCCGGTGGCCCAGACCACCCGCAACCGTCTGCGGGCCATCCTCACCACCCCCAGCGCCCAGCTGGTGCTGCTCGACACCCCCGGCATCCACAAGCCCCATCACCTGCTGGGGGAACGCCTGGTGAAAAGCGCCCGCAGCGCGATCGGCGAAGTGGACGTGGTGCTGCTCCTGGTGGATGGCAGCGAGCCGGCAGGACGCGGCGATGCCTTCATCGTTGAGCTGCTGCGCTTCAGCAAGGCGCCTGTGCTGGTGGCCCTCAACAAGAGCGATCTGGTGGACCCGGAAAGGGCCCTTGAGCTGGAGGCCAGCTACCGGGAGCTGCTGGTGCTCTCCGATCAGCGCGCCGATCCGGCCGACCCCGGTCAGTGCCGAAGCGACTGGCCTGTGCTGGCCTGCAGTGCCAGCACAGGCGCCGGCTGCCCTGAACTGGTGGAGGCCCTGGCGGCGCGGCTGCCCCTCGGCCCCCATCTCTACCCGCCGGATGCGGTCAGCGATCAACCCGAGCAACTGCTGCTGGCCGAGCTGATCCGCGAGCAGGTGCTCACCCTCACCCGGGAGGAGGTGCCCCACTCCGTGGCCGTGCAGGTGGAGCGGATCGTGGAGGACGGCAAGCGCATCGCCGTGCTGGCCACGGTGCTGGTGGAGCGCTCCAGCCAGAAGGGGATCCTGATCGGCAAACGTGGCCAGATGCTCCGGGAGATCGGCAGCGGGGCCAGGGCCCAGATGCAGAAGGTGTTCGACGGACCGGTGTATCTGGAGCTGTTCGTGAAAGTGGTGCCCAACTGGCGGCGCAACCCAGCGCGGCTGGCGGAACTCGGCTACCGCGGCGACTGAGAGGATGGAGGGCCAGAGTCGACCCCGCCGTGAACGGCACCAGCCCTGCCTTCCCCCCCGAGGACCTGCCAGCCTTTCTCGCCCTCTGCGCCGGTCAGTGGATGGTGCTGCGCAGCCGGATGGAGGCCACCACAGCCGCCAGCGGCGACGACGACACCTGGCATGACAGCAACCGCGGCGACCTGGGGGTGAGCCTGCGTCCGGGCGCACCAGGCCGCTCCCTGGGGGGGCTGGAGGTGACGGCTCCCGATGGCCTGGCCCGGCAGCTCGACTTCGAGGACGGCGGCACCCTGCTGGGCGCTGAGGGCAGCATCGGCCACTGGCAGCTGTGGCCCGACGGCAGCCTGGAGCTGGTGATCACCAGCGCTGGCCAGGAGCAGCGCGAACGGATCTGGTTCACCAAGCCGAACCTGCGCCTTCGCAGCGTGATCGTCAACGGCGCCGATGGCCAGCCGGAGCAGGCCAGCTTCTGCTCGGAGATCCGCCGCGTCAGCCGCCCGGCCCCGGCGGAGAGCTGAGCGCGATGCGGCTGGATGTGGTGAGCCTGGCTCCCGAGTCGTTTGCTCCACTGACCAGCCTCGGGGTGATCGGGCGGGCCTTCAACGCCGGCATCGCCGAACTGCACACCCACAATCCCCGCGATCACGCCAGCGACCGCTACCGCAAGGTCGACGACCAGCCCTACGGCGGCGGGGCGGGCATGGTGCTCAAGCCGGAGCCGGTGTTCGCAGCCTTCGAGTCGATTCCTTTGCTGGAGCGGCGCCGGGTGCTGCTCCTGAGCCCCCAGGGTCAGCCGCTGCGCCAGGCCGACCTGCAGCGCTGGGCCAGGGATCACGACCAGCTGGTGCTGCTCTGCGGCCACTACGAGGGCTTCGATGAGCGCATCCGCACCCTCGCCGATGAGGAGGTGTCGCTGGGGGATTTCGTGCTCACCGGCGGCGAGCTGGCGGCGATGGTGCTGATCAACGGCGTCGTGCGGCTGCTGCCGGGCACGGTGGGCAAGGCCGAGTCCCTGGTGGAGGAAAGCCACAGCGCCCTGTTGCTGGAGCATCCCCACTACACCCGCCCGGCCGAGTTCAGGGGCCTGGCGGTGCCGCAGGTGCTGCGCAGCGGCGACCACGGCGCCATCGCCCGCTGGCGGGCTGAGCAACAGCAGGACCGCACGAAACGGAGACGTCCCGATCTGCACCGGCGCTGGCTGGAGCAGCAGGCAGCGGAAGGACAGGAGGCCACCAACCGCCAGGATGGGTCCATGCAGATGCGGATCGGCAACGGCTACGACATCCACCGGCTGGTGCCGGGTCGCCCCCTGATCCTGGGGGGGCTGACCCTGGAGCATCCCGCCGGCCTGGGTCTCGATGGCCACAGCGACGCCGACGTACTCGTGCACGCCCTGATGGATGCCCTGCTGGGGGCCCTCAGCCTGGGGGACATCGGCCAGCACTTTCCCCCGGACGACGAGCGCTGGCGCGGTGCCGACAGCCTGGTGCTGCTGGAGCAGGTGGTGGCCCTGGTGCGGGAGCAGGGCTGGCAGGTGGTGAACGTGGACACGGTGGTCATCGCCGAGCGCCCGAAGCTGCGGCCCCACATCAGCGCCATGCGCGCCGCCATCGCCCAGCGCATGGGGCTCGATCCAGACCGGGTGGGCGTCAAGGCCACCACCAACGAGACCCTCGGCCCCACCGGACGGGAGGAGGGGATCGCCTGCCACGCCGTGGCCCTGCTGGAGCCGCGGGGAAATGGGAATGGGTAGGGTCTGCGCCCTGGCGCTGCTGCTGTTGACCCTGCTCCTGGGTGTGCCAGTCACCGCCGTCGCCGCGGCTCCCGGTGACGTCGTCCAGCAGGACGGGATCCAGCAGCAGGTGGTGGAGGTCCTGCGCCTGAAGGTGCCCGCCTCCGATCGGGAGGCCTGGCTGGAGGCGGAGCGGCAGAACTGGGAGCCCTGGTTGCGTGCGCAGAGCGGCTTCCTCGAGCGGAGGATCTACTGGGATGCCGACAGCGAAGAGGGAGTGCTGCTGATCCACTGGGCCAGTCGCCGCCAGTGGCAGGACATCGCCGCCGCCGAGGTGGAGCGGGTGCAGCGGCGTTTCGATCAACTGGCAAGACAGGGCACCGGCCGCAGCGATGCCCAGCCCTTCCCCCTGCTGTCCAGCGGCGAGCTGATCCCCCAATGAATCCCAGCGAGCCCCTGGCGCGACTTGATCTGGGACGGCGGGAGCGGCTGGGGATGCTGGAAGCGGTCTGGGGTGAGACCAAGGACGTCGATCAGATCACGGCGATCCTCGAGCGTCTGCATCAGGCCGGCGAGCTCGCCCTGGTGACGCGGGTGACCGCCGGCAAAGCCGCGGCAATCGAGACGCGGCTGCGCCGCGAGCGGCCCAAGATCGCCACCACCCTGGAGCACCACCACCAGGCCCGCTGTATCACCAGCGGCGCCCTGCCCGAGGCCGATCCGGCCCTGGGGCGGGTGGTGGTGCTCTGCGGCGGCACCAGTGATCTGCCCGTGGCTCACGAGGCCCAGCTGGCCTTGCGCTGCCATGGAGTGAGCACCGAGCTGATGGTGGACGTGGGTGTGGCCGGTCTGCACAGGCTGCTGGACCAGTTGCCGCGGCTGCGCAGCGCCCGGGTACTCATCGCCTGCGCCGGCATGGAGGGGGCGCTCCCCACGGTGCTGGCGGGGCTGCTGCCCCAGCCGGTGATCGGGGTCCCGGTGTCGGTGGGTTACGGCGTGAGCGCCGGCGGAGCTGCAGCCCTGAACGGGATGCTGGCCAGCTGCGCCCCGGGGCTGAGTGTGGTGAACATCGACAACGGCTACGGGGCCGCCATGGCGGCCCTGCGCATCCTGCTGGCCCTCAGAGGTGCTGCAGCAGCGGATAGGCCGTCAGCAGCTCCTCGGTGCTGAGCACTTCGCCCTTGCCCTCCGGCTGCCAGATCACCTCGAGGGCAATCAGGTCACTGACGGACACCGCACCGATCACCCCAAGGGCGCTGCGCAGATCATCGGCGCTGCTGATGGTCTTGATGGGAATCCGGCCACGGCTGGCCACCAGAAGGGTGACAGCGATGAAATCGCTGGTGGCATCGGTGGGGCCACTGGCGGCAGCCTCATCCTGGAAGCGTCGTCCGCCCACATTGGAGGTGACCTCGCTGCGCAGCTTGCTGCGCTCGGTCATCGAGAGACGGTTGAAGGTGGATTCAGCGCTGGCGAAGGGCACCTGGCCGACTTCGCTGTTGGCGTAGACCCAGAGATCGGGCTGGCGCAGCAGGGAGAGGCTGGTTTCCTGAAGAAGCCTCTGCAGCCCGGTGCTGCCGGTGGTGTCGGCGGTGGCGGCCAGGCGGCGCAGATCATCCTGAAGTTCACGGGCCGAAGCCAGCAGGCCCACCTGCAACTGGGCGATGGTCACTGGCCCATCGGCACGGGGAGCCGCAGCCAGGGAACCGGCTCCGCTGGACATGCCACCGCCGGCACCACGCAGGGTGTTGACGAGAAAACCAGCGATCGCCATCAGGATCAGGAAGCCGAACAGACCGCCGCCGCCGAAGCCGAAGATGGGGATCAGGAAGGGGAAGCCGATCCCACCGCCGTAGCCACCGCGGTAACCGCCACCGCCATAACCACCCTGGTAGCCGCCGCCACCACCGCTGTAGCTGCGGGGCATCGAGGGGGCCGAGCGGAAGCTGCCGCCGCCGATGCGCCCGCCGCGGGCCGCCCAGCTGGGGGACGGCGAAGCGAAGAGCAAGAGGCCACTCGCCAGGAGCGGCATCAGGACCAGCAGGGAAAACCGGCGCATCCTGGCAAAGGCGATCGGGAAGGGACGAGGGGACACAGGTGTCACCCGAAGCGAGTGCGCCGAATCTAGGAACCACCCCCCACGATGGTGACGACCTCCAGTACGGAGTCCCCACCAACGGCCTGCTCGGCCCAGGCCGAGCGGGGCAGAATCTCGCCGTTGAATTCCACCACCACCAGCCGCGGTTCGTAGCCGAAGTGGCGCAGCACCTCCAGCAGAGGCAGGTGAGCCGGGCAGCTGCGTGCCTCCCCGTTCAGCTGGATCGTGAGGCTGCCTCCGGCCCCGTCCACCTCGCTCATGCCTCCTCCCCCAGGGCCTCGAGCAGCTCGCGGCTGGCCGCGTGCGGATCGCTGGCCTCGATGATCGCCCGCACCACCGCGACCCGGCGGCCACCGGCCGCCAAGACCGGCTCGACCGCTCCGGCGTCGAGCCCGCCGATGGCAAAGAACGGAATCGGACTTTCAGCCGCCGCCTCGCGCACGTAGGCCAGGCCCACGGGTTCACGGCCGGGCTTGGTGGGCGTGGCGTTGACGGGGCCGACGCCCACGTAGTCGCAGCCATCGGCCACCGCCTGGCGCAACTGCTCGATGCGCTGGGTGCTGCGGCCGATCAGCCGATCCGGGCCCATCAGGCGGCGCGCCTCAGCGGGGGGCAGATCACCCTGGCCGAGGTGCACCCCATCGGCCTCCACAGCGAGGGCCAGGTCGACCCGGTCGTTGACGATGAACAGCGCGCCATGGCTGGAGCAGAGCTGACGCAGGGCACGGGCCTCATGCCAGCGCTCCAGGTCGTCAGCCTCCTTGGCCCGGTACTGGACCAGGCGCACCCCCGCCTCAAGGGCCGCGGCAACGGTCTCGAGCAGGCGGGGCGAGGGGCTGGTGATCAGATACAGACGGCAGCGCAGCAGCTGCTCACGGCGGCCCGCGGCAGCGCCACAGGCCCGCATCAGATCCACCTCCAGGTCGTAGAGGGCGTAGCGGATCGAGGCGGCCTCGGCGGCCAGGAGCGGATCACCGGCGCGGCCGAACTCCTCCAGCACCCGCAGAGCCTCCTGGGCGCGGCCGGCGTTGGCGGCCACCACCTGAGAGGGCTGCTGCCGCCCGGCCTGGGCCGGATGCGCCAGGCCCGCGCCCCCATCGCTGGCGGTGTGGCGGGCGGCCTTGTAGGCGGGGAGATGGCAGCGGCCCAGACGCTGGCGCAGGTCCTTGAGCCGGGCGACCAGATCCTGGCGGTCGAGGCCGAAGCGGCACCAGTCCTCCAACACCCGCAGACCTTCGCGGGCACGGTCGAGGTTGGCGTCCAGCAGGCGCAGCACGGCCGGTTCGGGCGTCGTCTGGGCGGCATTCACGGGAGCGGAACCTGCGTAAGGTGAAGTCGACTCCAGGGCGGATGGCAATGGATTTCGGCGGCGGTGACAGCCCGATGCTGGTGCTGATTTCAGGAATTCTGCTGCTCGGGGGTATCGCCGCCTTCATCGGCTGGGGACTGGGCAACGCCTACGCCCCCGGCTGAGCTGCGGTTGAGCAGGCTGCGGGCCAGGTCCGCATCCTCGCCGATCTGGCGGCTGAGGTCCTCCAGGCCGGCAAAGCGGTGCTGGCGGCGCAGCTGCTGCACGGGCTCCACCTCCAGATCTCGGCCCACCAGCTCCAGATCCCTGTCCAGAAGGTGCACCTCCACCGCCGAGGGGGCCAGAGGGTCCACTGTGGGCTGGGGACCAAGGTTCATCACCGCCGCCATGGGGGGACCACAGGGCAAGAGCGCCTCGCTCCCCTCGGCGGGCTCGAGGTTGCGCACCCAGGCGGCATAGACCCCCTCCTGGGGCAGAAACTTGCGGCCGTCCACCTGCAGATTCGCCGTGGGCCAACTGATCGTCCGGCCCAGCCCCCGCCCGCGCACGACTCGGCCGCTGAAGCGGTAGGGGCGCTCCAGCAGGCGGTTGGCCTCATCGATGGCACCGGCGGCCAGGGCCCGGCGGATGCGGCTGCTGCTGATCCTCTCGGCTCCATCCCAGAGCATCGAGGACACCAGCACCCGCAGACCATGACGCCCTCCGATCTCGCGCAGGCAGGCGGTGTCGCCGGCCCGGTCATGGCCGAAACGGAAGTTCTCGCCAACGGCCACCTCCCTGGCCTGAAGCTGCCCCACCAGCACCTGCTCCACGAAGGCCTCCGGGCTGAGCAGGGAGAGGTCGCGGGTGAAGGGCACCAGCACCAGCTGGCGGATGCCGTAGGGCTCCAGCAGCGCCAGCTTCTCAGCGGGGAGATCGAGGCGCAGACGCGGTTCGCCGTAGAGCAGCTCGCGCGGATGGGGCCAGAAACTCACCACCGTGGGAATCAATCCCGGGGTGGGTGCGGCGGCGATGGCGGCGATCACCCGGCGGTGCCCCTGGTGCAGACCATCGAAACTGCCCAGGGCGACGGCGGTGGGCCGCATCGCCTCCTGGGGGGAGCGCAGGGGAATCAAGGAATCGGACGGGGCCCGGCTTGGAAACCATCCTTCCATGGAGGTTCGGGCCCCGTTGCGGCTGCCGCTGCGGGCCATGGCAAGTTTGTGAGACTCCGCCCCCCGGTTCTGCGCCCCGATGGTTGACCGCCTCGATCTTCAGCTGGTCTCGGCTGCCCTGCGCCGGGTGGGCTGGATCCGCTTCTGGACCCAGATGTCCCTCGGGGTGGTGGTGGTCGGCGTGCTGACCTTCAACAACATCGGCGGACGCCTGGCGGCCAACAGCGCCCGTTCCCTCGGGCTCGGTCCTGGTCTGTCACTCACCACCCTCTCCTTCTTCATCCTGCTCTGGTGCCTCTGGCAAAGCTGGCTGGTGGTGCGCTGCGGCCGGGCCCTGGCCAGCCCGGCCCGCCCAAGTCGCGGCGAAACCAGCCGCCTGATCAAGCGGGGCGTGCTGGCCGATCTGGCCGGGCTCACCCTGGCGGCAGTGGGTTACCAGGCCCTGGCCGGCAGCCTGTTCGTGCAGGCCTCGATGCAGGTGCCCGGCTTCTTCGGGGCACAGCTGGCGGTGCCGCCCGGCACCCGCGGCGGCCTGATGGGGCTGCCGATCACGTCGATCGAGATGCTCTCGGTGCTGAGCAACACCCAGGTGCTGTTCGCCCACCTGATCGGGCTGTGGTTCAGCCTCTGGTTGCTGCAGAGGGTTCACCGCCCCAGCTGAACCGGCAGCTCCTCGAGGTCACCCCGCCAGAACAGCTCGGGTTGCAGCGGGGTGAGGGCGGCGCCGCCGGCATGGATCTGGGCCACGTCCGTGGGCCACTCGCGGGGGCCTGCGGTGGCGGATTCGAGGTCGTCGACCACCTCACCCGCCAGCCAGTAGTAGGTGCGGCCACGCGGGTCGGTGCGCTGGTCGAACTGGTCGCGGTAGCGGCGCACGGCCGGGCGGCACCAGCGCAGGGAACCGATCCGCTCGATCGGCAGGGCCGGCACGTTGAGGTTGAGCAGCAGTCCCTCCGGCCAGCCCCCGGCCAGGGCCGCTTCCGCCACATCAAGGGCGAGCACGGCGGCCGGGCCGAACTGGCGCCAGTCGAAGCAGGCACTGCTCACCGCCAGGGCGGGCAGCCCCTCGAGGGTGCCCTCCATCGCCGCCGAAACCGTGCCGGAATAGAAGACGTCGCTGCCGAGGTTGGGGCCGTGGTTGATGCCGGAGAGCACCAGGTCGGGCGGAGCGCTCAGCAGCCGGCCGAGCGCGAGCTTGACGCAGTCGGAGGGGGTGCCGCTGCAGGCCCAGGCGGTGACGCCATCGGCGAAGAGCCGGTCGGCCCGCTCCGCCCGCAGGGGGGTCTGCATGGTGAGGCCATGGCCGGTGGCGGAGCGCTCCTGGTCGGGGCAGACCACCGTGACCGCATGGCCGCGGCCCACCGCCTCGGCCGCCAGGGTCTGGATCCCCTCCGCGAACACCCCGTCGTCGTTGCTGATCAGGATCCGCAGGCTGGACATCGGGACCGGCAGGGGCAGGGGCGCAGGCGGCAACCTAGGCAGGCTCGCTCCGTACAGTCGATCCCTACTGCCCCCGATCCGTGAGCGCCACGATCAGCCTCCAGCAGCTCACTGACCAGCTCGACGCCCTTGAAACCGAAGCGGCGGCCTCGATCGCCGCCGCCGCCGACACCGCTGAGCTGGAAGGACTGCGGGTGGGTCTGCTGGGCAAGAAGGGCCGCCTCTCGGTGGTGCTGGGGGCCATGGGCAAGCTGGATGCGGCCGAGCGGCCCGTGGTGGGTCAGCGGGCCAACGTGCTCAAGGAGCAGGTGCAGGCGTTGATGGGCCAGCGGCTGGAGGGCCTTCGAAGCGCCGCCATGGCCGAGAAGCTGGCGGGGGAACGCCTCGATGTGACCGCCCCGAGCCGCTACGTGCCGGTGGGGCACCGCCACCCGCTGATCCGCACGATCGAGGAGATCGTCGACATCTTTGCCGGGCTCGGTTACCGGGTTGAAGAGGGGCCGGAGGCGGAGACCGACCACTACAACTTCACGGCCCTGAACATTCCGCCGCACCACCCGGCCCGGGACATGCAGGACACCTTCTATCTCCCCGGTGACCGGCTGCTGCGCACCCACACCTCGCCGGTGCAGATCCGCCATCTGGAGAGCAACCCTCCACCGGTGCGGATCGTGGCGCCGGGACGGGTGTACCGGCGCGATGCAGTGGATGCCACCCACTCGCCGGTGTTCCATCAGGTGGAGGTGCTGGCGATCGATGAAGGGCTGGATTTCAGTCATCTGCGCGGCACCGTCACCACGTTCCTGCAGCAGTTCTTCGGCGATCTGCCGGTGCGTTTCCGGGCCAGCTACTTCCCCTTCACCGAGCCTTCAGCGGAGGTGGACGTGCAGTGGCGGGGGCGCTGGCTGGAGGTGATGGGCTGCGGGATGGTGGATCCGGCGGTGCTGGAGGGACTGGGTCTGGATCCCGAGCGCTGGAGCGGCTTCGCCGCCGGCCTCGGGGTGGAGCGGTTCTGCATGGTGCGCCACGGCATCGACGACATCCGCCGCCTGTTCACCAGCGACCTGCGCTTCCTGGAACAGTTCTGATGGCAATCAGGCCGCGGCCGGAAGGCTCCCCATAAACTCAACAGGTCCCCGCCTCCGACCGGTGCCCTGCGTCGGACTGATCGTCAACGACGGCAAGGATCTGGCCGTCAAGACGGCCGATGTCATCCAGAGCCGCCTGGAGGCGGCCGGCACCCGCGTGCTGAGGGTGAGCAGCTCCGGCGGCATGGTGGGCTTCGCCAACCCCGACCAGCACCTGCGCAGCCGCGGGTACAGCGCCTGCGTGCCCGAGAGCTTCCATCCGGAGATGAGCCTGGCCGTGGTGCTGGGCGGCGACGGAACGGTGCTCTCGGCCGCACGCCAGACGGCACCGATCGGGGTGCCGATCCTCACGGTCAACACCGGTCACCTGGGTTTCCTGGCCGAGGCCTACCTCAGCGAGCTGGATGGGGCCATGGAGCAACTCCTCACCGACCGCTGGAGCGTGGAGGAGCGCACGATGCTGGTGGTGAGCGTGATGCGGGGCGACCAGAGGCGCTGGGAAGTGCTTTCCCTCAACGAGATGGCTCTGCACCGGGAACCGCTCACGAGCATGTGCCATTTCGAGATCGCCATCGGTCGCCATGTGCCCGTGGACATCTCCGCCGATGGGGTGATCCTCTCGACCCCCACCGGATCCACCGCCTATGCCCTCAGCGCCGGCGGGCCGGTGATCACCCCCGACTGCCCGGTGCTGCAGCTCACGCCGATCGCGCCCCATTCCCTCGCCTCCCGCGCGCTGGTGTTCAGCGACCAGGAGCCAGTGACGGTGTTTCCAGCCACCCCCGAGCGGCTGATGATGGTGGTGGATGGCAGCGCCGGCTGCTACGTGTGGCCGGAAGACCGGGTGCTGATCCGCCGCAGCCCTCACCCCGCCCGCTTCGTGCGGCTGCAGGACCACGAGTTCTTCCAGGTGCTGCGCAACAAGCTGGGCTGGGGACTGCCCCATGTGGCCAAGCCCGACAACGGCGAGTTCGGTGGCCGCGACGGCCCCGGTGCCGGTGGACGTCCATGAGTGGGCCCCTGATCCTGCTGGTGGGGGAGGAGGCCGAAGGGATGGCTCCGCGGCTGGAGGCCTCCGGTTACCGCACCGCGCCGGTGGGAGCCCTGCCCGATCCGCCGGCGGCGGTGCTGGTGTCGGGAGCCGATGGCGTGGCCACGATTCCGGCCCTGCGCATGATCCTGGAGAACGTGCCGATCCTGCTGGATCTGGTCTGCGACAGCGTCGAGGCTCGCTCCCGCTGCTTCAGCTCCGGCGCCGACGACTTCTGGCTCTCCAGCGCCGGCGGCAGCGACCTGCTGATGCGCCTGCGCCTGCTGCTGCAGATCCGCGGCGACAGCCACGGCCAGGCGCCGCCCCTGCAGCTCGCCGATCTGAGCCTGGATCCTGCCAGCCGGGAGGTGCGACGGGGGCGGCGTCCACTCGCGCTCACCGCCCGCGAATACCAGTTGCTGCTCACGCTGATGCGACAGCCGGGCATGGTGCTCAGCCGCGAGCAGATCCTCGCTGAGGTGTGGAACGACCAGCAGGGGGCCGCCAGCAACGTGGTGGAGGTGTATGTCCGCTATCTGCGCCAGAAGCTGGAGGAGCACGGTGAGCGGCGCCTGATCCACACCGTGCGCGGGCGGGGCTACTGCCTGTGCGAGCGTGCACCCCGCCCGGAGCGCCCAGCCCCATGACCCACTCCAGGCTGCTGCCGACAGCGCAGGTAGCTCTGCTGGCACCGCTGGGGTTGGTGCTGGGGGTCCTCGCCCTGGGCGCCCCCCGGGTTCATGGCGCGGAGAGTCGAGCGCAGGCCCCTCCCCAGGTGCTGCCGCTGGAGGCGGAGTGGTGCCTGGAGGGAACCGGCGGCTGCATCCAGCTGGAGGTGCCCAGGAACCAGCGTCAGTACAGCCTCGGCCTGATGCAACGCCCGCCGCTGGGCCCCCTGCGGGGCATGTGGTTTCGCTTCGATCCACCAGAGCCAGCACGGTTCTGGATGCACCAGACCATCACCCCGCTCGACATGATCTTTCTGCGCGAGGGCCGGGTGATCGCCATCGAAGCCGCGGCCCAGCCCTGCCCGCGTCTGCCCTGCCGCAGCTACGGGCCGGTGGAACCCGCCGATGGGGTGGTGGAGCTGGACGCCGGTGAGGCGGCCCGCCTTGGCGTTGCTGTGGGTACCCCGGCGCCGATCCGATGGCTCAATCGACGCGGCGCCCCTTGAGTACCAGCACGGGATTGAGCGGGGCCAGCCGTGTGCCTTCGGCCAAGGGAGCGCCGCGCCAGGCCTGCAGCTGGGTCACGCGCACCGCCAGGCCTGAGGCCTCCAGCGGAGGCCTCAGTTCCGCCAGGGCCTCCAGAGTGGCCAGCGGAATCACAACAATGCCCCCGGAGCGCAGGCGCCGCAGCACGATCTCCAACAGCGCCAGGCGCTGACGGCCACCGCCACCGAGCAGCACCCGATCGGGAACGGGAAGATCGTCTTGCTCGAGCAAGCTGAGGGCTTCTCCTTCCAGCACCCCAGCCGGCTGGACTCCAAGCCGCTCGGCATTGGCCCGGATCAGGGCTGCTGAGCCACCGCGCCGCTCCAGGGCCCAGAGCGCCAGGCCGGGCCGCAGCCGCAGGGCCTCCAGACCCACCGAGCCCACGCCGGCCCCCACATCCCAGAGCACACCACTGGCGGGCAGCTCCAGGTCGGCGAGCAACTGGATGCGCACCTCCCGCTTGGTCATCAGCCCCGGGCGGTCGTCGTGCTGGAGGAAGAGGCCGTCGTCGAGGCCGAACAGGGGCAGGGCCGCGGGATCGGCGGGGGGAGCCGGAGGCTCGGCGATCAGCAGCACCAGGTGCAGCGGATCACAGTCGGCGGGCAGCGGTGCGTCAGGCGCCAGGCGCTGCACCCGCTCGGCCGGATGGCCCAGCCGCTCGCACAGCCAGAAGCCGTAGGCCGCTGCCAAGCCTGAGGCGGCAAGGATCCGTCTCACCTCCTCGGCGCCGCCGCGGCCGGGGTCGGTGAGCACCGCCAGGGCCGCGGGTCGTTTCTGCAGCGCCGCCGCCAGCGGTTCGGGATCGCGGCCATGCAGGCTCACCCAGGCGGCGTCCTGCCAGGGGCGACCGATGCGGGCGAAAGCCAGCTGCAGGGAGCTGGGGGCCGGGTGAAAGCGCAGCTGATCCGGGCGGACATGCTGCAGCAGCAGCCGCCCGATGCCGAACCAGAGGGGATCGCCGCTGGCCAGCAGCACCGCCGGTCGGCCCGCCGCCAGTGCCTCCCCCAGGGGCCCGACGATCAGCTCAGGCCTGTCGCTGGCCAGGAGCTCGGGGCAAGGGCAGGCCACCGCAATCCGGCCGGCCGCCTGTTCGCCCTGCCACCAGGGTGCCAGCTCAGCCAGCAGACGCCGGGGCGCCACCACAAGGCGCGCGGCCCGCAGCAACGCCTGCGCCGGGGCGGCCAGGGTGGCCACACCACCGGCATCGGTGCCGATCACCTCCAGCACGCCACCGCCCCTAGATACACCCTCCAGACCGGCACCGCCCATCCCTTCAACACCTTCGATGTCGGCCAATACAGCAACCCCGGCTTTGCCGACATCGATGGCGACGGCGATCTCGATCTCGTGGTGGGCGAACAGGATGGCATTCTGAACTTCTTCCTCAGCGTCGTCGGTTTCCTTCCCGGCACCCTCATCGCCACCCCCACCGGTGAGCGGCCGATCGCTGAGCTGCCCCTGCCCCGGATCAAGTTCAGCCGGCAGCTTTCCAGCAGGCTGCAACGGCAGCTCAGGTCAGCCGCGCTCGCGGGATGATCAGCCGTCTGGCGCCGGCCCGTGGGCCCCGTGGAGCGGCCCAGCTGCCTTCGCTCACCTTCACCGGGGTCTGCAGGTGCATGCTCACGCGGCGGCTGAGTTCGTGCTGGGTGAGCAGGCGCAGGCCGGGCGGACGGGGTGCGGCCGGATCGGTGAGAACCGCGGCGCAGCGACGGGCGAAGACCTCTGTGAACACGCCCGGCCCGCTGAGAAACCAGGGGTTGCTGCCCTGGTGCTGGATCACCCGGAGGGATGTGAGCTCCAGCACTTCCGCCAGGAAGGGATGGCGGGGCGCGGCGGCGATCAGGTTGTTGCCGATCGAGCCGATGTCCTCCTGCAGCAGCACCAGGCTGACGCCGCCAGCGAACAGGCGCTCGAGGCTGAACTGGCAGCGGTCATCGGCATCGGCGTAAATGCCGCCGCGCTCGACCAGCCAGGCCAGCCGGAACAGATCGGACTGCAGCACCGGACTGAGGGCGGCGGCGAATGCCCGGCGCACCAATGGCGTGGCATGCCGTTCCAGGAAGGCCTGGGCAGCGGCCCGATCGAACATGTAATGGCGACAGGTGGGATTGGTTTCCGGCCAGCTGAGCATCAGCGAGCGGATGCCGTCCGGCAGCGGCCTGGCATCCCAGTACTGCACAATCTCGCGGGGAATGGCAGGGGCCTGGGGATCGGCGGGGGGTGGGCTGGCCCAGCCGTCGAGGCGGCCGGCCTGGCGGGCGGCGATCAGCAGAGCGATGGCGGCGGCGCTGCATTGCGGCTCCTCGCACAGCAGCTCGGCCAGGGGCCCCAGGCGGCTGGCGGGCGGTTCGGCGGCCAGGGCGCGGATGCGTGCCGTGCTCGGCAAGTCGGTGTTGAATTCCTCCATCAGACAGCGGTGCAGCCCGTGAAAGGCGGTTTCCGCCAGCCGGGGGTTGCCGCTGGCCTGCTTGGCGGCGCGGAGCCGTTGGAACAGGTTCTGGGCAGCCTCGAGGTCCATCACCAGCACATGCAGCAGGCAGGCCCGCTCGGCCGCCAGCAGGTCGAGGGGCTCGCTTGCCAGCAGCGGCTCGAGGGGCTCGAGCGCCTCCTCGAAGCGGTAGAGCGATCGCAGCCATTCACTGCGGCTGAGGCGCTCCTGCCGCAACTGATCGGCGCCCAGCGGCTGGAGGCTGTCGATGGCGTCAGCAGCGCGGGGATCGGCGCAGCTCATCAGCAGCTCGGCCCGCTGCACGCGGGCGTGGAAGCCCACCTGCGGGTCGAGGGCGAGGCCTTCGGCGATCGCCAGGGCCGACTCGCGATCGCCGCTGCCGCGGTAGAGGATCACCCTGGCCAGCTGCAGCCAGGGCTGGGAGGCCAGGCCGCACACCGCACCGACACTGCGCTCGGCCTCCTGGAGCAGTTCCAGCCCCTCCTGGAAGGCACCGATCTCAGCCAGCAGGCTGGCCAGGGCGACGGCGTGATCGGGGCAACTGGGCTCGCGCTCCACTGCCTGGCGCAGTTGCTCCAGGCTTTCGGGCAGGCGTCCCAGCTCCCGCAGCACCACGCCCCGGGCCCGCAGAACCTGGGCGGCGAGGGGGAGATCGTCGTTCGCATCGATGGCCTCCAGCACCTCCAGAGCCTCGCCGGCGCGGCCGAGCTGAGCCAGCAGCTCGCCATGGCGCAGACGATGCCAGCCGCTGGCCTCGGGATGAGCCAGCGCCATGGCGGATGCGGCCAGAGCTCCAGCAAGATCCCCCCGGCCGGCGAGCAGATCGATGCGGGCGCCGAGCAGGAAGAGATCGTGGGGATTGTCCGCCAAGGCCTCGCCAAGCAGCGCCTCGGCTCCAGCCCCATCACCAGCGTGGATCATCGCCTGGATCAGGGCGCGAGCGATCAGGGCGTCGCCGGGCTGTCGTTCCAGGGCCGCGCGGAACCAGGGGATGGCGGCCCCGGCATGGCCACGGGCCATCTCCAGCTCCGCCATGCCGAGGGTGGCGGCGAACTGGCGGGGGTCGCGCGCCAGCACGCCCCGCAGCTGAGCCTCAGCGGCTGCGTGCTCGCCCAGCTGGCGAAGGCAGCGGGCCGTGGCGGCCTGCAGATCGCCGTTCTCCGGTGCTGCCGCCAGTGCTTGTCGGAAGTGGGCCAGCGCCTCCCTGGCTCGACCCCGGGCGTACGCCGCCTCCGCCCGTTCGATCAGGCCGGGGATGTCGGGGGCGACACCGGCACGCCGCAGCACGTGCATCAGGGTGGCGCGGATGGCGTCGTTGTCTGGCTGGATCTCCAGGGCCGAGCGGTACCAGGGGATGGCGGCATCCAACCGATCGCGGGCCATCTCCAGCTCCGCCATGCCGACGGTGGCGGTGAAGTGGGCAGGTTGCCGCTCCAGCACCGCCCGCAGCTGTGCCTCGGCGGCGGCGAACTCGCCCAGCTGACGCAGGCAGCGGGCCATGGCAGCCTGAACATCACTGCTCCCCGGTGCACTGGCCAGGACCTTCTCAAAGCGATCCAGCGCCGCCCTGTAGCGCCCCTCGGCATAGAGTCTCTCCGCCTGCTCGATGAAGCCGCCGGTGCCATGGTCGGCTGTTGGTTCCGGGTCAGGACTGCGGGGTGGGTGCCCTGTCATCACTGATGGAGCGTGCCAGAAGTGTGCGGTACCAACACAACTCTATCTCTTGTTTGGATGGTCAGTTATTCGCTGCTTATCGATTGAGAACCTTTCGGAGTCAATAGAGCCGGACCGGCCTATGAGAGCCGTATCAGGAAGACACGCCTGCTTTCGCTCACCTGCCGTGCCCTGCTTGGCAGGTTAAAACTGGTCGACTGTGCCGATTGTTCTCGTTGTCCTGTGGCCCATCGCCGTAGGCAAGTCGCGTTCTTCCCAGAACCACTCCCTTGGAAGACGTAGCTCTTCTCCTCGATCAGGGGGCTGCCGCTGGCCAGGTTGAAGGCGCGCTTGATGGCCGCCCGCCGCTCGTTGAGAAGGCCTCGCTCCGGATATGACCGCAACGTTCTCGTCCGAGCAGATCATCTCCACCCTCGTCGATACGGCGAGGAGCAACCGATCGAGGAACTTCCCCTGCTACGCATTCCCTTCGCCAGGCACATTCCAGCCTCCCTGCGAGAGAAGTTTCAGCTGCACGAGCAGCCTCTGTTGTCCCTGGAGCTCACCGCGGCAGTGGCCTGAGCCGCCACGGGAATCAAGCCGTTGACGGGGGCCGCATCCCTTGATCCCGTGATCCCGCGACGGGCCCGTGAGCGCATCCACACTGTGTAGCCATAGAGGCAAAGGAGCCCTCAATTTCGCCCTTAGTGTTAGCAAGTTTTTTTGGCAGGTTCTGGTGCGAAGCAGCACCAACGCAGCCTTGCTTTCCCCCCCGAGCTTTGCCATGCGCCCTTCCGCCGCCCCCCAGCCACTCAACGCGGCACAGGTCGCCTGCCGCGAGCTGGTACTGATCGATCCGGGCGTTGCAGAGCCACGCATCCTGCTGGAGGGCCTGCGCCCTGGCCTGGAGGCACGGCTGCTCTGCGTTGATGAACCGGCCCCGGTCCAGATCGCCCGGGCCGTGGCTGGCCGCAGCCTCGAGGCGGTGCATGTGATCGCCCACGGCCAGCCCGGTGGGGTGGCCTTCAGTGGCGGCCTCCTCGACAGCCAGGCCCTGGAGCAGCACCAGGCTGAGCTGGCCGCCATCGGCGCGGCCCTGGGTGCAACGGGACAGGTGCTGCTGTGGTGTTGCCGCACTGCCGCCAGCGCTGCGGGGACAGCCTTTGTGGAGGCCCTGGCCCAGATCACCGGCGTGCCGGTGGCCGCCTCCAGCTCCCTGGTGGGGGCTGCCGCCAGGGGCGGCCGCTGGCAGCTGGAGGGCGGGGATGGCTCCGGGGCGGCCGCACCGCTGCTGCCAGCGGCCATGGCCAGGTATCCAGGCGTGTTGATCACCTACAGCGAGCAGACCGGTACCGCCAATCCCTTCAATGGAGTCGTCTTCGATGTCGGCTCCTTCAGCTCCCCCAGCTTTGCCGACATCGATGGCGACGGCGATCTCGATCTCGTGGTGGGGAAACGCGATGGCACGCTGAACTACTACCAGAACACCGGCAGCGCCACCGCTCCTGCCTACACCTTTCAGAGCGGCACCGACAATCCCTTCAATGGCATCGATGTCGGCTTGTCCAGCACCCCCAGCTTTGCCGACATCGATGGCGACGGCGATCTCGATCTCGTGGTGGGTGCTTTAGATGGCACGCTGAACTACTACAAGAACACCGGCAGCGCCACCGCTCCTGCCTACACCCTCCAGACCGGCACCGACAATCCCTTCAATGGAGTCGTCTTCGATGTCGGCAGCGTCAGCGCCCCCAGCTTTGCCGACATCGATGGCGACGGCGATCTCGATCTCGTGGTGGGTGAGGGTTTTGGCCCGCTGACCTACTACAAGAACACCGGCACCGCCACCGCTCCTGCCTACACCCTCCAGACCGGCACGGCCAATCCCTTCAATGGCGTCGCTGTCGGCCTCTCCAGCACCCCCAGCTTGGCCGACATCGATGGCGACGGCGATCTCGATCTCGTGGTGGGGGATTCGTATGGCACGCTGAACTATTACAAGAACACCGGCAGCGCCACCGCTCCTGCCTACAGCCTCCAGACCGGCACCGCCAATCCCTTCAATGGCATCGATGTCGGCACCTCCAGCGCCCCCAGCTTGGCCGACATCGATGGCGACGGCGATCTCGATCTCGTGGTGGGTCAAAACAATGGCACGCTGAACTCTTTCCAGGCCACCAGCGTGGTTGCTGAACCGATCTACAGCCAGCAGGCCGGCAGCGCCAATCCCTTCAATGGCTTCGATGTCGTCTTCTCCAGCTCCCCCAGCTTTGCTGACATCGATGGCGACGGCGATCTCGATCTCGTGGTGGGGGATTTTTATGGCACGCTGCACTATTTTAAGAACACCGGCAGCGCCACCGCTCCTGCCTACACCCTCCAGAGCGGCACCGCCAATCCCTTCAATGGCTTCGATGTCGGCTTCTCCAGCTCCCCCAGCTTTGCCGACATCGATGGCGACGGCGATCTCGATCTCGTGGTGGGCCAAAGTGATGGCACTCTCCACTACTACAAGAACACCGGCACCGCCACCGCTCCTAGATACACCCTCCAGACCGGCACCGCCAATCCCTTCAATGGCTTCGGTATCGGCTTCTCCAGCGCCCCCAGCTTTGCCGACATCGATGGCGACGGCGATCTCGATCTCGTGGTGGGGGAAGACCTTGGCAGGCTTGTCTACTACAAGAACACCGGCACCGCCACCGCTCCTGCCTACAGCCGCCAGATCCTCCCCGCCGACAATCCCTTCAATGGCATCAATGTCGGCTTCGACAGCGCCCCCAGCTTGGCCGACATCGATGGCGACAACGATCTCGATCTCGTGGTGGGGGAAAGCGATGGCACGCTGAACTACTACGAGAACATCGGCAGCGCCACCGCTCCTGCCTATACCCTCCGGACCGGCACCGCCAATCCCTTCAATGGCCTCGATGTCGGCACCTCCAGCGCCCCCAGCTTGGCCGACATCGATGGCG
>CALRMN020000017.1:0-43543 GCA_943369245.1 Synechococcus sp. UW140 | reverse complement strand
GTGTCGCAGGAGATCCGCGCCGCTGAGGACCCCGAATTCGAGACCTTCTACACGAAGAACATTCTTCTGAACGAAGGTCTGCGTGCCTGGATGGCACCGGCCGACCAGCCGCATGAAAACTTCGTCTTCCCTGAAGAGGTCCTGCCCCGCGGCAACGCCCTCTGATTGCCTCTCGTCTTCAGCATGGCGCCCTTCAGGGCGCCTTTTTTATGGGCAGGTTCATCCCCTTGTGCTCCCTGGCTCACAAGCTCTCGCCTGGCCCGGCAACTCCCTTAGATTCAACCTGTTCCGTCAGCAGTGTCGTGGAGCAGGCCTTCAGGCCCCGTGCCCGATGAGCCCGCTTCGAATGCGTCGCCGGCTGGCTTTATCCCCCAAGGAGGAGGTGCCCGTGAGCCACAGTTCCATGACCCAGGGTCTGCTGATCGCGGAGAACGCCGGCTGATTTCGGCGACAGTTTCCTGATCAATCGGTTCCGCGCCAGAGCGGACCCGGCGAACGCCCCCTCAGCCGCGCTCAACAGCCCGGCTGAGGGGGCATCGTTCTTGGAGCCCCCTTCTTCAGTCGGGTCTGTGATCGAGCTGTCGCTGGATCGAGTCGATCAGCTCCTGGAGCTGGCGCCGCGCTGGCTGGACATCGGGCGCGTTCCGTTGCAGCAGCACCACCCCATCGGCGAAGGCCCTTACTCCGTAGGGCTCAGGCAGGGAGTTCAGGGCTTCGAGGCTGTTCTCCAGGGCTTCACGATCGCTGCGGAAAGCCACCTCGTAGCGGCGCAACCAATCAAAATCGATGGCGATCCAGTCGACGGCCCGGCTGATGCCCTGGCGATCGCGGTAGATCACCCCGTTCGGGAAGCGGATCAGCACCGGTCTCTGGGCCAGGTGGGGAATCAGGGGTGTGGTGGCGGCCACGGTGGCGCCCTCGGGGATCTGTCTGAGCAGCTCCCGGGCGCTGGCCCCGTGGCTCCACTGACGCGGCGGTGAGCTGTAGACCCAGGGATCGACGCTGTCGGGAATCAGGAACGAGAGGCTGCGGTTGGGGTTGGCCAGCAGGGTGAACAGGAGCGAGAGCGTGATGCAGCCGATCCAGACCCGCCGCAGGCGCCGCTGGGCAAAGACCCGGGGATGGCGTCTCCACCACTCGATCGCCCCGGTGAATAGCCCAGGTACCACCAGCAGCGCGTAGCGGAGGTTGATCGAGAGGGGGTTGTTCGATCCCTGAGCCAGTAGCAGGCCCAGCAGGGGCACCCCCATCAGCAGCCAGCTGTCGAGGCTGATCAGTGGCACCAGCATCAGCGGCAGACCCTGGGCCAGCAGGTAGCGCAGGGTCTCTACTGGCGGCCAGATCAGCTCCCGCACCAGCACCCACGGCTGCCTGAGTGCCTTGAGAAGCACCTCCAGGCTGCTGGCCTGCTCCGCGTCACCGATGTACTGGCCGAAGTTCTCCACCATGAAGCGGCGGGAGTTGTCGTCGCTGAACAGCGGCATCAGCACGTTGGTCACCAGCAGCACCCAGCCCAGACCCAGGGCGGCCAGCCCCAGGGCCAGCGGCCAGCGCTGGCGTTGACGCACCAGCATCCAGAGGCTGATCCCCACCAGCAGCACACCGGTGTCTTCCCGGATCATCGGCACCGCCACTGCCGCGACCGCCACCAGCCACCAGTTGCAGCGCTGCAGCCCGTACCAGAGAAGCAGGACCGTCAGGGGTAGCTGGACGAGGTCGGTGAAGTTCCCCCAGGTGGGTCCGATCACCGCATTGGCGCCGAAGAAGCTGCAGGTCACGAAGGCGGCCAGCCAGGGATCCTCCAGCCGTTCCCGGGCGATCCGGTGCAGCACCAGCCCGGCGGCCGTCATCAGAGCCACCTGCACCAGCGGCAGGGCCCAGATCCCCAATAGCCCCACCAGGGGTACCCAGAGCAGCAGGGCTGGGGTGAAGTGCTGGCCCAGACGGTGATAGCCCAGGGAGGGCGGTTCCCCGGTGTGGATGACGTTGGTGGAGAGCTGGGAGGAGAGGGTGCTCTCGAAGGGATGGCCGTGCAGGCCGCTCCAGATCGTCTGCAGAAAAATGCCCTGGTCGTAGGAGGCGGTGAGCACCTGCAGCCGCCACCACTGCAGCAGCAGCCCGGTGAGCGCAAACAGCGCCGCCGCCACCAGCACCGCCCTCTGGGCTCGAACCTGCTCAGGGGCCTTCGGCGTCATGCTCCTTGGCGTCTCCCGCGCAGATCCAGCGTTGCCAGCTGTCGCCACCGCGGGCCTCCAGGTCACAGGTGGCATCCTGAAGCCGCAGGCGCCCGGGGTTGCCGGACTCGAGCCTGCCAACGCCGTCTCCGGGGCGCAGCAGCACCCGGAATCGTTTCGGCCAGTGGTCGCGGGGACTGTCAGGAAGGTTGAAGATCTCCTGCTCGGCATACCAACGCAGGCTCGGGCGCTGCCCCTCGTTGCCCGGCATGTGGATCGGCAGCACGTCCTTGGCGCTGGCAAGCCCGGCGTCTCGGGCCAGCTCAGCGGCGGGCAGCACCGACCAGTCTTCGCTGAGCTCCCAGTTCCAGAACGGGCTCAGGACGAACAGCAGCAGCGAGGTGCTCCAGCCCACCAGCAGCAGCGCCAGCCCAAGACGGCGTCTGCCCAGGGCCGGCCGACTCAGGCAGACCCCCCCCCACAGCAGTCCCAGCCCCGCCGGCAGGGGCAGCCAGCGGAACGGCTGCGGGACCAGCAGTGAGGCCAGCAGCAGCAGCCCCCCCAACATGGCCCAGAACCAGGGCAACCGCCCCAGCAGGCCCCGGGGGCGGGGATCTTCCACCAGCCGGGCCAGAGCCGGCCCGCAGATCAGGCAGAAGGGTGGCCAGAGCAGGAGGCTGTACCAGGGCAACTGCGTCTTCATCGGCAGCACCGTCAAGGTGGCAGCCAGGCTGAGGCCCAGGCTCCAGCGCCCCGTCGGTTGCCGCCGCTCCCTCCAGGCCAGTCCCAGGCCGATCGGCCAGAGGGGCAGCCAGGGCCACCCCCCCTCCAGCACCTCCAGCACAGGTTCGAGCGGACTGCCGTGGTGCTCCTCCACCGTGGCGGTGAAGCGCAGCAGCCCCTGGCCGCCCCACATCAGCAGGGCTTCAGAGCCCCGTTGCAGGCCGTGCCAGCCGTGCCAGGCCAGACCCAGCGACAGTCCCAGGCCCAGGCCCAGCCCCAGGCGCAGCCAGGCCCGCCGATCCAGATCGCGATCGAGCCAGCGCAGCAGCAGCCCCGTGGCCAGCACCGGCACCACCACCGGAGCCTTCAGCAGCAGGAGCGCACTGCCGCCGGCCCCAGCGATCAGACCGCCCGCCAGGGCGGCCCGCGGCTGCGGGCCCGTCAGCAGCAGGCCGAGCCAGAGCAGGGCCATGGCCGTGAGCTGGGCCCCATCGAGCATCGCCAGCCGGCCGTGGCGGACCAGGGGCATCAGGGTGAGGGCGATGGCCGCCGCCCCCACGGCGGCCAGGGGCTGGCTGGGTCGCAGGCGCAGCTGGATGGCGCCGATCAGCGGCACCAGCAGACTCGAGACCAGTGCCGGCGCCAGCCGGATCACCCACTCCGGTGGCCGGGCGGTGGCCTCGCCGCTGAGGGAGCGCCAGAGCTGGATCACGCCCGCGATCAGCCAGTGCAGCCCCGGAGGCTTGTTGAGATAGGTGGATCCCCAGAAGGTCGGCAGCAGGGTGTCGGGCCAGGGCGCCTGACTGGTCTCCAGGGCCACCCGCGCCACGATGCCCTCGTCCCAGTCGCGCAGGGGCAGGTTGCCCAGGCCGGCGAGGGCCAGCACCAGGGCCACGGCCCAGAGCCCGAGCAGCATGCGGCTCACCCTCATCGGTGGTCCTTCTTCAGCTGGTCGGTCACCCTGCTGGTGGCCTGCGGAACCGAACTGAAGGTCCGCTGCAGGCTGAAGGGATTGGCCAGCAGGGCCCCGCTCACATCGGCGAGGGCGTCGAGCACCGGCTCCTGATGGCCACGGGCCGCGGCGCTGGCCACGGCATGGGCGCGCCAGGGATTCCAGCCGGCCAGAAGCACCACACTGCGGTAGGCCGGCGGCCAGGGGTTGCCCGGCTCCAGGGTCTGCAGGCGGGAGAACCAATGATCCGCCTGGTTCGGACGGTTGCGCAGGACCGCCAGAAGCGCCAGCGCCCAGAGCGCCTCACGATCACTGGAATCTGAGCGCAGGCGCTGCTCCGCCCAGTCGGTCACCCGCACTTGATAGTCCCAGTGGCCATCGAGCTGGTGCTGGGGGCCGATGGCCTCGAACACCGGCGCCAGCCCGGCAGGACCCCGCTCCAGGCCGGAGGCCAGCTCGATGAAGCGCCGATCGAAGCGGGCCGTGGCGGCCACGGGCTGGCGGCGCGTCCACAGCTCAACGGGTTCGCCGTCGCTCCAGTGCCAGCGGCCCACCAGTCGGAAGCGGGGATCCTGGCGGATCTCCTTGGCCAGCTGTCGTGTGGCTTCCCGCCGCATGCCCGCCTGGCCAGTGGTGAGCAGGATCCACTCCGCCTGATCCAGCACCAGCTGCCGCTCCCTGGGCTGCCGACCGAGCTGCCGGGCCACGATCTGCCCCCCCCGGGCCCGACCGAACACCGTGGCGGTGTGCTCGTTGAGCTCGGGGGCATTGGGCAGCACCACCAGGGTGCGGTGCTGATCGCCCACCTGCTGGCGCATGGCATCCATGACTGTTGGAAGGGGTGAACGGGGCTGCCAGCGGATCTCGGCGGCCTGGGCGACAGCAGCGCTGCCCGCACTGGCCGCCAGCCCCGCGGCCAGGGCCACCCAGCTGGCGCGCCCCAGGCCCTGCCTGCGCAGGGCCTGGCCGAGCTGCCACCAGCCCCAGCTCAGGAGCAGCACCAGCAGGGGCAGCACCGGAGTGATGTAGCGGGGGTCCTTGTTGGGGCTGAGGGTGGTGAGCAGCCAGCCACTGAGGCTGCAGCCGATCAACCAGGCCCAGCCCCGGCCACCCTGGGCCTGGTCCGTCTGATCGGCTGGCTGAGGCCGCGGGAAACCCCGGCGGCGCCAGGCGGCGCCCAGGGCCAGCAGTGCGCCGGCCACGGCCGGCAGGCTGTTGACCAGTCCCAGCTGCTGGCGCCAGAGCCTGGGGTACCAGAACAGGCTGGCCAGGCTGAACGGCGGCGGGTCCCCCTCCTGGGCGGCCGACTCCAGCACCGCCCGGTTGGTGCCGCCGATGCTGGTGATCCAGTTGTGCTGCAGCCAGGGGAGCACCAGGGTGAGCACCAGCGCCAGCGCGGCCAGCGCCTGCCAGCGCCGCTGGGCGCGACCCAGACCCCGGAGCGCCTCCCACAGGGCCGGGGGGAGCAGAACGAGCAACGCGCTCTGCTTCACCAGAACGGCCGCCGCCAGGGCCAGCGCCGCGGCGGCGGCTTGCCCCCAGCTTCCCCCCCTGGGCTCAGGCGCCGCCCAGCGCCCCAGCAGCCAGAGGGCCAGCACGCTGGTGGCGGCGAGGGGTAGGTCGAGGGTGAAATCCAGCCGCAGGCTGACCAGGGCCGGCGTGGTGCTGGTGAGGGCCGCCGCCAGCAGGCCGAAACCTGGCGACACCAGTTGGCGTCCCCAGCAGGCGACGCTCATCAGCAGCAAACCCTGCCAGAGCGTCAGGGCAGCGCTGGCCTGATCGGGGCTGTCGCCAGCGAGGGCGATCACCGAGCCATTCACCAGGCTCGCCAGCGGCGGCACCTTGGGGGAGAGATCCAGCAGGTCCTGCCAGCCCCGCCAGCCCCCTCCCGGCAGCAGCCCCAAGGCCCGGCCATGGTCCACCGCACTGTTGAGATAGTCGGCCTGGTCCCAGGCCGGCAACCGCTGATCGAGATGCAGCCAGAGCCGGTCGGCCAGGCTGCCCGCCAGCCAGAGGGCCGCCAGGGCCAGCCACCACAGCCAGGGGCGTTGGGACCGGGTGTTCAGGGCCGTGGCGGCGGTTGGGGCAAGTCTGGACCAGCCCCCGTTCCCCCAGCCGTTGTGCTTTCTGTCACATCTGCCCGGGCCAGCACGGCGGCTGGGGGTGATTCTTCATGCAGGCGCATCGCGCCAACTTGTGTGAGGACCCCATGAAATTCTTCCGGCAATTGCTGCTGGCACCTGTCGCCCTCGGACTGATGGCCCCCGTGGCCGCCACCGCCGGCGAAATGAACCTGGACGGCATCAACCAGTACGCCGCTTCCGAGGATCAGGTCACCAGCATCACCCAGTTCTCCGACGTGCAGCCCACCGAGTGGGCCTACCAGGCGCTCTCGAACCTGATCGAGCGCTACGGCTGCGTCGCTGGCTATCCCGATGGCACCTTCCGCGGCAAGAAGCCGCTGAGCCGCTGGGAAGCCGCCGCTCTGCTCAACGCCTGCCTTGATCGGATCACCGAAGTGACCGACGAGCTGCGCCGTCTGCTCAAGGAGTTCGAGAAGGAACTCGCCATCCTGCGCGGCCGCGTCGACAACCTCGAGGCCAAGGTGGGTGAGCTGGAGGCCAACCAGTTCTCCACCACCACCAAACTGCGTGGTGTGGCCACCTTCACCATCGGCGCCAACGCCTTCGGTGGCGATGCCCGCGTCCTGGGTGACAACAGCGGAGTCCCCAACAGCCTCAACCCCAAGCTCGCTGACCTCGCCGCAGCTCAGCAGGGTGCCACCGCCTTCAACTACAACCTCGACCTCTACCTCGACACCAGCTTCACCGGCAAGGACCTGCTGCGCACCCGTCTGCGGGCCGGCAACTTCGGCTCCAGCCCCTGGGGTGCTGCCAATCCTGACAACCTGGTGGGCCTGAACGCCTTCGAGGTCGCCTTCGAGGGTGCCAGCGGCGCCGATTCCGTCGAAGTCAACCGCCTCTTCTATCAGTTCCCCCTGGGCAGCAGCTTCACCGCCACGATCGGTGGCAAGGTCCGTCAGGACGACATGCTGGCCTTCTGGCCCAGCGTGTACCCCGCTGACACCGTCCTCGACATCTTTACCTACGGCGGCGCTCCCGGTGCCTACCCCCTGACCCTCGGCTCCGGTGGTGGCCTGTGGTGGAAGAGCGGCGGCTTCAGCATCAGTGCCAACTACGTGGCCGTCAACGGCAACGTGGGTAACCCCAACATCGGTGGCATCGGCACCGACGGCTCCGCTCAGACCGGTACCGCCCAGATCGCCTGGAACAACGAGAACTTCGGTATCGCCGCCGCCTACACCTACACCACCCCTCAGGGTGGTCTGGCTGGCCTCTACGGCGGCAATGGCACTCCCCTGGCCAACCTCGGGTATGCCCTCTCCGACAGCGTCAACTCTGTTGGCATCAGTGGCTACTGGCAGCCGTCCAACTCCGGTTGGCTCCCCTCGATCAGCACCGGCTGGGGCCTCAACGCCCACAGCTCCGACAACTTCGATGAGATCGACGGTGCCCAGACCCAGTCCTGGTACGTGGGTCTGCAGTGGTCCGATGTGTTCGTGAAGGGCAACTCCATGGGGATGGCCGTGGGTCAGCCCACCTTCTTCACCAAGTCGGGTGACGAAGACATCCTCGAGCCCAACGACGGCAACTACGCCTGGGAGTGGTGGTACAAGTTCCAGGTGACTGACAACATCTCGGTCACCCCTGCTCTCTTCTACCTCAGCGTCCCCCTGGGTCAGTTCCAGAAGACCAGCAGCGACACCTTCGACAACTTCGGCGGCCTGGTCAAGACCACCTTCAAGTTCTGATCGATCCTGATCAGTTGATCGGCCTCTGCTGATCTTTTCTCCAGCCAGATCATCTCCTCACACACCTTGATCTGGCTGGTCTTTTGATTTCCGAATCAGTTCTGGCCCTCTCCAGGCTGCTCGCTTCAAGCCGTGGCTCCGCCCACGGCTTTTTTGTGTTCACCTGGGCTGCTCAATGGCCTGGCCACGATTTGTGCATGGCCAGGATCCTCTGCGGGAGAATGGCTTTGGCGGTTCGAATGTGATCGGCGATACCTGGCTATGTGCTCGTAGACGTTGGTCCTAATTCTTTGTTTCGATATAATCTGAAAGTGTCCTTTTGGACCATCCCTCAATTGGTGTGAGGATCCAGTGAAATTGTTTCAGCGTCTGCTGCTGGCGCCAGTTGCCCTTGGGCTGGCAGCCCCCATGGCAGCTTCGGCCGGGGATCTCAATCTTGTTGACATCAAGAAGTATTCCGGCAACAAGAAGGACCAGGTGACCAGCATCACCCAGTTCTCCGATGTTCAGCCCACCGAGTGGGCCTATCAGGCACTCTCGAATCTGATCGAGCGCTATGGCTGCGTCGCCGGTTATCCCGACGGCACCTTCCGCGGCAAGCAACCCCTGAGCCGCTGGGAAGCCGCTGCGCTGCTCAACGCCTGCCTCGATCGGATCACCGAGGTGACCGACGAGCTGCGCCGTCTGCTCAAGGAGTTCGAGAAGGAACTCGCCATTCTGCGCGGCCGTGTGGATCGCCTCGAAGCCAAAGTGGGCGAACTGGAGGCGACCCAGTTCTCCACCACCACCAAACTTCAGGGCCAGGCCACTTTCGTGATCGGCGCGGTCAACGCCAGTGGTGATCGGCCGGGTGCCGGCGTCTTCGGTTCTTCGCCCACCTTCGGCAGCCGTGATGCCGCAGAAAAGTATAACGCTCAGTACGGCGCCACTACTTTCAATTATGATTTGCGGCTGAACTTGCTCACCAGCTTCACTGGCAAAGACCTGCTCTACACCCGCCTGAGAACTGGTAACTTTGGTGGTACTGCTTTCAACGGCGATGGGTTGAACCTCACGGCCCTGGATGTGGCCAGCAATGGCTTCGGTGGCTCTGATTCGATCGGTGTCGATCGTCTCTACTATCGTTTCCCCGTCGGTCGCGATTTCACCTTCATTGTTGGTCCCAAGGCCAGGAATACGGAATCGGTCGCTGTCACCCCGTCGCTCTATGGCAGCGGTAAGGGCGATAAGATTCTTGATGTTTTCCAGCTCTGGGGTGCTCCCGGCGTTTACAACAAAGCAACCGGATCTTTGGGCGGTGTGATCTGGAAGCAGAATGTCAAAAAAGGTCAGGCCGGATTCAGCGCTTCGGCTAACTATGTGGCTCAGCAGGGCAGTTCCGGTCAGGCCTTCGACGGGAATGACAATGTCTGCTCCAGCAGCGAAGGCGGCATCGGTACCGATTGCGCACGCGGGAATTTTCTGGCCCAGCTGAACTACACCGCTCCCCAGTGGAACGTTTCGCTGGCTTACCGCTACGGCCAGCAGGCCACCAACTTCCGTCGTGGCACGAACTTCGCGGCCAGCAACAGCTGGTTCCTGGTGAGTGGAGAGTCGAACAGCGTGGCGGCCAACGCTTACTGGCAGCCTAAGAACAGTGGCTGGATCCCCTCGATCAGCCTCGGCTGGGGTCTCAACAGCCTCTCGAGTAATGGCACCAACTCCTCGGGTCTTGATTACGTCCAGCCCTTCGTGAGCGAAAGCCAGAGCTGGTTCGTCGGCCTGCAGTGGAGCGATCTCTTCGCCAAGGGCAATGCAGCGGGTATGGCCGTGGGTCAGCCCGTGTTCGCCACCGCGCTCTCCCGCGGCACCGACGACTCGGCCAACACCACCCCAGCCGATGGCAACTACGTCTGGGAGTGGTGGTACAAGTTCCAGGTCACCGACAACATCGCCGTGACCCCGGCAATCTTCTACCTGAGCCGTCCCCTGGGTCAGCTCACCGGCGAGGACAACAGCTTCAGCAACTTCGGCGGTCTCGTGCAGACCACCTTCAAGTTCTGATCGCGCTGCTCTAGTCCGTTCACGCCCTCACACGCCACCGGCCCCCGTCAGGGGGCTTTTTTCATGGCTGGTGCTCTTGCCATGATGGCTCCAGCCGCCATCACCCCCCTTGAAGGCAGCCCTGGCCAGCAACGATTTCTATGCCGTCCTGGGCGTGCCAGCCACGGCGGGGGCGGATCAGATCAAGGCCGCCTATCGCGCCCTGGTCAAGCGGCATCATCCCGATGCCGGTGGTGATGACACCGCGATCCTGGCCATCAATGCCGCCTGGGCCGTTCTGGGTGATGGCGACCGGCGCCGCCACTACGACCTCAGTCGGCAACCCTCAGCCCTGGGCCGGCGGTCTGCAACCAGCGCCGCCAGGCCAGCCCCCAGCGGCCACGTCCGTGACGAGGCTCTGCTGGGCTGGTTGCAGCAGGTCTACGGGCCGATCGATCGGTTGCTGGCCCAGGTGATCAACCCCTTCCCCAGCCAGTTGCGCGCTCTGGCCGCCGATCCCTACGACGACAGCCTGATGGAGGCGTTCTGCGCCTACCTGGAGCAGAGCAAAATCCGCATGGACAAGGTGGAGGCCCTCTACCGCTCGCTCCCCTGTCCAAGCGAGGCACGGGGGTTCGGCCTCAGCCTCTACCACTGCCTCAGCCAGGTGCAGGATGCCCTGCTGGAGCTGGAGCGTTACACGATGGGTTACGTCGACAGCTATCTGCACGATGGCCGGGAGATGCTGCGGGAGGCGAAGCAACGGCGCAGCCACCTCAAGGACGAGCGCCGCCGCCTCGATCTCTGAGGCAGGACGGGGTCCCAGGGTGCATGGATCAGCCGTCAGCAGGCTTCGAGCTGATCGAGCCGCAGCCACACGTCCGGTACCGGCAGGCTCCAGCGCAACTGGGCGTAGTCGCCGTTGAGGGCCAGCACTTCGCCGGGTCCTTCGAACAGGTAGTCGGGGGGAGTGGGATCGCTGGCGGCCGCTTCGAGAC
Source organism: Synechococcus sp. UW140 (assembly GCA_943369245.1). Lineage (GTDB taxonomy): Bacteria > Cyanobacteriota > Cyanobacteriia > PCC-6307 > Cyanobiaceae > Regnicoccus_A. Next base: position 32,842 of record CALRMN020000017.1, on the reverse strand, counting down.
TACCCATGTAGGCGCTCTTGCTGACCTTCACCAGGGTGCCTTTCTTGATGGGAGTGGCCTTGGGGGCGATGGCATCCGTTGGGGTCTGGGCCATGGACGGTCGACACTGCGCAGTGTCCAAGCTAGGTCCGCCCGGGCGGCCTGGGGTGCCCCTTAGCCTCGGCGACGGTGTGTGCTGCATGGGCCCGTGAGACTGCTGCTGCTGGGATGTACGGGTTTCGTGGGGCGCGAGCTGGTGCCCCTCCTGCTCGCTCGGGGGCATCAGCTGGTGGTGGTGAGCCGCCAGAGCCAGCCCCTGGCGGGGCTGGAGCATCCGGACCTGCGGCGAATCCTGGCGGATCCGGCCCAGGAGGCCTCCTGGCAGGAGCCTGCCCTGATCGCTGCCGTTGCTGAGGCAGAGGGGGTCGTGAATCTGGCCGGGGAGCCGATCGCGGAGAAGCGCTGGAGCGAGGACCAGCGGCGCAGGCTGATCGACAGCCGCCTCGGGAGCACAACACATCTGGTGGAGGCGCTTCAGGCCCATCCCAGGCCGTCTCGGGTGCTGGTGAGCGGTTCCGCCGTGGGCTACTACGGAAGCAGCGAGGATGCCCGGTTCAGTGAATCCAGCCCGGCGGCGCCTGATCTCCTTGGCCAGCTCTGCCGCGACTGGGAGGCGGCTGCCGATCAGGCTCCCGCCGACTGCCGCGTGGTGAAGCTGCGGATCGGCATCGTGCTCGGCCCCGATGGAGGAGCCCTCGGCAAGATGCTGCCGGTGTTCCGCGCCGGCTTCGGCGGTCGGATCGGTTCCGGCCGCCAGTGGATGAGCTGGATTCAGCGCAGCGACCTCTGCGCGCTGATTGCCATCGCTCTTGAAACCCCGGCCTACGAGGGGGTGTACAACGCCGTGGCCCCCGACCCCGTGCGCATGGACCGATTCGCGGCTGCCCTCGGCCGGGTGCTGAATCGTCCCAGCCTGTTGCCGGTGCCTGCACCGGTGCTGCAGCTGATGCTCGGGGATGGCGCCGCGGTGGTGCTCGAAGGCCAGCAGGTGGTCTCCGAGCGGCTGGGGCCGCAGGGTTTCACCTTCCGCTATCCCGATCTCGACTCAGCCCTTGCCGCTGCCACCAGCCCAGCAGTCCACTGACCAGGGCGGCCGCCATCAGCAGGCCGATCGCCGGGGTGAACAGGGGATCCCAGAGCCGCTGCAGCAGCTGCAGCGGTGCCTCCACATGCTGGCTGTGCAGGGCCACCGCCAGGGCGAACCAGATCGCCCCCGCGATCACCAGGAAGACATCGATCACCAGCACGGTGTCGATCCAGCGCTTCAGCCGCGGTGCCAGAGCTTCCGTGCCGCCGAGTTCACTGGAGCGGGACTGAGGATTCATCGAGGGCCTGCAGGATCTGCCCGGCCATCCTGGCGGCACCGCCGGGACCACCGATGCGCTCCAGGCCGTTGCGCCGACAGCGCTCCTCCAGATCGGTGCGCTGCAGCTGGCGCAGCACCTCGCCCACCAACTCGGCGGTGCCGCCCAGGCTGCGCTCCGAGCCCGGCTCCCCCTCGGCACTGAACAGCGAGGGCCCCAGCAGACGCCGTTGAGCTTCGGCGAAATTGGGGCTGAACTGGGGGCCACCCCCCGCCAGCTGAACCACGGGTTTTCCCAGGCCCACGGCCTGTTCTGTGGCCGTACCGGTCATTGCCAGCAGCAGGTCGGCCTGCTGAACCACCGCTGGGAACTCCCCCCAGTGCAGCCTCAGCTCCAGCTCTCCTCGGCGCAGGCGTCCCTCCGGCTCAAGGCGCCAGCCCAGGGGGCGGCTGATCCTGGCCACCGTCGCCGCATCGATGGCCCCCACCAGGGCGGCGTCCAGGTGCAGGCCGCTGCAGGTCTGCAGGCCCGCAGGCAGGCGGGTGAGCACCTGCAGCATCAACTCGAAGTTGCGCAGGGCCTCGGGCAGGCGGCTGCCTGGCAGCAGCCCCAGCCGGGGGATGGGCGCTCCGGCCTCCGGCGTGTCAAGGGGAGATGCGCTCTCCAGGACCCGGTCAAGGAAGGGGTTGCCGAGAAAATCCACAGAGCGCCCGAGCTGGTGGCTGAGGTCCGCGGCCGTGAAGGCGTCGCGGCTGAACACCCGCAGGAAGCGGCCGCTGCGCAGGCAGCTCCCGCAGGGCCAGGGCAGACGCAGGCGGCCTTCGTAGTGGCTCGAGTAGGCCACCAGGTAGGTGATCACCGGCCGGCGGCTGCACCAGGCCGCCAGAACGGGGATGACATCCCCGACCACCACCACCGCCGCGCAGTGCCGGGCTTCCCTGAAGAACAGAACCAGCTGACTCAGCAGGTAGGTGGCCTGGCCCTGCATCAGTTCTGTCAGGCGTCCGCCGAGGCTGGTGTAGCCCAGGCCGCCGGTGCTGAATTCCCGGGTGCGCCCCAGCACGGGCAGTCCTGCCTGGCGGTAGGCACCGCCATGACCGACCAGCGGCAGGGCCACGACATCCAGTCCCAGCTGCTGCAATTCCTGCCCGATCAGGCTGCCGCTGAGGTCTTCCCCGTGGCCATTGCTGAGCAGGAGCAGGCGCCGGCTGCGATCGCCCATCGGGGTGGCTCCAGGACTCAACCCTGGAGCCAGGCTTTGACTTTCTCCAGGGACTCCCAGCCCGGGCGCCGGCTGAGCCCATCGGCGATCGACTCGTTCAGTTCCTTGGCCAGCTCCGGTGACACGGCGGTGATGCGCAGCACCAGATCGATGTGCTCACGGACTCCTTTGGCGCCCGACTCGAGCATGGCCAGGCAGAGGTTCACGCGCGACTGGGGATCCTGGGGGTTGAGCTTGACTGCCATCCGGGCCGAGCGCAGCGCCGGTTCGGGTTGGTCCTCAAGCAGTTGCAGCCAGGCCAGGCAGGTCCATGCGGCGGAGAGGCGGGGGGCCTGAGCCGTGATCGTCAGGAAGTCGTCGATGACGTCAGCGGCCGCAGCCCCCTGCTGATAGCGGCTGATGGCCTGATCGAAGAGGGATTCGGCGGACTTTGTGGTGGCCGTCATCGGCTGCGGCAGCTGAGGGATACCCAGATTCCCACGTTGGAGGCCCGCACCAGCGGCGGATCAGACGGCGAAGGAGCTGCCGCAGCCACAGGTCTGGCTGGCGTTGGGGTTGGTGAAATTGAAGCCACCACCGATCAGGGCGGAGCTGAAATCCAGCTGCATGCCGTAGATGTACAACAGGCTCTTGGGATCGCTCACCACCCGGAAGCTGGGTGCGCCACTGGGTTCGTAGACGTACTGCTCATCGTCGCCGCGGATCGCGTCGCTGTCGATGAAATCCATGGTGTAGCTCATCCCGCTGCAGCCACCGGAGCGCACCCCCACCCTCAGAAGCTTGTCGTTGCCCTGCTGCTGCATCAGGGCAGCCAGCTGCTTCATGGCTGGTTCGGTGATGCGGATGCCCTTGCCGTCCTTGCCGGTGTGGGTGGCCACCGGCGGTGCCACAACCGCTGTGGTGGCGGCCTCCTGGACCGCGGAGGGGGCATCAGTGGTGGGACGGCTCATGGGCGAGGCCTGGGACAGGGGGAACGGGATGTGGAGCCACTCTATGGAGGCCTTTCGAACTCTGGTGTTCCGCCGCCGCCAGAGACGGCTCCATAGAGTTGGCTCACTTCAAGGAGACAAAGGGTGCGCGTCGCCATCGTCGGAGCTGGTCTGGCCGGTCTGGCAGCCGCGGTTGATCTCTGTGATGACGGCCACCAGGTTGACCTCTATGAATCCCGCCCGTTCGTGGGTGGCAAGGTGGGCAGCTGGGTCGATGACGGCGGCAACCACATCGAGATGGGCCTGCACGTCTTCTTCTTCAACTACGCCAACCTGTTTGCGCTGATGCGCAAGGTGGGAGCCTTCGGCAACCTCCTGCCCAAGCAGCACACCCATCTGTTCGTGAACAGGGGCGGAGACCTGCGCGAACTGGACTTCCGCTTCCCGATCGGCGCCCCCTTCAACGGGCTCAAGGCCTTCTTCACGACCCCGCAGCTCGACTGGATCGACAAGCTGCGTAATGCCCTGGCCCTGGGCACCAGCCCGATCGTGCGTGGTCTGGTGGACTACGAGGGGGCGATGGCCGTGATCCGCTCCCTCGACCGGATCAGTTTTCGCGACTGGTTCCTCAGTCATGGCGGCAGTGCCCGCAGCGTGGAGAGGATGTGGGATCCGATCGCCTATGCCCTGGGTTTCATCGATTGCGAGGCCATCTCGGCCCGCTGCATGCTCACGATCTTCATGATGTTCGCCTCCAAGACCGAGGCCTCCAAGCTCAATCTGCTCAAGGGCTCGCCGCACCGCTGGCTGCATCAGCCCATCCTCGATTACATCGAGGCCCGCGGGGCGAGGCTGCACCTGCGCCACAGGGTCAGTGAGGTCTGCTTCGAGGAGGGGGCGGGACCGGAGGCAGCGCCCCTGGTCACGGGCCTGAGGCTGGGGACCCCTGATGGCGAGATCAGCGTCGAGGCCGACGCCTATCTGGCTGCCTGTGACGTGCCCGGGATCCAGCGGCTGCTGCCGCCCTCCTGGCGTCGCTATGCCCAGTTCGAGAACATCTACCGGCTGGAAGCGGTGCCGGTGGCCACGGTGCAGTTGCGTTACGACGGCTGGGTGACCGAGCTGGGGGAGGGGGAGGCTCATGCCGCCGCCCGTCGAGATCTCACCACGGCCAGCGGACTGGACAACCTTCTGTACACCGCCGATGCCGATTTCAGCTGTTTCGCCGACCTGGCCCTGGCCAGCCCGGCCGACTATCGGCGCGAGGGGGAGGGGTCCCTCCTTCAGTGCGTGCTCACCCCCGGTGATCCCTGGATTCCACGCCGCAACGACGAGATCGCCGCCCTGGTGGACGCCCAGGTGCGGGAGCTGTTCCCCTCGGCCCGCGGCCTCACCCTGATCTGGAGCAACGTGGTCAAACTGGCTCAGTCGTTGTATCGCGAGGCCCCCGGCATGGAACCCTTCCGTCCGGAGCAGCGCACGCCGGTGGGCAATTTCTTCCTGGCCGGCAGCTACACACGCCAGGATTACATCGATTCGATGGAGGGGGCCACCATGAGCGGGCGACTGGCGGCTGCCGCCATCCTTGATCAGCCGGTGCGGCTGGCCTCTGTCGCCGCCGTGGCCTGATCAACATGGGACGTTGGCTCGAGCACAGTGTGACCACGGAGATCAAGGCTCCGGTGGAGAGGGTCTGGGAGGTCTGGAGCGATCTGGAGGCGATGCCGCGCTGGATGCGCTGGATCGAGTCGGTGGTCACCCTCGATGATCCCGATCTCACCGACTGGACCCTGGCAGCCCAGGGATTCCGCTTCCATTGGAAGGCCCGCATCTCCCACCGGATCGAAGCCCAGCAGCTTCACTGGGAGTCGGTCGGGGGCCTGCCCACCAAGGGAGCCGTGCGCTTCTACCCCCAGTCCGATCAGCTGACGGTTGTCAGGCTGACCGTGAGCTACGAGTTGCCGGGAGTCCTTGCACCTCTGATGGAACCGAGCATCCTTGGAGGCATCGTCACGCGGGAACTCCAGGCCAACCTGGATCGCTTCCGGGACCTTGTGGAGCATGAGCATGGCCAGACCTGAGCAGCATCACCCTGACTTGGCCATGGCTCGAGGCGGAGTGGGCCTTGCCGTGCTGCCGCTCCTGCTCGCCGGCCTTGCAGGCTGCGGAGGCACACCCCCTGCCGACACAGGCGCGGTGCCCCCTCCGGCCCCTGCGGCATCTGGAGCAGCCCCAGTCACACCGAGCCGACCAACCCCGGCGGCGACCAGCGTCGCTCAGGCAGGATTCACCCCGCTCCCCACGGTCCAGCAGGTGGAGGCGGCGATGCCCCCGGGCCGGCTCGACCCCTTTGCGCCGCTTGCGGTCACCAGGGTCGCCAGGGTCGCGAGGGTCGCCACCAGTAGGCCCCGGACCACCACGGTGCAACCCCCGCTCTCCTTGCCCGAGGGCTTTCGTTTCCAGGGTGTGATCAGCAGCGGCAGCCGTCCGATGGCTCTCGTTCAGTTCGGTCGTCAGAGCGGTTCTCTGGCCGTTGGCGATGTCGGTGGCCGTACCACCGACCTTCTCCCCGAGGCCTGGGGAGTGGCCTCAATCGATGTGCTTCGCGGCCGGCTGACCCTCGTGAGCCTTCAGAGCAACGCCAGGGGCCAGGTGGTCATTGCCGAGCTCTGAAGGCCCGGTCCCCGGGTTGACGTGAGGCCAATGGCAGCGCGGGGCCAGGGGAAGGGGATTCAAGCTCCCGGCTCCCCTCCCAGGGCACGGCCGCAGGCCGCCACCAGCCCCTCCAGGTCATGGGGGTCGGCCTCGGCGTCCACCCGTCCCAGCAGCTCCAGGCAGGTGGCGCTGGTCTGGGGACCGATCGACACCAGAGCGACGGATTTCAGCCGTTCCCGCCAGGTCTCCCCCAGGTCCTGGCGCAGCAGCTGCGCGGTGTGACGCACGGTCTTGCCGCTGGTGAAGGTGATGGCCTCCACCTGCCCCTCGCGCAGGGCGGCGGCTGTGGCCAGGGGCAGATGGGGCGGACAGCGGGACTCGTAGGCGGCGGCCTCCACCACTCGTGTACCGGCCTCGGCAAAGGCTTCCGCGAGCAGCGTGCGCCCGCCGCTCTGGACCCTGGGCAGCAGCAGGCGTTGTCCCCAGCCCGAGACCGGGAAATGCTCGATCAGGCTGTCGGCCACGAAATTGGGCGGCACGAAATCGGCGGGGGCGCCCAGTTGCTCCAGGCGGGCGGCGGTCTTGCGGCCAACCGCAGCGATCTTGAGGCCGCGGGGGCGATCGCCGAGGTTGCGCCCGATCCGCTGCAACCGCTGCTCCACCGCCTCCACGCCGTTGACGCTGGAGAACACCAGCCAGTGGAAGGCTTCCAGCTCTGCAAGGGCGTCATCGAGGGGTCCCCATTCATCGGGAGGACCGATCACCAGGGCGGGAAGGTCCAGCACCCGGGCGCCGGAGCGCTCAAACAGCGCCCGGGCCTCGCTCAGCTGCTGCTCGGCCCGCGTCACCACCACCACCCGACCTGAAAGCACGGCCACCTCCATCAGTCGTCCAGTCTCACCATGGCTCCTGCCTGCCGGTGCAGGGCCTCGGCGGCGCTGGTGCGGCCCTGCTGCCGCAACAGGGTGATGGCCTGGCGGAAACTGGCGCGGGCAGAGCTGATGTCCCCTGCCAGCAGCTGAGCCACCGCTCGGTTCTGGTGGGTTTCGGCGTGTTCAGGAGCCAGGCTCACGGCGATGTCATAGGCCTCCAGGGAGCCGCGGATGTCGCCGAGGCGGCGCCGGATCAGGCCGAGGTTGTACCAGCCCAGGGCCAGTTCGGGGGCTCCGCGTGTGACGGCTTCCGCCAGCTGGGCGGCCTCGGCCGTGGCGCCGTCCTGCAGCTGCAGGGCCGCCAGGTTCAGTCGTGCCGTCACCTGCAGCCGTGGATCGAGCGGCAACGCCAGGGCCTCCCGGTACAGGGCCGCGGCTCTGGAGGGATGGCGGCTGGCCTCGGCCATCGCCAGGTGCAGCAGCAATTCAAAGCGCTCGGGGTGGGCCCCGGACGGGCAGCCGGCCAGACCGGCCTTGAGCAGGGCGATGCCGCGCTTCACATGCCCCTCACTGATCTCGAGGCCGCCGAGTTTGGCGCTGGCGTAGGCATTGCCGGGGTGGTCCCGCAACTCCTGCTCCATGGCCCGTCGCAGCTGCCGCGCTTTGCGCCCATCGGCGAGCAGTTCCGGCCGATAGCCCTCATGGCGGATCGCCGGCTGGGGGTAGTCCACCACCCGCCAGCGGGGTTCCCTGGTCATCAGCTCGGTGACGCTGTCATCGACCATCGCGTGATACGGGCGGCTCCAGCGGATCTGAGGGTCACGGCGGAACAGACGGCTGACACTCGAGTAGGGCGACTGCAGCGCACCCACCTCCTGGCGCAGCAGGTTGATCAACAGCGTGTCGGGATCCGCCATCAGCGCCCGCAGGGGCTCCTTGGCGTCCTCCAGCAGCTGCTCGTCGGCATCCAGCACCAGCACCCAGGTGCCCCGGACCCACTCCAGAGCCCGGTTGCGGGCGGGAGCGAAATCACCGGGCCACAGGATGCGCTCCACCCGGGCGCCATGGCTTTCGGCCACCGCCACCGTGCCGTCGCTGGAGCCGGTGTCCACCACCACCAGTTCATCGGCGAAGCCCGCCACCGACTCCAGGCAGCGGCCGAGCCGCTTGGCCTCGTTGCGCACGATCATCGACAGGCTGAGCACGGCGGCGGCCCGCATCCGTGCGTGAGGTTAGGGGCGGGAGGTCAGGTCTCCGGCTGTGACCCGGCTCAGTCGGTGAAGCCGCCCTCGGCGGCGTTGCCGGCGGCCAGGCCGAGCCGGGCGAGCAGGGCGGCCTGGGCCAGGGGCATCTGGGCGGGGCTGTAGCCCGCGGGAATCCCGCTGGGGAGCAGGGGCTCCAGGGCCTCCCACAGATACGGACTGCCCAGCACGGTCAGGCCCGCCAACCGGCCGACCCGGAGCAGCTGGCGGATCACCTCGGGCCAGGGTTCATCACCTCCGGCGCTGCCGCGGAAGGGATTGCCGCGCACGAACAACTGCAGGAACACCGGTCCATCCGGCAGGCGCTCGAGAGCGAGGGGTGCGTCGGCGTTCCCGCTCCAGGGGCTGGGGCCACGGGGGTCCAGCAGGCAGGTCCGGTAGCCGGCTGTGGCAGGCCGCAGCAGGGCCGGTGCCATCGCCGGCAGGAAGGAACAGGCCAGGCTGTTGTCCAGGCGGATCAGGTTGACCCCCGGCCCGGCCGGCAGGCCCTGGGGGCTCCGCGTGTCCAGGCTCATCTCCACCAGCTCCCGCGCCAGGGCCTGATCCTGCGGTGTTTCCAGTTCGCCCAGCTCCCCAGGCGCTGTCAGGGACGTTGCCGGAGCCCGGGAGTCTGCGGCGGCCAGAGCCTCCTGGCGTCGCCGCAGGCTCTGGTGCAGCAGCTCCAACTGCAGGCGCCCTGTGCTGAAGGCCTCCACAAGGCCATCGATGGCGGCATCGGCATCGGCGGGCATCAGGATCAGATCCGAGCCGGCCTCGAAGGCGAGCACGGCGGCCTCCGCCGCCCCCCAGCGGGAGGCGATCGCCTCCATCACCAGGGCGTCGGTGATCACCAGCCCGGTGAATCCCAGCTCCTGCCGCAGCAGCCCCGTGAGCACGGGGCGCGAGAGGGTGGCCGGCCGTAGCGGATCCAGGGCGTCCAGCTGCAGGTGGGCGGTCATCACCGCCGCGCACCCGCTGGCGATGGCCTCCCGGAAGGGGGGAAGCTCAATGGCCGCCAGCCGCTCCCTTCCATGGGGCAGCCGGGGCAGCTCCAGGTGGGAGTCGTCGGAGGTGTCCCCATGGCCGGGGAAGTGCTTGGCGCAGCAGAGCACTCCTTCGGCCTGGGCCCCCTCCAGGAAGGCCGTTGCCAGGGCTGCTGCGGTGCCGGCCGTCTCTCCCCAGGCGCGCACGTTGATCACCGGATTGTGGGGGTTGTTGTTGACATCGCAGACGGGAGCGAGCACAGCGTTGAGCCCCAGCTGCCGCGCCTGGCGGCCCGTGCAGTGGCCGTAGCGCCGGGCCAGGGAGAGGGCTCTCTCCGGATCGCTGCTGTGCAGGCGCCCCACGGCCAGGGGGGGCACCAGCCAGCTGGCCCCCTCGAAGCGCTGCCCCACCCCCTCCTCCACGTCGGCACAGATCAGCAGGGGCTGCCCCGACCAGCTCTGCAGTTGCTCGCTGCGCAGGCGCAGTTCAGCGGCACTGCCCCCCAGCAGGATCACACCGCCCACCCCCTCGGCCAGGAGCCGTCTGAGCGTGGCGTTCTCCAGTTCCCAGCGTGGGTAGCGCCGCTGGCCGTCGCCGAGGTGGCCGCTGCCGCGGATCACCAGCAGCCGCGCCACCTGCCGGCGCAGCTCAGTGGCCGGGGGCAACGGCTCCTGGGCCTGCCGCCGAACCATCGTCATGGCCCGCAGTCGCCGCCGTCATCGCCGGCATCAGTACTGAGGGGCTCTCGTTTTTGGCGCTCCTCCCCCAGTTGGCTGAGCAGACCCAGCACCGTGCTGCCCTTCTCCAGGCCGCGATCGAGCAGGAACTGCACCTCGGGGGTGCGACGCAGATTCAGCCGCCGTGCCAGCTCCCCCTTCACGAACGGAGCCGCCGATTTCAGGCCAGCCAGGGCCGTCTGGCGGTTCTCGTCACTGCCGAAGATGCTCACGAAAATCCTGCAGTGCTGCAGATCCCCGGCCACCTCCACCTGGGTCACGCTGACCATGCCCAGCGAGACCCTCTCGTCCTTGATGCCATTCACCAGGAGCTCGCTGATCTCCCGGCGGATCAGGGAGGCCATGCGCTCCACCCGTCGGCCCTGTGCCATCCCTATGCCAGTGGTGCTGGAGTCACCATGGCACGCAGCACCAGGCTCAGGCTGATCATTCCGCTCACCAGGGCCCCCACCAGGGCCACTGCGGTGACCGGGTTGCTGCGCCGTTTCGCCAGGGGTTCGAGCACGGAGTTGAACACACCGAGGCTGAACGCCACCAGGTAGCGCGGGTAGCGCGTCACGTTCAGGAAGAAGTCCTTCATGGCGCAGGTGGGGCAGTGGGTGGCAAGGGGTGGAACGGAGAGGCCGTGGCGGGGTGTCGCCCACGCCGGGAGAACATGAGGGTTACTCTGCCGCCCAGAGGACCGTGCCGCCGATGCTCGAGCTCCACCAGTTCCGCCATTCCTCCTTCTGCGAGAAGGTGCGGTTGATCCTGGCCGCCAAGGGGCTGGAGTACAGCATCATCGAGGTCACCCCCGGCCTGGGGCAGCTGGAGCTGTTCCGTCTTTCGGGTCAGCGACAGGTGCCTGTGCTTGTGGACGGCGGAGCGGTGATCGCCGACTCCAGCGCCATAGCCCAGCATCTGGAGAGCCGGGTGCCGACCCCCCCCCTGATTCCGGAGGATCCGGCCGACCGCGCCCGGGTTCTTTTGCTCGAAGACTGGGCCGACACGGCCCTGGCTGCTGGTGTGCGCCAGGCCCTGCTGCAGGCGGCCGGCTCGGATGCCGTGATGCGCGGTGCCCTGCTGCCCGAGGCCACCCCCGCGGTGCTTCGCTCGCTGGTGGGGGCCCTGCCCACCGATCTGCTCACCCCCCTGGGGGACACCATTGGCCAGACGGAGCGGCGCCAGCTGCAGGCGAACCTCGAGCAGCTGGCGGTGCTGCTGGCCCCGGGCCGTTTTCTGGTGGGTGAGCGGCTCTCTCTGGCCGATCTCGCGGTGGCTGCCCAGTTGTCGCTGCTCCTCTTCCCGGCCAGCGCCGGTGCTCCCCTGGCCGGCCGTGGCGTGCCCGGCCTGGCCGACCATCCCCTGCTCACCAGCCTGTTCGCCTGGCGAGATGGCCTCTACCTTTCTCTGGGCCGAGGCGCCGTCAGCGAGCCGGTTTCACCGCCCAGCCCTTGATCGGCGCGCTCAGGGGGTGCGGCTGAGCAGCACCAGAGGTGATGGCTGCCGCTGGCCTGGGCCACCAGTCTCTGCTCTGGCGACGGGTAGCTGGCCTGCCATTGCTCCACACGGCTGATCCGGGCTCCTCCGGGGCCGTGCAGCACCAGCAGGGTCAGCTCATCGGCGAGGAAGTCCTGGTCCTTCTCCTGGGTCACCTTCCGGGCTACGCCCGCCGGCTCCGGCTTGCTGCGGCGCCCGACCACGGTGGATTCCAGTTCCAGATCGCCGCGCAGCAGGGCCACTTGGCGATTGGGGTTGGCCGGATCGTTGGCCACCGAGAGCAGCTGACCCCCCAGCAGCGCCTCGCCCACCTGGGTGGCGTTGAAGGCGCGATCGCCCACCACCGCCCCGCGGTCATCGCGCAGGAATCTCGGCCTACGCCGCGATCGGCTCACCACTCCCTGCCTCCAGGCTGTGCACCCATCAGGCTCCGCTGAACCAGTCGGGGTAGCGCAGGTCGCTGCGACCGGGACGGCTGAGGGGAGCCTGCCCCGGCCAGAGGGAGATCAGGGCGGCCAGGATGCAGGCGACCCGAGAGCTGAGCATGTCCGATCCCCTGCTGCGGGAACTCGATCATTACGTGGTGCTGGAGCCCTCCCGGGGGGAGCGCATCCTCACGGCTGACGAGACCCTCAGCTGGCTCGTCACCCAGCTTGCCGACCTGGATGAGCCCCCCGCCGACCTGCGCTCCCTCTCCAGCGACCGTGAGCGGGCCGAGCGGCTGCTGGCAACAGCCTGTGAACTGGAGCTGGAGCCCGGCATGGCCATTCAGTGGTACGCCGTGCGCCTGGAGCCCCCGGCACGTTGAGGGACGAACGCCTGCGTTGATTCAGCGCAGCTCGGCTGCGGCATTCAGACTGGCCGTTCTGGTGCCGTTGTCGTCGACCAGCTGTGCGGGAGTCTGCGGTGGTGCCACCCGCTGGCGCAGCACCGTGGGGATCGCCTCCAGCACCTGCTCGGCGACCGCTGCTGCCGGCCGCCCGTCCTGGGGCACTCTCAGATCGGCCTGGCCGTAGAGGGGCTGACGTTCGCTCAGCAGCTGGCGCAGCCGCCCCTCGGGATCAGCGGTGGCGAGCAGGGGCCGCCGGCCCGGATCGGCCCGCAGGCGCTCCAGCAACAGCTGTTCATGGGCGTCCAGCCAGACCACCAGACCCTGTCGCATCTGGCCCCAGTTGCAGGGGCGGCAAACCACTCCCCCGCCGGTGGCCACCACCAGGGAATGCCAGCAGGCGATCCGGTTGAGCACGGCCGACTCCAGCTCTCGGAAGGCCGTCTCCCCCTGGTGTTCGAACAGCTCAGGGATCGAGCAGCCGGCGTGCTGCTCCAGAACGCTGTCGGCATCAATGAAGCGATAGCCGAGGGCTTCGGCCAGCGGGCGGCCGACACTGCTCTTGCCGGCCCCCATCATCCCCACCAGATAGATGTTCAGGCCCTCCAGTCGCTCCGGCAACCCAGGACTCACGCTGGCGGGGGAGGGCGGTTCAAGGGCCATGGGGGCTGGGCGGCGAGGCGGTGGATCCGGCGTTGCCTGGGGCGGAATCCCTAGGATGCCTCAGCAGGACGCCGCCGAGTCGATGGCCACCGGGACCATGGCGATGCCCGCCGCCCCCAGCGCAGGCGTTTCCGCCAGCACGTTTCGCCACGGCCGCGGCCGTGGCTGCGTGATCACCCGCCGGGCCCTGTTCAGCGCCAGTCACCTCTACCGGTTGCCGGAGCTGAGCGATGAGGAGAATGCCAGCCGCTTCGGCCGTTGCAGCCTCGCCCCGGGCCATGGCCACAACTACGAGCTGATCGTGGCGATGGCGGGCCCCCTCGACGGCGACGGCATGGTGCTCAATCTCTCCGATGTGAAGCACGCCATCCGCCGAGAGGTCACCGATCCCCTCGACTTCCGTTTCCTCAACGACTGCTGGCCGGAGTTCGATCTCAGCCGGCCGGAGGGCCGGCTGCCCACCACCGAGGCCCTGCTCCAGGCGATCTGGACACGCCTGGCCCCGCATCTGCCGCTCGCCGGTCTGCGCCTCTACGAGCAACCCACCCTCTGGGCCGATGTCATCGGCAACACCATGGAAGCCTTCCTCTCGATCCGCACCCACTTCTCCGCCGCCCACCGCCTGGCCCGCGAGGAGCTCTCCCAGAGCGAGAACGAAGCGATCTACGGCAAGTGCGCCCGCCCGCATGGCCACGGCCACAACTACCTGCTGGATGTCACCGTGCGCGGTGCGATTGATCCCCGTACCGGCATGGTCTGCGACCTCGGCGAGCTGCAGAACCTGGTGAACGAGCTGGTGGTGGAGCCCTTCGATCACACCTTCCTCAACAAGGACGTGGCCCATTTCGCCACCTGCGTGCCCACGGCCGAGAACATCGCCCTGCACATCGCTGATCTGCTCAGCGCCCCGATTGCCGCCACCGGTGCCGTCCTGCACAAGGTGCGTCTGCAGGAGAGTCCCAACAACGCCGCCGAGGTGTTCGCCGAAACCCCCCTCCTCGAGACCCGCCCCGCTGTGCTGGAGGCCCTCGCCGGCGCTTGAGCCTCCCCCAGCTGCGGCTGGTGTTGGCCATCAGCCTCGATGGCCGCCTCGCGCCTGCCCAGGGGGGTGCCGCCCAGCTTGGAGGTGTCGGCGATCGCAGGGTGCTTGAGGAGGCTCTGGCCTGGGCCGACGGCTGCCTGGTGGGAGCGGCCACCGTCCGGTTGCACCGCAGCACCTGTCTGATCCATCGCCCTGAGCTGCTGGCGCAACGCCGCCTCGAGGGCCGCTCTCCCCAACCAATCGCCCTGGTGGTGAGCCGAGGCCGAGGGCTGGAGCCGGCCCTGCCCTTCTTCGCTCAGCCCTTGGAGCGCTGGCTGCTCTCGCCGGGGATGGGCCAGCCGGCCTTCGATGCCCACCTGTCCCTGGGTGACTGGCGGACGTGCCTGGCGGAGCTGGGCGCGCGAGGACTACGCCGTCTGGTGCTGCTCGGTGGGACTGAGCTGGCCACGGCCCTGCTGGCGGAGCGGCTGGTGGAGGAGCTGCAGCTGAGCCTCTGTCCGGTGCTGTTGGGGGGACGGCATGGCTGGGTGAGCCCCCTGGCTCCCGACCTCTCCGGCCAGAGCTGGCAGTTGATGGAGCACAGGCCCCTGGGGGGTGGTGAGATGCTGCTGCGCTATCGCCGCGCTACACCTACTGCGGCGTGGCGGGCACCTTGAAGCGGCGTTGAAGGTCTTCGAGCGACACCTCCCTGAGGCTGTCGGCGGGCAGCCCCAGCAGTTTGGCGACGCAGCGTTTCACCACCACCTCGCTGTCGTCGCCAAGGCGGCCCCGGGCCAGTTCGCTGATCACCCCGAAGCTGCGCCCGCTGCTCTCGGCCTCCGCGATCAGGCAGGCACTGGCTGGTGCCGCCAGGCGGCGGCAGGGTTCCCTCAGGCTGCGCTCCAGGCTGGCCTGCCCGCCGGCGGCAGCGCTCACGCATACGTCGCTGAGCTTCCTCTCCAGCTGGGGTCGCATCAGGCGCAGCACCGGACCCAGCAGACTGGCGGAGACGGGCGGGGGGCTGCCCAGCGCTGAGGCCAACGCCCCGGACAGCGTCAGAAGTGCCGCCACCGGGGACGACAACCGGTGCAGTCGTTGCGCCATACCGTTAGTTTTGCTCCTCGCCGTTGCGTCCACGTGGTCCTTCGCCATGGCTGAGCTGCAGGCCCGCTGGCACCGGGCCATGGCGGAAATACCGCGCGAAGCCTGGCAGGAGCTCACGGGACCGGCGGGTCTCCCGTTCTACGGCTGGCCCTGGCTGCATGCCCTGGAGTGCTCCGGCAGCATCGTGCCCCGCCAGGGCTGGCAGCCCTGCCACCTGAGCCTGTGGCGCCAGGAAAGGCTGATTGCCGTTGCGCCGCTCTACCTCAAGGGCCACAGCTACGGAGAATTCGTCTTTGATCAGTCTTTCGCCCAGCTCGCCGGCCAGCTGGGCCTGCGCTACTACCCGAAGCTGGTGGGCATGAGCCCGCTCAGCCCGGTGCAGGGCTATCGCTTTCACATCGATCCCAGGGAAGACGCAGAGGACATCACAGCCCTGATGCTGGAGCTCATCGATCGCTTCTGCCGCGAGCAGAAGATCTTCAGCTGCAACTTTCTCTACGTCGATCCCGAATGGCAGCCATCGGCCGAGGCCGCCGGCTGCGCCACCTGGTTGAATCAGCAGAGCCTCTGGACCAACGACGGTTTCAGAGATTTCGAGGATTATCTGGCTGGTTTCAATGCCAACCAGCGGCGCAACATCCGCCGGGAGCGGCGCTCGATCGCAGCGGCCGGCCTGCAAGTGACAGCCCTGGCGGGCTCCGGGATTTCCGCCGCCATGCTGAAGCGAATGCACCATTTCTATGAGCAACACTGCAGCCGCTGGGGGGCCTGGGGCAGCAAATACCTCAGCGAGGAGTTCTTCCACGTGGATGCCCTGGAGCTGCGGGAGCATCTGGTGCTGTTCAGCGCCCATGGGGGAGATCCTCACGAGCCGGTGGCGATGTCCCTGTGCGTGCGCCACGGCGAGTCCCTCTGGGGCCGCTACTGGGGCAGTGATCGGGAGATCGAGAATCTGCATTTCGAGGTCTGTTACTACGCCCCGATTGAGTGGGCGATCGGGCAGGGCATCCGCGGCTTTGATCCAGGGGCTGGCGGCAGCCATAAGCGGCGCCGGGGTTTTCTGGCCGTGCCCAGGGCCAGCCTGCACCGCTGGCAGGATCCAGGCTTCGATCGGCTCCTGCGCCGCTGGCTGCCCGAGGCCAATGCCCAGATGCTTGAGGAGATCGAGGCGGAAAATGCCGAGCTGCCCTTCAGCCGACGGGAGCTGCCCCTGGGCGCCTGCTGAGGCTGATGTTTACGATCAGGGCATGGATCAGCGAGCCCCCACCACGACATCCCCTGCTTCGTTCCCTTCATCCCTGATCGAGCTGCGTGCCCTCGATGAACGCCTGTCGCAGCGCTCGATTGATCTCGACCCAGCCGGGTATGTGCTGATCAGCCTGGATCGCGAGCAGGGAGAGTTGGTGGCGGAGCTCTACAGCAACGGCATCAATGCCCGAGGCCTGGCCACCGACCCAGACACCGGTGAAGTGCTCAGCTGCCGTGGCGGTGCCCCACGCCGGCCAGTGACTGTGTTTCGAGGCCGCACGGCCAAGGAGCTGGGCATTCAGCTCACCGAAGGCCCCGGGCGGGCTCCGATCAGCCGGCTGGATCACGCGCTCTACCTCGGACGGGAGCTTCAGAAGGCCGAAGGGGCCCTGCGCTCGGGCGACTCGTACATCCAGGACTGAGGCCCGCTTCAGGCCGGTCCGAAGCTCAGGGCTTCAGGCGGGCTGCAGTTCTCTCACCTCGGAGTTGGCCGGAGGGGGTTCCGGCGGCAGTGACTGGAGCTGCACCTGGATCTCCTCGGTGACGATGCTGCGGTACTCCATGAAGTGCTCGTTGTGGGCGAGTACCACCAGGAACTGTTCCAGCTGATCGGGATTGGTGCGCGCCATGGCCAGGAGGTAACGCCAGAACCGGCCGCGGGTGTCCCGGATCAGGCCCTGGCGCCAGATCACGATCAGGAGGGCGCGCACGTCCGTCCAGCTGGGGAGCTTGAAGCCGGAATGCTCGGGCTTGAGGAAGGGCTTCCAACGGGGCTTGCCCACCTTGTGGTAGTAGCTGAAGACCCGATCCATATAGGCGTTCGGCTCATAGAGGTTGCAGAAGGCCTCCACGTATTCGTTGGCGATGTCGCGGATCGGACGGGTGGGCACGAAGTTGAGCAGGTTGGTCTGGTTGACCCCCTTGGCGTCGGCCTTGTCCTGGATCAGGCGGCCTTCCTTCTCCAGCCGATGCCAGAGGCCTGTGTTGGGCAGCGCTTGCAGCATGCCCATCATTGCCGCGGGAATGCCTGTGCGGGTCACGAACTCGACGATGCGGTCGCCGGCCCCGGATTTCTCCCCATCGAAGCCGATGATGAAGCCGGCCATCACCCGGATGCCATAGGAGGTGATCCGATCCACGGACTCCTCCAGAGAGCTGCGGGTGTTCTGCAGCTTCCGGGCCGTTTCCAGGCTCGCCTCGTCTGGGGTTTCGATGCCGAGGAAGACGCTGTCGAAGCGGCTCTCGGCCATCATCAGCATCATCTCGTCATCGGAAGCCAGATCCACCGAGGCTTCGGTGGCGAAGCTGAACGGATAGCCGTGATCGATCTGCCATTGCTTGAGAGCAGGAAGCAGCAACTTGGCATTGCGCTTGTTGCCGATGAAATTGTCGTCCACCAGGAAGATCGAGCGCCGCCAGCCCAGGTCGTAGAGGTATTGCAGCTCGGCGATCAGTTGCTCGGGACTCTTAGTGCGGGGCTTGCGGCCATACAGAACGATGATGTCGCAGAACTCGCACTGGAAGGGACAGCCACGGGAGAACTGCACCGACATCGAGTCGTAGGCGTCGAGCTCGAGCAGATCGAAGCGGGGAATGGGGGTGCCGGTCACGTCGGGCTTCTCACCCTCTGAGCTGAAGCGTCCCTGCTGCTCTCCACGCTCCAGGGCCTCGATGAACATCGGCAGGGTGATCTCACCCTCATCGAGCACCTTGAAGTCGGCCAGAGCGATCTCCGGGGCATCGGGGGTGGAACTGGCGAAGGGGCCTCCCACCGCCACGGGCAGACCCCGCCGTTTGGCCTTGGCGATCTGGGCGGCCATGTCGGCCTTCTGAACGATCATCCCGGAGATGATCACCAGCTCCGCCCAGTCCCACTCGGCCTCAGTCACCTCGCGCACATTGCGGTCGACCAGCTTGAAGTCCCACTGCTGGGGCAGCAGGGCCGCCACGGTGACCATTCCAAGGGGCGGCAGCAGAACCTTGCGGTTCACGAGCTCGAGAATTTTCTCGTAACTCCAGAAGGTCTTGGGGAACTCCGGGTAGACGAGCAGGGCGCGCATGCTGATCCGGTTCGTAGGGCGGGGCACGGGACTGGCAGGCCTTCGCCTGCTCCCGTGGCGGTTGGCCGACAGCCTAGGAGCAACCCACGGCAGCAGGGTCGCTCTGCTCTAATGAGCGGGTTGTATTTCCGTGCTGGCCATGGCGGCAGCTCTCTACCTCGCTCTGGTGGCGGCTGGACTGGCGACAGCCTTTCTGCTCTCCATTGTTCTACGCGGCATCAAGCTGATCTGAGCCCACAGGATTCAGGCGCTGTCCCCAGCGGCTGGTGAGCTCGAGCAGTCCCAGCGCCAGCCCCACGCTGCCCATCAGGGCGAAGGTGGCCTGCAGGCCCACCCTCAGGCAGAGAGCGGCGGCGATCAGGCCACTGAAGCCGCCGCCGCCGAGGAAGGCGATCTGGCCAAGGCCTGCCATCCGTCCGCGCAGCACCAGCGGAGCCCCCACCTGCAGGATCAGGCTGCTGCCCGCCAGCAGACCGGCTGTCCCCGCCCCGATCAGAAAGGTCATCCCCAGCCGGAAGGGCGTGGGCGCCGTCAAGGCCATGCCCAGCTGGGCGAGGCTGGTGATCACGCAACAGCTGCCCAGAAGCAGCGAAGGACGTTCACTCAACCACTGGCTGCGTCGTTGAAGCAGCAGCCCCCCGCTGATGCTTCCGGCCGCCAGCACGCTCGTGAACCAGCCCAGGGACTGGGGCGATGGCCCGAGCACCTGGGCGGCGATCAACGGGGCCAGACCGGGATGGAAGAAGACCGCCAGGCAGGCAATCCCGGTGAACACGAGCACGTGGCGCAGGCTGGCACCGCAGCCCCGCCAGGCAGTGGCGAGGGTTGAAGCGCCGCCGCCGCCGCTGCGCCGCTCAATGCTGAGGTCGGGCTGCAGCAGCCACAGCACCGTGGCGACCGGCAGCAGGTAGGAGGCCGCATCAATGGTCAGCGCCGTGGCGGGTCCCGTCAGGGCGAGCAGCAACCCGCCGATCGGGGGGCCCACCAGCTTGCCGACGTTGAACACCACCGAGAAGGAGGTGAGGTAGGGAGCCAGCTGAGCCGGCTCATCCACCAGCAAGGCGCAGTACTTGTTGCGGGCCGTGAGCTCGAAGGCGCTGGCCAGGCCCACCACCAGGGTGCTGAGCAGCAGCAGGCTCACCTGGGCGGCCCCCGTCAGCCAGGGAATGGCCACGGCCCCCAGGGCGGCACCGGCCACCAGACCCCACTGGGAGCGGATCAGCACCCGTTCGCAGCCGATCCGGTCGGTGAGCACCCCGGCGCTGCCGCTGGCCAGCAGGCTCGGCATTGCCAGGGCGCCGAAGTGCAGGGCCAGCAACACTGGATTGCTGGTCTGGTCCATCAGGATCCAGCCCTTGGCGGTGAGTCCGGCGAAGGAGCCGGCGGTGCTCAGCCCCGAGGCGATCAGAAAGGTGGTGCGCTGGTTGCGGCGGATCCAGTGCCTCAACCGCGGCTTCCGCGGGTGGCCAGAGCCTCCTCCACCATGGCCCTGGCGCCCACCACCTCGCCCTGAAGGTCGTAGGGGGTGGAGGCCGTGATGCGCACCGGCACCATGGTTCCGGGGGAGGCGCAGAGGCCGCCGGCGCCAGGGCTCACCCGCACTTCCCCATCCACGTCGGGAGCGAAGCGGGCACAGCGGCCGATCATCTCGCCGCTGCTGGGGTTCTCCTGCTCAATCAGCACATCCACGATCCGCCCCACCCAGCTGGCATTGCGCTCGGCAGCGATCGGCTGTTGCGCGGCCATCAGTCGGTTGCGGCGCTCGATCGCCACCTCAGCGGGCACCGGATCCGGGAGTTCCACCGCTGCGGTGCCGTCTTCCGGTGAGAAGGTGAACACCCCCACATGGTCGAAGCGCTGCTCCTCAACGAAACGGAGCAGGTGCTCGAACTGCTCCTCCGTTTCACCGGGGAAGCCGACGATGAAGGTGGTGCGCAGCACCGCATCGGGCAGCTGCTCGCGGATGCGTCCCAGCAGATCGGTGGTCACTCCGGTCTGCCAGGGGCGGTTCATGGCCCGGAGGACGTCTGGATGGCTGTGCTGGAGCGGCAGATCGAGGTAAGGGAGCACGTTGGGCACCTCGCGGTACGCGCGCAGCACCTCAGAGGTCAGACCGGTGGGGTAGGCGTAGTGCACGCGGATCCAGGGAATCTCCACCTCTCCCAGGGCTCGCAGCAGCTCCGCCAGGTGGGGCCTGCCATAGAGGTCGAGGCCGTAGTTGGTGGTGATCTGGCTGATCAGGATGAGTTCCTGCACCCCCTGGGCGGCGAGCTGATGGGCTTCCGCCACGATCGACTCGATGGTGCGGGAGCGTTGGTCGCCCCGGAGCCTGGGGATGATGCAGAAGGCGCAGCGGTAATCGCAGCCCTCGGCCACCTTGAGAAAGGCCACTGCCTCGGAGGTGGTCCGGTAGCGAGGCAGATGCTCATCGCCCACGAAGGTGGGCACATCGCTCACCCGGTTCACCCGTTCACCCGCCTCCACCCGCTCCAGCACATCCACGATGTGCTGGTAGTCGCCGGTGCCCACGATCGCCCGTGCCTCCGGCAACGACTCCAGCAGTTCCTCCCGGAAATGCTGGGCGAGGCAGCCGGCGATGATCAGTTCCTTGCCCTGCTCCGCCAGCTCCACCAGGGTGCGCACCGATTCCTGGCGGGCGTCCTGGATGAAGCTGCAGGTGTTCACCACCACCACAGATGCGTCACGCTCATCGGCGCTGATTCCGTAGCCCGCCTGGGCGAGCAGTCCGAGCATGTGCTCGGTGTCGACCCTGTTCTTCTCGCAGCCCAGGTGGGCGAAGGCCACGGTGGGACGGCTGGTGCCGGACTCCCCGGGCCGGACCGATCCTGCGGGGAAAGCTGCGCTGGCGGGAGACATGGGTGCGGGGGGCCGAATACCTTGACCGTGGGTAGAACCACTGGGGCCAATCCATCACCCTATGGGATATCCGGGTGCCATGGCCTGGTTCATTCTCCTTCTGCGGCCAACGCCATGCCCTGTCCTGGATCCCGTTGGCGTGAGCTGTTCCCCCAGCCCTGTCCGCTGATCGGGGTGATTCACCTCGGCCCCCTGCCGGGCTCCCCGGGCTGGGACGGCGATCTGGGGGGCCTGGAGGCCGCCGCCCTCGCCGATGCCGAGGCCTACCTCAGCGGTGGCGTCGATGGCCTGATTGTGGAGAACTTCGGCGATGTGCCCTTCTGGCGGGGATCGGTGCCCCCGGAAACGGTGTCCGCCATGACCCGGCTGGCCCTGGCGGTGGTGCGGGCCACGGAGCGGCCTGTTGGCATCAACGTGCTGCGCAATGACGCGCTGGCGGCTCTGGCGATCGCCCAGGCCAGTGGCGCTCGCTTTCTGCGGGTGAATGTGCTCAGCGGCGCCACGGTCACCGATCAGGGGTTGATCGAGGGGGTGGCCGCCGAGTTGCTGCGCCGGCGCCGGCTGTTGGGTGCCGAATCGGTGAGGATCCTGGCCGATGTGCTGGTCAAGCACGGAGCTCCCCTGGCGCCGCTGTCCATGGTGGAAGCGGTGAGTGATGTGCTCGAGCGCGGCGGGGCCGATGGGGTGATCGTCTCGGGCACCGGCACCGGCAGACCCACCGATCCGTCCGATCTGGAGCAGGCCAGGGCCGCGGCAGCCGGAGCGCCTGTGCTGATCGGCAGCGGAGCCACTCCGCAGACGCTGCAGCGGCTTTCGGCGGCCTGCGACGGCGTGATCGCCGGTACGGCACTGAAGCGCAACGGTCTGATCACGGCGCCGGTGGACCCTGAGCGGGTCTGTGCGCTGAAGCGGGTGCTGCCACAATCGGCCCAGCCTCAGCCCCTGCCGTGACCTCCACCCGCTTGAGCAGTCGCCTGAGCAGCCGTCGACGATCGGACCCCGGACTGCGCTGGGTTCGCGTGGTGATGGCTGTTCTTGCCACGATCGGTGCGATCGACACCGGCGCCATCACGCTCAAGCGCTGGGGACTGATCGGCCCGCTCAGCTGCCCCGGGGGCGCCGAAGGCTGCGACAAGGTGCTCAACAGCGTCTGGGGCAGCCTTTTCGGTCAGCCGCTCTCGCTCTTTGGTTTTCTCGCCTATGTCACGGTGCTGGTGCTGGCTGTGCTGCCACTGGTTCTGAGGGGCGAGGCCCGCTCGGCCATCGCCGAGCGCAGCTGGTGGGGGCTGTTCCTCTTCAGCGGCGGCATGGCCGTGTTCAGCCTGCTCCTGATGGGGCTGCTGGTGTTCAAGATCAAGGCCTTCTGTTTCTTCTGTGTGCTCTCGGCTGTGCTCAGCCTGAGCCTGCTCCTGCTCAGCCTCATCGGCGGCCAGTGGGACGACCGCGGCCAGCTGGTGTTTCGTGGGGTGCTGGTGGCCCTGCTGGTGGGGCTGGTGGGGCTGGGCTGGGCCGCCTCAGTCGATCGGCCCGCCGCCCTGGGCACCCGAGGCACCCCACCCCCCGTCACCAGTGTCAGCACCCCGGCCACCCTGGCCCTGGCGGAGCACCTCAGCCGATCCGGTGCGGTGATGTACAGCGCCTACTGGTGCCCCCACTGCCATGAGCAGAAGGAGCTGTTCGGCAAGGAGGCCACCGCCAAGCTCAAGGTGATCGAATGCGCCGCCGATGGTGTCAACAATCAGAAAGCGCTGTGTGACAGCAAGAAACTGGAGGGATTCCCCACCTGGGAGATCAACGGCAAGATGGATTCCGGGGTCAAGCCCCTCGCGCGGCTGGCCGAACTGAGCGGTTTCAAGGGTCAGCCCTGAGCTGCCCACTGCCCACTACCCACGGGCCAGGTCTCAGCCGGGGTTCCCGTCCAGCAGCGGAGTGGTTCGGATCGCCTCACCGCTCTGTTGCAGGGAGTGGCGCTGCCAGAAAGGCTGTGGAGCCGGACAGTCGGTGCGGTAGTGGCCGCCTCGGCTCTCACGGCGGAAGAGGGCAGCCTCCACCAGCAGGTCCGCCAGGGTGAGCAGCTGACGCAGATCGTTGAGGGGGCGCAACCTGCCGCCGCCGCCCGGACCCAGGGGGAGCTGATCGCCGGGCTCCAGCCGCGCCAGGGCATGAATCCAGGGTTGATCCTCCAGTTCCTGCCGCTGCTGGCGGATCAGCCGCAGGGCCTCACGCAGTTCCCGCTCCTGGCGCTCGACCCCCGCCACCCGCCAGCAGAGCCTGCGCAGCCGCTCGATCCGGGCGAGCAACTCGCGCTCCACGGGCATGGCCTGGGTGAGCTGCGGGGGGCAGCCGCTCCCCGCTTCTGGGGATGGTGATCCCCAGGAGCGGGGCAAGGGCTGCTGGTCCGGCAGGGACAGATGCCGCAGCTGACCGGCGAAGACAAGGCATTCCATCAGTGAATTGCTGGCCAGGCGATTGGCGCCATGTACGCCGCTGCAGGCCACTTCACCCACGGCGTAGAGGCCCGGAAGAGTCGTGGCGGCGCCCAGGTCGGTGCTCACTCCACCCATCCAGTAGTGGGCGGCCGGAGCCACGGGAATCGGCGCTTCCGTGGGCTCCAGACCAAGCTCACGGCAGCGCCGCAGGATCGTGGGGAATTGGCGGTTCAGCCGCTCCTGTCCCACCGGGCGCAGGTCGAGCCAGAGGTGGTCGACGCCCTGGGCCTGCATGGTGCGCACCAGGGCACGGCTCACCTGATCGCGGGGAGCCAGATCGGCGCTGGCGAGGTCGGCCACTGGACTGTCGCCGTGGCTGTCGATCAGGCGCGCCCCTTCACCCCGCACCGCCTCCGAGATCAGGAAGTGGGGAGCCCCTGGCAGCATCAGGGCGGTGGGGTGAAACTGGACGAACTCCAGATCGCGGATGGCGGCCCCGGCCCGCCAGGCCATGGCCACGCCATCGCCGGTGGATTGGGAAGGATTGGTGGTCTTCTCGAACAGGTGGCCGCCGCCTCCGCTGGCCAGCACCACGGCTCCGGCCCTCAGCCAACGCACCTGATCGTTCTCCAGCACCTGCAGCCCAAGACAGCGGCCCTGATCGACCCAGAGCTGAAGTGCCATCAGCCCCTTGCGCTGCACCAGCCCAGGGCGGCGCAGCACCTCCCGCTCCAGGGCATCCACCAATGCGCCTCCGGTGCGGTCCTGGGCGTGGAGCACCCGCCGGTGGCTGTGGGCGGCCTCGAGGGTGGTGCTCAGATCGCTGCCGTTGCGGTCAAAGGCCATGCCCAGTCCCAGCAACCGTTCCACGCAGGCCGGAGCCTGCCGCACCAGCAGATCAACGGCACCGGGATCGCAGAGTCCTGCCCCTGCTCGCAGGGTGTCGTCGCGGTGGCTCTCAAGACTGTCCTCGGCCCGGGTGACTGCCGCGATGCCGCCCTGGGCCCAACGGCTTGCGGTTCGGGGCCCGCGCTCCTTGCTGAGCAGGAGCACCTTCAGGTCGGCTGGCAACTCCAGGCAGGCCATCAGTCCGGCGGCCCCGCCCCCCACCACCACCACATCCCAGAACGGGTCCAGGGGTGGTCGAGGGCGGGGTGTCGAGGGCATGGGGCCACGAAAAAAAGCCGCCGGAGACCGACGGCTTTCGGAGGGTCGCGACTTTAGGGGTTCAGCGGTAGACGCCCGCGTTGATGCGATCGTCGCCCTCGTTCAGGGCAATGGAGGGGGGGGTTACGGTGAAATTGTCCTTGTACTTCTCGAACAGTTCCTTCTGACGATCCGTCAGATCCAGGTTGAGCACGTCGTCGATCTCCTCGTAGGGACCGCCGATCACGATCTTGCCGGCCAGGGTGGGATACATGCCGGGGAACTGCTGGAAGCTGCGCACGGGGGAGTTGTTGAGATCCACCTTGCCCTCGCGGGCCGCGATCTTCTCGTCGGCGACATTGCGGAGCTCCTCAGCCTGGACCGCCGGCGGCAGGAGCAGCGACACCAGAAGGCCGACCAGCAGCACGCCGCTCATGATCCAGGCAACCAGCCGTTTCATCGAAGTTCTCCGTGGTGTGGATCGGTGAGGATCGCCGTTGGATGCAGGCCTTGACCCGGAATCGTTCCGAGCAGGGTCAGGGGCAACGCTACAGGCCGGTTGGCGGATCAATCCCCACAGGGCCAAGGCTTTTGCAGTTCTTCAATTCCCATTCCGCAGAGCCCCTCTGCCCGCCCTCAGACGAGACCACTGAGCTGGGGGCTGAGCAGCGCGGCGATCAGGAAAAGGCCGTCCACCGCCAGGGTGGTCACAAGGGTGGAGGCGGCCAGTCGCCCGCCGGGACCCGAGCGGCGGCAGCCTCGAGCCAGCAGCGTCAGGACCAACGCCATCCCCAGGACCAGCGCCAGCGGGGCCGGCCGCAGCACCTGCAGGGCGGCCTCATGCAGGAGAGCGGGGGCATCGAGGACCGGGGCGCTCAACACCTGCGGCCAGAGCGGCATCACCCCAGTGAGGGCCATGGCCCCGTCTGTGCAGGCGGTGCCCAGGAGCGAGGCCAGATAGAAGAGGGCCCCGCTGCGCCAGCGCCCGCTCAGGCCGGCCAGGGCCAGGGGCAGAGCGAAGGCCTCGATCGGCAGATGCCAGAGCGGATGCAGTCGGCACCAGCCCCAGAAGACACAGCCGGCCAGCCAGCTGCCGCTGAATCCCACCAGCAGCGGCCCGAAACCGCGCCAGCGCTCGGGGCCCCGCAGCTCCAGCAGTAGCCCGATGGTGAGAATCACAGCTGTGAACAGGGTGGCGCTGCTGGGGTGGAGGCGGACCCAGGGGGCCTGGAGGAACACCGGCACCACCACCAGTGCGGCGGCCAGCACCGGCAGCGCCGCCGCAGGAGACACTCCCTGGGGATGCTGCCGTGCCGCGCCGGAATGGGGCCAGTGAAGGACGAGGGTCTCGGGGACCAGGGCGGACGTGGAAGGAGTGGCGGCGGCCCCGATCACCTGGTTCTGTGAAGAAAGGTATGCAACCTTAAGGGACGCCGGAGCTGGAGCCGCGGTCCACGCGGACATAAGGTCACTGGCTCCGCCGTGCCACTCCGCGCATGGGCTCTGCCCTCTCAGCCCCGGTTCCAGGCTTTCTCGAGGCCTGCTGGCATGCCCTGGTGCTCGGCATTGTGCAGGGGCTCACTGAATTCCTGCCGATCAGCAGCACCGCCCATCTCAAGGTGGTGCCGGTGCTGCTCGGCTGGGGCGATCCGGGAGTGGCCGTCACGGCCGTCATCCAGCTGGGCAGTATCGCGGCAGTGCTCGTCTACTTCCGCCACGACCTGGCGGAGGTGCTCACAGGTGTCAGCCGGGCCTTCCGCCACGGACAGTGGGGGGATCCCTCGGCTCGGCTGGGCGTGGCCATGGCGATCGGCACCCTGCCCATCGTGCTGGCGGGCCTGGCCATCAAGACTCTGTGGCCCGCCTACGAGAGCTCACCGCTGCGCGGTATCACTTCGATCGCCCTGGTCTCGATCGTGATGGCCCTGCTGCTGGCCCTGGCCGAGCGTGTTGGTCGCCGAACTCGGGATCTGCCTCAGGTTCGCCCGCTCGACGGATTGCTGGTGGGGATCGCCCAGGCCCTGGCGGTCATCCCCGGGGTGTCTCGATCCGGCAGCACCCTCACGGCCTCCCTGTTCGACGGTTGGCAGCGGCCGGCGGCGGCCAGGTTCTCCTTCCTGCTTGGGATCCCGGCCATCACCCTGGCCGGGTTGGTGGAACTGAAGTCGGCATTTGCCAGCGGCTCCACTCTGGGCCCGATCCCCCTGGTCATCGGCATAGCCTCGGCCGCCGTGGTGTCCTGGCTGGCGATCGCCTGGCTGCTGAGCTTCCTGCAGACCCACAGCACCTGGATCTTCGTGATCTACCGGCTGGTGTTCGGCCTGCTGCTGCTGGTCTGGGTCTGGAGGATGGGCCCTGCGGCCGCCTGAGGTCCACGCCCGGACCCAGACTGGGAGTCTCTGCTCCAGCTTTTCTGTGTGGAACGAACCCTCCGCGGGCTTGCCCCTGGCCCCCGCGGAATCAGCCCGCCAGCCTCAGCCTGCCGTGGTGGCGACGGTGGAGCCTGGATCGATCGGCGAGGAGCTCGGTTTCCAACCCGGCGACCGACTGATCAGCGTTAACGGGGTGCGGCCCCGGGACCTGATCGATCTGCAGGTGCTCGTGGGGGAGGAGGAGCTGAGCCTGGAGGTGGAGGACCCCGACGGCACCCGTCACAGCGTCGAGCTGGAGAAGGATCCCGATGACGGCCTGGGGCTCGCCTTCACCGAGGCCCTCTTCGATGGGCTGCGCCAGTGCAACAACCACTGCGCTTTCTGCTTCATCGATCAGCAGCCCCCCGGGCGGCGCCGGAGCCTCTATGTCAAGGACGACGACTATCGCCTGAGCTTCCTCTACGGCTCCTACCTCACCCTCACCAACCTCACCACCTCGGACTGGGAGCGGATCGAGCAGCAGCGGCTCTCGCCTCTGTTCGTCTCGGTGCACGCCACCGATCCCGAGTTGCGCAGCCGGCTGCTGGTGAACCCCCGCGCTGGGCTGTTGCTGGATCAGCTGGGCTGGTTCGCCGAGCGGCGGTTGCAGATCCATGCCCAGGTGGTGGTCTGCCCGGGGGTGAATGACGGGCAGGCCCTGGAACGCACGCTCCTGGATCTCGCCCGCTTCGCGGCGGGGGACTGGCCGGCGGTGCTCTCCACCGCCGTTGTGCCCGTGGGGCTGACCCGCTTCCGTCCTCCTGGGGATGGCCTCATCCCCGTGGACAGCGCCTGCGCCCGGAGGGTGATCGGGCAGGTGGAGCCGCTCCAGGCCAGGTTTCAGAGCTCCTTCGGCAGCCGCTTTGCCTGGCTCTCCGATGAGTGGTACCTGATGGCTGGGTTTCCCCTGCCGGAGCGAGACAGCTATGAGGATCTGCCCCAGCAGGAGAATGGAGTCGGCAGTATCCGCGCCTTTCTCGAGACCCTGGATCAAGCCACCCGTCGCCTGCCCAGGCGCCTGCCTCAGCCCCGCCGCCTCAGCTGGGTCGTAGGCGCCCTGGTGGCCGGGGCCCTGGGGCCTGTGGTCGATCGCCTCAATGCCGTCGAAGGCCTGACCCTGCGGCTGTACGGCCTGCCAAGTCCCTACTGGGGGCAGGAGCAGGTGGTCACCGGTCTGCTCACAGGCTCCGATCTGCTGGCCGGTCTGGCGGGCCAGGAGCTGGGGGATGAGCTGCTGCTCCCCTCGGTGATGCTCCGGCAGGGCGAGCCCGTCTTCCTGGATGATCTCGGCCTGGAGGAGCTGCAGCTGCGGTTGCCGGCACCGATCCGGCTGTTGCAGGGGGCGGATGATCTCGTGGCCGCCTGTCTCGGCAGCCCATCCACAGCTCACTAAGCTCTGCCGTAATCAAGGGTTCTGGTGTGCGTCGCTCCTTCCTCGCTTCGGCAGCTCTTGCGGGAATGGTGCTCGTCCCTGGCCTGCAGGGGGTGAGCCTGGCCCAGGAGGCCTCGCCACGGCCAGCACCTGACCAGTCTGCGCCGACGCCATCAGCCTCACCGGTGCCGATCCCCCTGGCTCCGGAGGTCAAGGGCAACCGTCCCAAGTCGGATCCCACCGTGCTGCCACCGGCAGCCACCCAGCTCGAACCCGATCTCCAGCCGCTCGCCTCCCCTCCCTCCCTGGCTCTGCCCACCAGGCCGGCCCAGGTCAAGATCCAGCAACTGCGGCCTCTGGGGCTGCGGGACGTGGAGACCTTGGCGGAAACCAACAACCCCAGCCTCAAGGCAGTGGCCTCCCAGGTGGATCAGGCCAAATCCAACCTGCGCGCACAGATCTCCGCCTGGTACCCGAACATCAACCTCTCCACCGGGAGCAACTTCCCGGCACTCACCAACAGCTATCGGTTTCGTTTCAACCCCGATGCCACCGGGCCATTCGCCACACCGGAGTCGCGCACCAAGGGCCAGACCCTCGGCGCTGCGATGAACATTGGGATCAACTGGGACCTGATCAACCCCCAGCGGGTCCCCCAGATCTCAGCTGCCCGCGACCAGTTCGAGCAGGCTCAGAACCAATATCTGATCGCACTGCGCGACCTGCGCCTTCAGGCGGCCCAAAACTATTTCACCCTGCAGCTCGCCGATGAAGGGGTCCGCATCGGTCAGGAATCGGTGCGGGCTTCGCTGGTGAGTCTCAAAGATGCACGGGCCAGGTTTCAGGCGGGGGTCTCCACCAAGCTCGAGGTGCTCCAAGCGGAGACGCAGCTGGCCCGTGATCAGCAGTTGCTCACCAACTCTCTGGCCGAGCAGTCGGTAGCCCGCCGGGCCCTTGCCTCTCTGCTCGATCTTCCCCAGAACGTCACTCCCACGGCCAAGGAGCCGGCTCGGGTGGTGGGTACCTGGGTGCCTTCGCTGCAGGAAAGCATCGTGGCGGCCTATGCCTTCCGTGAGGAGCTCGATCAGGTCATCCTGCAGATCTCCATCGCCAACAGCACTGCCAATGCGGCCATCGGCGCGGTTCAGCCTTTTCTCAGCATCGTCAACACCTTTGGCTGGGACCGCAGCAATGGCGAGACAGGGGTTCCGGTGGAGCTACCGATCAACATGGGCGCCTACACCTACGGAGTCGACAATTCCGTCGGCCTGAACCTGCGCTGGAATCTGTTCGACGGCGGCCGCGCTGCTGCCCAGTACCGCCTGCAGAAGCAGGTAGCCGAGGAGCAGCGCTTCAACTTCGCCGATCGCCGCGATCAGATCCGGCTGGAGGTGGAAACCAGCTTCTATCAGCTGCTCCAGAACAACCGCGACATCACCACCACGTCCCGGGCGGTGATCTCCTCGCGCGAAGCGCTTCGCCTGGCCCGGCTGCGCTTCCAGGCCGGCGTCACCACCCAGCGGGAGGTGGTCGACAGCCAGCGCGACCTCACCCAGGCGGAGGTGAGCTATGCCCGCGCTGTCACCGACTACAACCGCCGTCTGGCGGAA
Source organism: Synechococcus sp. UW140 (assembly GCA_943369245.1). Taxonomy (GTDB): domain Bacteria; phylum Cyanobacteriota; class Cyanobacteriia; order PCC-6307; family Cyanobiaceae; genus Regnicoccus_A. The sequence goes on along the minus strand of CALRMN020000017.1, from coordinate 2,610 downwards.
CTGAGGCGCCGCACGGGTCTTGATCAGGTGGCCTTCTGCCAGCCGCCCTCCCTCCCCTCGAGCAAGCCAGCCACCGACCCAACCAACCAGATTCCGATCGAGCCCCAACCGTTGTTGCCGGCCTGTAAATCTGAAGTGCGTTCGCCGGATGGGCGCGGTCCTCTCTCTCCCTAGAGAACGCCCGGCGGGGGATCAACCCGTGGACACGGAAGGCGTCGTTGCCTGAATCTTGCCCTCCACCATGGCCTTCTCCAGCTCGCCGCCCAGCCTCTCCATCGCCAGCACGGTGCGGCTGGGGCTCTTCCAGGGGAGTCTCGGCTTTCTGGCGGTCATCTTCGCCGGCATGCTCAACAGGGTGATGATCAGTGAACTGGGCTTTCCCGGTCTGCTGGTGGGTGGAGCCCTGGCCTTCGAGCAATTCGTGGCCCCCTCGAGGATTCTCTTCGGCCAGCTCTCCGATGCCCGGCCCCTGGGGGGCCGTCACCGCACCCCCTACATCTGGCTGGGAGCTGCGCTCTTCTGTGGCCTGGCGGTGCTGGTGGTGCCGGTGATCTTCCGGCTCGCTGCGGCCCGGGAGCTGGGGGATGGAGTCGCCATCACTCTGGGCACGGTCTTGATGTGTGCCCTGTTTGCTGCCTACGGGCTGGCGGTTTCGATGGCCACCACCCCATACCTGGCCCTGGTGATCGACCGCACCCAGGAGCGGGAGAGGCCACGGGCGGTGGGGATCATCTGGTGCATGCTCACCGTGGGGATCGTGGTGGGGGCGGTGGTGATCTCCAGCAGCCTCAGGGGCCTCGATGGGGTCAACGACCCGCTGGTGCTGGAGACTGTGCTCTCCCGGTTCATGGTTCGGGCTGCCCTGGCGGTGATGGGTCTCACCCTGCTGGCCACCTGGGGCGTCGAGCCCGCTGTGCCGGCAATCCCCGGGACCGTCGGCGGATCCTCCGGCCCGGCCCGCGACGATTCGATCACGTTGTCTCAGGCCTGGCGTCTGATCACCTCCAGCCGGCAGGTGGCGGTGTTCTTCCTGTTCCTGGTGCTCTTCACTCTGGCTCTGTTCATCCAGGACCCGATCCTGGAGAGCTATGGCGCTGACGTGTTCTCCATGCCGATTGCCGCCACCGCCTCACTGAATGCCTTCTGGGGGGTGGGTACCCTCCTCGGCCTGGTGCTGGCGGGTTGGTGGATCGTGCCCAGGCTGGGTAAGTACGCCACGGCCCGGCTCGGTTGTCAGCTGATCCTGGCCTCGATGCTGCTGCTGATCCTCTGCGGTCTGGTGGGTGAGGTTTCCCTGCTTCAGGCAGTTCTTCTGCTCTTCGGGCTGGCCTCCGGCATCGGTACCAACAGCACCCTGTGTCTGATGCTCGATCTCACCCTGCCGGAAGCCGCTGGCACCTTCGTGGGGGTCTGGGGCCTGGCGCAGGCCTTCTCCCGCGCCTCGGCCAAATTGCTGGGTGGCGGATTGCTGGATCTGGGTCGTGCCATCATCCCCGGCCAGGGTCCCTTTCTTCCCTATGCCCTGGTGCTGGGCACGGCCGCGCTGATCGCCCTGGCGGCGCTGCGGGTACTGGTCGCGGTCAATGTCCACCGATTCCGCGACGACACCTCCAGGCAGCTGACCCAGGTCCTGACCACCGAACTCGGATGACCGCCACCTTCTCAGCCATTCCATCCGAGGCTCTCCGGCTCACGGATCTGATCGATGCCGTTGCCGAGAGGCAGCGAAAGGATTTCGGTCACATGGCCTCGGAAGCCAAGGCCGACGGCAGCCTGATCACCGCCTGTGACCGCTGGAGCGATGAAACCCTTGTTCAGGGGCTGGATCTGCTCTATCCCGGCGAGGGGGTCCTCAGTGAGGAAGGGCGCAAGCTGGTGCCCTCCACCGCTGCCTACTGGGTGGTGGACCCTCTGGATGGCACCACCAACTTCGCTGCCGGGATTCCCTACTGGGCGATTTCCCTGGCCCGCTTCGAGGGTGGTGTGCCCGTGCTGGCGGTGCTGGATGTGCCTCCCCTGCGGCAGCGGATCATCGCGGTGCGGGGGGTGGGTGCCTGGCGCAACGGCAAACCCTTGAAACCTCCGGGCAACGAAGCCCAGGCGGCTGGGTGTGCCTCGCTCTGCAGTCGCTCGATCGGGGTGTTGCAGAAGCTGCCTGATCGGCGCTTTCCCGGCAAGATCCGCCTGCTCGGAGTGGCCAGCCTCAACCTGGTGAGCGTGGCCATGGGCCAGACCGTGATGGCCCTGGAGGCCACCCCCAAGATCTGGGATCTGGCAGCGGCCTGGCTGGTGCTGAGCGAACTGCAGTGCCCCCTGCGCTGGCTGGTGCGCAGCCCCGAGCAGCTGAACCCCGGCGACGACCATGGCAGCACCGATTTTCCAGTGCTGGCCGCGTGCAACGCGGAGGCTCTCGGGCGTTTCATGCCCTGGGCGGAGGCGCTCCTGAAGGGTTGATCGAGGAGAGCGGCAGATCCTGTGGTATGTTTTTGGACTGCGCGTGAGCCGAGAGGTGAGCGCTGCAGGGCTTGCAAACTGAGGGAGGCGAGAGCCGACCGCCGGTGTTGTAAGTTTCCAAAGCGGTCGGGAGACCACCGCGAGCCACCGGAGGCC
>CALRMN020000016.1:0-54507 GCA_943369245.1 Synechococcus sp. UW140 | reverse complement strand
CGTCAGGTGCAGGAGCTGATGCGGCTGGAGGAAACGGAGCAGGAACTGGAGATGCGCGCCGGAGGCCAGAAGCCGAGCGCGGCGGAATGGGCGAGCGCGGCGGGTCTGAGCCCGGCGCTGCTGAAGCGCAAGCTGGCCAGCGGCAGGCGTGCGAAGGAGCGGATGGTGGCGGCGAACCTGCGGCTGGTGGTGAGCGTGGCGAAGAAATACACCAAGCGGAACATGGAACTGCTGGACCTGATCCAGGAGGGAACGATCGGTCTGGTGCGGGGTGTGGAGAAGTTCGACCCGACGCGGGGCTACAAATTCAGCACGTATGCGTACTGGTGGATCCGGCAGGGGATCACGCGGGCGATCGCGGAGAAGAGCCGGACGATCCGGCTGCCGATCCACATCACCGAAACGCTGAACAAGCTGAAGAAAGGTCAGCGTGAGCTGAGCCAGGAGCTGGGGCGCACCCCCACGCTGAGCGAACTGGCGGAATCAGTGGAGCTGCCGGAGGAGGAGGTGAAGGATCTGCTGTGCCGTGCGCGGCAACCGGTGAGCCTGGAGACGAAGGTGGGGGACGGTGAGGACACGGAACTGCTGGACCTGCTGCAGGCGGATGGAACGCTGCCGGCGGAGAGCGTGGACGGGGAGTGCCTGCGTGGAGACATGCGTGCACTGCTGGAGCAACTGCCGGAGCTGCAGCGGAGCGTGCTGACCATGCGCTACGGCATCGACGGCGATGAGCCGATGAGCCTCACCTCGATCGCCCGCACTCTGGGCATGAGCCGCGACAAGACCCGCAACCTGGAGCGCCGCGCCCTGGAGGGCATCCGCTCCCGCTCCTGCCGTCTCGAGGGCTATCTGGTGGCCTGAGACCATGCCCTTCTTCGAGGTCTACTGGCGTGGGGAGTGCGTCGCTGATGCCGGCGATCTGGAGGAGGCGCTGGCCTGTTATGTCGAGGTCCGCCCCAAGGAGCTCACCTGGCAGGAGGCCTGGGATCAGGCCCAGGCCGAGGGTGAACCTCCTCCCTGCGTGTGCCGTTACAGATCCTTCGAGGCCTTCCTCGACAACGAGGAGGCCCTGGAGACGATTCCCGTCACGGTGGCGATGCTGGAGACGGCCGGCAGCGAGGTCTGAACTCGACAGCGAGGTGATTACGGCAGAGACGCCTGATCAGAGGGCTCCGGTCGGGGTCGGATCAGCCGGAAGGTCAGGTTCAGGCGCTCCTGCCGCACCCTCAGCCGCCGTGGCAGTGCATGCAGCCAGTGTTGCTGGGTGGGAGGGTCCATCACCAGCAGATCACCGTGGCCCAGCTCCAGACTGATGGGCTCGGCGCCATCGCACCGGCGCCCTCGAGGCCTGAGGCGGAAGCTGCGGCTGGCCCCCAGGCTCACCGAGGCGATCGGCGCCTGTGGCTCCAGCTCCGGTTCATCGTCGGCATGCCAGCCCATGGAGTCGGTGCCGTCGCGGTAGCGGTTGAGCAGCACCGAGTTGAAGCGCCAGCCCAGGGTGATCTCCAGGGCCTTCCTGATCTCCAGCAGCGCCGCCGACCAGGGCTGGGGCTCGTTGGCCAGGCCGCTGTAGCGGTATGTGCAGCCGCCATCCGCCACCCAGCAGGTGAGCCGCGGCATGGGCCGGCTGCGGCCGAACAGGATGATCGACTCCTGGCGCCAGGGGATCTCCTGCTGAAGCCGGATCAGCTCTCGATCGGCATCGTTGACCCAGTCCGGCCAGAGTCGCAGGGCCAGGCCGGGGGCCTGCCAGCGGAGGATCCGGCCTGCCGGTTCCATCGGAACAACCGCTGCGGGCTTCAGAAGAACTGATCGAAGTTGTCGAAATCCACGGCCTTGAAACTGCCGTCCTGCACCTGACTCATCAGCCCCTCCAGTTGCACCCAGAGGGCGCCTGCGGTGAGCAGAGAGAGCAGCAGGGCCACCAGCAGGGCCGTGCCGCCACCGAAGCCGAACACCTGCAGGCTGCCACCGATGAACAGGGTCACCCCCAGGATCAGGCCTGAGTAGGAGGCCACCGTTTCCGGCACCGCCAGCGGCAGCAGGTGGAGCCGGTCCTGCTTCCAGCCGTCGAGCCGGTTCTGCACCAGGCGTGAGAAGGTCAGGCCGCAGAGGATCGCGATCACCAGACCCACCCCCGCCAGGAAGAAGGGAGGCTGCCCCACCGGCACGTACTCCAGAAGGATGTCGGCGCCCTCGAAATCGGCGAAGGAGCCTCCGGCATAGCCCTGGACCAGGGCCTCGGAACCGGTGAGATCACTGATCACGGTCGGGCTGCCAAGAACGTGACGCTGACCCTAGCGATCAGGAGGGGAGCACCCAGCCGCTCAGGCGGCCGGTGCGAGGGGGTTGAGCCGCTGCAGCACTCCACCCGCCAGCTTGGACGGAGAGAAGGTGCGTCGCAGCAGCCGCATCAGGGCCTGCAGATCCTCGGTGTTCAGGTGGTTGTCGCGCACCAGCATCAGCAGCAGCCGCTGGCGCAGACTGCCGCCCCTGGGACCGAGCAGCAGGCGCAGACCCGCTCCGGCCACCGGCAGCAGATCGGGGTTGGCCTCGTCCTGCTCCACGACCCCCAGCAGGCTCTGGAGCCGCTCCAGCTGCAGGTGCCCCTGGCGATCGAAGAGCACCTCCAGCAACTTCTCGCGCAGCTCGGCGGTGTCGCCGGCCAGGAGCCGCCTGGCCACGTAGGGATAGGCCACGCGGATGATCTTGAAGTCGGGGTCGAGCCGCAGGGCCAGCCCCTCCTGGCTCACCACCGCCCGGATGATCAGGGCGAAGCGGGCCGGCACCCGGAAGGGGTAGTCGAACATCAGCTCCGAGAAGCGATCGGTGATCGCCTTGAAGTTGAACGAGCCCACGCTCTCCCCGAGCTGACCGCCGAGCACGGTTTCCAGTGCCGGCACGATCGGGGCGAGGTCGGCGTCGGGGCGAAGGAAGCCGAGGGTCTGGAAGTCGGCGGCGAGCGCTTCGAAATCACGGTTGATCAGGTGCACCACCGCTCCGGTGAGGGTGAGGCGGTCAGCGTCACTGATCGAATCCATCATCCCGAAGTCGACGTAGGCCACGTGGCCCATGGCCCCGGTGCGCCCCGGCAGGGCGAAGAGGTTGCCGGGATGGGGGTCGGCGTGGAAATAGCCGAATTCCAGCAGTTGCTGCAGGCCTGCCGTCACTCCCGTGCGGATCAGGGCATCGGGTTCAAGCCGGTGCGACTCCAGCTCCAGCCTGTCCTGCAGCTTGACCCCGTTGATCCAGGTGGTGGTGAGCACCCGGCGGCTGGAGACCTGCCTCTCCACCCGCGGCACCGTCACGGCGGGGTTGTCGGCGAAGAGGGCGGCGAAGCGCTCGGCGTTGTCGGCCTCGCGGCGGTAGTCGATCTCGTCGAACAGGGTAAGGCCGAATTCATCGATGATGTCGCCGAGACCGAAACCCAGGTTCAGGGGCAGGAATGGCGCTGTGAGCACCCCGAGCAGGCGGACGATCACCAGATCGCGGCGCAGGATGTAGGCCAGGTTGGGCCGCTGCACCTTCACCGCCACCCAATGCCCCGCGGTGAGCTCGGCCTTGTACACCTGCCCCAGGCTGGCCGCCGCCACGGGGTAGGGAGGGAAATGCTCGAACAGCTGGGAGGCCGGTGCCCCCAGCTCGGCTTCGATCTCGGCGAGGGCCAGCTCGTGCGGGAAGGGGGGCAGGTTGTCCTGCAGCTGGGTGAGCTGGTCGAGCCAGTCGCGGCGCACCAGGTCGGGGCGAGTGGAGAGAGCCTGTCCCACCTTGATGAAGCAGGGACCCAGCTGGGTGAGGGTCTGGAGGATGCGGCGGCCCAGACGTTGCTGAACGGCGCGGTCGCTGCTGCTGCCCTGCACCACCAGCACCACAGCCAGCCAGCCCAGCTGCCAGACCACCACCACCAGGCGCGACACCAGGATCCAGGGGCGCAGCAGCATCCAGCGCAGGTCGGCGGCGGGGTCGTAGCGGGGCGGCGGGCCTTCGACCCGGGCAGGACGCGCCGGCGAGACCGGATGCGCGGGGGAGCTGGCGGTGATGGGGGGAACTCCTGCGGCGCCTGGGGTAATAACCCCAGACTCTAGAAAGTTCAAGGGCGGTGATGCTCCTGCTGTCGGCCCTGCGCAAGCCTCCCGCGCGTCTCGATCTGCACCTGCCCGCCCATGGACGCGGAAGGGGGCTGGCACCCGGTCTGCGCCGGCTGTTGCGGCGGCGCCCCGGCCGCTGGGACCTACCGGAACTGCCCGAGATCGGAGGGCCGCTGGAGCCGGGCGGCGCTGTGGCCGCGGACCAGGCCGAATGCGCGCGCCTCTGTGGCGCTGATCGCTGCTGGTTCGGGGTGAACGGAGCCAGCGGGATGCTGCAGGTGGCCCTGCTGGCCCTGGCCAAGCCCGGCGAGCGGGTGCTGCTGCCGCGCAACCTGCACCGCAGCCTGCTGCACGCCTGCGTGCTCGGCGGCCTGCGGCCAGTGCTGTTCGATCTGCCCTTCGATCCCGCCACTGGGCTGTGGCTGCCGCCAACCCCGGCCTGGCTGCAGCAGCGCCTGCTGCAGGCCCCGCCCTTGGCGGCTCTGGTGCTGGTGCACCCCACCTACCAGGGTCTGGCGGGGGATCTGCAGGGGGTGATCGCCACGGCCCATCGCCAGGGCCTGCCGGTGCTGGTGGATGAGGCCCATGGCGCTCACTTCGGCCAGCCGGGACTACCGATGGGAGCCATGGCGGCCGGGGCCGATCTGGTGGTGCAGTCCCTCCACAAGAGCGCCGGGGGGTTGGCCCAGAGCGCGGCCCTGCTGTTGCGGCTCGGGCGGGTGAGCGAGGAGGCGATCGAGCGGTCGCTGCTCTGGCTGCAGACCTCCAGTCCCAGTGCCCTGCTCCTGGCTTCGGCGGCGGCAGCCTTCGCGCACCGCCACAGCCCTGCCGGCGCCCGCGGCCTGCGCCTGGCTCTCAACCGCGCGACCAGGCTGCGGCAGGCGCTGGAGACGGCCGCCCTGCCCCTGGCGGCCAACCAGGATCCCCTGCGCCTGGTGTTCCATGCCGCCGCCCTGGGCATCAATGGCCTCACGGCCGATGCCTGGCTGCTCCAACGGGGCGTGATCGCCGAGCTTCCTGAGCCCGGCTGCCTCACCTTCTGCCTCGGGGAACGTCCGCCGCGACGGGCCCTCAGGCTGCTGCCCGCGCAGCTCAGGCAACTGCGCCAGGCTCTGGGGGGTGCACCCCTTCCCTGCTTCTCGTCACCGCCCATCCCCGCCCTGATGGAACCGGAGCTGACGCCGGGTGAGGCCTGGAGGTTGCCCCACCAGACCCTCCCCCTGGAGCAGGCGCTGGAGCGGCTGGCGGCGGAGCCGATCTGCCCCTACCCCCCGGGGATTCCCCTGCTGATTCCAGGCGAGCGGATCGATGGGGCGCGGCTGGAGTGGCTGAGGGAGCAGCGCCGGCTCTGGCCCGGTCAGATCGCTGATACCGTGAAGGTTGTGGCCTGATGGGCGCTGCGGATGGGCGCAAGGCAGCGAGGCGAAGACCCAACGCGGCGATCCGAGTCAGACTCTGCCTTCCACTGGGATTTCGTCACTCCGGGTCTGCCTGATCAGGCCTTTGAAGATGCCCCGGGCTTCAGTCCCACGCCGATGGAGTTGCGGGTGATGCTGCTGGCTCACCTGCGCCCCAGGGCCGATTCAACGGTCTGGGATGTGGGCGGCGGCACCGGTGCCCTGGCCCTGGAGATTGCCAGGCTGATGCCTCTGGGCCAGGTGCACACCCTGGAGCGGGATCCGGAGGCGATCGAGCTTCTGGAGCGCAACCGGAGGCACCTGGCCATCGACAATCTGCACATCCACGCCGGCCAGGCTCCCGATGGACTCTCCCTCTTGCCGCAGCACCCCGACCGGGTGGTCCTGGAGGTGGGCCGACCGCTGGCGAGCGTGCTGCGCGCCGTCTGGGCGGCCCTGCAGCCCCGGGGAAGGCTGGTGATCAGCACCGCCAGCCTGGAGGGACTCGTGGATGCGACCGATACCCTGGGCCAGCTGGAAGCCAGGGATGTACAGGTGGTTCAGGCGACGGTCCATCGGATGCAGCGCCGCGGCAGCCAGGCCCGCCTGGCGGCGGCTGAGCCCCTTTTCCTGATCGCTGCCGAGCGCAACGGGTGAGTCAGGGTTCACGGCCGCGCACCTCGCTTTCACGGCTGTTCAGCGGCTTCGCGGCCGGTGGCTTCGGCCTTGTCGTGGTCAGCCTGGGGGGATGGTGGTTCACCGTGGCGGTGGGCGTGATCGTGCACCTGGGCCTGCTGGAGTTCTTCCGGTTAGCCCAGTTCAAGGGCATCCGGCCCGCCACCAAGACCACCCTGGTGGCCTGCCAGCTGCTCCTGTTCGCCACCCAGTGGGCCAGCGGCGGCGGCATGGCGGTCGATCTGGCGGCGTCGGTGGTGCCGGTGTCTGGCGCGGTGATCTGCGGCTGGTTGTTGCTTCAGCCCGTGACCGGCACCATCGCCGACATCGCCGCCTCGATCTTCGGGCTGTTCTATCTGGGCTTTCTGCCCAGCCACTGGCTGCGTCTGCGTGATCTCATCGATCCTGCTCTGGCCCCCCATCTGCAGGGAGCCGGCTGGCCCTTCACTCCGGGCATGGCGCTCACCCTGATGGCCTGCCTGATGGTGGTGGCCACCGACATTGGCTCCTACGTGATCGGCCGCCGTTTCGGGGCCCACCCCCTATCGCCCATCTCGCCCGGCAAGACGGTGGAGGGAGCCTTCGGCGGCGTGGCCAGCGCGGTGCTGGTGGGTGTGGTCGGCGGCCAGCTGCTGGGCTGGCGCTGGGGCTGGGTGGTGGGCGGCCTGCTGGGGGGCATGGTGTCGCTGTTCGCCCTGGTGGGCGACCTCACTGAATCGATGATGAAGCGGGATGCGGGTGTGAAGGATTCCGGTGATGCCATCCCGGGGCATGGAGGCATCCTTGACCGGATCGACAGTTTCCTGTTCACGCCGGCGGTGGTCTATTACTTCGTGACCCTGCTGGTGCCTCTGCTGGGCTGAGAGGGGCTGATCAGGCCCGCGCCGGCAGGGGGTTGACTCATGGGGAGACCCGGGCCTGGCCCTCGAGCTGGAGCATGTCGGCCTCGAGGGTGGCCCGCTCGATGCGGATGTTGGGGTCCATCGGCAGGCGCCCCCGCAGCAGCCCGTTGAGGTCACGGATCACGACACTGCCCTGGTCGGCCTCAGGGAGGGTTTCCAGCTCCATCAGCCGGGGTTCTCCCTGGGCCTCGGCGGCGACGATCAGGATGCCGCGGGTGATGCGCAGCTGCCGGAGGGGCCCCAGGCCCAGCAGCTGGTCACCGAGATGGTCACTGAGATCCCTCCAGCGGGGACGGTTCAGGGAACTGCTCAACCCATCGGCCGTGAAAGCCACCGTGCCGCGGATCAGGAACGCATGCTCCAGTTGCACCGGCTGGCCGCGCAGAATCCCAGCGACCTGGATGCGCAGGGGATCGCTTCGCAGCTGGACATGTTCGATCTCCAGGCCCTGATACACCACCTGGCGGGCCATCAGGCTCACCCCGTCGAGGCGGCCGCGCAGCAGGTTCAGCGCAGAGCCGTGCAGCTGAATCTCCAGGCTCTCGACGGCTTCGCATTGGCTGCGGATCCAGAGCTGGAGGCCGGATGCCAGCAGCTGCAGCAAAGGACCGCTGCTGGGCGAACGCGACGGCTGTGCGGGTTCGGCTCCAGCCATGCAGGCGAGGTAGGGATGGCTCCTCCTAACAGAGACGGGCCCACTGCCTCCTGCTGGCCATGAGGTGTCGCTGGTGGCCGGATGAAGGACTGGCCAGCTTGCGACCTGAAGGACTCGGGCATGCCTATAGATGAATTAAGCCATAGTTCCCGTTATGAACTTCCGAATCCCGTTCATCGTGCTATCGGGTTTTGCCGCCAGTGCCGCGGGCGCCGTCCTCGCCATCCCAGCCCGTGCCGCCGAGCCCGCCGTCGCGGCCCCTGGGGCGGCGGCCCTGCTGGCTCCCGATGGCGCAGCCATTGCCCTCAGCCCTGGCGCCAAGCCCAGTGCCAAGACGAATACCAGCGTGGCCCAGAGCTTCGGCAGCAACGAAGCGCCCATCTATGAGCAGGCCACCGGCTGGTACATCGGCCTGGGTCTTGGAGCTGCCTGGCCCACCGACACGGGCTTCCGCACCAGAAACCTGGACGACTTCGGCTTCGACAACGTCAACGGAGATATCAGTTTCGGTGGCGGCTTCTCTGGAGATCTCGCAGTAGGCTACGACTTCGGAGCGATTCGCACCGAACTGAGTTATGTCTACACCAACTCCAGCGTCAACGACGTGTCCTTCTCGAGCAACGGGAACGACTACGACCTCAGTTCCTCAGGTTCCATCAACAAGAACGACATCTTCGCCAGTGCCTATTGGGACATCAGTACCGGCAGCCGCTGGACTCCCTACATCGGCGGTGGTATCGGTTACACCAACCTGAGCACACCCCGCATCAAGGTCTCCAATGACGGTGAAAGCATTTCCACCGGAAGTGCGAATGTTGGGCTCTTTGGCTGGCAGGCCAAACTAGGAGTCAGCTATGGCGTCAGTAACGTCAGTGACGTCTACCTTGAAGGCACGTACTCCGGCGCTTCCGGCTTCGATGGTGACAACAGCCGTTACGACTCCTACAACGATTTCGGCGCCAAGGTGGGCTTCCGCTACCGCTTCGGCCAGCCGGCTCCCGCGGCGGTGGTGGTGACACCAGCCCCGACCCCTCAGCCGGAGCCTCAACCCGAACCTGAACCCTTCGTGCAGCCCATTCCAGAGTCGGCACCGATCCGCGGCCTCTGGTGATCCGGGATCCCGCAGGCCCTCCGGCCGCCGCCTTCGTCAGCAGGCGGCGGCCACGGCCTCGGGACGGTCCAGATGAGGCAGATGGCCGCAGGCCGTCAATTCCTCGACCCGATCCCCCAGCAGGGCCAGGGCAGCCCGCTTCTGCGGCTGCCGCAGGATCCGGTCATCCGCTCCCCACAGCACTTTCAGGGGCTGGCCCGGGAGGGGTGCGCCGCAGCCGGCGAAGCCTCCGCTGCGGGCGAAGCGGCCCAGCGCCTCGCCCCAGCCGATCACCTGCAGATGCAGCGAGGCGATCTCCTCTTCGGCGGGCCCCACACTGGCTTCAGGGTCGGCAAAAGCCTGTCGGCAGAGCCCGCGCCTCACCCCCGGCAGGGCGAGAAACCGCACCCCCAGGCGATCCAGCAGGGGTGGCAGGGGCATGGGACGTCCGGTGAGACCGGCGGGGGCCAGCAACAGCAGACGGTCCACCCGCTCGGGCAGGCGCCGGGCCAGTTCCACCGCCGCAGATCCGCCCATGGAGGCGCCGATGACGCCCAGGGGCGGTGTTGCGTCTGGGGCTGAGGCCGCCTCGATCCGCTCCACAATGGCCGTGAGGTGGTCGAGCACACCGCTGGGGTCGTACCGGCCGGCGGCGGACCGAGGGCTGAAGCCGAAACCGTAGAGGTCGGGAATGTAGAGGCGAAACCGGTGTGCCAGCAGCGGCGCCAGCCGGCGGAACTCAAGCAGGGAACTGTCGAAGCCATGCAGGAGCAGCAGTGGTCTGCCCTCTCCAAGCACAGCCACGGGCCATCGCCCGCTGTATCCCGGCAGCTCCCACCACTGCACGCGTCCAGCCAGGTCACGCCCCTGGGGGTCGAGCAGGTTGCTGGCGGCTCTGGCAATCAACTCCGGACCCTGGCACCACTCCGCCTGGGGGAAGCGGCTCAAGGGCTGTTCTCAGGGCAGCGGCTGGCCTCGGCGCATGGGGCTGGAGCCGCTTCGATCCCATGCGCCGAGGCCGTGGTGCTCACCATGGCGGTCAGCAGGTCGTTGGCGTTCACGGGGAAGGGCAGATGGTGCAGATCAGAGCCGGGGAGCACAGCGAAGTCGCAGACGGTGTTGAGGTCGTTGAGGCTGGCCTCGGCGAGGCCGAGCTCCTCAAGGCTCACAGGCAGATTCAAGGCCCTGAAGAAGGTGATCAGCTGGCGGCGGGCCTGGCTGGCCAGGCGGTGGCCACCGAGTAACTCCTCCAGCCGCAGCTGGGTGAGAACGCCATAGCCCACCTTCTCACCGTGGAGAAGGTGATGGCAGGCGGGCAGCTGGGTAAGGCCGTTGTGGACGGCGTGGGCGGCCACGGTGCGGCAGCGGGCCCCACCCAGGCCACCGATCAGGCCGGCCGTGAGCGCTGCGGCCTCCGCCACCCGCACCCAGGCCTCGCCACCGGGTTCGGCCATGGCGGCCTCCCCCTCCAACAGCAACTGATCGCGGAGCACCCGGGCCTGCTGCACCGCCTGCTGCACCAAGCCATCGCCGCTGGCGCCGCTGCTCACCGAAGCCTCATACCACTTGGCGATGGCATCGGCGATCCCGCTGGCCAGCGTGCGCGGGGGAGCCTGCAGCACCAGATCGTGATCGAAGATCAGCAGGTCGGGGCAGCGATCCAGCGCCACATCCGAGCGGAAGGCTCCATCGGCTGAATAGAGGTTGGCCAGGGCGGTCCAACCGGCGCAGGTGGCGGCGCTGGTGGGCACGGTGATGCAGGCCAGACCGAGGCGATGGGCCAGCAGCTTGCCCGCGTCCAGCACCTTGCCTCCTCCCATGGCGATCACCCCGTCACAGCGGCCGGCCCGGGCTTCCGACGCCAGACGCTGGAGGTCGTCCTCGCAACAGTCGAAACGCAGGGTGGCGGACAGGGGTTCGAGCCCCAGCCGCATCAGATCGGCGCAGGCCCGGTCGCGCAGGTGTGCGGTGGCCTGGCTGCGGCCCAGCAGCAACGGGCGGCGGCAGAGGGGGGGCAGGGACTCGAGCGAGCAGGACCATGCCGAAGGCCCCCGCACCAGACGGGCGGGGGCGATCGCATGCTGACTGAGGGTTGTCACCATCGAGGCCCTGGTCAGACGCTGGCACCGGCCAGTTCCGGCTCCGGGACCACTGTCTGGTGGCGGATCACCACCTGTTTCTCGTCGTTGACATCGACAAGGGCGGAATCGCCTTCCTTCAGGCGGCCGGAGAGGAATTCCTCCGCAAGGGAGTCTTCGAGCAAGCGCATCACGGCACGGCGCAGGGGACGTGCGCCGTAGCTGGGGTTGTAGCCCTCCTCGACAAGACGCTCCTTGAAGGCCTCGGTGACCGAGAGGACGATGCCTTTCTCCTGCATGCGGCCGAACACCTCGCGCAGCATGATTTCGGCGATCTCCTTGACCTCGTCGCGGCTGAGTTGCCGGAAGACGATGATCTCATCGAGACGGTTGAGGAACTCAGGACGGAAGTACTGCTTCAACTCCTCGTTGACCAGGGAGCGGATGCGGTTGTACTGGGTTTCCTCAACCGCTGCGCCGGAGAATTCGAAGCCAAGGCCACCACCACCTTTCTCGATCACCTTCGAGCCGATGTTCGAGGTCATGATGATCAAGGTGTTCTTGAAGTCCACCGTGCGGCCCTTGGAGTCGGTCAGGCGACCGTCTTCCAGAAGCTGCAGCAGCAGGTTGAACACGTCGGGGTGGGCTTTCTCGATCTCATCGAAGAGCACAACCGTGTAGGGACGACGTCGCACGGCTTCCGTGAGCTGGCCACCTTCGTTGAAGCCCACGTAGCCAGGAGGCGAACCGATCAGCTTGCTCACGGTGTGCCGCTCCATGAACTCGGACATGTCGAGGCGGATCATCGCCTCCTCGCTGCCGAAGAAGTAAGCGGCCAGGGCCTTGGTGAGCTCCGTTTTGCCCACGCCTGTGGGACCGGAGAAGATGAAGCTGGCGATGGGGCGGTTGGGGTTCTTCAGACCCACCCGAGCGCGGCGGATGGCCTTGGACACGGCCTTGACGGCTTCGTCCTGGCCGATCAGGCGCTGGTGCAGGGTCTCCTCCATGTTCAGCAGCTTCACCGATTCGCTTTCGGTGAGCTTCTGCACGGGGACACCGGTCCAGGAGGCAACGATCTGGGCGATATCCTCTTCGGTGACCACCGGATGACGCTCGCCGCTGGAGGAAGCAAGGGCGTTGTCGGCGGCTGTGTTGGCCTCGGCCTCGGCGGTGGCCTCAGCGGACCCTTCCACAGCGGTTGAGGCCACCGGCTCTTCGTCGCGGCGAGCCTGGAGGATCGAGCGGATCTGATCGCGCAGTTCCACTTCCTTGTCACGCAGTTCACCGGCCTTGCCGAAGTCCTGCTGGCGGACGGAATCCTCCTTCTGCTTCTGGATCGCCCGCAGTTGCTTGTCGAGTTCCTTGGCTGCCGGTGGCAGCTTGGAGTTCATCAGGCGCACTCGGCTGCCGGCTTCATCGACCAGATCGATGGCCTTGTCGGGCAGGAAACGATCGGAGATGTAGCGATCACCGAGGGTGGCGGCGGCCACCAGAGCTTCATCGCTGATTTTCAGCCGATGGTGCTGCTCATAGCGCTCCCGCAGACCGCGCAGGATTTCGATGGTGTCGACCACGGAGGGTTCGCCAACCATCACCGGCTGGAAGCGGCGCTCCAGGGCCGCGTCCCGCTCGATGTGCTTGCGATATTCGTCCAGGGTGGTGGCGCCGATGCACTGGAGTTCGCCACGTGCCAGGGCGGGCTTGAGGATGTTGGCGGCGTCGATCGCCCCTTCGGCGGCACCGGCACCGATCAGGGTGTGCACTTCGTCGATCACCAGGATCACGTTGCCTGCGCCCCGGATCTCTTCCATGATCTTCTTGAGGCGCTCCTCGAATTCGCCCCTGTACTTGGTGCCGGCCACCAGCAGGCCGATGTCGAGGGTGAGAACCCGCTTGTCCTCGAGGATGTCGGGAACTTCACCGATGATGATGCGCTGGGCGAGGCCCTCGGCGATGGCGGTCTTGCCGACACCAGGTTCACCGATCAGAACGGGATTGTTCTTGGTGCGGCGGCCGAGGATCTGAACGACCCGATCGATCTCGTTGTGGCGGCCCACCACGGGATCAAGCTTGCCTTCCGCGGCCAGCTGGGTGAGGTTGCTGCCGAATTCATCGAGGGTGGGCGTCTTGGTGGAGCCCTTGCTGCCGCCGCCGCCGGCGGTGACCTCGGCGGTCTCGCCCAGCATGCGGATCACCTGGGTGCGCACCTTGGCCAGGTCCACGCCGAGATTCTCCAGCACCCGGGCGGCGACGCCCTCACCCTCCCGGATCAGGCCCAGCAGGAGGTGCTCGGTGCCGATGTAGTTGTGCCCGAGCTGGCGAGCCTCCTCGAGAGAGAGCTCAAGCACGCGCTTGGCCCGAGGCGTGAACGGGATTTCAACGGCCACGAAGCCGGAGCCGCGGCCGATGATTTTCTCCACCTCGACCCGGGCGTCCTTGAGGTTGACCCCCATCGACTTGAGGACCTTGGCGGCCACACCGGTGCCCTCACCGATCAGGCCCAGCAGGATCTGCTCGGTGCCCACGAAGTTGTGGCCCAGCCTTCGGGCCTCTTCCTGGGCCAGCATGATCACCTTGATGGCCTTCTCGGTAAACCGCTCGAACATCTGCGGTGCCTGTGCAAGTCCCACCAACCTATCAGGGCTGAGAGGGTGTGCGTGATTCTGCTTACGATTCGGCCGAATCCCCTGCCACAGCAGGGATGGCACGGCCTGATCGCCACATGCTCAAGACTGAATTCGTACGGCCTTACGCATCAACAAAGGGCGGCAATCCGCACCTCAATGATCGCCAGTTGAAGGTGCCGCACTCAGCCGCCACACAACTATCCAGTCGCACCCTTGAGTTGACACCATTGGATCAGAGCATCCTGGCCATCGCGGTAGTAACCGCGACGACGGCCGGTGCTGCGGAATCCGAGCGACCCGTAGAGCCCTAGCGCGGCCGTGTTGTCGGCCGCCACCTCGAGGGTGGCCCCGCTGGCACCCCGCTCATGGCCCTCCCTCATCAGCTCGCTGAGCACCATCCGGGCCAGGCCGATCCGCCGCTGGGCGGGGTGCACCAGCACCAGCAGGATCTGCAGCTCGTCGAGGATCAGCCAACCGCTGCCCACAGCCACCAGCCGGGAACCCTGATGCACACCCAGGACGAAGCGGCCACTGTCTCCCCGCTCCTGTGCCTCCAGGTCCTGGCGCCACTGGGACAGGTCCCAGCCGTGGGGCCGGCACAGCCGATCCAGCCGGTGGCAGGCTTCAGCGTGGATGGGGCTCAGCCGCTCGGTCTTCAGCCCGTTTGGCCCTGTCCCTGCCCCTTCGATGCTCATCCTTACGATTGGGGTCAACCAGGACACAGCCCCAAGGATGGCGCCGATGACCGTTTCTTCCGTCACTCCGGCTGACCAGGCCGTCGGCAGCGAGGCCGTGCCCAGTCCGGCGATGCGCCCCTTCGAGCCGGACGCTGATTCCCTCAGCCCCAACCGCAACCTCACGCCGCTCACCACGGCCCTCGACGGCCACGACCGACTCCAGGTGGGCGGCTGTGACCTGGGCGAGCTGGCCCGCCGCTACGGCACACCGCTGTATGTGCTCGATGAAGCCACCCTGCGTTCCAGCTGCCGGGCCTACCGCGAGGCCCTCGCCGCCCACTACCCCGGCCCCTCCCTGGCGCTCTATGCCTCCAAGGCCAACAGCAGCCTGGTGCTGAGCGCGCTGGTGGCCTCCGAAGGCCTCGGCCTCGATGCCGTCTCGGCGGGCGAGCTGCTCACCGCCCTTCAGGGGGGCATGCCCCCGGAGCGGATCGTCCTGCATGGCAACAACAAATCGGATGATGAGCTCTCCCTGGCGGTGGCCAACGGTGTGACCGTGGTGGTCGACAACGACCACGACCTCGAGCGCCTGGCCGAGATCGCCCCCGCGGCGGGCCGGGTGGTGCCGCTGATGCTGCGCTTCACCCCAGGCATCGAGTGCCACACCCACGAGTACATCCGCACCGGCCACCTCGACAGCAAGTTCGGCTTCGACCCCGATCAGCTCGAGCCGGTGCTGCACCGCCTGGCCGGGTGCCCCTGGGCCCGCCTCACGGGCCTGCATGCCCACATCGGCTCCCAGATCTTCGAGCTGCAGCCCCACCGCGACCTGGCTGGGGTGATGGCGGATGCCCTGGCCCTGGCCCGCTCCCTCGGCCATCCCGTGAGTGATCTGAACGTGGGAGGCGGCCTGGGCATCCGCTACGTGGCCTCCGACGATCCCCCGAGCATCCAGGAGTGGGTGAAGGGGGTGGCCGACGCCGTGGTGCGCGCCTGCCGCGAGCGGGATCTCGAGCTGCCCCGGCTGTTGTGCGAACCGGGGCGCTCCCTGGTGGCCACGGCTGGCCTAACCGTCTACACGATCGGCAGCCGCAAGCAGATCCCCGGCCTGCGCACCTACCTCTCGGTGGATGGGGGCATGAGCGACAACCCCCGGCCGATCACCTATCAGTCGAGCTACACCGCGGTGCTCGCGGAGCGCCCCACGGCCGAGGCCACGGAAACGGTCACGGTGGCGGGCAAGCACTGCGAATCCGGCGATGTGCTGCTCAAGGACCTGGCCCTGCCCCCCAGCAGCAGCGGCGACCTGCTGGTGGTCTTCGCCACCGGCGCCTACAACGCCTCGATGGCCTCGAACTACAACCGCATCCCCAGGCCTGCGGCGGTGCTGGTGCATGGGGGCCAGGCGGAGCTGGTGCAGCGGCGGGAACGACCAGACGAGTTGCTGCTCCACGACGTGCTGCCGGAACGGTTCCGGTCGTTAGCATGAATCAAGTGCTGTAGGGCTCTGTGATCTGGCTGAGGCTCCTCGATCTGCGCCTGCTGCTGGATCTGCTGTTCGCCTCCGCTCTCGGGATGCTGTTGCTGGCCCGGGTGCGCGAATCCCGCACCCTCTGGCTGCTGCGCGGCTGGCTGTTTCTGGTGGCCCTGGTCTGGGTGGTCCAGCGCTTCGCCAATCTCCCCCTCACCACCCGCCTGCTGGAGGCGGTGGTGCTGGGTTGCAGCCTGGCCCTGGCGATCCTCTGGCAGGGAGAGCTGCGGCGCCTGATGGAGCTGCTGGGCACCGGACGCCTCGACGTGCTGCTGGGGAATCAGGGGGTCGACCAGGAGATGTCGGGTGCGGTGGCGATGCTCACCGAGGCGGCCGGCCGTCTGTCCCAGGGCCGCCGGGGAGCCTTGATCCTGGTGGATCTGGGCAGCGATCTGCGCCCTGAAGATTTCCTCAACCCCGGCATCCAGCTGGACGCCATGCTCTCGGTGGATCTGGTGCTGAACCTGTTCGCCGCAGACACCCCTCTGCACGACGGGGCTCTACTGGTACGAGGCAGCCGGATCCTCTCTGCGGGGGTGATCCTGCCCCTCTCCCGTCAGGGCATCACCCGCTACGGCACCCGCCACCTGGCGGCCCTGGGCATCACCGAACGCTTCGACCGCTGCCTCTGCATCGTGGTCTCCGAGGAGACCGGCACCCTCTCTCTGGCCCGCCAGGGCAAGCTGGAGCGGCCGATCACGAGCAGCCGTCTGCGTGAGCTGCTGACAGCCGCCCTGGCACCGTCGTCGACAAAAACCCCGGCCAAGACTTCGGGCGGTTCGGTGGTGCCGCTTCCCACTGGACGTACCGTGGCCGAGGACACGCCCGAATCCCGCGCATGAGTCGCTCTCCGGCGACCACCGACCCGATCCAGGTTTCAGCCCAGCCCTCCGAGCTGTTGCCGGCCTGTCTGGATCCCGCCCGGTTGCCGGCCCATGTGGCCGTGATCATGGATGGCAACGGCCGTTGGGCCAGCCAGCGGCGCCTGCCGCGGATGATGGGCCACCGTGAGGGGGTGGAAGCCCTCAAGCGCACTCTGCGCCTCTGCAGCGACTGGGGCATCGGTGCCCTCACCGTCTATGCCTTCTCCACTGAGAACTGGAACCGGCCCGGCGAGGAGGTGACCTTCCTGATGGCCCTGTTCGAGCGGGTGCTCGCGCGTGAACTTCAGGCCCTGGAGCGTGAGCGGGTGCGCATCCGCTTCCTGGGCGACCTGGAGCAGCTGCCGGAAGGGCTGCAGGAGCGCATTGCCGCCGCCGAAGCCCGCACCGCCGCCAACACCGGCATTCACTTCAACGTCTGCACCAACTACGGCGGCCGTCGGGAGCTGGTGCAGGTGGCCCGGCGCCTGGCAGAGAGGGCTGCCCGCGGTGAGCTCGATCCAGCCGCGATCGATGAGACCCACTTCGAGGCCGAGCTGCTCACTGCCGGCGAGGTGGATCCCGATCTGCTGATCCGCAGCAGCGGCGAGTACAGGATCAGCAATTTCCTGCTCTGGCAACTGGCCTACGCCGAGATCCACATCACCGATGTGCTCTGGCCCGATTTCAATGAGCAGGCCCTGTTGCGGGCCGTGCTGGATTACCAGGGCCGCCAGCGGCGCTTCGGCGGCGTTGAGCCCCTGCTGCACCCCGGCACCTGACCCTCTCCCCTTCCACTCCCTGCCCCGTTGACCACCACCTTCCGCTCCTCAGCCGCCCTCTCAGCCCCTGACCTGCGCCACGACTGGAGCCGCGAGGAGATCCAGGGGCTGCTGGAGATGCCGCTGATCGACCTGCTCTGGCGGGCTCAGAGCGTGCACCGGGCCGCCAACCCCGGCTACCGGGTGCAGCTCGCCTCCCTGCTCAGCGTCAAGACCGGTGGTTGTGAGGAGGACTGCGCCTACTGCCCCCAGTCGATGCACAACAGCAGCGACGTGAGCGGACGGCCGGAGCTGGAGGTGGAGCCGGTGCTGGCGCGGGCACGGGCCGCGAAGCAGGCGGGTGCCCACCGCTTCTGCATGGGTTGGGCCTGGCGCGACATCCGCGATGGGGCCCCCTTCGAGGCGATGCTGGCGATGGTGCGCGGCGTGCGGGAGCTGGGTCTGGAGGCCTGCGTGACCGCCGGCATGCTCACCGACGCCCAGGCCGAGCGCCTGGCGGCGGCTGGTCTGACCGCCTACAACCACAACCTCGACACCAGTCCGGAGCACTACGACCGGATCATCACCACACGCACCTACCAGGAGCGGCTGGAAACCCTGGCCCGGGTCCGCCAGGCGGGCATCACCCTCTGCTGCGGCGGCATCATCGGGCTGGGGGAAACCACCAGCGATCGCGCCGGCCTGCTGCAGGTGCTCGCCAGCCTCGATCCCCATCCCGAGAGCGTGCCGATCAACGCCCTGGTGGCGGTGGAGGGCACCCCACTGGAGCAGCAACCGCCGGTGGAGCCGCTCGAACTGGTGCGCATGGTGGCCACTGCCCGCATCCTGATGCCCTTCAGCCGGGTGCGCCTGAGCGCCGGCCGCGAGCAGCTCAGCCGTGAGGCCCAGATCCTCTGCCTGCAGGCGGGGGCCGATTCCATCTTCTACGGCGACACCCTGCTCACCACGGGCAACCCCGATGTGGACTCCGACCGGGCGCTGCTCGCGGCGGCGGGGGTCAACGTCCTGGAGGTGTCCCCTGGCTGAGGCTGTGTCTGGTTGGAGCGAAGCACCAGCGGTCCAGCAGGTGACGGCCTTCTACCGGTTCACGGCTCTGAACGCCGACACCCTCCCCGCCCTGCGCGAACGGCTGCAACAGCTAGGCCGCGCCGCCGGAGTTCATGGCACGGTGCTGCTGGCCCGGGAGGGGGTGAACGGCACGATCAGCGGTTCGCCACAGGCGGTTGGGAGCCTTCTGGCAGCGCTCCAGGCAGGCGCCGGCCTCGACATGTTGGAGCTGAAGACCAGCTGGAGCACCGTGGCCAGCTTTGATCGGCTCAAGGTGCGCCTGAAGCGGGAGATCGTCACCCTGGGAATCGAGGGGCTAGATCCGAACCAGGGGGCGGGCATCAACGTGCCGCCCGAGGCCTGGAATGCCTTGATCGACGATCCCACCACCTTGGTGATCGACACGCGCAACGCCTACGAGGTGGCGATCGGCAGTTTCGATCGTGCCATCGATCCCGGCACTGCAAGCTTCCGCGACTTTCCGGCCTGGGTGGAGAAGGAGCTGCGCCCCCTGGTGAAGGAGCGACGGCCCGATCGCCTGGCCCTCTTCTGCACCGGCGGCATCCGCTGCGAGAAGGCCACCGCCTACCTGCGCCAGCAGGGCTTCGGCGGCGTGCACCAGCTGCAGGGCGGCATCCTGCGCTACCTCGAAGACATCCCTGAAGCCCACAGCCGCTGGCAGGGCGAGTGCTACGTGTTCGATCGGCGCGTGGCCCTCAACCACCGGCTCGAACCCGGCAGCCACAGCCAGTGCCACGCCTGCGGTCTGCCTCTTGGCCCAGAGGATCGCGCCCTGGAGAGCTACGTGGAGGGAGTGAGCTGCCGCCACTGTCTCAGCCGCTTCAGCGACTCCGACCGCCGGCGTTTTGCCGAGCGTCAGCGCCAGATGCTGATGACGAGGCAGCGCAGCGCCCGAGCGGGTCAGCCTCGGCATCAGCCCCGCAAGCTGATGGCCATGGCCGAGCCCTCCCTGCAGCAGTGGCACCCTGAGAGCTACGAGGCCAAGGGCCGCTTCGTTTCGGATCTTGGGGCCCCGGTGCTGACTCTGCTGGATCCTCAGCCCGGCGAGCGAGTGCTTGATCTCGGCTGCGGCGATGGGGCGCTCACCGAGCAGCTGGTGGTACTGGGGGCGCGTGTGATCGGCGTCGACGCCAGCGCCGCGATGGTGGCGGGCGCACGCGCCCGGGGACTGGAGGCCCAGGTGTTGGATGGCCAGGAGTTGACGTTTGAGGCCGCCTTCGAGGCGGTCTTCTCCAACGCCGCCCTGCATTGGATGCTGCAGCCCGAACGCGTGATCGCCGGGGTGCACCGAGCCCTGGTGCCGGGGGGGCGATTCGTGGCCGAGATGGGAGGCCACGGCAACGTAGCCGCGATCCACGGCGCCCTTGAGCGGGCCTTGGCCGCGAGGGGGCTGAGGGCACCCCACGACACCTTCTTCCCCACCCCCGAGCACTACGGCGCACTGCTGGAGGCGGGGGGCTTTGGAGTGGAATCGATCACCCTGATTCCCCGCCCAACGCCCCTGCCCGGCGATCTAGGCGAGTGGATCACCACCTTTGCCCAAGGATTCCTGGCGCCATTGCCCCCCGAGGAGCGTCCGGCCTTGGTGGCTGAGGTGGTGGAAGCCTTGCGGCCTCAGTTGCTCGGAGCCGATGGCTGCTGGCGCGCGGATTATGTGCGCCTGCGCTTTCGCGCCATCCGCCGGTAGGAGGCCAAACCATGAGCGAGCAGGCTTTGCCCTCCACAGCAGAGGGAATCGAGGCGCTGGTGACGGCCTTCGAAGCCTCCAGCCTGCCCCGAGCCCGTTGGACCCACGAAGCGCATCTGGCCGTGGCCCTCTGGACCCTCGAGCAGCGGCCGTTCAATGCCGCTCTCGAACACCTGCGCTCCCGCATCCGCGCCTACAACGACGCCACAGGCTCCACCAACACCGATCACTCCGGCTACCACGAAACCCTCACCGTCCACTTCCTGCGGGGGGTGAGTGGGCACATCGCTCGCCACCCCGGCTGGCCCCTGATGGATTCCCTGGCCGCTTTGCTGGCCTCGCCCCTTGGGGAGCGCGACTGGCCCCTGGCGGCCTACAGCCGCGCACGACTGGAGTCGATTGAAGCGCGCCGCAACTGGCTGGAGCCCGACCGGGGCGCCAAGGCCCTCTGGGCCGCCGGGGGGCCACCTCGCTCCCGGGCCAGCACCTACCCCGCCCCGTTCGCTGCCCTGATGAAGGGTCGGGAGAAGCGTGTGCTGGGGGAGGCCTTCGGTCTGCGCCACTTCGGCGTCAACCAAACCCGCTTGCAACCCGGGGCCCGCACCGCCCTGCGCCATGCCCACAGCCAACAAGACGAATTCGTCTACGTGCTTGAGGGTCACCCGACCTTGATCACCGATGATGGCGAACGAGAACTGGCACCGGGCCTGGCGGCGGGCTTTGCTGCCGGGACTGGGAACGCTCACCACCTGATCAACGGCACGGCGGTGGATGTGGTGCTGCTGGAGATCGGCGATCGCACCCCCAGCGATCAGGTCGAGTATCCAGACGACGACCTTCAGGCCCGGTGGCTCGACGGCGGCTGGCGCTTCAGCCACAAGGATGGGACCCCCTGGTGACGCGGTCTGTGCCCCATGTGCTGATCATCCATGCCGTGGCCGACTACGGCGCCTGGAAAGCGGTGTTCGATCAGGCGGCAGGGATGCGCAAGGCCGCCGGGGAGATCAGTTACCAGCTGCTGCGCTTCGATGGCGCCGCCGACACGGTGGTGCATTTCTCCGCCTGGAGTTCGCTGGAGCGGGCCCGCGCCTTCTTCGAATCCGAGGAGCTGGTGGCGATCCGCGAGCGGGCGGGGGTGAAGTCTCCCGAGTTCCTTTACCTCGAGGAGATCGAGCGGGGGGTGCTGTAGGTGCCCACGGCGGATCGGCCGATCCTCTACAGCTTCCGCCGCTGCCCCTATGCGATCCGGGCCCGGCTGACCCTGGCGGCAGCGGGTCTGCAGCCCGGCCGCGATCTGGAGCTGAGGGAGGTGAACCTCAAGGCCAAGCCCCCCGAACTGCTGGAGGCTTCCGCGAAGGGCACGGTGCCGGTGCTCGTGCTGCCGGCGGGCCGTGTGATCGATCAGAGCCTGGCGGTGATGCGCTGGGCCACCGAACGCCATGACCCCGGCGATCTGCGCCGGCGGGCCGACACACCTGGCCAGGCGGCCCAGCGGACGTTGATCGAGGCGTTGATCGCCAGCAACGACGGCCCCTTCAAGCACCACCTCGACCGCTTCAAGTACGCCGGCCGCTACGCCGGCGCCGACCCCGAGGAGCATCGCGCGGCGGCCCTGACGATCCTGCGCGACTGGAACACCCATTTGCCCCAGCTGGGGGATCGGCCCACCCTGGCGGATCTGGCCCTGCTGCCCTTCGTCCGTCAGTTCCGCCTGGCGGATCCGGAGGGGTTCGACAGCGCCGAGGGCCTCACGGCGGTGCAGGCGTGGCTGGGGCGGTTCCTCGCCGGCCCCGAGCTGGCGGCGGTGATGGCGCCGCCCTGGGCACCGCGAACTGCCTGGCGCTCGCCGCACTGGCTGTATCACCTGGCCCTGGCCCCGGAATGGCACGCCGCCAGGAGCCAGGGGGTCTACCGCCGCTCCACCCGTGGCCTGAGCCTGGAGGAGGTGGGCTTCATCCACGCCAGCCACAGCCATCAGATCGAGGCCACCCATCAGCGCTTCTACGCCGATGCGGCCGATGTGCTGCTGCTCACGATCGATCCTGGGCGCCTGGCGGCGGCCGACATCGCCGTGGTGGAGGAGCCGGGCCCCGGCAGTGGCGAGCTCTTCCCCCACATCAAGGGCCCGCTGCCGCTGGCGGCGGTGCTGGCCTGGGAGCCGTTCCCAGCATGAGCCATCTGGCGGAACTGGAGGCGTGGGGAGCGTCGCGGGGGTTGCTGCTGCGCCTGCAGGTGAGCGGGCCGTCGGCGCTGCGGGGGCTGCGGGTGGGGGTGGCCCGCCGTGGCCCCGAGGGCGGCCCCCAGCTGCTGGGGGACCTCAAGGGTTGGGCGATTCCCACCCCCGGCGGCCTTCATCTCGACACCCTGCGCATCCAGGTGCCGCGCGGCGAGCCGGCCGCTGTCCTGGTGGGTCCGTTGATCTGGGCCGCCACCTTCGCCTGGGCGCTGGAGCACACCCCCTGCCGCCGCGCCGCGCTGCTGGCCATCCGCGACGACGAGCACCAGCACCGCCGCCTGGTGCGTTACTTCCGCCGGCTGGGCTTTGAGCCGGTGCGGGAGCTGGGCGCGGGAGCCCTCGATCTGCCGCAGCGGCTGCTCTGGGGCGGCGCGGGATTGCTGATGCGGGGCGACTGCGCCGAGGGCCTGCGGCGCTGTGAGCGCACGCTTGGCCTGATCACGGCAGCTCCCCGGGCAGGAAGCGCTGGATGAACACCGCCAGGGCCAGCACGCCTTGACGTCGGCCATGCCCTTTCGTGCTTGCCTTTGGTGCGGGCCCGGTGCGCTCCAGCTCATGGCGCACCACGTCGGCAGCGCCGAAGCAGGCACGTGACACGCTGGGGCATCCCACCGGCTGACGCGATGGCGCGCCCCCCTACCAACCCTCCCTGCTGCGCCTGCTCCATGGGGTCACGGCCGTGTTGGTGACGGGCTGCTGGCTGAGCGGCCTGATCGTCTACAGCCGCTACGACGGCCGCTGGGGGCGGCTGCCCTTCACCCCGGCCGGCAACTGGATCGACCTGCACGGCCAGGTGGGCTGGCTGCTGCTGCCGCTGGGGCTGGCCTTCGCCGCCTACGCCCTGACCCTGGGCCGGCCACGCCTGAAGCGAACCACCAACGCCATGGCCCTGGGGGCCCTGGTGCTGGCGGTGGCCACCGGCAAGCTGATGGACGAGGACTGGCTGAGGGACGGCGTGCTGCACCACCTGGCCTACAGCCTGCACCTGGTGGCCTGGCTGCTGATCGGCCTGGCCGTGATGGTGCACGTGGGCGACAGCCTGCGGCTGGGGGGCATGCCGCTGCTGGCCTCGATGGGAAGCACCAACCTGCGGAGCGGCGACCTCCCGGGCGACTGGCCCGCTCAGATCCGCCGCCACCTGAAGCGGGGGCGCTGATCCAGCGCTGTGGCGAATGCAGTCCAGGGCCCTGGGGGTCCAGGCCGGGATCACAGCGGATCCCCGGGCAGAAAGCGCCGGATGAATACCGCCAGCTCCATCGGCCCGCAGCGGAGCTGCCAGGTCGTGCCGCCCGGCAGCCGCCGCCAGCTCTCAACCTGGAGCGAGGCCACTTCGCCGCCCAGCCGCTGCACCCGGTAGCGGTACTCGGCATCGGCGGCCTGCTCGGGGGCGGCCAGGGGTTCGGCACCGGGTTGGGTGGCCAGGAACGCGGCCGCGAAGGCCTCAGGTTCCGGCCGGTGGCGGAGGGCCGTGGCGAAGCGCCAGGCGGCGCCGGTGGGGTAGCCGTCGTGGTGGAGGTAGAGGTGGCGCTCCGGCAGGCCCGGGAAGCCGGTGAAGGTGTAGACGGCACGGGTGGCCAAGGTGGAACGGCTGCTGCACTGGGAAGTGCCACCGGTGTCTCAGAGCTGTTTGTGAAGTTGCGGCCATGCCTGCCGGTCAATGGCGTTCTCCAACGGCATGTCGTCGTAGCAGAACACGGTGGCGAAGGGAGTGAACATCTCCAGTGCCAGCAGCGGCTCGGGGATCCGCACATCCAGGGAAACGAGCAGATTGAGCAGCAGGCTCGAATCGTGGGTGTGGGGGTAATCGTGACCGCCAACTGCCAGAAGTGCCTTGAGTAGTTTCTCGGCCGCCTATTGGGCATGGAAGCCGAGGGTTTCGTCGTTGATGGAGGGTTTCGTCGTTGATGGAGGGTTCGTCGATCAGCTTCAGCAGGACGACCTGGTCTTGCCTTGCCTTGCGTTGAAGCAGGCAGGCGTGCTCAGTCGGCCGCATAGAGCACCTTGCCAGGGACCTGGGCTCGGGAGTTGTAGAGGGCCTGGGTGGTCACGATCAGATCGATCGGTATCAGCAGGCCGCGCAGGATACGGCACAAGCGCAACATTTCCTGGTCGCAATCATCGACCTGGGCTTCCACCACCAGCAGATCCAGATCGTAGGCGGCAGAGATATCCCCGGTTGCCGCTGAGCCAAAGAGGATCAAACGGAGGGGTGCTGCGGTTTCCACGAGTCTGCGCACGGCTTAGGTGTGCTTTCCCACCAGGTTGCTCATGCCTGGAGCTGAGCAAGCCGCTGCTGGGGGGTGAGGCCACCCAGGGCCATGTGGCACCTGCGGCCGTATAGATCCGCAGGTAGGCCTGCAGCAGCTCATTGCGAGCCGCTGAGGTGCTGTAGGGCATCACGTAGGCCCACTCCTCCAGCAACGTCTTGATGAACTGCTCCGCCTTGCCGTTGGTCCAAAAGGATGTGGTGAGTCACTCTCACCTCAGTTCGTCCCACAGGCCAGGGCACCTTCTAAAGCAACCCCCGGTGGCGCACGAACAGCTGCACCATCGCCCACGAGCCCAGAGTCACCTTGATCGCCACCAGCACGTTCAGCAGGGGAATCCAGGCACCGCTGGCCAGGCTGCCGAACCTCCCCCCCAGGGGCAGTGGCACGCCCCACAGGGCCAGGGCCGCCAGCAGCACGAAGGCGATCACTGCCGCTTTCTCCCAGAGGTCGGCGCGGTAGCGGAAATACAGGCGATCGGAGAGGCTGGCTGAGCCGCTGATCAGGGCCAGACCGATCGCCGTGCCGCCGGCCACGCCCGCCGCGAAACCACCGCCGGGGGAGAGATGGCCGCGCAGGGCCAGCTCCACGCCGATCAACGCCGCGATCGTGCCGCCCAGCTGGCAGAGCACCACCGAGGGGGGGTCGTCAAGGGCGCGGACGCTGGCCTTGGCAGGCTCGCCGGCGAACAGGAAGCGCACGCCAATGGACGCCAGCGTGAACACCACCACCTCGGCGACGGTGTCGTACAGACGCGTGTGCAGGATCACCCCCGAGACCAGATTCGGCACGTCCGTCTGCTCGGCAATCGAGCTGATCACCGTCAGCACCTCAGCCGGGGCGGGCAGGGCGGAGGCGAGGGGCGCCAGGCAGAAGGCCGTGGCGGCCACCAGGTAGAGCCAGGTCATGCTCTGTCCGCCAGCAGCAGCGCGCCGCCGCTGTCCTGCCAGGGGCGGTAGCCCTCCAGGTCCCGCAGCCGCTCCAGCAGCAAGGGATTCAGCAGCACCAGGGCCGGACCCGGCTCGATGCGGCCATGGCAGCCCGAGGCATCGCCGAGGCCATCCTCTTCGGACGGCACCAGCCGCAGCCGCAGGCCCGTCGGCCCCAGCCAGTCGCGCAGCAGCCGCTGGCACTCCGGTGACGGGGGCGCACGATCGGGAAAGGTCAGTCGCAGCGCCATCGACGAGCGCAGCGCCACCGCGTAGAGCGTGGTGGAGAGCAGGGTGCCCACCAGGGCTTCGGTGATCGCCACGTCCGGCGCTCCCAGCAGGGCGTAGAGCAGGGTGGCCACCGAACCGAGAATGCCGCGCAGCACCAGCGTCTGATACGGATTCGCCTGACTCACCAGCAGGATGGACGTCAGCGGCAACAGGGCGGTGATCGGCAGGATCAGATCCAGCTCGCCGGCCAGATCAAACGAAGGGATCATCACTGCTTATCCTCCGGTGTGCTGTCCCGCGCCGGCAGCGAGCAGGCGGCCAGCACGTAGCCGAAGATCGTGTTCCAGACGATCAACCCCAACAGCGCCAGGGTGAGCAGCGGCCATTGGCCGGGAATGCGCAGCAGCAGGCCGAGCAGCATCAACGCCGAGCCGAGCGTGTCGGCCACCGAGAGGGCGTGCAGTTTGCTCAGGTAGCTGCGGTTCTCCAGCAGCGGCCAGCTGCCCCAGAACCAGAGCGTCAGTCCCGCGCCCAGCAGCAGCAGGCTGGTGTGGTCGGCCAGGGAGCCCTCGATCATCGCTCCACCTCCCGCAGCAGATTGGCCAGCAGCAACAGGCCTGCGTTGCCGGCGCTCAGCACGATCACCCCCACCAGCCCCAGCATCCAGTCGCCCCGCCTCACCGACACCACCAGAATGATCAGGGCCACCTTCGAGGACACGCTGGAGAAGGCGGCCAGCCGATGCCACACGTTCGTGGGCCGGCAGGCAACGGCGATCGGGATCAACAGGGCGAGCACCATCCCCCAGAGCAGCACGGTCACAGCCGGTCACCGTCCTGTTTAGAAGTGGGCATCAGGGAGTGAATCCGGTAGCGGCGACCGTCGTCCTCCAGGCCGAGCACAATCGTGAACGGCGTCAACGTGATCCGGAACACATCAAGGAACACCAGCAGGGGCTGGGCGCGGTCGGTGGCGGGTTCACTGGCTTCGCGCTCCACCACGGCGGGAGCGACGATCAGGCGCAGGGCTTCGACGTAGGCCTGCGGGATGGCCAGCAGACTGCTGGCGGTG
Source organism: Synechococcus sp. UW140 (assembly GCA_943369245.1). Lineage (GTDB taxonomy): Bacteria > Cyanobacteriota > Cyanobacteriia > PCC-6307 > Cyanobiaceae > Regnicoccus_A. Next base: position 27,656 of record CALRMN020000016.1, on the reverse strand, counting down.
GCCCGCAGCAACGCCCGCAGCGGCAGGGACCGCGAGCGGGCCCGAGGCAGCAGCAGGGCCACCACCAGGCCGATCAGCAGGTTCAGCCAGCTGAGATCGCTGGTGAGCATGCACCACAGCGCCAGCCGGAAGGCGACGCTCAGCAGCAGGGGCAAGCGGCGTCTCATCGGTTCAGAATCACCAGCAGGCCGGCCCCCACCACGCCGATGCCGCCGAGCAGATCGGAAAGACGCTCCAGCTCCGGCAACCGCCAGCGCTCACGCAACCGCAGCCCCTCCAGCAAGCGGTGCAGACCCCAGCCAGCCAGGAGCACCAGAGCGGTCTTGGCAGTGGCGGTCGCCAGTGCAGGGCCCCAGGGGAGTGCCACGGCGCCGACCACCACCAGGGCCAGCAGCAGCACAACCACTCCCGGCGACCAGGAGAGATCCGTGCCGGGATCGCCTGCCAGCTGGGGCTCCCGGCTGAGGGGCGCGCCCCAGAGACGCCCGTACACCGCTGCCGTGCCCACGCTCAGCAGCGTGACCGCCAGAGCCAGCGGTCCGTGGAGCGCCCCATCCAGGCCGCTCTTGGCGGCGTAGCCCGCCAGGGGCGGCACGCCCACGATCGAGAGCGAACCGATCCAGAGCGGCCACCACACGCCGCCGGGCAGGGGCCGGTCACCCCAGCCCTGCAGTGCCCGGCTGGGAAAGCGGCGTGCGATGAGAAACAGGGCCGCCTTGGCCAGGCCATGGGCGAGGGCGTACAGGCCCCCTGCCACGGGTGCCAACGCCACCAGACCCATCTGCGACAACGTGCTCCAGGCCAGCAGGCGTTTGGCGTCGGTGTCCGCAAGGGCGAACAGCAGGCCGAGAGCGGTGCTGGCCAGACCGATGAACGTGATCACCGTCCCAACGGCTGGAAGGGTGCCGCTCAATCGCAACAGCGGCGCGATGCCGGCGCTGACCACCACGCCGGAGAGCAGCGCCGACACTTCCGCTGGAGCTTCGGCATGGGTGAGCGGCAGCCAGAGGCCGGAGAGAAACAGGCCCGACTTCGTGAGCAGACCCACCAGCAGCAGGGCCAGGGCGGCGATGCTGCTGGTGCTTGCCACGTCGTCGAAGCGGAAGCTGCCCCGCTCGAGATACACCAGCGCCGCTCCGATCAGAAACAGCGTCATCACCGAATTGCTGATCAGCAGATAGCGCAGGGCCACCCACAGAGAGCGATCCGAGCGGCTGATCAGGATCAGCAGGAAGGCGCTGATGCCCACCACCTCGAGCGTCACGTAAAGGCTGATCAGATCCACCACCACGAAGGCGGAGGACAGTCCGCCGTGGAGCACCATCAGCAGCAGCAGGAACGGCCCCGGCAACGGCCGCCGCCAGCTGTCGAGCACCACCGCGCCGCACACCAGGGCGTTGAGCAGCAGAAAAGGCGCGGCGAAAGCATCCGGCTGCAGGGCCACGCCGTAGGCACCGAGCAGATCGAAAGCGGTCGGCAGGCCGCCGAGCTGGATCGTGGCGGCCACGGCGCCGGTGGCGAGGCAGCAGAGCAGCGCCAGCCAGCGCGCCAGCGGTGGCAGCACGGCCGCCAGAAACGCCGCCAGGAACGGCAGCAGCAGCCAGCCGATCAAAGTCGACTCAGCAGAGAGGGGTGACATCAACGCAGGCCACCTTGATCGAAGCTGGCCAGATCCAGCCCTGGATCGATCCGCGACAGCCGCGTGACCACCACCAGCAGCAGGGCCTGGATCGAGAGGCCGATCACGATCGCCGTGAGGATCACCGCCTGCGGGATGGGATCAGCCCAGGCGGTGGCTGCGGCCGCTGCGCCGTCGCCACTGGTCGGCAGGATCGGGCTGCGCAGTCCGGAGCGGGCGCCCACCAGCACGAACAGGGCCACCACCGCCGACCCCATCACATCCATGGCCAGCACCTTGAGAAACAGGTTGCGACGCAGCAGCAACCCAACGAACCCCGCCAGCACGGCCGCCAGGATCATCAGTTCGAGCAGCCGGAACGGATCCATGAACTGGTCTCCCCCCGGGCATGGCCGGACGAGAAGGGTGCCGATGGTAGCGATGACCACTTGGGATCAGCCGAGCGCATGCAGCGCCGGAACCTGCTCAGGGCCGTAGGTCACCGGCAAGGACACCTCCGCCGGGAGGCGCTGGCAGCAGGGGCGTCGGGTCCACTGCCACCAGTCCCTGCGGCTGCCGCTGGCGCACCTCCAGGTGCAGGTGCGGGCCGCTGGCATTGCCGCTCTGGCCCACCAGGCCCAGCGGCTGCCCAGCCCGCACGCTCTCGCCGGGGCTCACGGAGGCTTCCAGCAGGTGGGCGTAGAGGCTCGACCAGCCGCCGCCGTGATCCACCAGCACCGTGAGGCCATAGCCGGCGATGTCCGCCACCCGCTGCACCCGGCCCGTCTGCACGGCCAGCACGGCGGTGCCCTCTGGCGCGATCAGATCCACTCCGGTGTGCATGCGCCAGGCACCGCGCGCGCTCGAAAAGCGCCAGCCCCAGGGGTCCTGCTCCAGGGGCCCAACAGCCAGGGGGTAGTGCAAAGGCTGCAGAGGCTTCGACACGGCATCGCCCGGGGCTGGCGGCTCATGCCCAAGGGCGAGATCCCCCACGGCCACCTCCCGGGGAACCACTGCTGGCCGCTCGGGCCTTGGTGGCGCCGGCAGCGGCACTGGCGTGGGGGCGATCACGGCAGGCGGAAGCAGGGCTTCCGGCCAGGTGTCGTCCTCAGAACCCGCCCCGCTCGCCGAGTCGGGGATCAGCGGCGCTGCTTTGCTTGTCGCCGGGTTGATCAGCGCTGCAGCAGCGGCAACGCCCAGCAGGGTGAGCAGCAGCGCCGGGGCCAGCCGGAGGCGTGCAGGGGCCATCGAACGCGCGCGGGACAGGCGCGTTGTACCGCCTCTTCAGGGCTGATGCCCGCCCTCAGATCCGCCGCACCACCACCACGCCGCGGCTGCGCCCGGAGCTGCTGTCGGTGGTGCGGATCGCCTGCCAGAGATCCGCCAGGGGCACCCACACCGACGGGTAGCGGTAGCGGGCCACATCCAGGATCAGCACCCGGTCCGTGGCGGCGTGGTACGCGGCCAGCGGGGAGATGTGGCCGCCGCCGGCCTGGCCGAGAGACGGACGGAGATAGTTCACCAGCAGGCGGTCGTCCGCCCGGGCGAGGTTGCTGCGCACCAGCAGCCGGAACTGGGCCAGGCTCAGGCGATGACCATGGATGGCCCGGGCCTGCACCCCGTGGCTGGCCAACAGGGCCCCCAGCTCCTGCAGGGTCATGCCCTGGCGGGCCACCAGCTCGGGGCTGAGCACCGCCCGGGTGGCGGCGGCCTCGAACACGTTCTCCTGGGTCCAGAAGCGGTAGCTGCCATAACCCGCCGCTGCAGGGGCCGGTACCGCCAGGCTGTTGAGCACCATCACCATGCTGGCCACGCCGCAGTAGGCGAGGTTGGCCTGGGTCAGGAACTGCTCCGCCAGCGGTCCGTAGTCGGCGCGATCGACGCTCTGCAGCAGCAGGCTCTGGCCCAGGGGTTCCGGCAGGGGGATCGTGGCTGCCGCAGGTTGGGCCAGGGCACGCGGCAGCAGCGGCTGCAGGGCTACCAGCGCCAGGCCCAGAACGGCCGGCAGGGCACGGCAGCGGCGGGAGGCAGGCAGGGCCAGGGCGATCCATCTAGGGTTCGCGCCAGTGTGGCCCCGCCTGATGGCCTTTGAGGTGTCTGAGGCACGGATGCATGGCATCCGCTGGATTCTCACCAGCGCCTGGCTGCTGATCATCGCCTCGCTCTTCTACGACCCCTGGACGCCCCGCTTCACCGAGGCGGATCACCGCTGGAGCCCCCTGCGCCTGCCCGAAGGGTGCGTGGCGGTGCAGGGCGTCTGCCTCAGCGAGACCCCCTATCCCCTCGGCACCACCGCCTTCTGGGGGGTGGTGGTGCCGGCGGCGGTGCTGATCCTGCTGCTCTTCGGTCATGAGCTCTGGCGGCGCATCTGCCCCCTCTCCTTCCTCTCCCAGATTCCCCGGGCCCTGGGCCGGCAGCGTCAGCGCACCAAGGTCAACCCGCGAACGGGGGAGCGCCGCCAGCAGCTGGCCAAGGTGGCCGACGACTCCTGGCTGGCCCGTCACTATTCCCAGCTGCAGTTCGGCTGGCTGTTCGTGGGACTGTGCGGGCGCATCCTCTTCTTCAATGCCGACCGGCTGGTGCTGGCCGGCTGGCTGCTGTTCACGATCGCCGCCGCCATCAGCGTGGGCTGGCTTTATGGCGGCAAGGCCTGGTGCCAGTACTTCTGCCCCATGGCGCCGGTGCAGAGCATCTACTCCACTCCGGCGGGCCTGCTGGGCAGCAAGGCCCACCTGAGCGAGAAACCGATCACTCAGTCGATGTGCCGCACGGTTCAGCCCGACGGCACGGAACAGAGTGCCTGCGTGGCCTGCCAGCAGCCCTGCATCGACATCGACGCCGAGCGCATGTACTGGACGCGGCTGGGCACCCGGGAGTTCAGCTTCGAGCGCTATGCCTACGTGGGTCTGGTGGTGGGCTATTTCCTCTATTACTACCTCTACGCCGGCACCTGGGACTACTACTTCTCGGGGGCCTGGCTGCGCCAGAGCGATCAGTTGTCGCTGCTGCTGCGGCCCGGACTGTTCCTCTTCGGCCAGAGCCTGAATGTGCCCCGGCTGGTGGCGGTGCCGCTGGTGCTCGGGTTCTTCACCTGGCTGGGCGTTCGTGTGGGCCGCTGGATGGAGCGCAGCGGCCGCTTCGGGCGGCATCAGATCTTCGTGCTGGCCACGTTTCTGGTGTTCAACTTCTTCTTTCTCTTCTCTGGCCGGCCCCTGCTGCTGCTGCTTCCCCCCTGGGTGCAGACCCTCTTCGATGCCGTGGTGGTGGCGGTGAGCAGCCTCTGGCTCTACCGCTCCTGGGAACGCAGCGCCGATCTGCACCAGCGCGAAAACCTGGCCAGCCGCTTCCGCCGCCAGCTGGAGAAGCTCGATCTCGATGTGGGACGCTACCTCGATGGGCGCCAGCTGGCCGACCTCAGCCCCCATGAGGTGTACGTGCTCGCCAAGGTGCTGCCGGGCTTCACCCGCGAGAAGCGTCAGCAGGTGTACAAGGAGGTGGTGCGAGAGGCCCTGCAGGAGGGCTACGCCAATGCCTCCAGCAGTCTGGAGGTGCTGAGCCAGATGCGCCGGGAGATCGGCATCACCGATGAGGAGCACAGCCTGCTGCTCGAGTCGGTGGGTGTGGAGAACCCCGACCTGCTCGATCCCGACGGTCGCCGCAGCCTTGAGGATCAGGTCCGCCTCAGCGGCTACAAGAAATCCCTCGAGCGGCTGATGCTGCTCAAGAGCCGCCAGGCCGATCCCGAGGTGATCCGCAGCCTGCGCAGCCAGTACTCGATCACCCCGGATGAAGAGGCCAACGTGCTCGAAGGCCTCGACCCCAGCAGCAGTGCGCTGCACAGGCTGGAGGCGATGCTGTCTCGTTTCGCCGAGCTCCGCCAGGCCCGCCTGAGCCTCTTGCAGCCGGTGCTGGCGGATCAGCCTCTGGTGCGTGATCTGCTCGCCGATTCCCTGTTGCAGCGAAAGGATCTGAGCGTGCGCGCCATGCTCAGCGTGCTGGCTGAGCTGAAGGAGCAGCCCGAAGCGCTGGAGTGGGCCGCCAGGCTTCACGCCCTCAGGCCGGTGAACCTGCCCGTGGTGCTGGCCGAGGGCGGCTGGGAGCGGCAACTCTCAGCGCCCGTGCTGGCGCTCCTGCAACAGGAGCCGCCAGGTGCCGCGGAGGAGCCGCCGGCCTGTCCCCTCGCCGCCACCATCTCGAGCCTGGAAGATCTGCTGCAGGAGCGCACACCGCTGCTGCGGGCCGCTGCCCTGTTCCTGCTGGCACGGCTTGATCCCAACCTGGCCCGTCTGCTGGCCACTGGCCTCGATCCAGCCGCCGAGCCCGTGCCCCTGGCGGAGGTGCTCAAGGCTGTGGGCCAGCCCGCAGCGCCGCTGCCAGAGCTCCAGGATCTGCCGGAGCTGGAGATGCGCGCCCACCTGGCTGCCAGTGATTTCTTCCGTGGCACCAGCCACGCCAGCCTGGAGCAGTTGGCGGCGATCTCGGAGCTGCGCCGCTTCGGCGCCGGGGAGCTGATCACCGAAACCGGTGACACCTGCCGCGAACTGCTGCTGCTGATCGCAGGGCGCGCAGCGGTCCGTTACCAGGAGGCAGGAGGCATCCGCCTCGAGCCGCTCCGGCCCGGCCAGGTGCTCGATGAGCTGGAGGTGCTCAGCCACAGCGCCTCGGAGAACACGATCGTGGCGGAGGAGGAGGGAACCAGGTTGCTGGCGGTGCCGGTGGAAGGCTTCGATGCGGTGCTGGAGCTCGACCCCGACTTCGCCCGCCGGGTGCTGGAGCTGGAGAGCCGCCATCTCCAGAGCCTGATGCGCTCGCTGCACAGCTGAGCGATCAGCGGCCTCGGTCGTCCATCCCGGGTACCACATCCCAGTGATGGCCGGCCAGCAGGGCGCGGGCTTGCTCCGGGTTGAGCAGCCTGGCGTTGTGATAGCCCCCCGTCACACCGCCCTGGCGGTTGCGCAGCACCAGCGCCCGGTCGTGACCGGGCGGGCGGCTCACGCGCCTGACCAGCAGGGTGGGGAACTCCATCGGGGGATGCGGCGCAGGGGACCTGCAAGGGCTCAATCAACCGCAGATCCCCGCATCCGCCAGCCCTTCAGGCGCTGATGTGACGGATGAGGTCGAGGCATTTGCAGGAATAGCCCCACTCGTTGTCGTACCAGGCCACCACCTTCACGAAGGTGTCGGTGAGAGCGATGCCGGCGCCGGCATCAAACACCGAGGTACAGGTTTCGCCAAGAAAATCCGACGACACCACCTCGGCTTCGGTGTAGCCCAGCACCCCGGCCATCGGACCCGCGGCGGCCGCTTTCATCGCGTCCTTGATGGCTTCGTAGCTGGCGGGGCGCTCCAGATTCACGGTGAGATCCACCACCGACACATCCGGGGTGGGGACGCGGAAGGCCATGCCCGTGAGCTTGCCGTTGAGGGAGGGGATCACCTTGCCCACCGCCCTGGCGGCGCCGGTGGAGGAGGGAATGATGTTCTGGCCGGCGCCGCGGCCGCCGCGCCAGTCCTTGGCGGAAGGGCCATCCACCGTTTTCTGGGTGGCGGTCATGGCATGCACGGTGGTCATCAGTCCGTCGCGGATGCCGAAGTTGTCATGCAGCACCTTGGCGATCGGGGCCAGGCAGTTGGTGGTGCAGGAGGCGTTGGAAACGATGTCCTCTCCCGCGTAGGACTGGTGGTTCACCCCCATCACGAACATCGGCGTGTCGTCCTTGGAGGGGGCCGAGAGCACCACCTTCCTGGCTCCCGCTTCGATGTGGGCCCTCGCCGAGGCGTCGGTGAGGAACAGGCCGGTGGATTCGAGCACCACATCGGCGCCCACGGCCCCCCAGTTCAGGGCCGCCGGATTCCGCTCGGAGGTCACCCGGATGGCCTTGCCGTTGACGATCAGCTGGCCGTCGCGCGTCTCCACCTCGCCGCGGAAGCGGCCGTGGGTGGAATCGTGGCGAAGCATGTAGGCGATGTAATCGAGCTCGATCAGATCGTTGATCGCCACCACATCGATCCCCTCGATCTCGAAGCTGCGGCGAAACACCAGCCGCCCGATCCGACCGAATCCGTTGATCCCCAGGGCAATCGCCATCTCGTTTCCTCTGAGCGGTTGTGCTGCAACCCCTCACCCTACCGGCAGCCCCCGAGGGAACCTCCGGATTCAGCCCAGCCAGTTGAGGAAGCGCTGGATCACCACGGCATTGCTGATGTCCACGAAGAAGCCCGCCACCAGCGGGACGATGATGAACGCCTGGGGTGACGGACCGTAGCGGTGAGTCACCGCAGCCATGTTCGCCATGGCGGTGGGGGTGGCCCCCATGGCGAACCCGCCGAAACCGGAGCAGATGACTGCGGCGTCGTAGCTGCCGCCCATGGCGGGGAACACCACCATCACCGCGAACAGCACGGCCACCAGGAACTGGGCGGCCAGGATCACCAGGATCGGCCCCGCCAGATCGGCGATGGTCCAGAGCTGCAGGCTCATCAGCGACATCGTCAGGAAGATGCCCAGGGAGATCTCCGCCACCACAGAAAGCGAACGGGTCTGCGCCGGCCAGCAGAGGCGGGGGATCAGGCGCGGCACCGTGTTGGTGAGCAGGATCGCGCCGAACAGGGCACAGACGAACTGCGGCAGGTTGCTGCCCATGGCCTGCAGGGCGGTGTGGAGCACGTCCCCCAGGGCCAGGCTCATGTTCAACCAGAAGAGCGTGCGCAGCAGGCTGAAGAAATCCACCGGCCGTTGATCGTCCGGGGTATCGGCCCGCTCGCTCGGCCCACCGGCCGGACCGGAGCGCAGGTCATGGTGGCGAATCAGGTACCTGGCCACGGGGCCTCCCATCAACGAGGCCAGCACCAGGCCCAGGGTGGCGCAGGCGATGCCGATCTCCATGGCGTTCTCGATGCCGTGATCCCGGGCGAAGCGCGGCGCCCAGGCGATCGCGGTGCCGTGGCCCCCCAGCAACGACACCGAACCTCCCAGCAGACCCTTCAGGGGGGAGAGCCCCAGCAGACTGGCGACCCCCACACCGGTGAGGTTCTGCAGGATCATGAAGGCCACGGTCAGGCCCACCAGCAGCATCAGCGGCCGTCCACCGGCGAGCAGAGTCTTGACGTCGGCGTTGAGGCCGATCGTCGCGAAGAAATAGAGCAGAAGGAAATCTCTGGTGTCGAGGTTGAAATTGATCTCCAGCCCGCTCACGCCATGCACCAGGGCCAGCAGCAGACATACCAGCAGGCCACTGCTCACCGGCTCCGGAATGTTGAACTGGCGCAAGACGGCGAAACGTTGATTCAGCCAGCGCCCGATCGCCAGCACCACGATGGCGATGTTGAACGTGGTGAAACCTGTGATCTCCAACCTGAAGAACCCTGTTCTGCTCGGCAGAGCCTACCGGTCGTGACCTGCTCAGAATGGCCCCAGCAAAGCAGCTGCCGATGATCAACCGACGCACCTTCGCCACGGCTTCGCTGGTGTTGGTGCCGCTCTCCCTGGCGGCTGAGTGGCTGCACTGGGGCGAAACCTTGGTGTTCATCTGCTCAGGGCTGGCGATCCTGCCGCTGGCGATCTGGCTGAGCACGGCCACCGAGAAGTTGTCCGTGGCCCTGGGCCCATCCCTTGGCGCTCTGCTCAATGCCGTCTTCGGCAACGCCTCGGAACTCATCATTGCCCTGGTGGCCCTGCGGGCCGGGCTGGTGGACATCGTCAAGGCCAGCATCACCGGCACGGTGATGGCCAACCTTCTGCTGGACCTTGGTCTCTCGATGTTCCTGGGGGGGCTGGGGCGCAGTGAGCAGCGCTTCCAGCCCGTGGTGGCCCGGGTGAACGGCTCGGCCATGACCCTGGCGGTGCTGGCGATCCTGATTCCCAGCATTGCCGTGATCTCCACGGGGGCGGCACCGGAGCGCACCCAGGCCTTCTCGGGGTTCGTGGCCTGGGTGCTGCTGCTGGTCTACGCACTGACTCTGATCTTTTCCCTGCGCACTCACACTGCCCTCTACGAGGTGGCGGAGGTGGAGTGCCACGATGAGGAGTCACCTGCCAGTCCCGTGCCCTGGCTGCTGGTGCTGATCGGTGCCACCACGGCTCTGGCGCTGGTTTCGGAGATCTTCGTTGGGGTGGTGCAATCCGTGACAAGCCAGCTCGGGCTCACGGATCTGTTCACGGGTGTGGTGCTGCTGCCGCTGCTGGGAGGAGCGGCGGAATTCCTCACCGCGATCACCATGGCCCGCCGCAATCAGATGGACCTGGCAGTGTCGGTGGCGATGGGCTCCACCCTGCTGGTGGCCCTGTTGGTGGTGCCGGTACTGGTGCTGGCGGGGCCCCTGCTGGGGCATCCACTCGACCTCAGCTTCGAGCTCTATGAGCTGGTGGCGGTGATCACGGCGGTGCTGGTGAGCAATCTGGTGAGCCTCGATGGCCGCTCCGACTGGCTGGAGGGGGTGCTGCTGCTGGCCGCCTATGTGATTCTGGCGGCTGGTCTTTACTTTCAGGCCCTCTGATTTGTGGCTTTGGACTATGTTGTTCCCAATCCAATCCTGTTGGTGAGTCGAGTCTTGCTGGTGAAACGTCTGCTCCCGCTGCTTCAACTCCTCACCTGTCTGACCCTGGCGGCGCCGGCCTCCGCCGGCTCCCTGCTGGAGTCGGTGGCGGCCTCGGGTGTCCTGGTGGGAGGCACCAGCCGAGATGCCTTCCCCTTCGCTTACCAGAACGAGGAGGGACAGCTGGTGGGCTACTCGGTCGACATGATGAATCTGATCCGGGAGGAGATCCAGCGCCAGACGGGCCGTCCGATCAAACTGAAGCTGGTGCCGCTCGACACCGACCAACGCCTCTCCAGCCTGGAATCAGGGGCGGTGAACCTGGTCTGTGATGCCAGCAGCTTCACCTGGAGCCGCGATGAGAAGGTGGATTTCTCGGTGAGTTACGGCATCACCGGCACCCAGTTGCTCGTGCCCCGGGGCTCGGGGCTCTCCTCTCCGGAATCCCTGGCCGGGAAGCGGGTGGGTGCCCTGCCGCGCACCACCAGTGCCCTGGCGGTGGCCAGCCGTCAGCCGGCTGCCTCGGTGGTGCTGCTCAAGGACCGCCAGGCGGGCTATGAGGCCCTCCAGCAAGGCCGGATCGATGCCTTCGCCGACGACGGCATGCTGCTCTACGCCTGGTTGCAGCGTCAGGGCAGCCAGGCTCCCTTCCAGGTGTCGGCGGACTCCTACTCCAGGGAGGGCATCGCCTGCATGATCCCCCAGAACAATTCGTCCTTCCAGCGGGTTGTGGACCTGGCCCTGATCCGTTACATGCAGGGGTTCCTGCGCCAGCAGCCCAGGGAGCGGGACATCTTTGATCGCTGGTTCGGTCCCCAGGGGAAAACACCCCTCACCCAGGACGTCACCGGGCTGTTCACCGAAACCATGCAGTTGATGGTTGACTTCAAGGAAGAGGTGCCGGCCAAACCCTGATGCGGTCTCGATCCCATTCTTCTTCTGTCCCTGCGATGTCCAGCCTGTTTCGATCCCTCGGCGGCCTCGCGGCCGTTCTGCTGCTGGGAGTTCTTCCAGCCAGCGCCGGTTCCGTCACGGCCGATTCGATCATCGACCAGGACAGTGCCCTTCAAGAAGCCACCGGCCAGGTTCCCCAGGGCGCCACGGTGACCGGCAGCCGTTGCCAGCAGATCGTAATGCCCGGCGACAGCTTCCGTTACCGCTGCAGCGTCGAGTTCACCACCACCCCGCCTGCAGCCAATCCCGCCCCCTAGGCCCGCGCCGACCCATCGCATGTCCCAGGACCCCGACGATCTCGCCCTGGCCAATGCGCCCTCCCGCCCTCTGGGCCTGCGGGTGCTGGCCGGGGTCGGGGCCCTGGCCTTCGCCTTGATCGCCGTCAATCTGGCGGTGGTGATCGTGCGCATGCTGCTGGCGCCCACCCCGGAGCCGAAGCCCCGCCTGCTGACACCGGCTGCTCCCACCGCCGCAGGCCCCACCTGGCTCTGGACGCTGGCCCTGGCGGCCTCGGCACAGCCGGCCATGGCGGCCGATTGGCGCGTCTATGGCCCGCTGACCATCGACTGGGCCAGTTGGCAGCTGATGGACGGCAGCCTGGTGAGCCGCAGCCGAAATGCCAGGAATCAGATGATCTATCTCTCGGTCAATTGCAAGGCCGGCCAGATCAACGTCACCGGCGCGTCCATGAACTGGAAAGGGTGGGAGAAGCCCCTGGCCGGATTTGAGACCCGGCTGCTGACGGATACCTGCAAGGACCGCGCCACTCCTTGAGCCTCACCGGCTGGGCTGCCAGTCGTCGGGGGGTTCGGGTTTGCTGGTTTCGGCCAGGGAGGGGAAGGTGCTGCGGGTGAGTGCCAGCACCTCCTGGCGCACCATGGCGCGGAAGCTGGCGGCGGCTTCCGGATCCAGCACCGGGTAGCTCATGGGGTTCTCCACGGCTTCGGAACGCAGCGACTTCCAGGTGGGCGTGCCGTTCAGGCGGATGGCGTCCAGAGCCCCGTTGAAATCAAAGCTGAGGGTTTCGCCGCTGGCGACGGCAGCTTCGATCCAGCGCTCCCGTGCCGGAGTGAAGGCCTTGGCCTTGAGGGTGTCGGGCAGGCCCAGCACCGGTTCGTAGTAAGCCAGGGCGCGGAGTTCCTCTTCCAGCACGATCGGCCAGGCACCGATGCGGCCATTCTCCAGACCCGCCTCGACGGGGCTGCTGCGCATGGCCTCCAGCTGGGCTGCCAACCAGCGGTAGTGGGATTTCTCCTGGATCGTCTTGCGCCCTCCGCCCTTGCCATGGGGGGCCCGTCTGGGCAGCGCCGCTTCGGCCTTGCGCAGAAACTCCCGCTCGTCCCGCTCAAGATTGATCGCACCCCAGCGCTGGCGGTACTCCCAGAGCTCCTCGTATTTCCTGAGGTCCTCGGCTGACCAGCCGTGGGCCTTCAGTTCGTCCACCCGGTTGTCACTGCCCTTCAGCACCCGCTGATCTGTCGCACTGGGGGAAGAGTACGTGCCCTGGGCTCAGGGCCTGAGCAGATCAAGGCTCTCCAGCAGTGACCTGTGCCGGGGAATGGGAACGAAGCCATGGGCGGCCATCGCCCCGCTGACCGCCACCGGTGGCACCCCGATACCGGGGAACACCCCCGCTCCGCAGAGGCTGAGCCCCTCGATCGGGGTGGATCCGGAGGGGAAGACCCCCTGGTCGGCCCCCAGGGCGGGGCCGTAGCTGCCCTGATGCACGCGCAGGAAGCGTTGATGGGTGCGTGGTGTGCCGTGGAGCTCAAGCACCAGACGCTCCTCCAGGTCCGGCACGATCCCGTCGAGCACCTGACGGAACAGGGCGCAGCGGTCGCGCTTGAGGCTCTCGTAGGCCTCCGTTCCCGGCTCCAGGTCGCGCCACAGCTCCCAGGGTTCGTTGGCGGGGGTGTAGCCGTGCAGCACGTGGTGCCCCTCGGGGGCCAAAGAGGGATCCAGCAGCGATGGCATCGAGAGCACCAGCATGTTGCGTTCGGCGCCGATGCCTCGCTCCCAGTCGCCCACCCAGACGTGGTGAACCGGCAGATCCTGGAGCCCCTCGCCGCGCAGGCCCATGTGCAGATGGAGAAAGCTGGCGCAGGCCGGGGTGGACGCCCGCTGCTGGCGCCAGCGGGCGTGGAGGGATCCAGGCGGCAGCAGGGCGAGGGTGTCCCAGGGGCTGGCGTTGCTCACCACCCCCCTGCGGGCGTGGATCAGCCGTCCGTCCTCCAGCCGCACCCCCCGGGCGGCACCCCCCTCCAGCGTGATCTCGGCCACGGGGCAGCTGGTGTGGAGCGCTCCACCGTGGCGTTGCAGACCCCGCACCAGGGCGGCCACCACGGCAGGACTGCCGCCGAGGGGATACTCCAGGCAGGCGCCGGGATCGAACCAGTCGGCGAAGAGGGTCGCCATGGCGGCGGCGCTGGTCTGATCCATCGGCAGGCCGGAGATCAGGAAACAGAGCAGGTCCACCCAATGGAGCAGGAAGGGATCACGCAGATGGCGGCGTGCCATCGGCCCGAAGGCTCCCCCCAGGGCGGCCAGCTTCGGCGCCAGTCGGGCCAGACGGGCGGAGCGGCGGGCCCCGAGCACGGCGGCCATGCCCAGGCCCGGGCGCATCGCCAGCAGGGGCAGGGCCAGGGCGGCTTCGCTGTAGGGCTGGAGCCAGGCCATGAAGGCGCTCCATTCATCGGCTGCAGCCACCCCCCTCAGCTCGCGGACCGTGGCGCGAAAGGGTTCGGGGCCCACACCGATCCGCAGGGGACCCTCCGGCAGCAGCAGCCCCCAGTCGTGGTAAGTGGCGACTGGCACGGTTTCCCCGAGAGCCCGCAGGACCTGAGCCAGGGGATTGCTGCTGGGCCAGCGCCCCAGACCGCTCCAGAGCGAGGGCCCGGATTCGAAGCGGAAGCCGCGCCGCTCGAAGCCATGGGCCGCTCCGCCAGCCCGATTGTGGGCTTCGAGCACCACCACTTCGAGCCCGTGGAGGGCGGCAAGGCCGGCACAGCTGAGCCCGCCCAGACCACTGCCGATCACGACCAGATCACAGCTGGAGGAGGGGGCGGACACGGGCGAGCTGACTGGATCTGCTGTTGATGATGGCGAGCCGGCAGATCGGGGGAAGCTTTTAATGATCCGCAACAATGTGTTACATTGACTTCATCGAAACGGAGATCCCCATGGCTCAAGCCACCGCCAACGCCCCCACCTCGGCCCCTGTGACCGCCAGCGAGCGGGCCACCATCCGCGGCGCCACCGTCACCACCGAAGACGGCGGCCGCCTCAATGCCTTCGCCACCGAGCCCCGCATGGAAGTGGTGAGCCCCGAGAGTGGCTGGGGTTTCCACGAGCGCGCCGAGAAGTTGAACGGCCGCATGGCCATGCTGGGCTTCATCGCCCTGCTGGCCACCGAATTTGCTCTGGGTGGCGAGGCCTTCACCCGCGGCCTGCTCGGCATCGGCTGATGCGCACGGGGCTCAGCCTGTGCTGAGCCCATCTGCTGCCATGCGCTTGTTTGCTGTGCTGTTGGCCGCCCTGCTTCTGGGCGGCTTTGTTGTGTCTCCCGCCCAGGCCGCTCCACCGGAGAGCTACCTCTGTGCCGGAGACCCCATGCTGGCCGAAGTCCACGCCGGTGCCGTTGACGCGCCGGGCATCCCCAACACCAGTGCCGGCACCGTTCCGGGGGCCTTTGTGGTGCTGCGTTGGCGCGATCTCAGCCTGCAGCTGCCACGCAGCAATGCCAAGGGTTCCCCCAGCTACTCCGACGGGAAGTGGTTCTGGTCTGCCGCCGACCCTGAGCGACCCAGCTTCAGCCTGCTGGTGGGTTCTCGGGAGACGTTCCCCTGCCGTCGCTGAGGTCCTTCGTTCATCCCAGCCGCCAGTCCCCCAGCTGGGAGAGGGCGGCCTCTGCTGCATTCAGTTCCCGTTCGGTGTCGAGCCAGCCCTCGTTGCCCAGCGGCAGGCTCTGAATCTGGCCTTGCAGACGCGTCTGGAGATCCTGAAGGCGGCTGCGCAGCGCTTCGATTCTTGAGCGCTTCAGCCAGATCGCCTGGCCAGTGAAGGAACAGTGCTCCATCGGTGCTGAGCGGCGGGTGAATGGGAGTCGGGGGCAGCGGCCAGGGGCTATGCCCGCCAGGTCCAACAGGCCCTGTGACGGCATCAAGGTTGGCACAAGCACCAGCATCCGATCCAAGCTGCTTAAGATTTTCTTCACAAGACAAGTCCATGCCGATCACCAACACGGATCTGCTCGATGCCTTGACGTGGCGCTATGCCACCAAGCAGTTCGACAGCGAGCGCAAGATCTCCACGGAGACATGGAAGGCCCTCGAGCACACCCTGGTGCTCACCCCCTCGTCCTATGGCCTGCAGCCCTGGATGTTCCTGGTCATCGACGATCCGGCTCTGCGCCAGGAGTTGCGCCCGTTTTCCTGGAACCAGGCCCAGATCACCGAGGCCTCCCATCTGGTGGTGTTCCTGGCACGGCGCCGGATCGAGGACAGTGATCTCGACCGCCTGATCACCGCCACCGCCGCCGCCCGCGGCCATGAACCGGAGTCGTTGGCCGGCTACCGCGAGCTGATGCACAAGGACCTGGTGGCCGGTCCCCGCAGCGCCCGGATCGAGGTCTGGTCGAGCAATCAGACCTACATCGCCCTGGGCAATTTCATGACGGCGGCGGCCCTGCTCGGGGTCGACACCTGCCCGATCGAAGGCTTTTCCCCGCCCGATTACGACCGCCTGCTCGCCCTCGACGACACCCCTTACCGCAGTTGTGTGGTCTGCGCTGCCGGATACCGCAGCGCCAACGACAAGTACGCCAGCCTCGCGAAGGTGCGCTATCCCCTGGAGGAGATGATCAAGCACCGCTGAGTCCCAGGGTCCGACCTGGGTGTTGGACGTCAGCCGAAGCGGTCGCTGAAGCGGTTCACCAGGGCGTTCATCGCCAGCAGCAGCAGCCCCACCCCCACGAACACCACGCCCTTCAGGCCCAGGTCCGCCCGGGCCAGGTCGATCACCAGCAGGCGCAGCAGACAGAGCCCCAGTCCCGCCAGGGCCAGATGGCGCAGGGGGTTGTTGCGCAACCAGGCCCCCATGCAGAACACCAGGAACGCCTGGGCTGACCAGAGCAGCGTCAGCAGGCCGGCGTCGAAGCGCCAGTAGATCGCCAGGGCGAGCCCCACCAGCATCGGCAGATCAATGGCCGCGAGCCGCTGGCCCTCCAGACGCTGCAGCAGGGCCATGGGACCAGCCAGAGCTCCAGGGACACCGATGGCCTCCCGGGGTGTCTGGCGGTGCTGCATCACCACGAAAACGATCTGGAGCAGGACCGCCAGCCCGAGCAGCAGCTGATCGCCGGCACCCCAGCCTTCTCCGTCGAGGCGCAGGCCGCGGAGGGCAAGCACCAGCTGGAGCAGGCCGAGCCAGCTGATCGGCAGGGCATAGAGCCTCCCCCGCGGCTCGAAGAAGCGGCTGCTCCAGCGGCTGATCAGCAGCAGGGCCAGTGCGGCCCAGGCCAGGCTCAGGGCGGCAGGGGACAGCTCCCAGAGCAGGATCAGGTTGAGAGTCAGCAGCACAGCTTCCAGCAGGCAGGGGCGCAGCCGCCTCCAGCCGGGGTAGGCCCTCAGGGGCTCCAGCTGGCTGATCCGCCACCAGCGCAGCAGCACTGCCAGGCCCAGCCCTTCCAGTGGCCATCTCCAGAGCATCAGCCCGAGCCGTGCCGTCGAGGGCAGCACCCAGACCGGCCAGACCACCAGCACCGCCAGCAGGTACCCCGCACCCACCAGCAGCAGGGTGCGTGCCGTTCGCGCGGGGCTCCGGGTCGCCAGATCCGCCAGGGGCAGCGCCAGCAGCAACCAGAGCGTGGCCGGCAGCAGCGGCGAGAGCGGAGCGAGCAGCAGCTGGGCGGCCAGCCCCAGATCCGCCGCCAGCAGCACGATGGCGGCCTGGCGAGCCCGCCCCCCGGCTGCGGCCTGCAGCAACAACAGCCCCGCCAGCAGGAGGAGGGGCAACAGGCGCAGGCTCACGGGGCCGGCAGGCCAGGGGGCCGCCAGCAGCAGATTCAGCCAGGCCAGCCCATGCACCATCACGCCAGCGGCCTGGGCGCCCGCCAGCACCCCCGGTGCCCGCACTCGTTTCGCCAGCACCACCATCGCGCCCAGCGCCGCCAGCGCCAGCCACTCCATCCAACCGCCCGCCAGGGCCTGCACCGCCGCACTGACCACCAGCCCACCACTGAGCCAGCCCAGGCTTGGCCGGGCCCGGTTCAGATCCACCGAGGTGGCCGCCACCGCCGCCGCCCCCAGCAGCAGGATGAGGGCGTTCTGGCTGCCGCTGGGTCCGATCGCCGGGATCAGGCCCACCAGTGTCAGCACCACTCCGAAGCCCAGGCTCAGACCCCAGCTGATCCGTGGCCACCAGCTGTCGGGACCAGCGCTCGAGATCCGCAGGAACACCAGGCAGGCCAGCAGCACCGCCAGCAGCAGCAGCAGCCCGTTGGCCAGCAGCGGTCCAAGGCTGAAGAGGGCGCTGATCACCAGCAACTGGGTGATCAGCTGCTCGGAACGCTGCAGCCAGGCCACGCCGTCGCGGCCAGCCCGGTGGGCCAGACCCGCGGCCAGCAGGGCCGCCAGAGCACACCCCAGGGCCCGGCCCACCGGGCTGGCGGGATAGGCCAGCAAGGCCAGTGCCAGGGCCATCCAGTTGGTGAGCAGGGCCAGCAGCGGCAGCACGTTGAAGGCGCCGGGCCGGGCCCGCTGCCCATGCACCACCAGCACGCCGGCTCCGAACACCACCACGGCGGCGGCCAGCCCGACGGGGCGCAGGCCCTCGTTGCGGAACGGCAGATCGGTCTGCAGATACCAGAACCAGTGGTGCAGAGCCGCAGCCCCACTCACGCTCAGCAGCTCCCCGTCCCAACGGCGGCGCTGGGCCAGTCCGAGGCCGATCAGGGCGATGGCGCCGGCGAGCACCAGGGCCATTGCCGAGGGGGGCACGATCGCCAGGGGCACCAGCGAGAGCACCACGTGGGCGGCGGCCAGGGCCTGACGCCGTGATCGCCAGGCCAGCAGCAGGTTCAGGCCGATTCCTATCAGCAGTATCGCCAGGGCGGGCAGAGGCTGGTCGATCCACTGCAGACCCAGGCCAGGCAATCCCCCTGCCGCGGCACAGGCCAGCAGGGCGATGGCCCCGGCAGCGCTGCGGATCCATTCGGAGAGCTCCCGCCAGCTGGGTCGTCGGGCCAGCCAGAGGGAAAGCCCCGCCAGGGCCGCCGCCGCCAGCAGGGTGAGCAGGAAACGCTGGGCGGGCTCCAGCCGGTAGGCGCTGTGCAGCAGCAGGAAGGTGACTCCGGCCACCACCGCCGCAGCCCCCAGTCGTCCGGTCCAGTTTTCGATCCCCTGCTCCAGCCGCTTGACGAACGACGGGTTCCGAGGGGGAGGCCCGGGAGGTGCCGCAGCAGGGGGTGAAGCTGAGGCCAGGGATGGCGCTGGCGGCGGCGGCACCCTGGGTGGCCTCGCACTTGCTGAGACGAGACCAGCCCCGGGCGCCTGCCGCGCCTCCAACCTCTCCAGCCGCGCCTCGAGCCTGTCCAGCCGTTGCAGCAGTTCCTCCGCGATCGTCCCGCTCACGTTTCCCCGCCGGCTTCGGTTCAGCAGCCAGCCCAGACCGAGCACCGCCAGCAGCAGCACCAGCAGCAGGAGCGTCAACCCGGTCAGGGCGAGCAGCGCCAGCAGAAACTCCATCACGGCCCTTCAGGGGGGATTCCAGCCCTGAACCTCAGGGATGGAATGGGAGCGGAACCGTCAGGGTCACAAGGGTTCACAGCCGCCTGTCCTGCCTCCAGGATCATGGGGCGAGCAAGGGGCCAGGGCCATGGACGAGAGGGGACCCCGCTGGCTGGTGCCCGGCGACTGGGACGGGCTGCTCGGACTCGGACTGGACAACCTGATCCAGATCCTGCTGATCCTCAGCCTCTGCCGGGGCGTGCTGGGTTACCCCGACGGCCTGATCTTCGGGGTGATCCTGCCGGCCACAGGCATGAGCCTGGTGGTGGGCAATGCCGCCTATGCCTGGCAGGCCTATCGGCTCGGCCGGCTGGAGCGCCGTTCCGACCGCACCGCCCTGCCCTACGGCATCAACACGGTGAGCCTGTTCGCGTATGTGTTCCTGGTGATGCTGCCGGTGAAGCTCACGGCTCTGGGCCAGGGTGTGGGCGAAGCCGAGGCCGTGCGGCTCTCGTGGCAGGCGGGACTGATGGCCTGCCTGGGCTCGGGGGTGATCGAATCGGCGGGGGCCTGGTGCGTGGGAGGACTGCGGCGCTGGCTGCCGCGGGCCGCCCTGCTCTCCACCCTGGCCGGCATCGCCCTGGGCTACATCGCCCTTGGCTTCCTGCTGCGCACCTATGCCCATCCCGTGGTGGGCCTGGCGGTGCTGGCGGTGATCCTGCTCACCTACTACGGGAACCTGCGCCTTCCCCTCCCCGGCGGCCTGCTGGCGGTGCTGCTCGGCATCGCCCTGGCGGCGGCCACGGGCCTGCTGCGCCTGGATCCCATCAGCTGGCAGGCCAATGCCGCCCAGGTCGGCTGGCATCTGCCCACGCTTCAGCTGGGGGCTCTCTGGCAGGCCCGTGACCAGCTGCTCCCCTGGATCGGCGTGATCGTGCCCATGGGGCTGTTCAACATCCTCGGCTCGCTGCAGAATCTGGAGAGCGCCGAGGCCGCCGGCGACCGCTACCCGGTGAAGGGATCACTGCTGATCAACGGCGTGGGCACGATCGCGGCGGCGCTGCTGGGCTCCTGTTTCCCCACCACCATCTACATCGGTCACCCGGGTTGGAAAGGGATGGGAGCCAGGGTCGGTTACTCCTGGCTGAACGGCTTGCTGATGGGCCTGGGCTGCCTGTTCGGCCTCTTCGGGTTGGTGGGCCAGCTGGTGCCGATCGAGGCCGGCATGGCGATCGTGCTCTACATCGGCATCGTGATCGCCGCCCAGTGCTTCCAGGCCACCCCTGCGGCCCACGCCCCGGCCGTGGTGCTGGGGATGCTGCCGGGGCTGGCGGGGTGGGGGGCCCTGCTGCTCAAAGCCGGGCTCCGGGCAGGCGGGGCCGGCGGAGCCGGACCACCCTTCGGACCCGCGCTGCTGCTGCCGCTGCAGCAGGCCGACGTCTGGGCGGCGGGAGCCTTCGCCCTTGAGCAGGGGCAGATCGTGGCGGCGATGCTGCTGTCGGCTCTGCTGGTGTACGTGATCGAGCAGCGCTTCCTGGCCGCGTCGGCCTGCGCGTTCCTGGCGGCTGCAGGGTCCTGGTTCGGGCTGATCCACGCCTGGCGTTTCACCCCCGCCGACACCGTTCTGAATCTGGGCTGGGGCACCGGTGCCGAATGGGCTCTCGGGTATCTGGTGATGGCGGCGGTGTTCGCGGCGGCGGCCTGGACGCAACGGCGCTCCCTTGGTGGTGCCAACTCAGTCGGTGACGCTCCACCACGCTGATGCTCCAGAGAGCCCGGCGCGGATCTACAGCGGAGACTGATCCCTCAGAGGGCCCCATGTTCCTGAAATACCGCCCCGACGGCAGCTTGGTGGAGGTGCTCGACATCAAACAATTGATGGACCCCTTCGCCGCCTCCCTGAGCGGGCGCTTTCACGCTGGCGAGGAGCTTCAGGAGCCGCAGTCGTTCAGCAAGGCCGACCTGGTGTTCCCCTCGGATGAAGCGATACCCCGCTGCTGGCTCGACCCGGCGTACCACCAGGGCTGAATGCCTCGCACCCTGCTGATCAGTGGTGCCAGCCGCGGCATCGGCCGGGCGATCGCCATGGGCCTTGCGGCTGAAGGCCACCGCCTCAGCCTTGGGGTGCGTTCCCCCCAGGCTCTGGAGGGCACCTCACTGGAGCCCTCGTCGCAGGTGCTTCTGCACCCCTATGAGGCCACCCAGCCGGCCAGCGCCGAGGCCTGGGTGGCGGCGACGGCCGGGCGTTTTGGCTCGATCGACGGGCTGATCCACTGCGCCGGGGTGTTCTCCCGGGCCGGGCTGATGTTCGGAGCGGCGGACGCGGCGGAGCCGGAGCGGCTCTGGACCGTGAACCTGATGGGCCCCTGGTGGCTGACCCGTTCGGCCTGGCCCTGGCTGGTCCGCAGCGGCCAGGGCCGGATCATCACACTCGTCTCGATGAGCGGAAAGCGCGTGAAAGGGGGGCTGGCGGCCTATGCCACCAGCAAATTCGCCCTGATGGCCCTCTGCGACTGCATGCGCCAGGAGGGCTGGGAAGCGGGCATCCGGGTCACGGCCATCTGCCCGAGCTGGGTGAACACCGAGATGGCGGCGGCGGTGCAGGCCATCCCGCGCCAGGAGATGACCCAGCCTGAGGATCTGGCCGCCCAGGTGAGCCTCCTGCTGTCGCTGCCGGCCAGTGCCGTGCCCTTCGAGCTGGCCATCAGCTGTCAACGGGAGTGGTGAGGGGCCCGGGGGCGGCGCTGCGCAAGGATGCGGGCCTCGAACGCAGCAGCGGAGATGGCTCGTCTGATCATCGTGCTCAAGCCCCGGGGGCCTGCGGCGGGCCATGAGCTGATCCCGAAGCTGATGCCTGCGCTGCAGCGCCTGAATGCCGAATTCGACCACCAGGGTCCGTCCCACCTCAGTGGTCTGATGCGCGTTCCTCCCCAGGGGATGGTGGTGCAGCTCTTCGCTGATGTTCAGCCCCAGGCCGATGGCCCCGAGCTGGATGTGGTGCTGATGAGCTCCGAAACGATGATCAAGGGTGCGCCCCAGACCCTGCAGGCCCTGGCCGCGCTGATCTCCCTGCTGCCCGACCATGCCGGCGATCTGGAGCTGATTTTCCGTTCCGACCGCGATGGCCCCGTGCCCAGGCAGGGATCCCGGCCCCTGGCCGCCCAGGGCTGAACAGCCATGCCCAGGACCGTGCTGGTGATCGCCAGCAGCAACCGCCACAAGATCCACGAGATGGAAGCGATGCTGGCTGCGCTTGATCTGGTGGTGATTCCGCAGCCCGAGGGACTGGAGGTGGAGGAAACCGGCAGCACCTTCGCCGAGAACGCACGGCTGAAGGCGGAAACCGTGGCCCGGATCACGGGCCGCTGGGCCCTGGCCGATGACTCGGGCCTGGCGGTGGATGCCCTTGACGGTGCCCCAGGCGTGTACTCGGCTCGCTACGCCCAGGGCGATGAGCAGCGCATGGCCCGTCTGCTGAAGGAGTTGGGGGATACCCCCTACCGCAGCGCGGCCCTGATCAGCGCCGTGGCCCTGGCCGACCCCGGCGGCACCATCGTGCTCGAGGCGGAGGGGATCTGCCGTGGAGAGATCCTGCGCCAGCCCGTGGCCGCCCCTGGCTACGGCTACAACCGTCTGCTGCATGTACGCGAGGCGGGCTGCACCCTCGCTGAAATGCCTCCCCATCAGCTGGAGAAGCTCGGCAGTCGCGCCAAGGCCCTGCGCACGCTGGCGGTGGCTCTGCCGCGGGTGCTGGGCCTGAACGCGAATGGCCAGCCCTGAACCTTTGCCACCCGAGGGAGTGCGGGTCGTCAGCGGTTGACGATCTCGATCGCCCTCATGGCGGCGGCGGCGGCCTCGTCGATGTCGCCTTCCCGGCCCGCCAGGGTGAGCCGCCCGTAGGCGCCCACGGCCTTCACATCCACCACGGTGATGTTCGACGACTTCTCGGCCTCGTTGGCGGCGATCAGCACGTAGCCGGCCGGTTCGGTCTCGAGGATGAACATGCTCATGCCGGCCTGGATCATCGAGCCGCGCCGGTTCTGACGGTTGATCAGCACCGCATGGTCAGGGGTGATCGCCCGGATGATCTCGTCCCAGGTGACCTCGCAGCGGCCACGCCGTTCCACCGTGGTGCCCATCGCTTCGAGCACGGCCTGGCCGGAGAGCAGCACACTGCTCTGATCCCGGTGGTACAGGGCGAGGCTGCCGAAGGCCCGCTCCACCACCTTCTGGCCGAGGCGAACGGTGCTGGCCTTGAGGGCGATGTCGGTGAGGCGGTGCACGGCCATGCCCGGAGCCACCTCCAGCCAGAGGCAGGCGTCGCCGGGAATGGGCAGGAAGCCCTGCGACACCGTGCCCATGTAGGCGGCCAACTGGGGCTGCAGTGAGTCGAGAAAGACGTAGGCGCGCAGCTCGATGGCCTGGCGCGGTTGCACCGCGGGGCTGTGGCTGCCAGTGAGGCGAACCTGACGACCTCGGCCTGAATCGTTCGGCGGGCGGGAATCCATCCGTGACGAACGGGGCATCAAGGAGACCTGTGGGATGGGTGGCGCGACGGCCTGAACGAGCCGGCCTGAACGAGCCGGCCGAATCCCCAGGGGACTGGGTTCTCGAGGAAGCAGAGGGATCCTACCCTTCGGGCCCTTCCGGTTTCCTGCTGAAAAGACGCTGGCCCCTTGCGCGCACGGGCTCAGCCGATACCTTCGCCTCAAGACCCTTGAGAATCAACGCCGTGGCTTCTAAATCCAGCAGCACGGTGAACCCTGCCACCACCACGGTGAATTCCGGTGCCGGGATTCGCAGCGAGGCGCAGACATCCTTCTCCGAGTGGATCAGCGGTGCGATCGAGCAGGGAGTCAAACCCGAGCAGGCCCTGGCCGTGGTGGGACTGGGCCTGATGCGCGGCATGGCCAGCACGGGCGCTGAGCTGCCTCTGCTCGAGCTCGATGCGGAAGTCGAAGGATCTGCCACCGTGTCGACCCTGAAGGGCCGTCTCGAGGCGATCTCCCTGGCCGTCCAGACCGGAGCTCCCCTCACCACCCAGGAGGTGACCCTGCTGCTGGGGGCCCGGCCCGGCACCGCCGTGGTGCGCCGGGCCGGCATCACCGCCCAGCGGCTGAGCCGCAATGTCTGGCAGCTCAGCCGTTCCAGTGACGAGCGCACCACCCCCTCGGTGGGCTTCAGCGATGGTTTCCGTCGCCGCCTCTGAGCCCTCCTCCGGCCCCCGCGTGTTGCGTTTGGTCTCCGGCGCTGGCATGGCCTGAGTCAGCAGGGCTAGCAATGAAATGACCGGCGACCCCTCCACCCCGTCGGCCCCTGAGCCGCCTGCGCCCCCCAGGCTGCATGGCTGGCTCCGGAAAAGCCCCCGCGTGTCCACCGGGGGCTTTTCTGTGGGCGCCACACTGGCTCTGCTCGCCCGCGCCCCCGTCGCGATGTCGCCCGCGCCCCTGTTTCATCTGGCCTTCCCCGTCGTCGACCTGGAGGCCACCGAACACTGGTACGTGCAGGGACTGGGCTGCCGGCGCGGCCGCCGCAGCGCCGAGGCCCTGGTGCTGGAACTGGGCGGTCATCAGTTGGTGGCCCATCAGGAGCCTGGGGCGCCCCAGACCCAGAAGGGCATCTACCCCCGCCATTTCGGTCTGGTGTTCGCCTGTTCCGAGGAACTGGACGCGCTCGAGCAGCGGGCCCGCGCTCAGGGCCTGCGGCTGGGGGGTGAGCCGCGCCTGCGTTTTGCCGGCACACCCCTCGAGCACCGCAGTCTGTTTCTGATCGATCCCTCGGGCAACTGGCTGGAGTTCAAGCACTACAGCAACCCCGAGGCGATCACCGGACTGGAGGCCTATCAGCAGGTGGGTGAGCGCCACGGACAACGCCTCTCAGGCGGCGGTGATCAGAAATCCACCAGCTCGTAGATCGACATCCTGGCAATGCCCACCTGCTGGGCAACGGGATTCGGCCCAGCCGGGAAGGCCACCACCGAAAACTGATAGACATCGGCGCTGGAGGGGTTGCTCCAGGGCCGCAGTGCCACTGTCACGGTCTGCCCCGGCGCGGGCGGCGACGGGAAGGTGATGCGAAACAGCCGGCTGGTGTCGTTGAAGCTGGCCTGGACCGGCACCGGCGGACCTTCCCGCCGGGGCTGGCCCAGGAAGGCACGGGTGCGGGAGTCGTCGAAGGAGAAGCGCCAGTCGGCTCCGGAGATCTGACGGATCTCCAGCGCCCCCAGCCCCGCACCAGCCTCCTCGGGCATCTCGATCGTGACGTAATACTCGCCGCCGCGATCAAAGACGGTCGAGTAGTAGGTGCGCCAGCGCAGGTTCCAGGGGGCACGCAGGAACTGGGTCTGGCCGGCCAGGTCATCACCCCTGGCCGCAGCAGGTGCCTCCAGGCCCATACCCGTGACCATCAGGCTCAGACCGATGGCGGCCAGTGGCGCGAGGAGGCGCGTGCTGTTGAGGCGACGCTGAGTCATGGCGGGTCGACGGCTGAGGACGGCTCGATCCAGCGCTTCTCAAAGCGTGACAGCAGCTTCGGCAGCACCAGGATCACCACCACCAGAACCATCGCCCCCAGGCCGAACTCGACCACACCCCGTAGCATTCGCTCCAGAGGGATCCAGCGGCCCCCCAGCCAGGCCAGGGTGACCATGGAGCTGGCCCAGAGCATCGCCCCCAGCAGGTTGCACACGACGAAGCGGCGGTAGGGCATCGCCACGGCGCCTGCCATGGGTCCCGCCAGCACCCTCAGCACGGCCACGAAGCGTCCCAGCAGCACCGAGAGCTCTGCATGCCGCAGGAACCGTTGACGGAGCTTTTCGAGTTGCTCGGGTTTCTGGCCCAGCAGGGCACCAGCGCGCTGCACCAGGGCCCAGCCGGCCCGACGCCCCACCAGATAGCCCAGGTTGTCGCCCAGGACGGCTCCCCCGGTGGCGGCTGTGATCACGCCCAGCAGGTTGAGCTGACCGCTGCCGGCGGCGTAGCCCCCCAGCAGGGTGAGCGTTTCACCTGGCAGGGGCAGGCCTGCATTCTCCAGCAGCATCCCGAGGAACACCACCAGGTAACCCCACTGGGCCAGGAGGTTCTGCAGTTGCTCCAGGCTGATCAGGTCTGGCCATGGTGTGCTCATGGGGTGATCGTTGCCGGGGCGCGATCCAGCCCAAGAAATGGTCTGGGGTCCTGGTCGCGGCGGTGCTGCCGAGGCAGAGCCGACATCGCATCCTTCGGACCCTCTGCCGCCCCGATGGCGGTTCCGAGTGCCTGGCGCAGGCGCCGGGCGGCGTGCAGGGGCATGTCGCGGGGAACGCTGATGCGATCGCGCAGATAGCGCAGGCCCGGGGCGGACCCCGCCGGCGGCAGGGGCAGGGATGAACCCACCAGGGCGGTCAGGGCGCAGCGCAGGGCCCGGTCGAAGCGCTCCGGTGCATCGGGGTTGACCGCCGCGATGGCCTGACGGTGCTTCAGCACCCGAGAGAGGGCCACCAGGGCTGAGGCCTCCGGCTCCGGCTGGGATGTTTCCGGATCAGAGCTGGCCACGGGCCAGGGGCCTTCATCCACGCGCCGCTGGGCGGCCTGTTGTTCCGGTGTGATCCAGGCGTGGCAGCCGCCCATCTGGGGAGGCAGGTCGTGGGCGTGGGTGTGGAAGTCGCTCTGGGTGCCCAGGTAGGTGGGACGGGTTTCCATCGCCGCGAACCAGGCCGCGATGGCGGGGTGACGGGAGCGCAGGTGATAGCCCTTGTAATAGAAGAGGCTGGCGCCCATGCGCTCGATGTAGGGAGTGATCACCACATCGGCGCTGCTGAACGTCTCCAGCAGGTAAGGGCCGGGGCTGGAGCGCAGGAGCTCATCCACCGCGGCGGCCACCCGATCGAACTGGGCGGCAGCGCGCTCCTCCTGGGCCGGACTCAGTCCGGGGCTGCACAGCCATTGGCACCAGGCGCGGAACAGCACCCGCTCCAGTTGGCGCAAGGGCAGCACCGCCGGATCTGTCATGCCGCGGGCCAGGGGACCGAAGGCCCGCTCCAGGGCCAGGAGGATGTCGTCGCTTTCGGTGATCAGCCGGCCATCGAGCTGGAGGGCCGGCAGCATGCCGGAGGGCACCAGCTGGCGAAACCAGCTTTCCTTCTCGCCGTAGCAGAACATCGTGACCTTGCGGATCCGGTAGGGGATCTGCTTCTCCTCCAGCCACAGCCACACCTTCTGGCAGTAGGGGCACCAGGCGTGGTGGTCGCGGAAGAGGGTGACCCTCACCTCCGCTTCGCTGGCCCCGAAGAGTCGCAGCAGAGCCTGCGAGTTGGCAGGTCCGTTGACCCGGTCGGGTTCGGCCGGGGCCAGCGCCGCCAGGTCCTCCCAGCTCAGCGGGTCTGCGCTCAGCGGGTCAGTCGTTTCGATCACAGCGGACCACCCGTCTCTAGCCATTCAAGCCAGGCTAGGAGCCGACGACCGGCTTCTCGCGCTGTGGTGGCCCTGATTCCTAGCGTTTGAACTGGACGTTTCCCTCTCCATGTTCGACGCTTTCACCAAGGTCGTTGCTCAGGCTGATGCCCGCGGCGAATTCCTCAGCTCTGCCCAGCTCGATGCCCTCGGCGCGATCGTCTCCGGCAGCAACAAGCGGATGGATGCCGTCAACCGCATCACTTCCAACGCCTCAAAGATCGTCACCAACGCCGCCCGCGATCTCTTCGATCAGCAGCCGGCCCTGATCGCCCCCGGCGGCAACGCCTACACCCATCGCCGCATGGCTGCCTGCCTGCGCGACATGGAGATCATCCTCCGCTACGTCACCTACGCCGTCTTCACCGGTGATGCTTCCGTCCTGGAAGATCGCTG
>CALRMN020000015.1:0-65262 GCA_943369245.1 Synechococcus sp. UW140 | reverse complement strand
CACCCGCCACACCCAGCATGTGGAAGGGGTGCATCAGGATGTTGTGCTCGGCCTGGAACACCAGCATGAAGTTGAAGGTGCCGGAGATGCCCAGGGGCATGCCGTCGGAGAAGGAACCCTGACCGAAGGGGTAGATCAGGAACACGGCGAAGGCGGCCGAGAGGGGCGCCGAGTAGGCGACGCAGATCCAGGGACGCATGCCGAGCCGGTAGGAGAGTTCCCACTGGCGGCCCATGTAGCAGGCGATGCCGATCAGGAAGTGGAAGACCACCAGCTGGTAAGGACCGCCGTTGTACAGCCACTCGTCGAGGCTGGCGGCTTCCCAGATCGGGTAGAAGTGCAGGCCGATGGCGTTGCTGGAAGGAACAACGGCGCCGGAGATGATGTTGTTGCCGTACAGGAACGATCCTGCAACGGGCTCCCGGATGCCGTCGATGTCGACGGGGGGAGCGGCGATGAAGGCAATGATGAAGCAGATGGTGGCTGACAGGAGGCAGGGAATCATCAGCACACCGAACCAACCGACATAGATGCGGTTGTCGGTGGAGGTGACCCACTGACAGAAGTTTTCCCAGTTGCCAGCGCGTCCGCTGCGAACGGCCGTGGTCATTGGAGGAATGAGGACGGGATGGACTCGCCCCTGGATTCAGATCCGGATCAGGTTCGAGACCCTGACTCCGGAACTGGCCATGGTGGGCGCCATTCGACGCTAGGCAAAGCCCCCGTTCCGGCCCGTGAATACCTTGAAACGTTTCGTGTCTATAGAGAACTTCATGAATAACTTCATCAAGTCTTCATGAAGAAATTGTCTGGCGCGGGGTTCAGCCGGCGGCCTCCAGTCCCGGCGTCGTCTGGCTGCGCCACCAGGCCTGCCCCTGGCTGAGAAATCCCTTCCAGTCGAGCCGTTCCGCCTCGGCGGCCCTGGCCACCAGCAGAGGAGCCTGTTGGCGGAGCACCTGCAGATCCAGCTCGGGCACCCCGCTGGAGAGGGCGAGCACATCGGCCATGGCATGGGCCACCACCCGGGTCAGGTAGGCGGCGCTCAGGGCCTGCAGCGCACCCCCCACCAGCCAGGTGGTTCCCTCCAGGCGCATGGCCGAGAGCAGGGCCTGGCTGGTCCACTCGGTCACGCCCAGGGCCAGCGCCGCCTTGGCCAGCTCAGTGGCGGCCTCTCGCAGCTGAGCCAGCTGCCAGGGGCAATCCCAGAGCTCGGCCATCTCCCTGAGCATCAGGCCATTGGCCACCGCCAGCACCAGCAGATCAACGCTGGGCATGGGGGCCGCGAACACCCCGGCGGCCACCAGCCACTGGGTGCGCCGCACCAGTCCATCGAGACGCCCTCGCCTCAGGCTCTCCAGCCTCGTCTGCCACTCCGCGTGCAGGGTCTCGAGGCAGCGCAGCTCGGTCTGCAGCAGCAGGCTCCGGCCGCGGGCGCGCAGCAGCCGGCTGCAGGGCTCCAGGGCAGCCCTGAGCTGTTCCTCCTTGCCGTTCCAGAGGATCACCTGATCGGCCAGGGTCACCGGCAGCTGGGCATGCAACTCCTGCTCCAGCTCCGCCGGCTGCGCCTGGTCGGTGCTCGTCACCAGCAGGGACACGTCCTGACCTGCGGGCAGGGATTCGAGCCAGCGCAGATCCGCAGCCCTCAGGGGCGTCTCCAGGTGAACGAGCAGCAGGTCGCACTGCTGGAACAGCAGGGGCCAGCGCCAGTCGGGGCTGTGGCTCGGCAGTGGGTGCCCCCAGTGCAGGCAGAGGGGCAGGGGGGGCCTGAGCGCCCGGATCAGCTCCGGCTGCAGGCTCGCGGGTGGCAGGCTGACCCCCGCCAGCCCCACCTGCAGCTGCTGTCGCGGCTGACGGTCGCGCAGCTGCTGCAGGCTCTGGCGCCGGCCCTGCTGCTCGGCGCTGGCGGCCGGATCGTTCTCAGTGGGCTGGAGCTGCTCAAATTGATTCAGCAGCCCTTCGCAACGCTCGATCCAGCCCTTCCAGTTGGAGGGAAGCCTGGGTTGGATCGTGGCCTTGCCGCGGCTGAGCCACCACAGGCCCCCAGCAGCCGCGGCGACCACCACCGCACCGGAGAGGCTGCCGTGCAGGCTGTCGCCCAGCAGCAGGCCGCCGGCCAGCACCAGGGCCGCCGGCATCCAGGGCATCCCCGGCCGCCAGCTCCGTGCCCTGGCCCCGGCGTCGTCTGCGCAGGCCTGAGCGGCGGTGACCGGGGAAGCGGCGGGGGTGGTCAAGGGCGGTGCGGTGCTGCCGAAGCAGAGCCTCTCTAGCTCAGCCGCCCACTCCTGCCCAGGCGGCCTGGATCACCCCCAGACTGGACGGGTCGAGCGGCCTTGCCATGGTGGAGACGGCCGAAGCCGCCAGTCTGAAGCTCACCCCCCGTCTGGAGCTGGAGCTGGCGCGGCGGCTGCATCATCAGCAACAGGAACGGCACTGGCACGGGGGGCTGCCGGTGCTGCTGCTGGATCGCTGCTGGTTGCAGCTCCAGGCGGTCCCGGTGGAGCGCCTGACGCTGGAGCTGCCGCCGGATTGCACGGCGGCGGCCCCCGAGCTGGAGGCCTTCCGCCACTGCTGCCGTGAGGGACTGAGCCCGGAGGCTGCCGAAGCCCACTGCTGGCGGGAGTTCGGGGAGGAGGCCTGCCGGCTCGCCCTCAAACGGCACTGGCAGGCCCAGGAGCGGGGCCATGGCGGCTGGACCCTGCAGATCTACCTCGCCTTCCTCGCCCGCTACCGGCAGTCCTTTGCCTCAGCGGGTCCACGGCCGTTGCCGCTGTTGATCCTCGCCCGCGCCGGATCAGCTGAACCCCACCGTCTGCTCTGGCTGGCAGCCCCGTGAACCGTTGATGCGGCACACTTGCCCCCTGATTGAAGGCTCCGGCGATGGCCGACGAGAACACAGCAGCAGTGGCCCGGTCCGAGCAGGACCAGCCCGCTCGCACCCGGCGCATCGAGTCGGGACGGGGCAGTGGTGGCGGGGGCGGCGGACGTGAGCGCGAGACCGGAGGCTTTCGCATCCGGCTGAGCGACAACGAGCTCCGTGCCGCCAACGCCGTTCAGGAAGCCTTCCAGCTCCGCTCCACCGTGGCGGCGCTGGGTTTCTCGATCCGAACCGTGGCCCAGCTGCTGGAGCAAGGCCAGCTGGACGCGCTGCTGGCCGAGCACCGCGCCCAGGGCGGCGCCCCCCGGAACGAGGGCACTCCCCGCGACGGGCAGCGGGCCCGGCGATCCCCCGCCGAGGGCCGTGGCGAGCGGCGCTCCAGCCGTCCGGATCCATTCGCGCGGCCCAGCCGCCCCCAGGCCCCGGCCCCTGAGCCGGAGGCCACCGAGGTCCACGAGGCCGTCGAGGCTGTCGAGGCTGTCGATGCCCCTGATCAGACCCTTGAGGTGGTGATCTCGGAGCCGGAGGAGGCCGCCGCCCCGTCCGCCGAAGCGTCTGAGACGCAACCGTGAGCAGTAGGCCCCGGGTCCTCTCCGGTGTCCAGCCCACCGGTGCTCTGCACCTGGGGAACTGGCTCGGGGCCATCCGCAACTGGGTCAGCCTCCAGGACGACCACGACACCTTCTTCTGTGTGGTCGATCTGCATGCCATCACGGTGCCCCACGATCCGGCGCTGCTCGCGGAGAACACCCGTCGCACCGCCGCGCTCTACCTCGCCAGCGGCATCGATCCGGAGCTTTCCAGCGTCTTCGTGCAAAGCCAGGTGACGGCCCACAGCGAGCTCACCTGGCTCCTGAACTGCGTCACGCCAC
The DNA here is from genome assembly GCA_943369245.1 of Synechococcus sp. UW140. Taxonomy (GTDB): domain Bacteria; phylum Cyanobacteriota; class Cyanobacteriia; order PCC-6307; family Cyanobiaceae; genus Regnicoccus_A. The sequence goes on along the minus strand of CALRMN020000015.1, from coordinate 61,515 downwards.
TGAACTGGCTGGAGCGGATGATCCAGTTCAAGGAAAAGGCCCGCAAACAGGGCGAGAACGTCTCGGTGGGTCTGCTGGATTACCCCGTACTGATGGCGGCGGACATCCTGCTCTACGACGCCGATCTGGTGCCGGTGGGCGAAGACCAGAAGCAGCATCTCGAGCTGGCCCGCGACATTGCCCAGCAGCGCATCAATGCCCGCTTCGCCCCGGAGGACGAGCCGCTGCTGAAAGTCCCCGAACCGCTGATCCTCGCCGAGGGCGCTCGGGTGATGAGCCTGGCGGATGGCCGCAGCAAGATGAGCAAGAGCGACCCCAACGAGGGCTCGCGCATCAACCTGCTCGATCCCCCCGAGCTGATCACCCGCAAGATCAAGCGGGCGAAGACCGATCCGGTGATGGGGCTCGAATTCGGCAACCCCGAGCGACCCGAGGCTGACAATCTTCTAGGGCTCTATGCCCTGCTCAGTGGGGTGGACCGTGAGGCTGCCGCCCGGGAGTGCGCCTCGATGGGCTGGGGTCAGTTCAAGCCCCTGCTGGCGGAGGTGGCCGTGGAGGCCCTGCGCCCCCTGCAGGAGCGCTACGAGGCCATCCGGGCCGAGACGGGCTACCTGGATCAGGTGCTGCGCCGCGGCCGGGAGCGGGCCCGTGTCGTGGCCCAGGCCTCCCTGGACAGGGTGCGTGCGGCCATGGGATTTCTGCCGGCACGCTGATCGACGGCCAAGGACTGATCAGTGGATCTGATCAACGAGCCCTGCTGAGGGGGCTTGCCGATCCGGTGGTGTGTGGTAGCTCCAGCACCCGGAGTTCCTGTGCTGGTGCCCGCTCCGGGCCAGGCGAACTTGTCTGGCTGTCCGTCAAGCACGGCAGGGACCCCGTTGTCCAGTCCTTCAGGGATTCGACGCCGGAAGGATGTGACAACCAGCACAGTTTCCCAATCTTTAAGTTTTTGATTCGGCATGGTTGCCAAGGGAGCATCCCGTGGGTCCGTCCAGGCTCTCGGCACCATCGCCCTGCTGCTGGCCCTGCCGGCGCTCATCACCAGCCGCTATGGCGCTGCGCTGGCAGATGTGCCACCCGCGCCTCCCGTTCCTCCCGCACCAGCGCTGGCGACGACGCCTGCCATCGCCGCGGCCCGGCCCGCCCCGAGGGCGGTCCGCTATCCCCTCACGCGCCAACGGAAGGCTCTCCTGGCCACGATCCGTTTCGCCGAAGGCACCTGGGCCGGGGGGTCTGCCGATGGCTACCGGACCCTCTACGGGGGCGAGCTGGTGTCCTCCCTGGAGCGTCACCCCGACATCGTGGTGGTGAAGCGCTACGCCAGTGCCGCCGCCGGGGCCTACCAGATGCTGCCGGCCACCTGGATGGCGGCCAGCAGCCACCTCGGTCTGCGCGGTTTCGGGCCTGCCAACCAGGACCAGGCAGCCCTTTACCTGGCCGATCAGCGTGGTGCCCTCGCGTCGGTCGACCGGGGCCAGCTCTCCGATGAGGCCATGGCTCGCCTGGCTGGGGAGTGGGCGTCCTTCCCCCTGCACCATGGCGGCAGCGCCTATGGCCAACCGGTGAAGAGTGCCGGGGAGCTGCGCCGCTTCTTCGATCAGCAGCTCCGCGGTCCGACCCCGCCAGCGGCCGGCAGCCGGCTGGGCTGATCAGGGCTCCCTGTAGACCACCCGGCCCCGGTCGTCGTTGCCGACGTCCAGAAGGTCGTCGTGCATGAGCCGCTGGATTTCCTCGCGAACCCGCTCCCGCGGGGTGTCCCGGGCTAGCTGGCACTCCAGCAGGGCGTCGTTGTAGGTGAAGCCGGCGGCGCCTGCGCGCCGGGCCAGGGCCAGCAACTGGCGGTCCAGGGGCGGCGGGGCATCGCCGGGGGTACCGGCCTCCAGAGCCTCCAGCGCTTCCTGGAGCAGGAGCGGCTGGTTGGCCTGATCCACCAGCTCCGGAATCAGGAACAGATCCACCAGCTGGCCAATGAAGCAGAGGCCGAAGGTGAGCAGCCAGAGGGTGCCGCTCAGCGGCTTGCGGGCATAGAAGCGCTGAAGGCCGCAGACCCCGAAGAGGCCCAGGGCCCAGAGCAGATAGCCTGGGGCCACGTGGCGCCGCTGCCGGCTGATCCCGGGGGCTGACGGACGTTTCAAGGCTTGGGCGCCGCGGGCAGCTCCGGCAGGGCCACCCCGGCCTGGCGCAGCTCCGCCGACAGATTCCAGACACTCAGCACCAGGCGATGCCAGGGGGCCATGGCCTGCATGTCGAGGGCCATGCTCACCGGTGCGGCCGAGCGCAGGGTTCTGGCGGCAATCAGTTCCTTGCGGGCGGTGTTCAGGCGTTCGCTCAGAGCCTTCTGTTCAGCGGCGCTCAGCACGCTTTCCGGGCAGTGCCGGAGCAGCAGCAGTCCCCGATCGAACCAGAAGTCGAAATCCAGCAGCAGGGAACCCAGCAGCTGGTCGAGCAGCTCGCCTGCAGCCCCCGGCCTGGGGGCCGAATCCGGTGTCGAGGGAAGATCACTCACCCCTCAACCTTAGGAATCCATCGGGCGGCAGGGCCGAATCCGGTGCGTAGGATCGACCCTGGCCTCGCCTGATTCCGTGTCCCCATCCCCGTCGACGCTCCCGGCCTCTGGCCCTGGCCCGAGCCCGGAGCCGGCGGTCACCCAGGGCGGCGAGGCCCCCCGGATGCGTCTGCCCCGCACGAGCGAGAGCCCGGAGTTGCTGCGGATCCGCCATTCCATGAGCCATGTGCTGGCCATGGCTGTGCAGAAGCTCTTCCCCAGCGCCCAGGTCACGATCGGTCCCTGGACCGAGAACGGCTTCTACTACGACTTCGACAATCCCGAACCCTTCACCGAGGCCGATCTCAAGGCCATCAAGAAGGAGATGGGCAAGATCATCGCCCGCAAGTTGCCGCTGCAGCGACTCGAGGTGAGCCGCGAGCAGGCCGAGGAGCGCATCAAGGCCCAGAACGAGCCCTACAAACTCGAGATCCTGGCGGGGATTCAGGAGCCCATCACCCTCTACACCCTCGGTGACGAATGGTGGGACCTCTGCGCCGGGCCCCACGTGGCCAACACCAGCGAACTCAACCCCAAGGCCTTCGAGCTCGAGAGCGTGGCCGGTGCCTACTGGCGCGGGGATGAAACCAGAGCCCAGTTGCAGCGCATCTACGGCACCGCCTGGCAGACCCCGGAGCAGCTGACCGAGTACAAGCACCGCAAGCAGGAGGCCCTGCGCCGCGATCACCGCCGCCTCGGCACCGACCTGCAGCTCTTCTCGATCGAGGATGAAGCCGGCGCCGGTCTGGTGTTCTGGCACCCCCGCGGCGCCCGCATGCGCCTGCTCATCGAAGAGTTCTGGCGGCAGGCCCACTTCGCGGCGGGCTACGACCTGCTCTACACACCCCACGTGGCCGACCTGAGCCTCTGGAAAACCTCCGGCCACCTCGACTTCTACAGCGAGAGCATGTTCGGGCCCATGCAGGTGGATGAGCGCCAGTATCAGCTCAAGCCGATGAACTGCCCGTTCCACGTGCTCACCTATGCCAGCACCCTGCGCTCCTACCGCGAGCTGCCGATCCGCTGGGCCGAGCTGGGCACGGTGTACCGATACGAACGCCCCGGTGTGATGCATGGGCTGATGCGGGTGCGCGGCTTCACCCAGGACGACGCCCATATCTTCTGCCTGCCCGAGCAGATCGGCGATGAGATCCTCGGGGTTCTGAACCTCACCGAAACGATCCTCTCCAGCTTCGACTTTCACACCTATGAGGTGAATCTCTCCACCCGACCGGAGAAATCGATCGGTGATGATGCCGTCTGGGAGCTGGCCACCGCCGGCCTGATCGAGGCCCTGGAACGCAAGGGCTGGCCCTACAAGGTCGATGAGGGTGGCGGAGCCTTCTACGGCCCCAAGATCGACATCAAGATCGAGGATGCCATCGGCAGGATGTGGCAGTGTTCCACGATTCAGCTCGATTTCAACCTGCCCGAGCGCTTCGATCTGCACTACGTGGCCGCCGACGGCAGCCGCCAGCGGCCGATCATGATTCACCGGGCGATCTTCGGCTCGCTGGAGAGGTTCTTCGGGATCATGGTCGAGAACTATGCCGGCGACTTTCCCTTCTGGCTGGCTCCCGAACAGGTCCGTCTGCTGCCCGTCACCGACGAGGTGATCCCCTATGCCGAGGAGGTGCTGGCTCGGCTGCGTTCAGCGGGTGTGCGCGCCGCCATTGATCGCAGTGGCGATCGCCTCGGCAAGCTTATTCGCCACGGGGAGCAGCAGAAGATTCCGGTCCTGGCGGTGATCGGCGCCAAGGAGGCCGAGCAGGGCAGCGTCAGCCTCCGCTCCCGCCGTGACGGTGACCTCGGCAGCGTCGAGACCCCTGTGCTGGTGGCAGCCGCCAGGGCCGCCAGCGAGACCCGCGCCCCCGGCCTGGGTCTGGAGCCTGCGCCGGCCTCCGGATGACCACCCTGCTGGCCGGTGACATCGGTGGCACCAAGACCCTGCTGGCCACCTACCGGCTCGAGGGGGGCGCGTTGGTGCAGCTCCGCTGTGAGCGATTCGCCTCAGCCGCCTGGGACGACTTCTCCGCGCTGGTGCGCCGGTTCCTCGCCGGTGGCGGAGCCGGATCCGAGGCCCCCAGCCATGGCTGTCTGGCGATTGCCGGGCCCGTGCAGGACGGCCGGGTCCGGCTGACCAACCTGCCCTGGGAGCTCGACGAGCTGGAGCTGGCTTCCGCCTGCGGGCTCAAGCGGCTGGAGCTGGTCAACGACTTCGCCGTGCTGATCTACGGACTGCCGCATCTGAGGGAGTCCCAGCAGGCGGTGGTGAGAGAGGGAGAGTCCCAGTCGGGCCCACTGGCGATTCTCGGGGCCGGCACCGGCCTTGGCGTGGCCATCGGAGTGCCGGGCCCCCGGGGCCTGATCGCCCTGGCCAGTGAGGCCGCCCACGGCGAATTCGCGCCGCGGCAGGAGCGGGAGTGGCGTCTGAAGCAGTGGTTGCTGCGCGACCTGTCCCTGGAGCGGGTCTCGATCGAGCGGATCGTCAGCGGCACCGGCCTGGGCCATGTCTTCCGCTGGTTTCTCCACGAGGCTGCCGGGGCCGGCGCGCCCCATGAACTGGCGGCGGCGGCGGGGATCTGGGCCCTGGCCGAACTCCGCGGCGAGGCGGATCGCCCCGATCTGCCGGCCTTGGTGGCCGCCGCTGCAGCCGCCGCTGATCCCTTGGCCTCCGCCGCCCTCGATCTCTGGCTGGGGGCCTACGGCTCTGTAGCGGGGGACGTGGCCCTGCAGAGCCTCTGCCGCGGCGGACTCTGGCTGGGGGGTGGTACCGCCGCCAAGCTTCTGCCCCAGCTGCGTTCCCAGGCCTTTCTCGGCCCCCTGGCCGCCAAGGGCCGGCTGACGCCGGTGCTTGAGAGGATCCCGCTCCTGGCCCTGACCGATCCCGAGGCCGGCCTGTTCAGTGCCGCCTGCCGGGCACGGATGCTGCTGGGCTGAGGCAGCTCGGGCGGATGGGACACTGTCTCGAGCAGAACGGTTGTGATGGTGAGGCCCCGCATCGGGCAGGGTGTGCAGGTGGATGTACCGGCGACCACCGCCAACCTGGGTCCAGGGTTCGATTGTCTGGGGGCGGCCCTGGAGCTGAACAACCGCTTCGAGCTGCGCTGCATCGAGGGGGATGGTGAGCGCTTCGACCTGTTGATCGAAGGCAGCGAAGGGGCCCACCTGCGCGGTGGACCCGACAACCTCGTCTACCGTTCCGCCCAGCGGGTGTGGAAGGAGGCGGGCCAGCAGCCGGTGGCTCTCGAGGCCCGGGTGCGGCTGGCGGTTCCACCGGCCCGGGGGCTGGGCAGCAGTGCCACGGCGATCGTGGCCGGGCTGATCGGCGCCAACGCCCTGGTGGGGGAACCCCTGAGCAAGGAGAAGCTGCTGGAGCTGGCCATCGACATTGAGGGACATCCCGACAATGTCGTTCCTTCGTTGCTCGGTGGCCTCTGCATGACCGCTCGGGCGGCCTCCCACCGCTGGAGGGTGGTGCGCTGCGAATGGCAGGAGAGTGTCAAGGCGGTGGTGGTGATCCCGGCCATCCGGCTCTCCACCAGCGAGGCGAGGCGGGTCATGCCCAAGGTGATTCCGATTGCCGATGCGGTGGTGAACCTGGGCTCGCTCACCCTGCTGCTGCAGGGTCTGCGCACAGGCAACGGCGATCTGATCGCCGACGGCATGCACGACAGGCTGCATGAGCCCTACCGCTGGGGCCTGATCCAGGGGGGGCGCCAGGTGCGCCAGGCGGCCCTCGATGCCGGAGCATGGGGCTGTGTGATCAGCGGCGCCGGGCCCAGCCTGCTGGCCCTGACCAGTGCCGACCATGCCGCGGCCGTGAGCCGGGCGATGGTGTCGGCCTGGGAGCGGGAGGGGGTCGCCTCCCGGGCCGAAGTGCTGCGGGTGCAGCTGAGCGGCAGCCGCTGGCACGACCTCCCCGACCGCCCCTGAGCAGGCGCTCCTGAGTACAACTACCTAACTGATACATTCAGTGCCCGAATGCCGGTTCCTCCGGCTACAACCGACCCTTCCGCAGTCTCGAATGGACGCCACACTGCCCCTCACGGTTGCGTCCAGCCTGCCTGCGTCCTTTCCCTGGCTCAGCCTGATCGCCCTGTTGCCGGCGGCCGGTGCCCTGATGATGCCGCTGCTCCCGGGCGACGGCACCGATCCCAGAGCCCCCCGCACCATTGCCCTGGTGGTGCTGCTGGCCGACCTGCTTCTGATGATGTGGGTGTTCAGCCAGCGTTTCGACGGTGGACTGAGCGGCCTGCAGCTGGTGGAGCGGGTGCCCTGGGTCCCCCTGCTCGGACTGGAGTGGTCGCTCGGAGCTGATGGCCTCTCGGCCCCCCTGGTGGTGCTCAGTGGGCTGGTCACCCTGCTGGCGGTGGCGGCCAGCTGGAACGTCAACCGCAAGACCCAGCTCTACTTCGGCCTGCTGCTGCTGCAGGCCTCCGCTCAGTCCCTGGTGTTTCTGTCCCAGGACTTTCTGCTCTTCTTCCTGGCCTGGGAACTGGAGCTGGTGCCGGTCTACCTGCTGATCGCGATCTGGGGTGGAACCCAGCGCCAGTACGCCGCCACCAAATTCATTCTCTATACCGCAACCGCCTCCCTGCTGATCCTGATCAGCGGTCTGGCCCTGGCCCTGGGCGGTGATGGTTTCACCCTCAACCTGCAGGCCCTGAGCGAGCGGTCCTATGGCGGCAGCTTCGGACTGCTCTGCTACCTGGGCTTCCTGATCGGCTTCGGGGTGAAGTTGCCGATGTTCCCTCTGCACACCTGGCTGCCCGACGCCCATGGTGAGGCCAATGCCCCGGTGTCGATGTTGCTCGCGGGGGTGCTGCTGAAGATGGGCGGCTATGCCCTGCTGCGCTTCAACGTGCAGATGCTCCCCGACGCCCATGTGCAGCTGGCGCCGGCCCTGGTGGTGCTGGGCATCGTCAACATCATCTACGGGGCCCTCAACGCCTTCGCCCAGGACAACGTCAAGCGGCGGATCGCCTGCAGTTCGGTGAGTCACATGGGCTTCGTGTTGCTCGGCATCGGTGCCATCGACAGCCTCGGCATGAGCGGGGCAATGCTGCAGATGATCAGCCACGGCCTGATCGCCGCCTCGATGTTCTTCGTGACGGGAGTGTTCTACGAGCGCACCAAGACTCTCTCGATCCCGAACATGGGTGGCCTGGCCAAGGTCCTGCCGATCACCTTCGCCTTCTTCCTGGCCAGTTCGCTCGCCTCCCTGGCTCTGCCTGGCATGAGCGGCTTCATCAGCGAGATCACCGTGTTCCTGGGGATCACCGCCAACGAGGGCTTCACCGTGCCCTTCCGGGTGGTCACGATCGTGCTGGCGGCCATCGGCCTGGTGCTCACCCCCGTGTACCTGCTCTCGCTCTGCCGCCGTGTCTTCTTCGGTCCCAGGATCCCGGCCCTGGCGGTGGTGGGAGACATGAAACCAAGGGAGCTGGTGATCGGGCTCTGCCTGCTGGTGCCGACCCTGGCGATCGGCTTCTGGCCCCGCCTGGCGATCGACTTCTACGGCGCCACCACCACGGCCCTGGCCGAGGGGCTCAGTGCCTCCAGCGTCATGGCGGTGGGGCGGCTTTCCGCTCTTGGCTGAACCGCCGGGGCGGCGCTGATCCGCTGGAATGGGCCCACCGAACCGTTTCCCCGCCATGAGCGCTTCCCTGCTTGCGCCCCCCCTGCTTCGCGGCGAGGGTCTGCCTGACTTTCCGGCCATCACCTCCGAGCAGGTGCGCCAGCAGATTCCCGTCCTGCTCGACGAGCTCAACGCCGGTCTCAGTGCACTGGAGCAGCGCCTGGACCTGGCCCTCGACTCCGCTGAACCCCTGGGCTGGCCTGAGGTCATGGATCCCCTGCAGCGGCTGGGTGAGCGACTGCGCTGGAGCTGGGGCGTGGTCAGCCATCTCAATGGCGTCTGCAACAGCCCGGAGCTGCGCGAGGCACACCAGAGCCAGCAGGCGGCGGTGGTGGCCTTCGGCAACCGCGCGGGCCAGAGCCGCACGGTGTTCCGGGCCCTGGAGCGGCTTCAGGAGCAGCACCGGGAAGGCCACCTGCCCCTCGACACAACCCAGGAGCGCATCCTCGACGCCGAGCTGCTGGAGATGCGGCTGCGGGGCGTGGCGCTGGAGGGCGAGGACCAGGCGGCGTTCAACGCCGCCAGTGAGGAGCTGGCCGGGCTCGCCACCTGCTTCGGCAACCACGTGCTCGATGCCACCAACGGTTGGACGCTGACCCTCAACACTCCGGAGGAGGTGGAGGGTCTGCCTGAAAGCCTGCGCCAGCTGCTGGCCCAGGCGGCGCGGGATGCCGGGCTGAGCGGCGCCGATGGCCGTGAGGCCAGCGCCGAGGACGGTCCCTGGCTGCTGGGGCTGGACATCCCTCGGGCCATGCCCTTCCTGAAGTACAGCCGCCGCCGCGACCTGCGCGAGCGGCTCTACAAGGCCCAGGTGAGCCGTGCCTCATCCGGTGATCTGGACAACCGGCCCCTGATCGAACGGATCCTCATGCTCAAGGGCGAGCAGGCCGTGCGGCTGGGCTACGCCAACTGGGCCGAGGTGAGTCTGGCCTCGAAAATGGCCGACTCCGTGGAGTCGGTGGAACGCCTGCTGGAGGATCTGCGGGCGGCGTCCTATCCGGCTGCGGAGCGGGAGCTGCAGGCCCTCGCCGCCTGCGCCGGGCGCCAGGGTGCCCCTGAGGCCGGCGATCTCAAACCCTGGGACGTGAGCTTCTGGGCCGAAGTGTTGCGGCGCGAGAGTTTCGATCTCCATGGCGAGGCGCTGCGCCCCTGGTTCCCCCTGCCGCGGGTGCTCGATGGCCTGTTCGCCCTCTGCGGCCGTCTCTTCGGCATCCGCATCGAAGCCGCCGATGGCGAAGCGCCGGTGTGGCATGCCGATGTGCGCTTCTTCCGGGTCTTCGACAGCGGCAGCGGCCAGGCCATCGCCAGCTTCTACCTCGATCCCTACAGCCGCCCCGGCAGCAAGCGCGGTGGAGCCTGGATGGACACCTGCCTGGATCGCCACACCGACGCCGCCGGGCGCCCGGTGCTGCCGGTGGCCTACCTGATCTGCAACCAGAGTCCGCCGGTGGGCGAGATCCCCAGCCTGATGACCTTCGAGGAGGTGGAGACGCTCTTCCACGAATTCGGACACGGGCTTCAGCACATGCTCACCACCGTCGAGCGGCCCCAGGCGGCCGGCATCAACCACGTGGAGTGGGACGCGGTGGAGTTGCCCAGCCAGTTCATGGAGAACTGGTGCTACGACCGGGCCACGCTGCTGGGCATGGCCCGGCACTGGCAGACCGCTGAGCCCCTGCCCGAGGAGGAGTTCGCCAAACTCCTGGCGGCCCGCACGTTCATGGGCGGCAGCGCCACCCTGCGCCAGGTGCACTTCGCCCTGGTCGACCTGCGCCTGCACAGCGTCTGGACTCCCGCTTCGGGCCAGAGCCCCGAGGATCTGCGCCGCCAGATCGCTACCACCACAACGGTGCTGCCCCCCATTCCGGAGGATGCCTTCCTCTGCGCCTTCAGCCACATCTTCGCCGGCGGGTACTCCGCCGGCTACTACTCCTACAAGTGGGCCGAGGTGCTCAGTGCCGATGCCTTCAGCGCCTTCGAGGAGGTGGGTCTCGAGGATGAGACGGCCGTGCGCCGCACAGGCCGCCGCTTCCGCGACACGGTGCTCAGCCTCGGGGGCAGCCGCAGCCCCGCCGATGTGTTCAGGGCCTTCCGCGGCCGTGAGCCCTCGCCGGAGGCCCTGATTCGCCATTCCGGCCTGGTGGCGGCCTGACGCGAGCCGCCCTGGCGCTCAGGGTCGCAGCAGCTCCCGACGCAGCACCTCCAGCGACGCCGGCGCGCTGAGCACGTTCTGGTGCAGCCACACGGGCAGGGGCCTGGCCGGGCCGAAGGGCAGCACCGCCTTCCAGCCCGGCACCACCACCTGGTCGGTTGGTGTGTAGAAGCTCAGGCAGTCCACCCTCGCCAGGGCATGGGGCTCCTCATTGAGCCGGCGCAGCAGTGAGCTGCCCGGTTTCATGTCGGCGATGCCTCCCAGCAGAAACGCCGGCCAGGGCTGGGCCGTGATCGTGCCCTGCTGAGGGCTGGCCACGCTGATGAAACGGCGGGTGCGCTCCTCTCCCCCCAGCAGCTGCAGCCAGCAGCGGGCGATCACCCCGCCCATCGAGAACCCGAGCAGATCGATCGGCTCCTCCGCTCCGAACCGGCTCTCGATGGCTTGTCCCAGCCGCTCGGCCAGGTCCAGCAGGGGGGTGGCGCCGAGGCGGTGGATGAGGTGGGGAACCAGCAACGGGTCGCGGGCTCCCGCCAGGCGCTGCTCCAGGCGCCGGAATAGGCGGGGCGAATCCCACAGCCCATGCACCAGCACCAGGGGAGGGGGGGGCATCGCTTCAGTTGGCCGGGGCCCCATGACGCCAGCGTTCCACCTGCACCAGACCGCTGAAGCCGGGCACGGGGGCGGCGCATTTGCCCAGGATCAGGCGCTGGGTGACGGGGCCGTAGAGCTGCTCGATGCAGTCCATCATCCGCTCGGCGTAGTGCTCCAGGGTGAGGCAGCGGATCGTGCGTGCCTGTTCCTGCAGCGCCCGGATCGCCAGGCTGTAATCGAGGCTGTCGCCCAGATCATCACTGCGGCCGGCGGGGCCCAGATCGTGCCAGAGGCTGAGGGAGAGCTCGAACCACTGGCCCAGCTCCCGCTCCCGCTCCAGTACCCCCACATGGGCCCACAGCCGCAGGGCGCGCAGATGGATCGCGTCAAGGCCGGGCCGTGCAGGAGGCCGTGCGGCAGGCAGTGGGCTGGCCGGATCCGCCATGGGCGTTTCAGAGGGGCAGGGAGCGGTGGCTGAAGCGGCGCAGGCCACTGGCGTAGTCGGCGGCGATGTGGCCCTCGCCGCGCAGGCGGTAGCGGTAGGTGACCAGCCCCTCCAGCCCCACCGGCCCCCGCGGGGGAAGGGTCTGGGTGCTGATGCCCACCTCGGCCCCGAAGCCGTAGCGGAAGCCATCGGCGAAACGGGTGGAGCAGTTGAGGTACACCCCGGCGCTGTCGACCGCCGAGAGGAAGCGCCCGGCCGCCTCGGGATCGGTGGTGCAGATGGCGTCCGTGTGGCGGGAGCCGTGACGGGCGATGTGCTCCAGGGCCTCCTCCAGGCTTTGAACCACCTTCACCGCCAGGATGCGGTCGGAGAATTCCCGGCCCCAGTCGTCGTCGCTGGCGGCACGGGCCACCCCGAGGGAGCAGGCGCGGGGACAGCCCCGCAGTTCCACAGCTTCGGCCTGGAAGGCACTGATGACCGCCGGCAGGACCCGATCGGCCACCTCCTCGTGCAACAGGAGGGTCTCGATCGCATTGCAGGCGGCTGGATACTGCGTCTTGCTGTCGATGGCGATGCGCAGGGCCTGCTCCAGATTCAGCGAGCGGTCCAGGAACAGATGACAGACCCCGTCGGCGTGGCCGAGCACGGGGATGCGGGTGTTGTCCTGGATGAAGCGCACCAGGTCGTTCGAGCCCCTGGGGATGATCAGATCCACCAGGCCGTCGAGCCGCAGCATCCCCAGGCTCTCCTGGCGGGTGGTGAGCAGGGCGAGGGCCTCCGGATCCACCGCGCTCGCCGCCAGACCCTCCTGCAGGGCCGCGAAGATCGCTGCGCAGCTGCGGCTGGCTTCGCGGCCCCCCTTGAGCAGGGCGCCGTTGCCGGAGCGGATCGCCAGCGCAGCGATCTGGATCAGCGCGTCGGGGCGTGCCTCGAAAATCACCCCCACCACCCCCAGGGGCACGGTGACCCGCTCCAGCACCAGGCCGGCATCGAGTTCGGTGTGCAGCTGGCGACGCCCGACCGGATCCGGCAGCGCCGCCAGCTGCCGCACTCCTTCGATCGCTCCACTGAGCTTGGCGCCGTCGAGCTTCAGCCGGGCGACCAGGGCCGGCGGCAGCTGATCATCAGCCGCCGCCTCCAGATCGGCCCTGTTGGCAGCCGCGATCGCCTCGGCCGAGCGCCCCAGGGCCTGGGCCATCGCCAGCAGCGCCTGCTGCCGCTGGTCATCGCTGCATTGGCCCAGGGCCATGGCGGCCCGGCGCACGGAGGCGGCGCGGATGAGCAGCTCGGGGCTGGGGTCGGGGACTCCGGACGGGGGGAAAGCCATCGGTCCATCATTCCAGCCGCAGCGGCAGCGACTCAGGCCGGCAGGGACTCGAGGGCCAGCCGCACCGCCCCCAGCCGCCCGGCGCCGTTGCCCAGGGCGCAGCGGCGGATCTCCAGTCCCCGGCGGCTCACCGGCAGCACCCGCTCCTCCACCTCCCGCCACACCGCCGGCAGGAAGTGATCACTGGCGGCGCTGAGACCACCGCCGATCAGCACCAGTTCAGGGGTCAGCACATAGAGCAGTGAACTCAGGCCGATCCCCAGCCAGCGGCCGTAGCGGGCCCACACAGCCAGGGCCTCGGCATCGCCGGCGCTGGCGCGGCGGTCGAGCTCGGCGGGATCCAGGGGGCTGAGGCGGCCCAGCCCGGTGATGCTGCAGTACTGCTCCAGCGAGCCCCGGTTGCCGCTGTGGCAGGGGGGACCTTCCGGATCCACACCGATCAGGCCGGGCTCGATCGCCGCCCCGTCGCGTCCCGTGAACAGACGGCCCCCCAGCAGCGCGGCCCCACCGACGCCCGTGCCCAGGGTGAGCAGCAGCACGTCGGACCTTCCGCGGGCCGCCCCCAGCCAGGCCTCCCCCAGCAGGGCGCAGTTGGCGTCGTTGCCCAGGATCACCCGCCGCCCCAGCTGGGGCTCCAGCCAGTCGGCCAGGGGGACATCGTGCCAGCCGGGCAGGTTGATCGACACCCTCGCCACCCGGCCGTCGCGGTCCATCGGTCCGGGCAGCCCGATTCCCACCCGAGCGGCCCGGCGCCCGGGATCCACCGCCGTGATCGCCTCCACCAGCGCCGTGCACACCGCACCGGGCAGGGCGGGGTGGGGGGTGGGACACTCCAGTTCGGCCAGGCAGGCTCCGCTGGCATCGAAGCGGCCGAGCTTGATGGCGGTGCCCCCGAGATCCACGCCGATCAGTTCCATCGTCAAGCGGGGCCTCTCAGAAGCGGAAGAACAACTGCAGCTGGCCCTGCCAGCGCCCTTCGGTGTCGAAGGATCCCTGCAGGCCCAGGGTGTCATTGGCCTGGTAGCGCAGGGTGAGCTGGGGGGGGATGTCGGTGCGGTTCGGTGCCGCCAGCACCGAGAAGTTGAAGCGTTCGGTGATGTCGAGGCCCAGCTCCGAACCGAGCACCAGCTGGGCCGGGGCGCGGCGTGACTCCTGCCGGGAGCCGGAGGCGTTGTTGCCCACCTCCTGGGTGGAGGGGGAGAAGAAGGTGGGAAAGATCGAGAAACTGACGCGCTGGCCGAAGGCGTTGCTCAGGGTTCCCACCAGGGGCGAGAGCAGCGACTGTCCGAAGACCGTGGCCAGGGCCGTCGTGGCGTTGCCGCCGCTGAGGCCGGCCAGGGAATTGCCGCCGATCAGGGCCACCAGCCGCTCTTCCGGCAGGGGAGGGGAGCTGCGGATCGTGAGCGATTCGGCGATCCGGTCGGCCGGTCCACTCACGGTCACCACCACCTTCACCAGGTTGAGCTGATCCAGCGGGGTGTAACCGCCCCGAAGGTCGAAGTCGTTGATTCCTCCACCGCTCCGCCCCACGCTGAGCGTGTCCGAGACCCGGGTGCGCAGGGCGATGTCCACGTAGGGGACCAGGCCGAGGCTCGGGGTGAACACCGCCACGTTGGGAGCGTCGGGATCGAGGGTGAAATTGGTGGTGAACAGGCTCAGACGGCCACCGCGCAGCCGGACCACGCCGCTGGCGCTGAGGCTGGGGTCGATGCGGCCGTTGAGGGTGAGGGTGCCACCCGTCTTGAAGCTGGCCACGGGAGGCACCACCACCTCGAGATCGGGGCCGAGGCTGAGGCGCAGGTTGTTCAGGCGCAGCAGAGGCACCCGCGGGACCGAGTCGCGCAGGGACAGGGCCGTGTCGCTCTCCACCTCCGGCCCGAGCAGCACGAGCGGTTTCTCGAAGTTCCACGACTCCTCCACCAGGCGCCGGGCCGGTTTGGGCTTGAGGACGCCCTTGTCGTCCTCCTGGGCCAGGGTGCCCGGCTGACCGTTGATCGTGCCCTTGCTCAGGCTCAGCTCGCCGCTGAGCAGCGGTCGCAGCAGGCTGCCGCGCAGGGCCAGGGTGCCGTCGGTGAGGGCGTTGAGGCGGGGCGCGCTGATCCGGGCGGTCTTGACCGTGAGGTTGAGGGGTTGGCGCTGGGGAATGTCGCGGAACAGGCCGAGGCCGCCCCGGCCATCGAGTTCGCCCGTGCTGCCCATGCGCGCCTTGAACTCCTGCACCAGCAGTTCCTCGAAATCGAAGAGCACCGTGGCCTGGAGGTCCCTGATCTCCTGACCGGCCACCACCAGCTCGCCATCGCGGAAGCGCAGGAAGCCGTTCGCCAGCGGCTTGAGCAGGCTGCCCCGCATCAGCAGCTCCAGATCGGCACTGCCTTTGCGCCAGTCGAGCCCACGTCCCACCAGGGTGCTGATGAAGCGCAGGCCGTCACCGCGGCTGGAGAGGCGCAGCTTCAGGCCCTCCTGGCCGGGATCGAGGGGGACGCTGCCGCTCAGATCGACACGGCTGTCGGCCCCTTGGCTGCTGAGGGAGGCCGACAGAGCCAGGGTCTTGCCCTCCAGGCTCACGCTGGTGTCTTCGAGACGCAGCGGGATCCCGTTCAGGCTGGCGTCGCTCAGGCTGAGGCTGGTGCGGAACGCGGGCTCATGGCCGGGCGAGGCCAGCTGATAGCTGCCCTCCAGGTTCAGTCCCCCCCGCAGGCTTCTGGGCACCGGCGTGGCCAGGGCCAGCAGCGCCAGAGGCAGGTTCTCGAGACTGAAGTGTCCCTTTCCGCCCCGGATCGGACCGGCCAGGCGCACCTGGAACGGCTCCAGCCGCAGGGCCTCGTCGCGGTCGTCGGCCCGCAGCCAGAGGTGGCCCTTGGCGCCCGCATCCAGCCTGAGGCGCTCCAGATCGGGTCCGGCCAGGCTGATGTCCAGATCCACCAGACCGCGCAGGTCCGCGAGCTGCACCCGTGATCCGGCGGTCGTCGTGGGTCGGAGGTCCGCCAGCCGTTCCTGCGCCGCTCGCAGGGCCCGGAGCTGGCCGTCGATCGTTCCGCCCAGGGTGTCGACCACGAGGGTGCCCAGGTCGCTGGCCCGTCCCCTGGGCAGTGGTGTGTCGCCCCTCCAGATCGTCAGCGCCTCGGCCAGCTCCTGGAACAGCTGCAGCGGCAATCCCCGCCCCTCGAGGCGGCTGCGCAGGCGGCCCTTGCGTACGCCATCGCCGCTGAGGGCCACGGTTCCGCCGGCCAGGGGCATGAGCTCCCCGTTGAAGCGGAACTGGCCAGCTGCGAAGCGGCCCGAGGCCGTGAGCCGCTGGCCTCGGACCCCCAGCAGCAGGGGACGGTCGACCTCCACGCTGCCCTCCATCGCCAGGGGCTGCAGATCGAGAATTCCCTTGCCGCTGAGCAGGCCGTCGAGGGCCCTGGGCCTGGAGGCACCACCAACGGCGAGGCGCAGTCCCCCGATGGGGAAGCGTCTCGCCTGCCAGTGGTAGCGGCGCGCATCGCCCGTCAGGCTCAGCACCCCCCGTTGGCGCCGCAGTTCCACCTCGGTGGGGAGCCAGGACCGGTTCAGCCGGGCCTTGAGGCTCCCCTGCTGGGCCGGTGCCAGCGCCGTCAGGGTCAGGTCGCCGCCGCCGCCGCCCCGGGCGGTGAGCCGCCCTTCCCAGGTTTCCTGGAGTTGCAGGGGGCCGCCACCGGGCTGACGCACCGACAGCCAGAAGTCCGGGCGCAGGGCCGCCAGGGGGCCACTGAGCGTGCCTCGGGCGCTGAGCTCCCCCTGGAGCGTGCTGCCCACCAGGGGCCCGAGCCGCGCCAGGGCGTAGGGCCTGAGGTTCAGGTTCAGGCCCAGATCACCGGCCACCAGGCCGCGCCGGCGCTGCCAGCGCAGGGGCAGGCTGCCATCGCCGCTGAGCTCCGGGCTCTCGAAGCGGCGCAGGTGCAGGCGATCCTCGAACCAGACCAGGTCGGCGCTGGCTGCCCCCAGCAATGGGGTGTCCGTCAGCCGGATGCCGGAGGGGGCCGTGAGCCTGGCCTGCAGGCGCCCGAGGGGCCCGCCCCGTTGACCGTTGGGGCCACCGCTGGCCTGCACGGTGAGCAGGGTGCTCCCCTGACGCAGGACCCTGGCGCTGAGGGTCGGCTGCCGCACGGTTCCACCCAGGAGAAGGCCACCCTCCAGCCAGGCGTCACGGCCCAGCAGCGCCTGGGCTGTGGCTCCGGCCGGCTGCCAGAGGGAGGGGTGCAGCCGCAGCTGCTGGCTGCGCACGTCGAGCCTCGGCCAGATCTGACCATTGGCCGTGAGTCCGGAGCGGCCGGAGCGCAGGCGAAGACTGTCGAGCGTCAACTGGAGGCCACGCCGCCAGTCGGCGCGGATCAGGGCGTTGAGCTTCAGCGGCTGGGGGCTGGCGGGTGTGCCCTTGCCCAGGGGGATATGGCCATCGAGCGCCAGCAGAGGCTGCCGCCAGGGGCCATTGATCCCCAGGCCCAGCCGGTCGCCGCGCTGGGGGTCGCTGGCCGTGAGCCGCAGGTCGAAGCGGCTGCCGGGGTCCAGGGAACCGCGCACCGTTCCGCGCCAGTTCGCCATCTGCCAGGGATCCCCCTCCAGCAGGATCTGCTGACCGCGGCAACCGACGCCCAGGCGTCTGGCCTGGAGCGGGGCCGGCAACAGCGGATCCCGCAGCTCCACTCCCCCCAGGCGCAAGGCGCCTCGGCAGCTGATGTTGCCGGGGCGCCGCCTGAGTTCGAGACGGCCGTCGGCGGTTCCCTTCAACGTCTGCCGGCGCGGGGGGCGGGCGCGGGGAACCAGAGACACCAGGGGGGCCAGATCCCAGCGGCGCAGGTCGAGGCCGAGCTTCACGGCTCCGCTGCCCCAGTCCGCCGTGCCACGCACCAGGGCACGGCCGCTGCCGGCGCCTGCTCTGGCGGTGGCGCGCCAGTCGACGCTGCGGCGATGCAGCCTCACACCTGCCCGGCCCTGCACCTTCAGACCTAGAGCGCCGGAGCCCAGCTGCAGGCGGGCAGGCTTCTCCAGCAGCACGTTGAGGGTCAGCCTTGGCGGCTTCCTGGTGCCCGCCGGCCCGAAGACCCAGAGTTGCCCCCTGGTGTTGGGGATCAGGTTGAGCCGGGCTCCCCTGGGCCGCAGATCCAGCACCGGGGCTCGCTCCACCAGGCTGGCCAGGGGATCGAGGTTCACCCCGATCCCATCGAGGAGCAGGTTGGAGCTGTCGGCCGGACCGCTGAGGACGCGGCTGGGACCGATGCTGAGTCCCCAGGGCCTGAGCCCTTCATAGGGACCGAGCTGGACGGGGTGCCCCAGCCCACGGCCGATCAGCAGCTGCAGCTGTGGCCGCCAGCTCTCGTAGGCCCAGCGAGCCAGGTGATCGGTCCCCCACCAGGCTGCGATCAGCCCTGCGCCACCGCCCAGGGTGGCGGCCAGCAGTAGCCGCTGGCGACGGCTCCGGGACTGGGTTCCCGTTTCAGGCGAAGGCGGGGACCCCATCGGCTCGTCGCTGTCACCGCCTGAGGACGCCGCAATATAAAGGGGTTTCCGCTTCCGTCCTGGCCGCCATGCCCGTTGATCCGCTGTTGCTCAAAGCCGGGCTCTGGCTGGGGGCCGCCAGTGGTGTCCTGGCGGTGCTGATGGTGGCGGGCTTCGTGCTGGGCTGGGGAGTCCGCTTCCGCCTGGTCGGGGTCACGAGCTTCACGGCCCTGCTCTCCCTGTCCTGTCTGGCCTTCGCCATCAGCTACTCACCCCGCACCCAGGTGGAGGGGGCTGTGACCGTGCCGGTGGTGTTCGACAACGGCAGCAACCTGGTGATCGCCGCCGCCCCGGACGATCTTTCAGCCGACGCCTACGGCCCCACGGTGGAGCAGCTGGCCCTCAACCTGCGCGGCAGCGGCCGCAGCAGCGCCGATGGGCTGGTGCACGTGCGCCTGAGGCGGGTGGAGCCGGCCGGCGCCGGCGTCAGCCGGCCGGTGGTGCTGGCGGAGGCCACCCGCAGCCTCAGTGACGGCACGGTGCAGGTGCTGCGTTGATGCTTGTCCTTCCCGCCCACTTCCGTGCCGAGCAGAGCCAGCTGAGCCAGGCGGGTCTGACGGACTGGCCGTCGCTGGCCGCCCAGAGCGATCTGGCTCTGAGGCGCCTGGCCCGCTGCGGCGCCTCGGAGCAGCGCCTGATCAGACTGCGGGGCCAGGCCCGCCTGATCAGTGAGCTGGGGCTGCAGCCGGACCAGGCCGCCCTGCTGTTGTATGCGGGCATCGCCAGCTCCGCCGGGCTGGCCGAGGCCTCGCCCCAGCAGCTCCTGCGCCAGCTGGGCCGGCTGCAGCGCTCCCTGACCGGATCCGCTGTGGCCACGCCCGACTCCACGCAGGTGCGCGCCTGGATCGCCACGGCGCGCCGGGCCACCGGTCGCCCACCAAACTGACCAGGACTGCTCCAACCGGTCTCGCCCAGACCCTCAAATGGACAGATCCTCCCTGCGGTGGACGGTCCTTGCCTGTTCTCTCCCTTCTCAGCCTCACGGCACTGGCCGTGCTCCTGGGCGTCGGGCTGCCCTTCACCCCCCTCCAGGCGGCCTCACCGCTGCTGGAGTCGGTCAAGCAGAACCCGCAGCTGGCCAAGCGCATCTGCGCGGACCTGCGCCAGCTCAACAGCCGCGGCGTGAGTTCCAACTCCCCGGAGGCGATCGCCATGGTGGCCCGCAGCCAGGGCCTGAACTCCACCGACGCGGAGATTCTCACCACCTATGTGGTCGGGCTTCACTGTCCTGACGTGCGCTGAGCCGCTCCGCTGAAGACCGAGGTTCTCGTGGACACAGAGGTTCTCGAGGAATGGATGCCTTGCCCCGACGGCGCGAGGCTGGCCACCAGGGTCTGGAAACCCACTGGGACGGGACGCTGGCCCCTGCTGCTGATGCGCCAGCCCTACGCGCGCGCCATCGCCTCCAGCGTCACCTACGCCCATCCGCGCTGGTATGCCGCCCAGGGCTATGCGGTGGCGGTGCAGGACGTGCGTGGCCGGGGCGATTCCACGGGGGAGTTCAGGGGCTTTGCCCAGGAGGCCGCCGATGGCGCCGTGGCCCTGGCCTGGGTGCGCAGCCTGGCCTATGTCAACGGACGGGTCGGAACCTACGGCTTCTCCTACCAGGGGCTCACTCAGCTGCTGCTCAGCCCTGGCTGCCCGCTGCCCGACGCCCTCGCTCCGGCGATGGCCGGCCTGGATGAACGGTTGCACTGGGCCAGCGAAGGGGGAGCCCACTGGTGGGCCCTGGGTCTGGGCTGGGCGCTGCAGCTGGCGGCCGAATCGGCGCGTCGCGCCGGGGACGAGGCCGCCTGGCGCCGCCTGCGCCTGAGCCTGGAGGGGGGCACGGTCCTGCGCGAGGGGCTGGCGCTGCTGCAGCAGCACGATCCTGAGGGCATGGGTCTGGGTTGGCTGCGTCTGGATCCCGCCAGTCCCGCCGGCTGGAGGCGCCATGAGCCGCCGGAGGGCCTGCTGCGCCGGCCGATGCTGCTGGTGGGCGGCTGGCATGACCCCCACCTCAGTGGAGTGCTCGATCTGCGGGCCCGCGCCCATGCCGCCGGTGGTGCTCCCTGGCTGCGCATCGGCGCGTGGACCCACCTGAACTGGGCCGGTGGCCTCGACCGCCTGCAGCTGGCCTTCTTCGACCGGCACCTGCGCGACCGGGAGGGCCTGGAGGCCCATCCCCGGGAGTCGCTGGCGGATCTGGGAGCCGGCTCCTGGCGGAGCCTGGCCGAAGGCGCAGGCCACCGGCACCGCTGGTCCCTGCGCAGCGACGGGCTGGCCGCGATCGATGCCGGTGAGGGCCGGCTGGTGGCCGAGGGGGACGGAGCCGGCACGGTCTGGCTGGTGCACGATCCCTGGCGGCCCGCCCCCGGACGGGGAGGCCATCTGGGCCTGGATGCCGGTCTGGTGGACCGCACCGATCTCGACGCCCGCGCCGATGTGGCCTGCTTCACGGCCACGCCCCTGGCCGGTCCGCTGGAGCTGGCGGGGCGGCCGGAGCTGGAGCTGGAGCTCAGCTGTGACCAGGACGGTTTCGATCTCTGCGGGGCCCTTTCGGTGATCCGCCAGGGGAGGGTCTGGCAGCTGAGCACCGGAGTGCTCCGGTCCCTGGGGCCCCACTGCCGCCGCCGTCAGCGGCGGCGGCTGAGCCTGCAGCCCCTGGTGGCGACCCTGGCGGCCGGGGAGCAGTTGCGCCTGTCGCTGGCGGCCTCGGCCTGGCCCCAGGTGACCGTCAACCCCGGCACCGGTGACTGCCCCTTGGGTCCCGTGGGCCCGGGCCACCGGGTGATCACCCTTGAGCTGCAGCTGGCCGAGGCCAGTCTGCGCCTGCTGCCGCTCGATTCTCGGGCAGACTGACGCCAGCTCAACGCCCGCCCCTCCGTGAACCTGCGCGTCCCTCTGCTGGCGATGGCCCTGGCCTGTGGACTTCATGGTGGTGGTGCTCTGGCCACCTCCGCGCTGGAGCCTGCCCAGGCCAGAGCAGCCGGGCAGGTGTTGCTCGATGCCCTCAAGCGTCAGGACAGTCAGGCCGTGTTCGACCGTCTGGCACCGGACCTGCAGAAGCTGACCACGGTGGAGCGGGTACGGGAGCGCCTGCAACAGCAGGGCCCCATCCTGGGCAGCCGCATCACCGAGGTGTCGACGGGGGTGGACGACAGCACCGTGGAAGCGGTGCTGAGGGGGCCCAGCGGTAACCGTCCCCTCGTGCTGGTGCTCGATGGCCGTGGACGTCTGCTGGGCTGGGAACTCGATCAGCAGGACAAGCCGATCAAGCAGATCGCCACCAACTTCATCACGGCCCTCAGCCAGGGCCGGGTGGTGGATGCCCGCAGCCTGTTGATCAGGGATCTCCAGGACGAGATCACCCCCCAGGATCTGCTCAACCGCTGGAAGAATCTCGAGAAACTCACCGGGTCATTCCAGCGCCTGCGCGCAACCGTGGTGGCCAGTGAAGGGGGGCCTCAGCAGCTGGTGCTCGTCACCACCCAGTTTCAGCGGGTCACCGACAACCTGTTCGTGATCTTCGACGCCCAGGGTCACATCATCGGTGTCGACTTCCCTGAGGATCCGGGCCAACCCGGCACCCCCTTGCCCTGAGCGCTGGGAGCCGAGGATCTGCCGGCCTAAGCTCCCGTTCCGTCCGCTCATGCTCGATGCCCCCCTCCAGCCTCGAATGGATGGTCCAAGACGGCCAGAGGCTTCAGGACTGCCGGCACGATCATCCTTTCGCCGTGCTGGGTCCCCAGCCCCACGGTGATGGCTGGGTGGTGAGGGCCTGGATGCCGGAGGCGAGCCAGGTGGACCTGGTGCTCCATGGCCGCACCCTGCCGATGGCCACGCCCAACCATCCGTGGGTGTTTGAAGTCGAGCTGAGCGAAGACCCGGGCCGCCGCTACGAATACAGGGTGCAGCGTGGGGGCATCGAGCACCAGCAGCATGACCCGTGGGCCTTCCGCGAAGAGTGGATGGGCGAACTCGATCGCCATCTCTTCGCCGAGGGCAACCACCATCACATCTGGCGCCGTCTCGGCGCCCACCCCTGCGAGCGCGATGGCATCGCCGGCGTGCAGTTCGCCCTCTGGGCCCCCAATGCCCGCAGTGTGGCCCTGCTGGCTGAATGCAACAGCTGGGATGGTCGGCATCACCCGATGCAGCTGCGCATCGGCGGGATCTGGGAACTGTTCGTGCCCGGGCTGAAACCCGGAGATCTCTATAAATACGAAGTGCGCTCCCCCGAGGGCCACTGCTATGTGAAGGCCGATCCCTACGGCTTCCAGCACGAGGTCCGCCCCCGCCAGGGCTCGGTGGTCTCCCAGCTGGGCCAGTACCGCTGGGGCGATCAGGCCTGGCTGGCCGAGCGCGATGGCCGCGATCCTCTGAACCAGCCGATCTCGGTGTATGAACTGCACCTGGGCAGCTGGATGCACGGCCCTGCCGATCAGCCCTTCCTGGAGGCCGACGGCAGCCCGCGGCCGACCGTGGCGGCCGCGGATCTCAAGCCCGGCGCACGCCTGCTCACCTATCCCGAGCTGGCCGACCGGCTGATCCCCTACGTGAAGGAGCGCGGGTTCACCCACCTGGAGCTGATGCCGGTCGCCGAGCATCCCTTCGATGGCTCCTGGGGGTATCAGGTGACGGGCTTCTACGCCCCCACCAGCCGTTTCGGTCCGCCCGATGAATTCCGGGCCTTCGTGGATCGCTGTCATGCCGCAGGGCTCGGGGTGATCCTCGACTGGGTGCCCGGTCACTTTCCCAAGGACAGCCATGGCCTGGCCTTCTTTGATGGCTGCCACCTCTATGAGCACGCCGATTCCCGCATCGGCGAGCACAAGGAGTGGGGCACGCTGATCTTCAACTACAGCCGCAACGAGGTGCGCAACTTCCTGGTGGCGAACCTGGTGTACTGGTTCGAGGAGTTCCACATCGACGGCATCCGGGTGGATGCGGTGGCCTCGATGCTCTACCGCGACTACCTGCGTCCCGAAGGCGAATGGCTGGCGAACGAGCACGGGGGGCGGGAGAACCTGGAAGCCGTGCGCTTCCTGCAGCAGGCCAATTCGGTGCTGTTCCACCACTTCCCCGGTGCCCTCTCGATTGCGGAGGAATCCACCACCTGGCCGATGGTGACCAAGCCCACCGACATGGGTGGCCTCGGGTTCAACCTCAAGTGGAACATGGGCTGGATGCACGACATGCTCGATTACTTCGAGCTGGATCCCTGGTTCCGCCAGTTCCACCAGAACAATGTCACGTTCTCGATCATGTACCACTACACCGAGAACTTCATGCTGGCTCTCAGCCACGATGAAGTGGTGCATGGCAAGAGCCATCTGCTGCACAAGATGCCGGGCGACGACTGGCAGAAGTTCGCCAATGTGCGCGCCCTGCTCGCCTACATGTGGACCCACCCGGGCAAGAAGACCATCTTCATGGGCATGGAGTTCGGCCAGCGCTCCGAATGGAACGTCTGGGGCGACCTGCAGTGGGACCTGCTGCAGTACGAGGCCCATCAGGGGCTGCGCAACCTGGTCGACGACCTCAACCGCTTCTACCGCGAGGAGCCGGCCCTCTGGCGGGACGACTTCGACCACTACGGCTTCCAGTGGATCGACTGCAGCGACAGCTCCCATTCGGTGATCAGCTTCATGCGCCGGGAGAACCTCACCGGCCGCTGGGTGGTGGTGGTCGCCAACTTCACCCCCCAGAGCCATTCCCACTACCGGGTGGGGGTGCCGAAGGAGGGCTACTACGCCGAAGCCTTCAACACCGACAGCAGCCGCTACGGCGGCAGCAACCTCGGCAATCTGGGGGGCAAATTCAGCGACGAGTGGCCGCTGCATGGCTACGAGCAGTCACTCGACCTCTGCCTGCCGCCCCTGAGCGTGCTGGTGCTGCAGCACGACCCGGCGCGCAGCCAGACCCTCTGTGACGAAGCCACCGAAACAGGTGGTGCCGTCGGGTAGGTTCGCCCCTGGCATTCTCTTCACCCATGGCCGAAACGCTCCCCCTGCTGCTGCGCGCCGCCCGAGGTGAGCAGGTGGAGCGGCCCCCGGTCTGGATGATGCGCCAGGCCGGGCGCTACATGAAGGTCTACCGCGACCTGCGCGACCGTCATCCGGGCTTCCGGGAACGCTCGGAGCAGCCCGATCTCTCCTATGAGATCTCGATGCAGCCGTATCGGGCCTTTCAGCCCGATGGGGTGATTCTCTTCTCCGACATCCTCACGCCGCTGCCGGGGATGGGCATCGACTTCGACATCATCGAGAGCAAGGGGCCGATCATCGACCCACCGATCCGGACCCTCGCCCAGGTGGAGGCGCTGAGGCCCCTGGATGCCGCGGCTTCACTTCCATTCGTGGGCGAGGTCCTGGGCCGGCTGCGCCAGAGCGTGGGCAATGAGGCGGCAGTGCTGGGCTTCGTGGGGGCTCCCTGGACCCTCGCCGCCTATGCGGTGGAGGGCAGGAGCAGCAAGAACTACGCCGTGATCAAGGCGATGGCCTTCCAGGAGCCGGCGCTGCTGCACCGCCTGCTGGGCCTCCTGGCCGATTCGATCGCCGCTTACGTGAGCTATCAGATCGAGAGCGGCGCCCAGGTGGTGCAGCTGTTCGATTCCTGGGCGGGTCAACTCAGCCCGATCGACTACGACGTGTTCGCGGCTCCTTATCAGAAACGGGTGGTGGATCAGGTCAAAGCGAAGCATCCGGACACCCCCCTGATTCTCTACATCTCCGGCAGCGCCGGTGTGCTGGAGCGGATGGCCACCACCGGCGTCGATTTCATCTCGCTCGACTGGACCGTGGACATGGCCGACGGCTGCGCCCGTCTGCCGCAGCACCTCGGTGTGCAGGGCAATGTGGATCCAGGCCTGCTCTTCGGCACGCCGGAGGCGATCAGGGCACGCATCGTCGACACCGTGCTCAAGGCCCGGGGCCGCCGCCACATCCTCAACCTCGGCCATGGCATCCTGCCGGGCACGCCCGAGGAGAACGCCCGGGTGTTCTTCGAGGCCGGCAAGTCGGTGAACGAGCTGCTGGGGGCAGCCGTTTGAGCGGCGCGAACGGACGCTCCCGGATTCTGATCACGGGAGCGAGCGGATGCGTCGGCCAGGCCATTGCCCAGCAATTGCTCACCAACTCCGAGGCCGAGCTGCTGCTCTGGCTGCGGGATCCCGCCAAGCTCACGGCCGTGCCCCGGCAGCACCCGCGCATCACCCTGCTGGTGGGGGATCTGCGCGATCAGGAGCCCCACGCCGCCGCGATCGCCTCGGCCACCAGGGTGATCCACACCGCCACCGCCTGGGGTGATCCCGAGCGGGCCCAGCAGGTGAATGTGGTGGCCGTCAAAGAGCTGCTGGGCCGGCTCGATCCCGATCGGCTGGAGCAGATCATCTATTTCTCCACTGCCAGCATTCTCGATCGCCAGCTGAAACTGCTGCCCGAAGCGGCGGCCTACGGCACCGAGTACATCCAGACCAAGGCCCTCTGTCTGCAGCAGCTGGAGCGCCATCCCCTGGCCGAGCGGATCGTGGCGGTCTTTCCCACCCTCGTGTTCGGCGGATCGGTGGGTGGCGGCGATCCCCTCCCCACCAGCTACCTCACGGCCGGCCTCAGGGAGGCGGTGCGCTGGCTGTGGCTGGCGAAGTGGCTGCGGGCGGAGGCCAGCTTCCATTTCATCCATGCCGTTGACATCGCCCTGGTCTGCGCCCATCTGGCCCTCAACCCCCACCAGCCCAATCCGGAGCCGGATCAGGGGCCGCTGCGCCGACTGGTGCTGGGGCAGCCGGCCGTCACAGTCGACGATACCGTCAGCCGCCTCTGCCGCTGGCGTCGCAGCTGGCGGCCGCCGCTGGGGCTGGCGCTGAACGGCTGGTGGATCGAAGCCCTGATCCGGGTGCTGCCGATCGAGGTGAATGCCTGGGACCGCTTCAGCATCCGCCAGCGCCACTTCATCCACGACCCGGTGAGCCCGCCGGAGCGCTTCGGTCTGGTGAGCCATGCCCCCAGTCTCGAGGCGGTGTTCGAGCTGGCGGGCCTGCCTCACCGCGGCGCTGTGTGAAGACGCATACACTTTGATCAGTGTTAGGACGTCCTGATGGTTCGAGCTCTGATGGCTTCCGCGGCTCGCCTTCTGAGCGGCGTCGCCTCCTTTGCGCTGCTCGGGGCCCTGCTGGTGCTGGTGAGCGTCAGCTCCGTGCAGCCGGCCGAGGCCGCCACCATTGAGGTGAAACTCGGCACCGACGGCGGCATGCTGGCGTTCGAGCCGAGTGTGGTCACGATCAGCAAGGGTGACACGGTCCACTTCGTGAACAACAAGCTGGCCCCCCACAACGCCGTCTTCGATGGCCACGAGGAGCTCAGCCACACCACCCTGGCCTTCGCCCCCGGGGAGAGCTGGGATGAAACCTTCGATCAGGCCGGCACCTACGACTACTGGTGCGAGCCCCACCGCGGAGCCGGCATGGTCGGCAAGGTGATCGTCGAGTGAACCCGATTGGGGCTCGGTAACGACATTGTTTCGATCCGCTCCCGCCGCCGGCTCCGATCCGGTGGCGGGACTCTATTTTTGACGGGTTGCCCGCTCCATTGCTCGCCTCCCTGATGCGTCGCCTGCTTTCATTCTTCGCCGTCTGCCTGGCACTGCTGCTGGGAGCCGCCCCCAGCTTTGCCGCCGACGCTGCCCACGGCGGGCAGATCTTCTCCGCCAACTGCGCTGCCTGCCACATGGGCGGCGGCAATGTGGTGAACGCCGAGCGCACGCTCAAGGCCGATGCTCTCGAGGCCTATCTGGCCAACTACAGCAGCGACCATGAAGCGGCCATCGTCACGCAGGTCACCAACGGCAAGAACGCCATGCCCGCCTTCACCGGCAAGCTCACCGAAGGCGACATTGCCGATGTGGCCGCCTACGTCGAGGAAATGGCTTCCAAGGGCTGGGCCTGAGTCCGGGCTCCCTGCCATCGCTTGAGCATTGTCTTCACTCACCACCCCTGCCAGGGGTGGTTTTTTTGTGCTTTGTGTGCGGTCCCTGGCCAGGCCCGCTCGGCAGAGCGATGGTGACCACGACCGATGAAGCAGTGGGATGTCCCTTGAACACCTGCGGCGGCTGGTGGCCGACGCCGAGCACCAGCCTGGGCTGAGGGCCCTCCTGCGCCAGGGTGATCACGACCGGCCCTGGCAAGGGCTGATCGAGAGGGCCAGGGCCTTGGGCTACCCGATCGAGTGGGCCGATCTGCAACAGGCCAGTGCCGCGGAGGCTGCCTCCAGGTTCCTGGAGCGGGCCCGGATCGCCCCCGTGGCCGATCTGCTGAGCTCAGTGACCGGCCGGAAGCCTCAGCTGAGTTCGCGGCGCCTGGCGAGCACTTCGAGGTAGAGGTCTTCGGGCACGTCGCGGATGTCGTATTCGCTGGGCAGCACCCCATGGGCGTGGCGGTGCACCACCAGCCAGCAGTTGCGCTCCGGATCCTTGCTGGTGCCCTCGAAGTCGCGGGATTCCTGCGCCAGGCGCAGCACCAGGGCTTCCCTCTCCTCGTTGCTCATCCCTACCCTGGACCCGTGGCCTGACGCGGCGTCATCATGGCAACTCCAGTTCTGAACGGTTCGCTCGCCGACGGTCTGAGCCTGACGAGCCTTCTGGCGGCGCTGCCCCTTATGCTCGGCGCCCCCGCTTCCGCCCTGGCCCAGCAGCCCCTGGCGGTACCGCCCCTGTCCAGCGCGCCCAGGGTGCCGGGTGCTGCCTGCCCGCTGCTGGTTCCCCTGCGGGACTCGGCGCTTCAGCCGCTGCGGATCGAGCCACGACAGGTGCCGCGCAAGAACGCCGGCGGCTGCCTTTCGGCGGCGGATGCCATCTACAGCGCCGACGGTTGCCCGCTCAGGCTCTGCCCGCGGGCCGTGCCGAGCCTGGACCTCTGAAGCGGGTTCGCTTTCGCTCCCTCAGCGGCAGCCGAACACCGAGATCGTGTAGCTGAAGCCGGTGGCGTTGGCGTTGTAGCCCGAGCCCACTTTCACATTCACCTGTGTCACCAGCTTGCCGGCCGGCGGGTAGAAGGGGCCGAACTGGCGAAACAGCCCCGGGGGGGCATCAAGGGTTTCATTCACCACCTGCAGATTGGTGCCATCGCTGAACTTGAGGTAGGCCTGGATGGGGTAGGGGCCACGCTCCGTGGAGGTGGACTTGAAGTTCACCTTGTAACTGGAGAAGGCCCGGTTCACCGTGAAGTCGGTGTTGAAGTTGGTGCGGCCGAAGGGGAACACCAAGGGGCCGTTCAACTGGATCGACTTGCTGACGCTGGTGCCTCCCCCCACGGCCGGCAGGTAGCTGCAGCTGGCGGCCTCAGCGCCGGGGGCCAGGCCCGCTGACAGCAGCGAGAGGGCGGCGAGCGCGAGGAGAGAACGGGTCCTGGACATCGGGTGCGGGCGTGGCATGGGCTTGACGTTACGGACCGGCCTGAACTGCCGTTCGGATGATTCGCCAATTGTTTCGGGCTACCCATCCTGTGCTGGCCTTGGGGTCGTTCATAGCCTTCCTCCAACGACCACCCAAGAGGAGATCCTCCATGCACCCCACCGCCGAAGCGTTCACGGAGAAGGCCTGGGCCGCCATCGTGGCCGCTCAGCAGCTGGCCAAGCAGCGCCGGCAGCAACAACTGGAGAGCGAGCATCTCTTCGCCAGCCTGATCAGCCAGCCCGGACTGGCCACCCGCATCCTCGAGAAGGCCGGCGTCGATGTGGCAGCCCTGAACCAGTCGGTGGAGTCCTTCCTCTCGCGCCAGCCCAGCCTCGGCGCCGCTCCGGAGAACGTGTTCCTCGGCAAAGGCCTCAATGAGGTGCTCGATCAGGCCGAACAGCTCAAGGCGACCTACGGCGACAGCTTCATCTCGATCGAGCACCTGCTGCTGGCCCTGGCGATCGATGACCGCTGCGGCAAGCGGCTGCTCTCCCAGGCCGGCACCAGCGCTGACAAACTCAAGGACGCCGTCCAGGCCGTGCGCGGCAACCAGAGCGTGACCGATCAGAACCCCGAAGGCACCTACGAATCCCTCGAGAAGTACGGCCGCGATCTCACCCAGGCGGCCCGCGACGGCAAGCTGGATCCGGTGATCGGCCGCGACGAGGAGATCCGCCGCACGATCCAGATCCTCAGCCGCCGCACCAAGAACAACCCGGTGCTGATCGGTGAACCCGGCGTGGGCAAGACCGCGATCGTGGAGGGCCTGGCTCAGCGCATCGTCAATGGTGATGTACCGCAGGCGCTGCAGAATCGGCAGCTGATCGCCCTCGACATGGGCGCCCTGATCGCCGGAGCCAAGTACCGCGGTGAGTTCGAGGAACGGCTCAAGGCCGTGCTCAAGGAGGTGACCTCCAGCGAAGGGCAGATTGTGCTGTTCATCGACGAGATCCACACGGTGGTGGGGGCCGGTGCCACCGGCGGTGCCATGGATGCCAGCAACCTGCTCAAGCCGATGCTGGCGAGAGGCGAACTGCGCTGCATCGGCGCCACCACCCTCGATGAGCACCGTCAGCACATCGAGAAGGATCCGGCTCTGGAGCGCCGCTTCCAGCAGGTGTTCGTGGATCAGCCCACGGTGGAAGACACAATCTCGATCCTGCGCGGTCTGAAGGAGCGCTATGAGGTGCACCACGGCGTGCGCATCGCTGACAACGCCCTGGTGGCGGCGGCGGTGCTCTCCAGCCGCTACATCGCCGACCGCTTCCTGCCGGACAAGGCGATCGATCTGATGGATGAATCGGCGGCGCGCCTGAAGATGGTGATCACCTCCAAGCCGGAGGCGATCGATGAACTCGACCGCCGCATCCTGCAGCTGGAGATGGAGAAACTCTCCCTGGGCCGCGAATCCGATGCCGCCAGCAAGGACCGCCTGGAACGGCTCCAGAAGGAACTGGCCGATCTGAGTGAGCAGCAGAGCGCCCTCAATGCCCAGTGGCAGCAGGAGAAGGGAGCGATCGATCAGCTCAGCGCCATCAAGGAGGAGATCGAGCAGGTGCAGCTGCAGGTGGAGCAGGCCAAGCGCCAGTACGACCTCAACAAGGCCGCGGAGCTGGAATACGGCACCCTGGCGGAGCTGAACAAGAAGCTGGCGGCCAAGGAGGCCGAGCTCAATGCCGGTGATGGCGAGAAAACGCTGCTGCGGGAGGAGGTCACCGAGGACGACATCGCCGAAGTGATTGCCAAGTGGACCGGCATTCCCGTGAGCCGGCTGGTGCAGAGCGAGATGGAGAAGCTGCTGAAGCTGGAGGAGGAGCTGCACACCCGTGTGATCGGCCAGGAGCAGGCGGTGACAGCCGTGGCCGATGCGATTCAGCGTTCCCGCGCGGGGCTCTCCGATCCCAACCGCCCGATCGCCAGCTTCCTGTTCCTCGGCCCCACCGGTGTGGGCAAGACGGAACTCTCCAAGGCCCTGGCCTCCCAGCTGTTCGACAGCGATGACGCCATGGTGCGCATCGACATGAGCGAATACATGGAGAAACACGCCGTGAGCCGGCTGATCGGAGCGCCTCCGGGCTATGTGGGCTACGAGGAGGGTGGCCAGCTCACCGAAGCGGTGCGCCGACGCCCCTACGCCGTGATCCTGTTCGACGAGGTGGAGAAGGCCCACCCCGATGTGTTCAACGTGATGCTGCAGATCCTCGATGACGGCCGTGTCACCGACGGCCAGGGGCGCACGGTGGATTTCACCAACACGGTGCTGATCCTCACCAGCAACATCGGCAGCGCCTCGATCCTCGACCTGGCCGGTGATCCAGCCCGCCACGGCGAGATGGAGAAGCGGGTGAACGAGGCCCTGCGCGCCCACTTCCGGCCCGAGTTCCTCAACCGTCTGGATGAATCGATCATCTTCCACAGCCTGCGGGCCGAGGAACTGCGCCAGATCGTGGAGCTGCAGGTGGCCCGCCTGCGTCAGCGCCTGGAGGACCGCAAGCTGGGTCTGGAGCTTGATGGGGCTGCTCTCGACTGGCTGGCCAATGCCGGCTACGACCCGGTGTATGGAGCACGGCCGCTGAAGCGGGCGATCCAGCGCGAACTGGAAACGCCGATCGCCAAGGCGATCCTGGCCGGCACCTTCCCTGAGGGCAGCACGATCGCGGTGGACGTGACCACAGCCGGGGAGACCCCAGCCCATCTGCGCTTCCAGCAGGCCAGAAGCCATGAACTGGTGATGGCCGGCTAGTTCGCCGCTGCCTAAGAAAAAACCCTGGAGCCTTGAGGCTCCAGGGTTCGGTGCTCTTCAATTAGTCAAAGCTGGGCGTGAATCTAACCTGAGGGTCAGTTCCGTCCACCTGGGAAGAAATCGTCGAGCGGACCAAGATTGTCATTACCAGGGAGTTGATCGAGAAGA
Organism: Synechococcus sp. UW140; assembly: GCA_943369245.1. Taxonomy (GTDB): domain Bacteria; phylum Cyanobacteriota; class Cyanobacteriia; order PCC-6307; family Cyanobiaceae; genus Regnicoccus_A. Next base: position 29,955 of record CALRMN020000015.1, on the reverse strand, counting down.
CCAAGAAGGTCGGATCCACCGCCGCCGGTTTCCTCGGTGGAGCCGAACACGATTGGAGAAACAGAGTCGATGACATCTGTAACTTCCGGGAAATCGCTTGGCGCAGGCTCTGACTTCAGGAAATCGATGCCAAGGGCAATGGATTCTTCGCCGTTAGGGAAAAACTTGTTGAGCTTGGTGAAAATCTCCTCGCCGAGTTTGTCCCCAATGATCAGATCGTCATTTTGGTCGACTCTGTCCTGTAAAAAGTCAATGGAATTTTCGATTTTTTCGCCGAAGACACCGAGCTTTTCCTTGAAGGAAGGGGGTGCATCTTCAAAGCGGTCTTCGAGCCTCTCTAGAAATTTCGAATAACCGCCGCTGATGGACAGGGTAGTAGGCATGGCTTCAGAGTGAGATTGAACTCAGGTGAAGTTGAAATCCGGAATGGATTCCCGAGTCACCGAAAGCTACCAGAGTTGTCTGGATCTGTCGTTCCGTTGCAAGCAGAGACTCGCGAGAAGCACATGCATCATGTATTGAATGCTACTTGGTAAGCGAATTCGGCCTGCGACAGGTTGTGACTGGCGTGTGTCCCATCGCTCAGAATTGACGCTGAAACGACTCGTCGAATACAAATACCTCTTGGAAAATGCAGCTAACGACACATCGCTTAATGAGAAAGAGAATGCTTCATAAGTATTGCTTATGGATGAAGATCCAGGTCGGCCTCTCCTGACAGAGCCATGCTGGGTCTCGTTTGGAGCAGGCTCCGCGCTGTGCTCCGCTGGTGACCACAGACCCCATGGCCGTGTCCCAGCCCCAGCAGTCGGTTGAGTGGCTTCAGATCGCCGCCGCCCATGAGCGCAGCCACGACTGGCTGGCCGCCGCGACCGCCTATGGCCGCGCCCTGACCCTTGAGCCAGGTGACGGCCGGGTGTGGTGCAATCTCGGCCACGCCCTGTGGATGGCCGACCTCCCTCAGGCGGCCGAGCACCCCTACCGGAGAGCACTGGCTGATTCGATCGGGGTATCCGCCGCGCTCTGCGGCCTGGCCAACACCCTGCGGGATCTCAACCGGTTCGAGGAGGCGGTGCCCCTCTATGAGGATGCCGGCGATGAGCAGGCCCGCTGGGGGCTGAGCCAGCTGCTGATCGGCCTGGAGCGCTACGGCGAAGCGTTCGCCGCCGCCGAGGCCCGCTGCAGGCTGGCGAGCTGGAGCCCCTTCCGGCCGGCCCCGTTCTGGGGTGGGGGGAGCATGGAGGATCTCGATCCAGACCAGCCCCTCTGGACCTGGAGTGAGCAGGGCTATGGCGACACCTTTCAGTATCTGCGTTGGATCCCCGCTCTGGCCCGGCGGCCCGGCCCGCTGCATCTGGTGGTGGAGGCCAACCTCGTGCGGATCCTGCAGGAGGGTCTGGCCTGGATGGAGGCTCCTCCTCGCGTGGTGGCCAAGCAGGCGCTGACCTTCCAGCCCCTGGCTGCTCATGGGCCCCTGATGAGCCTGCCGCATCTGCTGGGTACAGGGCCCATGGCCGAATCGGTCCAGCCCACACTGCACTCACCTCTCTGGAGCGCCACCGGCGTCTCCCTGCTGCCCGACGGTCTGCCGGACGGGCCACGGGTCGGACTGGTCTGGGCGTCGGGACGCAAGCTCGACGACCCCTTCACCCAGCGGGAGTATCTGAAACGCAGCCTGCCCCCCCTGGCCCTCTGGCAGCTGATCGATGGCCTGCGCCAGGCCGGTGCCGCGCTGATCCCGCTTCAGTTCGGCGACGATCAGGAGCTGGCGGCCGCACTGGGTTTCCAGCTGAGTGCACCACGGCTGGATCTGGGCGACTTCGCCCATGTGGCGCGGGTGGTGGCCCAGCTGGATCTGGTGATCAGTGTCGACACCGCCATGGCCCATCTGGTGGGTGCCATGGGGGCCACCGGCTGGATTCTGCTGCCCTGGAGCGCCGATCCCCGCTGGCTGCGGCAGCGGGACGACAGCCCTTGGTATGGCTCGCTGCGGCTGTTTCGTCAGAGCGCGACGGGAGACTGGGCCAGTGCGATCGAGCGGCTGCTCACGGCCTTCAGCGGCTGGAGCGCAGCAGCAGCAGCGACTCGATCCAGCGGTTGAAGGCCTCCAGGCAGCGATCACGGCGGTAGCGCTCCAGCACGGTGGCCCGGGCTGCCTGGCCGAGGGAGCGCCGGGCTTCCGGGTCGCGCAGTAGGGCATCGAGGCCCGCGGCGATCCCGGCCGGATTGTCGAGGGGCACCAGGCGACCATTCACCCCGTCCCGGATCACCTCTCGCACCGGCGCCGTGTCGGAGGCCACCACGGCCGCTCCGCAGGCCATCGCCTCCAGCAGGCTCCAGGAGAGCACGTAGGGATGGGAGAGATAGGCGTGCACAGTGCTGCGCTGCAGCAGGGCAGTGAGCTGATCACGAGGCAGCTGGCCCACGGCATGACACCGCCGTCGATCGATGCCATCGCCCAGCAGTTCGACCATGGCGCCCAGGTAGCCGTCGGGATGTGGGCTGGGCGGGCTGTAGGTGTGGCCGTGCCCCCCCACGATCACCACCTGGAGATCGGGGTGGTTACCAAGGAGGAACGGCAGGGCCCGCATGAAGCGGCAGAACCCGCGCAGGGGCTCAAGGTTGCGGCTCACGAAGGTGAGCAGGGGCACGTCGGCAGCCAGCACCAGGTCGGCGCCGAGGCGCAGGCCCCGCGGCGGGGCCGGACGCAGGCTGGCGGTGTCGATCCCTTCGTGGATCACCTGGAAGCGGCCGCGCCAGGGGGCCGGAAAGCTGTCGCGCTGGAAGAGGGTGGGGGTGAGGGCGGCGTCGGCGGCGGCCAGGGCCGAGAGCGCCATCAGGTTGTTGCGCACCAGCAGGCGGCGGCGCCCGTCGCTGAGGGGCGGGGTGTCCGGATCGGCGGTTCCGAGCAGGGACTCGGAGCCGAACAGTTCCGGATAGGTGACCAGCAGCGCATCGGGCCAGAGCTCACGCAGGTAGAGCCCCTCGCCCCAGGCGCTGTGGAACAGGATCAGGCGTGGCTCAAGACCCTTCTGTTTCAGGGACCGGGCCAGGTCCGCCACCCTCTCGCCGCGGATCAGGGCGCTCTCCAGCCCCGGATCGCTGAGGCCGGGAGGCAGCCGTTCCGCCGCGGGAGCCTCGTAAGGGTGGAACCGGCAGCCGGACGGCAGCGCGGCGGCCCCATCGGCACCAATGGCATGGACCTCATGGCCAGCCGCCAGCAGGGACTCGACGATGGGCAGGAACTGGGCCGGGAATGCCTGATGGATCAGCAGGTCTTGCATCGACCGCGGCTGTCTTGCATACAACATAAGTCCTGAAAAACGTCGGTACAGTTCACGCAGATTTTTCGCCCGCGCACTTCGATGCCTTCCCTGCGCAGTCTGTTCGGTCGCGGCAGCCACTCCCATGGGCGACAGACGTCCGAGCCGGACCTGGAGCCGGTCCCTGCCGCCGTGGCTCTGTCCGTCAACCGCCTGGTCAGCAGCAGCCCCCAGGACGAGATCGAACTGCCGATGGAGATCACCGCCTGGTCGGTGCGGCGGTTGCAGACGATCTTCACTCAACTCGACCAATCCCCCAACCAGCAGGCCGTGCAGGATGCCCAGGCCGCGCGTTCCTGCTTCACCCGCTTCTGGCTCAGCGCTCCGGTGGATTGTCTGGAGATCCTCTACAGCGGGCCGATCGGTGAGGCCTACAGGTTGATGCTGCGTGGCGTGCTGCCTGCTCTTCCATTGCGGCCCATCGATGAACGCTGGAAGGCAGGCCTGAGCCAGCGGCTGCTCAAGGCCTTCGAGCATCACGAGACTCCCAATCTGCTGCTGGCCGTGATGCCCTATTACGACCGGAACGCCATGAAGGTGGCTGATCCGCTGCGGCAGATCCCGAAGTGGCTGCTGGGCGACTATGCCGAGCGCTGCGATCCCCAGCTGCTGCAGAAACTGCGCCTGAGGCAGCAGGGCGGCACCGGCTCCACCGCCGCCGGTGGAGTCCCTGCACTGGCCCCTGCTTCCCCCTCCTCCCCGGCCGACAACAGGCCCCTGCCCCTGTTCTCCGAGAAGCGGGGAGAGGCCTGCTTGCCCCTGATCCAGGACAACGAATTCCTGGGCCGGATGAGCGGCCTGATCAACCTCTACGCGATCGATCCGACCGACGCCGAACTCAAGCGCGAACTGGCCGTGCTGCGGCGGCAGGTGGCGCAGATCTGGCTGGATGTGGAACCCGAGAACCTGGAGACCCTCTACCGGGCCCCCTTCGGCCAGCTCAGCCAGAACCTGATCGGCTCGGGATTCAGCCGGGAGGCCATGCCCGCCGAGGAGGATGCCGCCCGCCGTCGGCTGGGGGAGATCGTGACCTCGATGCGCCATCCCCGCGCCCTGAACGCTTTGATGGCGGCGCTGCTCTACTACCCCGCCAACAAAGTCAACCTCAGCTCGGCCGAGAAGGTTCTGCCCGAGTGGCTGCTGCAGGAACTCACCACACTGCGGGGCCGGGCCAGCCAGCAGGGCTGAGTTCCGGCCCCAGCTGGGCGCACGGGCTGGGAGTTCAGTTCATTCGTGGAACTCCCGCCAGACCAGCCAGTAGGCGAGATAGCCCACGGGAGGGCCGAGCAGGAGGGGCAGCAGGGCCAGCACACCGAGGCTGAGCCCTCCCCAGAGGATGAGGCCGAGGCAGATGGCCAGGTAAATCAGCACCATCAGTGTGATCAGCACCCTCTGGCTCGCGAGGCTGGAGCGAAAGCGGTGGCAGGCCCGCTTCAGCAGCAGGCTGCGGCGCCGGCCGGGGGGCACATAGGCCGACCAGTCGGCCACCGGTTCGCGGGTGGGGCGCCGGGCCATCAGCGCAGGCGCTCGAGGTCTTTGCGGCGGTCGTTGAGGAAGCTGGTGAACAGACTGATGAAGGTGCGCTGGCGGAGCTGGATGTCGGCGGAGAGGGCCATGCCCGGCTTGAGTGGAATCGGGCGGGTGCTGCCCTGGAGGCTCTGGCGGCGCAGCTGCAGCACGGCGGGATAGAAGAGGCCCTGGGCGTCGGTCTGGAGGGTTTCGGCCATCTCCTGGGTGGTGAGGGCATCGGAGCCGATGCGCTCCACCGTGGCGGGCACGCTGCCGAACTCGGACGAGGGGAAGGTGGCGATCGAGATCTCGGCGCTCTGGCCGGGGGAGAGGAAGCCGATCACATCGTTGGGGATGAACACTTTTGCTTCGAGCGCATCGCCGGGGACCACCCGCAGGAGTGTCTTGGCGCTCTCCACCACCGAGCCGGGGGAGACGTCGATGTCGAAGACGGAGCCGGCGCTGGGGGCGGTGAGCACGCTGTACTGGAGCTGCACCCGGGCCAGGCGGATCTGGCTGTCGAGTTCGGCGATCTGGCGCAGGTTGGCCTCGATGCGGCCGCGCAGGTCGGCGCCGGGGGCTGCACCGGCGTTGAGGGCCGAGGCGCTGAGGCTGGCGGCGGTGCGCTCCTCGCTGGCGAGGTTGGCCTCTATCTCATTGACCTTGTTGCGGCTCTCGAGGGCCTGCACCTCGCTGACGGCGCCGCTGCGCGCGAGCGCCTCGAAGCGTTCGGCGATGTTGCGGGCGGTGGCCAGGCTGGTGCGCAGGCCGGCGATCCGGGCCTCGCTGGCCCGCAGCTGTTCGTCGGCCGCCAGGCGCCTAGTGCGCAGATCCTCGCTCTGGTTGCTGAGCTGGAGCCGCTGGTTGGCGGAGAGGCCGCTGGCCTGGGTGTCGCCCAGGGAGGCGGCGAGAATCTGGTTCTCGTTGAGCAGCCGTTCGCGGATCGCCTCGGCGGCGGTGAGGCGGCTGCGGGTCTCGCGCAGATCGAAGCGGATGAGCTCCTGTCCCTGGCGGACGCTTTCGCCGTCTTTGACGAGCACGGCTTCGATCACACCGGGCACGGGCGCCTCGATCGTCTTGACCTTGCTGCCGGGCTGGAGCTTGCCCTGCACGGCGATGGTTTCACCCAGGGGGGCCAGAACGGCCCAGACGCCGATGGCGCCCACACCACCGAGCAGCGTCCAGACGATCAGGCTGGAGGCTCGGCCGCTCTTGCGCAGCAGCACCGGCTGGTTGAACTGCCAGTCGGCGGTGGCGAGGGGGGCGAGGGCGCCCTGGCTGCCTGAGCCAGCGTCAGCCGGTGCGGCGGGAGTCAGAAATGGATGGTTCACCGGCTCCGGAACCGATGCTGGGGGGGGGCTGTCGCCGACCAGGTCGACGCGGACCGGCACCACCCGCTGATCCCGGCGGGGCCGGTGACGGCGGGGGGAGCGCAGCCAGCCGAGGGCGCGCTCGTAGAGGTCGACCAGAGACCCGGAGGACTCGCTGCTGTTGGCCATCAGAGACCTCCCTCCTGACCCTGGCTGGAATGGAGGGCGTAGTACCAGCCCTGGCGCTGCATCAGCTCCCGGTGGCTGCCCGTCTCCATGATCGCGCCCTTGTCCATCATCACGATGCAGTCGGCCGGCTGGACGGTGCTGAGGCGGTGGGTGATGAAAAACACCGTGCGGCCGCGGAAGGCTTCGAAGAGGTTGATGCAGACCTGGCGTTCGGTGCGGGCATCGAGGGCGCTGGTGGCTTCATCCAGGATGAGCATGCGGGGGTTCTGGAGCACGGCGCGGGCAAGGGCAAGGCGCTGGCGCTGGCCGCCGGAGAGACCGGCACCCCGCTCGCCCACATCGGAGTTGTAGCCCTTGGGGAGTTCCATGATGAAATCGTGGGCGCAGGCGATGCGGGCGGCGCGGATCATCTCGTCGGCGGTGGCGTCGGGCTTCACCAGCAGCAGGTTCTCGCGCACGGTGCCGTCGAAGAGCACGCTGTCCTGGGGCACCACGCCGATCTGGCGGCGCAGGGAGTAGAGCTCAACCTTGTTGATGTCGAGGCCATCGATCACCACCTTGCCCTCGAGCGGCCGGTAGAAGCGGGGCAGCTGCTTGAGCAGGGTGCTCTTGCCGCTGCCGGAGCCTCCCACCATGCCCACGAAGGATCCGGCAGGCACCTCCAGGTTGATGCCCTGGAGCACGAGGGGGCCGTCGTCGGCGAAGCGGAAGCTCACGTTCTGGAACTCCACCCGGCCGCTGAGGGGCGGCATCGGGATGTTGAGCGCCTCGGCGTCGCTCTGCTCGGTGGGGCGGTCGACCACGTCGGCCACCAGCTGGATCGAGGCGGTGCACTGCTGGAACGTCTGCCAGGTGGTAATTAGCTGTACCAGAGGACGGGTAATGTAACCACTAAGAATTCTGAAAGCGATGAATCCACCAATCGTTGCCTCTTGTTGAATGAGAAGATAGACACCTACTCCAATCGTGATCAGGCTGTTTAGGTCATTGATAAAATTTGCAAGATTGGTAATAGTCTCTTTGGTGATCTTGAGTTTGAAGTCTTCGCCGATGAAGCGGGCATAGCGGTTCTGGAACTCCCAGCGGGTTTTCAGTTCGGCGTTTTGGGATTTGATCGTCTGGATGCCGGTGATTGATTCGTTGAGGTAGGAGTAGGTCTTCACCGAGGCGCCCATGCTGCGCTTGATCTGGGCGCGCACCAGCGGGTTGCTAAAGAAGGCGAGGGCCAGCAACAGCGGCAGGGTTGAGAGGGTGGCGAAGGTGAGCGGCACGCTGAGGGCGAACAGCACGAACAGGTAGAGGAAGCTGAAGGCCAGATCCACCACGGTGGTGAGGCTGTTGCCGAGCAGGAAGTCGCGCAGCTTGTCGAGCTGGCCGAAGTAGAACATCACCTGGCCCACCGGCCGGCTGTCGAAGAAGCCCTGGGGCAGCCGCACCAGGTGATCGAGGATGGTGCTCTTGGTGGCCTGGTCCACCCGGTTGGCGGTGTCGGTGAAGATGTAGCCGCGCAGGGTCTTGAGCACGGCCGCCACCAGGGCCGCCAGCAGCATCACGAAGCAGATGGTGAGCAGGGCGTTGACGTTGCGCTGGCGCACCACCTGATCGATCAGCACCTGCAGGCCCAGTGGCTGGGCCAGGGCCAGCAGGTTGATCACGAAGGAGAGGGCCACCACTTCAACCAGTTGGCGGCGGTGCTCGCGCAGGAAGGGCAGGAACCAGCCCCAGCTAAAGGTCTGTTCCTTGGCGTCGCTCTTGCGCTGCAGCAGCAGCAGCTCCACCCCGTCGTCGCCGTCGCCGGCGAGCTGGCCCGGCGGCAGTAGCAGGGGGCCCATTTCGGGTTCGAGCAGGCGCAGGCGCCCGTCGTCGTCGACGCCTTCGAGGATGGCGAAGTGGCCCTGGGCGTGGAACACGGCCGGGGTGGTGGCGCGGCCGAGGCGGTCGGCGGGGAGCTTGGTGAGCACCACCCGCAGCCCGAGGGCATCGAGTATCTGGCCGAGGTTGATCAGGTTGAGGCTGCCCTGGCGGGCCAGAACCGCCTGCACCTGATCGCGCAGGGCATCGCGGTTCACCGGCACGCCGAAGTAGTTGGCCAGGGCGATGCAGACGGCGATCGGAGCATCGCGGGGGCCGGTGGCGCGCTGCAGGCGCAGCTCGGCCTCCTCGCCATGACCATCCGTGCGGGGGGCAGGCGCAGGCGGGGAGAGGGCATAGGTGCCCGCTCCGCTGCCCGGGGCCGGCGGGGGGGCCAGAGCCCCGGCCTGCGGAGCGGGGGTGGAGGCCGCCGCGTCCGGGGCCGTGGCTTCGGTGGCCGGTGCTTCGGACGCGCTGCCGATCTGCAGATCGGGGGTTGTTTCCGGCTGCTGGTCAAGGGGCGGCAGCCCCACCAGGCGCAGCCAGGGCGCACCCGCACGGGGTGGCACGGGCTTGCCGCCGATGGGCCAGGGCTGCCCGAGGGGACCACCGCTGCTGTGGAACCAGGTGAGCTCGGCGCTGAGGGCGAGCGGGCCGTCGGCCTTGTCGGAGGGGGTGAGGCTGCGCACCCGCGCCGCCGGGCGGATGGCGGGCCAGGCGCGCAGGGCTTCGGCCCAGGCGGGGTTCTGGCTGTGGAGGTCGACCAGGAGCCGGTGCAGCTCGGAGGCCGGCAGGGTGGTCTGGTACCAGAGCCGGAAGGCGTCGTGGTCGGCGAGCAGGTCGTGGAAGAGGCCGGTGGGCAGCACCAGCACCTCCGCCTCCGCCGACACGCGCAGCTGCTCGCAGGGCTCGCCGCTGAGCAGGGAACACCAGCCGACGCAGGCGCCGGCTTGGAGCCGGTCGATGGTGGTGAGATCACCGCTGAGCGGGTCGGTGGCCAGCACGCGCAGGCTGCCGGAGCGCAGCAGCAGCAGACCCTCGGGCATGCTCTCGCGGCGCAGCAGGGTCTGGCCGAGGCGGTAGCGGCGGGTGTCGAGCAGGGAGTCGAGACCGGCCAGCACCTCGGCGGGCAGGCGGTCGAAGGGGCGGACGCCGGCCAGCAGGGCCTTCTGGCGTTGTTCGGAGCGGCTGGTGGGGATGGTGCTCATGCGGACGGGGCGTTGGGATCGCGGGGCAGGGGCATGAGGTCTTCGCCGGCCATCAGCAGGCTCACCTGCTCCTTGAACCAGACCTGGAAGAGTTCGTCCACCATGCGGACGCGCATGGCGTCGTCGAGTTGAGCAGGAAAGCGCTGCTCGAGCCGCACCAACAGCCACCATCCGGCCACTTCGAAGGGCGGCCAGAGCTGGCCGGGGCTGCCCACCCGCAGCCGCTCGGTGAGGCTGGGGTGGCCGGCGGTGAGGGCGATCGGGCCGATCAGGCCGCGGGTGATGCGCTCGCGGCCCTCGGAATGGGCGGCCACCAGGGCGGCGAAGTCGGCCTCGCCTTCGCGCAGCTGCAGGTAGAGCTCCTCGGCCTCGTCGCGGTCGGAGACGCGCAGGAGGGAATAGGTGACTTGGTCGAGATCGAGCTTGCGATCGAGAAAGCGGATCTCCGCTTCGCTGCCGTAGCGGGCCTGGCTGTAGCGACGCAGCCGTTCGGCCTTGGTGGCGAAGTAGCGCAGATCGGCCGTCGACCAGCCCTTGCGGGCCAGCCAGGAAGCCAGGGACTGGTCGTCCTTGACGCCTTCACCCTCCAGGTAGGCGCGCATCAGGGCATTCTCCTCGTCGTCGCTGAGGCTGATGCTCTGCACGACCCGATCGAGCACCACCCCCTGGGCCAGGGCCAGGCAGACCCCCTGCTGGCGCAGCAGGCGGTTGGTTTCGTCCACCGAGAGCAGGGGCTTGCGGGGGGAGATGGCGATCAGGGCGGGCGGCCTGACACCGGAGAGGTGAGTGGTGCTCATCGCCGGCAGGGCAGGGAGAGACGCTCGAGTGCGGTGGCCATCAGATCGAGGCCGTGGCCGCGGGAGAAGTGGGCCCGGGCGTGGTCACGGGCGGCCTCGCTGGTGCGGCTCCAGAGGCCGTCGTCGACGATCAGGTCGGTGATGGCAGCGCACCAGGCCTCGGGCTCGCGGGCGATGAAGGCCTCGGCACCGTGGCGCAAGCCGGTGGCTTCGGCGGCCACCGGGCTGAGCACCTGGGGAATGCCGTGGGCGAGGGCGGCGATCACCTTGCCCTTGATGCCGGCGCCGGAGCGCAGCGGCGCGATGAAGACCCGGTGGCGCTCGTAGACCGAGCTGGCGTCGGTGACCCAGCCGTGCACCCGCACCCCCTGGATGGACTGCCACCTCTCCTGCAGCTCGGGGCCCAGCCCGCTGCCATAGAGATGGAACTCGAGTTCGGGCAGACGCTCGTTCAGCAGGGGCCAGACATCTCCGAGGAAGCTTTCCACGGCGTCCTGGTTGGGTGGGTGCTGGTAGCTACCAAGGAAGGTGATGCCGCTGCGGCTGACCAGGGGTGAGGGCTGTTCCACCAGGTCCACCACCCAGGGGCAGAGGGAGGTGGCGGCCTGGCCGAGGGTCTCGGCGGCGATCACCGCCTGCTCGATCTCGCTGTAGGTGAGGGTGAGGTCGACCCCGGCCATCGCCTCGAGCTCCTGGCGGCGGGTTTCACGCACGGAGGCCAGGGCTGCTTCGCCGGGCTCGCCGCTGAGCCCGGCGTTCTGGGCCTGGCGCAGCTCGCGCAGGTAGTGGAGGTCGGCGTTGCAGAAGATCAGCCGGGCCTGGGGGGCATGCTCCTTGAGCAGGGGCAGGCTGTCGCGCACAGTGGTGTAGCGGGTGAGATAGATGAGGTCGAATTCGCGGCCGCGCTCCCTGAGGAACTGGTCGAGGGAGAGCACGAAGGGGGCATGGATCACCTCGATGCCGCGGCGCTGCAGCTCCTCGGTGTAGGTGCCGAGCCAGGCCAGGTTGGCCGGCAGGAAGGTGATCTTGTAGCCGAGGGCCTGGACCAGGTCCATCTCGGCCAGGGCGGCATGGCTGCCGGCATCCCGGTCGGGGCGTGGGGTGGCGTGATCGATGAAGAGGGCACGGCCGAGGATGCCCCGGTCCTTGATCCGCTCGGCGGCCTCGAAGGAGGGCTCCTTCTCCCCCTCGAAGGCGTGCTGCCACTTGCGCTGGAACGTGGGCCCATGCAGGGTCTGGAAGCGCTTGAGGCCCTCGCTGGTCTCGGGATTGGTGTCAGTGCCGCAGCTGAGGCCCTCGTGGTGGATCACCCGGGAGAGGGGGGCGTAGCGCACCACCAGGCCGGCCTGGCGCACCTTGAAGGCCAGATCGGTGTCCTCGTAGTAGGCGGGGGAGAACTCAGGGCTGAAGCCGCCCAGCTGCCCCCAGAGCTCCCGCCGCAGGGCGAGGGCGGCACCACTCACGTAGTCCACCTGGCGGGTGTAGCTCACGCCCGGTTCATGGGGATTGCGCCCCCGCCCGTAGTTCCAGGGTTCGCCATTGCCCCAGACGATGCCGCCGGCCTCCTGCAGCCGTCCGTCGGGATAGAGCAGCTGGGAGCCGGTCATGCCGGTGTCGGGCCAGCGCTGGAACGGCTCGAGCAGCTCCTCCAGCCAGAGGGCACAGGGCTCGGTGTCGTTGTTGAGCAGCACGATGAAGCTGCCGCGGGCGGCGGCCACGCCGCTGTGGCAGGCCTGGTTGAAGCCGCGGGCGTAGTCGTGGCGGATCATCTGCACGCCTGGTGCCTCCCGGCTCAGGGCTTCGGCGGTGCCGTCGGAGGAGCCGTCGTCGACGACGATCAGCTCGAAGGGCACGCGGGTGGGGGCGTAGGCCAGGGCGGCCAGACAGCGGCGCGTGACGGCGTACTGGTTGTGGGCCGGCACCACCACCGACACCAGGGGTTCGGCGCTGAGCGGCAGGTGGATCGGCTGGCGGGCCACCGGCACGCCCTGGGGCCCGGCCTCCTCGCCGGGGGCGGCGTTGGCGGGGGGGCTGATGGGTCCGCTCAGCAGCCGCTGCAGCAGGGGCAGGTCGGCGGGCAGGGGGGTGCCGTGGGTGTCGGCCCAGTGCAGCCAGGTGGTGAGGCTGCGGAGGTGCTCCCGGGCCAGGGGGTTGAGCTGGTCGGGGAAGGGCGGCCGGCCATGGTCCTGGAGGGCCGACCAGGGGGTGAGCTGGAAGGGGGTGATCTCCAGGCTCTCGGCCCGCAGCACCCCCTCGCCGTCGTGGATGGCGAGATGGTGAGGACGGCCATCGCAGCTGGCGGCGGGCAGGGGCAGATGGAACTGCCCGTCGGGCCTGGCGCTGGCCCGGCCGGCAGGCACCCCATCGAGGCGCAGTTCCAGCTCCTGGCCAGGGGGCGCCCAGCCCACCACGAAGGGGCCACTCAGGGCGTCGAGGCGCACGGAGCGGCCGGCGGCGCGGCGGCCGAGCTGCTCGAGGGCCCGGTAGCGGGCGTCGTCGAGGCGGAGGGGGCTTCCGGGCAGCTCCACGGCGGGATCGCCCTGCACGAGGGCGCGCAGCACCAGGCCGGTGGAGCGGGGGGGGATCTCCATGCCACTGCGGCCCGGGAAGGCGAAGCCGCAGCTCCGGGCAAGCCCCTGCTGGACGAGATCGGGGCGGGGCAGCGAGGCTTCCGCGGCTCCCAGACTCCAGATGCGGCCGGGGTTGAGCAGATCCTCCACCTGGAGCAGCACGCTCAGGGGGGGCGCTCCGTCGGGCTGATCGGCCAGGGGGCAGGCCCAGCCGCCCAGGGTGCCATCGGGAGCGAATCCCTCGAACCCACCGATCACCGATCCGCGGGCCATGGCCTGCAACGGCGGGGGCAGGTTCAGCGGCACGGGGCGAGTGTCAGGGTCGAGGCTCAGAAACTAGGTCGTCTTTCCCTGGCTGAGGACGCAAGCTGCTCAAGCGAAGACATCAGCATCCGGATCATCCGCCCACAATGCGGGCCAGAGAGCCGGCGCCGGAGTGACCCCACTGGAGACCACCCCTTTGGAGAGCAAGGACACGGCGGATGGGCCGGAGGAGCTGTTCACCCGCTCGCGCCAGCTGGTGATCGACACGCTCGAGGCTCTGGAGCGGGGAGACGACGCCCGCGCCCTGGCGCTGATCCCGGATGTGCTGCGCTCCTACGGCTGGCTGTGGGTGGCCCTGGCCGAGGGGCGGCAGGCCCTGGAGGCCGAGGAGGCGGAGATGCTGGCCCAGCTGCTGGCGGCGATTGCCGGACGGGTGCGGCGGAGCGACGACGGGGCGGCCAGCCCGGCGGAGCGGGCCGAGCTCTGCTGGCAGGTGCCGGTGCTGATCGACCGGCTGCGCAGCCGCGGCCGGGAGCTGCCCCATTGGCTGCCTCCCCTGGAGGAACAACTCACGCGTATCGGGTCGCAGCTGTGGGTGGATCGCCATCGCGACGATCCCGACTGCGCCGAGGCACGGCCCCGGGCCCTCGCTCTGCTGCTGCGGCTCTGCGGCCTGCATGCGCCGCCCAAGCCCTGGATGGTTGGCTTCGCGCGGGATCTGCTGCGGGAGGAGCTCGACGCTGCCGAGCGTCTGGCGGCGGCCGGCCCGCTCGATGAGGACACTTGCGAGCGGCTGCGCCTCTGGCAGGGGCAGCTGGCCCAGGTGGACTTATCAGATCCCGGCCTCGAGGCGAAACTCGCCGCCCTGCTGCCGCCGCCATCCCCCCAGCCCGCGGCGGCCGACGCCGATGACCTGGAGGAGAAGATCCGCGAGAGCGTGGTGCACTGGCTGGAGGACAATCCCGCCGGCACGGTGCCGGCGGAGCTGCGGCTGGTGTGCGTGCCGGGGGCGCGGGTGGTGCCCCACGACGGCCAGCGGCTCGATCTCAACCTGGCGCCCCTGCTCAACCTGGCGGATCCGGAGGCGCTGGATCGGCTCGTGCAGGCCTTCTTCGCCCCGATCCGCGACCAGCAGCGGGGGCCTGGCTTCACCCTGCGGGAGCCCAGCAGCAGCCTCTACGACGCCCTTGGCCTGCTCTGGCGTCAGGGAGACACACTGAGCCAGGCCGCCTTCCGGCGGCTGGCGGAGGCCACGGCCACCTGGAACCGTTGCGGCGGCCCCGGGGCCCTGGGTTCGCGGCCGCTGGCCTCCAGCTTCGCGGCGGCGGAGCTGCGGGAGGGCCTGAGTGTGCTGGCCCCGGAGGCTCTGGAGCTGGCCGCCCTGCATGCGGTGTTGTTCGAGGCCGGGGCTCTGGAGGAGGTGATGGCCGAGATCCGCCGCCGCCACCTCGACCCGGGCTGGATGGCACGGCCTGGCGCGCCGGGTCCGGACGGCAGTGCTGACAGGGAGGAGATCCTGCGCCGGCTGCACACGCAGGCGGGCTTCTATGCCAGCGGCCACGCCCCGCTGGAGAGCCTGCAGCAGTGGAGCCAGAAGGTGCTGCAGGCTCTGCTGGGCGGTCAGGTGGCCGGATCGGCCGCCAGCACGGGCTTCTATCCGGTGGCCCAGAAGCTCTTCGAGAACACCGGCCGGGTGCCCGAGCTGTTCCAGTGGCCCTCGGATGCGGCCATCTACCGGTTCCTGGCCGGCAAGGAGGTGGTGGCCGCCACCACTCTGGCGGCCCAGGTGGAGGAGCAGCACCGCAGCGGCCATTCCTTCGAGCTGTTCACCGACCTGCCGATCGCCCCCTACGGCCTGCGCTGCGTGCAGGCGCCGCTGTCGCGCTATCCGCAGCGTCCGGCCGCCGACTTCGGGGCCAGCCTGGACGAGTGCCTTGAGCGCATCGAGGCTCTGCACCGGCAGCGCCCGTTCCGGGTGTTCGTGGCCGCCTGCGGCGCCTACGGATTGCCGCTTTGTGAAGCCGTGAACCGGATCTACGGGGTGAGCTGCCTGTGCAGCGGCGACCGCATGAACGCCTACTTCGGCGTGGAGCCGGAGGGCGGCGGCGATTGGCGCTCCGCCAGCCGGATCAGCGAGCACTGGCGCACCGTGGCCGCATGATCCACTACGCGATCCAGGACCACGGCGCGGGTGCGAACCTGCCCCAGCTGGTGAGTCTTCTCGAAGGGCCCGGCGTCTCGATCGATGTCAGCTTCGATGCCGCCGATGGGGCTCTGGAGAACCTGAGCTCTGCGCTGGGCAACCAGGGTCCTGCCCTGAGCCTGCGGCGCTCGCCTTCCGTCTCCTGGTCGGGGACTGGGATTCACACCGAGATGATCGAGGCCATGGACCGGGCCCTGCAGCTGCCGGACTGGACGTACTTCATCAATGCCTCCGGCAGTTGTCTGCCCCTGCGCAGCCCTGCCTGGGCGCAACAGCTGCTTGAAGAGCAGGCCGCCCAGGGATGGCTGGGCTTCTGCGACTGCTACCGACTGGGCAAGCCGCTGGCCTGGATCTCCAGCCAGATGGAACCGGCGGCCCCGAAGCGGTGCTTCAGCCACGAGGTGTACGGGCGGGCGCGGCTGCTGGTGGATCCCTGCCTGAAGGAGATGGTGGAGGAGAAGCGGCTGGATCCGGCCCGGAACATCGGTCAGCGGGTGGGGCTGATGTACACCGAAGTGGAGAAGAACACCTACTGGGTGCGGCCGCTCAGCCCCGCTGAACTGGAGCAGCGGGCGCGGTTCCTGGCGGAGCAGCCGTTGCGCTACGGCCGCAGCTGGCTGGTGCTGCACCGCTCGATCGTGGAGTGGCTGCTGGGGTCGACCATCCTGGAGCGGGCGCTGAAGTTCATGGCGGGTTGCTTCTGCACCGACGAACTGATCTTCGCGATGACCCTGTACAGCCCGGAGAATCCCTTTCTGGCCGCGATGTGTCCGGACAATCTGCGCCACCGGCAGGGGGGGCCGCAACGGATCCCGCTCGAGGAGATCCCGGCGATCCTTGCCACGGGCGACCGTCTGATGGCGCGCAAGATCGCTGCGGCCGACTATTCCGCCGCCGCCGAGCTGGTGCGGCGGTTCAACGCTGATCCCGTGCCGCCCCGACGTGAAGACCATTCCTTATTGTCTAACGATTAAGAACCGGCGCGGGTGCTCGCCAACCTCCTCCACCTCCACGGCTTCAAGTGCGCGGGAAGCACCTTCATCTGGTCGCTGGAGCGGGCCACGAAGGGAGATGTGCTCTACCTCGAATCCCCGGGGGCCGGTGACCGGCTCGACTGGCGGCTGGCGCGGGATTACCTGGCCACCCTGGGTCGCCAGCCCCAGGCGATCACCTCCCATCTGATCTGCCTGCCGCCCCCGGGGGCGGTCGCCGCACTGAAGGTGGCCTTCCTGCGGGAGCCGATCGAGCGCATCGCCTCGGCCTACCGTTTCCAGACCCAGGTGCAGAAGACGGCGCAACCGGTGCCGTTCCGCGAGTATCTGGAGGGCCTGCAGCGGGGAACCCTGGCGAATTTCCAGACCCGGCACCTCTCGCCCCAGGAGCCTGGCGACTGGGTGCTGCGCCGGGGCTGGGCCGCCCGGCCGGAGCTGATCGATCTGAGCCGCAAGGATCTTTTCGTGGGGCTGGTGGAGCGCTACGACGACTCGATCCTGGCGCTGGAAGACCAGCTGGAGCGGATGGGTATGGCGATGGACCTGGCCTATGCGAGGCCGGTCAACACCACCCGGGAGGCTGGCGCAGCCAATCAACCGATGGCGCCGGAGGCGCGGTTGGCGCACACGCCGTTGGGACTGGCTCTGACGGAGCTGGATCTGAGCCTTCAGCGCCGTGTTGAACAGCGGCTGGAGGAGCGGCTGGCGGCGGTGAGCGACCTGGAGCGCAAGCGGGTGGCTCTGCAGCGGCGGCGTGCCGCCCTCGATGACGCACCGCCGCGTGTGCAGCTCAAACCCCAGGCCGAGTGGGTGAATCTGCCGTTGCCGTCGGCATGAGCCGGCCGCTCGCCGCCGAGCACCAGCGCTGTGATCGCCAGGCTCGGGCGGTGCTTCAGGCGGGCGAGTGGCAGCAGGCTCTGGAGCAGGTGGAGCGGGCCCAGACGTTGGTGCGGGACGCCCTCAGCGCGGGCCAGGGGAGCGGCGAGATCCCCCTGGAAGCTCACGCCAAGCTGGTGCAAGCGCTGATCGGCGCGGTTCATCCACGCATCGTTGCTGCTGAGGAAGGCGGCCTTGCGGCCGAAGACCGGGCGGAGCTGTGCTGGCGGCTGGCGACGCTGCTGGAGCGCCATGGAAGCCTGCCGCTGGAGCGCCCCGGCTGGTTGCCGGTGGCGGAGGAGCAGCTGGTGCGGCACGGGGCCTTGCTCTGGCGGGAGGCCATCGGCGTGCGGGAGCAGGCGGAGCCGCGGGCGCTGGCGATGTTTCAGCGGCTGGCGCAACTGCTGGAACCCTGCCCGGCCTGGGTGAGCACAAGCCTTCAGGAGCTGGAGTGGAACACGCCGGTTTTGGCAACGGCCCAGCCTTTGTGGCTTGAGCTGGTGCTGAGGCCCGGCCAGGCGGAGCTGATCGCCAGCGGGGATCGGCGGCTGTTCAATCTGGCGCCGGCCCTGGAGACGAACGAGCAGGAGCCACCGCCGGAGCGGCTGGCCGCCTTTCTGCGGGAGCAGGCGACGGATGCGCCGAGCGCGCCAGCGTCCGTGACGATCGTCCACCCGTTGACCAGCCTGGGTACGGATCTGGCCGTGCTGGCCCTCCTGGGCGAAGAACTGCCGCCGGAGCGGCTGCCGGCGCTGCAACGGGCGTCGGCGGCCTGGATGGAGCAGGCGGCCGGCCTGGGCCCAGGTCTGGCGATGCAGGGCCTGATGCGCTTGCCGCAGCGCCTTGAGGGGCAGGAGATGGTGCTGGAGCTGGATGCCATCGAGCTGGCGGTGCTGCAGCTGGGAGCGATGCGCGACGACGACGAGCTGGCGGCTGCCTTGCACACCCTGGAGCAGAGCGAGCGCGATCCTGGCTTCTGGCGCCAGGGGGAGCGCAAGCGGCAGTGGTGGCAGGGCGAGCTGGTGGTGGTTGACGTGTTGCGCCGTTTTGCGCGCGAACTGGGCTTCTACCCCGCCCGGGAGGATCCGCTGGCCAGCCTGCGGGCCTGGTGCCACGACGGCCTGGCCCTGCTGGCGGAGGCGGCGCTGCTGGAGCGGGTGACGCTGTGGAGCGCGGCGGAGGCGCCCGAGTGGCTGCTGCTGCCCCTGCATCAGCAGCTCAGCCGCGGCTCGGGCCGTTTCGCCAAGGTGGGGGGGCGGCCCGAGCTGGCGGTGCTGCAGGCGCTTTTGGCGGGCCAGGAGGTGCTCTACATCGGGCCGCTGGCGGAGGTGGTCGAGGCGCAGTGGAGGGAAGGACGCTGCTGGCGGCTGTGGCAGGGCCGGGAGGTGGCCCCCCACGGCCTGCGCTGCCTGGCACCGCCCGAATCGCGCCATCCGCGCCGGCCCCATGGCGGCTTCGAGGCGAGCCTGGCGCACTGCTTGGAGGCGGTGGAGCGGCTGCTGGACCAGCAGCCGGCCACGCTGGCGCTGATCGGAGCGGGGACCTACCGGCTGCCGCTGTGCCGTGCCCTGCGAGATCGCCACGGGTTGCGCTGCCTGGGCTTCGGGGTCGAGTTGCCTCAGCTCTATGGGGTGGAGCGGCCGGGTGAGGAGCCGGTGTGGGGCGCCCAGGACCGGAATTCGAGCCAGTGGCGGCGCCTGGGCGACGAGGGTTAGCAAGTCCGCGCATCAGAACGACGCTGTCGCCAAAAGCACCATGGGGTCTGGGATGCGGCGCGTACCATCCGCACCACCGCAGCGCCTGAACACCTTGATTGCTGCATCCCAGCCGCTGATGAAGCCAAAGGCCGGCTGCCTGGCACTCCACAACATGGAGTTGCAATTCCAATCCTTTGGTGCCTTTCAGGATTCTCTTGGTCCGCTGGTGAACAGCACCCGTCAGATTCCGGATTGCATTGCTGTGATCCGCCAACTGGGGATCATCGAACCCTTCACCAATCGGCATGTCCGCCCTGAGGAGTTGCTGATCGGATCTGAGAACTATCGCGAATCGATCACGGCTGAAGGCTGCCTGAGCCGGCATCGTGCCGTGTTGATGCTGCTGGAGAGGCTCTACGGCAGTCCCCAGGGCCTGGCTGGCGAGAGGGTCTACCTTGCAGAAGCACTCACCGGATTCGCGCGGCGGCTGCAGCAGTGGGTGCCCGATGTGGTGCTGAGTGAATATCTGGAGGGTGCAACCGAAAGCTTCAGCGATGGTGTGCGCCACGAAGATCTCTGCGCCCTCAGCTTTGCGGACGCCGCCTTCGACCTCGTGATCACCAACGAACTCTTCGAGCACGTGCATTCTCTGGATGCCGCATTGGGGGAGATCGCACGGGTGCTGAAGCCTGGCGGCAGGATGATCTGCACCTTCCCATTCGCCTACGGCCAGCACGAGCAGATCCGCAAGGCGGTGCGTCATCCGGACGACGGCCGGGTGGAGCTGCTCGCTGAACTGGAGCTGCATGGCGACCCGATCCGGCCCCAGCAGGGATCGATGGTGTATCAGGTGCCGGGCTGGTCGATCCTTGACCAAGCCCGGACGCTGGGATTCACGCGGGCTTGCATGCATGCCATCGCCAGCTGGAAGCATGGCGTGCTGGGCAGCGAGATCCCGGCGATTTTCGTGATGGAAGCGGAGCGCTGAGCCATGGCAACGGATCTCACCAGGCTGCAGCGACAACTGTTGGAACGCCCCGACGATGACCAGGGCTGGGAGCGGCTGGCTTACCTGATCGAACCCAAGCGTGTGCGAGCTGCTAATGAACCGGAGAGTGTGGCCGTCTCGGCCGTGGCTGCGGCCCCTGCATTGAGGCCCGAGCCCGCGGTGGCCCGTCGAGAGCAACCCGCGCGGGAGTTGGAACCCTTGCAGCGAGGTGTCTTCGCTGAGCCGACGATCGCCCACCACAGCGCTGAGGGGATTTTCCAGCGCGCCAAGCACCTGGTGGATCAGGGGGAGTTCGAGCCCGCTATCAGCTTGGTGGAGGAATGGATTGGCAGCGCCAATGGCCAGGCCGACGATCCGATGGTGGCCTTCATTCGAGCCCATGCCTACCGACAGATCGGCAACCCCGAGCAAGCTCTGCCGATCCTGCAGCCTTTCCGCGAGGAAGCCAGCATTCCCTGGATTCCCTTTGAGCTAGGTCTGATCTACAAGGCGCTGGGCCAGGCCGACGAGGCTTACCTCTGCTTTCGGGAGGCCAGGGGAATCCAGCCGGAGTTCACATGGGCCGCCATTGAGGCCAGCCGCACCACCAGCGAACACGATGTTCCTCTGGGCCACCTCGATGCGATCACGGCCCAGGCCGTGGTGGCTGGGGGTTTGGTGGATGTGCATCTTGACCGCAGCCTGCGCTGCGGCTCCCTGCTGCTGTTGATCGGCTGGTGTCGGGAACCGTTCGCCAGCGGTTCGCGCTTCCGGCTGAGTGATCCCCAGGCTCCAGGGGCTCATGCCGTGGGATCAGCCACCTTCTACCACCGGCCCGATGTGTGCCAGGCCCTGGGACTGCCGGACCACCAGAAACATGGATTTGCCACCCTGATCGATGTATCCGGATTCCGGCGTTGGTCGCAACTGGGCCTGCTGCGGCTGATGGTGGATCCCGAGGGTCAGCAGGGGTCGAAGACCACCTCGGTGGAGCTCTGCTTGGCGGACGTGCCGGAGGAAACCAGCACGCCCCGATTCTTCGAGGCCACTCTGGGCCTGTTCCGGGTGTCGATCGACAGCGGCAACCGCTGGACGGAATCCCTGCGACTGTTCACGCCCCAGACGTTGCTGGAGGTGTCGGGTCAGTTCGCACGCCATGTGGCTGAAGAGCGGCATGACGTGGAAGTCCACTGGCTCACGCGCAGCCCCATGGACGCCCCACCACTGGCTTCGGTCATCTTCGTGCAGCTGGGCTCGTTCCTGGCGGCCAAGCCGGCGATCCTGCAGCTGGCAAAGACCGGCCTGCCTCTGGAGCTGATCGTGGTGAACAACTCACCGGAGCTGTTTTCGGAAACCTTCCACATTCTTGACCGCTTTGCAGACATCCGGACGGGCCTGCGCATCGGCATCCTCAACCGAGCCCTGAACCTCGGATTCTCGGCTGGCTGCAACCTCGGGGCCGAGCATGCCTCTGGAGAATGTCTGCTCTTCCACAACAATGATCTATTCGCAGATTCTGTTGTCGACTACAAGCTGCTGATCACGAGAGCCCTTAATGAACCTAATTCCATCCACAGCGCCTACCAATACTTCACCGATGGAACCTTGATGCAAGAAGGCCTTACCGCTACACGGCTGACCACAGCCAAAGCTAGCGCTATACAGCTGTTCAACGGTTTCTCGGTGGGCCGCAACCAGACGCGGGCGGATGTGATCGCCTGCTCAGGATCTTTGATGGCGATCAGCGGGCCGTTGTTTCGCCATTTGGGCGGCTTCAGCGAAGATATCGTGTATGCCCACTTCGAAGACTTTGACCTGTGCCTGCGGGCAAGGCAGGAGGGGATTCCCGTGCAGGTGTGGAACGACATTCGTTTTTATCACGCCGAAGGCACGGGATCTGTGGCCCCATACCACCTGAGTGGTACCACCAGTCACATCAATCGACTGCTTTTTTCGTTGAAATGGCGAAACCTACTTGAGAGCATGGATTTACCTGTGGAGTATTCACTGTGAAATCCTACGATCTGGTTATCCTAAGCCTCTTTCACCCCAAGGTGGTACATGGCGGTGCCCAGCAATGTGCCTACGACTTGTTTCTTAACCTACGCAAGTATTCAGATCTGCAGGTGTGCTTCATCGGCGCCACCTCTCCCCAGACGAATCTGCGTACCAAGGCTTCAGCCTATGTGCGAAAGGTACCCGGTGCCGAGGATGAATACTATTTCTTTACTGGCGAGTACGACTACTTCTGGCACAACTGCGTGGATTCTCGGGCAATCAAGGATCTCACCCTGTTCATCCGCAACATGGATCCTCGCTCGGTGTTCCTGTCGCACTACATGCACATCGGCATTGACATGATTGGACTCCTGCGCTTCGCCCTGCCGGAGGTGCACATCAGCGTGGGGCTGCATGAGATGCTGTTTGCCTGTCTGGCCGATGGTCAGATGGTGAAGAAAACGAATGGTGGCCTGTGCAGCAAGGCCGAACCAGAACTCTGCTCCATGTGTTTCCCCCACATCACTGCAGACACCTTCATGGCGCGGCACAAGCTCAATGTGGACCTGCTGGAAATGGCCGACAGCTACATCGTGCCGGCCAGGCATCTCGGTGGTGTGCTGGAGCGGGAGATGGGGGTCGACGTGCAGCGGATCCATGTGATCAACCATCCGATTGATCTGGAGCGCTACCCCGCGCCGCCACCGGAACCCCGACGCCAGAAGCCGGTGCGCTTCGGCTTCTTCGGCCAGTTCGTGGACAACAAGGGTATTCACGTCCTGCTTAAGGCGGGGGAGCTGCTGGAACGCAGCCAGCCTCTGAGGCCCTTTCAGATTGTGATCAATGGCGGCAACAAGAACTTCGCTACGGGCGACTACCAGCAGAAGGTGGAAGAAATGATTAGCGAGAGCCACAAGTGGGAACATGGGGAAGTGGTTGAGCTGGGTGGCTACACCCACGACGAACTGCTCAGCCGCATGGCCGGTGTGGATGTGGTGGTGGTGCCCTCTACCTGGCCGGAGGTGTTCGGACTTGTTGTTACCGAGGCGTTCGCCTGCTACAAGCCGGTGATCGCGGCCTTCATCGGCGGTCTGGCCGAGCGGGTGGAGCACGGGGTGGACGGTTTCAACTTCGTAGCGCGGGATCCAGCCGATTTGGCCGCAAAAATGGCGCTGATTCTGGAGATGGGTGAGGAGCGGTACCTGGAGATGGCACAGGCGGCGCACGAAAGCGCCCGGCGCCTTCATCCACGTCGAGCACTGGAGAGCTATTTCAGCGCTCTGGCCATTGGAGGGCGGGCATGATCCATCTCACTATTTCTGCACCGCTGGGGATCGATTCGATCTTCTTCAGCTTCGTGCAACGGCTTGCTGAACTCAACAACCACCAGTGCATCGATCCACCAGCACAACAACTCGATAAGGCAGACCCCGGCGCCTGGATCACGAAGCTGCTGGACAGCAGTGAGCATCACTTCGTAATCGGATATCGCTATCCTCCAACTTACTGGAGGCAGCTTGCGGAGAGTGCGGACACGGTTATTCTTTTGGTCGATTCGAATGGCATTGCCAGACAGATTGATCAAATTCGCTTTCAGAATATTGACGAAGGTGGACCCGGAGATTTGATTGAAGCTGTTAACGGCATCCGAGAAGCCCTGGAGGCCACCATCTCTCTCATGGAATGGATTCAGGCTGAGGAATCAACCCGGTCGAAACTGCTTCCACCGGCATCTGCTTTTCTGCAGATACCGAGCGAAGCGTTTAGAAGGTTGGAGGAGTTCTACCGCCAGGCCGGAGTGAATGTTCAGACTTCCTGTTTCGATGGTTTCGCGGCTGAGGCCGCTCCCTTGCTTCAGCAGCAAGTACCAGTTCCTAAGCAGGCTCTGATGGACATCCAGAGACTTCTTACCTTAGAGCATGTCACGCCGACACGATTGAAGGCCGTATCTAGCCTTTTTGCCATTACCACTTGATGCAGCACTAGCCCTACCAGATAGTGAGTACACTTGTTTTCATTCCTTCGCGATTCTTCCATTCATGCGTGCACCCATTTTTGTCATCGGTTATCCACGGTCTGGAACATCATTCGTTGGCAAGCTCATTGGGACATTCACTGGTTATCCATCCCATGGCGAGGCTCATACCACTCCACTCTTGCAGCACATCATTCATCAGATCAATCTCTGTAGAAGTCGAAAAGACTTTACAGGTACAGAGCTCATCAAGGAGCTGGATCTGCATGCACTCAAGGACATCAACATAAGATTCTTTCGTGAGTTCTATCTGCAGACCTATGGTGGTGAAGGTTTCATCGACAAAACCCCTGGCCCTACAGCTTGCAACGGCTGGGCTGTCGTGAAGTCGATCTTCCCCAATGCTTGTTTTGTGGCTTGTGTGCGTAGTCCTGTTGAAGTCTATGAGTCTGCTGTTCAGAAATTCGGCAGCAGGGAAGGGGACGCCGGTAATGTTGATCCTGTTCAATTAGCGGAGGGATGGGTTGGTGCGATGAGTGGTATCGAAAAGCTTGCGGCTTCCCCCTATGGGGCTGATCTTCATGTCGTGTCACAGCTTGAACTCCGAGTTGATCCTGGCAGCGCGGTACCGAAGCTCTTCCAATTTCTGCAGCTTCCTGAGAGCTGTATCACGGATGCAGTAGCTCTATCTAGCCGATCACGAGAGGACGTGCTCACCAAGTCAATTGAGAATTCTGCCTATAAGCCTCTCAGCCAGATCAATCTTGGAGAAAAGCAAGCCCATCACTTTATGGAGATCTGCTCAGAAACCTGCTCTCGATGGGACATCACCCTTTGACCCGAAGTACTGATGCATACTAAGTAACAACTATGGCTACGCTTTTTCTCCATGTTGGCGCAGGGAAAACCGCGACTACATCGATACAAGCTACGATTCCACTTATGCGGCATGCACTGCTGGATATTGGAGTAACTGCTCCGCTTGATCCTACTCAATCAGCTGCGATCGAATATCGTGGCAGAGTTGCCAGTGGCTTTGCTTTCACGCTAGCCAAGCTGCTTAACCCAGGCTTTAGATACCCACAGACATTTGATGAAGATGAGGCGTGGAAGTGGCTTTCAATCACCCTGAGTTTAGCGGCTGATAGACAACAAGATGTCTTATTCTCAAGTGAAGCACTTCAATTTGCGCGGCCCGAGCGTCTTCATAGACTTCTATCAATAGCTCAATCTCTTTTATTTTCCATCCGAATCATATTCTATGTCAGAACTGCAATTGACTATTCAATCTCAGAGTATCTACAGCATCTAAAGACTGGCTTCTCGGCTTATCCGGGTTCAAATCCTCCAAGAAGTCTTCTTGACTATATCGGCTCAGCAAAAATTCCCTTTGGAAACACACTCCATGTATACACTGAATGCTTTGGTGCCTCATCTTTAGTAATCAAAAATTTTGATCACGAAAAGCATGATCTGTTGAATGGATTCTTTCATATTCTTAATCCTTCATTAAAGCCTGTTCATTCTCCACGTCTCCAGAATCGTTCGTTAACGAGAAATGAGCAGGAAGCGATGGAAAATCTATTAAGTCTCGACAATGGCCGAAGTCTCTGTAGAGTCCTTGGAAACCAACTGATTAAAAGACCATCCTCAGCCCCTGAACTTAGAAGTTATTATATACCAGAAGAAGTTCTGTCTGCGTATATTGTGAATAATATGCCTATTCTTGACTATGTAAATACATTCTTGTTAGGTAGCCAAGCCATTGCTATTCATAGTCCAGCTTCACCAGTTACCACAAAACTAGATGATTCTTATGTGCCTGACTGGCCGTCCACTTATCTGTCACTAATTGAGGCTCTTGTTACCTCGGACATATCCTAACAATAGATTTCAATGCCTATTGCTTCAATTATAGCTAAAGCCATTGTCTCAAAGCTTCTTGCTCAAGTTAATTACATCCAATGAAACTCACCAATCCACTTCAAGTCTATCTTCTTAATCTTGAACGCGATAAGGACAGGCTTGAAAGCATGATGCTGCAGTTAACAAATATTCCCAACTTAAATATCACTGTTGTTCCAGCAGTATTAGGATCAGCTCTTCCACGCACTCTCATGCGATTGTTGTTCGATGATACTGCATGGGAGGTAAGACGTGGAGCTGTTGGTTGCTTCTTGTCTCATATGAATATTTGGGAGCAAATTGTTTCGTCTAAGAAAGGATATGGAATTGTTATTGAAGATGATATAGCAATATCTTGTCTTGAGGCGCTGGAAACTATAGAGTATCCAGATGACTTGGATCTTCTTTATCTGAATAACCGCATGTCCCCCCCTGGGCGAGGAAACTCATATCGTGTTATTTCGATACAGGATATTCTTCAATTCGTTGAAACACGCCATAAAAAGGGTTCTGGGACAGATGGTTATCTCGTAACAGAACAAGGAGCACGTAAGCTGATCAAACAGATCTCAGTGGATGGATATTATGGTCACATTGATGGCCGCCTATTGAGATACTCTGTACCGCAAAGTGTATTAGATGCAATTTCCAGTGACTCGCAGCTAAAAAGAATAATAAAAGACCATCACAGTAAGCTTCGGCCTCCAAGCATGGGAATACTGAATACCTACGCTATTACTCCCCCCATGGTACACCATCTTGGCCTTGAGGGCACACGAGTCCATTCAGACTTTGTAGCATCATAGTTGTTTAAATTGTTCGCCACAACCTTTTCTGACTAGGCTCGTGTTCTAATATCTAAAGATGTATATCCTTGAGTCAGCATTCCTTTTCACCCACGTCGATTGTCTAGGACCTATAATCAGACGCTTGGCTGGTCCCCTCTATCATGGCCAGAGTCAATAATGCCAATGTGAGAGGTGTTCATAGCCTAAGGCACTTAAACTTCATTAACTCAGCTGTTTTTCCTGCGTTAGCTGTATGCCAAAACTACGCATCAAGTTGCTTGGCCAAGTATGTGCATTGGGGCTTGTCAGCCTATCCTTGGTTGGCTATCGCGTTGCTGACAGTCGCAGTGTCCTGCTATTTAAGCAGCCATACGTAACCGGTCCGATATCAAACTATTTGCTTGTACCGCCAGCAAGTTCAGAGCAGGCAAAGAAAGTTCGCGATTCCAGAACACGAGGATCTTTTCAGATCCTATCATGGCAATCTAATCCTGCACCAGAAAGTATGGGCTTGATGATTCCAAATACGTGCCGTGCAACCTATCATCTTACCGGAATGTCAGTTGTAGGGAATGCTTCGAAGTATCAGTCGGCTTACAGTAATGCTTGCGGTAGTTCGATGGTTCAACTACAGGGCAGTGTGATGGGCGTATATCTTACATCAAGTGATCTACCCAATGGATCTCATCGTAACAAAATGATGATCACTCCGGTAATTCGTTTTCCAAAACCAGTTTATATCTATTCGACTTCTCAAGGGTTTCTGCAGTCATCATTTGACTTGCAAGTCCCAGTCGCAGAAGATCGTAGCTCCCCCAAGAGCAAGACGTTTGTCAATGCTAACTATCTCTTTCGCGATAAAAAGTCTGGAGGTGAACTCACATTTAATGTGATGCTATTCTTCCATCGACACGATCGACCTATTGAAGGTTCAGTTCGTGTTGATCGTGATACCAGTGACTTCATGTTCAATGCACCTCTACTGCCTCAAACAAAGCGTGTCGATATGATGACCGGATCTGATGTCTATCAAGGGAAGCCATGGCTTGGCTGGAAAGGCTATAAGTATCGAATCACCAAGAAAAACATGTTGCTGGCCATTGATGCCGCTAAGAAAGCATATCCGAGTGTTTCGCTTTCCTCTGATCCTGCTGATTATGGACTCATTCAGTTTCATCTCAATGCCGAACTACATTTTGACCCCCTATCAGCAGAAGCTACACGACTAGGCTGGTCAATGCGCAATATGGAGATCAAATGGGGCAAGCCTGATAGATCTGTATTGAACACCACTAAGAGTATGCAAGATATTTTGTTCACGAATTTCGTTAAGTAGATGTTGACTGCATAGATGCCCAACAGAATACAGCATGAGAGCCCTTTGTGTAAATAACTGGCGTTGAATATGTCATCTGATATAACAGTTATGTGGTTTGTTGCTAGCAATTATAACTAGACATCGGTTAGAGTGTTGACATTGTGATTTGGTCGGGGAATAATGGCTTAAGTGAGTATTCGTAAATACTACTTACCTTTCCATAGTCGTTGTCGTAGGCAACGACTTTCTTGTTGGCCAAGAGCGAAGCAATGGCTATGTGCAGGCGATCGGTATGTATTTCGGAAAAACTATGAAGATAAGTGAACAACCAGCTAACCTGTTCATATAGGCTGGCTTCATCAAGTTTGCCCCATCTGATTGCCTTTGGATCATAGTACGTGGAAACATCGAAATTGGCTTCCAGTCTTTTTGCATGTTGCCTTAGCCTGGACTCCTTGTCCATCCTGAATGCATTGAGCCTTGCCTCATGCGGTTCAAGTTGAGCTACCAGTTCAAGATAACGATGATAGGGCAATAACTCCTTGGCCTTAATATTGAACGATAAGGCAACGTCATCGTGATGATATAGTCTTCCATTCCTGATGACTCCTTTCAGTCGCTCATATGTACTGAGCTCCCTGCAGAAGAAATGCAGTTCCCCATCGTAAGTGCATAAGTGTTCATTCATTCCGTAGGAGGAATGTGGCAGTACTACAATAGTCTCCTTTCTTTCTGAGAGTGAATCCAGAAAGCTTCTTAGGCCATGATAAATTGGAATGTAGTTTCCACCTCCTGCATATACGTAGAGAGTCCTAGGCTCGGCCTTGGAGATAATATCCTTTGTGCCTATCTTGTAGCTTATGCTATGAGAGTCAAAGTTTTGCAATGTAGCAGCAGCGATTAGGGCATCGCCAAGGTTACCTGGATTAGGAATGTAGACAACATGATCATATGTCGACCCAATCAGATCTTTGATTAACTCAAAGGGATCATGCCTTGTGATGTTTTCGCTCATTCAAATATCCAATATCTATTTAATCTTAACACGTGTCAGCTCTTGATGGCGTAGCTTCTGCGACGTATGCCTGATTCTGATCCTTGGTTTGCCTGTGCTGCTCTGGCATCCTCATGTTGGCATCTTGTTGTTGAGGATTCATGCCACCTCTCGGATGGTGTTTCGGCAACCTACATTAGAGTGAAGGGCTAAGAGGCGACGCACCTCCCTCATTTTAGTCTAGTCTTCCGCGCTCAGTCTTGCTATCGCTAGGGAGTTGCAGCTTCTGGGAAATCCAAGGTGATATGTGTCTTGCATGACTATCGCGGTTTGCACTCTATGCTACCTTCTCTCCTGCCAACTTGTTGCAGCATGGATCAAGCCGCTGCTGCCTTCCGTTGATCGCATCCACGATGCGCTTGTTTCTCGAGCGATGGCTGTCCTTCATGGGATTATTTCGCCATGAAAACAAGTCAACCTCTCTGGGACCTACATTCTGCATACAAGCTCCAAGATCTCCTGCAGTTTTGACAGCTGATATTGAGAACCCTTCTTCCGTCGATAAGAATTTAATTTCCACAATGAATTTTACACAGCTGGTTGATTCAGTAGCGCAGAGAACAGGTCTTCCGGTGGGACTGGTCAATAAAATTGGCCTAGCCATTCTTGAGCAGATTCGTGAGATAGTAGAGACTGAGGAAAGCCTTCATTCTCCTTTTATTGTCATTACTTCAAAAACTATACCTGCAAGTGAGTCTCCTGATGGAACCAAGATTATTCCCGAGCGTCGAATCGGGCGGATAACAATCACTCCTAGAAGGAGCAAGGTATCTTCCTAGCGCCTCCTTTGGCGATCATTGTCATTGTTTTAGAATGACCTGCCATTTTCCGTGGCATTCTGACTTTATGACCATCGTCGTTTGTATAATATAGTAATTACGCCTGCTTCAAGGTTTTATTGCTCTGGCCTTGGCCTTGAGTGTCTGGTTTTGAGTTCCTTTACTGCCTCTACGATGAAATTGTTCTCTTCTGATCTCCTTGCTCAAGATATCGGTCTGATCCCTCCCCACGGGGGCACGCTGGTGGATCTGATCGTGCCTGCGGAGCAGCGTGAGACGGTGAAGGCGGGAGTGGATCGGGTGCTGGAGTGCAGCCACCGCAACGCCTGCGATGTGGAGCTGCTGATGGTGGGTGGCTTCT
>CALRMN020000014.1:0-75802 GCA_943369245.1 Synechococcus sp. UW140 | reverse complement strand
GTTGGTGGAGGTGACCCACTCGCAGAACTGGCTCCAGGCAGACGCGCCCTGGCGTTGCTGAAGGGTGGTGGTCATGAGAGCGAGAGGTGTGGCCCCGTGAGGGGTCGGTTAGGTAAGACGACATGCCGGAGCGGGAAACCCGTCCGGTGAGCCCGAAAGCCCTTCGTCTGCCTAAATGTAACAGGACGTTGCGGGATGTGTGAAGCGCTTAAGGTTTGCTTCCGGGTGGCGCGGGACTGGTGCGGTGGATTCAGTCCTGGCAGCCATTCCCGCATTCAGGCCTTGCCAGGCTCCCGACGTGGACCCTTCCCGGCTGGTGCGCTGGAGCCCCAGCATCAACCTGCTGCCCAGCCGCAGCTGTTTCAACGCCTGCGAGTACTGCGGGTTCCGCCGCGACCCGGGGACCACCACCGACCTCAGCCTTGCCGGGGCCGGGCGCAGCCTGCGTCGCCGGCTGGACTCGACTGAAGTGCTGCTGCTCAGCGGTGAAGTGGCCCCTGCTTCCCCGCAGCGGGCTGGGTGGTTCTCGCGTCTGTTGGCGTTCAGTCGGCTGGCCCTGGAACTGGAGCGGTTGCACAAGGCGGCGCCTAGCAAACGTCTCGCCCTGCGCATCGGCCAACTGGAGCAGGCAGGGCGCCTTGGGGTCCCGTTCACCACCGGTCTGCTTCTGGCGGCTCTGCAGAAGCACTGGGGTCATCTGCAGGGAGTGATCCTGCAGCCCTGGCGGCCCGATGGCGCTCAGGCTGGTCCGCTCGGCAGGCCCGAGCAACAGGATCTGCTCGAGCTGATCGAAGCCGCCCGGCGGATCCTGCCTGCCCAGGTGAATCTTCAGCTGCCGCCCAACCCTCTGGCCGCTGGAGAGCTTGCCCCAGGCTCTTGAGGCCGGCATCAATGATCTCGGTGGCCTCGACAGCCATGACGTGATCAATGCCGCCGATCCCCAGCCCGCGCCTCTGCGTTCATGACCGTTTCATTCCCTGGTTGCCGCCCGATCTCCGCCGCCGGGCCACTTCTCTTCATGCACGCTTGTTAGCGTCCGGCCTGGCCTGAGGGAGCCGATGGCGCGGCCGGAGATGCAGCTGGAACCGAATCTGCCGACTTCCGGTACCAGCGCCGAGCGGGTGCTTCTGATCCGCCTGCCCTGCAATCCGATCTTTCCGATCGGGCCGGTGTATCTGGCCGATCACCTGCACAAACGTTTCCCTGGGTTGCCCCAGCGCATCCTCGATCTGGCGGCACTGCCCCTGCTGGATGTGGAGCGGGTGCTCCTGCGCACGATCGAGGCCTTCCGCCCCACCCTGCTGGTGTTCTCCTGGCGCGACATTCAGATCTATGCCCCAGTGGACGGCCGTGGGGGCAACCCACTGCAGAACTCCTTCGAGGTGTTTTATGCCTCGAACCCGTTGCATCGCCTGCGCGGGGCTCTCGGCGGCCTGCGCTTGATGGGGGCGTTCTACGGAGAACTCTGGCGCAACCTGCGCCTGGTGCGCCGCGGCCTGCGCCGGGCCCGCCGCTTCCATCCGGCGGCGCGTGTGGTGATCGGTGGCGGTGCGGTCAGCGTGTTCTACGAGCAGCTTGGCAAGAGCCTGCCGGCGGGCACCGTGGTGTCGGTGGGGGAGGGGGAGCCGCTGCTGGAGAAGCTGATCAGCGGCCGCTCGCTGGCCTCCGAGCGCTGCTACGTGGTGGGGGAGCCGCCTCGTGAGGGGCTGATCCATGAGCAGCCTGAGGGGGTGATCAAAACCGCCTGCGACTATTCCTACATCGCTTCCATCTGGCCCCAGCTCGACTGGTACCTCGATGGCGGCGACTTCTACGTGGGCGTGCAGACCAAGCGCGGCTGCCCCCACAACTGCTGCTACTGCGTCTACACCGTGGTGGAAGGCAAGGCGGTTCGGGTGAATCCGGTGGAGGAAGTGGTGGCGGAAATGCGCCAGCTCTATGACCGGGGCGTGCGCGGCTTCTGGTTCACCGACGCCCAGTTCATTCCGGCTCGCCGCTACATCGAGGATGCCAAGCAGCTTCTGCGCGCGATCCTGGCGGCCGGCATGGACGACATCCGCTGGGCGGCCTATATCCGCGCCGACAATGTCGACGCGGAACTGGCCGAGCTGATGGTGGCCACCGGCATGGACTACTTCGAGATCGGCATCACCTCCGGCAGTCAGGAGCTGGTGCGCAAGATGCGCATGGGCTACAACCTGCGCACGGTGCTGGAGAACTGCCGTCTGCTGGCCCGGGCTGGGTTCCGTGAGCACGTGTCGGTGAACTACTCGTTCAACGTGATCGATGAACGGCCTGAGACGATCCGCCAGACCGTGGCCTACCACCGCGAACTGGAGAGGATCTTCGGGGCCGACAAGGTGGAGCCGGCGATCTTCTTCATCGGACTGCAGCCGCACACCCATCTGGAGCAGTACGGCTTCGACCAGGGCCTGCTGCAGCCTGGCTACAACCCGATGAGCATGATGCCCTGGACGGCACGCAAGCTGCTCTGGAACCCCGAACCGATGGGCAGCCTCTTCGGCCGGATCTGCCTGGAGGCCTTCGAGACCAACCCGGGCGATTTCGGCCGCACGGTGATGGCGCTGCTCGAGCGTGACTACGGCATCGCTCCGTTGGAGGAGGCGCTGCATGCTCCGGTTGAAGGCCGCAAGGCCCTCGCCACGGCGGTGCGCTGAGCCCGGTTCACCAGAAGCGCCGCCGCACCCAGAGCAGGCCGGTCAGCCCGGCCCAGCCCAGCAGGCCGCCGATCGGATTGGGATCGGCTCCGCCGGGCCCGGCCAGCCAGAGCGGCACCGTGGGCACGATCTGCAGCGGCCCGGCCAGCAGGGAAAACCATCCCCCCACCAGACCGCCGTGCAGTCCGACGGCCCCCCAGAGAGAACCACCGTCGGCGCGTCGCTGCAGCCCCAAGGCGAGCCCCAGAAGCCACAGGCCCACCAGCAATCCGGCCATCGGCACGATGCCGAGATTGAAGCGGGTGTGGGCCAGGCTGAACACGGCCGCCTGGGCCATCAGGGCCCGCTGATCGCCCAGGTGGCCCCGGCCCAGGCGCTGGCTCAGCTCACCCCAGAGCCAGCCCCTGAACACCAGCTCCTCGGCGAAGCCGACCCCCAGGATCAGCAAGATGGCATTGACGGTCTCAGCCGGCGTGAGTCCGCCGCTCCAGCGGGCCTGGCCGCTGATCAGCAACACCCCCGCCACCACCAGCAGCAGCAGCAGGGCTTTGATCAGTCCGCGCAGCAGCGACCGCAGGCCCACCGCCCAGCCCACGGCCACACCCAGAGTGCGCCAGGGCCGGGGCTCCCCCCACACCGTTCTCAGGCGCAGCGGCAGCGTCAGCAGCAGCAGGGCGAAGGCCAGGGCCGTGCCGAGCAGGGCGATCTGATCGGCTCGCCAACCGCCCAGCAGGCCCCATGCCACGGCGGGTTGAACGGTCAGCCAGCCGAGGCCGTAAAGCAGCGGCAGATAGAGCAGCGTGCTGATCCAGCCCAGCCAGGCTCGCCTGGGCACTCAGCTCTCCGGCTCGATCGTGCTGGACAGACCCTTGGCCTTGAGGGTTTCGCTGTAGAACTCCGCCGGTTCCAGATCGCAGACGATCACCAGGCCCACGCCGGTGTTGTGGGCTTCCAGCATCACGGCGATGGCGTCCTGCTCGCTAAGGGAGGGCACCACCTGGCGCAGGGTGGTGACCACGTACTCCATCGAGTTGACGGGATCGTTGTGCAGCAGCACCTTGTAGCGGGGCGAGGGCTTGCGCACCCGCTGCACGTCCTTCTCGATCACCGCGGCACCGCCGGGGGAGCGGCTGGGAGTTTCCACGGCTTGGGGGCTGGGCATGGCCGACAGCGGCGGGGACGCCTTCAGCGGGGATGCCATCGGCAGAAAAGGAATGATCATCCGAGGGGAAACAGCCTTGGGTGCGGCTGGTGACAGGACCTGGGCTCCAGAGGTGGTGCCCAAATTAAGTGCCGGCGCCGGCGGCCGCAGGAATCGTGGACCCATTGGCGATCCGGGCCATGGCCTCCTCCACGTGCGCCCGGCTGTTGAAGGCCGAGAGGCGGAAGTAGCCCTCTCCGGCGGCGCCGAAGCCGCTGCCCGGTGTGCCCACCACGTGCGCCTTGGTGAGCAGATGGTCGAAGAATCCCCAGGAATCCATGCCGGCCGGGGTCTTCAGCCACACGTAGGGCGCCTGCTCGCCCCCATGCACCTGCAGCCCGGCGGCCGTGAGTTCGCGGCGGATGATGGCCGCGTTCTCCATGTAGAAGGACACCAGAGCCTTCACCTGGGCCTGGCCTTCGGGGGAATACACCGCCTCGGCGCCGCGCTGCACGATGTAGCTCACGCCGTTGAACTTGGTGCTCTGGCGGCGGTTCCACAGCGCCCAGAGTTCCGCCTTCGCCCCGCTGGCGGCCGTGCCCATCAGGCCGCGGGGGACCACCGTGAGAGCGCAGCGGGTGCCGGTGAAGCCGGCGTTCTTGGAGAAGGAGCGGAACTCGATCGCGCACTCGCGGGCACCGTCGATCTCATAGATCGAGTGGGGCAGGTCGGGGTCCTGGATGAAGGCCTCGTAGGCGGCATCGAACAGGATCAGTGCGTCGTGGGCGCGGGCGTAGTCCACCCAGGCCTGGAGCTGCTCCCTGGTGGCCACCGCACCAGTGGGGTTGTTGGGGAAGCAGAGGTAGATCAGATCCACCGGCTCGCTCGGGATCTGGGCGGTGAAGCCGTTCTCGGCGTTGATCGGCAGATAGGTGAGCCCGCCGTACTGGCCGGCTTCATCGGCCTCGCCGGTCCGGCCGGCCATCACGTTGCTGTCCACGTACACCGGATACACCGGATCGGTCACAGCGATGCGGTTGTCCGGTCCGAGGATGTCGAGGATGTTGCTGCTGTCGCACTTGGAGCCGTCGGAGATGAAGATCTCCTCCGCCGAGATCTGGCAGCCACGGGCCTGGAAATCGTGCGTCGCGATCGCCTCCCGCAGCCACAGGTAGCCCTGCTCGGGGCCGTAGCCGTGGAAGCCCTCGCGGGTTCCCATCGCGTCGATGGCGGCCTTCATCGCCTCACGGCAGGCCAGGGGGAGGGGCTCGGTCACATCGCCGATGCCCAGCCGGATCAGCGGCGCGCCGGGATTGGCCTCGGAGAAGGCCTTGACCCGCCGGGCGATCTCGGGGAAGAGATAGCCGGCCTTGAGCTTGAGGTAATTGCCGTTGATCTGAACCACTGCTGCGCCTGGCGCTGGTGCTGCCGGGCATCTTCCTATGGCGCCGGACCAGCCTCGATACCATCGGCAGGTGCCCTGACCGTGAAGCTGTGACCCTCCCGCTCGACGCCCCCGTCGATTTCGAGCGGCTGGTCGATCGGAGCATCGCCAGACCCGGCCGCTACCTGGGCAACGAACTCGGTGTGGAGCCCCGCGACTGGCAGGGTGCCGCCGTGCGCTGGGCCCTGACCTACCCGGAGCTCTACGAGGTGGGCGCCAGCAACCTCGGCCACATCATTCTCTATTCGATCCTCAACGCGGTTCCCGGGCAGCTCTGCGACCGGGCCTACCTGCCGGCCCCCGATCTGGCCGCGCGCCTGCGCGAGCGGCAGCAGGCCCTGTTCGCTGTGGAAAGCCGCCGGTCTCTGACCGCGTTCGACATCCTCGGCTTCAGCCTCAGCTACGAGCTGGGGGCCACCAACATCCTCGAGATGCTGGATCTGGCCCAGGTGCCGATCCGTGCCGCCGATCGCGGCGATCGCCCCCTGAGCGATCCGGCCGCTCCACCGCTGATCTTTGCCGGCGGTCCCACCGCCACCAGCAACCCGGAGCCCTTCGCCGCCTTCTTCGATTTCATCGCCCTGGGCGATGGCGAGGAGCTGCTGCCGGAGATCGGACTGGTGGTGGCCGAAGCCAAGGCGGCCGGCCTCAGCCGCTCCGCCCTGCTGCGGGATCTGGCCCAGGTCCCCGGGGTCTACGTGCCATCGCTCTACGGACTGGGCCCCGATGGCGTCACCGTGATTCCCCTGGTGCCGGAAGCGCCCCAGCGGGTTCTGCGTCGGGTGGCCACGCCGATGCCCCACTACGGCATGGGGCTGGTGCCCCACATCGAAACCGTCCACGACCGGCTCACCATCGAGATCCGCCGCGGCTGCACCCGTGGCTGCCGCTTCTGCCAGCCCGGCATGCTCACCCGACCCGCCCGCGACGTGGAGCCCGAGGCGGTGATCGAGGCGGTGGAAACTGGGATGGCGCGCACCGGCTACAGCGACTTCTCCCTGCTCTCGCTCAGCTGCTCCGACTACCTGGCCCTGCCCGCGGTGGGCGTGGAGCTGCGCAACCGCCTAGCGGAGCACAACGTGAGCCTCACCCTGCCCAGCCAGCGGGTCGACCGCTTTGACGACAACATCGCCCACATCCTGGGGGGCACCCGCAAGGCCGGGCTCACCTTCGCGCCCGAGGCCGGCACCCAGCGCCTGCGCGACATCGTCAACAAGGGACTCACCGACGCCGAGCTGCTGCGGGGCATCCGCACCGCCATGGCGAACGGCTACCGACGGGTGAAGCTCTATTTCATGATCGGTCTGCCGGGCGAAACCGACGCCGATGTGATCGGCATCGCCGACACCTGCCGTGCGCTGCAGCAGCAGTGCCGCGATCTGGGCCGCCTGGAGCTGAATCTCACGATCAGCAACTTCACCCCCAAACCCCACACACCGTTCCAGTGGCACAGCGTGTCCACCGCGGAGTTCCGGCGGCGTCAGGAGTTGTTGCGGGGTGCCCTGCGCCAGTTGCGGGGGCTCAAGGTCAACACCACCGATGTGCGCCTTTCGGCCATGGAGGACTTCGTGGGTCGCGGCGACCGGCGGCTTGCACCCGTGCTTGAGGCGGCCTGGCGGGCGGGCGCCGGAATGGATGCCTGGTTCGAGACGATTGACGCCACCCACGCCGCCTGGACCGGCGCGATCGAGGCGGCGGGACTGACCGGTCGCTACCGCGCCCTGGAGATGGGCGACTGGGGCGCCACCGGCACGCTCAGCAGTGCCGACCGTGCCGCTTTCTGCGCTCAGCCCCTCCCCTGGGATCACATCGACACCGGTGTCGACAAGGCCTGGCTGGCGGAGGACCTGCAGCGGGCGCTCGCCGCGGTGGTGGTACCCGATTGCTCCTTCGACGGCTGCAGCAGTTGCGGTGTCTGCGGGCCGGAGTTCGGCCACAACGTGGTGGTGGAGTCACCGCCCATTCCCGTGCAGCAAGCCACGCGGGCTCCGGCCAGTGAGCGGGTGCAGCGGCTGCGCTTCGGCTTCAGCAAGACCGGTTCGCTGGCCCTGCTCAGCCACCTCGATCTGGTGCGGTCGATGGAGCGGGCCCTGCGCCGAAGTGGCCTGCCCGTGAGCTTCACCGGCGGCTTCCATCCGCTGCCCCGCCTGCAGTTCGCCCTGGCGCTGCCGCTTGGGGTGGAGGCTCAGGGTGAGTGGTTTGACCTGGAGTTCAGCACCAGCGTTGATCCCTCCTCCGCCCTGGCGCAGTTGCAGGACACCCTGCCCGAAGGCCTGGCGCTGGCAGGGGTGGGGGAGGTGCCTGTCCGCGCGCCGAGCCTGTCCCAGGAGCTGGAGGGTGCCGACTGGAGTGTCGAACTGGTGGCCCGCGCCCCGGGTCCGGGCGCCGCAGCCTGGGGGCCTGCCCTGGAGAGCCTGCTCAAAGCGTCTGAACTCCCCTGGAGCGACGCCGACAAGAAGGGGCGGCCACGCCAGCGGGACTGCCGGCCTCTGCTGGAGCAGCTCAGTCTCGTGTCCGCAGATGATCAGTCCTGCCGCTTCCAGCTCGGGGCCCGCATCGATGTCCAGGGGCGGAGCCTCCGCCCGGAACAGGTGTGCTTCTGGCTGCAGGAGCGGCTGGCAGGCCCGCTGCAGCTCGGTCAGGTGAGTCGGGTACGGCTGCGGCTTCGAGAGGCGGAGCCAGGGGTCCGGCTTGTCCCGTGCTAACGTCGCCTGAAGACGGCAGATCCGTCTGTAGCTTCCATTCTGCAGACGTCGCCCTACGGCACCTTGTTCCGTAGGAACTGTTCCGCGCTATGGCCGGCCTCACTCCGGCAGCATCGCCGTGAATGGAGGTTGATCCTCCTGAGGATGCTCCTCAAAAGGTTTTTCTCCTCCGTCTTCTTCCTGCTGGTCCAGCAGGCGAGCGGCTTTGCGGCGCGCTCTGCCCAGCGGGTTCGTGCTTAAGGGATTCACTCCCATCCATGGCATGGCTCCACAGAGCCACCCCCTATCCTCCATGCCCCAGCAGATCGTCATCGCGGAGCAACTGCGGATCGCCGCTGTGCTCAACGACGAACGTGTTGATGAACTGGTCGTAGCTCAGGGTCGCTATCAGATTGGCGACGTCTATCTCGGCCGAGTCGAGAATGTTCTCCCAGGAATTGATGCCGCTTTTGTCAACATCGGCGAGAGCGAGAAGAATGGCTTCATTCATGTCACTGATCTTGGCCCCCTGCGACTGAGAAAAGGGGCCGCCGGCATCACCGAACTGCTTGAGCCCCGCCAGAAGGTGCTCGTTCAGGTGATGAAGGAGCCCACCGGCACCAAGGGCCCTCGCCTCACCGGCAACCTCACGCTCCCAGGCCGCTTCCTCGTTCTGCAGCCCCAGGGCCAGGGGGTGAGCATCTCGCGGCGCATCAGCGGCGAGAACGAGCGCAATCGCCTGCGGGCCCTCGGGGTGCTGATCAAGCCCCCCGGTGCCGGCCTGCTGGTGCGCACCGAAGCCGAGGGTGTCAGCGAAGACCAGCTGATCGACGACCTCGAGACCCTGCTCAGGCAGTGGGAGGGGATTCAGGAGGCTGCTGAGACGGCCACCCCTCCGGTGCTGCTCAACCGCGACGAGGACTTCATCCACAGGGTTCTGCGCGACCTCTACAGTCCCGAGGTCTGGAGGGTGGTTGTGGACACCCCCGCCGCTGTGGCCCGGGTGAATGCCTTCCTCGGGGCCGATCAGGCCAATCTGCTGGTGGAGCACCACGGCGAAGGCACCGATGTGCTCGAGCACTTCCGGGTGAACGCCGCCATCCGAGATGCCCTCAAGCCAAGGGTGGATCTGCCCTCCGGCGGCTACGTGATCATCGAGCCCACCGAGGCGCTCACGGTGATCGATGTGAATTCCGGCTCGTTCACCCGCTCCGCCAGTTCGCGCGAAACGGTGCTCTGGACCAACTGTGAAGCCGCTGCTGAGATCGCTCGTCAACTGAAGCTGCGCAACATCGGTGGGGTGGTGATCATCGACTTCATCGACATGGAGTCGCGCCGTGATCAGTTGATGCTTCTGGAGCACTTCACCCAATCGGTGCAGGACGACGCGGCCCGCCCCCAGATCGCTCAGCTCACCGAACTGGGTCTGGTGGAACTGACCCGCAAGCGCCAGGGCCAGAACATCTACGAACTGTTCGGTCGAGCCTGCCCAAGCTGCGGTGGCCTCGGCCATGTGGCTGTTCTTCCGGGCAAGGACACCCTGCAACCCCTGGCCACCGTCACAGGCCTGGTGCGCTCGGCGGCCTCGGCCCGGGCGGAAGTGCCCAGCCCCAACGGCGCCGAAGCCACCACGGGCCGCCGCCGCGGCGGCCGCGGCGGCCGCGGCGGCCGCGGTGCCAGCGACGCAACAGACCTCACCGCTGTGTCCACCTTCGTTGCGGACGCCCAGGATGTCGGCCCGGCCAGTGCACCGGAGACAGGCCATGGCGGCGCTGCCGATCACGGTGGCGGGAGCGGCCTCAGCCGCCGCCAGGACCCCGATCTGGTGGCCGTGCCGATGGATGCCGATCAGGAACTTGTCTACGGCTGGATGGGTCTCAGCCCTGCTCTGCTCCTGGATCCTCTACCTGCCGGGGAGAACCTGGTGGTGCGGGTCGTGCGGCCCGGTGAGGACGCCGATACGGTCCTTGATGCGGCCCGTCAGCAGCTGGCAGCCTCCGGCTCCCGTCGCCGCCGCCGTGGCGGCCGCGGTGGCAGTGGAGCCGACGCCGCCGCCCCCATCACACGCTCCACCGGGGAGACCTCGACCCCCCGCAGGGAGATCGACGCCCCCAGCCGTTACCGCCAGGACAGCCTGGACGACGACTCCCAGTCGACGCTGGTGGAGATCACCCCTTTGCCCGAGGCCTTTGGCGAGCCCGACGAGGCTCCCATGACCACCGTGATCGAGTCCACGGTGCTTCAGATCCCCGTATCCCAGGTGTCCTCGCCAGTGCCTGAGCGGGTTGGGCGCTCCCAGCCCAGGAGTCGCCAGCACCGACCGCGCGAGGAAGGAGGTGCCGTGGCCGTGGCTGAAGCCCCCAGCGTTGCCGCCCCCACGCCGTTGCTGGAGGAAGGCGATTCCGGAGGTGAGCCCCGCCGCCGCCGGCGCCGCTCCTCCGCCAGCGTCTGAGTGAGCCACCGGGTCCTGGCCGGTGTGGATGAAGTGGGCCGTGGTTGCCTGTTCGGCCCGGTCTTTGCCGCCGCTGTGGTCTTGCCGGCCCAGGCGGCAGCCCCCCTGGCGGCCGCTGGTCTGACTGACAGCAAGGCCTTGCGGCCTCGCCATCGCCAGCAGCTGGTGCCGTTGATCACCGCCCAGGCCTCCGCCTGGGCGCTCGGTCAGGCCTCCGCCGCCGACATCGACCGCATCGGCATCCGGGCCGCCACGGAGATGGCCATGGTCCGGGCTCTGCAGCGCCTGCCCCGGGCGCCTGACCTGGTGGTGGTCGACGGTGTCCTCCCCCTGCGGACGTGGCAGGGCCGCCAGCGCACCCTCGTGCATGGCGATCGCCGTTGTCTGGCGATCGCCGCCGCCAGCGTGCTGGCCAAGCAGGCCCGCGATGCCCTGATCCAGCGCCTGGCGGATCGCCATCCTGGCTATGGCCTCGAGCGCCATGCCGGCTACGGCACCGCCTTTCACCGGGAGGCCCTGGCCCGCCTTGGCCCGAGCCGACTGCACCGTCTCAGCTTCCTGGGCAGGGTGCTGCTCAGTGGCCCTCGCGCCAGCGGCTGAAATCCTTCAGAAGCTGCTGGCTCACCCGGGTGCGGATGCCCAGCAGGACACCGCCCAGCAGGGAGCGGCCGGTGGCTTCCAGCACCCTGGGTGCGATCAGGCTCAGCATCGGCGGGCGGCTCACGCTCACGGCCATCTGGGCCTCCCCTTCCAGCCCCTGGGCGCCCACTTCCAGCCAGGAGGTCAGATTCAGCTGGAAGTCGTCCACCAGGCCAAGCCCCTCCAGGTGACACTCCACCGCTTCGAGCTCCAGGCGTCCGGGCAGCCGCTGGGCACGCAGCTGCACCACTGGTTTGACCTGAAGCTGGAACACCTGCAGCCTCGTCACGTCGTAGCGGTAGTGCCCGGGTCCGAGGCGGGTCAGCTGGCGGGGATCGAGCAGGGCCTGGATCACTCTCTCCTCGTCGTCGAGATACGACACCAGCTCCTCGGCCCGCTCGTCGATCGCGAGGCTGAGCTGCTGGCTGGCGCTGAAGGCCAGGGTCATCGCCTCGTCTCGGTGGCCGGGGGGGGATGATCTTATCGACCGCTGTTTCTTCTCCTCCCCATGCGTGTTGCCTTCCTCGGCCCTGCAGGCACCTACGGCGAGCAGGCGACACGGCATCTGGCGGCCCTCGAGGGGATCGACGCGCCTGAGTTGCTGGCCCAGAGCGGCATCCGCTCGGTGGTCAAGGCCCTGGCCGAGGGCCGATGTGATGCCGCCGTGGTGCCCGTGGAGAACTCTGTCGAAGGGGGGGTGACCGCTTGCCTCGATGGCCTCTGGGAGCACCCCGACCTGCGCATCCGTCGCGGGCTGGTCTTGCCGATCCGCCATGCCCTGCTGGGGTCCGGGCCGATCGAGCGGGTCAGCGAAGTGCTCTCCCATCCGCAGGCCCTGGCCCAGTGCAGCCTCTGGCTGAGCGAACACCTCAGTGACGCCCTGCAGCTGCCCACCAGCTCCACCGCCGAAGCGGCCCGGTTGGTGGCCGGCAGCCGCTTCCGCGCGGCGGTGGCCTCACCCCGCGCTGCCAAGGAGCATGGCCTCGAGGTGCTGGCATATCCCATCAACGATGTGCCCGGAAACTGCACCCGTTTCCTGATGCTGCAGCGGCAGGTCGCCAGCCAGGCGGAACCGCCCACGCTCTGCAGCCTGGCCTTCTCGCTGCGGAGCAACAGCCCCGGTGCCTTGCTGGAGGCCCTGAGCTGCTTCGCGACGCTGCAGCTGAACATGAGCCGGATCGAGTCTCGTCCCTCCAAGCGGGAGATGGGCGAATACATCTTCTTCGTGGATCTGGAGATGCCGGAGGACCCCCGGCTGCTGGAGGAAGCGATCAACGCCCTGCGCGTCCATTGCCAGCACCTGGCCCTGTTCGGGACCTACCCGCTCACCAACCTGTCCGAGGAGCCGTAACGGAACACCCCGAAGCGCATCATTCCGGTGCTGAAGGCCCAGTGCATCAGCAGGATCGTCGGCGCTTCGCGCAGACCCTGCAGCACGGCCCGCGGACCCAGGCTGAGGATGGTGCCGGGCCGCCGCACCCCTTCGAGGATGGAGTCGATCCAGGAGGGCAGGGTGGCTTCACTCCAGTCGGCGGTGTCCACCGGAACGCCCTGCCCATGGGGGCTGAGCTCGAGGTTGCGGCGGAAGGAGGGGATGGAGGCGAATTCCGGATGGGCCCACTGGTGCAGCAGCTGATCCATCACCCAGCGCTCCAGAGTGTTGAGCTCGCCGTCGGAGGGATCGCGCCGGTTCCAGTCAGCCACCACAAGCTTCCCTGCCGGGGCCAGGACCCGCAGCAGTTCGTCGGCGTAGCGCTGCTTGTCGGGCATGTGCGGTCCCGCTTCCACGCTCCAGACGGCCTGGAAGCTGCCGTCCTCCAGCTCCAGTGCCAGGGCGTCCATCACCGCGAAACGGCAGGAGAGTCCGGAGGGGGTCAGCTGGCGGGCCCGCTCCACCTGGGCTGGGCTGATGCTGATGCCCAGCACGTCGAAGCCGTAGTCGCGGGCGAGGATGCGGGCGCTGCCGCCGATGCCGCAACCGACATCCAGCAGGCGGGAGCCCGCGGGCAACTGGTCGAGGCCCGACCAGCGCACCAGTTCATGCACGAACTGCTCCTTGGCGGCCCGGAAATCGCGTGACTTCGGTGGGGTGCCGTAGTGCCCAAGGTGCACATGTTCACCCCAGAGGTTTTCCAGCAGCCGATCACCGGTCCAGCGGTCGTAAGCCTCGGCCACGGTGGCCGTGCTCTGGAAGCGGCGGTCACGGCGCTGCCATTCCCGCACCAGGCCAAAACCGAGCAGACCGGCCCCGGCGCCGATCGCCAGAGGCGGCAGCCAGGTTGGGAGCATCATCAGGACGGTTCCTGCCTGGGTTCCCCCAGATCCTTGAAGGTGTCCTTGAGAACCGTGCGAGCGGCCAGCTGCCGCCGGGTCTGATCGAGCAGGGCGAATTCCTGACGCAGGCGTTCGGAGGTGTCGGTGAGTTCCAGCAGTGCCTGCTGATGGTCGGCCACAGGCCCTCCCAGGTGGGAGCCGATCCAGAAGGACAATTCCCGCGGCAGATCGGGCAGATCAACCGGAAGGGTGGTCGGCTTGCCGATCAGTTTGCCGGTGAGATCCACAACATCCCGCAGCGCCTGGGTGACCTGGTGGCCCAGATCCTGGAGCACATCGTGGCTTGTACTGGGATCGTCCTCGATCCAGCTGACCATGGCCACACGGAAAGGGGCTTCGCGGACCACTTCGAGCACGCGAAATCTCTGCTGGCCGAGAGTGACGATGTTGCTGCGATCGTCGTCCTGGGTCTGGCATTGAAGAATCTCAGCGCAGCAGCCCACCTGGGCCATCTCCTGCTGATTCGGGTCCCAGCGCACCACACCGAAACGACGGTCGGTTTCCAGCA
This sequence comes from Synechococcus sp. UW140, assembly GCA_943369245.1. Classification (GTDB taxonomy): domain Bacteria; phylum Cyanobacteriota; class Cyanobacteriia; order PCC-6307; family Cyanobiaceae; genus Regnicoccus_A. Next base: position 61,922 of record CALRMN020000014.1, on the reverse strand, counting down.
CCGTTCGCAACATCATGCGGTAACGGGGCTCAAAGATATGCAGGGGCAAGACTTCCTGCGGGAACAGCACCACATCCGGCAGGGGGAAGAGTGGGAGTTCCCTCACGGCCAGATCAGTCACGGAAGGTCGGCGGGGCGGTACTGGGTGGTCAGGGCTTGGCTGAGTGGGGCTGCTCGGGGAGCCTGAACGGTCAAATCAGTCTAGAAAAAAAGGACCCACCGGGAGGGCGGGTCCAGAAATTCGTCGCGACGAGCCAGCTGGTGGCTCAGAGCTTCACTTCGATATCGACGCCGCTGGGCAGATCAAGCTTCATCAGTGCGTCGATCGTCTTGGCCGTGGGGCTGTAGATGTCGATGATCCGGCGGTGGGTGCGGGTCTCGAAGTGCTCACGGGAATCCTTGTCCACGTGGGGCGAGCGCAGCACGCAGTAGATCTTGCGCTTGGTAGGCAGGGGAATCGGACCGATGGCCGTGGCGGCGGTGTGATCGGCCGTTTCGATGATCTTTTCGCAGGACAGATCCAGCATGCGGCGATCAAACGCCTTGAGACGGATGCGGATCTTCTGCTGAGCGATGGCGGCTGACATGGCAGGACTCGTAGGGACGCAGGCCTTGGTGGAGACCGCGGCCGAAGAATGGTGGAAGAGGTGAAGGACTGGAGAGAATGGGGCCGGCCGTGGCCTTCCTCATTCCCGCCGAAGACAACCGAAGCCGGTTGGGTCAATTTGTCGAGGTGCGTGACGAGGGGCTGATCCCGTGGCGGAAGTCAGCATCTGAGTCAAGGGGACTGGCTGAGCCAGGAATGACGGGTTGACCCCGCCACCCCGGCTCCGCACAGTCGTTTCAGCCTCAGGCGACGATCTTGGAGACCACGCCGGCACCGATGGTGCGGCCGCCTTCGCGGATGGCGAAGCGCATGCCCTGCTCAATGGCCACCGGGCAGATCAGCTCAGCGGACATCTTGATGCGGTCACCAGGCATCACCATTTCGACGTTGGTGCCGTCGTCGGCGGTGAAGGCGGTGATCTGGCCGGTCACATCCGTGGTGCGGATGTAGAACTGGGGCCGGTATCCAGCGAAGAATGGGGTATGGCGGCCACCCTCTTCTTTTTTAAGGACATAAACCTCACCTTCGAACTTGGTATGGGGCTTGATCGAGTTGGGCTTGACCAGAACCATGCCGCGCTCAATGTCCTCCTTCTGCACACCACGCAGGAGCAGGCCGACGTTGTCTCCGGCCATGCCCTCGTCGAGCAGCTTGCGGAACATTTCCACCCCGGTGACGGTGGTCTCGCGGGTGTCCTTGATGCCCACGATCTGGACGGTTTCGCCCACTTTCACCTTGCCGCGCTCGATACGGCCAGTGGCCACGGTGCCGCGTCCGGTGATCGAGAACACGTCTTCGACAGCCATCAGGAAGGGCTTGTCGATCTCACGCTCAGGCTCGGGGATCGACTCATCCACCGCGTCCATCAGGTCGAGGATCTTGTCGACCCACTCGTTCTCACCGCGGATGCCCTTGCCGCCGGCCTGGATGTGCTCGAGAGCCTTGAGGGCAGAGCCAGCGATGATGGGGATGTCATCCCCGGGGAAGTCGTAGCTGCTGAGCAGCTCACGCATTTCCAGTTCGACGAGCTCGAGGATCTCCTCGTCGTCGACCATGTCCTTCTTGTTGAGGAACACCACCAGGGCAGGAACGCCCACCTGCTTGGCCAGCAGGATGTGCTCCTTGGTCTGGGCCATCGGGCCGTCGGTGGCGGCCACCACCAGGATGGCGCCGTCCATCTGGGCGGCACCGGTGATCATGTTCTTGACATAGTCCGCGTGACCCGGGCAGTCGACGTGGGCGTAGTGACGCTTGTCGGTTTCGTACTCGACGTGGGCCGTGTTGATCGTGATGCCCCGCTCCTTCTCTTCAGGAGCACCATCGATGTCGTCGTAGGCCTGAGCCTTGGCCTGGCCAAGGGAAGCCAGCACGTTTGTGATGGCGGCAGTAAGGGTGGTCTTGCCGTGGTCGACGTGGCCGATGGTGCCGATGTTGACGTGAGGTTTGTTCCTCTGAAACTTCTCGCGAGCCATTGAAGGAAAGAATCGGGGGGTGTGGTTAGGGTTGAGAGATCAGGAATTGCCCTGATTCTTGGCAATGATGGCCTCAGCAACATTGCGAGGAACTTCCTCGTAATGGCTGAACTCCATCGAGAAAATACCCCGACCCTGGGTCATGGATCGGAGTTGAGTGGCGTAGCCGAACATTTCGGCCAGGGGCACCTTGGACTGGACTTTAGACTGTCCGTTGTCGATGGATTGCCCTTCGACCTGTCCGCGACGGGAGGACAGGTCGCCGATGACCGAACCGAGGAAATCCTCGGGGATCTCGACTTCCACCTTCATCATCGGCTCAAGAAGTACCGGATTGCACTTCTTGACGCCGTCTTTGAAGGCCATGGAGCCGGCAATCTTGAAGGCCATTTCGGAGGAGTCCACATCGTGGTAGGACCCATCGATCATGGTGACCTTGATGTCGATCATCGGGAAGCCTGCAATCACGCCGGACTGACAGGTCTCCTTCATGCCGTTCTCGGCTGGTCCGATGTACTCCTTGGGCACGATGCCGCCAACAATCTTGTTGACGAATTCAAAGCCCGAACCGGGTTCACCGGGTTCCATCTCGATCACCACGTGCCCGTATTGGCCTTTGCCACCGGTCTGGCGGGCGAACTTACCTTCACCCTTGGCTCTGGCCCGGATGGTTTCGCGGTAGGACACCTGAGGGGCGCCGATGTTCGCTTCCACCTTGAACTCCCGCAGCATCCGGTCCACCAGGATCTCGAGGTGCAGCTCGCCCATGCCGGCGATCACGGTCTGGCTGGTTTCCGGATCCGTGGACACCCGGAAGGTGGGATCCTCTTCCGAGAGCGATTGAAGAGCTTTGGAAAGCTTCTCCATATCGCCCTTGGTCTTGGGCTCCACCGCCACCGAGATCACCGGTTCGGGGATGAACAGGGATTCCAGGATGATCGGGTCGCTTTCCACGCAGAGGGTGTCGCCGGTGGTGGTGTCCTTGAGGCCGAGCACGGCGCCGAGATCACCGGCGCGCAGCTCGTCCACCTCCTCACGGTCATCGGCTTTGAGCAGGATAAGGCGGGAGATGCGCTCCTTCTTGTCCTTGGTGCTGTTGAGCACGTAGCTGCCTTTCTGCAGAACCCCGGAGTACATGCGCACAAAGGTGAGCTTGCCGTAGGGATCGGCCATCACCTTGAACGCCAGGGCGCTGAAGGGGGCGCTGTCGTCGCAGGGACGGTTCGATTCGGTGCCGTCGGGGAGGAGACCCGTGATCGGCGGCACGTCTACCGGGGCTGGCAGGTAATCCACAACGGCATCCAGCACCAGCTGGACACCTTTGTTCTTGAAGGCCGAGCCGCAGAGCATCGGCACCAGGCCGTGCTTGACCACACCGGTGCGAATACCTTTGATCAGCTGCTCCTGGGTGAGCTCACCGTTTTCCAGGAATGCTTCCAGCAGCTCTTCGTCGGTTTCAGCTACCGATTCCATCAACTTGCCGCGCCACTCGGCAGCTTCCTCTTTCATGGCCTCAGGGATTTCGCCCTCGAGGATGTCGGTGCCGAGATCGTTGGTGTAGATAACCGCCTTGTTCCTCACAAGGTCAATGATGCCCTTCAGTTCCCCTTCAGCGCCGATGGGCAGTTGAAGCGGAACGGCACTGGCCTTGAGGCGATCCTTGATCTGGTCGTAGACCTTGAGGAAGTTGGCACCGGTGCGGTCCATCTTGTTGACGAACACGATCCGGGGAACGTTGTAGCGATCGGCCTGGCGCCACACCGTTTCGGACTGGGGCTGCACACCACCAACAGCGCAGAAGACAGCTACGACGCCATCAAGCACCCGCATCGAGCGCTCCACCTCAATGGTGAAATCGACGTGCCCGGGGGTGTCGATGATGTTGATGCGGTGATCCTTCCAGCTGGTGGAGATGGCTGCCGCCGTGATGGTGATGCCGCGCTCGCGCTCCTGCTCCATCCAGTCGGTTACAGCGGCGCCATCATGCACCTCGCCCATTTTGTGGACCACGCCTGAATAGAACAGGATCCGTTCGGTCGTGGTGGTCTTGCCCGCGTCGATATGGGCTGCGATGCCGATATTTCTGACGCGGTCCAGGGGATAGGCGCGGGCCACGGGGAAGGTCTCCGGTGTTTGATCGACGAATTTTGCGGGCGCAAGTTTAAAGGTTGACCTGATCTGACTGAAGGCGCCCGCCATTCAGCCAGGAAAGGGTGCTCAGTAGCGGTAGTGGGCGAAGGCCTTGTTGGCCTCGGCCATCTTGTGGGTTTCTTCGCGCTTTCGCACGGCACTGCCAGCTTCGTTGGCGGCGTCCATCAGTTCACCGGCCAGCTTCTGGGCCATGCTGCGGCCGTTACGGGCCCTGGAAAAGTTGACCAGCCAGCGCAGGGCCATGGCGGTGCCGCGTTCTTGCCGCACTTCCATGGGCACCTGGTAGGTGGCGCCGCCCACCCGGCGTGCGCGTACCTCCACCAGAGGGGTGGCGTTGCGCACGGCCGTCTCGAACACCTCAAGAGGGTCGCTGCCGGTGCGGTCGTTGATCAGACCGAAGGCGTCGGAGAGGATGCGCTGAGCGGTGGACTTCTTGCCGTGCTTCATGAGCCGTGCCACGACCATGGAGGCCAGGCGGCTGTTGAACTGGGGGTCGGGAAGGATCGGGCGCTTCTCAGCAGCGTTGCGGCGGGACATAAACCTGTGGGGATCGGCGGTGCGAGGGAGTGGGAGGAAAGACGATCAGGAGCCTGAAATCAGGCCTTGGGGGTCTTGGCGCCGTACTTGGAGCGGCTCTGGCGACGGTCCTTGACACCGGATGTGTCCAGGGTGCCGCGGATGATGTGGTAGCGGACGCCAGGGAGGTCCTTGACGCGGCCTCCACGGATCAGCACCACCGAGTGCTCCTGGAGGTTGTGGCCGATCCCGGGGATGTAGGCCGTGACTTCGAAGCCTGAGGTGAGACGCACGCGAGCCACCTTGCGGAGGGCCGAGTTCGGCTTCTTCGGGGTGGAGGTGTACACGCGGGTGCAGACCCCGCGTCGCTCTGGGCAGGCGCGAAGAGCCGGGGACTTGGTCTTGCGGGTGAGGTGCTGCCGCTCGGTGCGGATCAGCTGCTGAATCGTGGGCATCGAGGGCCGGAGAATTAGGCCGGACGTCCGACCGTTTCGACAATCCGTCACCTTACTTTGTCGTGGTCCCCCCATGGCCTGTGCGGCTGAAGGCGGCTCCGCAGGCGCAGCAGCTCACGCCCTCGCTGGTGCGGATCAGGAATCCTCCACCGCTGAGATCCCCGCGGTAATCGAGGCTCAGCCCCGCCAGGAGTGGTACCTGACCAGAGGGGGAGTGCAGGGTGATGCCATCGGCCCGGGCCACGGGAACCCCCGCGAGATGTCCGGGCCGGATCCGGATCACCCACTGCTCGCAGCCGCCCTGCACCAGGTCGAGGTGCATCAGGCCGGGGGTGCCGGCCACGGCGGCCTGGCGGCCCAGCTCGGCCGCAGCCGCTGCAGACAGGCGCAGGCTCAGACCCTTGGGCATGGGGCGGTCGCGCTCGTTGGCGGCAGAGGCAGGCTCCAGTTTGCCAGGGCTGGAGCCAGTGCGGTTCAGCGTCCGGCCCTCTCGCCGCCCGGGCTCTGCCCGTTCCGGGGCACCAGACCGAGGCCGTTGTGGATCGAGGCGGCCACTCCCCGGCCGCGCACGGTCTGAGTGTTGCCGACGAACAGTCCGGTGGAGCTGCCTCCATCGAGGTTGAGGGCGTCACGCAGGCCCAGTTGCTGCAGCAGGACGGCCGTTTCACCCAGGGTCGGCCCCGCGTGATCCACCCCCTGCAGTGTCAGCAACCAGATCTGACGACCATCGCTGCCGATCACGGTGCGCGGTGCGCCTTGTCCCTGGAAGGCGCTGCTGAAACCTTCGGCCGTGCCGTTGAGGACGATCCGACCACCCAGAAGCAGCAGGGGACCGCCCCCCATCACGTAGGCCTGCTGGCCGAGCGGGTCACTGGGTTGGCTGGAGAGCGTGAGCCGGCTCCCCTCAGGCCAGGGGGGCATCACACCGGCCCTGCCCACCACCAGGGTGTCCTCGCGGCCCAAGGGGATGCCCCGTTGCAGCTGGGCGCCATCAAGCCGCTGCAGCACGACCCCGTCCCGGATCAACATCCCCGACTCGTTGCCGCTGAGGGCCTGGTACCCGCCCCCCCAATCGGCGGTGTAGCGAGCCAGGCCCCTCTGCACATAACCACTGTTCAGGCTTGAGAGGGGCCAGCGCTGCCCCCTTTCGTCGATGAGCTGTTCCTGCAGGGACAGCCTGCCGAAGCTGAGCAGGCCTCCGGGCTGCCAGCCGATGGCGCCGCGGTTGAGGATCGGTCCGGAGAGCCAGCGCCCCTCGGCCTTGAGGGCCCCCAGGGGCAGCCGCCGGATGCGGTTGAAGAAGCCGCCGTTGATGGCCACAAGGGCCTGCTCCCGCTGGGCCAGGGCCGTGAGTGAAGACAGCCCCTGCATCCCGTCGGCACCGGTGAGCAGCCGCAGATCGAGGGGACTCTGGCGGGGATCGAAGCGGACGCTGCTGATCAGCATCCGCCGCGATCCCACGGGCAGCACCTGGCGATCGATGCTGACACTGCGATTGAGCAGGGCCTGCAGCCTGGGGTCGAGGGGCTGCGCGGCCGGGGTCGTCGCCGGTGTTCCCCCAGGGCTGGACCCCGGAGGGATGGCGAAGATCACCCGGTCTGGCCCCCCCAGGGTCAGCACCCGGCCAGCACCGCTCGGGCGCAACAGCAGCCCCTCTCGGCTGGCGCTGACCGGCACACCCAGCCTCTGCAGTTGAGAGCGCTGGTCTGCGGTGCTGAGCAGGCCCAGCAGGATCTGACCGGACTCCTGACGGACCACGGCCGCCCCATTGAGATCCAGCACCACCCGGCGATCGGGTCCTGGGGCTGAGGCCCTCACCCGAACCAGGCCGGGCAGGGGCATCTCCAGAAGCAGGCGGTCTCCGTCGCTCTCAATGCGGACCCCGGCGGCCTGCAGCAAGGGGCTGGCCTCGACGGCCACCTCGTCATCGAGGCTGCGCTGTCCGCTGGTGGACACCAGCTGCTTACGGCCGAACCACTCCAGCTCGAGACTTCCATCGACTCGGGTGCTGCTGGCTACCCCCAGCTGGCCCTGCAGCACCTCGAGCGGCAGCCAGACCTGGGCGGGGTTGCCCCCGACGGCAGGGAGCCATTGCCAGCTGGCGCTCTGCTCCCGTCCGTTGATGACAATCCGTTGGCCCTCCTGGCTTGGAGCGGTGAGGCTGCGGGCCAGCAGATCCCGGGAGCTGGCCCCAGGGGTGGAAGCGGTGGGTGCGGCCTGGGCCCGTGAGAGGGCTCCGTCGGCGGCCGGCAGCAAGGCCATCACCGCCAGACTGATCAGCCCGGCTGGCAGGGATCGGCACCGCATCACGATTGGACCCGTATCCGTTGGTAGTGAACGCTAACGCTGAACCCACCTCTCTAGGATCAAAATCCCCTTCCGCGCGGAAGTCGCCTTGTTCGAGGCTTCTGCGGTCTACCGACAGGTTTTTGCCGGGCTATGCCTCTTCATCGCCGCTCTGCTTGGCCCCATTGCGACAGCCCGGCACCCACGGAGGTCTCGGGTGAAAAAGATGCCTGCGGGGTTGGCTTCCTGGCCCAGCTGAGCGGTGAACCCAGTCACTGGCTGCTGGAGCAGGCCCTGCGCGGTCTGGGCTGCATGGAGCACCGCGGCGGCTGCGGTGGCGACGGCGATTCCGGCGACGGTGCCGGAGTGCTCTGCGGCATTCCCTGGAGCTACCTGGGGGAGGTCTGGCCCGAATCGGCCCAGGCGGCGGAGGGTCGCCGGGGCCTGGGGATGGTCTTCCTGCCGGTCGGGGAGCCGAAACGCCGGGAGTACAAACGCTTGTGCGAGCAGGCTGCCTCCCTGGTGGGTCTGCGCAGCCTGGGCTGGCGTGAGGTGCCCGTCGACCCCTCCGTTCTCGGCCCCCTTGCGCTCCAGACCGCCCCACGCATCGAGCAGTGGCTGGTGGAAGGTCCCGAGCCGGGTGATGCGCTCGAATCCCTGCTGTTCCGCTGCCGGCGCCGGGCTGTCGATCTGGTGCGGGCCGCCCCGGGCGGTGATCCCAACGATCTCTACTTCGCCTCCTTCAGCGGCCGGACCCTTGTGTACAAGGGCATGGTGCGCTCCGAGGTGCTGTCGGCCTTCTATGCCGATCTGCGTGATCCGCGTTTTGCGGTGAGTTTCGCGGTCTATCACCGTCGCTTCAGCACCAACACCCTGCCGCGATGGCCCCTGGCCCAGCCGATGCGGTTGCTGGGTCACAACGGCGAGATCAACACCCTGCTGGGGAACATCAACTGGGCCCATGCGGCGGAGTCCCATCTCGATGCGGTCTGGGGCGAGGCGGCCTCCGACCTCAAGCCCGTGGTCAACGCCGCCTTCAGTGATTCGGCCAATCTCGACGCCATGCTCGAGCTGATGGTTCGCAGTGGTCGGCCCATCACCGACAGCCTGCTGACCCTGGTGCCGGAAGCGTTTCGCCAGCAGCCCGAGCTGGAGGCCCGCCCGGATGTCCGGGCCTTCTACGAGTATTCCGCCTGCCTGCAGGAGCCCTGGGACGGTCCGGCCCTGCTGGTGTTCAGCGACGGCCGCAGTGTGGGCGCCACTCTTGATCGCAACGGACTGCGCCCCGCCCGCTACTGCATCACCAGCGATGGCCTCGTGGTGATGGGTTCGGAAACCGGGGTGGTGGAGATCGAGGAAAGCCGCATCGTCGAGAAGGGTCGTCTCGGTCCCGGCCAGATGCTGGCGGTGGACCTCGAGCAGGGTCGCCTGCTGCAGAACTGGCAGGTGAAGGAGGAGGTGGCCGCTCGCTATCCCTACGCCGCCTGGCTGCAGGAACATCGTCGCTCGCTCGCGTCCCAGCCCTGGCGCTCGGAGCATCAGCTCACCGACCTCGACCTCCTCCGCCATCAGACCGCCTTCGGTTTCACCGCCGAAGATCTGGATCTGGTGATCGAGGAGATGGCCGGCCAGGGCAAGGAACCCACCTACTGCATGGGCGACGACATCCCCCTGGCAGTGCTCTCCGACAAGCCCCACCTTCTCTACGACTACTTCAAGCAGCGCTTCGCCCAGGTCACCAATCCTCCGATCGATCCACTCCGCGAGGAGCTGGTGATGAGTCTGGAGATGCACCTGGGACGGCGAGGATCGGCCCTGCGGCCAGAGCCCTCGGCGGCCTCGGTGCTCCACCTCGCCACGCCCGTTCTCAACGAATCCGACCTGGAGGCCCTGCCCCGCCAGGGCCTGGCCACAACTACCCTCAGCACCCTCTATGGGCTGGATCAGGGGCCAGCTGGCCTGGAGGCCGCTGTGCAGCATCTCTGTCAGGCGGCGGAGCAGGCCGTACAAAACGGCACCCAGATCCTGGTGCTCTCCGATCGGGCCGCCGAGGGCCTGAGCGCCACCACCACCTTCATCCCGGCGCTGCTGGCCGTGGGCGCAGTCCACCAGCATCTGCTCAGGCTGGGGGAGCGTCTGCACTGCTCCCTGGTGATCGACACGGCCCAGTGCTGGAGCACCCACCACCTGGCCTGCCTGATCGGCTTCGGCGCCAGCGCCGTCTGCCCCTGGCTCACCTGGGAGACCACCCGCCACTGGCTGGACCACCCCAAGACCCGTTCCCTGATGGAGCGCGGCAAGCTGCCGGCGATCGACGCCGCCAAGGCCCAGGCCAACGTGCGCAAGGCCCTGGAGGCCGGTCTGCGCAAGATCCTCTCCAAGATCGGCATCTCTCTCCTCGCCAGTTACCACGGTGCCCAGATCTTCGAGGCGATCGGCATCGGCGCCGATCTGATCGACCTGGCCTTCCGCGGCACCACCAGCCGGGTGGCGGGCCTCAGCCTGCGTGATCTCGCCAACGAAACCCTGGCGTTCCACGCCAAGGCCTTCCCCGAGCTCAACCGCACCAAGCTCGAGTTCATGGGCTTCGTGCAGTACCGCTCCGGCGGTGAGTTCCACCTCAACAGCCCGGAGATGGCCAAGGCTCTGCATGCAGCGGTGGCCTCCGGTCCCGGCTACGACCATTTCGCCACCTACCGCACCCTGCTGGAGAACCGTCCGGTCACAGGCCTGCGCGACCTGCTGGAGCTGCGCCCCTCCCCCACCCCCCTGCCGATCGAGCAGGTGGAGAGCGTGGAGAGCATCTGCAGCCGGTTCTGCACCGGGGGTATGAGCCTGGGAGCCCTCTCCCGTGAGGCTCACGAGGTACTGGCGGTGGCCATGAACCGCATCGGCGGCAAGAGCAACAGCGGTGAGGGAGGAGAGGATCCGGCCCGCTACCACCCGCTCACCGACGTCGACGAGCACGGCCGCTCCGCCACCCTGCCCACCCTGCGGGGCCTCGTGCCCGGTGACAGTGCCTGCTCGGCCATCAAGCAAGTGGCCTCGGGACGTTTCGGTGTCACTCCGGAGTACCTGCGCAGTGGCCAGCAACTGGAGATCAAGGTGGCCCAGGGGGCCAAGCCCGGTGAAGGGGGCCAGTTGCCCGGTCCCAAGGTCGATGCCTACATCGGCTGGCTGCGCAACAGCAAACCCGGTGTGGCGCTGATCTCCCCGCCGCCCCACCACGACATCTATTCCATCGAGGATCTGGCCCAGCTGATCCACGATCTGCACCAGGTCCATCCAGCCGCCAAGGTGTCGGTGAAGCTGGTGGCCGAGATCGGCATCGGCACCATCGCCGCTGGCGTGGCCAAGGCCAATGCCGATGTGATTCAGATCTCCGGCCATGACGGCGGTACGGGAGCTTCGCCACTGAGCTCGATCAAGCACGCCGGCAGCCCCTGGGAGCTGGGGCTCTCGGAAGTGCACCGCAGCCTCCTGGCGAACGGACTGCGCAACCGGGTGCTGCTGCGGGCCGATGGCGGCCTCAAAACCGGCTGGGATGTCGTGATGGCGGCCCTGCTCGGCGCCGAGGAATATGGATTCGGCTCGGTGGCCATGATCGCGGAGGGCTGCATCATGGCCCGTGTCTGCCACACCAACAATTGCCCGGTGGGGGTGGCCACCCAGAAGGAGGCCCTTCGCAAGCGCTTCACCGGCCTGCCGGAGCACGTGGTCAATTTCTTCCTCTACGTGGCTGAGGAAGTGCGCCAATTGCTGAGCGTGCTCGGTGTGGCCCGCCTGGACGACCTGATCGGCCGGGTGGAGCTGCTGCACCCCCGGCAGGTGACCCTGGCCAAGACCAGCGCCCTCGATCTCACCTGCCTGCTGGCCCCGCTGCCCGGTCCCGACGACCGCAGCTGGTTGCGCCATGACAGCCACGCCCACGGCAATGGAGTGATCCTCGAGGATCAGCTCCTCGCTGATTCCGAGGTGCTCGCGGCCATCGAGCAGCACGGGCAGGTGGCCCGCCGCCTGCCGATCGTGAACACCGACCGCAGTGTCGGGGCCCGTCTGGCTGGTGATGTGGCGGCCCGCCACGGCAACAAGGGGTTCAAGGGCCTGCTGGATCTCTGCTTTGAGGGTGCCGCCGGCCAGAGTTTCGGCGCCTTCACCGTGCAGGGCATGAACCTGCGCCTCGAGGGGGATGCCAACGACTACGTCGGCAAGGGCATCAACGGCGGCCGCATCACGGTTGTGCCTTCGGCAGCTACCCGTGATCCCGGCAACCAGGTCATCCTGGGCAACACCTGCCTCTATGGCGCCACCGGTGGTGAGCTGTTCGCCCTCGGGCGGGCCGGTGAACGCTTCGCCGTTCGCAACAGCGGAGCGCGAACCGTGGTCGAAGGCTGCGGAGACCACTGCTGCGAATACATGACCGGTGGGGTCGTCGTTGTCCTGGGCAGCACGGGCCGCAACGTGGCTGCGGGCATGACAGGGGGTGTGGCCTTCCTCCTTGACGAGGTCGATGCTCTGGGAGGGCTCCTCAATCCTGAGATCGTCTCGGTCCATCCCCTGGAAACCCCCGAGCAGGAGCAACTGATCAAACCTCTGCTGGAAGCCCACCTCGAGGGCACCGGCAGCCGCAAGGCGGCTGAGATCCTGGCGAACTGGCCGCAGTGGCGCTCACGCTTCAAGGTGCTGGTTCCCCCCAGCGAGGTGGCCACGGTGGGCCTGCTGGAGCGGGAGAAGCTGGCCATGGCCACCTGATCCAGGCTTGGTGGATGCCGCCCGGGCGTGGCTGGGGATTCAGCTGCGCTCGAATTCGATCAGGCGTGAGAAGTAGAACGGAGCCTGGTTGAGGCTGCGGCGCTTGGGCTGGAAGCCCGCCTCGCAGGCGGCGGCCACGATGCCGTTCTCCCGCAGGGTGTAGGCACGGGTGGTCTTGCTCGGCCCCGGGAAGAGCTGCCCGATCGATTTGAGCAGGGCCAGCAGGGGGGTGTAGGGGGCAAAACTCACGATCAGCCGCCGTTCGGCCAGACCGCCTAGGTGGCGCACCATCTCCTCGGCCGCGGCCTGGGGGTAGTGAATGAACACGTCCAGGCAGATCACCGTGTCGTAGCTGCCCTGGAGGCTCTCCAGGTCTGAAGCGCTGAACTGCACCCGCTCAGCGGGGAGCCCGCTGTCTGCCAGACGACGCCGGGCCTCCTCCACCATGGCTTCGGAGAGGTCACTGGCGGCGATGCAGCCTGCCCCGAGCTGGGCCAGGGGCAGGCTGAGGCTGCCCACGCCGCAGCCGGCATCACAGAAGCTGCGCTGGGCCAGATCTCCCTCCTCCTGCAGCCACTCGAGAACCTGATCCACCGTTTTCTGATGCCCCAGGCGGATGTTGCGCTGCACCTTGTTGACGTCGTCGCTGTCGCTGTAGATCCGCTTCCAGCGCTCGAAGCCCGTGCTGTTGAAGTAGTTGCGCACTTCGGCCTTCTCGGCCAGCTTGGCGCCGGCGTCCGGCGCTGGGGAGGTGGCCATGGCTGCGCTTGCAGGAGTTGCCGGATCTTAAGGAGCCGCTTCGGACCCGCGCTGCCAGCGAAGCTCCCCGTCCGCCGCTGCCCGCCAGCGCAGGGTTTCGTTCAGGGGCCGTCCAAGCAGCAGCTGGGACAGCGCCCGCCGCTCCCCCAGCACCCGCCGGGGCACGAGGGTGGCGGCGGCGATCGCCCGGCCCGGTTCACCGCTCCAGCGGGCCAGGCGCGTCACCCCCTCCAGCAGGGGCAGAGTGACGCCCGCCAGCGTGCCGTCCTCCAGCCGGCAGCTGCCGTCTTCCACCAGCAGCACCCGTTCATCCCAGCGGTGGCGCCCCTCAGTCAGGCCATAGGGTCCGAGCGCGTCGCTCACCAGCAGCACCTGCTCGGGGGCCAGCCGCTGCAGCAGAACCGCCATTGATGGGGCCACATGCACCCCATCGGCGATCAGGCCGAGGGCCACATCGCCGCGCAGCAGCGCCGCCGCCACCGGACCGGGGGCGCGGCGGTGCAGGTCGGGCATGGCATTGAAGACATGGGTGAGCATGCTCACCCCCGCCGCGAAAGCCCGCCCGGCCTCCGCTTCCGTGGCCGCGCTGTGGCCGAGGCTCACCACGATGCCGTGCTGCCGCAGGGCGGCGATCACGGCTTCGGCCCCCTCCAGTTCCGGAGCCAGGGTCACCAGGGCGATCTCCTGTTCATGGCCGCTGATCCGCTCCTGCAGGGCCTCAAGGCTGGGGAGCGCCAGGTGGGCCTCCGGATGGGCGCCGCGTCGCGCCGCAGCCAGGAAGGGACCCTCCAGATGCGCGCCCAGCAGCTGGCAACGTCCGGGCCGGTGCTGGTGGCGGGCCTGATCCAGCACGGCCAGGGCCTGGCGCAGGGGAGGCACGGCGCAGGTCACCAGGGTCGGACAGATCGCCTCCACCCCATCGGCCCAGAGCCGGTCCAGCAGCTCCAGCAGCCGCGGCAGATCGGCCGGCTCCAGCTCGGGAAAGGCCAGGCCCAGGCCTCCGTTGATCTGCAGATCCACTCCCGTCGGGCTGATCCAGTCGCCGCCCCAGTCGTCGCCGGCGGCGCAGCTGCCGGGCTCGAGGGGCACCACCCGCACGATCAGCCCCCTGCTGTCCACCCCGAGGCGCCAGCGCCGCTCGGAACCATGGCTGCACCTCGATGACCGGGGCAGGCGGACGTTGCTGATCCAGCGCACGGTCATCGGCTCCGGGGCGAACGGGCGGGGAGAATGCCATCCTCGCCGCACGGCCCCTGCCGCCCCTGCCTTGACCCTCGAACCCGTTTCCGCTGCCGCCGCCGTTGAGGGATTCAACCCGTCGGCGCCCGGCTCAGGGGCTGCGCCACTGGTGGCAGTGGTGATGGGCAGCGATTCCGACCTGCCGACGATGCAGCCGGCGGTGAAGGTGCTCGAGGACTTCGGCGTGGTCGTGGAGGTGCGGGTGCTCTCGGCCCATCGCACCCCGCGGGAGATGGTGAACTTCGCGGAAGCTGCCGCCGGCCGCGGCCTCAAGGTGATTGTGGCGGGGGCCGGGGGCGCCGCTCACCTGCCGGGAATGGTGGCGGCGCTCACCACCCTGCCGGTGATCGGTGTGCCGGTGCTGAGCCGGGCTCTCTCGGGGGTGGATTCGCTTCATTCGATCGTTCAGATGCCGGCCGGGATCCCCGTGGCCACCGTGGCCATCGGTAATGGCACCAATGCCGGTCTGCTGGCGGTCCAGATCCTGGCGACAGCCGATCCGTCCCTGGCCGAGCAGCTCAGGCAGCATCGTCTGGAGCTCCATGATCAGGTCTGTGCCAAGGACGCCCGCCTGCGTGATCTCGGCAGCACGGGCTATCTGGCAGCCATGGAGGGCTGAGGGATGGTGGAGTCGGGCTCTGCAACAGGTCCTCGGGCGGCGCGGCGGCCGCCGGCGGCCGCCTGGAGCTGGTGGCTTCTGCTGTTCTGCGCTGGAGCGCTCAGCCGCTGGCTCACCCGCACGGAGCTGGTGCAGGCCTGGGATGCGGGCAACTTCGTGCTGGCCCTCACCGACTTCGACCTGGACCGCCACCAGCCACACCTGCCCGGTTGCTTCTGGTGGCTGATCAGCCTCGGCCGCCTGAGCCTGCCACTCACCGGAGGCAACGGAGTGGCGGCCCTGGAGCTGGTGAATGCCCTGGTGTCGGCCGCGGCGCTGCCCTTCGGTTGGGTCCTCGCCAGGCGCTGGGGGGGGCAGCGGGCCGCCTGGTGGATGGTGGTGCTGCTGTTCAGCAGTCCCCTGCTCTGGTTTTACTCCAGCCAGCCTCTCAGCTACGGCACCGAGCTGGGCTGGGTCACGGCAATCGCCTGCTGCGCCTGGTTCGTGGCCGAGGGGGATCCGCGCTTCCTGCCCCCCCTGGCGCTGCTGATGGCCACCGCCGGTGGCATCCGCCCGAACACCCCGCTGTTTCTGTTCCCCCTGGTGCTGGTGTGCTGCATCAGAGGCAGCCGCCAGGGCCTGCGGCCCTGGCGGCTGCTGGTGGCCGTGGCCCTCGGCCTCGGGGTGCTGGTGTGGTGGGGCCAGGCCTTTCTGGACGAGGCGGGCGGCCTGGGGCCGTTCTGGTCGCAGTTGATGGCCTGGAAAGGCGACCATGCCCAGCAGGCCTCCGACCGCGGGGTGCTCGGCAACGGCTGGTTGCTGATCCGCACGCTGGCGCTCACGGCCCCGGCTGGTCTGGGCCTGGCTCTGGGCACCAGCTGGGCGGGGCCGGCCGCCAGAGCCGCTCCTGCACCGCTACCGCTGCAGGAGCGGCTCTGGCGGCGCTGGTTCATGGCCCTCTGGGTGGTCCCCTCGGCGCTCTACCTGCTTCTGGTGCACTTCACCCGTATGGGGCATGCCACCACTATTCTCCCGGCCGTGCTGCTGCTGCTGGCCGTCCGCCTGGCGGAGCGGGCCGACGGGGGCGGGATGCTGCGCTGGCCCCGTCCCCTGCTGCTGGTTCTCGCCCTGCAATGCGCCCTGTTTCTGCTGGTGCCCGGTGATCGCTTCCTCGAAAATCTGCGCTCCTACGATTACGAGTGGGGCCTGGCGATCCGAGCAGTGAACCGCTTCGATCCGGCCACCACCCTGGTGGTGGTGACCGGCCGCTCCGACCGCCGGGCCTACCGCCTTCCCTCGGTGCATCTGCCCGCCTATGACCATGGCGAGGCCGATCTGGTGCTCGACCAACGGGAGGACAGTATCGAGGTGCGCCCGCCCCTGCGGCGAGTGGTGCTGATCGACCGCGGGCTCTCGGTGCAGCCGGGCGATGTGCCGGGCGGGCGGTTCGAGCCACTGATTCCGGGACGGCTCCAGCTGATCGAGGTGGCCGTGCCCCCCTCGGGCCTTGAGGTGTTCCGCCGGCAGGTGAAGCCCCTGCCCTCAGACGCGCCGGACCCGTCGGCAGCGGATCCCTCGCCATGATCCGGCCGGCCCCCTTCACTGCCTGGCAGCGGCTGGGCCTGGCCTTGCCCCTGCTGGTGCTCAATTTCTGGGTGCTGCGTCAGCTGTTGCTGCCGCTTGCACCCTTCCCGGCGCTGTTCCTCACGGCGGCGCTGATCGCCTTCCTGCTCGATCTCCCCAGCCGCTGGCTGACGGGCCGGGGCCTGCCCAGACCCCTGGCCCTCGCCCTGGTGCTGGGAGTGGGCCTGCTGGTGCTCGTGCTCGCGGCCCTCTGGATCATTCCCCTGCTGGTGGAACAGCTGGCGGATCTGCTCACGGCCTTGCCGGGCTGGTTTGTGGAGGCGGAAAACCTGCTCACCCAGGCCCAGGCCTGGGCGGTGGAGCGTGGTCTCCCTGCGGATTTCGGCGACCTCAGCAGTGCCCTGGTGACCCGCTCCACCCAATACGCCTCCCAGCTGAGCCAGAAGCTGCTCGGACTGCTCGGCGCCACCCTCACGCTGACGATCAACAGCGTGATCGTGATCGTTCTGGCCATCTTCCTGCTGCTGGGTGGCGAGTCGATCAGCCTTGGCCTGGCCCGCTGGTTGCCGGCCAGCTGGCGGGAGATGGCGCTGGGCACCGTGAACCGCACCTTCCGCGGGTACTTCGGCGGCCAGGTGATCCTTGCGCTGATCCTGAGCGCGGCCCAGATCGTGGTCTTCACCCTGCTGGGAATCCCCTATGGCGTGCTGTTCGCCGTGGCGATCGGATTCACCACCCTGATCCCCTATGCCAGCGCCTTCACCATCGTGCTGGTGAGCCTGTTGCTGGCCCTGGAGGATCCCAGCACCGGCCTGGAGGTGCTGGCCGTGGCGATCGCCGTGGGCCAGGTGGTCGACCAGGTGATCCAGCCCCGGTTGATGGGCAAGATCGTGGGATTGCAGCCGGCCTGGCTGCTGCTCAGCCTGCCGGTCGGGGCCCGGATCGGCAGCCTGCTGGGCCTCGGCGACCTGATTGGCCTGCTGCTGGCGGTGCCGGTGGCCAGTTGCCTCAAGGCGTTCCTTGATGAGGTGGCCCGCCGCCTGGGACTTCCCGAGCCAGAAGTTCCCCCCAGGCAGGGGGGCCATGGATCGTCTGCTCAGCCCTCGGCGATCAACCCCTGACGCTCCAGATAGCTGATCACCTGGGCCACGTTCTCCTCCAGCCTGCCGCCGGTGTCGACCAGCAGCTCAGGGGACTCCGGAGCCTCATAGGGGCTGGAGATGCCGGTGAACTCCTTGATCACGCCAGCACGGGCCTTGGCATAGAGCCCCTTGGGATCCCGCTGCTCGCAGACCGCCAGATCGGCGGCGCAGTGGATCTCGATGAAATCGCCGCTTTTCACCAGGGCCCTGGCCCGGTCGCGGTCGGCCCGGAAGGGCGATACGAAGGCTGTCAGGGTGATCACGCCGGCGTCGAGGAAGAGCTTGGCCACCTCGCCGATGCGGCGGATGTTCTCCTCCCGGTCGGCATCGGAGAACCCCAGGTCCTTGCAGAGGCCATGGCGCACGTTGTCGCCATCGAGCAGGTAGGTGGCCAGACCCCGCTGGAACAGCTCCACGTTCACGGCGTTGGCGAGGGTGCTCTTGCCAGCGCCAGAGAGTCCCGTGAACCAGAGGATCGCGCTGCGGTGGCCGCGCTGGCTGGCGCGGGAGTCGCGGTTCACCGAGGCCTCATGCCAGACGATGTTGGTGGCTTTGCTGTCGGTGGGAGAGCTGGTCATCGACTGGGTGGGTATGTGGTGAGTGATGGGGAGATGGTCTCACCTTTTCAGCCTCCCGCCTGTCTGGGCCGAAATCCCTCCGCCGTGAGCGTCTCCAGGCAGGTGGTCACCTGATCCCCCTGGAGTTCGATCACGCCGTCCTTCAAGGTGCCGCCGCTGCCGGCTGTGGCCTTCAGCCGCTTGAGCAGGGCCCGGGAGTCGGCCTCACTGATCTCAAGACCCGTGATGGCTGTCACGGTCTTCCCGCCCTTGCCCGCCTTCGTGCGTTGCACCCGCACCCGTTGCTGCGGCCGGGGCGTGGGCGCCGCATCCGCAGCCGCTGGCCGGGCGGTGCTCGCCGTGGCGCTGAATTCCTGCCAGCCTCCCTTGCCCATGGCGCCAGTTGCCGCTACGCCTTCCATCACAGCGCATCCCTGAGCCGATGGATCTGCCGCCCGTCCGCTTCGAGATGCTCCGCCTCGATCTGGTGCCAACCCCGGCGCCGGCCTCCTGCCGTCCTGTGCCGGGGGCCGACGCCCGCTCCCTGACCTTCTCGATGGTGGAGGCGCCCCCCTGCCGTGATCCTGCGGCGCGGCTTGCCATCGACGAGCCCCCGGGCTGGCCGCCGTCGCGCCCCTCCGGTGGCGACAGCTGGACCCTGCCACCGCCCCCGGTGCCGCCGCGGCCCGCTTCCTAGGCTGGAGTACCCCGATCGATCACCGGTGACGAGCACCCTCCCCCCGATCCCGCAGGATTCCGCCGCCCTCACCGGTGCCGCTGCCCTGGAGGAGGGGGCCCGCCCCAATGCGCTCGGGCGCTTCGGGCGCTATGGCGGCCAGTACGTGCCTGAAACCCTGATGCCGGCCCTGGCGGAGCTGGAGCAGGCGGCGGCTGACGCCTGGGCTGATTCCGCCTTCACCAGCAGGCTCGATCATCTGCTCAGAACCTATGTGGGTCGCCCTTCGCCGCTCTATGAGGCCGAGCGGCTCACCGCCCACTACCGGCGCCCCGAGGGTGGACCGCGCATTTGGCTGAAGCGCGAGGACCTCAACCACACCGGCGCTCACAAGATCAACAACGCCCTCGGCCAGGCCCTTCTGGCCCTGCGCATGGGCAAGAAGCGGATCATCGCCGAGACCGGCGCCGGCCAGCATGGCGTGGCCACCGCCACCGTCTGTGCCCGCTTCGGCCTGGAGTGCGTGATCTACATGGGCGCCGAGGACATGCGCCGTCAGGCTCTGAACGTGTTCCGCATGCGCCTCCTGGGGGCCACGGTGCAGCCCGTCACCGCCGGTACCGCCACCCTCAAGGACGCCACCAGCGAGGCCATCCGCGACTGGGTGACCAACGTGGAGAGCACCCACTACATCCTGGGTTCGGTGGCCGGACCCCATCCCTACCCGATGCTGGTGCGTGATTTTCACGCCGTGATCGGCGAGGAAACCAAGGTCCAGTGCCAGGAGGCCTTCGGCCGCCTTCCCGATGTGCTTCTCGCCTGCGTGGGCGGCGGGTCCAACGCCATGGGCCTCTTCCACCCCTTCGTCACCGATACCTCCGTGCGTCTGATCGGTGTGGAGGCAGCCGGCGACGGCGTGGCCACGGGCCGCCATGCCGCCACCATCACCGAAGGTCGCATCGGGGTGCTGCATGGGGCCATGAGCCTGCTGCTGCAGGACGAGCAGGGACAGGTGCAGGAAGCCCACTCGATCAGCGCCGGCCTCGACTACCCGGGGGTGGGCCCCGAGCACAGTTACCTGCAGGAGTTGGGACGGGCTGAATACGCCGCCGTCACCGATCAGGAGGCGCTCGACGCCCTGCAGCGGGTGAGCCTTCTGGAAGGCATCATTCCTGCCCTGGAAACAGCCCACGCCTTCGCCTGGCTGGAGCAGCTCTGCCCCACCCTGGCGCCGGGCACCGAGCTGGTGATCAACCTCTCCGGGCGCGGCGACAAGGATGTGAACACGGTGGCCGACCGGCTGGGGGAGCAGCTGGCCGGGGGGTGAACCTGGCTGCGGGGTCTCTCAGGTGGGGGCTCCGGCCTGCTCCTGCTCCCAGGGAAAGCGGGGCAGGCGCTGCATCGCCTGGCGCTGGCTCTCGATCCACACCTTATTGAACTCGGCGATTTCGGGTGCACCCCGCTCCAGCCTCTGGTGGTGCGCCACAGCCAGGCTGTCGCGGGGATAGAGCGCCACTTCGAACGGGGGGCCCACGGTGAGGTTGGAGCGGCGGGTGATCACCTGCGACACCAGACAGAGCCGGGCGGCGTCTTCCAGTGACATCCGGCAGTGCCCCACCGAATCGAGCGGGGGCTTGCCGTACTTGCTCTCCCCGATCTGCAGGAACGGTGTTTCGGGCGTGGCCATGATGGCGTTGCCCTGGGGGTAGATCAGGTAAAGGCCATGGGGCTGGCCGGCGATCTGGCCGCCGAGGATGAAACTGGCCTCGCCGCTGGCGCCCACCTGGTGCAGCGCCGAGTGGTTCTCGTTCTGCACCTCCACGCTCAGCCGGCCGATGTAGGCGGCCACTTCGAACAGATAGCTTGCGCTGAGTAGATCGTGTTGTCTGGAGGCCCAGCCGGAACTCCCCTGACCGATCAACGGCAGCCCCGTCATGGACGACCCATCGCGCCGGGCCTGGTTCAGGTCGCGCTTGATGTGATTGATCACCGCCTGGGTCGTGGCCAGGTTGCCGGCGGCCAGGAGCATGAACAGCCGGTCGGGAGCCGGCTCGAAGGTGTGCAGTTTCCGGTACGAGGAGATGTAGTCGACACCGGCGTTGGTGCGGGAGTCGGAGGCCATCACCAGGCCGGCCTCCAACCAGAACCCCACGCAATAGGTCATGCCGTCGGGGCCTCAGCTGAGCAGACGTTGCAGGCTAGTGGCCACCGAGCGCACCGCTGAGATCGCCGTGGCATAGGCCATCCGCATCGGTCCCAGCAGGGCCACCTGGCCTTCGCTGCCGTCTCCGCTCCGGTAGGTGGCCCGCACCACGGCGCAGTGGCGCAGGGCGGGGTGGGGATGCTCCGCCCCGATCCAGATCCCCTCCGGGTCCTGTTGCCCGGACGGCTGCAGCAGGCGCTGAGGCTCCTCTTCCACCAGCTGCAGCAATGGCCTGAGATCGGC
This sequence comes from Synechococcus sp. UW140, assembly GCA_943369245.1. Taxonomy (GTDB): domain Bacteria; phylum Cyanobacteriota; class Cyanobacteriia; order PCC-6307; family Cyanobiaceae; genus Regnicoccus_A. The sequence goes on along the minus strand of CALRMN020000014.1, from coordinate 40,682 downwards.
ACTGCGGCTGAATTCGGGCTGGGCCAGCAGCCCGCCCATGCCCACGACCACGGCACCGTCGCCATCGCTGCTTCGGGCCTGACGGTGGCTGCGCAGGGCCTGGCGCAGCACGCCGCCGCTGGTGCGCAGCTGGGAGGGGAGACTCTCCCAGCGGATGAGGCCCCCGGGGGGGCAGTCCAGTTCCGTCTGCAGCCACCCCTCCAGGGCTGGCAGCTCCGGGCTGGCCCCAGGGGGCAGGCGGAGGTTGAGGCTGCTGGCAACCAGGGCGTTCTCCACCAGCAGCACAAGCAGCCGCTCGCCGTTGGGCACCAGGCGGATCGCCTGCAGACGTGACTCTGCACGCTGCGGACGGGTGATCAGACTCATCAGACCCGTGAGATCGGCCAGGCGACGGGCCAGATGCAGCAACAGATCATCGAGGGCCGCCCACTGCAGGCTCAGGCCCAGCAATTCCCGCTGCAGCTGCACCGCCCCGGCACCGGGGGCCGGCAGCAGTGCATCCACGTAGAGGCGATAGCCCTGCTGGCTGGGGATGCGGCCGGCCGAGGTGTGGGGCTGCAGGAGGAGGCCCCGTTGCTCCAGCGCTCCCATGGTGGAGCGCACCGTGGCCGCGCTGGCGGGCAAACCGAAGCGGCGGATCAGGGTGCGGCTGCCCACCGGCTCCATGGTGTCGACGTAGTGATGCACCGTGGCCTGCAGCACCTGCTGTTGGCGGTGGGGCAGGGCGATCACATGCGCGCTGGCGGAATGGCAGGCACCGATGGTAAGGAAGAAATCCCCTCTCTAGCCAGTCTGTTGCGGACCGGACGGGACCAGGCTCTGCGGATCGGCCCTCAGTAGCGCGGCACCGAGGGATCCACCTCCACGCTCCAGGCGTCGATGCCCCCCTGCAGGTTGAGCACGTCGTCGTAGCCCTGGGCCTCCATCAACCAGCAGGCAAACTGCCAGCTGCGGATTCCGGCATGGCAGAGCACCACCACCGTCCGGTCCCGCCCGATCAGGCTATCGACCTGCTCCACCCACTCGGCCGAGCGGCTGAGCGGCAGATGCAGCACCGGCTCTTTCAGAGACGCCATCTCAAGTTCAGCCGGTTCACGCACGTCGATCAGCAGCAGCGGTTCGCCGGCGAGCAGTCGTTGCTGGAGCGCGCTGGCACGGATGGCCCTGGGGATCGGGGTGGTCATGGAATCCATGGTGACTGGATCGGCTGAGTCCTGGGCCTCTGGCCCCCTGGACTGTCAGCGGGCGAAGTCATGGATGAAGATGACAGCATTCCTGCGTGCGGCGCATGAAGGCTCGCCCCTTCCTGGCGGCTGTGCTGACGGCAGCACTGCTCCTGCTCTCCCTGGGGGGAGGCTTCTGGTGGCTGGCTCTCCGTCAGAGTCCCCTCCGCCTGGAGCAGCAGCCGCTGCACCTGCCCCTGGCTGCACGCTTCGTGCCGCGCACCGCCCTGCTCAGTCTTCATCTGCTGGCGGAACCCGACGACCTGGTGGCCTATGCCAGGGCCGTGGCTCCCCCTCCCCAGCGCCGGGGGGCAGCTGAACTGATGCTGAACCTGCGCGATGGCGCCTACGCCACCGCAGGCCTCGACTACTCCAGTGAGCTGGCCGGCTGGCTGGGACCCGATACCAGCCTGGCGGTGATCGCACCTGAAGGGAGCGGCGGTCCCAGCGGCTGGCTGCTGGCCCTGGGCTGCCGCGACCCCGAGGGCGCGCGCCGCTTCCTTCAGCGCTTCTGGCAGTCCCGCAGCCTGGCGGGCACCGCTCTGCAGATCAGCAGTTACCGGGGCATGGGGCTGATCAGCGGGCGGGGTGCCCTGGTGGGCGAGTCCAGCCAGCCCATGGCCACGGCCCTCATCGACGACCAGCTGGTGTTGATCGCCTCCGGCCGAGGGGTGCTGGAGCAGGCCCTCGATGTCTCCCAGATCGAGGAACTCAACCAGGCGGGACAGGACTCCCTCCAGGCCGCCGTCGGCCGACTGGAGCGGGGAGTGGCCCTGCTCACCGCCCGCCCGCAGGCCTTCAGCGACTGGCTCGATCTGCCCCCCACCCTGACCGGGGCCGAGGGGCTGGGTGACCTGGTGGCTGCCCTGGTTCCAGGCGGCCGGGGCCTGCAACTCCAGGCGCTGCTGCCCGTGCGTCAGGCGTTGCCGCCGCTGCAGCTGAATCCGTTGCCCGACCTGCTCGCTGGATTGAGTGGCCCGGTGGCCAGCCTGGCTCTGCTCCAGGATCCTGCCTCCCTGCTGGCGGACCGGAGTGACCCGGCCAGCGCTGACCTCTGGAATTCCCTGGTGGGGCCACTGCTGCGCCAGACCCTCGCGCAGCTGAACGGACCTTTGCCCTCGCTGGTGGCGGCCGCCGACCATGGCCCCTTGCTGGCCCTCAGCCGCCGGGAGGGCTGGATGCTCGCCACCGCCACCTCGGCCCTGACCACCGAGCAACTCCGTCCAGCCCTGATCGAGCAGGGCTACAGCCCAGCGCCCCTGAGCCGGGCCGGTCAGACCCTTCAGGTGTGGAGCCGTCTGGAGGCCCGCCCCGGCAAGGGCGATCCCGACCGGTTGCAGGCCACGCTGGCCGGTGCCCGCTTCGATCAGGGCGACACGACCTGGTGGGGTGAGGGCCTGGCGGCCCTCGACGATCAGCTGCAGGGCCACCAGGCCCCCCGGGAGCGGATCGTGCAACTGCAGACTCTGGGGACGCGGAGCGCTCCCCTGCAGGCCGCCCTGGCCGCCGAACCCGCCCAGCGCGTTCTGGCCCCCTGGCATCCCTGGCAACTGGTCACCGGCCTGGTGGGCCATCCCCTGGTGGGTGGCGTGAAGGGCCTGGCCTTCAGTCTCGCGATCGAGCCGCCCCTGCTGGAGGATTCACCGCCGCCGCTCGGACCGTCGTCGCTGCTCGCCCTGCGGGCACGTCTGGAGCTGGGCTGACCATGGCCACCGTCTCCCTGCTGTTGCTGCGCCATGGCCTCGCCGAGGAGCGCCAGGACCCCGGTCCCGGTGTGCGGCCCGATGGCGAGCGTCCCTTGACGGAGCGGGGCCGCCGTAGGACGGCCGCGGTGGTGCGGCGGCTGCTCGACCTGGAGCTGCACTGTGATCAGCTGCTGAGCAGCCCGCTGGTGCGGGCGCTTCAGACGGCCCAGATCGCGCGGGAGGAGGGTCTCTGCGCTGCACTGGCGATCGCGGCGGAACTCGCCCCCGGCGCCGACCCGATGCCTCTGATGGGGCAGTGGCTGGCATCGGATGGCCCGCTGGCCGGCGGTGGCCGCCTTGGACTGGTGGGCCATGAACCCGACCTCAGCGCCTTGGCAGCCCGCCTCTGTGGAGCTCCCCCCGGGGCCCTGCGCCTGAAGAAGTCCGGAGTGGCCCTGCTCGAGTTGCCTGCCCCCGGCGGCATGGCCCACCGTCCCCTGGAGGGCAGCGCCTGCCTGCGCCTGCTGCTCAGCCCCGCCTGCCTCATCTGAGGGCTGGTCAGCAGGGCTACGGCAGGGGGTGAAGCCTCGACCTAGCTTCGGATCTGAAGCAGGGACGATGCGGATGGTGATGGATGCAAACCGGGTCGCGGCCGAAGCGGCGCCCGTCTTCCGTCCCGGACTGGAGGGTGTGCCGGCGACCCAGTCGGCCATCTGCGACATCGATGGCCTCCGGGGCCTGCTCACCTACCGCGGCTATCCCCTGGAGGAACTGGCGGCCCACAGCACCTTTCTCGAAACCACCCATCTGCTGATCTGGGGTGAACTGCCCACGGTCGAGCACCTGCGGGCGTTCGAGCAAAACGTGCAGATGCACCGCAGGGTGAGTTTCCGCATCCGGGACATGATGAAGTGCTTCCCGGCCGACGGGCACCCCATGGACGCGCTGCAGTCGAGCGCGGCCTCCCTCGGTCTGTTCTATTCCCGTCGGGCCCTGGATGATCCCGCCTACATCGAGGCGGCGGTGGTGCGCCTGATTGCCAAGATCCCCACCATGGTGGCCGCCTACCAGCTGATCCGCCTGGGTCAGGATCCGATCCAGCCCCGCGACGATCTGTCCTATTCGGCCAACTTCCTCTACATGCTGACCGAGCGGGAGCCTGATCCGCTGGCGGCCAGGATCTTCGATGCCTGCCTGATCCTGCACGCCGAGCACAGCCTCAACGCCAGCACCTTCAGTGCCAGGGTCACCGCCAGCACCCTCACCGACCCCTACGCCGTGGTGGCCTCGGCTGTGGGCACCCTGGCCGGCCCCCTCCACGGCGGTGCCAACGAAGACGTGCTGGCCATGCTCGAGCAGATCGGCAGCGAGGACCGGGTGGAAGCCTGGCTGGACCGGGCCATTGCCGAGAAGCAGAAGATCATGGGTTTCGGGCACCGTGAATACAAGGTCAAGGATCCCCGGGCCGTGATTCTCCAGGGTCTGGCCGAGCAGCTCTTCGATCGCTTCGGTCACGACGCCATGTACGACGTGGCCAGGCGGGTGGAGGAGGTGGCCTCCGATCGGCTTGGACCGAAGGGCATCTACCCCAACGTCGATTTCTATTCCGGCCTGGTGTATCGCAAGCTCGGCATCCCCCGGGATCTGTTCACCCCGATCTTCGCGATCGCCAGGGTGGCCGGCTGGCTGGCCCACTGGAAGGAGCAGCTCGGGGCCAACCGCATCTACCGGCCCACCCAGATCTATACCGGTCCGGGCCGCAGGAGTTGGTTGCCTCAGGATGCCCGCAATGCCCTGCCAGGCGTTTAAGTTGCCCTCACCTCAGCGCGATGCGGAGTAGTCACGGTGTTGATCGACCCGGCACCAGTTCCCTTGACCACCGGCTGGCCCTCCCTGGCGGTGGTCGGTTCTGGAATTGACCTTCAATCCAGTTTCACCAGCACCCTGGAAGGTTTCGGCCTGAGCCAGGGCACGGCCCATCTGCTCTGGCTTCCCCTGCCGATGCTGCTGGTGCTGGTGGCCGCCGTCATCGGCGTTCTGGTCAACGTCTGGCTGGAACGCAAGATCTCCGCCGCAGTGCAGCAGCGGATCGGCCCTGAATACGCCGGTGCCCTCGGTGTGCTGCAGCCGATGGCCGATGGACTCAAATTGCTGTTCAAGGAAGACGTCATCCCTCACCGTGCCGACGGGCTGCTCTTCACCCTCGGTCCTGTGCTGGTGCTGGTGCCGGTGATCCTCTCCTGGCTGGTGGTTCCCTTCGGCCAGAACCTGCTCATCAGCGATGTGGGCATCGGCGTGTTCCTCTGGATCGCCCTCAGCAGCATCCAGCCCATCGGCCTGCTGATGAGCGGCTACGCCAGCAACAACAAGTATTCGTTGCTGGGTGGGCTCAGAGCCGCCGCCCAGTCGATCAGCTACGAGATCCCTCTGGCCCTGGCGGTGCTGGCCGTCGTGATGATGAGCAACTCGCTCAGCACCGTCGACATCGTCAACCAGCAGAACGGCGCCGGCATCCTCAGCTGGAACATCTGGCGCCAGCCGGTGGGCTTCCTGATCTTCTGGATCTGCGCCCTGGCGGAGTGTGAGCGCCTCCCCTTCGACCTCCCCGAGGCGGAGGAGGAACTGGTGGCCGGCTACCAGACCGAATACGCCGGCATGAAGTTCGCCCTCTTCTATCTGGGCAGCTACATCAACCTGGTGCTCTCGGCACTGTTGGTGGCCGTGCTCTACCTCGGCGGCTGGGGATTCCCCCTGCCGGTGGAATGGCTGGCCGGCGCCCTCGGCCAACCTGTGGATGCTCCGCTGGTGCAGGTGATCACAGGCTCGGTCGGCATCGTCATGACGGTGCTCAAGGCCTACCTGCTGGTGTTCATCGCCATCCTGCTGCGCTGGACGCTTCCGCGCGTGCGCATCGACCAGCTTCTGGATCTGGGCTGGAAGTTCCTGCTGCCGATCGCCCTGGTCAATCTGCTGGTGACCGCTGGCCTCAAGCTCGCCTTCCCCGCCTTTTTCGGCGGTTGAGCTGCCGGCCGGTCATCATTGGCCCAGTTCTCAGGTCCATCCTGAGCCCCAGCCCCAGCTCCCCCAGCTCCTGTTTCCCTTCCTCTCCGACTCCCCCGCCATGTTCGGATTCCTGCAAAAGGTCGGCGACTACACCAAGGACGCCGTCGGCGCAGCCAATTACATCACCCAGGGCCTGTCGGTCACGTTTGATCACCTGCGCCGACGGCCGATCACCGTTCAATACCCCTACGAGAAGCTGATTCCCTCGGAACGATATCGCGGCAGGATCCACTACGAGTTCGATAAATGCATCTCCTGTGAGGTCTGCGTTCGCGTGTGCCCCATCAACCTGCCGGTGGTCGACTGGGTGATGAACAAGGAGACCAAGAAGAAGGAGCTCAAGAACTACTCCATCGACTTCGGAGTCTGTATCTTCTGCGGCAATTGCGTGGAGTATTGCCCTACCAACTGCCTCTCCATGACCGAGGAGTACGAGCTGGCCGCATTTGATCGCCACAGCCTCAACTACGACAACGTGGCCCTGGGCCGGCTTCCCACCAGCGTCACCAGTGATCCGGCCGTGGTTCCCCTGCGCGAACTGGCCTATCTGCCCAAGGGTGAAATGGACCCCCACGGCGTCGACCCCTCCAGGCCGAGGGCCGGACAGCTGCCCGAGCAGGTGCAGGCCGAGATGGCGGCCTCAGCCACCAAGTCCGTGGAGAACGCCTGATGACGATCGCGTCCGTCACCCAGCTCATCTGCTTCATCGCCCTCTCCATCACCCTGGTGCTGGGCTCCCTGGGAGTTGTGCTGCTGCCCAACATCGTCTATTCGGCCTTCCTGCTGGCTGGGGTGTTCCTCTCCGTGGCCGGTCTTTACCTGCTGCTCAATGCCAGTTTTGTTGCCGCGGCCCAGGTCCTCGTGTACGTGGGCGCTGTGAACGTGCTGATCCTGTTTGCGATCATGCTCGTGAACAAGAAAGAGGCCATGGCCGAGATCCCCGGTCTGCTCCTGCGCCGGGTGCTCTCCGGGGGGGTCTGCCTCGGCCTGTTCCTGTTGATCCTGCGGGTCGATCTCACCACCCCCTGGGCGGTCCCTGGGCCCACCCCCCTCGGGGATGACGCCACGGTGCTGATCGGCATCCACCTCTTCAGCGATTATCTTCTGCCCTTCGAGCTGGCCTCGGTGCTTCTGCTGATGGCGATGATCGGAGCGATCGTGCTCGCTCGTCGCGATGTGTTCAGCAGTGATGTGATCACCGGTGAAGCAGCCGATCAAGGTCTGATCGAAAAGGAGCGCACCCCCCTGCTGCTGGAGAGTCCCGCCGGGGAGACCACCCTTCTGGAGAAAGTCTGATCATGCCTGCCACCTCCATCGACATTCCACTCCAGGCCTACCTGGTGCTTGCAGCCATCCTCTTCTGCACCGGGGTATGGGGCCTGATCAACAGCCGTAACGCGGTGCGGGTTCTGATGAGCATCGAGTTGATGCTCAATGCCGTCAACATCAATCTGATGGCCTTCTCCAGCTACATCGATGGACAGCAGATCCGTGGCCAGGTCTTTGCCATTTTCGTGATCACCGTGGCTGCCGCCGAGGCGGCCGTGGGCCTGGCGATCCTGCTCTCCCTCTACCGGAACCGCGAAACCGTCGACATGGAGCGCTTCAATCTGTTGCGCTGGTGAGCTTGCCCGCCTCTTCCTCTGCGGTCCGCCGATCCAGGATTCGCCCCTGATTCCATGCAGCTCCAGCGGGTCTGGCTGATCGTTCGCTCCGGCAGCCAGGCGGCTCAGCGGCAGGCGCGGCGCTGCTCCGAAGACCTGCGCTCCCAGGGGGTCCAGGTCACGGTGGCCAGCAGCGGAGCCAGCTCCAACCCGTTTCCGGGCTTGCTGGCCAGCGAGCCCTGTCTGCCAGACCTCACTGTGGTGCTGGGCGGGGATGGCACCGTCCTGGGGGCGGCCCGTCACCTCGGCCCCCTGGATGTGCCGATCCTGAGCTTCAACGTGGGCGGGCACCTCGGATTCCTCACCCATGAGCGCAAGTTGCTGGTGCTCAGCACCAACTCCTCGGACGACAACCTCTGGCAACGGCTCCGCGATGACCGCTTCGCCCTCGAGCGCCGCATGATGCTGGAAGCCTTCGTTGATCGCGGTGATGGGGTGCCCGAAGGGGATGAGCAGGATGATCCCGCCGCCGATGGGCCCGCCCGGCTGCACCGTGCGCTCAACGATTTCTATTTCCGCCCCTTCCTCGATGAGCTCTCGCCCACCTGCCTGCTGGAACTGGAGATCGATGGGGAGGTGGTGGATCAGTTCCGCGGCGATGGACTGATCATCGCCACCTCCACCGGCTCCACCGGTTACGCCATGGCGGCCGGAGGACCGATCCTCCATCCCGGAATCGATGCCATCGTGGTCAATCCGATCTGCCCGATGAGCCTCTCCAGCCGGCCGGTGGTGGTGCCACCCCGCTCGCAGCTGGCGATCTGGCCCCTTGGTGAGCCGAGCCGGCGGGTCAAGCTCTGGAAGGACGGAGCCCACGCCACGATGCTGGAGCCGGGCGATCGCTGTGTGGTGCAGCGCTCCAGCCACTGCGCCCTGATGGTGGTGCTGCAGCAGAGCCCCTCCTACTACCGCACCCTCAGCCACAAGCTGCACTGGGCCGGCGACCTCACCGCCTCGGAACCCTCCGCCAACTGAACGGAGCACCCTCGGCCCCCTCGGCGACGGCTCTGACGCCAGGATGTCCCGGACGATGTGGGTCTGGATCGGTGGCTCTGGAGATTGAGCGCCGCTTCCTCGTGCGGGGAGCGGGGTGGAGGGAGCACATTCTCTGGCGGCAGCACCTCTGCCAGGGCTACCTGCAGGGCTCAGCCGATGGGGTCACTGTGCGCGTGCGTCTGGAGGATGAGCGTGACGAGGGGCCGCAGGGAGCCAGGGCCTGGCTGACCCTCAAGGCCACCGTCACCGCCGTCACCCGGGCTGAATTCGAGTACGAGATTCCCGTCGCCGATGCCCGGCAGCTGCTGGACCTGGCGGCAGCCAGCCTCAGCAAGGAGCGCTACGGGCTCGATCTGCCCGGCGGGGACTGGGTGCTTGATGTGTTCGAGGGGGAGAACTCCCCCCTGGTGGTGGCTGAAGTGGAGCTGGAGCGGGAGGAGCAGGCGCTGCTGCTGCCGCCCTGGTGCCATCGGGAGATCACCGGGCTTGGGGAGCTCAGTAATGCGGCCCTGGCGAGGCGTCCCTGGAGCTGCTGGCCGGAGGCGGACCGGCAGCTTCTGTTGGCGGATGGCCTTTGTAACGACAGCGACATCAGCTAGGATTTCGTTAAGGATTTCTCCTTAATCTCTCCCCCCTGCCCAGTCCCGCCTGTGATCGGCCTCTACGACCACCAAGGCGTGCTCCGCTTCGCCGGCCGCGACACCGACGATTGCCTCGACTACGCCGATCTGTTCGGACTTCGACCCGACGGCTACAGCCTTCAGTCTCTCACCGCCACTGTCGAGGTTCCGCACTTGCCGAAGGCCGTTTCGGCAGGGATGTCCCAGTGCGCCTGATCAAGGCTGGAAAACTGTCCTGAAGGGTCCTCATCGGCTCACAGCCGAGCACCGAACTCAGCCTTCAGGGCTGGGTAAATTGCAGCAATTGAAACCATCCCGGCAGATCTTGCCGTTATCCATCGCCCAGTTCAACAGGGCCACACGGTTTTTCGCGCCGGTCTTGGTGAAGATGTTGCTGACGTGGTTGTCGACCGTTCGCTTGCTGATCATCAGCTCAAGGGCGATTTCCTGATTGGTCAGGCCCGTCGCGACCCGCTCGATGATTTCCAGCTCGCGTTCCGAAAGATTGGAGCGCAGCTGGATGAGATTGTCTCGATCGGACATCCAGACTCCACCCCTCCACTGTTCCACTGTAAGCAGCGGCCGTTGACGCATGATGGGCCCTGAGCGATCCCCTGTCCCTTGCTTCTGCGCCAGGCCCTGGAGACCGGTCAGTTCGCCATCACGGCTGAGGTGACCCCGCCGCGGGGAGGAGATCCCACCCGTACCCTCACGGTGGCCGCCAAGTTGCGCGGGTTGGTCCATGCCGTCAATGTCACCGACGGCAGCAGGGCCGTGATGCGCATGAGCAGCCTTGCTCTCTGCCGCCTGCTCCTCGAGGCCGGGATCGAGCCCGTTCTGCAGCTGGCCTGCCGCGACCGCAACCGGATTGCCCTCCAGGCCGATCTGCTCGGTGCCCACGCCCTTGGCATCCGCAATGTGCTCTGCCTCACCGGGGACCCCGTGGGCGCCGGGGATCAGCCGGGCGCCCGGGCTGTCAATGAGCTGGAGTCGGTGCGCCTGCTCCAGTTGCTGGGCCGCCTCAATGCTGGCCTCGATCCAGTGGAGGGCGTGTTGCCGGATGGTCCCACGGCTCTGTTCCCTGGGGCCGCTGCCGACCCCCAGTCGGCCAGCTGGAGCGGCCTGCGGGCCAGGGTGGCGCGCAAGCAGGCCGCCGGCGCGCGCTTCCTGCAGACCCAGATGGTGATGAACGCGGAAGCGCTGCGCCGCTTCTGCGGCGAGATCAGTGAACCCCTGGGACTGCCGGTGCTGGCGGGAGTGTTTCTGCTCAAGTCGGCGCGGAACGCGGCCTTCATCAATCGCGTCGTGCCGGGCGCCTCGATCCCCCAGCCGATCATCGACAGGCTGGCGGCGTCAGCGGATCCGGCGGCCGAAGGTGTGGCGATCGCCGCGGAACAGGTGCGTTCGTACCGCGCCATAGCCCAGGGCGTTCATCTGATGGCGGTGAAGGCGGAGGAGCGGATCCCCTGGATCCTGGCTGAGGCTGGGGTTTCAGCCCCTGGGGGATCAATGCTGCCGGAGGTTATTTCTCACCCGCACTGAGGGCGAGATCCGTTCCGAGCAGATCAGCCATCGCCTTCTGCTGGGGCGACGGCTGGGCCACATCCTGGCGGCGCACATCGGTGATCAGCCAGTCGAGGGAGGCTTCCTGCAGGTCGAAGTGGTCGCCGTTGCGATCGACGCAATAACGGCCGAACACCAGCTTCTCCACCAGGCGCACTCCGGGACCGATGCGGGAATAATCGAAGATGATGGAGTTGTCGATGGTGGCGCCCTCACAGATGTGGCAGCTCGGACCGATCATCGCCGGCCCCACGATCGTCACACCCGGATCGATACGGGTCATGCCCCCCACGTAGATGGGGCCGGTCACGTTGATCTTGTCCCAGTCGGCGGCCACGTTCAGACCTGTGAAGATCCCCGGCCGCACTTCCCGGCCAGGTACCTGAACCTGACGGACCTTGCCCTCGAGCACGCTGCGGATCGCCTGCCAGTAGTCGGGCACCTTGCCGATGTCCACCCATTCGAAATCCATCGGCAGGGCGTAGAAGGGGGCCCCGGCGGCGACCAGCCTGGGGAAGAGATCGGCGCCGATGTCGAAGGGAATGCCGGTAGGGATGTGATCCAGAACCTCCGGCTCGAAGATGTAGATGCCGGTGTTGATCATGTCGCTGGCGGCCTCCTGGACGGAAGGCTTCTCCTGGAAGCTCAACACCCGGCTGTCCTGGTCGGTGACCACCACGCCATAGCTGCTCACCTGGTCCTTGGGAACCCGCTTGGTGACCAGGGAGGCCATGGCCCCTTTCTCCTTGTGGCGGCGCACGGCCTCGGTGAGGTCGAGATCGATCAGGGCATCGCCGCAGAGCACCACGAAGGTGTCGTCGAAGAAGGGTTGAAAAGTCTGGATCTTCTTGAGGCCGCCGGCGGAACCGAGTGCGGCGCCGATCAGTTCACCGTCTTCGATGCGCCCTTCGAAGCTGTAAGCGATCTCCACACCGAAGCGTTGGCCATCTCTGAAGTAGTTCTCGATTTCTGCGGCTAGGTGTGAAACATTGACCATGACTTCGGTGAACCCATGCTGACGGAGCAGCTCCAGCAGAAACTCCATCACGGGTTTCTGCAGAATCGGGATCATCGGCTTGGGAATCGTGTGGGTGATGGGCCGCACCCGAGTCCCCTTGCCGGCCGCGAGAATCATGGCCTTCATGGGCACCTGTCCCCTTCTGATCAGATTTAAGGCAGCCTAGTGAAGACTCTCAGGCGGCCTGCGCTTCCCGAGCCGGAGACGGAGCTGGCACCAGTTCGTGTGCCACCACTGACGACGGCCCAGTGACCGTGCCGTCCCAGCAGCCTTTGATGAACAGGGGGCCGAAGAGGCCTCCCTCCTGCTGCAGGTCGACCCTGCCCTGGGAGCAGAGGAAGAGCAGGGCCCAGAACACCCCAACACGGTCCTGGTCCAGATCCGCCGGGGCGGCTTCGGCCCAGGCTTCCACCAGCATCTCGAAGTTCACCCAGTCGCTGGCGGCCTGCCACTCCAGCAGGAAGTGGCTGAGCGCGGCGGTGGTTTCCGGCAGTTTTTCTCGATGGGCCAGGGCGGCGACCTGCTCGATCGCCGCCCGCTCGCTGTAGCGACGTCCGCGCTGCCGCGATCGCCCGCTCGCCTCCCCCTGCTCCAGCCGCTCGGAGATGTCCTCCAGCTGGCGGATCAGTTCCCCCAGGGTGACGGGACGCTGCAGTGGGGGTGGTGCCACGGCCCTCCGTAACAGGTGCCGCTCCGGTCGGCGTGGCAGCTGAAAGGAGAGCAGCTCGAAGGATCCAACGTCCTCGTCGTCGAAGGCGAAGGGGTCCTGCTCCAGCTCCGCCGGCTCCGGCGGCAGGGTCTGTTGCTCGAGGATCTCGGCCTTCAGGCTCACCAGCACCGAGGCGGCCAGGAACGCCTCACTCGTGACGGCAAGATCGCTCTCGAAGCTGCCCCCCTCACCCGGTCGGCTCACCAGCCGGGGGGCACCGATCCTCTGACGCAGCTGGTCGAGGAAGCCGTCGACCACGGCGATGACATCAACATCCCAGGGGTCAATCTCGCCACGTTCGGCGGCATCCTGCAGCAGGCGAATCGCCAGCCTGGCGCCTGCATCAGCCAAGAACGAACCTTCCACATCTGCCGGAAACGTACCCCGGCTGAGACCTGACGGCCAGCGGGGGGCCTGGATCAGGCCTCGTCGGGCTGGAGCTCAGGGCTTGGGGCTGAACTCTGGCCGGCGGCCGGCAGCAGACTCAGCTGGGCATCCACCGTGGCCCGGTAGCGCTGAACGTCGGCTTCGAGCTCCTGGATCCGCACCTGCTGGGCCTCCAGCTCGCTCTGCTCCTGCAGCTGCTCCACCTTCTTAACGACGCCGGTCCAGACGGCGAACACCCAGGCGGCGGTGGCCCCAATCCCTCCCACCACCAGCATCATCGCGGCCAGGGGAAGGGTGGCGCTCACCCCGGGAAGGAAGTGCACCGTGGTGGCGGTGGTGTTCTCGAGGGTGAACATCACCGTGGCCAGGCCAAAGCTGAAGATCAGCAGGAAGTTCAGCTGACGCATGGTTCGAGACGCTTGGGGCGAGGCGAAAGATGGAAGGGTGGAGCGCTGATGGTCCAGGCTGGCCCAACTGGCTGGGAGCGTAGGCATCCCCCCTGGACTGGGGGATGGGAGGTCAACATCCGCAGGGTTTCGTAACCCCCTGTCGACTGCTCGCTCAGGGCAGCAGAGGAGCCGTCATCAGGGGATGATGGGTATCCACACCAGGACTGAGCAGAGCCAAGGGAGGGTTCTGACGAATCAGGCCCTGGCGGCCGGCTGGAATCATCCGGGCCATGGCGGCCTCCTCGCGTTGCACCAAGGCCTCGATCGAGGCGCGGTAGGTGTCGGTCATCAGGCGCGGATAGAGGCCGATGCCGATGATCGGCACCAGCAGGCAGGAGATCACGTAGATCTCCCGAGGTTCGGCGTCCACCAGCTTGGTATGGGAAACCAGCTCCGTGTTCTCCTTGCCGAAGAAGATCTCCCGCAGCATCGAGAGCAGGTAGATCGGCGTGAGGATCACCCCCACCGCAGCCAGGGCCGCCATCACGATGCGGAAGCTGAGGGAGTAGGCCTCGCTGGTGACGAAGCCCACGAAGACCATCAGCTCAGACACGAACCCGCTCATGCCGGGCAGGGCCAGGGAGGCCAGGGAGCAGACGGTCCAGAGGGCGAACATCTTGCGCATCTTCTGGCCCACGCCGCCCATTTCATCGAGCTGGAGGGTGTGGGTGCGGTCGTAGGTGGCGCCCACCAGGAAGAAGAGGCTGGCGCCGATCAGTCCGTGGCTGACCATCTGCAGCATGGCGCCGCTGGTGCCGAGGGCACTGAAGCTGCCGATGCCGATCAGCACGAAGCCCATGTGGCTGATTGAGCTGTAGGCGATCTTGCGTTTGAGGTTGCGCTGGGCGAAGGAGGTGAGGGCCGCGTAAATGATGTTCACCACCCCAAGCACGACCAGCAGGGGCGCGAACTGGGCGTGGGCATCGGGCAGCAGCTGCACGTTGAAGCGCAGCAGGGCGTAGCCACCCATCTTCAGCAGGATGCCGGCCAGAAGCATATGGACCGGCGCCGTGGCCTCCCCGTGGGCGTCGGGAAGCCAGGTGTGCAGGGGCACGATCGGCAGTTTCACCCCGAAGGCGATCAGCAGGCCCGCGTAGGCCAGCAACTGGAAGCGTGTGCCGAACTCCTTCGACGCCAGGGCGGTGTACTCGAAGGTGGGAGTGCCGCCGCCATGGAAGCCCATCGCCAGGGCTGCCAGCAGGATGAAGACGGATCCGCCGGCCGTGTAGAGGATGAACTTGGTGGCGGCGTACTGCCGTTTCTTCGCGCCCCAGATCGCCAGCAGCAGGTAGACCGGCAGCAGTTCCAGTTCCCAGGACAGGAAGAACAGGAGCATGTCCTGAACGGCGAACACGGCGATCTGACCGCCGTCCATGGCCAGGATCAGCACGTAGAAGAGTCTTGGCTTGAAGGTGACGGGCCAGGCCGCCAGCACCGCCAGGGCCGTGATGAAGCTGGTGAGCAGGATCAGGGGCATCGAGAGCCCGTCGGCTCCCACCGACCAGGCCAGGCCCAGATCGGGCACCCATTCCACCCGTTCAATGAGCTGGAGTCCGGCCACGGAGGGGTCGTAGCCGTTGATGTAGGCGCCGGCGGTGACCAGGAAGGTGACCAGGGCAACGCCCAGGGCGTACCAGCGGATCGTCTTGCCGTCTCCTGGATCCGGGATGAAGGGGATCAGCAGGGCCGCGGCGATCGGGAACAGGATCGAAACGCTCAGCCAGGGAAAGACGGTGGCAGGTGCGTCGCTCAAGGCACCAAGGGCGCCCGTGGCAACGGCAGGATCGAGCGGCACGGGGGCAGGGATCAGGTCTGGGCGGAGTGTAGAAATACCTGCCGCTCAGGCCGCCTCCAGATAAGGGATGACACACACAGTGCCCGGGCTCAGAAGCTGCTGAACAGCACCACCAGGGCGATCACACCACCGAACACGATCAGGGCATAGAACTGGGCCCGGCCGGTTTCGAAATACTTGAGGCCCTCACCGCTGCCCAGGGTCAGCAGGCCGGTGAGGTTGACCACCCCATCCACCACCTTGGCGTCCACTTCAAGCACCTGACGTGCCAGCTTGCGGCTGCCCTGCACGAACAGCCTGTCGTTCAGGTCGTCGAGGTACCACTTGTTGGCCAGAAAGGCGTTGACGCTGGGGAAGCGGGCGGCCATCAGGGTGGCCAGATCCAGTTTGTGGAGCGAGTAGGCCAGCACGGCGATCGTGATGCCCGTGATCGAGATCGCCACCGAGGCACCCGCCAGGGGCAGGAATTCAGCCCAGGAGAAGTGCTCCGCCATCTCGGCGGCTTCCTGGGGATTCAGCAGGCCGGCGAAGCGGCTGTGCCAGGGGGTGCCCAGAAGGCCGATCAGTGCCGAAGGCACCGCCAGCACCGCGAGGGGCAGGGCCATCTGCCAGCCGGACTCATGGGGGTGGCTGGCGTGGTGGCCATGGCCGGCCCCCTCGCCCTCCGCCCCAGTCGACAGCTTGCCGGCATCCCTGAGCAGCTGGGCCTGAACGGCCGAGTCGTTGCCGCGGAACTCGCCCTCGAAGGTGAGGAAGTAGAGCCGGAACATGTAGAAGGCGGTCATGCCGGCGGTGAGAAAGCCCACCACCCAGAGAATCGGATAGGTGTTGAAAGCCTGGCCGAGGATTTCGTCCTTGCTCCAGAAGCCCGCCAGGGGGGGGATGCCGCTGATGGCCACACAGCCGATCAGGAAGGTGATCGCCGTCACGGGCATGAACTGACGCAGGCCGCCCATCAGGCGCATGTCCTGGGCCAGCACCGGCTCATGGCCGACAACCTCCTCCATGGCATGGATCACCGAACCGGAGCCCAGGAACAGCATCGCCTTGAAGAAGGCGTGGGTGACCAGGTGGAACATGCCGGCGACCGGGGCGCCGCAGCCCATGGCCAGCATCATGTAACCCAGCTGGCTCACGGTGCTGTAAGCCAGGCCCTTCTTCAGGTCCATCTGGGTGAGGGCGATCGAGGCCCCCAGGAAGCAGGTGATCGTGCCAATCACAGCGATCACCAGCTGCACCTGGGGGAAGGGGGCATAGACCGGCTGGAGCCGGGCCACCAGGAACACACCGGCCGCCACCATCGTGGCGGCATGGATCAGAGCGGAGATGGGGGTGGGACCCTCCATGGCGTCGGGCAGCCATACATGCAGGGGGAACTGGGCCGACTTGGCCATGGGCCCCATGAACACCAGCAGGCAGAGCAGCACCGCCGCACCGTTGGAGAGGCTGCCGCCCGCCACGGCGTCCGCCAGGCGGGCGCCGATCTCCTCGAAGCCGAAGGCGCCCGTGGCCCAGAACAGCCCCAGGATGCCCAGCAGCAGGCCGAAGTCTCCGACCCGGTTCACCACGAAGGCCTTCTGGGCGGCGTTGGCGGCACCGTCACGGTCGTACCAGAAGCCCACCAGCAGGTAGGAGCACATGCCCACCAGCTCCCAGAACACGTAGATCTCGAGCAGGTTCGGGCTGATCACAAGGCCCAGCATCGAACTGCTGAAGAGCGCCAGATAGGTGAAAAAGCGCACATAACCCTTGTCGTGGGCCATGTAGCCATCGGAATAGACCATCACCAGCAGGGCGATGGTGGTGACCAGGGCGAGCATCACGGCCCCGAGGGCATCCACCCGGAAACCCATCTGAAGATTGAAGCTGCCCGCGCTGGCCCAGTCGAAGAGCACCTCGGTGGCGGGAGCCCCCGCCAGCTGCTCGGCCAGCACGGCGAAGCTGAGCACCGCGGCCGCCCCGACACAGCTCAGCAGCAGCAGGGCAACCGGCTTGCGCAGACGGTTGACGGTTCGATTGAAGCTGATCAGGCCGAGGCCGGTGATGGCCGCCCCAGCCAGGGGCAGAACGGGGATCAACCAGGCAAGTTCGGCAGCCGACGTCATCCAGCTCAGGGTGCGGGCCAACGGAGTGTAAGCAGCCTGCCTAGGTGGTTCGGGCTGTGTGTTGGACCGCGATCAGGGCCTCCGGCCTGTCGTCACGGGCACGCTCAGCCCAGCAGCCGACCCAGCGGTCCCCCCAGAAAGGCCTCTGCCGCCAGGCCCAGGAAACGATGGCTCCACCAGAACAGACCGATGGCGATGGCGATCCCCAGCTGGGCCGGCCGCAGAAATTCCCCCCAGACCAGCTGCTGGCGGCCGTCGAGCACGGCGAGGAAGGGAACCACCGACGTGCTGGCGCGAAGGTCCTCGAACGCCTCCCCGAAGCGGGCCCGGAGCCGCCGGTCGCCATGCCAGACCGCGAACAGATGGTGGCCGATCAGTCCCGCGCAGGTGACCAGCATGAAGCTGCTGCCGATCCAGAGCAGGTGGGTGGCGCACCAGAGAACCTGACCCACCGCCTGGGGATGGCGGCTGATGCGGATGATCCCGCTGGCGTAGAGACGGACCCGGGGCTTCAGCAGCGCCGGGATCTCCAGCAGGTTGTACGTGGCTGGATAGAGAAAGAAGAAGCTGATCGCCGTGCCCACCCAGACCAGGGGGATCAGCCCGGGGGTGCCCTGGAGGTTCCAGAGCCGAAGGCCCTCGTAGCGGTGGGCGATGAAATACCCCACCACCACCACGGCCGCCGGGATGCTCACGGCGGCGAACAGCAGACGCCACAACCGGGCCCCGACGCGCTGTTCCGCCTGGACCCTCAGGGCCGCACCGCCGCTGTGCAGCAGGGCGAATCCCAGCAGCAAGGCGAGCATCACCAGGCTGGAGCGGTGCTCCGGCGGCACGGCGTCAAGGCTGTCGGTGAGCTGGGCGAAGCAGGGCGGAGACAGGGCCAAGAAGCCGCAGCGGAAGCGGTGATTCTGGCGGAGGTGTCAGTCCATCCCGGCCTGGGATCACGGGCCCCGGGGTTCCGGAGTTTCCCCTTTAGAGTTTCTTCTGCCAGCCGGAGCCAGGCCCAGGGCCCATCCCATGGCTGATCTGCCCTTCACCCTCGATCAGCTGCGCATCCTGCGCGCCATTGCCAGCGAGGGCAGCTTCAAGAAAGCTGCCGACAGCCTCTACGTCACCCAGCCGGCGGTGAGTCTGCAGATTCAGAACCTGGAGAAGCAGCTGGATGTCCTGCTGTTCGACCGGGGCGGGCGCAAGGCGCAGCTCACGGAGGCCGGTCACCTTCTGCTCAGCTATTGCGACCGGATCCTGAGCCAGTGTCAGGAGGCCTGCAGGGCCCTCGATGATCTCCACAACCTGCGCGGTGGCTCCCTGATCGTGGGCGCCAGCCAGACCACCGGCACCTATCTGATGCCCCGCATGATCGGGCTGT
Organism: Synechococcus sp. UW140; assembly: GCA_943369245.1. Classification (GTDB taxonomy): domain Bacteria; phylum Cyanobacteriota; class Cyanobacteriia; order PCC-6307; family Cyanobiaceae; genus Regnicoccus_A. The sequence continues at coordinate 22,033 of CALRMN020000014.1, read as the reverse complement.
TCCGCCAGAAATACCCCGATGTGTCGGTGCAGCTCCAGGTGCACAGCACGCGCCGCACCAGCTGGAGCGTGGCCAACGGTCAGATCGATCTGGCGATCATCGGCGGCGAGCTGCCCACTGAACTGGCCGATCTGCTCCAGGTGGTTCCTTACGCCAACGATGAACTGGCACTGGTGCTGCCGGTGAAGCACCCCCTGGCGCGTCTGCCGGAGCTCCACAAGGACGACCTCTACCGCCTCGGCTTCGTCTGCCTCGATGCCCAGTCGACCACCCGCAAGATGGTGGACCATCTGTTGGCCCGCTCGGGTTTGGAGGTGCAGCGCCTCAAGATCGAGATGGAGCTCAATTCCTTCGAGGCGATCAAGAACGCCGTGCAGTCGGGCCTCGGTGCCGCCTTCCTGCCGGTGGTCTCGATTGAGCGGGAACTGGCCACGGGCAGTCTGCATCGCCCGATCGTCGCCGACCTGCTCGTGCGCCGTCAGCTCAAGCTGATCACCCATCCGGCCCGCTACTGCTCGAGGGCTTCCGAGGCCTTCCGCCGCGAAGTGCTGCCGGTCTTCGCCAGTGCCGACAGCCCCCTGCGCCAGCCAGCGGTGCGGCCGGCGGCCACCCCTGTGGAGGCCGTGGCCCAGGCGGCCTCGGCCTCCTGAACCCGGGGGCTGATCAGAACTGGTCGGATTCGGGGGTGAGGCCGGTGGCGTCGTCGGCTGCGCCGGCAATGCCCCTGGTCTGGAACTTGTTGCCGCTGATGTCGGTCTGGTAGACGCAGCGCACGATGGGCTTGTCTCGGATCGAGCCGATGTAGGCAAAGGTGTTCATGCGCTGCTTGCACTGGCGCATCTGCTCGGAGGTCACCGCGCCCTCCTTCTGCAGCACGCTCCAGTTCTCCCGACGGATCACGCAGCCCGGCTGCAGGGTGGGCTGGGTCACGAAGCTGCTGCTCGGGTTCATGGTTGTGTAGAGCTCCACATCCATCACGAAGGCGCTGGCCCCCCACTGCTTGCAGAACTCGGGATCGGGCACCGCCAGATCCAGTTGTTGGCTGCTGGCGATGTTGCCCTGGTTGCCGGGTGTATTGCTCGAGAGAGCCGTGCCGATGCCGATGCCGAGCACCAGCACACCCGCAAGCACGGCGATGGTGCCGACATTCAGCTGAATCGGACTGCCGCCGCCGCCACCACCACCGGCTCCGTCATTGCCCCCGTTGCCCCCGCCACCCCCGCGCTCGGCCGTCCGCCGGGAGCGGGGCGCGCGTTCGTAAGCCTCATAGGGATCGCGTCCCTCAGCTGCCGGCCTGGCACGGGTCTCGCTGCCACGGCCGTAGCCCCCCCGGCCGACGTCGCCACGGTCGTAACGGGAGCGGCTCAAGAGACCTCCGGTGTGCGGGGCAGGCCCATCGAATAATTGAGTACACGAGCTCCGGGGTTGTAGCGCAGCTCACCGGCCTGGAGCAGCTGGCGGATGAAGCCCTCGAGATCCGAGCCGATCCGGCGCAGGTTGTATTCGCTCAGGTCGTGGCCGGCGCTGGCTGCCACCAGCTCGCGGAAACGCTGCTGGACCTTGGCGAGAACGGGTGCGTCCCAGAGGAATTCGTTGTCGGGATCGAGATCCAGGGTCAGCTGGCTGGGATCAGCGATCAGCTGGCCGTCCTCCACCCGGGCGGTGAACACCCGCACGTGACGAGTGGTGGACTTGAGCAGGCTGGCATCGACCATGGCTGGGGGTCGTGGGCAGGCAGGACGCCTCACGGATGTCGACTTTAGGAACACCCGTGGCCTCCGGGCTGATCCCCGGGACGCCGCTGCCAGCGGCAGCCCTTTTATGGTTGCCGTTGACTTTTCGATTTCCCATGCGCGTCGCCATCGCCGGAGCAGGCCTTGCCGGTCTCTCCTGCGCCAAATACCTCAGCGATGCGGGCCACACGCCCGTGGTCGTGGAGGCGCGCGATGTGCTCGGCGGGAAGGTGGCCGCCTGGCAGGACGAGGACGGCGACTGGTACGAAACCGGTCTGCACATCTTTTTCGGGGCCTACCCCAACATGCTGCAGCTCTTCGCTGAGCTTGGCATCGAAGACCGTCTGCAGTGGAAGGACCACGCGATGATCTTCAATCAGAAGGATTCACCTGGCAACTACAGCCGCTTCGATTTCCCAGACCTGCCCGCACCCCTCAATGGTGTTGCAGCGATTCTAGGAAACAACGACATGCTGAGCTGGCCCGAGAAAATCCAGTTCGGACTGGGTCTGGTGCCAGCGATGCTGCGTGGCCAGAATTATGTCGAAGAGTGTGACAAGTACTCCTGGTCGGAATGGCTTGAGCTTCATAATATCCCCAAGCGGGTGAATGATGAAGTCTTCATCGCCATGAGCAAGGCCTTGAATTTCATCAACCCTGATGAGATCTCAAGCACGGTGATCCTCACGGCTCTGAACCGCTTCCTTCAGGAGAAGAACGGCTCGAAGATGGCTTTCCTCGATGGCAACCCGCCCCAGCGCCTGTGCGAACCGATCGTGGAGTGGATCCGCGAGCGGGGTGGCGAGGTGCATCTCAACAGCCCCCTGCGCCGGATCGAGCTCACAGGCGACGGAAGCGTGTCAGGGTTCCGTCTGGCTGGCGTCCAGGGCCAGGAGCCTCGCCTGCTGCAGGCTGACGCCTATGTGAGTGCCCTGCCGGTGGATCCACTCAAGCTGCTGCTGCCTGAGCCGTGGAAGCAGCTGCCCTTCTTCGAGAAGCTGGAGGGCCTCCGGGGGGTGCCGGTGATCAACATCCACCTCTGGTTCGACCGCAAGCTCACCGAGATCGATCACCTCCTGTTCAGCCGTTCCGATCTGCTCAGCGTCTACGCCGACATGAGCAACACCTGCCGGGAGTATGCCGATCCGGAGCGTTCGATGCTGGAGCTGGTCTTCGCGCCGGCCGAGGAGTGGATCGGCCGCAGCGACGAGGCGATCGTGGAGGCCACCCTGAACGAGCTGCGGCGGCTGTTCCCGGATCACTTCACCGGCGAGGACCAGACCCAGCTGCGCAAGGCACGGGTTGTGAAGACACCGCTCTCCGTTTACAAGACGGTGCCAGGCTGCCAGCAACTGCGACCGACGCAGGACACGCCGATCGCCAATTTCTTCATGGCCGGTGACTACACGATGCAGCGCTACCTCGCTTCGATGGAAGGGGCCGTTCTCAGCGGAAAGCTCTGCGCCGAGGCGGTCTGCCAGAGCCGGGCCCTGGCTCCCCTGGCGGTGTGACCGTGCTGGCTGCCTCCACCACGGTGTCCTGCCCTTCCCTGCCGACCCTGGAGGAGGCTTACCAGGCTTGTCGCCAGGAAACAGCCCAGTGGGCCAAGACCTTCTACCTCGGCACCCTGCTGATGCCTCCGGCGAAGCGGCGGGCGATCTGGGCCATCTATGTCTGGTGCCGTCGCACCGATGAGCTGATGGACAGTCCACAGGCTCAGGCCCTGCCGGTGGAGTGCCTGGCCGAGAGGCTCGATCGCTGGGAAGAGCGCACCCGTTCGCTCTTCAGTGGAAAGGTGCAGGACGCCCTCGACCTGGTGATGGTCGACACCCTGCAGCGCTATCCCCAGCCGCTGCAGGCGTATCTGGACATGATCGAGGGTCAGCGGATGGATCTGCTGCGCCACCGCTACGCCCGCTTCGAGGATCTGGAGCTCTACTGCTACCGGGTGGCGGGCACGGTGGGGCTGATGACCCAGGAGGTGATGGGCCTGGATCCCGCCTACACCTCAGCCCCCTGGAGCGAGCGGCCAGACACCTCCAGCGCGGCCGTGGCCCTGGGCATCGCCAACCAGCTGACAAACATCCTGCGGGATGTGGGTGAAGACCGCGCCCGCGGGCGGATCTATCTGCCCCAGGAGGATCTCGAGCGCTTCGGTTACTCCGAGGCCGACCTGCTGGCCGGTACCCTCAACGACAACTGGCGAGCCCTGATGGACTTTCAGTTGCGCCGGGCCCGTCAATGGTTTGCCCGCTCCGAAGCGGGAGTGCGCTGGCTCTCAGCCGATGCCCGCTGGCCGGTGTGGGCATCCCTGCGGCTGTACCGGGGCATCCTCTCTGTGATCGAGCAACTCGACTACGACGTGTTCAGCCACCGGGCCTACGTGCCCCGCCCGCTCAAGCTGCTCGATCTTCCCTGTTCCTTTGTGATTGCCCAGTCGCGCTGAGCCAGTCGATCAGGATCGGGTTCACCAGCTGCGGTGCTTCGTCGTGGGGACAGTGGCCCAGTCCCGGCAGCAGCCGCAGCTCCCGAATGCAGGCGAACTGCTCAGCCCATTGCCTGGCTTCAGTTGGATCTTCCCAGGGATCCAGTTCGCCCCAGATCATGCGCACCGGCAGAGAGCCCAGGCGCGAGAGGATCTCCGGGGCGAGGTGGTCATCGAAGAGGTTCACGAAGCCGCGGAAGCTCTCCGGGGCTCCGGCATCGGTGCTGGGGCGGAAAAGCAGCTCCACCAGAGCGTCGTCCACGTTGGCGCCGCTGGGATAGGCCATGGCCAGTACCCGCCGGATGATGGCGGGACGTGCCAGGGTCCGGAAGAGGAGGGCGATCAGCCAACGCTGGCGCACCAGGTGCTTGATCAGGGGGCGGCTGAGGCGCTGCGGCCAGGGCAGGAGGGCCACCCGTTTCTCATCAAGGGTGCGCTGAGCGCAATCGATCAGAATCACCTGGCGGGGTGCCAGGCCTCGATCCAGCAGCAGTTCACTGGCCCGCAGGGCCACCACCCCGCCAATCGAGTTGCCGACCAGCTGCAGGCTGGGTGTCTGGCCCGACAGGTCTGTGTTGGCCGAGGCCAGGATCCAGGCGGCGAAGTCGGCCACCTGCTCGGCCCAGAGATCGAAGCCATAGCCGACAGACCCCGCTCTGGCGGTTTCCCCGCGCAGCCGGGAGCAGGGCTTGTCACTGGAGCCGAATCCCAGCAGGTCGATGGCGTAGGTGGAAAAGTGCTGACCCAGTTCGGGCAGGTTGTGGCGCCAGTGGCCGCTGGAAGCCCCGAAGCCATGGATCAACACCACAACGTCCTGAGCGGACCGCGTCGATGAGGTGTTGTCGTTTGAGCCCGGTTCCGGGGCCTGGCTGGTGAAGCCGATCGAATGACCCCGCCAGCACCAGTGCTGGAGCGGGCGGGGGCCATCAATAGCAGGATCAGTCACGCACCAGGCCTGAGGGGAGCGAACGGGGACCCGGCTCGGACCGCTGCCTCAGACGGCTGCGGTCTGGTTGGCCAGGAGCGACTTGAGCTTGGCCAGTTCGCCGGCCCAGCGCGGATCGGGAGCGCCTTCGGTGATGTCGTCACTGTGGACGACCTTGTTGACGGCCTTGCGGGCCACGGTGGCGGTGGCTCCACCGCCACGGCGCTCGGTGCTGGGGGCCGCGCCACGGGAGTCACGCCGCTCGGAGCGCTCGATGCGCAGGCTGTTGCCACCGAAGTCGCGGCCGTTGAGCTGCTCGATCACCGCATCAGCGAGCTTCTCGTCGTCGACGTTGGCGAAGCCGAAGCCTCGGCAGGCGCCCGTCTCGCGGTCCTGAACGGTCTTGAAACGCACGCCTTCACCGACGGAGGTGAACAGGGCTGTCAGTTCCTTGTCATCGAAGCTCTGCGGCAGGTTGCCGACGTAAAGACGAACGCTCATGAAACGAGGGGAGGAAGGGAAATGTTTGACCGATGGCGGAGTGTTGATCGATGAACAGGTTGGTCTGGAGAGCCAGTGGCTCGGAAATCCCTTGACGAAACCTCAGACGATCAGCCGATGCTTACGGGCAGTGTCAGGCTGTGGATGGATGCCTTTTCACCCTCAAGTAAATCATGCCGGGGTTCGCTCCAGCCAGAGCCGGGCCTGGTGCAGGGCCTGCTCCCGGCCCTGAATCCGGCCATAGGCGGCTTCGTGTGTGAGATGGGCGAGCAGCTCCCCCAGCCGGCGGGAGGGGCTCAGCCCCAGGTGCTCCTGAAGCGTGCCGCCATCGATCGGTGGACGGGGATGAAACAAGCAATCCTGTTGATTGCGCCAGTGCGCTAACCATTCCTGCGCCAGGTTGGCTGGAAAAAACAGCAGCAGCGCCGGAAGATCCGTCTCCAGCTGCTGATGCAGCCTCAGACGCTCCCCTTCGTCCAGGCGCTGCAGGCCGGAGGCGGCGCCCTCGTCGCTGTCGAGCAGTTGCAGCAGCCAGCGGCGCAACAGGCCGCAGCGCTGCTGCAACTGACGACTGCTGCGCAATCGCTCCAGGGCCGGCGCATCGAGCACCCGCGTCAGCCGGGCCAGGGGCAGGGCCCTGGCCGCTTCCGCGGGGGTCAGCCCCAGCTCCAGTCCCACTCCCTCTCCCCAGAGCGGCTCCGGACCGATCGAGCGCCAGGGATCAAGCAGGCCGTAGCTCAGAGCCTCCTCCAGGCCCGTCCCTCCGCCGGGGGCCTGCGCCAGCTTCTCCAGTTCCTGCAGCACGCGCTCCGGCGCCACCTGGCTGATATGGCCGTGGTGGCGCTCGATCCAGCCACGGGTCTGGGGCTCCAGGCGGAAGCCCAGCTCCGCGGCCAGGCGTATCCCCCGCAGCATGCGCAGCGGATCGTCCAGCAGGTTGGCTTCCCGTACCGCCACCAGCTCTCCCCTGACGAGATCCTCCAGGCCACCGGTGGGATCCAGCAGCTCGCACCCTGGAACCAGCGGCATGGCCAGAGCATTCAGCCTGAAATCCCGCCTCCAGAGATCGCTCTCCAGATCGTCTCCCACCTGGCGGGCCAGGTCCAGGCTCCACCCGCGCAGCACCAGCCGGGCGATGGAGCGCTTGGCATCGAGAATCACGACGCTGCCGCCGTGGCGTCGGCTCAGGCTGTTGCAGAGGGTGATGGCGTCCCCGGGCACCACCAGGTCCAGGTCGGGCTGAGGACCGAGGCGCCCCAGCAGTCCATCGCGCACGGCGCCCCCCACCAGGGCTGTGCCGCTCGGGAAGGAGTCCGGTGGCAAGGGCCAGCTGCCGATGCCCAGGACCTGGCGCAGGACGGCGGCGGCGGCGGCCCTGCGCCCCTCAGGGGCGCAGGGCCACTTCAGAATGGGGGGAGAGAAGGGCCCCGGCGGCATGTGCATCTGCGTCGACTGCCACTGGGTGGAGCGCTGTCAGGCCTATCACGCGGTGGAGAGGCAGCACGGTGTGGAGCACCTCAGCACGGAGCCGGATCTCTGCCCCGAGTCTCCCCGCATTCACGTGCAGGTGATCAGCCTGGAGGGGGATCAGGTGGGGGTGGAGTGGGATGTGAGGGCTTGCGGCAGTTTCCAGCCCGACCCGGGCCGCTGGAGCCGCCTGCGCCCGGGTGAAATGGTGCCGGCATGAGCGCTGTCCCCTCGCCCTGGCTGCTGGCGCTGCACAGCACGAGCGAGGTTCTGGGGCTGGGACTCGCCCCCCTGGCGCCGTCCTCTGAGGTTTCGGCCCAGGAAGCGCAAAGCCCCTGCATCCGCAGCCATTCCCTGGGCCGTCGGCTCTCCAACGACCTGCTGACCTGCGTCGAGGAGCTGCTGCCCGCCCAGCAGTGGCGCAAGCTGGGGCGTCTGGCCGTCGCCACGGGCCCGGGCGGGTTCACCGGCACCCGAGTGACCGTGGTCTTCGCCCGCACCCTGGCCCAGCAGCTGGCGCTGCCCCTGGATGGATTCAGCAGCTTTCTGCTGATCGCTCACCGCCTGCGCCAGCGGGCCGAGGTGGGCGATCAGCCCTTCTGGCTGTTGCAGGAGCTTCCCCGTCGAGGCATCGTGGCGGGTTGCTACGCCGTGGACGAGTGGGCTCTGGGGGGAATCGCCGAGCGGGAGGCTCCGCGCTTGTACGGACAACTGACCGATCTGCCGCCAGGCCCTCGGCTGGAGGCACGGGTCGATCCGGCGGCCGACGTGGACCAGCTGCTGCGCCTGAGCGGCCTGGCGGCGACGGCGGGATCGACGGCTCCCTGGGCCGACGTGCTGCCCCTGTATCCCACCAGTCCGGTGGGCCAGCCCTGATGCGAAGGCTGCTGGTGATGGCGCTGCTGGCTGGCGCTCTGGTTGTGGTGGGCCGCGGACTGCTGCTGCCCAGCCTCGGCCAGCCCCAGTTGATCCTGGTGCTGGGTGGCGATATCGACCGGGAGAAGCTGGCCGGCCGGCTGGCTCACCGTGACGGGCTCCCCCTGCTGGTGAGTGGTGGCAGCAATCCGGAATACGCCCATTGGCTGTTCAGCCAGGAGGGGCTCGATCGTCGGCAGTTTCGTCTGGACTACCGCGCCCGCGACACCCTGGGTAACTTCACGACGGTGGTCGATGACCTCAAGCGTCTCGGCATCCGCCATGTGCTGCTGGTCACCAGCAGCGATCACATGGACCGGGCCCTGCTGGTGGGACGGATCGTTGCCGGCAGTCGGGGGATACATCTCACCCCGGTGCCCGTTCCCTGCGGAGACCGCTGCCTGCCGGAGGGACGCCGCAAGGTCTGGGGCGATGCCCTGAGGGCCGCCGCCTGGGTGGTCACCGGTCGGGATCTTCGCTCGTGGGCGGCAGGGCGGCTGGGGCCCGCGCTGGGGCCAGCAGGCCCTGATCCAGGAGCGCATTGATCTGCTCCTGACAGGCAGCGGTGGTGGCCAGCAGGTCGACGCGGCGACGGGAAGCGGGTGGCGGGATGATCTGGCCGATGCGGATGTGGATCGGCACCAGCCTTGGGGTGCTCTGACCAGTGCCGAGGGCCCGGTGGCTGTTGATGATCGCCACCGGCAGGAGAGGAACCCCTGCCCGTGCCGCCAGCAGGGCGGCCCCTGGCTGCGGTTGATTCACGCGCCCGTCCGGCTGGCGGGTGCCGTCGATGAACACGCCGGTGGCCCAGCCCTCAAGCAGGCGGTCGGTGGCGGTGCGGATGGCCTCCCTGTCGCTGGCTCCACGGGAGACGGGATAGGCTCCGCAGGCCCGGATGATGGGGCCCAGCAGGGGCACCCGGAACAGTTCGGCCTTGGCCATGAAGGCCACCGGACGTCCGAGGGCGTGCCCCAGCAGGGGCGGGTCGAGATGGGACCCATGGTTCGCGACCACCACCAGGGCCCCATCCATGGGAACCCGGTCATTGCCGCTGGTGCGGCCCCTGAACAGCAGCCGGAACAGCGGAAACACCAGCATGTAGCTGATCAGGCGGTAGGTGAGGCTCGGCCTGGGGGTGAGCAGCGCTGGGGGTTCAGCCCGGCGGCGGCGTAGGCGGCGGCGGGGTGGGATCGGTCCGCTGGCCGGGGGGGCCTCTGTGGTGTCGCTCACAGTCCCAGGTCGGCGGCGCTGCCGACCTGGGCGGTGGTGACCCCGCTCAGGCTGCGTTTGATCAGACCACTGAGCACGTTGCCAGGGCCGATCTCCACCACGGTGTCGATCCCGTGGGCCGCCATCTGATCCATGGTTTCGCGCCAGCGCACCCCGCTCACCATCTGCCGTCGCAGGCGCTGCTTGAGCTCAGCCCCCTGGCTGGTGGGAGTTGGATCCGTGTTGCTCAGCACCGGGATCCTGGCGTCGGCGAAGGGGACCTCCTCCAGCAGGACGGCGAAGGCGGCGGCCGCATCGGCCATGTAAGGGGAATGGAAGGCCCCGGAGACTGCCAGGGGGATGGCCCGCCTGCAGGAGAGCTGGGAGGCCAAGGCGACCACGGCCTCCGGCAGGCCGGAGATCACCACCTGGGCCGCACTGTTGTCGTTGGCGATCACCACACCTTCGCTGGCCTCCACCAGAGCCTCCAGTTCGCTGCGATCGAAGCCCACCACCGCGGTCATGGCCCCACCTCCGGCAGCGGCCATCAACTCGCTGCGATGGCACATCAGCTTCAGGCCCGTGCTGAAGTCGAAGACCTCGGCGGCATAGAGGGCCACCAGTTCCCCGAGGCTGTGGCCGGCCACCAGATCGGCCAGTCGTCCCTGGGCCTTGAGGCCATCCACCAGCAGGCTTTCCAGCACAAACAGGGCGGGTTGGGTGTTGCGGGTGTCACTCAGAGCGGTCAGCTGCCCGTTTCCCTCGCACGTTTCCCCGGCACAGATCGCCAGCAGGTCTCTGCCCAGCAGATCGGAGGCGGCGGCGAAGCGCTCGCGCGCCCCCGGGAGCTCCAGCACACCGCCGGCCATGCCGGTCTTCTGTGAGCCCTGGCCGGGAAACACCCAGGCAATCCCCATGGCGACATGCGCTCGAACCGGCTGGAGATTACGGCGGTGCGGTTCGGCCGGGGCCAGCGGACGCCTGGGAGGCGCCCGGGCCACCCCAGCGCAGCAGTGCCGCACCCCAGCTGAGTCCGGCTCCGAAGCCGCTGCTGGCGATCAGATCGCCCGGGCGCACCCGGCCATCCCTGACCGCCTCATCCAGCATCAGCGGGATGGTGGCGGCGGAGGTGTTGCCGTAGCGGGCCAGGTTGCTGAGCACCCGCTCATGCGGGATGGCAAAGCGGTCGGCCACTGCATCGAGGATGCGCTGATTGGCCTGGTGCAGCAGCAGCCAGTCGAGCTGCTCCGCTGCGGTGCCGGTGCTCTGCAGCAGGTCCTGCAGCACCGCCGGGACCTCCCGGACGGCGAACTTGTAGACCTCCTGGCCATTCATGTGGATGGTCTCGAAGCCGCCTTTCTGGTGCGAATGACCCTCCAGCAGAGGAACGTGATCGTCGCGCTGGCGCAGGGAGAGGCAGTCGGCCCGGCGGCCATCGGAGTGCATCTTGAAGCCCAGCAGGCCGTTGCTCGACTCCTCGCAGGCTTCCACCGCCACGGCTGCGGCGCCGTCACCGAAGAGCACGCAGGTGCTGCGGTCATCCCAGTCGATCCAGCGGCTGAGCTGATCGGCACCGATCACCAGGGCCCGCCCCACCGTCCCTCCCCGGATGTACTGGCCGGCGGTGATCAGGGCAAAGAGAAAGCCGCTGCAGGCGGCGGTGAGATCGAAGGCCGCGGCCTGTCTGGCCCCCAGGGCCCCCTGCACCCTGGGGGCCGTGCCGAACAGATCATCCGGGCTGGACGTGGCCAGCAGGATCAGGTCCAGATCACCGGCGTCCCAGCCGGCCTGATCCAGGGCGGACCGGGCTGCATCGGTGGCCAGGCTGGTGAGGGTTTCACCGGGACCGGCGATCCGGCGGGCGGTGATGCCGGTGCGGCTGCGGATCCAGGCGTCGTTGGTGTCGACCCGGCGACTGAGCTGCTCATTGCTGACGCTGACCAGCGGCAGAGCGCTGCCGCTGCCCACCAGGGCCATGCCTGCGCCCATCCGGCCGAGCGACACTGTCTCAGTCCTCAGTTGGGCTCAGTCAACCACAGGCCGTGACGGTGTCTTCCTGGGCACTGAGCCGGTGCAGGTCGTCCATGACCCCATGGCTGGCGGCCAGGTGGGCGATGCGCAGGGCACTGACCACCGAGAGGGACTTGCTGCTGCCATGGCCGATCACGCAGACCCCATTCACGCCCAGCAGCAGGGCGCCCCCGTGCTCGGCATGGTCGAGGCGCTTCTTGATGCGGATCAGATTGCTGCGCAGGAAGGCCGAGCCCACCTTGCCGCGGCGGCCGCGGGGCAATTCAGCCCGCAACACATCGAGCAGCACGCTGCCCACCGACTCGAGGAACTTCAGCAGCACGTTGCCGGTGTATCCATCGCAGACGACCACATCGAAGGCACCTGAGAGCACATCGCGGCCTTCACAGTTGCCCTTGAATCTGATCCTCGGCTCAGCCGCCAGCAGCGGAAAGGCCTTGAGCGTGAGCTCGTTGCCCTTGCACTCCTCCTCGCCGATGTTGAGCAGACCGACGCTCGGCCGGGCCACTCCGAGCACATCGCGGCTGTAAATGCTCCCCAGCAGGGCGAACTGGTGCAGATAGCCCGGTTTGCAGTCCATGTTGGCGCCCACGTCGAGCACCAGCACCTGCTGGGACGGATCCTTGGTGGGGAAGAGAGCGCCGATGGCAGGCCGGTCGATGCCCTTGAGACGCCCCAGCCGGAAGATGGCCGAGGCCATCACGGCCCCTGAGTTGCCAGCGGAATAGACAGCGGTGGCCTCACCCCGCTTCACCAGGTCCATGGCCAGGTTGATGCTGGCGTCGCGCTTGCGCCGCACCACCGTGGCCTCGTCGTCCATGCCCACGGACGGGCCACTGGGCACCAGCTCGATCAGGCCCCGCTCGACCGACTCCCGCAGCAGCTCTCCCAGGCCCAGCTGGGGCACCACTGCCTCCACCGCTGTGGTTTCGGCCACGAAGCGGATGCGCACGGGCAGGATCTGCACCGCTCTGAGGCAACCTTCGAGGATCGGTCCGGGGGCATGATCCCCTCCCATGCCGTCGACGGCCACCCAGAGGCGCTCGCCGCGGTTGATGGCGGCCAGTTCCTCCCCACCGCTCTGCTGCAGCCGGCGCAGGGGATCGATGACCAGCGGGTTGAGGACCGAGCCGGCCGTGGAGGCCATGCTGCCGGCGACGGATCCTGCTGCCGAGGCGGCTGCCGAGGCTGCGGTGCTGGCAGAGGAGGTGGCCGTGCCCACGATCGAGGTGACCGCCGCATTGCGGCGGTACCAGATCACCAGTCGGCGAATGGCCCGGCTTGGCTTGGCACGCCTGCCGGAGCGGGGATCGAGATCAGGTTCCTTCGGAGGCAACGGCTTCCACGATGCGCTGGAACAGGTATCCCGTGCCGCGTGCCGTGAGGATCAGCTCGGGATTGGCTGGATCATCCTCCAGCTTGGAGCGCAACCGGGAGATGTGGACATCCACCACCCGGGTGTCCACGTGGCGCTCGGGTGTATAGCCCCAGACCTCCTTGAGGATTTCGCCGCGGCTGAAGGGTTCGCCCGAGCGGCTGACCAGCAGTTCCAGCAGGCTGAATTCCATGCCGGTGAGGCGGATGCGCTCCTCCCCCCGGTACACCTGACGCTTGTTGGTGTCGATGCGCAGCTCCCCCACCTGGATGACTCCGGAGTTGGGGATTCCCACCACCTGGTCCTTCTCCACCCGGCGCAGCACGCAGCGGATGCGGGCCTCCAGTTCCTTGGGGCTGAAGGGCTTGACGACGTAGTCATCTGCCCCCAGCTCCAGGCCGGTGATGCGGTCGGCCACATCGCCCAGGGCCGTGAGCATCACGATCGGCACATCCGACTCCTTGCGCAGCTCCTGGCAGACCCCATAGCCATCGAGCTTGGGCATCATCACGTCGAGCACCACCAGATCCGGGCTGGACTGACGGAACGCCTCGAGTGCCTCCACGCCGTCGGAGGCCGTGACCACCTGGTAGCCGATCATCGAAAGGCGCGTGTCAAGAATCCGCCTGATGCTGGCTTCGTCGTCGACGACCAGGATGGTCTCCTTGGCTGAACTGGAAACCGTCATCGTGTCGCCGGCACGGTTGCAAAATCTCCGACTACTGAAAAGGCGCCAGCCCCCGCAAGTTCACCCAAAGCCACCATTCGTCACAAACCTCCTTGGGACGTTCCACCCCTTTCTACGCCTGCCAGAGCTGTGGAGCTCAATCCCGTCAGTTCTTCGGCCGCTGTCCGGGGTGCGGCAGCTGGAACAGCCTGGTGGAGCAGAGCAACCCCGCCGCTGATGGCCGCCGTCGGCGCGCCACACCCGCTGCCCCTGCGGATGGTGCCACCCCCAGGGCGCGGCGCTCCGAGCCGATTCAGGCCGTGGGCGAGCGCCCGCTGCGGCGGCTCGCCACGGGCTTCCCTGAACTGGATCGGGTCCTCGGCGGTGGCCTGGTGCCCGGATCGCTGGTCCTGGTGGGCGGGGATCCCGGCATCGGCAAGTCGACGCTGCTGCTGCAGAGCGCGCGGGCCCTGGCGGAGGCCTGCTCCGTGCTCTATGTGAGTGCCGAGGAATCGGCCCAGCAGGTGAAGCTGCGCTGGCGGCGCCTGGGCCCGGAGGAGGGAGCGGAGGGGGCGGGCGATCAGGCCGGACTGCAGTTGCTGGCGGAAACCGATCTGGAGCTGGTGCTCCAGGAGCTGGAGGCGCTGCGCCCGGCGGTGGCGATCATCGACAGCATCCAGGCTCTCCATGACGCCGAGCTGAGCAGCGCCCCTGGCTCGGTCTCCCAGGTCAGGGATTGCGCCGCAGCCCTGCAGCGGCTGGCCAAGCGCCAGGACACGGCCCTGTTGCTGGTGGGCCATGTGACCAAGGAAGGGATGCTGGCGGGACCGAAGGTGCTCGAGCATCTGGTGGATGCCGTGCTCACCTTCGAGGGTGACCGCTTTGCCAGCCACCGGCTGCTGAGGGCGGTCAAGAACCGCTTCGGTGCCACCCATGAGCTGGGGGTGTTCGAGATGCGCGACCGGGGCCTGGCGGAGGTGACCAACCCGAGCGAGCTGTTCCTGGGGGGGGACGGACCCTGTGCCGGCACGGCCACGATCGTGGCCTGCGAGGGCACCCGGCCACTGCTGGTGGACCTCCAGGCTCTGGTGAGCACCACCAGCTACGCCAGCCCGAGGCGAACCGCCACGGGGATCGGCATCAACCGTCTGCACCAGATCCTGGCGGTGCTGGAGAAGCACATGGGCCTGCCCCTCTCCCGTTTCGATTGCTATCTGGCCGTGGCTGGGGGGCTCGATGTGGAGGAGCCCGCCGCCGATCTGGGGGTGGCCGCCGCGGTGGTGGCCAGCTACCGCGACCTCACCCTGCCGGCCGGCACGGTGCTGGTGGGGGAGCTGGGGCTGGGGGGACAGATCCGCTCGGTGGGGCAGCTGGAGTTACGTCTGCAGGAAGCGGCGCGCCTCGGGTTCACCCGGGCCGTGGTTCCCCGCGGCGGCGGCCTGGCTCCGGTGGCGGCCGCCCTGGGGCTGGAGCTGCTGGAGGCTGGAGGGGTGGCTGAGGCCCTGGTGGCGGCCCTGGGTGTGGATCCCGCCGCCAGCTGAGGACTCAGAAATAGACATCGACGGAACCGCGGCCGCTGGTCTTGATCCAGTTCTGGGCTTCGATGTAGTTGTTGGGGGCCATCCGGATCGCCTTGGTCCAGTACTCGGCGGCCTGGGAAAACCGACGGTCCGCCTCGTCGGTGTCGCCCCGCTCCTCGGCCAGGGAGCCCAGGTGGTGGTGGATCACCGCCATGTTGTTCAGGGCCTGGGGCATGTGGCTGTTGAGCTCCAGCACCTGTTCGTAGGTCTCGATCGCCCGCTGGTGGTCGCCGTTGCTCGTGTACACCAGGGCCATGTTGTAGAGGATGAAAGCGCGATCCAGGGGGTCGTCCTCGAGCTTGAGCGCTTCGTCGTAGTTCTCGAGTGCTTCGGCGTATTCGCCATCGCCCTGGGCGCTCATACCGTCGCGGTAGTAGGCGAAGGCCTCCTTGGCGCGGCGGTTGGTGGGCAGCACCTTGAGGATCAGGTCGGCCATCACCGTGAAGCTCTTGTCGATGAAGTTGTCGTTGCGTTGGCTGCGGGGCACGGCGCGGCTGGTGTGATCGGTGCTCCCATCCTGACGGGTGCCCGCCAGGCCAGGGAGCCTTCGCCACACTCCCTACCCTTGGGGCTCAGCAACGGCCCGTGATCCTGACGTCCCCCCTCCCAGCGCCCAGCGCACCCGTCGAGCCCTTGCTCCTGGATGTGGACGGCATGAAGTGCGGCGGCTGCGTGCGGGCGGTGGAGCGGCGCCTGCTCGAGCAGCCCGGGGTCAGCCAGGCCAGCGTCAATCTGGTGACCCGCACCGCCTGGATCGGCCTGGATCCGGCCCAGAGCATCCCGTCGGACGATCCGGCGACAGCGTTGATCGCCAGCCTGGAGGCCCTGGGATTCGAGGCTCACCGGCGCGATCAGGCGGGCCCCGATCCCAGCCGCGCCGAGCGCGACCAGCAGCGGCGCTGGCGTCAGGAGTGGCGCCAGCTGATCGTGGCCCTCGGCCTGATGCTGGTGTCGGTGCTCGGTCACCTGGCTCAGGGCGGCCACCTGCCGGCGGCCCTGATGGCCCTGCCCGGGGTGCCCAGGCTGGGGGATCTGGGCTTTCACGCCCTGGTGGCCAGCATGGCCCTGCTCGGACCCGGGCGGGGAATCCTGGTGCGGGGAGCCCGCAACGCCTGGCAGCGGACGCCGAGCATGGACACCCTGGTGGGGCTGGGCATGGGCAGCGCCTACCTGGCGAGCCTGGTGGCCTATCTGCAACCGGCGTCGGGCTGGCCCTGCTTCTTCAATGAGCCCGTGATGCTGCTGGGCTTCGTGCTGCTGGGCCGCTTCCTTGAAGAGCGTGCCCGCAACCGCACAGGCCAGGCCCTCGAGCAGCTGGTGCATCTGCAGCCCGACTCCGCCCTGCTGCTCCTCGGCGATGGCCCGCCCCGGGAGGTGCGCGTCGGCGGCCTTCGCCCCGGCGATCGGATCCGTCTGCTTCCCGGCGACCGTGTCCCCGTCGACGCTGAGGTGGTGGAGGGCCACTCCGCCGTGGATGTGTCCAGTCTCACTGGGGAGCCCCTGCCCCTGGAAGCCGGTCCCGGCAGCGAGCTGATGGCTGGAATGCTCAACCTGCAGGCACCTCTGGAGCTGGAGGTGCGGCGCACGGGGCCTGAATCCTCCCTGGCTCGGATCATTGCCCTGGTGGAGCAGGCCCAGGCCCGCAAGGCGCCGATCCAGAGCCTGGCTGACCGGGTGGCCGGCCGCTTCAGTGTGGCCGTGCTTCTGCTGGCCCTGGCCACGTTCGTGTTCTGGTGGCAATGGGGCACCAGGCTCTGGCCGCAGGTGCTGATGGGGGCGGGCCACGGGGCTCACGTCGGCCACGGGGTGCTGGGGGCCACGGCCACCACGCCCTTCTCCCTCGCTCTGCAGCTGGCGATTGCCGTGCTCGTGGTGGCCTGCCCCTGCGCCCTGGGCCTGGCCACCCCAACGGCGATCACGGTGGGATCGGGCCAGGCGGCCCGTTCCGGCCTGCTCTTCCGCGGCGGCGACGCGATCGAGATGGCGGCCCGACTCGACAGCGTCCTTTTCGACAAGACCGGAACCCTCACCCTTGGCCGGCCCCTGGTGGTGGCCGTCCTGCCCGCCGGCGGCGGCGACCCCGCCGGGGCGGCGGGGGATGCCCTGGTCCAACTCGCCGCCAGCCTCGAGCAGCACACCCGCCACCCGCTGGCCCATGCCCTGCTGCAGGAGGCCCAGTGCCGCGGACTGTCCCTGGCCCAGGTGAGCGACAGCCGCACCGAGGCGGGATCCGGTGTGGAGGGCCGGCTTGAGGGGCTGGACGGGCTGGCCCGGGTCGGGCGCCTGGGCTGGCTGAGGGCACACGGTCTGACCCTCCCCGCCGATCTGGAACCGCAGCTGGCCCAGCTGGAGTCGGAGGGGGCCACGGTGCTGGTGGTGGCCGCTCCGGCGGCCGTGCTCGGGCTGGTGGCGGTGCAGGACCAGCCCCGTGCTGATGCGGTCCGGGCCCTTGCTGAGCTCGGCGGCATGGGCCTGAGGCTGGGGGTGCTGAGCGGAGATCGCCGCGAGCCCGTATTGCAGCTGGGTGACCGCCTCGGCCTGCCCGCCGGTGGCCTGGCCTGGGAACTCGACCCCCAGCAGAAGCTGGAGCACATCCTGCGCTGGCGTCAGCAGGGGGCCGTGGCGATGGTGGGTGACGGCATCAATGACGCTCCGGCCCTCGCGGCGGCTGATCTGGGCATTGCCGTGGGCACCGGCACCCAGATCGCGCAGGACACAGCTGATCTGGTGATTCTCGGCGACCGGTTGGAGTCGTTGGTGGAGGCCCTGCGGCTGGCGCGCCGCACCCTGGCCAAGGTGAAGCAGAATCTGTTCTGGGCCTTCGGCTACAACCTGATCGTGCTGCCGATCGCCGCTGGGGCCCTGCTGCCCGGCTTCGGCCTGCTGCTCTCCCCCCCGCTGGCCGCCCTGCTGATGGCTGTCAGTTCGATCACCGTGGTCGTCAACGCGTTGCTGCTCCATGGCCGTGCCTGAGCATCCGCGAGGCCGTTTCCTGGTGCTGGAGGGCATCGATGGTTCGGGCAAGTCGAGCCAGCTCGAGCGCCTCGCTATCTGGCTTCCCCGCAGCGGCCTGATGCCCTCCGGTGCCTGCCTGGTGACCAGTCGGGAGCCCGGCGGAACCCCGCTCGGTCGTGGCCTGCGGCAGCTGCTGCTGCATCCCCCGGAGGAGGCGGCGCCGGTGGCCAGGGCCGAACTCCTGCTCTACGCCGCCGATCGCGCCCAGCATGTGCAGAGCCTGATCGAGCCGGCCCTGGCGGCCGGTCACTGGGTGCTCAGCGATCGCTTCGCCGGCTCCACCGCTGCCTACCAGGGCCACGGCCGGGGGCTGTCCCTGGACCTGATCGACCAGCTGGAGGCCATCGCCACCGACGGCCTGGCGCCCGACCTCACCCTCTGGCTCGATCTTCCCCTGACCCTTTCAGCCCAGCGCCGAGGCCATCGAGGCGCTGATCGGATCGAGGCGGCTGGCCTGCCGTTTCTGGAACGGGTGTCGGCCGGCTTTGCCCAGCTGGCTGCGGAGCGGGGCTGGAGCCGAGTGGATGCCGCCGGATCGCCCGCAGAGGTGGAAGAGGCCCTGCGCGCGGCGTTGCTGGAGCGCTTACCCCGGGCTTGGGCAGGTGATCCCGATGGCTGATCTCTTTGCTGATCTGATCGGCCAGCCCACGGCGGTGGCGCTGATGCGCTCCGCCCTGGACCGGCAGCGCCTGGCCGCGGCCTACCTGCTCACCGGACCTGAGGGAGTGGGGCGGCGCCTGGGGGGGCTGCGCTTCCTGGAGGGGGTTCTGGCCGGACCCGCGGGCGCCCCGGCAGTGCGACGGCGCCTGAGCCAGGGCAACCATCCTGATCTGCTCTGGCTGGAGCCCACCTACTCCCACCAGGGACGGCTCGTGCCGGTGAGCCAGGCGATGGCGGAGGGGGTGAGCAAACGGGGTCTGCCGCAGATCCGGCTGGAGCAGATCCGATCCGTCGGACCGTTCCTGGCGAGGCGGGCGGTGGCTGGCCCTCGCCCGGTGGTGGTGATCGAGGCCGTGGAGCTGATGGCGGAGGGGGCGGCCAGCGGGCTGCTCAAGACCCTGGAGGAGCCTGGGGCTGGGCTCTTGCTGCTGCTCAGCGCCGCGCCGGAGCGCCTGCTCAGCACGATTCGCTCCCGCTGCCAGCAGATTCCCTTCCGCCCCCTCGATCCCGTCGCGATGGCCGAGGTCATGGCGCGGCAAGCTGATGTCCCTGAGGCTCCCGGTGACCCTGGGGCCGATGAGCCTCCAGAACTGATCGAGCTGGCCGCCGGAGCCCCGGGGGCCCTGATGGAGCATCGCCGTCAGTGGCGGGGGCTGCCTGGCGGCCTGGCTGAACGGCTGGGGGGCCTGGCGGCCGATCCGCTCGAGGCCATGGCTCTGGCCCGCGACCTGAGTGAAGCGCTCGATCTGGATCAGCAGTTGTGGCTGCTGAACTGGTGGCAGCTGCGTCTCTGGCGCATGGAGCCCCAGCTGGAGCCCCAGCAGCGGCTGGAGCGGTTGCGGGGCCAACTGCGGGGATTCGTGCAACCGCGCCTGGCCTGGGAAGTGGCTCTGCTGGAGCTGAGCGGTGTGATCGGCTGAGCTGGGCTCAGGCGCTCTCGAGCGCACGGGTGGCTGCGGCCAGTTGCTCCTCCTCCCGTTGGCTGCGCATCAGGGTTTCCTGCTGGGCGAGCTTGGCTCCAGTGGGAAGCTCCAGGCAGTAGCCGGCTCCATAGACCGTTTTGATGAAGCGGGGTTTGCGCGGATCGGGTTCCAGCTTGGTGCGCAGGTGGCGCACATGCACCCGGATGGTCTCGATGTCGTCGTCGGGTTCGTAGCCCCAGACCTCTTTGAGGATCAACGACGGCGCCACGGTCTGGCCATGGCGCTGCAGCAGGCAGTGGAGCAACTCGAATTCCAGGTGGGTCAGGCGCACCGGCTCGTCGAACCAGATCGCCTCAAACCTCTCCGGCACCAGCGTGAGGGGGCCATAGCTGAGGATCTCGCTGTGCTTGGTGGAGAGTGGAGCCCTGTCGCTGCGGCGCAGCAGAGCTTTCACCCGCACCATCAGCTCCTCGAGATCGAAGGGTTTGGTGAGGTAATCGTCGGCGCCGGAGTTGAATCCGCTGACCTTGTCCTTGGTGCCGCCCAGGGCCGTGATCATCAGGATCGGGATGCTGGCCGTGCGCTCATCCCGGCGCAGCCGCTGGCAGAGGGTGAGACCATCGACCTTCGGGAGCATCAGATCAAGCAGGATCAGATCAGGGTTGGCCTGCAGGGCGAGGGCCTGACCCTTGATCCCGTCGTCGGCGGTCTCCACCACGAAGCCACCGTGCTCGAAATGGCCCGCCACCAGTTCGCGCATGTCCTCGTCGTCCTCAATCAGCAGGATGCAGGGTTTCATGGCAGGTGCTGGAGGACACGTGACGGCTGGCGGAAGATGGCCGGCACCAATCATTAAGTACTTATTTTCTCCTGATCCGCCGCTTCAGCGCGTCTCAGCGGGCCGCTCCGGCGGCTGGCTCCGAAGAGCGAAAGCCTGTCCTGGCAAGGGAACTGGCCAGGACAGGCCCGCAACAGCCTGAATTGAATCTACAGATTTTCTGCCGTCTTGGGTCTTGTCAGCGCCGTCCCTGCTGTGACAGGCAGGCAGCTGTCCGGAAAGGCTGGAGCCTGTCCAGCCATCAACCGCGAACGATGAAGACCAGAGCCGGCGTTCAGAACGCGGCACTCTTGATGAACTCCCCGGGCAGGATTCGAACCTGCGACCAATCGGTTAACAGCCGACCGCTCTACCACTGAGCTACCGAGGAACGGGTTGAGGAGAACCTACCCGTCGATCCTGCCGCCCGGCAAGGGGGGAAGCCGGCTCTCGATGCGCTGCCGCAGGGCTGGGCCCTTCTGCCAGGATCCGATCCGGCCCCGTTCCATCTCGGCGGCACCATCGCAATGGTCGAGCTCCTCGAGCCGATGGGTGATCCACAGGGCCGTCAGCGGCCGCTCGCGCCGGTGGCAGAGCCGCTCGATCAGTTCCAGCACCTCCTGCTGGCTCTCAGGGTCGAGCAGGGCTGTGGGTTCATCGAGCAGCAGCAGGCCTGCGTCTCCAGCCAGGGCACCAGCGATCGCCAGCCGTTGTTTCTGACCGCCGCTGAGGGTGTGTATCGGCCGCCCTTCGAACCCCCCCAGTCCCACCTGGGTGAGGGCTGCGGACACCCGCGCCTGCCGCTCCGCGGTCGGTCGACCCTGCACAAGGCCGAGCTGCAGATCGGTGCCGCAACTGGGCAGCAGCAACTGGTGATCAGGGTTCTGGAACACCAGGGCGGGCTTGAGTGTGAGTGCCACCCGTCCGTCACTGGGCTCGAGCAGACCGGCGATCAGGCGCAGCAGGGTGCTCTTGCCGCTGCCGTTGCCGCCCACCAGCATCCAGAGGCCTGTCCCGGGCAGGAGCAGGTCGCAGTGATCCAGGGCGGCGCTGCCGTTGGGCCAGCCAAAACAGAGGCCCCCCACCTCCAGCGCAGGAGACCGGGGCGCGACGGCATCGCTGGAGGGGTTGCCCCGGGACATCAACCGTCGACGCTGAAGCCTGGCCGCTTGCTGCCGCCGCCGACCGCCGACTTCTCATAGAGCTGAACGGCCAGCAGTTCGCCGCTCAACAGGCTCACGCGCTTCTCCTCGGATTTCTCGCAGTGGAGTTCGAGCACGCGGGGATGGCCGCTTTCCATGGCCGCCCGGATCTCGCTGTGGAGCGACTGGGCGTCGCTCAGCTCCTTGCGTTGCACCGAGATGGGCATGGGGCTGAGCTTGAGGACGAGCTCGACGACGTACACGATGTGCGCTTGAAGACCAGAGGCCACTCTGGCGAACGGCCTGCCGCGCCGCCGCCGGCCATGCCCCGGGCCTGCTGAGTGCAATTGCTTATTTACCCGTGTGCTCGATCGGGCCGGGTCCCGGCGCGTGCCGGTTTTCCGTAGGATGAATCGTGTAAAGCTTCATGAAGTACCCGCATGACGATCGCTGTAGGGCGCGCGCCTGCCGCACGGGGATGGTTCGACGTCCTCGATGACTGGCTCAAGCGCGACCGCTTTGTTTTTGTCGGCTGGTCCGGCCTGCTGCTGTTCCCCACGGCCTACCTGGCTCTGGGCGGCTGGCTGA
>CALRMN020000013.1:0-93550 GCA_943369245.1 Synechococcus sp. UW140 | reverse complement strand
CGCCTGCCGCTGGCCAGCTTGCGCTTCAGCAGCGCCGGGCTCAGACCCGCCGCGCTCGCCCATTCCGCCGCGCTCGGCTTCTGGCCTCCGGCGCGCATCTCCAGTTCCTGCTCCGTTTCCTCCAGCCGCATCAGCTCCTGCACCTGACGACCCAGCGTGATCTCCTGCTCATGGGTCAGCAGCGGCACGCGACCGATGTCGCGCAGGTACGAGCGCACCAGGTCGCCGGTGGGCAGCAGTGATGACGAGGAGGCTGCGGCGGCCACGGGGAGGGAGGGCATGGGGCCGGTTCGGGGAGTTAGGAAACCTTTGTGTTTCGTAAATTACCACCCACAGGCCTCTCCGGGCCAGACCCTCCGCCTGCGGAACGCTGCTCGGCCTCCCCCTCCTGCGGGGCGAAGGCAACACTGGTGGAGTGGGCACCCGGACATGACGGCGCAACGACTCCAGAAACTGCTGGCCAGTGCCGGGCTCTGCTCCCGACGCCGGGCCGAGGAGCTGATCCTGCAGGGGCGGGTGACGGTGAACGGATCCGTGGCACGGCTCGGGGACCAGGCCGATCTCTCCAACGACCGGCTGGAGCTGGATGGAAAGCCGGTGGGCGCGCCAGCCCCCACCATCACCGTGCTGCTCAACAAGCCCCGCGGTGTGATCTGCAGTTGCCACGATCCCGAGGGGCGAACGACGGTGCTCGATCTGCTGCCGCCGGAGCTGGGCGAGGGGACCGGCCTGCATCCTGTGGGTCGCCTCGATGGCGCCAGCCGAGGGGCGGTGCTGCTGAGCAATGACGGGGCGCTCACCCTGCACCTCACCCACCCCCGCTTCGGCCACCGCAAGCACTACCGGGTATGGGTCGCCGGTGAGCCCTCTGCCACAGCACTGGAGCAGTGGCGCCGGGGCGTTCCCCTCGACGGCCAGCCCAGTCAGCCGGTGGGGGTGAGGGAGCTGGCGCGGGGGCGACGGGGCACCCTGCTGGAGCTGGAGATGGGCGAGGGCCGGAACCGGCAGATCCGGCGCACAGCTGAGCTGCTGGGCTATCCGGTACGCGATCTGCAGAGGGTGGCGATCGGTCCGCTGCGCCTCGGTGAGCTGCCCGAAGGACGCTGGCGCCACCTCACCCCTCAAGAATGGAAGGAACTGGACCCGCGGGACTGAGCCGCGGACCGATCGAACCCACGCCCTGATCGATGCCGCCCTCCAGGATTCCCACGGCCGTGCCCTCCCGCCTCAGGCGCTGGTGGCCCTGGCGGAAAGCCGTGCTCAGCCAGCCGGTCGAGCCCCGGGAGGATCCCCTGCTCAACGCCGGCCGGCAGCTGCGCCAGCAGCGGGAAGCCCGGGGGCTGAACCTGCGCCAGCTGGCGATCGAGACACGGGTGAGCACTCCTGTGCTCGAAGCCCTGGAGCGCGGATGGCGCGAGCGTCTGCCGGAGCCGGCCTACCTCCGCACGATGCTGCCACTGCTGGAGCAGCATCTGAATCTTCCGCCCGGCGCCCTCAGTGGGGCCCTGCCGGACCGGCCCGAGACGGCCCAGCACGGTGTGTCAGGGCGTCAGGCCCTGCTCTCCCGCTTCACTCCGGGGTCGATCGATGTCTTCACCACCTGGCAGGGGACCGTGCTCTACGGGGGGCTGACCCTCGCGCTGATCTACGGCGTCAACCTGCAGCAGCGGCGGCTGGCGGCGGAGAACCTGCTGGCCCTGCGGCCGATCCCCCCCCTGCCGGCCTCGGAGCAACGGGCCCCGGACCCCAACGCCGAGCTCCTCCAAGCCTATCCAGACCTCAGGCCCCTGCAGCAGGCGGCCAGGGGTGTGGCCAGGCAGCGGCTGCTGCAGGCAGGCATCGAGCGCCGCCCCGCCGCCGGGGTGCTTCAACTGCGGCTGGGGCAACCCACCCGGATCAGCCTCGGCAGTAATGCGGGGGTGAAGACCGAACTCACCGGGGCCTCGGGGGAGCTGGTGCTGCAGCTGCGTCCCCCCCTGCGCCTGACACTGGACCCCGTGCCATCGCAGGGTGCAGTGCTCTGGGACGGCAAGCCCCTGACACCGGAGCCCGGAGGGGGGGGACGTTACCGGCTGCCGCCGGCCACAGCCTCAGGCGCGCAGGTGCCCGTGCGCCCATAGCGCTGGGCCAGCCCCTGGAGCCCCACCAGCGGATCCCGGAGACTGGCGATCGGCTGGACCAGGCGCCAGGTCCAGTTGCCCGAGGCGGTGCCTGGCGTGTTGAAACGGGCCTGGTCATCGAGGTGGAGCAGATCCTGCAGGGGAACCACCGCCAACTGGGCCGAGGAGCCCAGAGCCAGCTCCAGCAGCTGCCAGCCCGGGGCATCGATGGTGTGTCCGACCAGCTCCCCCACCTGGCGCCGCTGGTCCTCCTCCAGGTCCTGCCACCAGCCCAGGCAGGTGGCGTTGTCGTGGGTGCCGGTGTAAACCACCCAATGCTCACCCTGGTAATTGGCCGGAAGGTAGGGATTGTCGGCGTTGCCATCGAAGGCGAACTGGAGGATCTTCATCCCCGGCAGGGCGAAGCGATCGCGCAGGGCCTCCACCTCCGGGGTGATCACACCAAGGTCTTCGGCGATCAGGGGCAGAGCCGGGGCTGAACGGCCATTCCTGCCGCCGGCGCCCCGCTGCCGTCGCCAGCGCGCCTTCAGGCTGGCGAGCAGGGCCACACCAGGGGACGGGCGCCAGCGACCCTCCTGGGCCGTCTCGGCCTGGCCGGCCACACTCCAGTACGACTCGAGCGCGCGGAAATGATCGAGCCGCAGCAGGTCGAGCAGCTGCAACTGCCGCTCCAGCCGGCGCATCCACCAGCGGAACCCGGTGAGCCGGTGCAGGCTCCAGCGGTAGACCGGGGTGCCCCAGAGCTGGCCGGTGTCAGAGAAGTAATCGGGGGGCACCCCGCTCTGCTCGTTGAGGGAACCATCGGCGCGGACGGAGAACAGGCGGCGGTTCGCCCAGACATCGGCGCTGTCGTGGGCCACGTAGAAGGGCAGATCCCCGATCAGACAGACGCCTGATCGGCTGGCGTGGCGGTGCAGCTGCTGCCATTGCCTCTGCAGCTGCCACTGAACCAGCGCTTCCTGCAGCAAGGGCCCGGAAGCGTCCCGCTCCAGCTGGCGCAGGGCCAGGCGGCCGCGCCGCGCCAGGGGGCGGGGCCAGGTCCACCAGGGCTGCTGGCCGTGGCGCTCACGCAGCACCATGTAGAGGCAGTGGTCACGCAGCCAGTGGTCCTCCCGGCTCCGCCAGCGCTCGAAGTCCTGCCGGTGCTCCTGGCTCTGGGCCGGCCAGTGCTCCAGAAGGCGTTCCCCCAGAACCACGGCCCGTAGCCGTGACGCCTCCAGGTCAAGCCGCTCGTAGCTGCCGGCTGGGAGGTCCCCAGCGGAGGCGGTGTCGAGGAACCCCTCGGCCACCAGCGTGTCGGCATCGAGGAACCAGGGATTGAGCGCGAAGCCGCTGGGGGAGCTGTAGGGGGAGCCGGTGCCATCGGTGGGGGCCAGGGGCAGCAACTGCCAGGCGGCGATGCCGGCGGCAGCCAGCTGGTCGATCCACTGATGAGCTGCCAGACCGAAGGTGCCGCAGCCCGGGGTGCCCGGCAGGGCACTGGGATGGAGCAGCACGCCGCACTGCCGGATGGAGGGCCCGTGGTCGGGACCGGAGGGCACAGGCATCAATCGGGCAGGCGGTAACGGCTGATGATGGCCTTGGCGAAGGCCGGGATGTGGCGATCCGCCTGATCCGGGTGATGGCGTCTCACCCAGATGGCATTGCGGGTGAAGTGGGAATCAATCGAAAAGCGGCCGTATTCCAGACCCTTGGGACCGAACCGCTTGACGAAGAAGCCCACCACCTCCGCCAGCCACAGGGGCAGCTTCACGGCCTTGTCATAAGCCTCGATCCCCTGTTGCACGGCGGCGCGGCGATCCCCCTGGCTGGTCACAGGGGCGGTGTCGAGCTCGGCCTCCACCAGATCGAGCAGCTGCTGCCCCTTCGGGTTGCGCACCACCAGCCACTGGCGTCCAAAGGTCGCCCCCATGTAGCCCACCACCAGGTCGGCGCCGGCATTGGTGTAATCGAAACAGCTCAGGCAGCTGGGGGCGAAGACGCTCTTGAGGTTGGGGGTGTCGAGACCGAAGAACGGCACGGTTTCCTCACGGCCGTCGCTGTGGCGGAAGTGGATGCGGAAGTCCTGCATGAACTCGTAGTGCACCACCGTGTCCGGTGAACGGCTGGCACTCTCCAGGAAGGTCTGCAGTCCGCGGCGGCTGACGTTGTCGACGCAGGGCATGCCCAGCACATAGAGCTCGTCGAGCGGCAGGGTGTCCTGCACGGCCCGCAGCGCCTGGATCTGGCAGCCCACGCCGATCGCCAGCAGGCGGCGGATGCCGCTGCCGGGCAACTGCTGCAGCACCTCCAGATTGGGAGAAAGGGTGGGCTTGTTCACCCGGGCCGCCAGCACCTCCTCGGGAGTTCGCGCCAGCACCGGCACCGGGGTGAAGCGGTCGTCCGGGCTCTGCTGCACGCACAGCACCGCATCCACCAGACCGCTCTCGAGGGCGAGCACGCCGATCCGGCTGACGATGCCGGTCCACTGAGCCCCCTCGATCGGAGTCTGCAGGCGTGCGGTGAGCATGCGCTGATGCACACCGAAGTAGAGCTCGTCGTCGTTGGCCAGGTCGCGGCGGCGGCCGTGGGCCCGCTCCTCCATCCGGTCGAAACCCTGGGTGAGGAAAGCGCAGGCGTTGCGTACGTAGGCCACCCAGCCCGTGTCGCACAGCCCGCACTCGCTGCAGAGATCCCGGGCCGGTTTGGCGCTGCCCCTGGGCAGGGGCCGGGCCCGCTCATGGGGAGCCAGCTGATGGCCGGGACCGGGGGAAGCGGCCGGGGCTGGGCCTGAACGGGAAGCGGCGCTCAATGCTGGATCCCGACGGGAGGTGGGGGTTCTCAACCTATCGGTCATGGCACCGGCCCTGAAGAAGCTGCGTCAAAGTGAGGCGATTCCTCAGGCCAATCCAGTCGTGGCAGCCAAGTCCAGGGCAGACGAGAACCGTCAGGAGCCGCCCCGGCCCCCGTCAGCATCCCCGGCCCGGCCACGGCGACGAGGGCCCTGGACGCTGCTGGCGGGGCTGGGCCTGGGCGCCCTGGGGCTGGTGGGCTCGGTGGGCCTGCTCGACCTGCTCTGGCCGCCGCAGGATCGGGGGCTCAGCAACGAGGAGCAGAACGGTGAGGCCGCCCCCCTGGCCAGTCCCCCCTCAAGACCGATCACGGTGCTGCTGATCGGCAGTGACGCCGATCGCCAGGCCGCCGCCAGCAACGGCGCAGCACCGGCAGGGGCCGCCAACAGCGACACCCTGATGCTGCTGCGGGTGGACCCTGCCGGCCCCCTGCAAATCCTCACCATCCCCACCGAACTGGCCGTGAAACTGCCCGGACAGAAGACCGTGCAGTCACTGGGATCCCTCTACAAACAGGGAGGGGCGGCCCTCAGTGCCGGCGCGGTGGCCGAGCTGGTGGGACTCGATTCCGGCCAGCCCGATCGCTACGTGGTGCTGCCGCGCTCGGCCCTGCGGGAGCTTGTGGATGGCCTGGGAGGGCTGGAGGTGAACCTGGATCAGCCCCTGAGCTACAAGGACAGGAGCCAGGCGTACAGCATCGATCTCCAGGGCGGCCTGCAGCGGCTCAAGGGTGCCCAGGTGGAACAACTGGTGCGGTACCGCAGCAAGGAGCAGGGGGAGGCCGGCCGGCGCGAGCGCCAGCAGGAGGTGGTCGCTCTGATCGTGAGCGAACTCGTCCGTCCTGACCAATGGGCCCAGCTGCCGGAGCGCTGGCAACGGCTCACCTCCCAGCTCGACACCAACCTCAGCCAGGGGGAAGCCATGAGCCTGGTCACGGCCGGGCTGCGCCAGGGGAAGCCGGTGCGCTACAGCCAGATTCCGCTGGCACCCCCAGCCAAGCCGGATCAGACCCTGCGCCAGATCAGCGCCAAGGCCCCCACACCCCTGTGGCCGGCCAAACCCTGAGCAGCTATGCCGCCTCGGCGGCGACCTGGCTCCAGCGCCGCCTGAGGGTGAACGAGAGGTCGGCGTCGGCGATGTCGCCCTGAGTCAGCGCCCCCAGCCAGGGGAGTCCATCGCGGCGGCGGGCCTCCCGATCGAAGAGACCACCCCACTGGATCAGGCCCAGCAGGGGCACCCCGCCGCGCTGCAGCAGGGCCGTACTGGCCGCGGCCAGGCCTCCATCCGCCTGCTGAGCCTCGATCAGCAGCACGGTCGGCTGGCGCCAGGCCCCCAGCAGCTCCGACCAGCGCCCACCCCAGGGCTGAAAGCGCCCGGGATCCTGGGGTAACGGCACGACCCAGGATCCGCCGCGCCCGCTCAGCTCGGCCATCAACACGTCCACCGCCGCATCCGAACCATCCGTGCTGGCCGCCTCCAGCGGCGGCAGGGCGGTCACCCCGAGCAAGGCTGCCAGCCGACCGGCGGCGTCCTCCACACCAGCGGCGGAACCGGCAGATGCAGCACCCACCAGCACCAGGCGCAACGGCGGGATTGAAGCCGTGGGATTGGGGGATGAACCCGCTGCCTTCATGATTGTTTGCCCTGAGCGGGCCTGGGGGCTTCTACCATCAGGCTCCAGCCCTGCTTGCTCAGGCCCGCCGTGACCAGTTTCTTGACTGCTGAACGGGTGGAGCAGGACAGCAAGCCCCATGACACCCGCCGTCTGCGCTTGTTCAGCGGCACCTCCAATCCCGCCCTGGCCCACGAGATCGCCAGCTACCTGGGTGTGCCGGATGGTCCGCGGGTGATCAAGCGCTTCGCCGACGGTGAGCTCTACATCCAGATCCAGGAATCGATCCGCGGCTGCGACGTCTTTCTGATCCAGCCCACCTGCGCTCCGGTGAACGATCACCTGATGGAGCTGCTGATCATGGTGGACGCCTGCCGCCGGGCCTCCGCCCGCCAGATCACTGCCGTGGTCCCTTACTACGGCTACGCGCGGGCCGACCGCAAGACCGCCGGGAGGGAATCGATCACCGCCAAGCTGGTGGCCAACCTGCTGGCCCAGTCCGGCGTCGACCGGGTGCTGGCGATGGATCTGCACTCGTCGCAGATCCAGGGATATTTCGACATTCCCTGTGACCACATCTACGGCTCACCTGTCCTGGTCGACTACCTCTCCGCCCGCGACCTGGGCGAAATGGTGGTGGTCTCCCCCGATGTGGGCGGTGTGGCCAGAGCGCGGGCCTTCGCCAAACGCATGCACGATGCCCCTCTGGCGATCATCGACAAGAGGCGCTCCGATCACAACGTGGCCGAAAGCCTCACGGTGATCGGCGACGTGGCCGGCAAAACAGCGGTCCTGATCGACGACATGATCGATACCGGCGGCACGATCTGCCAGGGGGCCCGTCTGTTGAGGCGCAAGGGGGCCCGCCGGGTGCTGGCCTGCGCCACCCATGCGGTCTTCTCACCCCCTGCCATCGAGCGCCTCTCGGAGCCGGGACTGCTGGAGGAAGTGCTGGTCACCAACAGCATCCCGATCAGCGACGAACGCAGCTTTCCCCAGCTGAAGGTGCTGTCCGTGGCCAAAATGCTCGGCGAGGCCATCTGGCGCATCCACGAAGAAAGCTCCGTGAGCTCGATGTTTCGTTGAGCCCTTCCGCTCAGCCATTCCGCCAGGCCCTGTCCCCTCGCCCACGACCCCCATCCTGTTGCGACACCTCCTGCCGAGTCCAACTCCCCCTGGACTGAGCGGCCCACTGCCCCGCCGGGTCCGTCTGAAGAGGGCCCTTCCGGCCCTGGCCACCGTGCTGCTCACCTCCTCCCTGCAGGCCCTGGGGGCCCTGCCGGCCCTGGCCGCCAGCCAGCGGGTGGGGGTCTGGCTCACCAACAGTCCCAGCCCCCTCTACTACGACGCCAACCTGATCGAGAAGGCCGTGGCCGAACTCGATGCCGCCGGCTTCAACACCCTTTACCCCAACGTCTGGAGCCGGGGGTTCACGTTCCATCGCAGCCGCTACGCGCCGATGGAGCCGAAGCTGAAGCAGGTGAACGCCTCCCTCGATCCGATCTGCCGTCTCACCAAGGCCGGTCAACGGCGGGGCATGAAGGTGATTCCCTGGTTTGAGTACGGCCTGATGGAGCCAGCCGATGCCGAAGTGGTGCGCCGCCATCCCGAATGGGTGCTGCAACGCAGCGACGGCTCCACCCTCTACGCCATGCATGGGGCCAACCTCAAGACATCGCCGCTCAAGGATCTGAGGGTCTGGCTGAATCCGGCCCATCCCGGCGTGCGCGAGCGGGTGATCGGGCTGATCGGTGAGATCGTGGAGCGCTGCGGCGTGGACGGGATCCAGCTCGATGACCACTTCGCCTGGCCAGTGGAGCTGGGCTACGACGCCTACACCCGCGCCCTGTTCCGTGAGGAGAAGGGCCGCGAACCCCCCCGGGATTACAACAACCGGGAGTGGATGACCTGGCGGCGCCAGCAGCTCACAGGATTGCTGCGCGAATTGCGCGCCAGGATGAAGAAGGAACGCAGCGGCGCTGTGATCAGCCACTCCCCCGGGCCGTTCCGTTTCGCTTACAACCACTGGTTGCAGGACTGGGAGATCTGGGCTCTGGGCCAGCTGGTGGACGAGCTGGTGGTCCAGAACTACGCCCACTCCGTGGCCGGGTTCACCAAGGACCTCGACCAGGCGGCGCTGGTGAAGGCCCGGCGCTGGGGCATGCCTGTGCAGATCGGGGTGCTGGCCGGCTTCGGGGGCCGCACCACCTCCTCAGAGGTGCTGGGGAAGAAGGTGGAACAGGTGGCCAAGCGTGGCCTGGGGGTGATCTATTTCTACTGGGAAGGTCTCTGGGGAGCCTACGGGGGGCCTGAAGGAGCGAGTGCACGCCGCTCCTCCTTCCAGCGTCTGCACGGGGCCCTCTACCCGGATCCCTACCCCCGCAGCTCCCGCCCCAGGCTCTGACCCAGCACTTCCCGGGTGTTGGCCGAGAGCCCGGCGGCCGCGAGCTGCTCCATCGCCTCCCGCATCCGCTCGCCTCGCTTGGGGGCATAGCTCTGCCAGCGGCTGAACACCTTGGCCATCCGTGAAGCGGTGATCGGATTGCGCTGGTCGAGCCGGGCGATCTGATCGGCCATGAACCGGTAGCCGCTGCCATCAGCGGCATGGAACACCGGTGGGTTGGCCGCCAGGCCGCCAAGCACCGCCCGCACGGAGTTCGGAGCCGCCGGGTCATAGCGGGGATGAGCCAGCAGGGCCTGTACCCGCTCGAGCCCGTCCGGGAAGGGGGCTGAGGCCTCCAGGCTGAACCAGGCATCCAGGATCACCGGTTTCTCCTGCCAGCGCTCGTAGAAGGCCGCCATCGCCCGCTCCCGCTCGCTGCAGGCCAGGGGCTGCAACGCCCGCAGCCCGGCCCGCGCCAGGGTCATCGAGGAGCCCTCCACCTCGGCGGCGGCCTCGGCCATCACCGCCCCATCGCCCGCAGCAGCCCGCCAGGCCCAGACCAGCCCCGTGAGCTGGCGATCGCCGACACCCTCCGGCCATGGCAGGCCCCACTGGGGACGGCAGCGCTCGAGGCAGTCCGCCAGGGGTTCGGCCAGGGCTTCCCCGAAGCGGGTCTGCAGGGTCCTGCTCGCCACATCCAGCGCCGGTGGATCCGGCTCACCGCTGGCCGCTTCGAGTTCGGCCAGCCCCGGCATCGTCAGCAGGGCGCAGCGGTTGCCGTCGCTGAGGGTGCCCTCCAGCAGGATCCGCTCGAAGGCGGCCACCAGACCATCCTCGAGGGCCTCATCCGCCGCTCCTCCGGCGCGGCGCAGCACCACCTGCCGAAGCAGCTGCTGGCCGGCATCCCAACGGGCCAGAGGCTCGCCGTCGCTGCTGAGCAGATGCAGCAGTTCCGCGTGCGTGCGCTCAAACTCCAGCTGAACCGGAGCGGAGAAGCGGCGCAGCACGGACAGGGCCGGCGGGTGACTGTGGGGCTCGAAGCCCTCGAACACCACGGTCTGCTCGGCCTGATCGATCACCAGCAGCCGCGTGAGCGGCCCCCAGGAGTGTTCGAGGCTGGCAGCCTCGGCGCTGGCGCTGGTTTCGCCGGGGCGTTGCAGCAGCAGGGGCTCACCGGCCTGGTCCACCGCCCCGAGCGCCAGGGGAATCACCAGCGGCAGCTTGTCAGGCTGGCCCGGGGTGGCCGGGGTGTGCTGCCGGATGGTCAGCGACAGACGGCCCCGATCCTCATCCCAGTGACGCTGCAGTTCAAGTCGCGGCGTTCCCGCCTGGTGATACCAGCGGCGGAACTGTTCGAAGCAGAAATCGCTGGCCCCGGCCTTGTCGGCATCGCTGGCCGTGGCGGCGGCATCCTGCATGGCCTGCACAAAGTCGTCACAGGTGGCGGCCGTGCCGTCATGGCGCTGCACGTAGATGGCCATGCCACGCATGAAGGTGTCCGGGCCAAGGAGGGTGTGCAGCATGCGGATCACCTCGGCGCCCTTTTCATAAATTGTGGTGGTGTAGAAGTTATCGATCGCCTGATAATGATCCGGCTGCACAGGGTGGGAGTTAGGACCGGCATCTTCGCGGAACTGGGTGTTGCGCAACATCGCCACATCCTCAATCCGCTTCAGAGCCGGTGCATGCAGATCCGCGGTGAAGCTCTGATCCCTGAACACGGTGAGCCCCTCCTTGAGGGAGAGCTGGAACCAGTCTCGGCAGGTGATGCGGTTGCCCGTCCAGTTGTGGAAATACTCGTGGGCGATCACACTCTCGATCCGTTCCAGTTCCGCATCGGTGGCCGTGGCGGCATCGGCCAGCACCAGCTTGGAGTTGAAGATGTTGAGGCTCTTGTTCTCCATAGCGCCCATGTTGAAATGGCGCACGGCAACGATGTTGTACTCATCGAGGTCGTACTCCAATCCATAGACTCTCTCGTCCCAGGCCATCGAGCGCTTCAGGGAGCTCATGGCATGGGCCGTGTAGGGAGCATCGCCAGGCTCCACGTGCAGACGCAACTGCACCGTGCGGCCGCTGGCGGTGGTGAAGGTGTCGCGGACCTCCTCAAGCACCCCGGCCACCAGGGCGAACAGATAGGAGGGCTTGGGGAAGGGATCGTCCCAGACCGCATAGTGCCGCTCCTCCCCGCCGGCCAGGGCCGGCAGGGTTCCCTGCTCGATGCAGTTGCCGTTGGAGAGCAGGACAGGGAAGAGGCGGCGCTCCGCCTCGATGCGCACCCGGAACAGGCTGAGCACATCGGGGCGATCGGGATGGAGGGTGATGCGGCGGAACCCCTCCGCTTCGCACTGGGTGGTCACCATGCCGCCGCTGGCATAGAGCCCCTCGAGGCTGGTGTTGGCACGGGGGTGCAGGCGCACATCGCTGGTGAGGCGAAACGGCTGCGGGGGAGTGCTCGAGAGGATGTAGGCGTCCCCGTCGCGCCCGATCTCATCGAGAGCCACGGACCGGCCGTCGAGGCTGAGGGAGAGCAGCTCAAAGCCCTCACCGCGCAGCACCAGCGGTTCGCTGGTGTCGCCGCCGGCGGCAAGGGGCGCAAGCAACAGGGTGGACTCCACCAGGGCCTCCTCGCCGACAAGGCGCACCGTCAGATCGGTGCGCTCAAGCCGGAAGGGGAAGGGCCGGTAGTCGGCCAGCCGCACGACGCTCATCAGGCCAGGGGGAGAAGGAAGGCTCCCTGATCCTGGCTCCCCGCTCACCAGGGCAGGGGTCCTCGACCCTGACCGGCATTGCAGCCCACCTGGGATCCGAGCAGGGCCCCCAGGGGGACCGCCCAGGTGCGGCCGTCATCGCGGGAGGCGGCATAGCCGATGCCACCTCCGATCACGCCGCCCACCAGCCGACCGATCGAGCAGCGCTGCTGCAGGGCCTGGGCCTCCTCCCAGGTGGTGGGCGCCGGCTGGCCGTAAGGGTTGCTGCCGCTGGGGACCTGGCTGCTGTAGTCCTGATAGGGAGCGGGCGGCCAGTCGCGGACCGGAGTCACGACATAACTGCGGGACACCGGGTAGCGATCCGAAGGCAGCTGGTAGCCCTGATAGCCCCCATAGGCCTCCTGGGCGGAGGCGGCGGCAGGCAACACGGAGGCGAGGCCACAGATCCCGGCAGCGAGCAGAAGGGGAAGACGGTGAACGAAGGCGGTCATGGTGATCAAGCTGGAGGACAGCCCCGAAGGGATGCCATCAGCAAAGCCAACAGGACCGTCTGAACTGCAACTGCGGCTGGGCCGGATATGTACGGATGCGTCCGCCACCGGCCAGCACCGCCTTCCCCCTGGGATTACTTGCCGCCCTGTTGCTTGAGAGCGTCATTCACCTTCTTGACCACATCCGGCGGCACTTCCTTGGGGCAGAGCTCGACGGCACCGATCACCGCGGAGTTCACCGAACCGCGCCGCAGCTCCTCGATCGTGAGAGCCTTGGGGCCCACCTGCTTGATCTGACCGTCATGCTGACCCTTGATCAGCTGGGCGATCGTTTCACCGGCGATGCTCGCGGCCTTGTCGAACTCGACGCCGGCGCCACGGGCAATGCAGACATTGACGGAGGCGATTCTGGTGTAGAGCGACATCTCGCTTTCACTGGCTGGTGCCGCCAGGGCGGGGGCCACAGCTGAAACGGCGGGAATGATGAGTGCGCCAGCCAGCAACAGAAGTCGGTGGAGGCAGTGCGTGAGGCGCAAGGAGAGCGTGTTCAACAGCCTCCATGCTGATGCACCGGGCCTCGAACTTCAATCCGCAGGGAGCGGATCGCCGGGCCCCTCCAGCCTGATCTCATGGTGCGTCTCGGTGATATCAAGCTCACCATCCCGCCAGGAGAAAATCGAGCAGGCCCGGAAGCGGTCCTGATCGATCAGGCGGATGTGCTGCTCGATGTCCCAGCCCTGGTGCTGTGACTCGAAGATCATCTGGTGCTCATCCACCTGGCGGATCTGGGAGCGCATCGGCTGCTCCACGAGATAGCTCCGGCTGCGCCGCAGCTGGTGACCGCAGAGGTAGGCCTCAAGGCTGCCCTCGCGCTGGTACTGGGGCTTCCGGTCGTAGAAGCCGAAATCCTGCTCGGGAGCCCAGCTGAAGCGGTAGGCGGCCTCCCCCTCCACCGGATGCTCATAGGTTTCGATCCGCAGCAGGAGGTCGAGGCGCAGGGGCTCATCTTCACCACGGAAGAAATAGAGGCGGCGGGACCGCCAGAGTCCGAGGTTGCGCGAGAACCAGCGGCGCAGGCTGCTGTCCAGTTGGATGCGGCTCCCCTGGGGGTCACGCCTCGGCGGCCCGGAAGGGTCCAGCGGCACCCGTTCCGTGGATGGGGTCATGGGAAGGAGAGATCTTCGGTGGGTCGGTTGACAGGCTCGTCATAGCCAGCTCCCGGCCCAGCATTCGACGCCATAAGGTGATCTCCACGATCTTGCCTGCCTCCAAGGTGCCTGAAGCGGGGAAAGCCGACTCCGGCACGACGGCTCCCGGGCCCCTCCAGGCCAGGCGCCGGCCGCTCAAGCTGCTGCTGGTGGCGGCCCCCCACCATCTCGCTTCCGCCGATCTGGGGGGAGTCCTGAACTACCTCGAAACCTGCGACTGCGGCTTCGATGTGGACCTGGAGCTGGCCAACCCGGCCCTGCGCCCTGAGCTGCTGGAGCTGCATCGGCTGGTGGCCACCCCGGCCCTGGTGAAACTGGAGCCCCCCCCTCGCCAGGTGCTGGCTGGCAATGCTGTGCTGGATCAGCTGAAGGGCTGGCTGCCGCGCTGGCAGCAGCTGGAGGTGGTCAGTGATCTCGGCATGAGCCTGAGGCCCGCCGAAATGGATGGCAGCCGCACCCAGCGGGAGCTGCAGCTGGAAGATCAGGTGCTGGTGCTGCGTCAGGAGAACGAAACCCTGATCGAGCGCCTGCGGGTGCAGGAGCGGCTGCTGCGCATGGTGGCCCATGAGCTGCGCACCCCCCTCACCGCCGCCAAGCTGGCCCTGCAGAGCCTGCAGCTCGGGCACATCAACAACACCCGCTGCCGGGATGTGCTCGACCGCCGCCTCGATGACATCGAGCATCTCTCCAAGGACCTGCTGGAGGTGGGCACCACCCGCTGGGAAGCGCTCTTCAACCCCCAGCGGCTGGACCTGGCGCCGGTGACCGCGGAGGCGATCCTGGAGCTGGAGAAACTGTGGGTGGGGCGGAACCTGCGCCTGACCACCGATATTCCCGCCGACCTGCCGGATGTGTTTGCCGATCAGCGGCGCATGCGCCAGGTGCTTCTGAATCTGCTGGAGAACGCGCTGAAATACACCCCTGATCAAGGCGAGGTGACTCTTTCGCTGTTGCACCGCACCAGCCAATGGGTGCAGGTGAGTGTCTGCGATACGGGGCCGGGAATTCCCCGCGGCGAGCAGGAGCGGATCTTCCTGGAGCGGGTACGGCTGCCTCAGACCTCGGGAACCACCTCTGGCTTCGGGGTGGGGCTCTCCGTCTGTCGCCGCATCGTTGAAGTGCATGGCGGACGGATCTGGGTGGTCTCCGAACCCGGTGAAGGAGCCTGCTTCCACTTCACCGTGCCGGTGTGGTCAGGACAGAACTCCCCCAGCCAGGCCTCTCCTTGACGAAGGGACACTCCGACCCGTAGCGTCCATGGATCGGAAGCAGCGCCTTCAAACGCCCCTGCTCCGTGGCCTCGCCCCCATCGTCTAGAGGCCTAGGACACCTCCCTTTCACGGAGGCGACAGGGGTTCGAATCCCCTTGGGGGTATCACGATCAACCACAAGATGGTTGAAGCATTTCAGTTGGCGGGTACGAAGTTGTGACGGCCTGATTGCTTCTGGGGAGCCGATTCATCGGTGATGATCTGGTCGCTTCCTGCGCAGAACTTGCTCACTATAAAAATGGGATCAATCAAGCTGGCAGGCAATTGCCAAAACAATTGCTTGTAAGTAGAGGCTTCCCGCTCAATCCGGAATCAGGGATTGCTTCTGTCCTGACACTCCAACCGGAGAAGTGAGCTGGATTGAATGCTTCACATCTGATCCGTTCAGGCCTGCCGGGCGCGGCGCAGAGCTTCCTGTTGGACGGCGCGCAGGTTGGCAGCCAGGTCTTCGCGCAGCCGCTGCTCGATCAGGCCGATCGGCATGCCCTGGCGCCCCTGCACGGTGAGTTCGTAGAGCAGCCGAGAGCCACCGGGTTCGCCGCTGACCTGCCAGGCCCCCTCGAAACGACGGAAATCTCCTTGGCGCATGCTGAAGCTGAGCAGGCCGTCGTCATGATGCTCCCGCAGTTCCAGCTCGACGCGGGCCGTGAAGCGCAGACCGCAGAACTGCTGGCAACCCACCTGTTCCAGGCCCACCGTGCTGCCCCGTCGCCAGAGCAGACGGGACGTGGAGAGGTTCGGGATGAAGCGGCTGAGGTTCTCATAGTCGGTGAGCACGGCCCAGATCTGCTGGGGAGGAAGCTCGAGGCGGAGCTGAACCGCCAAGCGGCGGGCTCCCTGAGGCAGCCGTTCCATGTCCTGCTGGATCGTGTCCAGCGAACAGGTGTCCTGGCTGCTGAGAAGGCCCTGGATGGAAGGGGTTGTCAGAACCGAAAGTTGCGCCAAGTGAGGGGGAACGCCGGATTCGTCGCCAGCCGGATCAAACCAGCCGCCATCAAACCTAACCGCAACAATCGGTTGCTGGTGCGGAAAGGCCCACGATCAGGAGGAGGGGCAGTCCATGGGCATTGCCTATGATCGGCCCGGTTTTCCGGAGTTTGAGGGTTCATGCGCATCTCGACCGCAGCGCTTCGTCAGTCCGATGCCCGCATGTTCACCCTTGTGGTGCAGGGTCTCAAAGCAGCTGGCACGCGCACGGCCGAGCGTTGCTTCAGCATCCCTCTTTCACAGATGCAGACCACCCTGCGCATGATCAATCAACAGGGTGGACGCCTGCTCTCGGTCACCCCAGCTGACCAGGCCTCGGCTGCCCCCACTCCCGCGCCCGCCCCGACCGCTGCCAACGCCGCCGCCGCTCCCGTGACCACCCCCGTCAAGCACGAAGCTCCTCCCGTCAATCTCTACAAACCGAAGGATCCCTACGTCGGCACCGTGCTCGGGAACTATTCCCTGCTGGCTGAAGGGGCGATCGGCCGGGTCAATCACATCACCTTCGATCTCTCCGAAGGCAACCTTCACTACGTGGAAGGTCAGAGCATCGGCATCATTCCCGACGGCGTTGATGCCAACGGCAAGCCTCACAAGCTCCGCCTCTACTCGATCGCCAGCACCCGTCACGGCGACAACCTCGAAGACAAGACCGTGTCGCTGTGCGTGCGTCAGCTCCAGTACGAGAAAGACGGGGAGACCATCAACGGCGTCTGCTCCACCTTCCTGTGCGACATCGAACCCGGCGCCAAGGTGAAGATCACGGGCCCAGTGGGCAAGGAAATGCTCCTGCCCCCCGACGAGGACGCCAACGTGATCATGCTGGCCACCGGCACGGGCATCGCTCCGATGCGCGCCTACCTGCGCCGGATGTTCGATCCCGGTGAGCGGGCCAAGAATCCCGAGTATCAGTTCCGGGGCAAGGCCTGGCTGATCATGGGTGTACCCACCACCCCGAATCTCCTCTACGAAGAGGATTTCCAGAGCTACCTGGCCGAATTCCCCGACAACTTCCGCTACACCAAGGCGATCAGCCGCGAGCAGCAGAATCCAAGCGGTGGCCGGATGTACATCCAGGACCGAGTCGCTGAGCATGGCGACGAGATCTTCACGATGATCGAAGATTCCAAGACCCACGTCTACATGTGCGGCCTACGGGGCATGGAGCCCGGCATCGATGAAGCCATGAGCAAGGCCGCCGCCGCCAAGGGGCTCAACTGGGCCGAGCTGCGTCCCCAGCTCAAGAAGGCCGAGCGCTGGCATGTGGAAACCTACTGAGCCATTCCTGCTCCTTCTCCCGTCCCGCCCCTGTGGCGGGCTTTTTTTTGCCGAAATCAGCACAGAGGGGAAGCCCCACTGCCCTTAGCTGGGTGTTCCCCGCTTTCGTGGGTAAACCGATGTCATCTGCGCGCACTCCATGACCGTCACGCTCACCAATCCACTGAGGGTCGGGCTGCGCCAGGAGCGTGTGGTGTCGCCCCAGTGCCTGGTGATCTTCGGGGCAAGCGGTGACCTCACCCACCGCAAGCTGGTACCGGCCCTGTTCGAGCTGTTCCGCCAGAGGCGGCTGCCCACCGAGTTCGCGGTGCTGGGCTGTGCCCGGCGCCCCTGGAGTGACGAGGACTTCCGCAGCCACATGGCCGAGGCCCTCGGCGAAGTGGTCAACGAACACCGCAATGCCTGGGATCAGTTTGCGGCCGGGCTGTTCTACGAGCCGGTGGATCTGCAGCAACCCGATCACCTGGTGCGGCTCGCCCAGCGGCTGGAGGTGATCGACCACCTCCGGGCCACCCGCAACAACCGCACCTTCTACCTTTCGGTGTCACCGAATTTCTACGGCAGCGGTTGCCGTGCCCTGGCCGCCGCCGGGCTGCTCAGCGATGCCCAACGCAGCCGCGTGGTGATCGAGAAGCCCTTCGGCCGCGACTACGGAAGCGCCCAGGAACTCAACCGGATCGTGCAGGCCAGCGCCCATGAGAGCCAGGTCTTCCGCATCGACCACTACCTCGGCAAGGAAACGGTCCAGAACATCCTCGTGCTGCGTTTTGCCAACACGATCTTCGAGCCGATCTGGAACCGGAACTACATCGCCAGTGTGGAGATCACTGCGGCCGAGACCGTGGGAGTGGAAGAGCGGGCGGGCTACTACGAAGGCTCCGGCGCACTGCGGGACATGGTGCAGAACCACCTCACCCAGATGCTGGCCCTCACCACGATGGAGGCCCCCGGTCGCTTCGAGCCCGAGGCGATCCGCAACGAGAAGGCCAAGGTGCTGCAGGCGGCACGGCTGGCCGACGAGCTGGAGCCCTGGAACTGCTGTGTGCGCGGCCAGTACGGCCCTGGTGGCACTCCTG
The DNA here is from genome assembly GCA_943369245.1 of Synechococcus sp. UW140. Classification (GTDB taxonomy): domain Bacteria; phylum Cyanobacteriota; class Cyanobacteriia; order PCC-6307; family Cyanobiaceae; genus Regnicoccus_A. The sequence continues at coordinate 75,582 of CALRMN020000013.1, read as the reverse complement.
CCCGGCCCCTGGCGGGGTACCGCCAGGAACCCGGTGTGAGCCCCAACAGCACCACCGAAACCTATGTGGCGATGAAGCTGTTCATCGACAACTGGCGCTGGCAGGGGGTTCCCTTCTATCTGCGTACAGGCAAGCGCCTGCCCAAGCGCATGAGCGAAGTGGTGCTCACCTTCCGCGAAGCACCGGTGCACCTGTTCGATGCCGCCGGCGGCAGCCCCACCGCCAACCAGTTGATCCTGCGCATCCAGCCGGATGAAGGAGCCGGCTTCCGTTTCGAGGTGAAGTCACCGGGATCGGGCATGCGCAGCCGACCGGTGGACATGCACTTCTCCTATGACGAATCCTTCGGGGAACCGTCCGACGAAGGCTACGTTCGCCTGCTCGCCGACGCCATGCTGGGGGATCCCACCCTGTTCACCCGCGGCGATGAGGTGGAAGCCGCCTGGCGGCTCTACACCCCCTTGCTGGAGCTGATCGAAGACAGCCCCTGGCAGCTGCCCGTCCACCCCTACGAGGCCCGCACCTGGGGACCGGCCGCCTCGGACAACATGCTCGGACGCGATGGCCTGATGTGGCGCCGCCCCTGAGCCCCCACCCCTGATGCGCCGCGCACGCCCGGCAGCACCTGACCTCGACGCCTCCACGCCCCCACACCCATGTCTCCCCAGCTGACGCTCCAGGCCCCCGTGGCGCTGCCACCACCGGAACTCACCGACTATCTGGAAAAGCTCTGGAGCCAGGACCTGGACTCCTCCAGCGGCGCCTCCACCTTCACCCTGCTGGTGTGGCAGCCGGCCTGGGTGGAACAGCATCTCGTGCGCACCGGCCGCCTCGATGGCCCCGTCACCGGCGTGGTCCGCAGCGAGCTCCTGGAGGCCGCCCGCGCCGCCGTGCCCGAATGCGGGCTGCCGCTGAGCATCTCGCCCCTCTCGCCCAAGCTCGCCTGGGCCCTGGGTCAGCAGAGCGGCGACCACGCCATCGAAGATCTGCGCGGACAGCACATCGACGCGGCCATCAGCGCCTACCAGCCACGCCGACTGATCACCCTCGCCCCCACCCTCGCCCACGGCCAGCCCCTGGAAACCCTGGTGGCGGCGTATTGCCCGCTGCCGGGAGAAGGCAGCACAGCAGCCGCCTGCGGCGATGTGGTGGTGCTCCGGGGTGACTTCGGTGCGCTCCAGCAGGGCCTGCAACTGCTCCAGCCGCTGGTGCCGGCTGATCTGCCCTGCTGGGTTTGGTGGAACGGATCCCTCGACGAGGCCCCCGAGCTGCTGGACGCCCTGAGTGAACCCGGCCGTCGCCTGGTGATCGACACCGCCATGGGCACCCCGCGCCGCTGCCTCGACCTGCTGGAGTCCCGCGTGGCCAGCGGTCAGCCCGTCAACGACCTCAACTGGCTGCGGCAACGGGCCTGGCGGGAATCGCTGGCGATGGTCTTCGACCCCCCCACCAGGCGGGACGCGCTCAATCACGTGCACCAGCTCGACATCGACGTGGAGGGGACCCATCCTGCGCAGGGTCTGCTGCTGGCGGCCTGGCTGGCCGACCGGCTCGGCTGGCACTGGGTCGAGAGCCACGCCGAAGGCGAGGAAATCCACGCCGAATTCGAGCGCACCGATGGGGTGACGGTTCATTTCCACCTCAGCCCCGTGCCGGTGGGAGTACCCAGCAGCCACCCGGGCAGCGTGGTGGGCCTGCGCCTGATCTGCGAACCGCCCGGTCGCCAGGCCCTGTGCGTGATTCTCTGCTCGGAATCCGGGGGCTGCATGCGCCTGGAAGCGGGAGGCATGGCCCGGATGGAGCTGGCGGAGGAAGTGGTGCCGATGCGCCACGCCACCGACGAGTGGGAGATGGCCCGTCTGCTCGGCGGGGGCCACGACTCCACCAATCCCCTGCTGGCCGCCGCGGCCCCACTGGCTGCCAAGCTGCTGCCAAACGCCTGAAGGCCTGAGGGAACGAGGGGATGGCCTGTCTGATCGCGGCACCCTGCAGCGGCAGCGGCAAGACCCTGCTCAGCCTCGCGCTCACGGCCCTGCTGCGTCGCGGCGGGGCCAGCGTTCAGGTCTTCAAGGTGGGGCCCGATTACCTCGACCCGCAGCTGCTCGGACGGGTGAGCGGGCGGCCCTGCCGCAACCTCGACCGCCTGCTCTGCGGCGAGGAATGGCTGGAGCGGGCGTACCACTGGTGGGGCGGCCAGGCCGACCACTGCCTGGTGGAGGGAGTGATGGGCCTCTTCGATGGACGGGGGCCGAGCGCCGAAGGGAGCTCCGCCGAAGTGGCCACCCTGCTGGGGCTGCCGGTGGTGCTGGTGGTGGAGGCCAGCCGCCAGGCGGGCTCCCTGGCAGCCCTGGTGCGGGGCTTCCGCGATCACCAGCCGGGACTGGAGCTGGCCGGGGTGGTGCTCAACGGCGTGAGCACCGAACGCCACCGTGCCCTGCTGAGCGAGGCCCTCGACTCGATCGCCATGCCTCTGCTGGGGGTCTTGCCCCGCCATCCCGATCTGTGCCTGCCCTCCCGCCATCTCGGACTGCTGCCTCCCGACGAGTTGCGGGGTTTCCAGGCCAGAAGTGAGGAATGGGCCGCCCTGGCAGAGCGCAACCTGGATCTGGACCGCCTGCTCCCCCTGCTGGCGCCGCCGCCGCCCCTGACGACCGGCGAGGGCAGGGCCCGCGATCCGATCCGCTGGTGCCTGGAGCGATCCGCCCGGACACCGGCGGACCTGGACAGCCGCGGCGGCTGCCGGGAGCTGCCGGTCGCGATCGCCAGCGACGCCGCCTTCCACTTCCGCTACCCGGAGGCCACGGAGCTGCTGACGGCTCTTGGGGTGACTCCTCTGCCCTGGCAACCCCTGGCCGATCAACCCCTGCCCCGGGAGTGCCGGGGGGTGATCCTGCCGGGGGGCTACCCGGAGCTGCACGCCGCCGAGCTGGCGGCCAGCCAGCGCAGTCAGGGCGACCTGAGGCGGGCGGCCGCCGCCGGCCTGCCGATCTACGCCGAGTGCGGCGGACTGCTGCTGCTTGGACGGAAGCTGGAGGATCCCCAGGGTGAGGCCCATGCCATGGCCGGTCTGCTGCCGTTCAGCGCCCGACGCGGCTCATTGCAACTGGGCTACCGCCAGGCCAGCCCCCTCGGGGACGGTCTTGTGACACGCCGGGATGAGGCGCTCGTCGGCCATGAGTTTCACCGCTGGGAACTGAGCGACACAGTCGTGGACGGCAGCGAACGGCTGTGGCAGCTTGAAGGCTGGGGTTGGGCAGCGAGGCTGGAAGGATGGACGACACCGACACTGCACGCAAGCTGGCTGCACCTCCACTGGGCTGGATGTTCGGCGATCTGCCGGCGCCTGCGCGACGCGGCCGCCCAGGCGACTCCCTTCCCCGAAGCAGCGGAAGCGCTCGAGGGCGCAGCGGTGGCGGCGCCTCCGTGGAGCGGTGGCGCCTGATCGTGAGTGGCCGTGTGCAGGGGGTGGGCTACCGGCAGGCCTGCTGTCAGCGGGCCCAGGCCCTCGGGCTGGGGGGTTGGGTGAGGAACCGCGAGGACGGCCGGGTGGAGCTGGAGGCGGAAGGATGTAGCCAGAATCTCGAGCAGCTCAGGATCTGGTGTGAATCAGGCCCTGCGGCCGCGCAGGTGAGCAGCGTCAGCGAGAGTGTGATTCCTCTCGGGGGTCACGACTGGTTCGAGGTGCGACGCTGAGCGGCGATGACCCAGCCGCCAGGTTGAGCCCAGCGGCCGCTCCGCAGGCTCCGGCCAGCCCTGCGCTGTGGTGGATCCAGCATGGCGCCACCTGGCCCGGCCGGGAGGGGGAGCAGCCCGTCATCCTGCACTGGAAGGTCCCCTGCAGCGCGCCACCCCCATGACCGATGCCACGCTCTGGGCTGAGCTGCTGGCCTACGGCAGCGGCATCAGCCTCAGTCCGATCCACATCGGCCTGCTGCTGTTGCTGCTGCTCGGACCCGATCCCCTGCGCCGGGGGGGGCTGTTCCTGCTGAGCTGGATCCTCACCATCGCCACGATGATGGCTCTCCTGCTGACGGTGGGCCACGGCCTGCTGCTCACCATGGAGCAGGGCAGCGACCACCGCACCGGTCTGGATCTGATCGGCGCCGGGGCACTGCTGGCACTGGGGATCAGGGATCTGCTGCCCACCAAGGCCGGAGGGGAAGAAACCGCCGGCTGGATTCGCCAGCTGGATCGCTTCTGTGCCCTGCCCCTGCCGCTGCTGATCGGCGTGAGTGTGGCGATCGAGGTGATCAGCCCCGACGACCTGGTGCTGCTGGCCAAGGCCGCTTCCACCCTGCTGGCTGCGGGCCTGGGCCACGGCCAGGAGCTGCTGCTGGCTGGCTTCTTCACTCTGGCGGCCAGCCTGCTGCTGCTCCTGCCGGTGCTGGGGCTGGCCCTGGGCCGTGAGAGGGTGCTGCCGCTGCTCCAACGGGGCAAGCAGGTCCTCTACGCCAATGGCGAGCTGGTGATGGGCACGATCAGCCTGGCCCTGGCGGCCTACCTGGCCTGGCAGGGCATCGAAGGGCTGCAGCTGGCCTAGCTAGGGGGTGCACGACTCCTCGGCCAGAGCCTCCTGCCAGCGTCGGCGATCCGCCGCACCTCCGGGTCCGCCGGCCAACCACACCCCGTTCCGCGCGCGGGTGACGGCCACATAGACCAGCTGGCGGCGCAGGCGCAGGTCGGAGGGCCAGAAGACATCGGCATCGATGAACACCTCCCCGAACCCGCTCCCCTGGGAGCGATGCACGGTGAGCACCGCGGCGGGGCCCAGGGAGGCGAAGGCGTCTCGCACAAGGAAGTATCGGCGCCAGACGGCGCGACCCTGATCCTGCCCTGCCTCCCGGGCCTGGCGTCGCAGGCAAGCCAGCACGTCCTCCAGCTGCGCCCGGGCGGCGGTTCCCACCGGCGGCAGCAGCCGCAAACTCAGCGGTGTCTCGCCGAAGGCCACCTCCACCAGCTGGGTGTCGATCACCGGGGCCTCCGCCACGCCGTACTCGGCCAGATCGCAGCGTTCAGGGGTCACATCCCGCACCAGCAGCTCCCGGTTCGAGGCCAGCACCATGTCCGGTTCCTCGCCCCCCTCGGACCCCTGGCGGCAGGCCGGCGCCATCACCGCCATGCGGCTGAGCAGAACTTCGCCGGGCAGCACCGGCAACTGGTCGGCCATGGCGCCGTGGATGGCGCGGCGGGCCAGGGGCACCAGCCGCTCCAGCGATCGGTTGGTGTAGCAGAGGATTCGGACCTGGTCTGGATCGTCGCTGGCGGCGGCCCGGCGCAGGGCCGCCTGGGCGGCCTCCAGCCAGGCGCCGCGCTCCAGCACAGCCACGGTGCCCTGGGGCGTCTGGCGGTGGGGTCCCACCGGGGGCAGACGGCAGGGAAGCTGCTCCTGACGCAGGGCGGTGGCCAGGCGCAGCACGGGGCCCTGGTGGCGAACCACCTCAGTGAGATCGGCGCGGCAGGCCCGCTGCAGCGCGAACACCGGGCTGAGCGCTTCACCCACCGGCGGCAACTGGGCCGGATCGCCCACGAACACCAGCCGGGTGCCGTAGGGGTGGGCCCCCTGCAAACTGAAGCGCAGCAGGCTGGCATCCACCATCGAGGCCTCGTCGATCAGCACCAGCCCGAGGTGCTCCAGGGCCAGGGCGGTCTGATCGGTCTCCTCGCAGACCTCCCGCCCCGCCTGGCGGCGCAGCTTCAGACGCAGCAGCCGGTGCAGGGTGGAGGGGTGCCAGGTGGGGCGCAGACCCGCCAGCTCCAGAGACCCCCGCAGAACCCCGACAGCCTTGTGGGTGGGGGCCACCGCGGTCCAGCAGAGGCCCCTGGCTTCGGCCGCGGCCAGGAAGACCATCGACAGGAAGGTCTTGCCTGTGCCGGCATAGCCGCTGAGTAAAAAGGGCTCATCCCTGGCGGGTCGCGCCAGCCATTCCGTGAAGGTCTCCACCGCACGGCTCTGGGATGGGGTGAGCTCCGCGGGGCCGACGGACGCGCTGTCGCTCAGGCCAGGGGCAGCCAACCCCACCCCTGGGCAATCCGCAGCGGCGATCCCGCCAGGGCCAGACCTGTCAGGGCGATCGCCGGGCCGATCAGGCTGCCGGCCAGCACCTCAGAGCGGGTGTGGCCGAGGCTCTCCTTGAGCCGGTCAAGCGGCCCGGGGTTCCAGAGGGAGGAGGGCAGAGCGTTGAGGCGCGCGGCCTGGAGGCCCGCCGCCCGGCGCACCCCGCTGGCGTCGTACATGACGATGAAGGCGATGGTGCAGGCGAAAGCGAAGAGGGGATCGGCAAATCCCAGTTCCCAGCCAATGCCGGCGCAGGCCCCGGTGACCAGGGCCGAGTGGCTGGAGGGCATGCCCCCGGTTTCGAACAGCACCGCAGGCCGCCAGCGTCCATGCTCCACCAGCTCCACCAGCAACTTGCCGAGCTGGGCCAGACCGCAGGCGATCAGTGCCCAGGCCAGCACACCGTTGTCGAGCAACTGAATCAGAGGGCCGTCCGAAAGGGGAGAACCGATCATCGGTCCCGGCTCGTGATGTAGTCGGCCAGCGCCAGGAGGGGCCGTGCGCTGGCCTGCCAGGGCTGGAGGGCGGCCTTGGCCTCAGCCACGAGGGCATCAGCCCGTTGCCTGGATTCCTCGAGTCCCAGCAGCTTGGGATAGGTGGTCTTGTCGGCGGCGAGATCCTTGCCTGCGGTCTTGCCCAGCACCTCACTGCTGGCCGTCACATCCAGGATGTCGTCAATGATCTGAAAGGCCAGGCCGATGCCCCGGGAATAGGTGCGCAGGCCCTGGAGCAGGGGCTCGCTGGCCCCGGCGATCATGGCCCCGGTAAGGACACAGGCCTGCAGCAGGGCACCGGTCTTGTGCAGATGGATGTACTCCAGGGTGGCGAGGTCCACGTCCTTGCCTTCCGACTCCAGATCGACCACCTGACCGCCCACCAGCCCAGGAGCTCCGGCGGCAAGGGACAACTCGCCAACCACCTGGAGCAGCCGCTCCGCCGGCACGCCGGGGCTGCGCAGGGCCACCATCTCGAAGGCCCTGGTCAGCAGGGCATCACCGGCCAGGATCGCCTGGGCATCGCCGAAAACCTTGTGGTTGGTGGGACGTCCGCGGCGCAGGTCGTCATTGTCCATGGCGGGGAGATCGTCGTGGATCAACGACATCGTGTGGATCATCTCGAGCGCCACCGCCGTGGGCAGGGCCAGAGCCACCTCGCCGCCGGCCAGTTCACAGGCCGCCAGGCAGAGGATCGGACGCAGACGCTTGCCACCCGCCAGAAGCGAATAGCGCATCGCCTCACGCAGGGACTCGGGCCGTTCAGGACCGAGGGAGGCCTCGAGGGCCTGCTCCACCTGAACCCGGGCCGACTCCAGGTAGGCGGCGAAATCAAAGTCCGTGCTCACCGCCACGGCCATGGGTATCAGCGCGCTGGCGGGGATTCTCTCAGGCCATCGGTCCAGCGGTGGCTCAGGGCAGCAGATCAGCCAAAGGATTGTCCATAGGACCAGGGGCTTGATCCCCCCCCTCCGTCCGCTTCCACCAGCTCACCACGGTGTTCACCAGCAGCATCGTGACCGTCATCGGCCCCACACCACCGGGCACCGGCGTGATGGCGCTGGCCAGCGGCTCCACCTCCTCGAAGCGCACATCACCGCACAGGCCCCCGTTCAGGCGGTGTATGCCCACATCCACCACCACCGCTCCAGGGCTCACATGCTCGGCGCCCACCAGGCGCGGCCGACCGGCAGCCACCACCAGGATCTCCGCCTGCCGGGTGAGAGCAGCCAGCTCACGGGTGCGGGAATGGGCCACGCTCACGGTGGCATCGGCGGCCTGCAGCATCAGCGCCATCGGCTGGCCCACGAGAATGCTGCGGCCGACCACCACGGCCCGGCGGCCGGCGGGATCGATCCCATGGCGGGCCAGCAGGGCCATCACCCCGGCCGGTGTGCAGCTGCGCGGCCCCGGCTCGCCCTTGAGCAGCCGCCCGAGATTGAGAGTATGCAGCCCATCGGCGTCCTTGGCCGGATCAACCGCCGCCAGCAGCGGAGCTTCATCCAGCCCGGCCGGCAAGGGCAACTGCAGCAGGATCCCATCCACCGCCGGGTCCCGGTTGAGTGCCGTGATCACAGCCAGCAGCTCCTCCGGAGCGGTGTCGGCGCCCAGGTGCTTCACCAGGCTGTGGATGCCCACCCGGTCGCAGGCCTTGGCCTTGTTGGCCACGTAGACCCCACTGGCGGGATCGTCGCCCACCCGAAGCACCGCCAGACCCGGGGGGCGGCCGGCCCGCTCCAGCCGCTCGCTGATGACGGTGCGCAGGCGAGTCTCCAGCTCCGCCGCGAGCTGGCGGCCGTCGAGGCGAAGGGCCATCGGTTCATGGTTGCGGTCAGGTCCAGCATGCAGCGGAGCGCGCGCAGGCGCCCTGGCTAGCGTTCGGTCTCAAGCAACGGTGAAGGTGCTGCGACGGGGTCGCCTCAAGAACATCTGGCGCCGGCTGCTGCGGCAGGAAAGCCCGTGCCAGGCCCTCTGCTCCTGGCGACGCCTCGACTGGGCCGCGATTCTTCTGGCCTGTGTGCTGGTGGCCATGATGTCCAGCTGGCCCTGGCTGGTGGAGCCGAGCCTGCGGCCGGGATTCGCCGCGCCGATCAGCGTCACCGCCCCTGAGGACGCCACCGTCATCAACAGCGAAGCCCTGGAGCAACGCCGTTCCCAGCTGGGGACCCGCACCCATGTGCAGGTGGTGGATCTGGAGGCCAACCAGATGCTGCAGGAGCGGCTGGAGCGTCAGCTGCAGGAGCTGGATCAGGTGTCGCGCAGCAGCCAGACCCGGGTGGGACCGCTCAACCTCAGCCCCCAGGAGCGGGCCTGGCTGGTGGGCCGCGATCCCAAGGATCTCAACAACTGGAAGCTGGCCCTGCGCAAGGCCCAGCAGCGCATGCTCAGCCAGGGGATCGTGGGCAACCTCGCCAAGCGCCAGCTGGAGCTGGCGGCCCGGCTCCAGCTCTCGCCGATGGAGGAGCCGGGACTCAGCCTGGGCAGCCGCCTGCTGGCCATGAACCTGCAGGGGAGGACCAACCTGCGCACCGACCCGCTGATGAGCCAGCAGCTGATCGAGGAGCTGCTCAACCAGCAGGGTATCCCCCGCATCGTGGTCAAGAAAGGTGATCTGATCGCGCGCCAGGGGGAACCGATCAGCCCCCAGGCCTACGACGTGCTCGATTACTTCGGCCTGGTGAACCGCCGGCCGCTGCTGTGGACCTGGATGGGGTATTTCAGCGAAGCCCTGGCCGGCTGCGTGGTGATGGTGCTGATCATGCGCCGCTGGCGCTGCAGCCTCGAGCCCCGTCATGCCCTCCTGGCGCTGGCGATGCTGGCTGTGGTGCAGGGCCTCAAACTCTGGCTGGGCAACGCCGCCAGCCCCCTGGCACTGCTGGTGCCCCCCACGCTGCTCCTGTCCCAGGCCCTGGGAACACCGGCCGGCCTGGGCTGGCTGGCGGTGGCCAGCCTGCTCTGGCCCCAGCCGCTGGATGACTTCAGCGAAGTGCGCCTGCTGGTGGCGGCCCTGGTGGCGGTGGCGGCGGCTGTGCTGGCTGGACGCCAGCGCAGCCGGGCTCAGCTGGTGCAGCTGGCGATCCTGCTGCCGATCGGAGCCCTGGCGCTCCAGTGGCTCGTGCTGCAGAGTGTGGCCCTCTGGCATGGACGCAGCCGGGTGCCCCCGAGCGGCACCGAACTGGCCGCCGAGGGCCTGCTGATGGGGGGCCTGCTGATGGGGGGGCTGCTGCTCGGCCCGCTGGTGGAGAGCTTCTTCGGCCTGCTGACGCGTGCCCGTCTGCTGGAGATGGCCGATCTGGAGCGGCCGCTGTTGCGGCGGCTGTCCACGGAGGCCCCTGGCACCTTCGAGCACACTCTGATGATCTGCGGACTGGCCGAGGAGGGAGCCCGGGCGATCGGCGCCGACGTGGACCTGATCCGCACAGGCTCGCTCTACCACGACGTGGGCAAGCTGCATGCACCCCAGTGGTTCATCGAGAACCAGTCCGAGGGACCCAACCCCCACGACGAGCTCGACGATCCCTTCGGCAGCGCCAGGGTTCTCCAGGCCCATGTGGATGAGGGGCTCAAACTGGCCCGGAAGTACCGGCTGCCCCGCCCCCTGGAGGACTTCATTCCAGAGCACCAGGGGACCCTGCGCATGGGTTACTTCTTTCACCAGGCGCGTGAGCGCGATCCCTCCACACCGGAAGGCGCCTTTCGTTACCGGGGCCCCACTCCCCAGAGCCGGGAAACGGCGATCCTCATGCTTGCCGATGGCTGCGAAGCGGCCCTGCGCTCCCTGCCGCCGGGCACCTCGGAGCAGGAGGCCGCGGCGATGGTCCGGCGCCTGATCGACGCCCGGCGTCTCGACGGCCAGCTGCGCGACAGCGGCATCAGCCGGGGCGAACTGGAGCTGGTGATCCGCTCCTTCGTGAAGGTGTGGCGGCGCATGCGCCACCGCCGCATTCCCTACCCGATTCCGGCGCGCAAGGCCTACAGCGCCTGAGGCTGCCCGCTTCAGCCCTGGGAGAGCAGGGTGCCCAGGCCGATCTGCTGCAGGATCCCCTGGCCGGTGAGGGCTTCGGTGAACCCACCGATCACGAAGCCGCCCATGGGCTGCCTTCCTACCTGCCCCGCCCTCTGAAGCGCCCGAAGCTTGCCAGGGGGGAGCGATAGGGTCCCCCAAGGCAGGATGGCCCATGGTTTCTTCCCCAGCACAACCCCTGGCGGCCCTTGGGCCCCACGGCAAACTCGGCGTGATGGTCTGCGGCCATGGCAGCCGTAACCGCCTCGCCGTGGGCGAGTTCGCTCAGCTGGCCGAGGGGCTGCGCGCCCGTCTGCCGGGCGTTCCCGTCGACTACGGCTACCTGGAATTCGCCCGCCCGATCCTGCGGGATGGCCTGGACAATCTGCGCTCCCAGGGGGTGGAGCATGTGCTCGCTGTGCCTGGAATGCTGTTCGCGGCCGGCCATGCCAAGAACGACATCCCCTCGGTGCTCAACACCTACGCGGCAGAAACCGGTCTGCGCATCGACTACGGACGGGAGCTGGGGATCGACCGCAAGATGATCCAGGCCGCCGCCGCCCGGATCGGTGCCTGCCTGGAGCAGGCCAGCGCCTCCGTGCCGCTGCACGACACCCTGCTGGTGGTGGTGGGACGAGGCTCGTCTGATCCCGATGCCAATTCCAACGTCAGCAAGGTGACGCGGATGCTGGTGGAGGGCATGGGCTTCGGCTGGGGGGAGACCCTGTATTCAGGAGTCACCTTCCCGCTGGTGGAGCCTGGCCTGCGCCATGCGATCAAGCTGGGCTTCCGTCGCATCGTCGTCTTCCCCTATTTCCTCTTCTCCGGGGTGCTGGTGAGCAGGATCCAGCAGCACAGCCAGCGGGTGGCGGCCGATCACCCAGAGATCGAGTTCCTTTCGGCCAGTTACCTCGGGGACCACCCCCTGGTGCTTGACACCTTCCGTGAACGGGTGGAGGAGGTGATCCGGGGGGACACGCAGATGAACTGTTCCCTGTGCAAATACCGGGACCAGGTGCTGGGCTTCGAAAGCGAGGTGGGGGCTCCCCAGCGCAGCCACCACCACCACGTGGAAGGCCTGGTGGAGAGCTGCACCCTCTGCGAGCGCGAATGCACCGGTGCCTGCCAGCCGGACGGGGTGCCGATCCCCTTGGGCCACAGCCACAGCCACAGCCACGACCACGACGACCACATCCACAGCCACGGTCCAGGCCACGCCCACACCCACGCGCCCTATCCCCAGGCGGACCATCCCCTCGGTCCCCGCAGCCTCGGCTCGGCTGGCTCATCTGTCTCGATCCCAGCCGAGTCGCAGGAGACACGGCTGGCATAAGCCCTGCTCATGCATCAACGATTTCCCCAGGTTGATGCGGTTTTCCCCAGGCCAGGAGGGGTTTTTCCACAGGTTTTCGGGCCTAACAGGCCGCCACGGCGTTGGGCCTGGGGATTCCGCCCTTCCCCAGGCCCAGAACTTGACAGCCCGCCGCCATCCCTTTGCACGCCCTGTCCGGGTCCTCGGCAAGGGATGCAAGACCGCTCAAGGGCTGGCTGTCTCAGCCTTGGGCCGGGTGAATCCGACGCCGCACGGCCGCTTTGACGCCACACCCCTCGACGTGGCTTTCTGGGTCCACCCAAGCGCATCCATGCCCATGCATCACGATGGCCAAGAGACCCGGGGCAGCGCTGACATCAGCCTGGAAGCGGAGATCCCCGAAGACCTCTTCAACGGCATGCACGAGTTCATGCGCAGCCACCCCCACTGGGATCAGTACCGCCTGATCACCTCTGCCCTGGCCGGCTTCCTGTTCCAGAACGGATGCAGCGACCGCTGCGTGACCCAGCACTACCTCGATGGTCTGTTCATGAAGGCCGGCTCCAGTTGAGGGTCGGCAGCGGCGCGAAAAAACGCCAAAAAAAAGCGGAAGCTGCCGCTCCCGCCGTTTCTCCCTTGCCCGACCCGTTGAAAGGTCGCCCGCAGATTGTGCGGCCTGTGATCCAGCCAGGTTGTGGTCATTGACACCAGTTGCCCACGCTGGTGTGCAGCCGCTCACATCCCCGAGCGGCCCAGCTCGGCCGCCGCCCTCTCGCAGGCCCGCCAGGTGATCGCCATTTCGGTCAGGGTCGGACTCTGCCAGCCGGCACTGGGCCAGCAGGACCCGTCGGTCACGAGCAAGTTCGGGGCCTGCCAGTGGCGGTTCCAGGAATCGAGCACCCCGTTCTCCGGCCTTGAAGCCATGCGGGCACCGCCCAGCTCATGGATGTAGTAGCCGGGCGGGGCCGCCGTGGGGGCAAGGGCCACCCCACGGCGGACGAGGGGTTCAGCCAGGGGGAACAGGAACAGGTCATGGAGGGGGTGGATCTCCCCGCCGCCGGCCGCCACCACCTCCTGCATCCGCTGCTGCATATGGGTGACCATGTGCCATTCGTTCTCACCCCAGTGGCAGTCGATGTGGGCGGCCGGCAGCCCCCAGGCATCGCTGACGGAGGAACTGAGCGTGAGCCTGTTCCCGGACCGTGGCAGCACCTCGCCGTGGCCGATCAGAAACCCCACCGCCTCGCGGGGGTGGCGCTTGAATGGTGCGGGCGGATCGAAGCGCTGCACCCCCACCCAGAGGCCATACCCACGCAGGAAGGGCAGATCACCGGGGCCCTCGAGGTTCACCGTATTGGGGATGAAGGCGCTGCCAGCTCCTGAGAGCTCAGCCGCCTCAGCCGGTGGCGGCTGATCGGGCAAGGCGAAGAAGCGGCTGCTGGAGATGTGATCCATCAGGTAGCGCCCCAGGCAGCCCGAGTCATCGGGCAGGCCCCGGCTCTGGTGCGACTCGCCGGAGTGAAGCAGGATCCGCACGCTCTCGAGGGTGGAGGCGCAGAGCACCACCAGCCGACCCCGGGCGAGGTGGCGAAGGCCATTGAGGCGATCGACAAAGACGACTCCCTCAGCGAGGCCGTCAGCCCCGATCTCCACATGGCTCACCACCGCATCGCTGCGCAGGCACACCCTGCCGCTGGCGAGGGCAAGGGCCAGGGCTCCTCCCTGGGAGCAGGAGCGGGGCCAGGGGCTGCTGGCCGAGCGCCGCTGCAGCCGGAAGCCGCGCGAGTGGATCAGGGGCAGACCCAGCTCGCGGGCGATCGCCCCGCCCAGGTGCTCCTCCGCTGGAGTGAACGGCAGGGGAGGCAGGTACTGGCCGTCGGGGAGCTGGGGCAGACCGTCGCACTGGCCGTGCACCCCGAGCATCCGCTCGAGCCGGTCGTAGTAGGGGGCGAGATCCTCCCCTGCGATCGGCCAGGGCAGACCATGGCCATCCCGCTCGGCCGCCTTGAACTCGTGGTCGGAGAGGCGCAGGGTGATGCCGCCCCAGGTGAGGCTCTTGCCCCCTACCTGCCGACCCCGGCTCCACAGGAATGGCCGCTTCTCGGGAGTGGTGTACGGGTTGCTGATCTCATCGACATAGAGATCGGGGTTGGCTTTCCAGTAGCCGGGATGCTGGCTCTGCAGCTTCTGGCGTCCGCTGCTGAGGTTGGCCAGTCGGCGCAGGCTGTTGCCGGGCTCCCGGCCGAAGGCCCTTGCGGGGCTCAGATCGGGGCCCGCCTCCAGCACCAGCACGCGCAGGCCCGCCACCGCCAGCACCATCGCAGCCACTCCACCCGTGGCTCCCGAACCCACCACCACCGCGTCGTAGGTGAGGGATGGATCGAAGCGGAGAGATGCTGCAAGGCCAGACGACATCCGAAGGCTTCCAAGCCGGCAGCAGAGGCCGAAGCTAGGGCAGAGCTTTCAACGGTGAGTGGGCCATCAAAAAGCCCGGTCATCTCCAGATGGCCGGGCTTCGTGATGTGGTGGCGGGGAGGAGATTTGAACTCCTGACCTTCGGGTTATGAGCCCGACGAGCTACCAGACTGCTCTACCCCGCGGCGCCTTTTGGAGACTACCAGCCCGAGGTGCCCGCCAGCAAACCGGAGCCCTCAGGAAGTCGCGGCATCGAAGCGCAACTCACCACTCACCGCCAGCTCGAGTCCCTCTCCGGGCACCAGGAACTGGCGCTTGAGGTCTTCAAGGGTGATCGGGGTGAGCCAGTCGAGCTGCTGGAGCAGGTGCAGAGCCACCGCGTGCTTGGCCCGGCTGGCGCCGTCCTCCACCTTGATCGCCAGTCCCAGACCCTCGCCCACGCGGCTGAGGCACTGGATGCCCTCGGCGCCACCCTTGCTGATCACCATGCCGTGACCCCGGGCCATCAGCTCGGTGTCGAAGCGACCTTCACCGGCCACCAGCTCCGGGTGGGCAAGCATTGCCCGGCTGAGCCGCTCCAGATCCGCGTGCTCGGAGGAGCCGAGGTGGGCGAAGAGCAGAGCCATCTGGGCCAGCGGCAGCTGCAGCGTGGGGGCACCGCAGTCGTCGCGGGCGGTGACCAGCTCAGCCCCCGGCAGCCCCAGCAGCTCCCCGACCCGGCGCAGCATCTGCTGCTGCAGGGGATGGTCCACATGCAGGTAGCTCTCCAGGGGCCAGTGCAGACGCCGGCAGGTGGTGAGAAATGCAGCATGCTTGCCGGAGCAGTTGTGCTGAAGCGGACTGTCGGCACCCGCCGGGGTGGGGCATTGCAGCTGTTCGGCTTCGATGTCGGCGCTCCAGAGCAGCTTGAAGGCCTCGCGGGCGTGGGCGGCGGTGCCGGCATGGGAGGCGCAGGCGATGGCCAGTCCGCGGTCGCCGCTGCCGGTCTGATCGGCGGCGCCGCTGCTGACAAAAACCATGGCCTGGAATGGCTTCAGCGCCGAGCGCACAAAGCTGAGCTGCTGGGGGTCGCCGGCGCGCATCAGCACCCGGCCGCGCTTGTCGCAGACCGCCGCATGGACGCGATGGAGCGATTCCGCGATGCCGTTGCGCAGCAGACGCACCTCCAGGGGAGGCACCCCGGGGCGCTGAGGGCTGCCAAAGCTGGAGGACAGGGTCATCGGGGAGGGAAAGGGACCGCGGGTGGAACGCTCAGAGAGCCTGGCAGAGGCCAGCACCCCCGAGCAGCAACAGCAGGGCGAGGCTGAGGGCCTGCCGCAGCCGGACCAGCACCGGCCGCACCTGGTGGCGGGCCACCAGCAGATCCTGCTGACGCCAGGCCAGGGGCTTTTCCCACACCTGGCCGTCGTACCAGCCGGATTCCTCGTACTCCACCCGCTCGGAGATCAGGCGACGGTTGACGTACGACCAGCCGAGCCACTGCCGCGTCAGCAACAGCAGGGACGGCAGCACCGCCGCCACCGCGGCCGTGGCGGCCAGCTGCAGGGGATCGTGACGCAGGGGCCAGCTGCCGGAGCTGATCAGGAGGGTGAGCGGAAGAGCCAGACACCAGGTGATCAGCAGTGGCCGCCAGAGGCCTGCGTTGGTGAGGGCAGGCCAGGCGAAGAACCAGGAAGTGCAGAGCTGGCGGTATTCCTCAAGAGGGCGCTGCTCCGGGGGCACCGGGCAGGGACTCTCCGAGCAGGCCTGATCCATGGCAGTCACAGGAAAGTCACCGGGCGGTCGCTGAGCTGGTGATGACGGTCCCCGAGGGACGACTCATTGGGGCAGGACCTGCTGTGAGCTTAGGAATGGCTCATGTTCCCCGTGCCCCCAGAAGGATTCCAGGTCGTAGTAGCGGCGCTCAGCCGGGGTGAGCACATGCACGATCAGCTCGCCGTAATCAAGCAGAACCCAGCGGCCCTCGCTCTGGCCCTCCTTGCGCAGGGGGAGACGGCCGGCCTCGGTTTCCAGCCGGTCCTCGACCGAGCGGGCGATCGCCCGCACCTGCACATCGGAAAGGCCGGAGCAGATCACGAACCAGTCGGCCAGGGACGAGACCTCCTCCACCCGGATGAGGCAGATGTCGACGGCCTTGCGGTCGTCACAGGCTTCGGCGGCGAGCAGGGCAAGAGCCCGGCTGTCACTGGAGGACACCAAGGCTGGGCTGGGGGCTGACTCAGCCATAGACATTCTCACTGGTCACAGACTGACGGCTTCCCTGTTGCTGAGCCATTTCAGCTCTGGCACGACCCGCACTCTTGCGCAGCGCTTCGAGGCGGTCCTCATAGAAGGAGCGGCGACGCTTCTTGCGGGTCTGCTCCAGCAGTTCCTTGAGGGCGCCCCCCAGGCTCTTGTAGGCGTTGGGGAGGCTGTAGCCGAAACGGCACGCCAGGGAAATGGCTCGCTCGTCGGCGGCGATGGCATCCTGCAGACGCTTCTCGTTGTTGTTCTTGAGATAGAGGCGGTAGCCGGCGAAGCCGGAGAGACCCAGGGCCATCATCAGCAGCAGCCCGTCCTGCACCCAGAGCTCGCCGATGGCGCCGCCGAGGCCGATGGCCAGGGCCGCCATCTCCCAGCCGTCGCGGGGAACGGCGTCGTTCTGGATGCGCCCGACCTCATGCCAGAAGAGCAGGTTGCGGTGGTCAAGGGCGAAGGGCTCCCACTTGAGCAGGTCCACCTGGATCTCCACCTCATCGCGGCCGATCTCCTCGATCGTGATCAGGGGGGGATCGGCGGAGGCGGCCGCTTCCACAAACACCCAGCTCTGCATCTCCGGAGGGAGGAGCCCCTTCAGGCGCTGGAGTTCGCTCATGGAGCCACATTCGCTGATCACAAGATCCTCACGTTAGCGAGGACACAGCGCTTCACCGCCCGGGTCGGTGGTGGGGCCGTGAGAGGCTGGCGACGTTTGGCAGTTCAAGCGCCGCCCATGCCCCGCCGGTCGGATCTGCATCGCATCCTTCTGCTGGGCTCGGGACCGATCGTGATCGGCCAGGCCTGCGAATTCGACTACTCGGGAACCCAGGCCTGCAAGGCCCTGCGCGACGAGGGGTACGAGGTGGTGCTGGTGAATTCCAACCCGGCCTCGATCATGACCGATCCGGACATGGCGGATCGCACCTACATCGAGCCTCTCACCCCCGACGTGGTGAGACAGGTGATCGAACTGGAGCGTCCCGATGCCCTGCTGCCCACCATGGGCGGCCAGACGGCCCTCAACCTGGCGGTGACCCTGGCGGAGGACGGCACCCTCGATCGCTTCGGTGTGGAGCTGATCGGAGCCAACCTCCAGGCGATCCAGAAGGCCGAGGACCGGCGCCTGTTCAAGGAGGCCATGGAGCGGATCGGGGTGGCCGTGTGCCCGTCCGGCATCGCCTCCTCCCTGGAGGAAGCCGAACGTGTGGGCGAAGAGATCGGCTCCTACCCCCGCATCATCCGGCCGGCCTTCACCCTGGGGGGCTCAGGCGGCGGCATCGCCTACAACCCCGAGGAGTTCCAGGCTTTCTGCAAGAGCGGCCTTGAGGCCAGCCCGGTCAGCCAGATCCTGATCGAGCAGTCGCTGATCGGCTGGAAGGAGTTCGAGCTGGAGGTGATGCGCGATCTGGCCGACAACGTTGTGATCATCTGCAGCATCGAGAACCTCGACCCCATGGGGGTGCACACCGGGGACTCGATCACCGTGGCGCCAGCCCAGACTCTCACCGACCGGGAGTACCAGCGCCTGCGGGACCAGTCGATCGCGATCATCCGCGAGATCGGCGTGGAGACCGGCGGCAGCAACATCCAGTTCGCGGTCAACCCCGTCAACGGAGACGTGGTGGTGATCGAGATGAACCCGAGGGTGAGCCGATCTTCGGCGCTGGCTTCCAAGGCCACCGGCTTTCCGATCGCCAAGATCGCCGCTCGCCTGGCGGTGGGTTACACCCTCGACGAGATTCTCAACGACATCACCGGCAAGACGCCCGCCTGCTTCGAGCCCACGATCGACTATGTGGTGACCAAGATCCCCCGCTTCGCCTTCGAGAAGTTCCAGGGCTCACCGGCGGTGCTCACCACGTCGATGAAATCGGTGGGCGAGGCGATGGCGATCGGCCGCTGCTTCGAGGAGTCGTTCCAGAAGGCCCTTCGCTCGCTGGAAACGGGCCATGCCGGCTGGGGCTGTGACCGTCCCGACGAAACGCTGGAGCCCACCGACCTCGAGCGGATGCTGCGCACCCCCTCACCCGATCGGATCTTCGCGGTGCGCGCCGCCATGGTGGCCGGGCGCAGCGATGCGGAGATCCACCGGCTGAGCGCCATCGACCCTTGGTTCCTGGCCAAGCTGCGACGGCTGATCGAGGCCCAGAACCGGCTGTTGCACGGGAGGACCCTGGAGCAGCTGGGCGCCGGCGACCTGCTGGAACTCAAACAGCTCGGGTTCTCCGATCGCCAGATCGCCTGGGCCAGCGGCAGCGACGAACTGAGTGTCCGCCGCCACCGCCAGGCTCTCGGGGTGAGCGCGGTGTTCAAGACCGTGGACACCTGCGCAGCGGAATTCGCTTCCACCACCCCTTACCACTACTCCACCTACGAACGCCCCCTGGAGCGGCTCGACGACACAGGCCGGCCGGTCCGCCTCGCCCCGGAGGATGAGGTGCGCCCGGAAACCCGCCGCAAGGTGATGATCCTCGGCGGCGGTCCCAATCGCATCGGCCAGGGCATCGAGTTCGACTACTGCTGCTGCCACGCGTCGTTCGCCCTGCGGGCCGACGGTTTCGCCACGGTGATGGTGAACAGCAACCCTGAAACGGTCTCGACCGACTACGACACCAGTGACCGGCTCTACTTCGAGCCGCTCACCCTCGAAGACGTGCTCAATGTGATCGAGGCGGAGAAACCCGAGGGGGTGATCGTGCAGTTCGGCGGGCAGACCCCGCTCAAGCTCGCCCTGCCCCTGCTGCGCTGGCTGGCGGGGCCGGAAGGCCAGGCCACCGGCACCCGCCTCTGGGGCACCTCACCGGAGTCGATCGATCAGGCCGAGGACCGGGAGCAGTTCGAGGCGATCCTGCGCCAGCTGAACATCCGCCAGCCGCGCAACGGCCTGGCCCGCAGTGAGGCCGAGGCCCGTGCCGTGGCCGATCGGGTCGGCTATCCGGTGGTGGTGCGCCCCAGCTACGTGCTCGGGGGCCGCGCCATGGAGGTGGTCTTCGATGAGGCGGAACTCAACCGTTACATGGTGGAGGCCGTGCAGGTGGAGCCCGACCACCCCGTCCTGATCGACAAGTACCTCGAGAACGCCATCGAGGTGGACGTGGACGCCCTGGCCGATCGCCAGGGCCGGGTGGTGATCGGCGGCCTGATGGAACACATCGAGCCGGCTGGCATCCACTCCGGCGATTCGGCCTGCGCCCTGCCGGCGGTGTCGCTCTCGCCACAGGCCCTGGCCACGATCCGCCAGTGGACCGAGGCCCTGGCCCTGGCCCTTGATGTGAGCGGCCTGATCAACCTCCAGTTCGCGGTGCAGGCCGAGCGGGTGTTCATCATCGAGGCCAATCCCCGTGCCTCCCGCACGGTGCCCTTCGTGGCCAAGGCCACCGGAGTCCCTCTGGCGAAGATCGCCAGCCTGCTGATGGCCGGCCACAGCCTCAGCGAGCTGGGCCTGATCAGCGAGCCCAAACCGCCGCTGCAGAATGTGAAGGAGGCCGTGCTGCCCTTCAAGCGCTTCCCCGGTTCCGACACCCTGCTCGGGCCGGAAATGCGCTCCACCGGGGAAGTGATGGGCAGTGGCGCCAGCTTCGGCATGGCCTATGCAAAGGCCGAGATCGCCGCCGGTGAAGCCTTGCCCATCAGCGGCACGGTCTTCCTCTCCACCCACGACCGTGACAAGCCCTCCCTGGTGCCCGTCGCCCAGCGCCTCTCGGAGTTGGGTCTGGCCCTGATCGCCACCACCGGCACCGCAGCGGTGCTGCGGGAGACGGGCCTGGAGGTGGAGTCGATCCTGAAGGTGCACGAAGGCCGCCCGAACATCGAGGACGCCATCCGCTCCGGCCGCATCCAGCTGATCGTGAACACGCCGATCGGCCGCCAGGCCACCCACGACGACAAATACCTTCGCCGCGCCGCTCTCGACTACGCCGTGCCCACGGTGACCACCCTGGCGGGTGCGCGCGCGGCCGTGGAAGCCATCGCCACACTTCAGAGCCAGGAGCTCACCGTGGCCGCTCTCCAGGACATCCACCCCGGCCCCGCTCGTTAGGGTTGAGGGCCTTCGCCCTCGGATCCTTGACCGGCACCGCCACCCCCATCAGCGCCAGCGTCAACCCGGCTTCCAGCAGCCCGATCGCTCCGGGCAGCGACATCCGCGAGCTCTTCCGCGCGGCCTACGCGAACCGCTACACCTGGGATCCGGGCTTCGGCGGCTACCAGGGCCGCTGCGTCTGGGAGCAGGGTGAGCAGCGTGTGGAGGGCCAGTTCCGCGTGGGTGCCGATCTCAAGGCCAGCGTGGAGGGCATCGAGGACGCGGAGATCACCAAGGCGATCGGCTCCCAGCTCTGGGAAGTGTGCATCCACCGGGTGCGCCGCAGCTTCGAGCAGACCCACGGCGCCAACACCTTCACCGCCGGCGACACCGACACCGTGGGCCTCGAGGTGATCGTGGGCGGCAAGAACGCCGGTGATCGCTACCGCATCAAGGATTCGGTGGTCACGATGGTGCATCGCCAGATCCACGGCACCGTGGTGACGATCTTCACGGGAAGTACCACCGATACCGGTGCCGGCTATCTCAGCCACACCTACAGCAGTCAGTACAGCGATCCGGCCACGGGCGAAGCCCGTGGTGGCATGAGCCGCTTCAGCGACACTTTCGTTCCCCTCTCCGGCACAGGACCCTGGGTGCTGGCTGAACGGGTGATCAGCAGCGAGGATCCCGAAGCACCGGGGGGGAGCAGCGTGCAGACCTTCCGCTTCGAGGCCCTCGAGCCACTGCCCCAGACCTCCGAGGAGACCCCCACCGCCTGAGCACGGGGCCTGAAACGGGCATCGGTCAGACCCCGTCCGGCAGGGCGGGGATGCTCTTGAGCCGTTCGTTCAGCTGGAAGGCCATCGACTGGCGGCCCACCGCCAGCACCTTGAGCGTGTCCTCGTAGAGCCGCAGCTGGGCATCGGCCACTTGCATGCCCCGCACAAGTTCCTTGACATCGTCGGGAAGGGCGTTGAGTTCGTAGCGCTTGCCCTCGAAGGTGAGAACGGGGGGTTGGTTGGGAGAGGCCGTCAAGGTCGCCACTGTGTCGTCGGGGGGCAGGTTAAGCCGCCCCCGGCGGGCTCTCGGCGGCTGGGGCGGCCAGCGACGTGCCGGCCGGCGGCAGCTTGGCCGGGGCTGGGCGTCGGATCCGCTTGAAGAAGAACATCAGCAGCGGGCCCACCTGGGCCGCCTCCACCATTTCCCAGCCCTCCTTGCCGAGCAGGTTCATGAAGAACTGCAGTTGCTCGGCAGGGTGACGGGGGGTCTGGGAGGCGCCGTAGAACTCGGGAAACTCCCGGGCGATGAATTCCGGACTGAGGATCCCCTGAAGCTTCTGACTGGCGGCCTGGGGATCGGGCGGTTGGGGTGGGGAGCTGTTCTCCACGTTGATGTGGATGACCCGGTACTCCCACTGGGGCATTTCAGCCATGGTCGCTCGAGCGTGGAACTGAACGGCGGAACCTGGGGTGTGGCATCAACGCGGACGGCTCAGGCCGCCACCCTGATCAACTGACGGTCGCACAGCTCGCGGTAGCGGCCGGGTCGTGCCATCAGCTGATCATGGCTGCCGCGCTCGATGATGCCGCCTCCCTCCAGCACCAGGATCTGGTCGGCCCCCTGCACTGTGGAGAGTCGGTGGGCAATCACCAGCACGGTGCGGCCGGCCATCGCCTGCTTCAGGCCCCGCTGCACCGCCTCCTCCGCTTCCGCGTCGAGTGCGCTGGTGGCCTCATCCAGCAGCAGCACAGCTGGATCACCGAGCACCGCCCGGGCGATGGCGATGCGCTGGAGCTGACCACCGGAGAAATTGCTGCCCCGCTCCTCGATGCGGGAGTGATAGCCCTCAGGAAGGGCTTCGATGAAGCCGGCCGCATTGGCCAGGCGCGCCGCCTGACGCACCTGCTCGTCGCTGGCGGGGCGGCCGAAGCGGATCGCTTCGGCCACGCTGCCGGAGAACACCCGGCTCTGCTGGGGCACCAGGGCCACGGCCCGGCGCAGGTCGGCGGCCCGCAGGCCCGCGAGGTCCTGGCCATCGAGAAGCACCCGCCCTCTCTGGGCGGTGTTGAAGCGCAACAGCAACGAAAACAGGGTGCTCTTGCCCGCACCCGAGGGGCCCACGAGGGCCACCAGCTGTCCGGGCTCCGCGCTCAGATCGAGATTCCTCAGCACCGGCTGTTCCGGTTCGTAGCCAAACCAGACGTGCTCCAACCGCAGGGCTCCACGCACCGGCCCGAGGGGCTGGGCCCCGGGGCTGTCGGGGATCTCCATCGGCTCGCGCTCGATCTCACGCAGGCGGTTGAGGGACGCCTGCCCCTGCTGGAACTCGTTGTAGTTGGTGGTGAGGTGCGAGATCGGATCGATCAGCATCAGCAGGGCAGCCACATAGGAGCTGAACCCCTGGCTGTCGAGTCCTCCGGCCTGGATGCGTGCCGCCCCGATCAGCAGAACGGAGAGGATGCCGGCCGCTTCGATGAAGCCCACCACCGGATGCTGCAGGGCCAGCAGACGCAGGGTGCGATACCGGGCGCGCCGGTGCAGATCGATTTCCTGCTCGAAGCGATCCTGCAGCCAGGCTTCCGCCGCGAAGGCCCGCACCAGGGGCAGGCCACCGATGGCTTCGGCCAGCAGCCCCGCCAGGTCGCTCACCTGCTTCTGGCTGCGTTCAGCCGCTCCCATCACCCGGGCGCCAAAACCGCTGACCATCACCGCCACCAGTGGGGCCAGCAGCAGGGTGGCCAGGGACAGCTTCCAGTCCAGGAAAACCATGTAGCCGAACACCACCACCAGCTGCAGCAGGCTTGGGGTGGTGTCCTGAATCGTTTTGTAGATCACTTCGCCGACCCGGTCGGCGTCTTCGGTGAGGCGATAGGTGAGATCACCGGCCGAAAGCTTCTCCAGGGCCGAGAACTCCAGCCGCTGGAGACGGGCGAACAGCTGGCTGCGCAGGGCCTGACTCACCTGCAGCGCCGGTGAGGCCAGCAGGGTGTCCTGGCCGAACTGGGCCAGCTTCTGCACCAGGAAAACCGCCAGGGCCATGGAGATCGCCCGCAGCACCCGGGGGAAATCGCCCGCGCCGATGGCAGGGATCAGCTGGCCTGCCAGGGCGGCGAGCAGCGGCCAGCAGGCCACGAACACCAGCATGCACAGGCCACCGGCCACCAGCCTGCGGCGGTGTGGCTTCAGCAGCGGCAGCAGCCCGCGAAAGCCGGCCGGTGGGGGTGCGAGCATCGGCGAACCTTATCAGTGCCGATTCGGCTCTCAGTCTCTTGCGGCTTGATCAGTTCCTCAAGTTCCAGGGCCTGGTGGCAACCGGCGGGGAAGCCAAGGTCAGGGTGCAGGGTGGCGAGGTCCGGGTCAACGGGGCGGTGGAGCGTCGCCGCGGCCGCCAGCTGCTGCCGGGAGACACGGTGGAGCTCGAGCGACTGAGACTGGTGGTCCCCTCCGAGACCTAGGTTGTGGGGCAGTTCTGGGCGAGGACGATCCTGTGCGTAAGGCCGTGATTGCAGGGAACTGGAAGATGCACATGACCTGCGCCGAGGCGCGGACCTATGCCGCCGCTTTCCTGCCTCTGCTGGGAGACCTCCCCAGTGATCGGGAGGTCGTGCTGGCCCCTCCCTTCACCGCCATCGCCGCACTGAGTGAAGCTCTCGCAGGCAGTCCCGTGAAGATCGCCTCCCAGAATGTGCACTGGGACGACGTGGGGGCCTACACAGGCATGATCTCGGCCCCGATGCTGCTGGAGCATGGCGTCAGCCACGCGATCGTGGGCCACAGCGAGCCGCGCAAGTACTACAGCGAAACCGACGAGCAGATCAATCTGCGGGCCCGCACGGCCCAGAAGTCCGGAATGATCCCGATTCTGTGCGTGGGCGAGAGCGATTCCCAGCGGGAGGCTGGCGAAGCCGAGCGGGTGATCCGCCGACAGGTGGACCAGGGCCTCGAAGGCCTTGACCCCACCCGCCTGGTTGTGGCTTACGAACCGATCTGGGCGATCGGCACCGGCAAGACCTGCGGAGCCGAAGAAGCCAATCGCCTCTGCGCTCTGATCCGTGGCTGGGTGGGCTACGACGATGTGGTGATCCAGTACGGCGGCTCGGTCAAGGCGGAGAACATCGACCTGCTGATGGACCAGCCCGACATCGATGGCGTGCTGGTGGGAGGCGCCTCACTGGATCCTGTCGGTTTCGCGCGCATCGCCCGCTACCAGGTGCCCGTGGCCGCCTGACCCCCGCCGGACCAGCCGGCGGCGCAGGCTCAGAACACCTCGATCGGTGCGGCCAGGGACTGATCGGAGGCCTCACCGCCGGCCTCTTCAGCGGAGGACACCTGCACGCGCACGCTGCGGGCACGACGGGCCGACTCACCGCAGCTGCGGGGGGTGGGGAAGAGCTTGCCGGGGTTGGCCCGGCCCTCGGGATCGAAGGCGTTGCGCACCAGCTGCATCGTGCCCAGGTCGTCCGGGGAGAACATCCAATCCATGTAGCAACGCTTGTCGGCGCCCACCCCATGCTCTCCGGTGATGCTGCCACCGGCGTCGATGCATAGACGCAGGATGTCGGCGCCGAGGGCCTGAACCCTCTCCTGCACGTCGATCTGGCCGGCGTCGTAGAGGATCAGCGGGTGCAGGTTGCCATCACCGGCATGGAAGACATTGGCCACCGGCAGGGAATAGCGGCGGCTGAGGTCCTCAATCGCGGCCAGGACGTGAGGCAGGGCGCTGCGGGGAACGACCCCGTCCTGGACGTAATAGGTGGGGGTGATCCGGCCCACGGCCGCGAAGGCCGACTTGCGACCCTTCCAGAGCAGGGCCCGATCGGCCTCGGATTCAGCGCGGCGCAGCGTACGGGCACCGGCCTGACAGCAGAGCTCCATCGCCCTCTCCGCCGCGGCGCTCACTTCTTCCAGGCGGCCATCGAGCTCGATCAGCAGCACCGCCGCCGCATCGCGGGGATACTCATCGCAGCCGAAGAGGTCGTCGACGGCATTGATCGTGAAGTTGTCCATGATCTCCATCCCCGCTGGCAACACCCCCGCTTCAGTGACGCGGCGCACCGCTTCACCGGCCGCTTCCATCGAGGGGAAATCCGCCAGCAGCACCTGCACCGTCTGGGGCTGAGGCAGCAGCCGCAGGGTGATGGCGGTGGCAATGCCGAGGGTGCCCTCGCTGCCGATGAAGACACCACGCAGATCCAGGCCAGGCATTTCCGCCAGGCTTCCGCCCAGGCGGGTGATGCGGCCATCCGGGAGCACCACCTCCAGCTCCAGCACGTGATTGCTGGTGACGCCGTACTTGAGGCAGTGCACCCCACCGGCGTTCTCGGCCACGTTGCCGCCGATGCTGCAGACCACCTGACTGGAGGGGTCGGGGGCGTAGTAGAAGCCATCGCCGGCCACGGCCCGGGTGACCCAGCTGTTGATCACCCCCGGCTGAACGGTGATGCGCTGGTTCTCCAGATCCAGGGCCAGCACGGAGCGCATGCGGCTGGTCACCACCAGCAGCGACTCCTGTTCGGCCACGGCACCGCCGGAGAGGCCGGTGCCGCTGCCCCGGGCCACGAAAGGGACCCCCTCCTCATGGCAGAGGCGCAGCACCGCCGCCACCTGTTCCGTGGTTTCGGGCAGCACCGCCAGAGGCGGCTCATGCCGCTTCAGGGTGAGGCCATCGCTGTCGTAAGTGAGCAGCTCTGGGCGACGGGCCACCACAGCCCTGGAGGGCAGCAGCTGACGCAGACGCCGCTCGATCCGGCCCCAGGGCAGGGTCAGGACAGGCGGCTTGGCCAATGGGTCAGCCAACAACAACGGGCAGCTCCGTGACGATAGCGAGCGTGGCGGGCAAGCACCCCCCAGGGGCCCCGGGCTGGGAAGACTCGTTGCGAAGTCTTGCGCAGGCGTGGGCCCAGCTGGAGTCTGAAGGGACGATCCGCTGGCATTGTTTTGGTGCTTCTGCTGACTGGAACGGCAGCCCGTTGGGCGAAGATGCACCATGGTCAGGTGGCGCCCAGGCCGTCCTCAGGGACTGCCCAGCCCCTCACCCCCTTCAACGTTCGCGGATCACGCCTTGACTTCGGCCCCTGTTTCGGTTCCTGCCCTGAACACCTCCCGTTCCCAGGAACTCTTCAGTGCCGCACAGACCCTGATGCCCGGTGGGGTCAGCTCACCCGTGCGGGCGTTTCGCTCGGTGGGCGGTGACCCCATCGTCTTCGACCGGGTCAAGGGGGCCTACGCCTGGGACGTGGATGGCAACCGCTACATCGATTACATCGGCAGCTGGGGGCCGGCGATCTGTGGTCACGCCCGCCCGGAAGTGATCGCCGCCCTGCATGAGGCTCTGGACAAGGGCACCAGCTTCGGCGCCCCCTGCGCCCTGGAGAACATCCTGGCGGAGATGGTGATTGAGGCGGTCCCCAGCGTGGAGATGGTCCGCTTCGTGAATTCCGGCACCGAGGCCTGCATGTCGGTGCTGCGGCTGATGCGGGCCTTCACAGGCCGCGACAAGCTGATCAAGTTCGAGGGCTGCTACCACGGCCACGCCGACATGTTCCTGGTGAAGGCCGGCTCGGGCGTGGCCACGCTCGGACTGCCCGATTCCCCCGGAGTGCCGCGCACCACCACCACCAACACCCTCACTGCCCCTTACAACGACCTGGAGGCGGTGAAGCAGCTCTTCGCCGACAACCCCGGCGAAATCGCCGGGGTGATCCTGGAGCCCGTTGTGGGCAACGCCGGCTTCATCACACCCGAGCCGGGATTCCTCGAGGGACTGCGCGAACTGACCACCGAGCACGGCGCTCTTCTCACCTTCGATGAGGTGATGACGGGCTTCCGCATCAGCTATGGCGGCGCCCAGGCCCGTTTCGGCATCACCCCCGATCTCACCACCCTTGGCAAGGTGATCGGCGGCGGCCTGCCGGTGGGCGCCTACGGCGGCAGGGCCGACATCATGGCCATGGTGGCACCGGCCGGGCCGATGTACCAGGCCGGCACCCTCAGCGGCAATCCTCTGGCGATGACCGCCGGCATCAAGACCCTGGAGCTGCTGAAACAGCCCGGCACCTACGAACGTCTTGAGGCGATCACCAAGCGCCTCAGCGACGGCATCCTGGCGGCGGCTGTCGAGGCCGGCCTGCCGATCTGTGGCGGCTCCATCAGCGCCATGTTCGGCTTCTTCCTCTGTGAGGGCCCCGTGCGCAACTTCGAGGAAGCTAAGGCCACCGACACCCAGCGCTTCGGCCGGCTGCACCGGGCCATGCTCGAGCGCGGGGTCTACCTGGCCCCCAGTGCCTTCGAGGCCGGATTCACCTCCCTGGCCCACAGCGACGCCGACATCGAAGCCACTCTCAGGGCCTTCCGCGACTGCTTCGCCGCCGTCGCCTGATGCAGGCAGGCCAGCGCTTCCGAATCGCCGCCGCCCTGGGGGCCGCTCTGGCCCTGGGTACCACTCTGTCGGCCTGCGGCCCCCGCGCCGAAGACCAGCCGCTGCAGCTCAAGGGCGGCGTCCCCGTCGGGGCGGTGCTCTCACTCACCAGCAATGCCAATGCCTACGGCCAGGATCAGCAGATCGGCCTCAAGCTCGCTCAGACCTGGTTCCAGCAACGTCAGAGAACCAACCCCCAGGGTGCCCTGCAGCTGAACCTGCGCCTGGAGGACGGCGGTGGCGATGAGGCCACCGCCAGCCAGGCCTTCAACCTGCTGATCGACGCCGGGATGGTGGCCCTGATCGGTCCGACCCTCTCCCAGCAGGCCTTCGCGGCCGATCCGATCGCCCAGCGCCGCGGCGTGCCGGTGGTGGCCCCCTCCAACACCGCCACTGGCATTCCCCAGATCGGTAGCTTCATCAGCCGGGTGTCGGCCCCCAGCACCGAGATTGCTCCCCTGTCCATCGCCAAGGCCCTGCAGCTGACCCCTTCGATCCGGCGGGCGGCGGTGTTCTACGCCCAGGACGATGCCTACAGCACCTCAGAGACCGCCATTTTCCAGAAGGCCCTCTCTGACAAAGGGCTCAAGCCCGTGACGGTGCAGCGCACCCAGCTGAATGACCAGGATTTTCAGAACCAGATCACGGCCGCTCTGCGTGAGACGCCCGATCTGATCGTGATCTCGGCCCAGGCGGTGGATGGGGGCAACCTGATCCGCCAGCTGCGGGAGCTGGGCTACAGGGGGGCGATCGTGGTGGGCAACGGCATGAACACTCCAAGTATCTATCCGATCTGCCAGGCCTACTGCGATGGCATCCTGATCGCCCAGGCCTACAGCCCGGAGCTCGACACGCCCGTGAACCGCGACTTCGTGGCCCTGTATCAAAAGGCCAAAGGTGGAGCGATCCCTCCCCAGCTCACGGCCCAGGCCTTCACGGCCTACCAGGTGGTGGCCGAAGCGTTGCAGCGGCTGAATCAACGCCAACCGCTGGCCAGGGTTCCCCTGGGGGAGGCGCGCAAGGCGCTGATGGTCGAACTGCTCGCCGGCCGCTACGACACCCCTCTTGGCGAGATCAGCTTCAGCCCCGATGGCGAGGTGGTGCAGCAAAGCTTCCACGTTGCCCAGGTGCGGATGCAACCCGGCGGACGAAGCGGCCGTTTCGCGCTGCTGCCCTGAGCCCAGCGTGGTTCATCTCCTGCAGATTCTGATCAACGGACTGGCCTCGGGGTCGGTGTATGCCCTTTTCGCCCTCGGCTACACCCTCGTGTTCTCGGTGCTGGGGGTGATCAACTTCGCCCATGGGGCGGTTTTCACGATCGGGGGTTACCTCACCTACCTGCTGATCGGTGGTGGGGTGGGGGCCAATGGGCTGTTGGCGGGTTGGCAACTGCCAATTGCCCTGCCGTTCTGGCTGGCCCTGGCCCTGGCCGGAGCCGGCTCTGCCCTGGTGGGCCTGGGAGTGGAGGCGGTGGCCTTCCGCCCCCTGCGCCAACGCAACGCCGAGCCGTTGCTCTACCTGATCTCCAGCCTGGGGGCCGGGGTGGTGCTGGTGAACCTGGTCCAGCTGCTGATGGGAGCCGAGAGTTACTCGATACCTGCTTCCACCCTGGCGGCCCTGCCGCCCGCACTGAGCCTGGGCGGCGCCCAGATCCGCACCGTGCAGCTGCTCCTGCTGCTCGTGGCCGCCCTGCTGCTGGTGCTGCTCACCCTCTGGCTGGAGGGCAGCCGCAACGGCAAGGCCCTGCAGGCGGTGGCGGAGGATCCGATCACGTCCCGCCTTCTCGGGATCGATTCCGGCGCCATGATCCGCCTGGCCTTCGCTCTGAGCGGGCTCCTGGCGGGGGTGGCCGGTGGGCTGGTGGGGCTGAGCGTGAGCATCGCCGGGCCCTACTTCGGCATCGGCTACGGGCTCAAGGGGCTGGGCGTGCT
Source organism: Synechococcus sp. UW140 (assembly GCA_943369245.1). Lineage (GTDB taxonomy): Bacteria > Cyanobacteriota > Cyanobacteriia > PCC-6307 > Cyanobiaceae > Regnicoccus_A. Next base: position 45,693 of record CALRMN020000013.1, on the reverse strand, counting down.
GGTGCTGGGGGGTCTCGGCAGCGTGCCGGGAGCGGTGCTTGGCGGCCTGATCGTGGGGCTGGCCGAGGCACTGGTGCCCTCGGAGCTCTCCGGCTACAAGGACGGGGTGGCCTTTGCGATTCTGTTTCTGGTGCTGCTGCTCAGGCCCCAGGGACTGCTCGGCAAGCCTCTGGCGAGCAAGGTGTGAGTGATCTCTCCCTGCTGGTGCAGATGGGCTTCGGCGCCCTGCTGGCCCTCTCGGTCTACCTGCCCCTGCGCTGCGGTCAGCTCTCACTCGCCACACCGGGCTTCTATGTCATCGGCGGCTATGTGGCCGCCCTGCTCTCCACCCGCTGGCCCGCCCTCTCGGGCGATGGGGCTGCCTACCCCCTGACCTCCCTGGCCCTGGAGCTGCTGCTGGCGGCCCTGGCGGCGGCCACTGTGGCCATTGTGCTCGGGCGACCCGTGCTGCAGCTGCGCGGCATCTATCTGGCCATCGCCACCATCGCCCTGGTGGAAATCCTGAGGGTGCTGAACCTCAACCTGGAGTGGAGCGGCGGCGCCGTGGGGATCTTCGGCATTCCCCAGCCCTTCGGAGGCCCAGGAGGCTATGCCCTGGCCACCGGGGTCCTGCTGGCGCTGGTCTGCTGGCTCTGTGCCCGTCTGGAGGCCATGCGGCTGGGACGGGCGATGGCGGCCATTCGCGATGACGAGCTGGCGGCCCGCTGCATGGGCATTCCCACGGCCGACGTGAAACTCACCGCCTTCGTGCTCAGCGCCGTGATCGCCGCTCTCACCGGTGTCATGGCCGCCCACTTCCTCAACACCTGGAACGCCCGTCAGGGCAGCTTCGATGCCAGCGTCACCACCCTGGCGTTCGTGGTCTTCGGGGGCTCGCGGATCTGGCTCGGGCCGGTGCTCGGGGGCCTGGTGATCACGGCCCTGCCCGAACTGCTGCGGCCGGTGGGGGATCTGCGACTCATCCTCTTCGGCCTGGTGATCCTGGTGGGGCCGATCCTCTTTCCCCAGGGCCTGGTCACCCCGGAGCGCTTCGCCAGGCTCCGGGACGCTCTGCGACGACCCTGATGCCGGCCGCCTCAGCCCACGGAACGGCTGCAGCTCCGCTGCTGGTCCTGGAGGACGTGAGCTGCCGCTTCGGTGGGCTGCTCGCCCTTGATCGGGTGTCCCTTGAGGTACAGCCGGGTGAGATCTTCGGACTGATCGGCCCCAACGGAGCCGGCAAGACCACCCTGTTCAACCTGATCTCCGGGGTGGGACGGCCCACGGCCGGGTCGATCCGCTGGGGTGGTGGAGCCATCGACGGCCTGCCGCCCGAACGGATCAACCGGCTGGGGATCGGCCGCACCTTCCAGAACCTGCGCCTGTTCCAGCGGCTGAGCTGCCTGGAGAATGTGCTGATCGGCCTGCACCACAGCGCGCGTTCGCCATTGCACGCCGCCCTGCTGGGGGGACGGCCGTTTCGTCAGCATCAGGGGCAGCTGCGCCGGCAGGCCCTGGAGCTGCTGGAGCTGGTGGATCTCGCCGCCGCTGCCGGCCAACCGGCCGGCAGCCTGGCCTATGGGTCGCAACGGCGACTGGAGATGGCCCGCGCCCTGGCCACCGCCCCGCGCCTGCTGCTGCTGGATGAACCGGCCGCAGGCATGAACCCGATCGAGAAAGAGGAGCTCTCGATTCTGATCCGGCGCCTGCGTACCCGCTTCGATCTCAGCGTGCTCGTGATCGAGCACCATGTCCCACTGATGATGCGCCTCTGCGACCGGCTGGCAGTGCTGAATTTCGGCCGGCGGATCGCCCTGGGCACCCCAGAGAGCGTGCGCCATGACCCGGCGGTGATCGAGGCCTATCTGGGGGTGAGCCCATGAGCGCCAGCACCGCCCCGCCGCTGCTGACCCTGAGGGATGTCTCGGTGCGCTATGGGGCGATCAGCGCCCTCAGCGGGGTTGATCTGCACATCCACGAAGGGGAACTGGTGGCCCTGCTGGGTGCCAACGGTGCCGGCAAGAGCACCACCCTGCGGGCGATCTCGCAGCTGGTGAAGCCGGAGACGGGACGGATCGACTGGCAGGGCCGTTCCCTGGCCAGGACCGCCACCGAGGGAACGGTGCGGCTCGGGATCGGTCACTGCCCGGAAGGGCGGCGGGTGCTGGCCCGCCAGACCGTGGCTGTGAATCTTGAGCTCGGGGCCTACCTCCGCCGCGATCGAAACGGGATCGAGAGGGATCTTCAGCGCTGCTACGACCGCTTTCCCCGCCTGCGTGAGCGCCGCTCGCAACCGGCCGGCAGCCTCTCGGGCGGAGAGCAGCAGATGCTGGCGATCGCCCGCTCGCTGATGGGGCGTCCGCGGCTGCTGCTGCTGGATGAACCCAGCCTGGGGCTGGCACCGATGCTGGTGGCCGAGGTGATGGCGATCCTGCAGCAGCTTCATCGCGAGGGACTCACGATCCTGCTGGTGGAGCAGAACGCCCAGGCGGCCCTGGCGATCGCTGACCGGGGCGTGGTGCTCCAGGCCGGGAGCGTCAGTCTCAGCGGCAGCGCCGCCGAACTCCTGGCCAACGAGGATCTCAGGACCTCCTACCTCGGAGCTGAGGAGCCAGGCGATGGCTGATCTGATCAGGCGGCGGCTGGTCAGCCGCTGGAGCCTGCTGCTGCCGACCGCCCCATGAGCGTGGCCTTCAGCCCAGCATCAGTCCCCCCTCCTGGCGCAGGCACTCCTGGGTGCTGCGCAGGTCGTAGAGCAGCTCCTCGAGGGTGAGCCGGGCCAGCTCCCGCTCCAGCGCCTGCTGCAGTCGCCTCTCCAGGGCCAGGGCCACCTGCTCTCCCGCCTGCTCCGAGGGCGCCGCAGCGGCCGAAGCCTGGGACGGATCCGCCTCCACTGCCCGCAACACCTCCAGCAGGGGGATGGCGGCGGCTGCACGCAGCAGCCTGTAGCCGCCATGGCGACCCCGGCGGGCCTCCACCAGTTCAGCCCGTCGCAGCTGCAGCAGCACCTGCTCCAGCATCGGCTCGGGGATCACCTGGCAGGCGGCCAGATCGGGGCCTGAGCGCCAGGTCTCGGGCTCCAGTGCCAGTTCCAGCAACGCCTGGATCGCCTGGAGACCCCGGCGTTTGAGCATCACGGCCTGGGCACGAGCATCGGTCTAGGCGCCGCGGACGGCCAGCCGCTCGAGCACGTGCTCGAGGGTGTAACCGAACAGGACAGGATCGGGATCGCTGGCATCGATGTCGCTGAGGCCCAGCTCCGCCCAGCGCCGGTCCACCCGGGCCTCCTGCTCAGCCGTACGCCGCAGCGGTTCACCCCAGTCGTGGCGCTTCTCGGGACCGATCTTGGTGGTGGCATCGATCGCCAGACGCCCGCCAAGCCCGAGCCGCTCGCTGGCGAAATCCAGGCTGTCGAAGGGGGTGTCCTCGAGCACGAACAGATCCCGCTGGGGATCCACCTGGGCGCTGATCGCCCAGATCACCTGGCGCGGATCGCGGATGCTGATCGTCTTGTCGACCACCACCACGAACTTGGTGTAGGTGAACTGGGGCAGAGCGCTCCAGAAGGCCATCGCCGCGCGCTTGGCCTGACCCGGATAGGCCTTGTCGATGGCGATCACCGCCAGCTTGTAGCTGAGGCCCTCCATCGGCAGGAAAAAATCGACGATCTCCGGTACCTGCTGGCGCAGGATCGGCGTGTACATCCGGTTGAGGGCGATCGCGAGCATCGCCTCCTCCTTCGGCGGGCGACCGCTGAAGGTGGTGAGAAAGACCGGATCCCGCCGCTGTGTGACGCAGTGGAAGCGCACCAGGGGGGAATCCTCCAGGCCGCCGTAGAACCCCATGTGATCCCCGAACGGGCCATCCGGGAGCACTTCGCCCGGAGCGATCGTGCCCTCGAGCACCACCTCGCTGTGGCTGGGCACCTCCAGGTTGAGCGTCTTGCACTTCGCCAGGCGCACTCCCTCACCGGCATAGATGCCGGCGAACAACCACTCGCTCAGCTGCACGGGAATCGGGGTGGCGGCGGCCATCACCAGCAGAGGGTGCACACCGATCGCCACCGCCACCTCCAGCGGCTTGCCCAGGGCCGCGGCTTTGCGCAGATGGCGAGCCCCGCCGCGCACACTCAGCCAGTGCACGGTCATCGTGTTCACTGACTGGCGCTGCAGGCGGTAAACGCCCACGTTGGGCACCCCCGTTTCCGGGTCCTTGGTGATCACCAGGCCGAGGGTGACCACACCGCCGGCATCGCCAGGCCAGGGGCGCAACAGCGGCAGGGCATCGAGATTCACCTGCTCCCCCCTGAACACCTGCTGGTGACAGGGGGGAAGCAGGTCGAGGTCGGGGCGGGCCTTGACCACATCCCAGAGCACCCCGCCGAAGCGGGCCGCCTCTCGCAGGCCCTTGGGGGGGCGTGGTTGCTGCAGAAGGGCCAGCCGCTCGCCCAGGTCTTCGAGCTGCTCGGCCCGCTCCAGGCCCATGCTCCAGACCACCCGCTCCACCGTGCCCAGCAGGTTGATCGCCACCGGCATCGAGCTGCCGATCACGTTCTCGAACAGCAGTCCGGGTCCACCACGGGCCAGCACGCGGTCAGCGATGGCGGCCAGCTCCAGATCCGGATCCACCGGAGCGGTGATCCGCCGCAGCTGACCGCGTTGCTCCAGCAGCGCCAGAAACCCCCGCAGGTCTCGGGTGGTGCTCCGCGGCAACACTGCCTGCATCGGTTCAGATTCGTTGCTGACTACTGTGGCGCACCCTCCCCACACTCCGTGCCGTGCTGATCCAGACCTTCCACACCTCCGAATGCGTGCCCGAAGCGGGGAGTGCCGAAGGCGGCAGCCCCGATGCAGCGGTGGTGATCGATGTGCTGCGGGCCACCACCACCATGGCCTGGGCCCTGGAGAACGGCGCCGAGGCGATCCAGGCCTTTGCCGACCTCGAGGTCCTCAAGGCCAGTGCCGCCGCCTGGCCCCCCGAGCGACGTCTCACCGCCGGTGAGCGCGGCGGGGCCAGGGTGGAGGGCTTCGACCTGGGCAACTCGCCGCTGGGGGTGACCCCTGAGCTGGTGGCGGGCAAGCGCATCTTCATGAGCACCACCAATGGAACCCGCTCCCTCGATCGGGTGCGGGATCTGCCCCTGCTCCTCACCGCCTGCCTGCCGAACCGCACCGCGGTGGCCAGACGGCTGATTGAGCGGGGGGTTGAGAACGTCTGGATCGTGGGCAGCGGCTGGGAGGGGGCCTATTCGCTGGAGGACAGCCTGGCGGCGGGCGCCGTGGGCGCTGCGTTGATCGAGCTGGCTCCAGCCGCGGGGATCAAGGTCTCAGCGGGGAACGACGAGATGGTGGCTGCCCTGGCCCTCTGGCAGCAATGGCGGCACGACCCCGAGGGCTGCCTGCGCACCGCCAGCCACGGCCAACGCCTGGAGAGACTCGGCAACCACGATGCCGACTTCCAGTGCTGTGCCGCGATCGACACCCTCACGATCGTGCCGATGCAAGCCGAACCCGGGGTGCTCAAGGCCAGCTGAGGCCAGCCCATGAGGGGGCCGCCCAGAGCTGACCCCTGACGGACCTCCCCTAAAGTTCCGCCGACCTGGCACTTCCCTCCGGTGACGAGCTTTCTGGCTGCCGCAGTGCAACTCACCAGCACATCCGATCCGGACGCCAACTTCGCCGCCGCAGAAGAACAGATCGAGCTCGCCACCCGGCGCGGCGCCGAGCTGGTGGGCCTTCCTGAGAATTTCGCCTTCATGGGCGACGACAACCGCCGCCTGGAGCTGGCCCCCAGTCTGGCGGACCGCTGCAGCCGTTTCCTGGTCACGATGGCGCGGCGCTATCAGGTGACACTCCTCGGTGGAGGCTTCCCTGTGCCCGCCGGCGAGCGGGTCACCTACAACCGGGCCGAACTGGTGGGCCGAGACGGCCAGCTGCTGGCCCGCTACGACAAGATCCACCTGTTCGATGTGGATCTGCCCGACGGCAACACCTACAGGGAATCGGAAACCGTCCAATCCGGCACCACGCTGCCGCCTGTGGTCGATGCACCCGGCCTCTGCCGGATCGGCCTCTCGATCTGCTACGACGTGCGCTTCCCCGAGCTCTACCGCCACCTCGCCGGTGCCGGCGCTGAGCTGATCATGATTCCGGCAGCCTTCACCGCCTTCACCGGCAAGGACCACTGGCAGGTGTTGCTGCAGGCCCGGGCGATTGAGAACACCGTCTACGTCCTGGCCCCGGCCCAGACGGGCCTGCACTACGGACGCCGCCAGAGCCACGGCCACGCTCTGGTGATCGATCCCTGGGGCACGGTCCTGGCCGATGCCGGTATTGGTGTCGGGCTTGCGGTCGCCCCCGTCGACCCTGACCATGGCCGGCGGGTGCGTGCCCAGATGCCCAGCCTCAACCACCGTCGTCCTTCGCTGTTCTGATCCTGAGGAAGTCACGCCTACCCCGTCTCGGCCCGCTGACCACCGTTCTTCTCGGTGGAGCGCTTCAGGCAACCCTGCTGCTGGCCGCTTTGCCGGCCTGGGCGGCCAGTGCCCTGGCGGCCTGGCGCATCAGCAGTGATGGCGTGCTGGAGCTGCGCACTTCCCCGTCGATTTCCCTCCAGGCTTTCTTCGAGGCGGGCCGCGGAAACACCGGGCCCAGGGTGTGGGTGGATCTGCCGGGAGCTCCCAGCCGCACCCGCAGCATCCGCGGCAACGGCGTCCTGCGGGAGGTCCGCATCGGCAAGCCGGATCCCACCACCACCAGGCTGGTGATCGAGTTCCAACCCGGCACCCAGCTCGATCCCAGACGGATGAGGTTGGTGGGCACGGCCCGGGACCGCTGGAAGCTCGAATTCGAGGGTCTTCCCAATCGCAGCCTGCGCACGGTGGGTGAGGGGGATGTGACCGCCGTCTCCGTTCCATGGCGGTCGAATCCGGGCTTCACCCCCGGCTACAGCCGGACACCCCTTTCCTCGGCCGGACTTCCCGATGTGCCCCGCGGGCGCTACCGGGTGGTGATCGATCCGGGCCACGGGGGCCCCGACCCCGGGGCAGTGGGCATCGGCGGGCTGCGCGAAACCGATGTGGTGCTCGACATCAGCCTCCAGGTGGCGCGGCTGCTCCAGGCCAAGGGGGTCCAGGTGTTGCTCACCCGCACCTCGGAAATCGACGTGGACCTGCCGCCGCGGGTGTCCATGGCCAACAGCAGCGGGGCGAATGCCTTCGTCAGCATTCACGCCAACGCCCTCAGCATGGCCCGGCCGGATGTCAACGGGATCGAAACCTTCTATTTCCAGAGTTCACTCTCCAGAGCTCTGGCGGCCGCCATCCAGTCGGAAGTACTCGCGGTGTCACCAGGGAGTCCGGATCGGGGAGTGCGCACCGGACGGTTCTTCGTGATCCGCCGCACGGTGATGCCTGCCGCCCTGGTGGAAACCGGGTTCGTCACCGGCGACATCGACTCGCCCCGTCTGGCCACCGCCTCCCACCGTCAGCGGCTGGCCCAGGCGATCAGCAGCGGTATTCTCCGTTTTCTGGCAGGGGGCTGATGGAGCAGCGAATCGGCCTGCTGGACAGCGGATTGGGCGGGCTGACGGTGTTGCGGCGGATGCTCGAGCACCATCCCGACCTCCCCTTCGTGTACCTGGGCGACACCGCCCGAGTCCCCTACGGCCATCGCTCCCCCAACGAGATCCGCCGCATCGCCGCGGAAGTGGTGGGCTGGTTGCGGGGGCAGAAGGTGGATGCGGTGCTGATGGCCTGCAACACCACCAACGCCCTGGCCTTCGACATCGCCGAGGCCGAAGCCGGTGAAGGCGTGCCCGTGTTCGGGCTGATCGACTGCGTGGCCAGCCAACTGCACTGCCAGCGGGTGGGGGTCCTAGCCACTCCCGCCACGGCCGGCAGCGGGGCCTATGGACGGGCCCTGCGCCAGGCCGATCCCGCCTGCCATGTGATCGAGATCGGTTGTCCGGCCTTCGTCCCCCTGATCGAAGACGGCAATTTCGCCGATCCTCGCCTGCGCGCCGCGGCGATCTCCTACCTGGAGCCGCTGCTGGCGGAGCGGGTGGAGGCGATCGTGCTGGGCTGCACCCACTACCCCCTGCTGGAGGAGCTGCTGCGTGAGCTGCTTCCGCCTGAGGTGGTGCTGGTGGATCCGGCCCGGGCGGCGGTGGCTCAGCTGGGCCAACGGCTGGGCAAGGCACCCGTCCAGCAGGCCCGCTGCTGCGGTCTGCACCCCCGGGAGGTACCGGTGGAGCGGGGCCGATTCTGCGTTACGGGCGATGCCGAGGCCTTTGCCCTGGCCGCAGCCCCCTGGCTGGGCTGGCAACCCCAGGTGGAGCAGGTCTGCCTGCGTTCGTCGGTGGGAGCCTTCTAGGATCTGCTCACCGGGCGGGAGATATGGCCACCGTTGCAGAGCTGCTCCAGCCGGTCGAGAACGACCTGGAAACCCTGCTGAGCGATCTGCGCAGTCTGATCGGAGCGGGGCACCCCATTCTCCAGGCGGCAGCCGAGCACCTGTTCAGCGCTGGAGGCAAGCGGATCCGCCCCGGCATCGTGCTGCTGCTCTCCCGCGCCCTCTCTCCCGACGGCGAACTCTCCAGCCGCCACAGGCGCCTGGCGGAGATCACCGAGATGATCCACACCGCCTCCCTCGTTCACGACGACGTGGTGGATGAGGCCTCCACCCGGCGGGGGGTGGACACGGTCCACAGCCGCTTCAACAACCGCCTGGCGGTGCTCGCCGGCGATTTTCTCTTTGCCCAGGCCAGCTGGCACCTGGCCAACCTCGACGACCTCGCCGTCGTCAAGCTGCTCTCCCGCGTGATCATGGACCTGGCCGATGGCGAGGTGCGGCAGGGCCTCTACCGCTATGACACCGGCCAGAGCTTCGAGACCTATCTCGACAAGAGCTACTGCAAGACGGCCTCCCTGATCGCCAACAGCGCCAAGGCGTCCGGCGTGCTCAGCGGCCTCGCTGACGACCGCCTCGAAGACCTCTACCGCTTCGGGCGCCAGCTCGGCCTGGCCTTCCAGGTCGTCGATGACATTCTCGACTTCACCGGCAGCGACCAGCAGCTGGGGAAGCCCGCCGCCAGCGATCTGGCCACCGGCTATCTCACGGCTCCGGTGCTCTTTGCCCTGGAGGAACGTCCTGCCCTGGCGGGCCTGATTGAGCGGGAACTATGTGAGCCCGACGATCTCGCCCAGGCCCTGGCCCTGGTGCGGGGCTGCGAAGCGATCCCCCGATCCAGGGCCCTGGCCGAAGGGTTTGCCCGCGAGGCCGGTGAAGCCCTGCAGTGGCTCAGCCCCTCAGACTCGCGCACGGCCCTGCTCAGCCTGCCCGAGTTCGTGCTCAGCCGGCTGTACTGACCCGGCTCCGCTATCGACGCAGCCTCGGCCGCCGCTCGCCCGGTTGATTGGCCACCAGCAGCAGACCCGCCACGATCGCCAGGTTCTTCAGAAGCTGGATGCGCTCGGCGGTGTCGCCCAGCTCGCTGTGGAAGATGAGGGTGGTGGGCACCAGGAAGACCAGCAGCAACATTGCACCCAGGCGCTGACGCCAGCCCAAGATCAGCAGGGCCGATCCCACCGCCAGCAGGGCCATGGCCAGTACCAGCAGCAGAGGGGCCAGTGGCAGGCCTTGAGCAGCGATCGTGTCGGCCACCGCGCCAAAGTTGGTGAGCTTGCCCACCAGGGCATGCACGAACACCAGGGCGAGCAGCACACGGGCCATCCCCTCAATCCAGGGGTTGGCCCGGGGGCGCTGGCCCGAGCGGGAGAGGCGCAGCTGGGGCCTGGAGCTCCTCATCGTGAACCGTGCATGGGCCTGCAGTCTGCTGGCACCAGATTGGGTCTCGTGATGGCACAGTGCAAGGGCACGGCAGGATCCACGCCATGGTCGGCCTTAAGTTGCCCCGGACTCCGGTGGTGCTGTCGACCCTGGGCGCTGGCCTGGGAAGCATGCTGCTGCTCGGTCAGGCCGCCATCGCCGAACCAGCGATCCGGGCGGAGTATCGATGCAGTGGACCTGGAGAAACGCTCCAGGCCACGGCCCTGTTCTTCCCCGAGGACCCGCGGCAGGTGGTGCTGATCGTGGAGGGCCAGGCGCTGCGCCTGCCCCAGGCCCCCTCCGCCAGTGGCGCCCGCTACAGCTCCCTGGGCCAGGAATTCTGGGTGAAGGGCCGGGAAGCGAGCTGGATCCGCACCCCCGCAGATGCGGAACAACCCCTGACCTGTGCGGTCGTTTCCCAGGCCCGCTGAACTCCTCCTGCGGGCACAACCTGAGCGGGCAGGGTGAGCTGTATGCAGCAGAGGCGTCTGACGCCATCGGACCTTCCCTTCATGATGGAGTGATCCATCGACCGCAACCCCAGCGTGAGCGAGCGCGCGTCCCACCCAGCGGAGCCCTGCGAACCGGCAGACACAGCCGACTCCTCAGCCGGCGAGCGTCTACCCATCCTGGTGAGCCTGGGCCGGACGCTCGCTGAGGCCCGGGAGGCCCAGGGCATCCCCTTGGCGGTGCTGGCCGAGCAGAACTACCTCTCCGCCGACCGGCTCGATGCCCTGGAATCAGGGGATCACACGCGGCTGCCCGAGCGGATCTACCTGATCGCCCAGGCCAGACGGGTGGCCACCAGCCTCGGCCTCGACGCCGACCAGCTGACCGAACCCCTGCTGGAGATCCACCTTCCTGGAGTGAAACGCACGGCCGCGCCCTCCTCGGCTCCCGTGGCGAGGGTGAGCCTGGCGGCTCCAGCCATGGCCCCCCGGGACCCCAGCAGCGCCGCCCAGCTTGAACCAGCGCGACAGCCTCGACGGGTCGGAATGACCTGGCTGCTGGCAGGCGTTGCCGGCGTGGTGGCTCTGGTGGCGGGCCTGGCCTTCGGGTGGAAGCCAAGCCAGCCCGCCGCCACCAACCAGACGCGCCCACCCGTGGCAGCCGGGGCCAGCGAAACCATCAGCCCGGCCGGCAAGACCAGCGAGCCCGCCAGTGACGGCAAGCCCAGCCAGGGAAGCCTTCGGCTCAGCAGCCGTGAACCCAGTTGGCTGGAAGTGCGCAATGGCGAGGACAAGGAGCTGTTCCGGGGTCTGTTCACCGGCACCGGCAATTTTTCCCTGGGGGCAGGGCTGAAGGTGCTGGCGGGCCGCCCGGACCTGATCACGGTGACCACCGCCTCTGGCGAGTCCGAGACCCTGGGCACGATCGAGCAGATCAGCTGGCAGCAGTTCTCCAGCAGCGGCGAACGTCAGCCCTCCCAGCGCCGCTCCAGCCCCTGAAGCCGCCCGGGGGAGAATGGCCAGCGCCCCCCATGAGCAGTCCGATCGAGCGCGTCTGCGAACCCGAACTGATGGATGGGGCCGAGCAGGCCCGGGTGTACGCCGCGGCCGATTTCAGTGCCACCGACCAGGCGATGGTGGAACGCATCGCCCTCTGTTTCGGCTCCCGGGTCGGGGAGCGGATCCTCGATCTGGGTTGCGGCCCCGGCAACATCACCTTCCGGCTGGCAAGCCGCTACCCCTCCAGCCAGGTGGTGGGGGTGGATGGCTCCGGCGCGATGCTGGCCATCGCCATCGCCCGCCTGGATCAGCTCAGAGAGCACCAGCGTCAGCAGGGCACCCCGCCCCGCGGAACCGTGAGCTTCGTGCAGGCGGTGCTCCCCTCGTCCCGGCTGGAGGGGGGCTATGACGCCGTGGTCAGCAACAGTCTGCTGCATCATCTCCACGATCCCCAGGTTCTCTGGAGCACGGTGCACCAGCTGGCATCCCCCGGGGCCGCGATCTACATCAAGGATCTGCGGAGGCCCGCCGATCAGGCCACCCTTGAGCGGCTGGTGACCACCCATGCGGCCGGGGCCCCACCCGTGCTCCAGCACGACTACCGCCAGTCCCTCGGCGCTGCCTTCACGGTTCAGGAGGTGCAGGACCAGCTGCGTCAGGCCGGCCTCGAGCAGCTACTGGTGCGGGAAGCTGAGGATCGATATCTGGAGATCATCGGCCGGCACCAGGCATGAGCCAGCTGCCATGAACCTGTTCGTGGATCCACACCGACAGTGGAGGAGGTCACCCTGACCCAGGCGGCAAGTCCTGTGCATCAAATGAGCGGTTGCTCAGCTCTGCTTGACCCTCGCCTGACTCTCCGGCCCCAGGCCTCTCTCCTGCGGCGTCAACATCACTCCTGGCGCTATCTCCACCTCGGTGGGATCAACGATCAGTCCCCGGAGAATGCCTACGACATCAACCAGAATGGACTGGAGATAGGGGGGACATACTTGTGCTGAGTTGAGCCGGGGCAGGCCTTCCAGCCGTGTGCCAGCCGATCCAGGCGAAGTGCTCGACCATGGCCTGGTTAGCGCTGCTGCTTTACGTGGTGCTCAAGGGGCTCAACGCCACCGCCTTGAAAGGGCTGCAGGCCTTCGGGGCGACTCACCTGATCGGCGGCGGGAACCCGATCAGCTTCTGCAACGGCTTCTTTGTGGCCCAGCTGATCGTGCCCGGGCTGCTGCTGGTGCTGCTGGGCACCAGGATGGGTACAGCCGTTGGTGGAGCTTGAGGTGACCAGACCCCGTGCAGCAGCTTCGCTCGCTCTGGCCCTGGGGGCGCTGCTGACGGTCACGGTCAGCCCGCCGCCGGGCCAGACCCGGCCAGCGGCTGAGCTGCAGGCCGCCACGCCGCGTCCATCGCCCCTGGAGGGGAGTGCCTGGTTGCTGGAGTCAATCCCGGGGCAGAACGCGTTGCTGCCCCCGGTTCCGACCTTGCGGCTTGAGAAGGGCCGCATCAGCGGCAGCGACGGCTGCAACCGCTATTCGGCTTCCGTGCTGGTGAGGGGCTCCGTGTTCCGGGTGAGCGAAGAGGGCCCCTCCACCCAGATGGCCTGCCCCGAGAGGCAGATGCGTCAGGCCCAGTCGTTCAGGGCAGCCCTCACGGCCGCCAGGGGCTACAGCCTCCGCAACGGCCAGCTGGAGCTGATGGCTGCCAATGGCACTCCAGTGGCCCGCTTCCGGCCCCAGCCCCAGGAGATTGCCGGGGCGCTCTGGATCGTCACCGGGCTCAACAACGGCAGGCAGGCGGTGGTGAGCACCCTGACGGGGACCACCCTCAGCCTGGAGCTCAGCGCCAGGGGGCGTCTGGCGGGGACAGCTGGCTGCAACCGCTACACCGCAGCGGTGGTGCTCGGCGCGGGAACGATCCAGGTGGGGCCGCCGACGGCGACCCGCAGGATCTGCGTACGGCCGCGGGGAGTGATGGAGCAGGAGATCCAGTTTCTGAGCGCCCTTGAATCCGCCAGCCACTGGCAGATCGAGGCGAACAGGCTGGAGCTGCGGCGGCCCGATGGGGCTCTGGCGGTCACCCTTCGCCGCGCCGACGGCAGATGAAACGGAGGGCAGCGGCGCTGGGGCTGGCTCTGGGGCTGGGGCTCGCTGGCCTGCAGCCCGCGGCGGCCTCCCCCGTCTGCATGGCCTCCTCCGCAGCAGCGGCCTTGATTCAGCTGGGTGGACCGCCCCTGGCCTCCGGGCGGAGCAGCGGCCAGGTGAACGTCCCCCTGGAGCGGGCCAGCGGCGGTGACACCCCCGTGCTCAGCCTCCGGAGTGAAGCCGGCCCGGTGCGGCTGCTGCTCGACACCGGGGCCTCCACGACCCTGGTGAGCCCCGAGCTGGTGCGCCGGCTGAACCTCGTGAGCCGGCCTGTGGATCAGAAGGCCTTCACGCTCGCCGGGGCCGGTGACGGTTGCCCGGATCTGAAGCCCGGGCGGGTGAAGCTGCCCGAACTGGTGCTCGCCGCTGGCGGCGAACGGCTCAGGCTCAGCGGCCTGGAGGCACTGGTGCTGCCGGTGGCGGGATTGCCCCCTGGGGTCGACGGTGTTCTGGGAGCCCCTCAGCTGCGGCAGCAGCCGCTCTGGATCGACCCCCACGGCCAGCGCCTGAGCCTGGGCCCGCTGGCCCTCACCGATGCCGGGCGTTTTCGCCGGGGTGCCCGTGCCGGGACCGCCACCACCCTGCCCCTGGTCTGGCGTGAGGGGGTGCCGCTGCTGCCCCTGGGCACACCCGTGGGCATGGACCTCGCCCTGGCCGACACCGGTGCCGAAGGACTGTTCATCACGGCCGCCCTGGCGTCGAGACTGCAGCCGCTGGCTGCGGCCAGAGCTCTGAGGCTCGCTGGGTTCTGCGGCGAGCAGACGGCCCGCCTTCAGCTCCTCTCGGGCCTGGCACTGCCAGGGGGCGATCCAGGGCGACCGGTCGAAGCCATCGTGACGGCCAACCCGATCTTCGCAAGCCTGCGGGTGGAGGCGATCGTGGGGCAGGAGCTGCTGCGCCGCCGGGCTCAGCTCTGGCGGCTCGACGCTGTGCCTGCGACGCTGACCCTCTGGCCCTAGGGCAGTGCCGATGTCGCAAGGATTCCCGTTCACCGCCCTCCTGACCCGCACAAGGCACCGACTGGGGCGGCCGATCAGGGAGCTGCTGCAGCGTTCGGGGACCCTGAACGGCCAGCCCCTCAACAAGGCCAGCCTTCTGGTGATCGTGCTGATCGATCTGGTGTTGCTGGTCAACATCTTCAGCGGCATGGCCGCCATCGCCGAGTGGCCCCTGAACCCACAGCAGGCCTTTCCCTGCCAGGCCGAGTGGAGCTTGTACCGGGAAGGCGACAGTGACCGACGGGAGCGGGACCTGGCGATCCTGCGCCGGGCCATTCCGCGCCGTGGACCAGGCGAGCCGCAGGCAGCAGCCCCCGAACCGGGCGTTCGCGTCAGGGCCCTTGAGGCCAGCCGTGACCACCTCGGCCGCGTTTCACCCCTCTGTCTGGAGTTCGCCGGCCATCAGGACCGCATCGCCGCCCAGCCGGAGCTGCGCCAGCGGCAGAGGGAGCTTGATGCGGCCGAAACCGCAATCACCAGGCTGGAGCAGGGGAACTCCGCGATCCGCTCCCAGTACGACTCCAGCCTCCTGGAGCAGATCGCCGGTCAGCCTGCCTCCAGGTCCATCCAGGACGTGCCCGCCTCCCAGGCCCGGCGGCAGATCGACGCCAACAACGCCCGCATCGGTGCCCTGCGCGCCGAGGTGCTGACCCTCAACCAGCAGCTGCTGGAGGCCAGGGAGAGCCAGTCCTTCCTGACGTTCCTGAACCGCAGCAGTGCCTACGAAGCGATGGAGCGGGCCTTCGCGCGGGCCCAGTTCTGGGCTCCCAGCCAGCGCCTGCTGCTGCAGGGCCTCTTCCTGATGCCGCTCGTGCTGCTGAGTCTGCTGATCCATCGCCACGCCCTGCGGCGGGGCCATGGCCTGCTGGCGCTGCTGAGCTGGCACCTGCTGGTGATCTCCCTGATCCCGCTGCTGCTGAAGCTGGCCGAAGCGGCCCAGGTCGGTGTGATCTTCGAGCTGCTGCTGGCGGCGGTGCGGGCCATCGCAGGCAACCTGCGCTTCCTGGTGAGCTACATCTACCTGCTGGCGGTACCGCTGGCGGGCTTCGCCCTGATCAAGCTGCTGCAGGCCCTGGTGTTCAACCCGAGGCTGCAGGCGGCGGAGAGGGTGCAGCGCGGCCGCTGTCTGCACTGCGCCCGCAAGCTCGCCAGCGGTGGCCGCCACTGCCCCCATTGCGGCTATGCCCAGTTCCGCGAGTGCGTCCACTGCCACGAACCCACCCACCGGCATCTCCCCTACTGCTGCCGCTGCGGCGCCGCCCAGCTGGAGGTGGCGCCACTGCCGCTGAGCCCCCGGCCATGACATCCACCTCTCCCCGGAGGTCACCGCAGCGGTGGGGCTCATGGACCCTGCTCCCCCTGATGCTGCTCCTGGCCCTGGCCGTGTCGCAGCTGCTGGCTTCCTCGCTGAGCGGCGCTCCCGCCACCGGCAGCAGTTACGCCCTGGCCCAGGCCGCTTCCTTCAACCGGCCCAGCCACTACCCTCTCGACCAGCGCCCCGATCCGCGCCTGTACCAGCCCCACGCCGACTGGATCGGGCGGCTGGTCCTGCCCAGCGCCGCTGAGACAAACCGGGACCCCGGCGACTGGGTCTGGATCGAGATCGAGCACGCTCCGCCCATGGCCCGGGAGCTCGAGGGGCAGGTGCTGCGCCTGGAGTGGGCTGAGCGGCCGGTCCTGCGGGAGCTGGTGGAGCGGGTGAGCACCGATGTGCGCTTCGCTCCAGCGGCGCAGGAGCTCGAGGGGCAGGGCAACCTCCTCCCCCGGCGCCTGGACGGGCGCCTGCGGGTGGGGCCGCTGCAGTCGCTGGCGGGAGCCCGCCCCAACGACGATCTGATCGTTCAGCTGGAGGAGGTGGAGCTGAGGCCGGGAGCGGATGGCTCCACCCGGCTGAGCATCGGTCGGCCACCGCTGCAGATCAGCGGCCGCTACGTCGGCCTGGGACAGATCCTTGGCTCCGTCGGCAGGGAGCCCGATCGCTTCCGAGTGCGCCACTGGAGCCCGAGCCGGGGAGACTTCAGCGGCCCCGAGGATGTGGTGCGTGTGCCCCAGCAGCCGCGTGATCGCTTCGGCCGCTGGATCTCCACGCCCCGGGGGCTGAGCTCCAATCCCGTGGGTGCCCAGGGGTGGTACCTCTACGGGGCTCCCGACGCCGAGGGGCTGTTCACGGTCCAGGCCATCAAGCCAAGGGCGCTGCACCTGCTCCAGCCCGATGCCGTGCTGCCAGCGGCCCGCCAGGGAATCCCCTACATCCTGCGCGGCAACTGGGCCGACACCCCCCGGCAACGGGGGCGGATCAAGCGGGTGCTGCTGGAGCCCTCCGCCGCATCGGCCAGCAAGCCCGCGGGGCCGGCGGGCGAGAGCTGGCGCCCGGGGGATCGGGCCCTGCTGATCCACAGCTTCGGCGGCATCGGCGGGCCGGGGGGTGAACCGATCAGCGGGTTCACCGTGACCGGCCACTTCGCCTTCGGGGAAGCGCGGGTGGTGAACGATGCCATCACCGGCGAGCCGCGCTTCGATCTGCGCTATCACCAGATCTATGCCAACAACCCGAACGGCATTGTCTCGGGAACCCAGGACTGGACGGCCTTCAGCGGCGACCTGCAACGGGGCTGGATGGGCTCACGGCCGATCTCCGATGTGCTGATCAAGCTGCAGTCCTTCGATGACCTGACGGTGGACGGGCAACGCCTCTCGCTGCTGCGGGAGCTGGCGATCCAGGCTGAGGTGCTGATGGCCCGCTACCGCAGTGGTGATGGCACCGGAGTCTCCACGGTGACCCCGGCCACCTCCTGCGTACAGGATTCGAGCCAGGCGCTCTACATCGCCATCGATCGCCTGCGCCGCCGGGCAGTGGAGGACCCTGGGCAGCGCCGCTGGCTCAAGGTCCACCCCCAGGACAACGCCAGCCAGGCCATCCGGCAGTTGTCGCGTCTCTCGTCCTCCCTCGACCAGTTGCTCACCCCCTTCGGCACGGTGCGACCCGACTGGCGCCACAACGCGGCAGTGGTGGCGGGTGAGACGTTCGTCCGCGGCGAATCGGGGCTCGACGCCCTGATGAGCTGGCGCTCGATGCTGCCCCGCCGCGCCCATGACGACATGGCGCGGGTGTTCCTGCAGCACGGCGCCAGCCTCTGGTTCCTGCGCAGTAACCAGCTGGCTGGAGGCGACACCACGATCGAGCCCCTGGCACCGACTCTGCTGCTGGGTCAGATCCCGATTCTCTCCACCCTGCTGCGGCGTGTCAGCGATGCCCTGTTCGCGCCCCTGGGTCCAGCCGCCCTGGGCCGCGCTCTGGCGATCCTGGCGATCTACGCGGCGCTGGCCTTGCCGCTGGGCTGGCGGTCGGGCTTCCTCAGCCCCTGGAGGCTGGAGGCGTTCGGTCCGGCGCTGCGGGCCATTCCAGGCCTGCTGCTGATGCCGGCCCTGGGGGAGGAACTTCTGTTCCGCGTGGCCCTGCTGCCCCATCCGCTCGAGGGGGTCTCCCTGGCCGGCGCCGTGGCCTGGGGAGCCCTGAGCGTGGGTCTGTTCGTGCTCTATCACCCCGTGGCGGCACGCTGCTGGTACCCGCCTGGGCGTGGAGTGTTTCGCGATGCTCGCTTCCTGATGCAGTGCGCTCTGCTGGGGGCAGCCTGCGTGCTGGTCTACGGGGCCACCGGCTCGATCTGGCCGCCGCTGCTGCTGCATGCGCTGGCTGTAACGCTTTGGCTCTGGGCCCTGGGGGGCAGGGCGAGGATGCAGGAACCGCTGCAGCCGACCCCGTGACACTCGAGCGCTTCAAGCAGGCCCTGGCGGCCCTGATGGAGAAGGCCCCGGAGGATCCACTGGAGCGGGATGAGTTCTTCGAAGTCACCCCCCTGCCTGCCGAGGACGGACCGTTCGAGGTGGTGGTGGTGGATGAGGAGGCCGCGATCTTTGCGGTTCTCTACCTCGATCGGCTCTTTGCCGATGAGGAAAGCGAAGGGCAGCAGGAGGTGGAAGCCCTGGTGCCCGAGTACCTGAGATCGCACTTTCAGCTGGAGGAGGGGGAATGGGCCTCCACGGCCCCGTTCGACCTCGGCTGGCGCAGCCGCGACTTCCTCTGGTTCCAGGAATTCACGGTGCCGGGGCTCACCCCGGCCTGTCGCTACGACTGAGCCGGGGCTGTGCTGAGCCCCGGCTTACGTCCCATCCTCAGCGGCGCCCGTTGACGATCACCGGTGTGCCGCCGCCCACCGTGCCCGGCAGGGCCGGAACGACGGAGGTCTGCCCGTCCCATTTGTCGAGGAAGAGCTTGAAGAGCACCTGATCGTCGAGGCTGGAGTTAAGGATCTGGTAGCGCTTGGCTTCCTGTTCGGCGATCTTCACTTCCGTCTGAGCGCGCAGGAGTCGTTGATCGGCGATCTGCTTCTGCTCGATCGCCGCGCGGTATTCCTCGGCGATCTGCAGTCCAGTGAGGTCGAGTCCCTGCACCTGCACATAGTCGAATTTGATGAGTTCCTGAGCCACCTTGTCTTGCACCAGCTCCGAAATACTGTTCCACTCAGTGGCGATGGTCACCAGCTCGTACTGGGAGAACACAGATTTGAGTGCCTTCAGCAGCGACGGCTGAATGATGCGCGGATAGATCTGCTGGTTGTCTGTGGCGATCGTTTCGTAGATCCTCCCCGCTTCTTTCGGCTTGATGGCGTACTTCACCGTGGCGGTGGCCTCGATCACCTGAAGATCTTTGGTGAGTGTGGAGAACTGCTCAGGCCGCACCTGGGTGCGCACATCGAAAAAGGAAGTGGCCTGAATCAGTGGCACCTTGATGTTGGGGCCTGGACTGCGCTGGCCGCCAGTCACCCGCCCCAGAGTGGTGACCACGGCCACGTTGCCGGCCGGGACGATGAAGATGGTCTGGGTGAGCAGGATCAGCAGCGCCACGGCTACGGCCGCAATCAGCTGGAAGCCAGCTCCTGGTCCATCACCACCGGCCGGTCGCATCGAGCTCTGCATCAAGACGTGGGGTCGGAGGGCCCAAACCCTAGGGCCACGGCCTCGAGAGCTGCGCAGCGGCAGCACCGCTCTAGGTTGGGGCACAGCCGAAAATGCCATGCAACCCCTGGATCTGATTGATCACCCCGAAGGAGGCCGATTCCGAGAGGTGTTTCGATCAACCAACCGCGTGAGCACCCCCACGAATAATGATCGCGCCGCACTCACCCATATTTATTTCGAGCTGCGGGAAGGTGAACGCAGTCTGTTTCATCAGGTGGCCGCCGATGAAGTCTGGAATCTCTACCGGGGCAGGGGTCTGAATCTCTACAGCTGGGATGGCACAAGCCTGGGTCCCAGTTGCATCACGCTGTCAGCTGAAGCCAACACCTTCTGCCATGTGATTCCAGCCGGGCACTGGCAGGCGGCGGAACCGATCAGCGAGACGGTCCTGGTGGGCTGCAGCGTGGCGCCGGGCTTCGAATTCGATGATTTCCAGCTGCTTCAGCCCAACTCACCCCAAGCCCTGGCCCTTGTGGGGTGCGATCCGGCTCTGGTCCGGTTCCTTCCCCGTTGCGAGGGGGCGGATGGTCGGCAGACCCAGGAGCCTGTCGAGAGGAGAGGCTCATGACAGGCCGAAGAGCCGTAGCGTCTGACGGAATGCCTCTTGAAATGAATCGAACATCTGGATGTGGCGTCTTGAAACGCGTCCTGTTCCACATCGGCGTCGTCATAACAGCAACAGGACTGCCTGCCACTGCTCAGTCTCAGTCGTGCCTTCAGCTTTCCGAGCAACTCCTGAGGCAGCTCGACCGTGCTCCCGCCCGATCGATGGAAACCTTGGCTGAGAAGCAGCGCCAGGATCTCCACTCACGAGACTGCGACCCGCAGGCAACTGGTTACGACCTTGGAGTCGAGAGCTTGAAGCTGAACCAAGAACTGGGTACCAGACCCGATGAGAAGGTGCCCTTCCGCTTCGATCAACTGATCCGTATTCAGTATTGAGGGACGCCAGCACCCCTCAACCACCCATCAACCAAGGCCTGAACCTGGACGAACATCGATGGTCTGGAGGATGGTGAGCTGGCGCCTGATTTGGATGGAACCATTGAGCAGGGGCCTCGACAGGGGATGGCCATGAAGGACCGCGGATCCTCGATCCGGGCTCAAGCCCTGGAACTGCTGGCGGAGCTCACCACGGCCGAGAAGCTGGAGCTGCTCGACGGTGACACCCCGTTCTGGTCCGGCATGGCGGACATCGCTCTCCATCAGGCCTCCCACCGCCACCCCTGGCCGGCGGGGCAGCTGCCACGTCTCGGCCTGTCGGGGCTTCAGTTCGTCGACGGCCCCCGCGGCGTGGTGCTGGAGGGTGGAGCCACCACCTTTCCCGTACCGATGGCCCGGGGTGCCAGCTGGGACCCGGATCTCGAGGAACGCATCGGGGAGGCCATCGGCCGCGAGGCCCGTTCCTTCGGGGCCAACTGGGTGGCCGGGGTGTGCATCAACCTGCTGCGCCACCCGGGCTGGGGCAGGGCGCAGGAGACCTACGGGGAGGACCCGGTGCACGTGGGTGCCATGGGGGCCGCCCTCACCCGGGGGCTGGAACGCCATACCGTGGCTTGCGTCAAGCACTTCGCCCTCAACTCGATCGACAGCTCCCGCTTCCTCGTGGACGTGCAGGTCAGCGAGCGGGCGCTGCATGAGCTCTATCTCCCCCACTTCCGCGACTGCGTGGAGGCCGGGGCCGGCTCGATGATGAGTGCCTACAACCAGGTCAACGGCCTCTGGTGCGGGCAGCACCCGCAGCTGCTGCGGCAGATCCTCAAGGAGCGCTGGGGATTCCGCGGGTTCGTGGTCACCGATTTCATCTTCGGCGTCCGTGATGGTGTCGCCGCCCTGCTGGCCGGCCAGGACCTGGAGATGCCTTTCCGCATGGTTTTCGCCGGTTGCTTGCCCGAGGCCGTCGCCGACGGCCGGGTGCCGATGCGATGCATCGACGAGGCGGTGCTGCGGCTGCTGCAGGTGCAGCTGGGCGTGCCTCCCGGCACCTACCCGAGGTCGCTTCGCTCCTGCAAGAGCCACCGGGCCCTGGCCCGCGAAGCGGCCACCAGCTCGATCGTGCTGTTGCGCAACAAAGGGCCGGTGCTGCCCTTCACCGGCCTGAGCTCACTGGCCGTGATCGGCCGCCTGGCGTCGGTCGCGAACCTGGGGGATCGTGGATCCTCGGACACCAGGCCCCAGCCCGGAGCGGTGGTGACGCCACTGGATGGCCTGCGGGCAGCCGCGCCGGATCTGCGGATCGAGCAGGCCAGCGGCAGCAGCCCCCAGGCCGCGGCTGAGCTGGCTGCGCGCTGCGACGCCGCCGTGGTGGTGGCCGGACTCGACTGGCGCCTGGAGGGGGAGCACATCCACCCGGGGGACATCGCCCCGATCCTGCGCCTGATCCCTCCTCCCGGCTGGATCGCGCGCCTGTTGGGGCGGCGCCGGCTGATGCCGCTGTGGCGCCCCCTGCCCCACCTGTTCGCCTGGATCACCAGCTTCGCCTCAGCCCGCCAGGGCGGCGACTTTGCCGCCGGTGATCGCACCGACCTGACCCTGCCCGCAGATCAGGTGGCCCTGATCCGCCAGGTTGCCGCAGCCAATCCACGCACCGTGGTGGTGCTGATGGGCGGTGGAGCCGTGCTCATGGAGGACTGGCATCAGCTGGTTCCGGGCCTGCTGGTGCTCTGGTACCCGGGGGAGCAGGGGGGGGCGGCACTGGCCGATGTGCTGCTCGGCCGGGTGTCGCCGTCCGGCCGTCTGCCCTTCTCCGTGCCGGCGCAGGCCTCCCACCTGCCGCCCTTCGAACCCCGGGCGCGGCGGGTTGTCTACGACCTCTGGCATGGCTACCGCCGCCTGCAGCGGGACCGCCATTCCGCGACTTATCCGTTCGGCTTCGGCCTGTCCTACAGCCGGTTCACGGCGTCAGATCTCTCTGCCGTGCTCCAGCGCACCGATGGCCGGATGGATCAGCTGCAGGCGTGCGTCACCATCACCAACGCCGGCGTGGTGGATGCCGCCGAGGTGGTGCAGCTGTATCTGGAGCCACCCGCCCGAGCGGTGGAGCGTCCGGCACGAACCTTGGTGGCGTTCCAGCGCCTGCACCTGGCTGCCGGGGCAAGCCGGCGCATCACATTGGCGGTCCCCCTGCGTGCCTGTGCCACGTTCGATCCGGCCCAGGATGGTTTCGTGACCGAAGGCGGTGTGCACCGGCTGGTGGTGGCCAGGCATGTGGAGGACGATGGCCAGACGGTGGCCCTGGAGCTGGAGGCGGCTCTCGTGTGCCGTTGAACACCGTTCAGGGCTGCCCTCTGGGGTGGCGGCTGCAGGACAGCCGGCTCAGCGTCCTGCCCAGCCGCAGGCGGTTGTAACGCTGCAGCAGCAGGCACGGAAGGTTGAACAGGGTCGCGAAGATCAGGTTGACGAACACCCCGGCCGGCGGCAGCCACAGGGCGGTGACCATCCAGACGGGCCAGAGGGCCCAGTGCACCAGCTCGGCCCGGCGGGTCTCCAGGCGCAGCCGCTGCAGCGCCAGCGGGTCCAGACGGGCCAGGCTGGCCTTGCGCACGCCTCCGGGCAGGGCGTTGCCGGCATCGGGGATCCAGCGCTTCCAGACCCGGATGCCCAGCCAGCGCTCATAGAACCGCGCCGGGTCCTCAACCCGCAGGTCGCTCTGGTCGCCATCCCCCGGGCGCAGCAGCCGATCAGGCAGCCGATTGGCGATCGCTCCGATCACGAGCGACCCGAGGAGCCACAGGCCTGCCGAGGCGGCCACCGGAACCAGCCCGCTCGGCAGTGCCATCAACGGGTGCTGAAGGTGCGACCCTTCCAGCGCACCTGACCCCGCTTGAGGTTGAGGATCGCCATCAGGAACACCCCAAGGAAGAACAGCACCGGGATAGGGAACAGCAGGTTGATCCAGGCGAAGCGCCCCACAGGCCGGGTGATCACCGACAGCTGAAGCACATAGGCCCCATAGACCAGCGCGTTGCTGAGCACGGCGTGGTCCCCCACCAGCGGCCAGCCAAGCAGGGAGGCCGGCAGGCACCAGGCGGCCCAGAACAGGCCGGAAAGCCAGAGCACCACCGCCAGCATCCAGCTCCAGCGCACTTCACCGGCAGCGGTGGCGAAGTTCTTGTTGAACCCCACCACCATGTCCCGGATTCCGCCCGGATACATGCGGTAGGCGATCCGGCCATCACCGAGGAAAGCGCTCACCGGCAGATCAGCCTGTTCGTAGGCATGGGCCAGGAACCAGTCTTCGACCACCTTGCCGGCTACGGCCGCATGACCGCCGCTGCGGTCGTAGTCGGCGCGGCTGGTGGCCATCGCCGGCCCGAAGGCCACTCCACAAGCGGCTCCCAGGGGAACGGCCATCAGTCCCACCAGGTTGAACAGCAGCGAGAGCTGCTCATAGGGCTTCTCGGTGCGGTGATAGGGCTGCACCGACACCAGACCGCCGAGCTGCTGGTGCGCCGCCACCAGGCAGCTGAGGAAGTCAGGGCCGGGTTCGGTGTCGGCATCGAGGAACACCAGCAGCTCGCCGCGGCTGGCCAGCACACCGTTGTGCAAAGCCCAGGTCTTGCCGCACCAGTCCTGCGGCAACGATGGCGAGGCCAACACACTCACGGGCAGACCAGAGCGGGGCTCGGTGGCGATGGCGGTGGTGCGATCACTGGAGTGGTCATCGATCACGATCACTTCCAGGGGTCTGAGGGTCTGCCGAGCGAGACCATCGAGCAAGTGCGGAAGGGTGGACTCCTCGTTGCGGGCGGGGATCAGCACCGACACCGAGGGCGGCTCCAGCGGCGAGCCGGCGGGGAGGACGGGGAAGCGCAGTCCCAGGACCCAGCCCAGCAGCCAGCGCACAACCATGGAAACGCCAACCCAGCCCATCGAGCGCCCCACCTGCCTGCCCAAGCTATGGGCAGATGGCCTCACCCGGCGGGCTCAGGGCCTGAGCAATTCCCTGGCGAGGGGCCTGATGGCCGCCTGATCCCTGAGCAGCTGAGGGTGCGTCGCCACCGGCAGCTGGGTGCGGGCGCCCACGGGCAGCACGGCGCGCCATCCCGGCAGCACGGCCAGATCGATGGCGGAGTAGAAGCTGTGGCACTCGATCCGGTGGAGGGTGTCGAGGTTGCTGTTCAGGCGCTCCAGCAGGCCGCTGCCCCACTTCAGACCAGCGATGCCCTTGAAGATTCGCCCTGGCCATGGCTGGGCCGTCAGCGTTCCCTGCTGGGGACTGCCGACGCTGATGAAGCGCCGTGTGCGCTGGTGGCCCCCCATCAGCTGGATCCAGGTGCGGGCAATGACCCCTCCAATCGAGAAGCCGAGCAGATCGATCGGCTCATCCGTGCCCAGGGTCGCCTGGATGTGGCCTCCGAGCAGTTCGGCCGCCTGTTCGATCGGGGTGAGGCCGAAGCGCAGCGGCAGGGCAGGAATCAGCAGATGTGGTCGTCGATCCTCCAGCGTCTGCCGGAGCCTGTTGAACACCGCCGGACTGTCGAGAAGCCCGTGAACCAGAACCAGGGGAGGACTCGCGATCGGGACAACAGCTGATGCCACGTCCTCATTCAAGACCATGGCAACCTCCGGGCTGCGGCCACCGTTTGGGTGGATCTCCCCATCAACCCTGTGCCGCTTCTTCAGCAGCCTTGTCCTCCTCCCCTTGACGACACAGCAATGGTCCTGACCCTGGTCCTCGGCGATCAGCTGCACCGCGGGTGGTTCACCCCCTCGCCGCTGCAGCTCCCCGCCGGGAGCCGGGTGCTGATGATCGAAGACCTCGCGGTGGCCTCCACCTACCGGTACCACCAGCTGCGCCTGCTGCACACCTTCGTGGCGATGCGCAGCTTCCGCGACGCCCTGAACGAGCGGGGGCTGGCGGTGCGCTATTTCGAACTGCCGGCCTCGACGGGTGTTTCGTTCTGGGAGCGGCTGGCGGCGGAGCTGGGCGAAGGCCGGGAACTGCAGGTGGCGGAGATCGCCGACCGCGGCTTCGAGCAGAGGCTGCAGCAGTTCTGCCGGGAGCAGGGAGTACGGCTGACCGTGCTGCCCTCTCCAGCCTTTCTCGAATCCGTCGCGGAGAGTCGGGCCTGGTTCGAAGGACGGCGGCGCCCCTTCATGAAGACCTTCTATGAGCGGCAGCGCCGGCGCCTGGGGCTGCTGCTCGACGCCGACGGGACTCCCAGCGGCGGCCGCTGGAGCTTCGACACCGAGAACCGTCGCCGGCTGCCGAAGGGCTACCAGGAGCCGCCGCTGCCGGCTGTAGCGGTCAGCCCCCATGAACCGGCGGTGCGCCAGCTGATCGCCACCCACTTCGCCGCCCACCCCGGAGTGCTGGGGGAGCTGTGGATTCCCTTCGATCACGACGGTGCCGACGCCTGGCTGCAGCGGTTCCTGAAGGACCGTCTCGACGGATTCGGCCCCTACGAGGACGCCCTCAGCCAGCGCCAGGGCAGCCTGAACCACTCACTGCTCTCCCCCCTGCTCAACATCGGCCTGCTCAATCCGGCTGCGGTGATCGAGTCCACCCTGGCCCACGTGCAGCAGCGGCGGATCGACGGACAGCCTGTGCCGATCGCCTCGCTGGAGGGGTTTCTGCGCCAGGTGATCGGCTGGCGCGAGTTCGTTCGCGGCATCGATCGCGTGCATGGCGACACCCAGGCCAGCCGCAACTTCTGGAACCATCGGCGCCGGCTCGCGCCCTGCTGGCATAACGGCAGCAGCGGCCTGCCTCCGCTGGATACGGCGATCGAGCGGCTGAACCGCACGGGCTACAACCACCACATCGAGCGGCTGATGGTGATCAGCAACCTGATGCTCCTCTGCGAGATCCAGCCGGCGGAGGTGCACAGGTGGTTCATGGAGTGCTATCTGGATTCCTATGAGTGGGTGATGGGCCCGAACGTCTATGGGATGGGCCAGATGAGCGACGGCGGCATCTTTGCCACCAAGCCCTACATCTGCGGCTCCAACTACATCCTCAAGATGGGAGATTTCAAGCGTGGCCCGTGGTGTGACATCTGGGACGGTCTCTACTGGCGCTTCATCGACCGCCACCGGGAGTTCTTCCAGGCCAATCCCCGCCTCTCGATGATGGTGCGCCTGCTCGATCGCATGGACCCCATTCGCCGCGATGGATTGTTCCTCGCTGCGGAGGCGTTCCTGGAGGGCGCCACGATGGTCCTGCCTTGACCGTCGCGTTGCCTGTGCCCAGCTCGGATCCCACGACCGCCGATTCAGCCGGCAGCGAGGCACGACCGCCTGCACCCGCTGCCCTCCTGGAGCGGCTGGCGGGGGTGGCCGGCATGGGGCGTGGCCAGCGCCGTCTCGTGCTGCTGCTGAGCCAGCTGGGAGATTTCGACAGCCTCGAATACGCCCAGGCCCTGGTCCCGGTCCTGCCGCAGCTTGAGTCTGCCGGCATCGCTGTGCTGGCGATCGGCATCGGCGACGAGGCGGGCCGCCAACGCTTCTGCGCCTTCTCCGGATTTCCACTCGAGCGACTCCTGGTGGATCCTGAGCCGCACCTGCATCGGGCCCTGGGGCTCTATGAGGGCCTCCGGCACATCGGCGGGCCATGGCCGAACCTACTGCTGATGTGCGCCGGCATCGGGTCCCCCGGCACCCTGGCCGAGGTGCTGCGCGGGTACACGGGCGATCGCAGCGCTCCCCAGCGGATCGCCGACGAGGAGACCATCCAGGCTGGACCCCTGCCGCCGATCAAGGGGTCGTTCTTCGCCAGGGTGGGCGGGACCGGGTTCCAGCGGCCCTTCGAGCTGGCCACGGTGCGACTGCGCAACATGAGCGAAGTGCTGGGCCACTGGCGCACCTACGTGCCACGCGACGACCACCTCACCCAGCGGGGTGGCACCTTCCTGCTGGAAGCCGACGACACGCTGCTCTACAGCTACCGGGACAGGGGCATCCTCGGCTTCTCGGCGACCATGGCAGAGCCGCTCAGCTTCCTGGATCCATTTCTCAGCTGATGGTTCTGCTTGACGGTCCGGCCTCGCCTGTGCCGATGACCATCGATCTGTTGCACCTGCCTGGCGCACACGAGGATCGAGCGCCGAGCTGGCTGTAGCCGCTCAACCCCTGGCGGATCTGGAAGGGAGCTGGGGGAAGGGTCTGTTCACTGAGGTCATGCGTCTGTGCATCGTCCAGAGCCAGCCGCGCTGGCGAACCATGTGCTCAGCAGACCCTCCTGATCGAGAGGGGACGCTTCTCGATGGTGATCAAACTGCGGCTCCATTCAGGATGCCGATCTTTGCAAACAACAGGACATCAACAGACCGGCCAAGAAGGAGTGAGCTCGAAGTGAACAACCTGCCCTTCGACCTTGCCGGTCCTGAGGTCTGTTCCTAGAGCGAGGGCATCTGCTAGGGATGTCCATGCAACTCCAAGCCAACAACCTTGCCCAACGCCTCGTTATCGGTGGTGTTGCGGTACTGCTGTGCGCGACCTTTCCGATCCAGGCCCAGGACCGCGTGCCGGTCGAAGCGGTGCGCGCCATCAACATGGCCCGCACCCGTGCCGTGAAGATCAACGGAGGGCTCCAGGCCTACCGCCCCGCCAACTGCATGTTCGCTACGGCAGTCCCAGACAACCCCTGCCTGGTCAGCAACGACAGCGATGGTTTCATCTTCCGCTTCCTGGGCGGCCCCCCCGCCTGGCAGGAGCGGGACCTGCCTCCCACCCTGGAAACGGAGATCAAGATCTCTCCGGACGGCCGCCTGGTGCAGGAGTTGATCTACAACGGACCCCCCCGTTGATGGGGCAGAACCGCCTCAGCTTGAGCGGCGTCTCAGCGGACCGTCGAGCCTCGCCGGCCTGGCCGATGGAGGGGGTGATCCTCAGCCCGCGGCCGAGCTGAGCCATGGCCCCCTGCTCATGGAGCGCCTGCTCCTCGGCATGGGTGTGGGGCTTGAGGTCGAACACCACCCGTTTGACGGTGCCGGTGAAGGCATAGGGAGCCTGGGCCTCGTAGTGGCGGTCCACCACCAGGCCGTTATCCCGGCCGATGTCCATACCGCCGTAGGACGTGAAGCCGATCGGCACCGTACCAGGCTTGGCCTCATCGGCCTCGAACAACATCGTGAGCTTCACGTCCCCATGGGGGATGGGTTCGCGGGAGGTCTGCCGATAGGTTTCCACGCCCAGGAAGGAATAGGTGTGGTGGAGCAGGCCATCCCCAACCACCCACAGACCGAAGCCGCCGATGAAGTCGGCATTGGTCACGATCACGCCTTCGGCGCCGGTGTCGGGCACCAGCAGTTCGGCCTCGATCGCGTAGGAGCGGCCGTAGACCCGCGGCACCATGCCCCGTTGAATGTTCTGGACATCGCCGGCGAAGGCGAAGCGGCTGGTGGTGGACATCGGCGGCAGGTTGCCGAAGAAGATCGCCATGCCGCCCAACAATGGCAACACCCGGTTGCGCTCGGCTTCCTTCCACCAGAGAGCCTGGAGTTCGGCGAGTTTGGAAGGGTGGTAAGCCACCAGATTTCGGGCCTGGCTGAAATCGTCGGGCAGGTAATACAACTCCCACACATCCTGCTTGTCCGGGTCATAGACCCCAGGGGCGAAGCGCTTGAGGGTCTCCGGAGAAAAGTCCCAGGGGGCCTTGTCGAGCCGGGTGCAGGCCACCATCCATCCTTGTAGATCGCCCGGCTGCCGAACATCTCGAAGTACTGAAGCGTGTGCCGCTCAGCGGCAGCGGCATCATTTCCCCCGCCCTGAGCTGGAGTCAGGCCCCGCCCCAGACCCGGAGCTTCGCCCTGCTGGTGCACGACAGCGATGCCCCCACCGGAGGCAGTGGTTGGTGGCACTGGCTGGTGGTGGACATCCCCGCCAGCAGCTCCAGCCTGCCGGCGGGCGCGGGCCGCGCCGACGGCATGGGCCTTCCGCCCGGTGCCCGCCAGATCCGCACCGACTACGGCAGCCCCGGCTGGGGCGGACCATGCCCACCGGTGGGCAACGTCCCCCACCGCTACACCTTCACCCTGCACGCCCTGAAGGTGAAGACCCTCGAGCTGCCGCCCGATCCTTCGGCGGCCCTGGTGGGCTTCATGGTCAACAGCCAGAGTCTGGGGAAGGCCTCCTTCACCGCTCTCTACGGCCGGTAGTCAGCCGAGGTACCAGGCCAGCACGGCACCCAGCTGGCCGACGATGCCCTTACCGGTGAGCCATTCGCCCACGATGGCGGCGCTGAAACCCAGCATCGCCACCCGGCCATTGAGGAGTTCCACCCCGGCCAGGGCGGTGGTGTTCCAGGGGCGGCTGGTGGTGAGTCCTTCGCCGAATCTCTCCACCGGCTCGTAGCGGAAATCGTTGCTGCTCATGGCTTGTGGCTCATCGGGTCCTGGCTCATCGGATCCTGGCTCATCGGATCCTGCTCACAGGGGGTTGTTCACGTCAGCGAGGGCTCTGGCCCGAGGCAGCTTATGGGGTTCGGAGCGGAATCCGCCGGCCTTGGCAGACCAGTGGCGGCAGCATGGAGCCGCAGAGGCAGTGACCCGACCATGGCCCCATCCCTCACCCGACGCCAGGTTCTCGGCCTGGGGGGCCTGGCCCTGGGGGTGGCGGCCGCTGGCGGCTGGACGCTGGCCCAGGGGGCTCCAGCGGCTTCGGCGGGCACGGCCGGCCTGAAGTTGCCGCCCCGCGGCGACCGGCGTCTGGTGCTGATCAGTGATCTGAATGCCAGCTACGGCTCCACCACCTACATCCCCGAGGTGGGCCAGGGGATCGCCCTGATCCCCTCCCTGCGCCCGGATCTGGTGGTGTGTGCCGGCGACATGGTGGCCGGCCAGAAGGCGAGCCTCAGCACCGCCCAGCTGCAGGCCATGTGGGCCGGCTTCGATCGCCAGGTGCTCAGGCCCCTGCGCCGGGCAGGCCTGCCCTTCGCGCCGGCGATGGGCAACCACGATGCCTCCAGCAGCCTGGTGGACGGCCGCCATGCCTTCGAGCGGGAGCGACAGGAGGCCAGCCGCTACTGGCGCCGCCAGCAGGGGGACCTCGGCCTCAGCTTTGCTGACGCATCAGGCTTTCCCTTCTTCTATTCAGTACTCCAGAACGGGCTGTTCCTGCTGGTGCTGGACGCCTCCTCCGCTCAGATCCCTGCCGAACAGCTGCGCTGGGCGGAGCGGAGCCTGGCGAGCGCGGGGGCCCGCGGGGCCAGGAGGCGCCTGGTGGTGGGACACCTGCCGCTGCTGGGGGTCTCCCAGGGGCGCGACACGGCCGGCAATGTGCTGGCCCGGAGCCCGGAGCTGCGCCAGCTGCTCGAGCGCAACCAGGTGGAGGCCTACATCAGCGGCCATCAGCACGCCTACTACCCAGGCCGGATCGGCCAGCTCGACCTGATCCAGCTCGGTGCCCTCGGCAGCGGTCCCCGGAAGCTGCTGGGGCAGAGCGCGGCGCCATTCCAGACCCTGACCGTGCTCGATTACGACTGGAGCAGCGGCCGGCGGCGGGACAGCACGGTCAACATGCGCAGCATGCAGCTGCTGAATCCTGAGCGGCTGCCGTCGCGCCTGACCGACAGCCGCGGGGCCACCCAGATCCGGCGCCCCGCTCCTACAGGAGGTTGATCCGGTAGAGCACCTCTTCGAGGGCGTCGGCCGCCAGCACCCCGGCCTGGCGCTGGGGATTCTCCGCTGTGCAGCAACTGGCCAGCGGAGCCAGCAGGGTCGAGGGCCTGGCGTGGCAGAACTGCACCACACTCAGCCGCTCACGAGCGGACTCGGGAGGTGCCACCACCCGGTGCAGGCCGGCGGGGATCAGGCCGTTGCTGAGCCGCTCCAGCATCAGGCCGCTGTTGATGATTACCCGCCCCTCGGGCGGCAGCGCCGGCACCCAGTCGCCGGCCACCTCCACCTCCAGGCCGGCAGCGGTCGCACGGGGCAGGGCGGTGATCAGGTTGATGTCACCGTGGGCGGCGGCCCAGAGGTGACCGGGGCCGGGGGCCGCCGCCATCGGCGGATAGCGGATGGCGCGGCTGAGGGTGGGGGCCTCGCTGACCATGTCCTCGAAGAAGGACTCGGCCGCGCCCAGGCCCAGCGCGATCACCCGCAGGACACGCCGCTGCAGATCGGCGAGCGCCCCGTGGAAGCGCAGCAGCACCTCGGTGATGCCGGGCACCACCGCTTCGGGCAGCACCGGCTCGGGGTAAAGCAGCGGATAGCGGCGGCGCAGGGGGTGCGCGGCCGGGATCGGCGCCGACCAGTTGAGCATCTCCTTCCAGTCGGCCCGCTCGCTGCCGGCGGCGGTTTCCACCAGCAGGCCCGTGTAGCCCGTCTGGCCGGAGGCCCCGGCAGCCGTGAAGCGGCCCTTGATGGCGCCATCGAGGGCGAAGAAACGGGCCAGCATCCCGTAGGCCGTGTCGAGCAGATCGCTGGACAGATCGCTGCTGGTGTACACGAAGCCGGTGGCCAGGCTGCGCCTCACCCCATCGACCACCGCCCGCCGGCGGTGGTCATCCCCCCGCTCGAAGGCCAGCAGGTCGACATCGAGGATGGTGGGATCCATCGGGGCAAGCTACGCGCCCTCGCCGGGCTCCTGCAGGAAAAGCTCGGCGCCGGAGTCCGACGCTGGCGAGGGCTCCCCGCGGCTGAAGGCCAGCCAGCGGAAGTCGCCGAGGGCGGCGGGATCCACCAGGCGCAGCAGGGCCTCGCGCCGGGCCAGCAGGGCCGCCAACCCTTCGCCGCCGGGTGTGCCGGAGGCCTTGGCGGTCGACGGCGACGGCTGCTGCAGGCCATGCAGGCGCTGGGCCAGACCGAGGGCCAGCAGGGCTTCCCCCTGGCGGCGCTGGCCCAGGACACTCCAGCCGGCCGCCTCGGCGGCCTCCAGCACGCTCTCGATGCAGAGGTGGGCGGTGAGGTCCCAGTGGCCGGGCTCCAGCAGAGGATCGGAGCTGGCCCGCTGGGCGCGGTAGGCCATGAGGGTGCCGTTGCTGCGCTGGGGGGCGTAGTAGCGCCAGGCCTCGAGGGCGTAGTCGATGACCAGCAGGCGGCCCCGGGCCAGGGCGGCGGCGCAGGCCGCCATCCATGGGGCCAGCCCGGGATGGAGCTCGCTGCACCAGCCCTCGGGGCGCCTCGGATCGAGGGGCAGCAGTCCGAGGGGCTCCAGTCGGGCCTCATCTTCCGGCTCCAGGGGGTCGCCGGGCTCCAGCCGCAACGTTCCCTCGTGGAGCGTCACCTGCTGACGGCGCCAGTGGCCGTCGCTGCGCTCGATCCGCTCCACCGCAAGGGCATCGAGCACCTCGTGGGCCAGCACCACACCGATGAGCGGAGCGGCGGCCATCTCCTCGAAGCTGCTCCAGCGCACGGGCAGCGGGCAACCCTCGAGGCGCTGGCGCTGGCGGGCCGCCATCCCGGCGTTGGGCTCCACCAGCACCAGCTCCAGCCGAGCGGCCAGCTGAGGCCAGCCGGCCACCAGCACCTCAGCCAGCTGAGCCGCCAGGCTGCCTTCGCCGGGGCCGGTCTCCACCAGGCTCAGGCGCTCCTGGGGGAGATCCAGCAGCCACCGGGCGATCTGAGGGGCCAGCAAAGCAGCGAACTCCGGGCCGAGCGACGGGGCTGTGGCGAAATCTCCTCCTGGGCCGATGCCGAGGCGGCCGGCGCCGTAGGCGCCGTGCTCGGGGTCGTTGAGCACCCACTCCATGTAGATACGGAACGGCACGCGGCCACCGGCCCGGAGCAGGCGCTCTTCCAGCCAGGCAGGCAGGGGCACGGGGGGTGAGGCGACTCAGAGAGAATGAAGGGCCACTGAAGCAGCCAAATGGCCCCTGGCGCCAGATCTCTCCTCCGCCCCATCCTTGGTTGTCTGGCCGCCCTGGTGCTTCTCCTGGCGCCTCTGGGGGGTCCAGAGGGCGGAATGGCCTGGGCCGCCGACAATCCCTCCCTCCTGCCGGATCACCCCACCCCCGTGATCGATCTGGCCCGGGCGCTCACCGATGGTCAGCGGGCCAGCCTGGAAGAACATCTCGAGGCCTTCGAGGCCAGCAGCGGCTGGAAGCTGCGGGTGCTCACCCAGTACGAGCGCACGCCCGGCCTGGCGGTGAAGCAGTTCTGGGGGCTGGACGAGCGCAGCCTGCTGCTGGTGGCCGATCCTCGTGGCGGCAACCTGCTCAACTTCAACGTGGGCGATGCGCTTTTCGCCCTGATGCCGCGCACCTTCTGGGTGGAGCTGCAGACGCGCTATGGCAATCAGTACTACGTGCGCGACCACGGCGAGGACGGCGCGATCGTGGATGCGCTCACGGCTGTGGAAACCTGCCTTGAGCGGGGCGGCTGCCAGGTGGTGCCGGGTCTGCCCCAGGAGCAGTGGCTGCTCACGTTCTGCACCTCGCTGCTGGGGGGCCTGATCGTGGGCTTCGCCGGCTATCCCCGCAAACAGGGTGACGTGGTGGCCTGGAGCTGGGTGCTGCTGCTTTCACCGCTGTGGGTGATGTTGTTCGTGGTCTTCGGGCTGGGGCCGGTGGTGACCCGCACCTCCGACCTGCTGCCCGTGCTGCGCAACGCTCTTGGATTCCTGGGCGGCGCGGCTGCGGCCTACCTGATCGCCCAGAAGACCATGGGTGTACCGGGCGGAAAGGAGGGGGCAGGCAGCGGCGAATGAAGCAGGGCGCGCAGGGGAATCAGCGACCGGCGCTGGTGTCCTGCAGGGCACAGGTGAGGCTGTCGTCGGTGCAGGCTGGCTGCTGCACCGGCGGGGCGGCCTGGGCAATATCCGTGCGGACGTTGTCGATGGCCCGCAGGCTGGCCAGGTTGGCCTCATAGAAGGCCCTGAGCTGGCTGTAGCGCTTGACGGGCTGGCCGTAGAAGCTGCGGCCGGCCAGGGTGGGGAATGACGCCCATTCCGGCGCCAGCTTGGCGGCCAGTTCAGGGGTGAGGACGCCGCGGTCGGCTATGGCCAGGGCTCCACGCCGTTGGATCAGGAAGATGGCGGCCTGATCCTGGACCTGGGGACCGAAGCCGGTGAGTCCCAGGGCACGGGTGGCCATCGACCAGGTGAAGGGCATGAACTGATAAGCACCTGCAGCGGCGCTGGCGTAGCCCACGGTGCGGTTGACCCGATCAGGATGGCGATCCAGGGAGGCCATCAGGCTGCCGCCGAACATGATCCGGTAACCCACGTCCTCGCCGTTGGCCCAGGTGCCCTCGGCGTAGCGGATGGTGTTGAGCAGAGCCCGCCGCTCAGGGGTGATCTCGAAGATGGCGCGCGCACCAGGCACATCCTGGGGGGTGGAGATCGCCAGCGAGTGGGGCTGGCTGGACGGTGCCGCTCCCGGCAGACGGATCTCCTCCCAGGCCGTGGCTTGGGCTGGGGCGCCCATGGCAACAATCAGAGCTGGGAGGCAAAGGCGGCTGAAACGGGAAGCGGTGACGAGCAAAGGATTAAAGGGAGAAAGGACAATGGCAGCCGCGCTCAGTGATGGTTGATCCCATAAGGAATCGTCCTGGTGAAGCGCTGCTGTGGTTGGGAGGAGAATTGAGAGAAGTTCTGATCCGTTCGTGACTGCTGAACAGGAGAGGAACTGCTGGAGAAGGAATGTCTGGAAAAAACTGATCAGAAACTCTGATGAAGGCAATCAGATTCAGAAATCAGTGATGAACTCAGTGGAAACCGTAGAAGCGATCGAAGAATACATCTCGGCGGGCTTGGGTTGGACGCCAATGTGTCGAACAAGTACTTGGACAGGGATCGCATTAGTGACAGTCGCACGACTGTCCACCGGCTATCAGAATTGGTCAAAGGGTTCACATCACTGTTCAGCACAGGGTTTATTGCAGCAAAATCATTCACCATTCAGATCATCAGATCTGCTGATTGCGGTCCCAGTCGTGGTATCGACGGACACCAGATCGCTTGCCCTGCAATGCTCCCCGGCGATCTCAGCTGTAGGCGAGCGCCATTTGCTCCAGCCAGCCGGCGGCTTTCTCCGCCCCGTCCAGCTCCAGCGGGCCCACCGCGGCCGCCTGCAGGGGCTGATCCAGCTGCCACTCGCCGCAGCGCAGCTGCTCCTGGCTGAGCAACCGGTGGCGGCCATGCCGGCGCAGGGCCTCCTCCAGCACCGGCGCCTCGGCAAAGCCCTCCCGGTGCACCAGGTGGATGCCCACGTCGTGGGCCAGGGCCTCACAGAAGCTGCTGTAGCCGGGCTTGGTGATCAGCCGCTCCACCAGCGGCATGACCTCCATCAGGCGCATCCCCTGGGGCAGCAGCCGCACATTGGCCGCCCCCGCCGCCGTGGGGTCGGTGCTCACGAAAACAAGCTCGGGCCAGCGACGGAAGGGTTCCTCCCCCAGCTCGAAGCCGAGCCCGCCGAAGCTGACCAGCACGCAGTGGCTGCGCACCGGCAGCTCCAGCTGATGGCGCAGAACCTCCGCACGCTCCCGGGGCGGCGCCACGGTGAGTCCCACCCTGATCTCCGGCAGTCCCCAGTCCATCGGCATCGAGAAGGGGCAGTGGATCAGTCCCTGGCCCATGCGGTAGAGCTCACGGCAGCGCTCAGCCCAGACCAGGAAGGGGCCGCCCATCGGTTCATAGATGGCATCCCAGCCGAAATTGCCCACCCAGATCAGGGGCCAGTCACCGGCCTGGGCCAGCCGCGCCAACGCCGGCGGCACATCGCCCAGCAACAGCACCGGGCCGGCCTGGGCCTGGAGCCAGCGGGCCTCCGCGGCGATCTGATCGGAGAGGTGCCGCTCCAGATCGTCGAGGGCGGCAAGGGTGGCGGCGGGGTCGGCGCCGAGGGCATCGGCCTGCACCACCCCCACATCCCAGAGGCAGGGGCGCAGTTCGAAGGGCACCGTTCCAAACACCGTGCGCAGGAACGCGGCGGGCAGGGAGGTGGAGAGCACGAGCCGCCAGCCGGGCTGGCGCTGGGCCAGAGCCAGCAGGATGGCGCCGCTGCGGGAGCCGTGGCCGTAGCCATGGCCGCTGATGGCGGCGTAGATCAGCACGGCAGCGCCTCGGGTTGATCGCCCAGCAGCTGATGGTCGCCCACCGGCTGCCGGTGCAGGAGCTGTTCATAGAGCAACCGCCCTGATTCAGGGTCGTACCAGCGGTGACTGGCATGGATCAGCTGACCCTCCTCCAGCTCCACCCACGACAGATGGCACAGCTGTCGCCCATCACCATCGACGGCATGGCGCGGCACGAAGGCGGCATTGAGGTACGCGGTGCCGCGGCGATCGATCAGAAAGCTGCGCCGCTCCCCCCGCCCGCGCTTGAGGGCGTGATGCATGTGCCCGAAGACCACCAGGGGCAAGGGCCGCTGGGCGCGGATCTGCTCGATCGCCTGGGCCAGGTCCTGGTCACCCCAGTCGCAGGCGGGCGATTTCCAGTCGCGCCCGCAGGGATCGCTGGCCTCGCTGCCGAGGCCGCTGGGACCGCAGTGGGCCAGAAGCACCAGGGGCAGGCGCGGGTCGGCGGAGAGGGCCGCCTCGGCGATCCGCCCGGCCGACTCAGCCAGCCCGACGGGACCCCAGAGGGCCTGCACCGCCTTGGAGAGGTGGTGGCCGCCACCGGCACTGCCTGGCCGGCCGCCCACCACTGAAAGCCCGGGAGGATCAAGCCGGCGGTGGGCCCAGCCGCAGTGTCGCTCCCCGAGCCGGTCGATCTGGCGCTGCAGTTTGCGGCCGCTGTGGTCCTTGCCGGTGTCGTGGTTGCCGAGGATGCAAGCCACCGGCAGGGGCAGATCGGCGAGGCTGGCGGCGATGCGCTGGTGTCCGTCGCTGAGATCGCCCACCACCAGCAGAGCATCGGGAGCCAGACGGGCCAGGAGGCCCACGTCACGCCGGTCCCATTGCCCGTGCAGATCCCCGGCAATGGCAAGGCGCATGTGGGCCGTGACGACTGCTCCCTTGCCTAGGCTGGTTTCATCCTGCCCCAGTTGAGGTCAAGGTTGGTTTTTGCCGCCCTTGAGGCCCCCACCACTCCCCGCGACCTGCCCGCCGCGATCAATGAGCTGCGCCTGGCGCGCAAGGCCGTGATTCTGGCTCACTACTACCAGAGCCCCGAAATCCAGGACGTGGCCGATTTCATCGGCGACTCGCTCGAGCTCGCGCGCAAGGCCGCCGCCACCGACGCCGAGGTGATCGTGTTCTGCGGCGTCCACTTCATGGCTGAGACCGCCAAGATTCTCAGCCCCTCCAAGACGGTGCTGCTGCCTGATCTTGAGGCCGGCTGCTCCCTGGCCGACGCCTGCCCGGCCGATGGTTTCGCGGCCTTCCGGGCCGAGCACCCCGAGCACATCGTGGTGAGCTACATCAACTGCTCGGCGGCGGTGAAGGCCCAGAGCGACCTGATCTGCACCAGCAGCAACGCGGTGGACCTGGTGAAGCAGCTGCCGGCCGACCGTCCGATCCTGTTCGCGCCGGATCAGAACCTGGGCCGCTGGGTGCAGAACCAGAGCGGCCGCGAGCTGACCCTCTGGCCCGGCAGCTGCCTGGTGCACGAAACCTTCAGTGAGCAGGCGCTGCTGCAGCTGCACTTGCAGCACCCGGACGCCGAAGTGCTGGCCCACCCGGAATGCCAGCAGCACCTGCTCGATCTGGCCGACTTCATCGGCTCCACCAGCAAGCTGCTGGCCCGGGCGGTGGAAAGTGAGGCGCCGGCCTTCATCGTGCTCACCGAGCCGGGGATCCTGCACCAGATGCGCCAGCGGGTGCCGGGCAAAGCCTTTTACGAGGTGCCGGGCGCCGACGGCTGCAGCTGCAATGCCTGTCCCTACATGCGGCTCAACACTCTGGAGAAGCTGTGGCTGTGCCTGCGCGACATGACACCGGCGATCGAGATGGATGAAGCCCTGCGGCAGCGGGCCCTGGCGCCGATCCAGCGAATGCTGGAGATGAGCCGGTAGGGGGGTAAGGCCATCCAGACAGGGGTTGGCTGAGTCACGACGGGTGGTGAAGGCCCACGCGCCACACACCGATTCCTTGACGGGGAACGTAAGCCGCCAAGGTGCTGCCATCGCCACTCAGAGCTGAAAGACCCAGTGGGAGGTCGAGAGTGGCCTGGTTCAAATGCGCAGCCGGCTGTAGTCGGAGGGTGTGCAGCACCTCTCCGCTCCTGGGGTTCAGAACCTTGAAGGCACCTCCGGAGCCCACCAGGAGGCCCTTGTCAGTCCAGTGGAGCTTCTGCACCCGGTCCACCGCGTCGAAGGCGCGCGTCTGGCGGGCCGAGGCCAGATCCCAGATTGAGAGCGGAGAACCCTGGCCGAGAGCGACGGCCAGCAGCCCGCCGTCCGGAGAAAAGGCCAGGGAGAGAATGCCGGCTGGGCTGCCCAGAGCCAGAGTGCTGCTCAGCTTGTTGTCGGCGATGTTCCAGACCTGGATCTGATTGTCGTAGAGGCGGCGGGGAAAGGCCAGATGGCGTCGATCGGCGCTCACGGCGATCGGAAGTTCCCTCCAGTCCAGGGTGGAGAGATCAGCTGGAAGCGTTCGCAGCAGCTGGCCCGTGGCGAGCTCCCAGACCTTGAGGCCGTGCGGTTCCGAACCGGCCGCCAGGGCGTCCACCGCGGCCAGAGTGACGAGCCTGCGGTCGGCCATCGGATAGGCCGCGGTTGCGCCGTCCAGTCGCAGCCGTGTCTTCCCCTCCGGCAGTGTTCGCACCTGCACCTGCTGAACGGCGGCCGTGATCAACTCCTGTCCATCGGCACTGAAGGCCATGGAGCTCAGAACCTCCTGAAGGGTTCGTTGACCCTCCGGTTTTCCATGGAGGTTGCGGATCCGGCGCCGCTTCTGTGTGGACAACTCCAGGATGTCCAGCTGTTGAGCGCTGTTGCGCACCTGCAGCACGGCCAGCTGATCACCGTTCTCGTTGAGGGCCAGATCCAGAGGAGGGTTGTCCTCGCCGCCCGTGAGCCTGGCCACCAGCGGGAACGGTCCCGTCGCTGGAGCAGTGCTGAATCCGATGGTCGGCGGCGCCAGGAGAAGAGTGAGCACGAGGGTGCTGATCAGGTAGGCCAGCACGGTGCTGCCAGCCATCACCCGGGGCAGGTTCGGGCGGAGGCGCCCAGCTCCGGCAGCGATCAGTCCAAAAACAGCACCCGTGATGGCGCCGGCCGGCACGAAGACCAGGAGCATGAAGCCGAACCAGAGGGCTCCGTACGGCCCGCCGATCAGGGAAGCCGGGTTGGCCTCGATCGGCAGGAGGCCGATCAGAAAGGTGCCCAGGAACGATCCCCAGAGGGACGGCCACAACAGGCTTCCCCTCGAAACACCATCCTGCTGAGGCTGGGATCCGGATCGCCTCAGCCGTGATCGCCGGATCAGGGCAGCGATCGCGGCGACCACCGCTCCCACGACACTGCCCACCACGAAGCTGACGAGCGTCATGCGCAGCAGCTTCGGCACCACGACCTGCAGAAGCGTGTCGGCGTCGAACAACGGGGACATTCCAGGGGAAGCCGCATGACGAGCGGCGTGTCAATCCTGCTCAAACGTCAGGCCGCTGCTCCTCGCGCACCGCCAACTGCCACAGACAACTGCAACAGACGCTGAGCCGCAGGCCCGGAGAGTAGGCGCTAAGGCTCCGGCCTCAGGACATTGACGTCGAGGACGGGGTTGATCAGTCGCCTCAGAATCAGCTTTGTGAGGGGCTTGCCGATGATCTGGCGCAGCATCCAGCGAAATGGGCCGGATCGTCGTCGCGCATCCAGCCCGTCGAGATAATCCTCATTGAAAAAGTCGACAAGGGAGTCGACGCGAGCCCTGATCTGCTCAGCGATGAGCTCGCGACGCCTGGGGTCCACCCTCACCATGAGCTGACGCAGTTCCTGCAGCTGATCACGCCTGCGCTCACCATCCTCCTCAATCATGCAGGGTTGAGCGAGGCTGACAAGCTGATCACGGACCCGTTTCCAGGAGTCCGTTTCATGCTCCACATAACCGTCCTGGATCTGCTCATGGGCGAAGGGATTCGCACCGCAGACTGAAGCGGACGCAGATGAGCCTTCATGGGAGTCCGCGGAAGTCGGCCAGTCGGGCAACCAGTCGATCAACGGCATCTTCTTATCGATGTCCTGAAAACCACCAATTAGATTCGTGAATTGCCCATCCCTCAGCTGCTGACGTGCATTGCGCCTGCCGATGTTGTAGTCATAAGCCCGAAACTCAAACTCCAGAAATCCTGCGAAGGCAGAGAACACATCCCCGATCAGCAAGGCATCGGAAGCGGTGACGGTGAGCAGCTTGCCTTCCAGGCCCTCGGTCACCCATTGCTGAAAACGGGATTGTCCGAAGACTGCACTGGCGAGGCCAATCGCCATCGCCAACAGGTTGTCTTCTCGATTGAAGAAGGGATCAGCATCAATCGTGCGTTTGCCGGGAGCAACGAACAGATAGTTGCGTTGCGTAGGACTCTCCTTCTCATCAATTTCCTTGGCCAGGCTGGCCGCCATGCCAACCGGCTCATTCTCGAAGATACCGCCATCGGTGTAAAGGTAGTTGCCGCCGTACAGCTGATCACCGGCGGTGGCCTTGCGACTGCTGTCCCTGGTGCGCATCAGACTGGCAGCAGAGCCGCCGGTGCGGACGATGCGCCTGGCGCGGAACGCAAAGGGAAACGCTCCTGAGGACAAGGCCATCAATCTCAGGATCGCCCAGGAACAGGTGCCCAGCATCGGACGCCACACCACCTGTCGTCCCTTCCGACGAGGTTCCAGCTCAGCCAGCTGAACGGCCTTCTCAACCTCCTGCCCTGAACTGGCTGACTGCCCGTCCTGAGGCAGCCTGCACCGCAGCAGGCAGACGAACTGATCCTTGTAGCGGGAATAGGCGAAGGATTCCTTCTCCCCGGCAATCTCCTGGGAGAAGCCATTGAGATTGGCCATGGCCAGGCCAATCCGCAGAGAATCCGCGGCTGCCGGATGGCAATTCAGCGAATCGCCGGGGTCGTCTGAAATGTACTCCTCGCCGATGTCATCAACGACAGCGGAGCTGAGCAGGGAATACTTGTGATTCTTTCGCTCCACCTTCAGGAGACCATCGATATTCACCCTCTTGACCCAGGCATTGAACAGGGGATTGTTGTATGGATCCCGCAGTCGATCCCCACCGTAATAAAGCTGCTGGCCCAGGATTGCGGCTGTCATCGCTCCAGCGGAAGCGCCTGTGATCACATCGATTGTCACGCGATCCTGTTCCTGGCGTTCCGGATGCTCCGTCTTGAGAAACTCATTGTGCAGGGCAATGGCTTCAAGCAGCTCATACATCACTCCGGCCTCATAACTGCCCAGTGACACCGCTCCGCTGATCACGATCGCAAGTTTTCTGGCCATAGGGAGAGTTCCTGCTGACCCTTCATAGCCACGTTTGCTTGTTGAGGTCAAGGCAAGGCTCTAGGTCAGAAGCGGGCAGGGCCGATCCGCTTGGATAAGCAACATCACCTCCCGTCTTCTGCATCTGGATATTAGCCGGCCGAAGGCTCCTTGGCTATCTCGAATACAATGGGCTTGAGCGGATTTGTATTCACCTGTAATTGAAAGATGTCGGGCCTCGAATAATGCCCGACAACATCAAGACTCCGCTGCGCAACCCCAACGCGCTCAAGGTCAATCTCTGCGTACAGAATTCCTAACTCACGCCGCATAGGCCCTGCCACGATCCTTCCGCCAGGCTCGATCACCACTGAGTCTCCAGGGTTTATCCACTCCTCAGCATTCGGATACAGCTCAGACTTTCCGGGAACAGAATCCGGAATGTCGATGGCCCGAAAGGCCATTCCGCTTCCTACCACCCAACATCCGCCCTCTCGCGCAATGTGCTGGAGTGTGCCTATCCACTTGTCACCGGAATCATAAGTCGGGGCGATGTAAATTTCGACGCCGAGGGAGTAGAGTGCAAATCGTGCAAGTGGCATGTAATTCTCCCAACAGATTAGGGTGCCGATACGGCCGGAAGACGTATCCACCACTTTCAGCCCTGAACCATCGCCAAATCCCCATACCATACGTTCTGGATTCGTCGGCATGAGTTTTCGATGCCTGTTCACCAGGGCTCCGTCTGGCCCAATCACAACAACCGTGTTGTAAATAGTCCCGCGGCTGAATTCAGCATCCCGCTCGTCCATACCACAGACAACTGTCACCTTGTGCTTCTTGGCCGCCTCGCAAAGTGATGCGAGATCGTTGGTGTCAAGGCTGACGGAATTTGCGAGAAGTTGAGAATGAAGCTTCTCCGCGAGCGCCATATCTGCACCTGGCCGCAGCCTCCAGATCCAGCATGGATATCCCGGGATGTAAGCCTCTGGAAAGACCACAATTCGGGCCTCATTTAACGCAGCTTCTCGTATCGAGTCGATGGCATCAGCGATTGTCGCGGAACGGTTCAGCAGCACCGGCGGTCTTTGAACAACTGCAATTCGCATCTTTTTCTCTGGCGGTGCATGTCAGGCTAACGCTGCCCCTGAGTGGCAGGCAAGAAGTCTAATGGAGGCGTTAGCAAAGAGTCGTTGGTGGCCTGTCCACTCCAGGGGCTTGTTCGCTTCACATCCTCGCCTTCTTTACCCAGGGAAGATTCTAGTTACCATTCGGTCTTCTCGAAATCGGGGAGCACCCACGACCCATCGAAGTGCTCCTGCTTCGGGCCGTATAGGCGGAAATAGCTGAACCAACCGCGGCCGGGGACCGTCTCGACCCAATTCCCCTCTTTGCCTGCAGGCGCCTTCGGGCCGACATAAAGGTCGATACCTCCGTCCGTGTTGACCTTCAAGTCCATGCGTGATGAGCGGTCCGCTTGCTGGGACGGGTTGTCGATCAGGCAGCGGGCTCCAACGTCGTAGACGGTCATGGACCAGAACTGCTCCACTGGGGCATCTGCAGGTACCCGGAGCCGATAGCTCCTCGTCCCATCAAGCCAGTCGCCGTCCTTGTCCTTGTAGGTTCCCAGATAGACCTGCCCGACGCCCGGCGTCCTGGTCACCATCCCGGATGACGTTGTCACGGCCTCGTAAAACCAGGCCGCACGTCCGTCAAGTTGGTCGTAGAACTCCGCTCGTTGGGAAGGATCGATCACGAGGGCGAAATGCCAGTGGGTTCCTTCTGCATAGTGCGCCTCCTCGAGCCGCTTCTCGAAATCATTGGCCTTTGCCATCGCCTCCCCCACCAAGGCGCCGTCGCTGAGCAGCCTGGCCTGGCGCTCGTCTGGTTCGAACGGTTCGCCCTTTTCGATGCCGAGCGGCTTGAGCATGGCCATGAACCAGCGATCGCGCTCATGCACCGGCTCGCGCTGGATGATCGCATGCAGGCTCTTCCAATAGTCGATCCCTCTGGGTGACGTCTGACTCCAGCGGATTCCAGAGATGTCGACGATCGTCTTCTTGGGCGGGTTGCTGCTTTTAGAGAGCGGGTAGATCTCGAGCATCTCCAGCAATGCCTTCGCCTTGGCGGGATCCCTGTCCAGGGCGCGGAACCCCCAGAAGACGTTGCTCGTCGGGGATTCGGCCAGGTAGCCCCCCTTGGGAACCTCGGCCTTCTGCCCTGGGCCCGCGATCACATAGACGCCACCCTCGCCCCTGTCCGGTCCGGTCTGGCCCATGTCGATCAAGGGGCGCTGCCACATGTCATCGGCGAATCCCGCCACCGCGCCGGCAGGCATCCTGACGACCATCGGCCCGGTTTCGTCAAGATTGAAAAAGCTGATGATGTAGGGCGTCGTGGCGTTTGCCGTGAGAATCCCGAGCTTGGCCAGGTAGTTGTCATACACCACCACATCGCCGGACCTCGCCTTGAAGGTCACTTCGTGGGCCTTCTGCCACTCGGCAAAGGAGACGATCGGGATACTCCACAGGTAGGCCTGGCAAGCCCGCTGGAAATCAATCTGATCGAAGAGCAGTTCGACCGACTCCCGGGAAGGATAGCCATTGATGAAATCAGGAGTGAAGGACAGCCTGCCGATGGGAGTGTCGAGAGTTTCCACTGAGATACGTCTCCTGGTGCTTACCTTTGGGGTCTTGACCGCAAGCTCTTAGCTCGATGATGCCGCCACATAGTCTGGCCGCCTGTAGGTGCCATCGACGATCGATTGACTGGGACCGTAACAGCGCATCACCGTCCAGAACGGGCCGTCGGGGGCGGGCAGCCAGTTGCTCTCCTTGTCGTTTCCGGGGGATTCCCTGCCGACGTAGATGACGAGGGACCCG
The DNA here is from genome assembly GCA_943369245.1 of Synechococcus sp. UW140. Lineage (GTDB taxonomy): Bacteria > Cyanobacteriota > Cyanobacteriia > PCC-6307 > Cyanobiaceae > Regnicoccus_A. The sequence goes on along the minus strand of CALRMN020000013.1, from coordinate 1,171 downwards.
TCCTCGTTGGTCTTCAGGCCGGCGGTCGAGCTGCCAATCGAATAACGATTCATCGAGTTGTCCACCAGCAAGCGTTGCGGCAGCTTGTACATGGTGATCGACCAGAAGTAATCGACCGGTGGCATCTGCTCCCTTGTGAAGGTCAGGGTGTAGGTGGCCCTGCCGCCATCAAGAGGCGTGCCGTCGGCATCGGCGGGCATCGAGAGGTAAACAGAGACCTCCTTCACATTGCCGAAGATTCCCATGTAGACCCCGAGGGCCCGGTCCATGTAGTTCGTGCCGACCCGCTTCCGCGTGCCGAAGAACTTTGCAGCGTCGATGCCGCCCTCGCTGAGCCTCTTCATCTCCGCGCGCCCATCCTCGAGACCCTTCTGCATGGCCTCGAGTACCGCAGGCTTCATGGTCGCGGGGTCCCATGTCGTGCCCGATTGGATCCCGAGGCTGGCCAACGCTTCATACATCGCCTGATCCTCCGGATTCGGGGTTACGAAGGGCAGCAGAAAGGAAACGTAGGTCCAATAGTCCTCCTTGGTTTCATCGCCTTCGGCCCACTTTGGCCAGGTGATGGCGGGGGCTGGCTTGGGAGCAGGTGTCCCGGCAAATGAACTCAAGGGCTCCAGCTTGTAGCTTTCCTGAATGGTCTTGACCTTCCGGAGATCCTCCTGGCCGCCGATGATCTGGGTGCGGGTCAAGGTGCCAAGGAAATCCGTCTCACCTTGAATCACCCGTACCACTCCCTTCGGAAGAAGGCCCTTCCACGACGGGGAGACCAGAAGCACGGAAATTCCATCATTGCCGTCGTTGACCGATCCGGGATTGTCGAGGACATAGCCCCAGTAGTCATCCCATTGGCTCGTGTAGAACCGCTCCTTCTCAATCCTTGGCATCGTCAGCACCCATGGTTCGGTGCGAAGATCCACCCAAGCGTAGGAATAGGGCGTGTCGTTGTTTGGCGTCACAATATCGGTGTCCGCCGGCGAGGAGAGCCCGAGATGGAGCCACCTGCCCATGGCCTTGTCCCCGTCGATGGCCTGCATGAACATCGTCCGGTAGTTCATCACCAGGGGATAGGTGAAGATGTAGGAATCCCTGGCGAGGCCTCGGGCGGCCTGTGGGTCGATGGCTTCCGATGAACTGAAAGATGGTTTCGTGTTCATCATTTTGCTCTGCA
>CALRMN020000012.1:0-94936 GCA_943369245.1 Synechococcus sp. UW140 | reverse complement strand
AGAAGCCACCCACCATCAGCAGCTCCACATCGCAGGCGTTGCGGTGGCTGCACTCCAGCACCCGATCCACTCCCGCCTTCACCGTCTCACGCTGCTCCGCAGGCACGATCAGATCCACCAGCGTGCCCCCGTGGGGAGGGATCAGACCGGTGCCGGAGCGTCCGGAGGGAGCAGAGGTGGTCATGGGGGGCAATTGCAGGTGGAGAGATTGTTCCAGAGCGGGCGACAAGAACGTGTGACCGGTTTGGCTGCACGTCGGTGTCACCGGATGGTCCTGACAGAAAAAAGGGGCCCGAGAGGACCCCTTCTGGCGGAACTGCAGCAACGGTGGCGGTGGCAGTGACGGTGGCAGTGGCAGTGGCAGTGGCAGTGGCGGTGGCAGAAACCGACCGGAGCTGACAGCTCAGATCAGCAGACTGGGCTGGACTCAGACCTGCTCGAGGCGCCCGTAGAGCTCACCGGTGACCTTGACATCGACAGCGGCCTTGCCGCCCATGTCGGTGTCTGAAGGCTGGACCGCGGAGAACACCCCGGCGAACTCACCAGTGGCGCTGTCGACCTTGGTGATCGAGAGATTCATGGAGCCGGTGCCCTCGATGTACTGCTTGACGTTTTCCTTGGTGAGGTCCTCGTCATCGCCGGCAGGCACCAGACCGACGGCACTGCTGTAGCCGGTGGTGAGGCCACGACCCTTGGGATCGAGGAAGTTGGCGGTGCGGTAGCTGGGCGTCCGGTAGGAGCCCTCGAAATCCGTGCTCGGACTGATGGCGTTGCCATCAGCCGTGGCGATCAGCTGCTTGCTGGAGAAGGTGAATGGCACTTCCTCACCACCCGGAAGGAGAACGGTGATCGGCTGGAAATCGATACCGCCAAGTTCTTTGAAGGTGAGCTTGGTGCCGTCGATCTTGAGATCCCCGTAGACCTGATCAAGGCTGGAGGTGTATCGGGTGAGGATTTTGCCCGCCACGAACTGAGCCTCCTGACGCTTGTTGGTCGGCTCACCCTTCACGAACACTTCGCTGGGGTGGAGGCAGATTTCACGCAGCTGGTAGCGACCGGAGGGATCCAGGGGAATGGAGCCGCGGGCCGAGTCCGGGAGGGTCGGGCAGTCGTTGGCCTTGCCGGTGTTGACGATGTCGTCGTAGGTGACATTGGCCCGTTCAACGGCTTTGGCGCCGCCACCGCACGCTGTGACCAGCGTTAGGCAGAGCGCCAGCACGAGGGCCAGCAGGGGTCGAAAACGCATTGGGAGAAGCCGCACAAGCAGGGTGAAACCTTGGTGATGGGTGCGCCAGCGGCGATCCTACAGATGAAAAACCCGAGTCCCGATAGCATGTTGCGGCTCTCAACAACCCGTAGGGCGGGAGGCGACACGGCAGTCATGACCGAAGGTTTCAACGCTCCGGCCAAGGCCCGGGATCCCCTGCAGGCCGCAGGGCTCCTGGTGCAGGAGCTCCATCAGCTCGCCGAAGGGCTCGAAGGGCAGCCCGAGGGGCTGCTGAACCTGCTGCGGGAGCTGGAAACCCTTCACCGCTCGATTCAGGACGGGGCCTTCCGCCGCAGCCTGCCGGAAGACCGCCAGCAACTGTTCGCCCTGCTCAGGGACATGGAGAGCAACGGCGGTTGGCCCTACATCCCGCGCCTGCAGCTGCGCACCTTCATGGATCTGCTGCAGCGCGACGACCAGCCAGTCCTTCAGAAGGAGCCTCCGCTGGCGGCGTGAGCGGATCCAGCAGGGCACCGAGGGCACTGATGAGCTGATGGGCCACCGCGAACTTCCCCTTGGACTCGATGCGCAGCTCCCGCTCCCCCGGACCAAGCAGCCAGCCTTCATTGCTGCCCACGCCGAAACCGGCCAGCGGTCGGTCGATCGGGTTCGCAAAGAGCAGATCGCAGCCCTTGCGCCGCAGCTTGGCGCGGGCCTGGGGAAGCACATCCCCCGAATGGGCCGCGAACCCCAGGATCCGCTGTCCCCTTGCGCGGCGGGTCACCAGCTCGGCCAGCAGATCCGGTATCTCGCACCAGCCACCACTCAAGGAGGCGAGCAGATCCTGCTTGCTGAGCTTCTGGACTTCGGGTGCGGCGCGGCCGTGATCGGCCACGGCAGCGGCCATGGCCACCGCATCGGCCGCCGGTTGCAGGCGCGCCAGGGCCTCGCCCATCGCCGCACCGCTCTCGGCGGGATACGCGTGCAGGCCTTCCAGCAAGTGTGGATCGAGATTGAGGGGGCCGTGCACCAGATCGACCTCGGCCCCCCGCAACCGGGCTGCCTGGGCCAGCATCACCCCCATCCGGCCACTGCTGGGATTGGTGAGGCAGCGGGCGGGATCGAGCCATTCGCGGGTAGGCCCGGCGCTCACCAGCAGCCGTCGCCCCAGCCAGTCACGCCTCCAGCCATGCAGACGCAGGGTTTCAAGCCCCAGCAGCAGCTGCTGGGGCTCGGCCATCCGGCCGGAACCCTGCCGGTCGCAGGCCAGCAGTCCGGCGGCGGGCCCCAGGGTCAGCACCCGCTCGAAGCCCTGCAGTTCCTCCCAGTTGCGCCTCACCCCGGGGGAGCGCCACATCGCCGTATTCATGGCGGCCGCCGCCAGCACCGGAGCCTCGGTCGCCAACAGCGTGCTGGAGAGCAGGGTGTCCCCAGAGCCCTGGACCCAGCGCGCCAGGCTGGTGGCGCTCAGAGGTGCCACCAGCACCAGCTCGGCCCATTCGGCCAGCTCCACATGCAGGGGCCGAGGCGCCCGATGGCTCCACTGATCCTCCTCCAGATGGCAGGGGGAGCGGCTGAGGCTGGCCAGGGTCACCGGGCTTACCAGCCGGGCGGCGCTGGGGGTGAGCACGCAGCGGATCAGGGCACCGCGCTGGGCCAGGGAGCTGACCACGGCGGGCAGCTTGACGGCGGCGATGCTGCCGCTGATGGCCACCAGGATCCGGCAACCGGCCAGGGGGTCGTGGTCAGCCCCGCCTGGGGTCGGGGGCGAGCCCGCGGGCTCACTCCTCATCGAAGGGTTCCTGATCCACCAGATGCACGTAAGGGCGCGCCAGCTCCGGGCGGTGGATCGCCAGGGCCCGGATCAGGTGCCAGTCCTGCAGTGCGGCGAATGGGGTGGGATAGTCGTCGTCATCCAGACGCTGGGCCAGCTCGGCGATGGCCGCTTCATCGAAGGCAGCCAGTCGCTCAGGAGTGATCGGGGTTGCGGACACGTGGCCAGTGGAGCGAAGCACCCCTCAATTCCAGCGCATCAGCCTCACCCCTGGGCCGGGGCATCCAGGCAGGAGCGGGGAGGGGGCGAATCGGCGGTGATAAATTTCCTTTCAGGGATACCCCTCAAGGGGAATTAGCTCAGCTGGTAGAGCGCTGCGATCGCACCGCAGAGGTCAGGGGTTCGAGTCCCCTATTCTCCATCAATTCTCTGCTTTCGGCCGAGAAAGTCGTCCCCGGAGGAGCTGCCCAAGCTGGCGTCAATCCCAGACCTTCCATTCGATTCGACACTCCTTGGGATTCACCTCGCACGATCTCATCACCTCTCCCTCGGCTGAGAGCCGGGCGTCAGGATTCTGGAGCGTATTCTCTCCTCAGCACAGACCCTTGAGGCGAAGAATGGAGTGGACCCCCGAGGCGGAAGCCAGGCTCAGGGAAGTTCCCTTCTTCGTGCGCCCCGCCGTGCGGCGCCGGATCGAAAGCCTGGCCCTCGAGGCTTCACTCAACTGCATCGACCTCGAGTTCTACTGTGCCGCCAAGGCCCGCTTCGGCGAAAAATGAACGTCTGCTGAGCGCTGGATCGCGAAGGTCCTGATCAACTCCAGCCCAGCCGGGGAGGCCTCCTTCGCCGGGATCGAGCCCCTTGGACCGGCCATAAGGTAAAAGAGAGGGCATTACAGGATGCCCCATCCATGTCGCAATCCAAGCGCGAGCAGGTGGTGAGTCACCTGCGCTACATCCGCCAGGAACTCCGGGAGATGCACCAGGGGGTCATGGAAGATGGCCTGTTGCCGGAGGCGGGTGAGGTGCGCGGGGTGATGGCACAGATGGAGGCGCTGCTGGAGCTGCTGGAAGGGAAGGGGTCGCGTAAGAACAAAGACAGCGAAAGCTGAGCTCCGGCTCAGGCCTGGCGGGGCAGCCTGAAAGGGTGTAGACCTGCTGCGGCAGGTGGCCGTTCTTCCCTCACGTGGCCCTCGGTGATCCGTCCCCAGCAGACCCGGTTGCATCGTCAGGTGGCTCTGCTGGGGGAACGCCTGCGCCACTGGGCTGAGAACCCCTGGCGGCGGCTCTCCCTGGTGCTGATCACCGCTTTCGGTGCTTTCTTCTTTGGTGGGGCGGTGGGGATGCTCACCGGGGCCCTGGCCTACCTCGATCCGCTGGCGGCCCTGATCTGCGTGGTGCCGATCGAACTCTCGATCCGCTGCCGTCGCTGGCTGCTGCAGCGCCCCCAGGACCGGTTGACCCTGCAGCTGGTGGATGCTGGCCGCATCGGCCTTCTCTACGGACTGCTGCAGGAGGGCTTCAAGCTTCTCTGAGCTCGTCACCGCGGGCGGCCAGCAGATAGAGCAGGGCCATCCGCATCGGGATGCCGTTTCGCACCTGCTCCGCCACCAGGCAGCGCTCGGTGTCATCCAGCAGATCGCCGCTCATCTCCACGCCCCGGTTCACTGGGCCTGGATGCAACACCGGCACTGAGGGGCCGCAGAGCTGCAGGCGGGCCTGGCTGAGGCCGAAACGGCGGTGGTAACTCTCCAGGCTGGTGAGCAGGTGCTGGTGCATCCGCTCCCGCTGCAGCCGCAAGGTCATGACGGCATCGGCAGCGGGAAGGGCTCGCTCCAGCTGGCGCTCGATCCGGATCGAGCCGCGGTTCACCACCGGATCCCTGTCCTGGCCAGGGGGCGGCGCCGCCACGAACTCGGCGAAGGCATCGGGCAGCAGCGTGGCAGGGGCGCAGAGCACCACATGGGCACCGCAGGCGGTGAGAGCCCAGAGGTTGGAGCGCGCCACCCGCGAATGGAGCACATCGCCCACGATCACGATCGTTCGGCCCTTGAGCGCGGCCGGTGTCGGTTGCTCCGGGGCGAAATGACGGGCGAGGGTGAACAGATCGAGCAGCCCCTGGCTGGGGTGGCTGTGCAGTCCATCACCCCCGTTCAGCACCGCCACCGGCCGGCCGCTGCTCCTTCGTTCCCGGTCGAGATCGCGGGCGAGCGCTGCCGGAACTCCGGCGCAGCGGTGGCGCACCACCAGCACATCAGCGCCCATGGCCACGTAGGTGAGGGCTGTGTCGAGCAGGCTCTCCCCCTTGCTCAGGGAACTGGAGGAGGGGGAGAAGCTCTGCACATCGGCCGAGAGGCGACGAGCCGCCAGCTCGAAACTGCTGCGGGTGCGAGTGCTGGGCTCGAAGAACAGACTGGTGACCAGCCGGCCCTGCAGGGCCGGCAGCTTGCGGGAGCCGCTCACAGGCATCACGCGGAAGCGCTGGGCCAGCTCCAGCACGGTGGCGAAATCGTCAAGGCTGAAGGCCGCCAGATCAATCAGGTGCCGGTGGGACCAGCCGCTCACGACTCCATCCCCGCTGCCGCGGGCAGCACGGCCGAGGGGTCCAGGGCCAGGGATCGCGCCGGGGTGCGGTCTCCCCGCGCCCGGCGGCTGACGCTGCGGCTGGCCTTCAGGTACCAGCGCCAGGGCAGCTCCATCCCCCGGGTGATGCCGATGCGGGTGGTGGCGCACAGCGGGTCCTGACCCTGCAGCTCCTGCTGCTGCCACCAGGCCAGCAGGGCCGGAGGCCGCGGCGTCAGCCACACTCCGCCAGCGGAATCCACCGGCTGGCCGTCGTGGCGGCGATCCAGGCCGAAGCGGCGGGCCAGCAGGGCGGGGCCAGCGGCGGTGCGTTCGGGCTCACCCGCCAGGGCCACGGCCCTCAGCAGAACACCGTTGGCCCAGCCTTCACGGTCGGTGACCACATTCACGCAGTGATGGATGCCATGACTGACGTAAACGTAGAAGCGCCCCGGCGGACCGAACAGCGTTTCGTTGGAGGGTGTACGGCGCCGGTGGCCATGGCAGGCGGGCTCGCTCTGGCAGTAGGCCTCGGTTTCCACCACCAGGCCCCGGAGCCAGCGCCCATCCTCGAAGCGGCGCAGCAGCTGGCAGCCCACCAGATCCGGGCCCACCTGATGGGCCGCGCGTGCGAAGAAGCCGGGCGTCAGGAGTTCGACACCGACGGTCCCGGCGGCGGCTCCGGCAGCGGAACCCGCCAGACTAGGGTTCGCAGGCCCGTGATGGGCGTGGTACCTGGCTGTCAGTCGCGTCTGTTTCGTGTCCAACGCTCTCTCCAGCTTCAATCTCGGCACCGTGCTGCTGGCCGGCAGCGGTCTGTTCTGCCTGGCGACCCTCTATTTCGGCACCCGGGGCGGGTACTACGACAGCGACGACTATGACGGCAACGGCACCGCCCACTGAACTCCAGGCGCTGGAAATCCGCCGGGCTCAGCCCTGGCGGCGCAGCTGCTCCGATTCGGGGCAGTCTTCGGCGGTGCCAAGATCCTCGGCCCTGGCCGTGCGGCTGAAGAAGGCCAGGCGGGTGCTCACCGCTCCGATCGAATCGAGGCGAACGCTCTCTTCCCAGGTGTGCAGTTCGTCATCGTCCTCCTCGTCGTAGCGGAGCGTGACCAGATCGCCGGCGATCTCCACCACCAGAGCCTGCTCGATCCAGCGCTGCTGATCGCGCAGAAACACCCAGACCGGTCGCTTCTCGCTGCAGAACTGATCCAGCTTGCGGTGCAGCATCCTGAGTTCCGGCTCCAGCGGGCCGCGTGCGGATCGGGGCCCGGATGCCGTCAATCCTAGGGATACTTCAGGGGTTCCCTCGTTTCGGCCCCGTCGCCGACCTCTCCCCGGTGACGACCTCCTCGCCCCAGACCGTCGCGCCGGCCAGCAGCCCACTCCCGGGCCCCGCAGCCAGCGTCGAGGCGATCCGGCTGCAGCTGCGCAGCTGGCCCGAGGTGGAGGACTACCTCCGAGGCTGCAAGGGGGTGATCGTGCCCCTGGGATCCACGGAGCAGCATGGCCCGACCGGCGCCATCGGCACCGATGCCCTCACCGCCGAAGCGGTGGCCCTTGAGGTGGGGCGCCGAACCGGTGTGCTGGTCACGCCCGTCCAGGCTTTCGGCATGGCCGAACACCACCTGGGTTTCGCAGGCACGATCAGCCTCCAGCCCTCAACGCTCCTGGCGGTGATCCATGACGTGGTGCTCTCCCTGGCCCGCCATGGCTTCGAGCGGATCTTCGTGATCAACGGCCATGGCGGCAATATCGCCACCACCCGGGCCGCCTTTGCCGAGGCCTACGCCACTGCCGCCAGCCGGGGGCTGGCAGGGGCTCCCGGACTGCGCTGCCAACTGGCCAACTGGTTCATGGCCGGGCCGGTGATGCGGGAGGCGCGTGAGCGCTACGGCAAGCGGGAGGGGCACCACGCCACTCCCAGCGAAATCGCCCTCACCCTGCACCTGGAGCCGAGCCTGGTGGCCAAGCAACGGCCCCTGCCGGAGCCGGCGCCAGCCGGGCCGATTCACGGTCCCGAGGATTTCCGCCGCCGCCACCCCGATGGCCGCATGGGTTCCGACCCCTTCCTCGCCAGCGCCGACGACGGCCAGCGCTTCCTCGAGCTGGCCGCCGAGACCCTCAGCCAGGATCTGGAGACCTTTCTGAGCGAGTGAGCCGGAAGCGCCCGGCCTGCTCCAGCTAGGTTCGGGCCAGACGAGCTCCACCGCCACGATGGGCAAGATTTCCTCCGACGACGTGCGCAAGGTGGCCCAGCTGGCTCGCCTGGAGCTGCCCGAGGCCAAAATCGCCACCTACACCAGCCAGCTGGAGCGCATCCTCGAGTACGTGGCGCACCTGGAGCAGGTGGACACCGAGGGGGTTCCTCCCACCACCAGGGCTGTGGAGGTGGTCAATGTGACCCGCGACGACGACGTGGTGGCGACACCGGTGCGGGAAGAGTTGCTGGAACTGGCCCCCCAGCGTGAGGGCGACTTCTTCCGGGTTCCCCAGATCCTGGCCAGTTAGCTGATCCGCCTGGGGCTGATGCCCTCAGCCGGCGGAAGAGCGCGGCACAGGCGAGACGGCCGTGCGGTGGAGAAGCGAGATCAGGTGACGGCGGGAACGAGTCGTGGGCATCAGCGCGGCAATCGAACGCAGGCGGCTGCGGCGGCGCTTATGGCTGCGGATGCCCAGGAAGATGTCGTAGAGGAAATTGAAGCCGTCATGGGGAGTTTCGAACAACCCCAGCCGCTGGGGAGATCCCTTGGCATCGAGCAGTGGCTTGGTCGCCCGGTAAGCCGGCTGATACTCGAACCAGGGAATGGACGGCCAGAGGTGATGGATCAGGTGGTAGTTCTGGCCCATGATCAACCAATTCATCAGCCGGCTGGGGTAGACCCTGGCGTTATGCCAGCGGTTGCGCGACTTGAAGGGGCGGTGGGGAAGGTAATCAAAGAAGAGGCCCAGAGTGACACCCACCATCAGAGCCGGAGCGAACCAGCAGTTGAAGATGAACGACTGAAAGCCGAATCTGAAGGAGGCCAGAACAATCGAAATGAAGATGGCACGAGCCAGTCCCCATTCCAGCAACTCCCACTTGCGCCAGAGTCGGTGACGGAAGAAAAAGACTTCGTGATAGAAAAAACGCGGTGCGATCAGCCAGAGCGGACCGAAGGTTGAGACGATGTGGTCGGGATCGCGCTTCGGATCATTGACATGGGCGTGATGCTGGAGATGCACCCGGGTGAACACCGGAAAGCTGAAACCCAGCAGCAGGGCGGCCCCATGGCCCATCACCGCATTCCAGAAGCGGCTGGGGTGGGCCGCGTTGTGGCAGGCGTCATGAATCACCGTGCCCTCCAGGTGCAGGGCCAGGAATCCGAGAGCCAGCAGCAGCGGCAGCGGCCACTGGGGCACGAACCAGCCCCAGATCGTCAGCGCCGCCAGGCCGTACCCCCCGAGGAACAGCCCCACGGTGGGGTTCCAGGCCGATGGCGGATCGAGAAAGTCCTTCGGCACCGATCGGAGCGGGGAGCCTGAGGGCAAAGCATCGATGGCAGGTTCGGGCGACAGGGCCAACACTTGGGTCATCGCCGCAGACCACGCCTCGACAATCGGGCTCCCACCTTACGGGCACCAGCCTGGCCGCTGCTAGGCCACCGCCCGCCGTTCATGGGCCGGGGCCGGCAGCCCCAGGCTGCTCAGCCACGACAAGCCCACCAGCAGCGCCGAGGACCAGAGGCAGGCCTGCATCCCGCCCACCAGGAACAGGGCACCGGAGAGCAAGGTGCCCACCAGCCGGCCAGCGGCATTGGCCATGTAATAGAAGCCCACGTTGAGGCTCACCGATTCGGCATCGGTGTAGGCCAGCACCATGTAGCTGTGAATCGAGGAATTCATCGCGAACACCACTCCGAAGGCGGCCAGCCCCACCACGATCGCCACCCCCGGCTGGGCCACCTCCCGCCACAGAGCTACGGCGATCAGGGCGGGGATGGCCGTGAGCACGGCGCTCCAGAACTGCACGGCGGACACCCCCGGCGGAGCGCTCTGCCCCCAGCTGCGCCGCAGGGCCGGCGCGGAGCCCTGCACGATCCCGTAGCCGATGACCCACAGGCCCATGAAGCCACCTGCCTCCCAGTACGTCCAGCCCAGAACCGCCTGCAGGAACACCGGCAGAGCGACCACGAACCAGACATCACGGGCGCCGAACAGGAAGAAGCGAGCCAGCGACAGCACGTTGATGCCCTTCGATTTCGAGAACAGAGCTTTGAAAGCCGGCTTCTCTTTCATCTTGCCGATCTCGCCAGGCAGCACCAGAGTCACCAGGAAGGAGAGAAACAACCCGGCGGCCATGGCCCCAACGGCGGCACTGAAGCCGATCGTGGTGAGCAGCAATCCCCCCAGGAAGAAGCCCACTCCCTTGAGGGCGTTCTTCGAACCGGTGAGGATCGCGACCCACCTGAACAGCTGGGCTTCGCCCCGGCCGTGGTCCTCGGGGGTTTCCGCCACCACCGTCTTGATGGCGCTCTTGGCGCTCATCTTGTTGAGGTCCTTGGCGATGCCGCTGATCGCCTGGGCCACCATCACGTAGGCCACACTCCACCAGCGCGGCCAGCTGTCAGCCACCGGAATCAGCATCAGCAGGGCAGCCACCTGCATCAACGTTCCGACCCAGAGGGTGAGCCGCAGCCCGAAGCGGGCCCCCAGCCAGCCGCCGTAGAGATTGGTGACGATCCCGAAGAATTCGTAGAACAGGAACAGGAAGGCGATCTCCAGGGTGGAGTAGCCCAGCTGGTGGAAGTGGAACACCACCAGCATGCGCAGGGCCCCATCGGTGAGGGTGAAGGCCCAGTAGTTGGCCGTGACGACCGCGTACTGCTGCAGTCCCGTAAGGTGTTTCATCGGGCGGCACCCTCCAGGGCAGCCACATGGCAGGCCAGATCCGCCATCCGGCAGCTGTAGCCCCACTCGTTGTCGTACCAGGCGTAGACCTTCAGCTGGGTGCCGTTCACCACCAGGGTGGAGAGTCCATCGACGATGGCGCTGCGGGAGTCGTTGACGTAGTCGATCGACACCAGCGGCCGGGTTTCGTAGCCGAGAATTCCCTGCAACGGCCCATCGGCGGCGGCCGCGAAGGCGGCGTTCACCTGCTCGGCGCTCACCTCTTGCCTCAGTTCGAACACGGCATCGGTGAGCGAGCCATGCAGCAGCGGCACCCGCACGGCGTGGCCGTTGAGCTTGCCCTGCAGTTCGGGGAAGATCATCCCGATCGCCCGGGCCGAGCCGGTGGTGGTGGGGATCAGTGATTGCAGGCAGGAACGGGCCCGGCGCAGGTCACTCTTGAAGGCATCCACCACCACCTGGGTGTTGGTCACATCGTGGAGGGTGGTGATCGAGCCGTGGCGGATGCCGAAGTTGTCGTGCACCACCTGCACCACCGGTGCCAGGCAGTTGGTGGTGCAGGACGCTGCCGTGAGCAGACGGTGGCGGAGCGGGTCGTAGAGGTGATGGTTGATGCCGAACACCACGTTCAGCGCCTCCTCGCCGGCGATCACCCCTTTCACCGGACAGGCCACGATCACCCGTTTCAGGCCTGGCAGGGTGAAGTAGGGCTCAAGGGTTTCGGGGGTCTTGATCGTGCCGCTGCACTCGAGCACCAGATCGACGCCGGTGGCGTCCCAGGGCACGGCGGTTGGATCGGTCTGACGGCTGTAGCCCACGGACTGGCCCGCCACCAAAAATCCCGGACCGCCCGCCTCCACCGCCTGGGGCCAGCGGCCATGCACCGAGTCAAACTCCAGCAGGTGGGCGGCGGCGGCGGCATCCCCGCCCGGGTCATTGACGTGAACCAGGGCAATACCGGCGCGGCCCCAGAGGGCCCGGAACACGAGGCGGCCGATGCGGCCGAAGCCGTTGATGCCGATATTCATGGGGCAACACGCAGTGCAGTGAACATAAATCAACTAGAGTTGATCAGTAGGGTGTTGCCGAGCACATGAGCGTCGCCAGCGAAACTCTCCAGGCCGAGCAGGCTCGAGCACTGCTCAAGGCCCTCGCCGATCCGCTGCGGCTGCGGGTGATCGAGGCCCTCGGTTGCGGCGAGCGCTGCGTCTGTGATCTCACCGCCGACCTCAGCCTGACCCAGTCGAAGCTCTCCTTTCACCTCAAGGTGCTCAAGGAGGCCGGGCTGCTCGCCGATCGGCAGGAGGGCCGCTGGATTTACTACCGCCTGCGTCCCGAAGCGATCGAACAGCTGCGCGGTTGGCTGGCGCAGTTGAGCGCTCAGTGCAGCAAGACGGCGCCCCCTTGCCGATGAACGCCCTTACCCCGGCGATCCGGTGGTTGCGCACCAGCCCAACCGGCCATGTCGCCATGCTCGCCGGCCTCGTGGCCGCCTGGTTGCTGCTCTACCGGATCAATGAATCGCTCTGGGAGGTGGTGCTGTTCGGCTGGCTGGGCCTGGCGCCTGAGGAGCGGCTCAGCGAAACCCTGCGCTTCTTCTTCTACGACTCGACCAAGATCGCCCTGCTGCTCAGCGGCATCATCTTCCTGGTGACCGTGCTGCGCTCCTATCTGAGCGTGGAGCGCACCCGGGCCCTGCTGGCCGGTCGCCGTGAGGGGATCGGCAACGTTCTGGCCGGCCTGCTCGGGGTGGTCACACCCTTCTGCTCCTGCAGTGCGGTACCGGCCTTCATCGGCTTTCTGACTGCCGGCATCCCACTGGGGGTCACGATGAGCTTTCTGATCGCCAGCCCGATGGTGAACGAGGTGGCGATCGGCCTGCTGTTCAGCCTGTTCGGCTGGCGGATCACGCTGATCTACATCGGCTCCGGCCTGGTGATCGCGATCCTGGCGGGTTGGGTGCTGGGCCGCCTGCGGCTGGAGCGCTGGGTTGAATCCTTCGTCTACGAAACCAAGCTGCACGGGCAGGCCGTGGATGGTGCGGAGGCCCTTCCCTTCCAGGAGCGGCTGCAGATGGGCGCCGAGGAAGTGGCCTCGATCCTGCGGCAGATCTGGCCCTATCTGCTGATCGGCATCGGCGTGGGCGCCCTGATCCACGGCTGGGTGCCCACCAACTTCTTCGCCACCCATGCCGGCCGCAGCAATCCCTTCGGTGTGCTGCTGGCGGTGGGAATCGGCATCCCGCTTTATTCCAACGCGGCTGGGGTGATGCCGATGGTGCAGGCGCTTTATGAGAAGGGACTGCCGATGGGCACGGTCCTTGCCTTCATGATGAGTGTGGTGGCCCTCTCGGTGCCGGAGCTGATCCTGCTGCGCCGGGTGCTTCAACCACCGTTGCTGGCCGCCTTTTTCTCAGTCACGGGCGTGGGCATCGTGCTGATCGGATACCTCTTCAATGCCCTCCTGGCCTGATCCTTATCCCTGCCAACCATGGACATCAAGATTCTCGGCAGCGGCTGCAGGAAATGCATCACCCTGGAGAGCCATGCCCGCCAGGGAGCCGCTGAGCTGGGCCTCGAGCCGAGCATTGAAGCGATTCACGATCCCATCGCCATTGCCGGCTACGGCGTGATGCGCACACCGGCGCTGGTGATCGACGGGCAGGTTGTGGTGTCAGGCCGGGTGCCCGCTGTCGAGGAGGTCCGCGCCCTGCTGAGCAAGGCATCGACGGATTGAGTGGACGGCACAGACTCAGTCCGCCAGCTCCCCTCCGCTCCCCCATTTCCATGAACCCCGTGACCAACGGCCACGACCAGCTGGTTTCGGACGAAAAGGCTGTGCTGGTGGGGCTATCGGTGCTCGATCGGTTCCTGCCGCTGTGGATCCTGCTGGCGATGGCGGGCGGCCTGCTGCTGGGACGCTTCTTCCCCGCCATCCAGGGGCTGCTTGATGCCGTGAGGATCGGCAACACCTCCCTGCCGATCGCCATGGGGCTGCTGCTGATGATGTACCCGGTGCTGGCGAAGGTGCATTACGAGGAACTGGGCCGGGCGGCGCGGGATCGGCACCTGCTGCGGCTTTCCTTGCTGCTGGTCTGGGGCCTCGGGCCGGCTCTGATGTTCGCCCTGGCCTGGTTGTTTCTGCCCACGCAGGCAGAGTTCCGCACCGGGCTGATCCTCATCGGACTGGCCCCCTGCATCGCCATGGTGCTGATCTGGATCGATCTGGCCCAGGGGGACCGGGAGGCTGGGGCCTTGCTGGTGGCGATCAATTCGATCGTGCAGGTGCTGGCCTATGCCTTGCTGGGCGGCTTCTACCTGAAGATCCTGCCAGGCTGGCTGGGCCTGGCCAGCGAGGACGTGGCATTCCAGATGGCGGAGATCGCCAGGGCGGTGCTGGTGTTCCTGGGGCTGCCTTTGCTGGCCGGCTATCTCACCCGCCGGTTCGGCCTGCGCCTCAAAGGGCCGCGCTGGTACGAGCAGCGCTTCCTCCCTTTCATCAGCCCCTTCGCGCTCTACGGCCTGCTGTTCACGATCGTGGTGATGTTCGCCCTGCAGGGGCAGGCGATCACCTCCGATCCGCTGACGGTGGCCACCGTGGCGGTGCCGTTGGTGCTCTACTTCGCGATCATGTGGACCGTGGCCTTCGCGGTGGGCCACCGCAATGGGCTCGGCTATCCGAAAACGACCACCCTGGCCTTCACCGCCGCCGGCAACAACTTTGAGCTGGCCATCGCCGTGAGCATCAGCGTCTGGGGCGTCAGCTCCCGCCAGGCCCTGGCCGGCGTGATCGGCCCCCTGATCGAGGTGCCGGTGCTGGTGGCCTTGGTGTACGTGTCGTTGTGGCTCAAGCGCCGGTTGCTGGCCAGTCCCTGGACCTGAGCCGGGCCTGGGGGCTCGACGAAGCACCCTCTTCACCACAAATCGCACAGGCCAGGCCTCAACCATGGCAGCGCCTCCCCGGTCGCTCCAGGGCGGCTGCAATGCCCGGTTGATGGCTGTCACACCATCTGGATGCGTCCGGGTCATCCTTAAGGCAACCCAGCCTGTTGACCCGGTGCTGCTTGCTGCCTCCCAGCCGATCTGGTCGCTGCCGCTGGAGAAGGTGTATCCAGGCCTGCTCACCACTCCCGAGGGGCTCAGCCAGATGGAGGCGGAGCAGCGTCTGGAGCGCTATGGCGCCAACCGGCTGCCGCCGCTGAGGCGCCGCCCCCTGGTGCTGCGCTTCCTCGACCAGATGGTCCACTTCATGGCCCTGCTGCTGTGGATCGCCGGGGTGTTGGCCTTCGTGGCGGGAACGCCGCAGCTGGGCTGGGCGATCTGGGCGGTGGTACTGATCAACGGCCTCTTCTCGTTCTGGCAGGAATTCCAGGCGGAGCGCACCCTGGCGGCCCTCACCCGCTCCCTGCCCCGCCAGGTGCAGGTCTGGCGCGACGGGACGCTGGGCTTCCTCTCCGCCGAGGAGCTGGTGGCCGGCGACCGACTGCTGCTGGAGGAGGGCGATCGGGTGCCGGCCGACTGTCGCATCAGCGTGAGCCATGAGCTGCGCGTCGACCTTTCGGTGCTGACCGGTGAAGCGGTGCCGGTGGCGCGTCAGGCCATCGACCTGACCGCCGACCAGGCCGAACTGCGTCTGCCCACCGGCGAGCGGCCCAACCTGCTGCTGGCAGGCAGCACGATCGCCTCCGGCCGGGGCGAGGCGATCGTGTATGCCACCGGCCCCGAAACCGAATTCGGCCAGGTGGCCCACCTCACGGCCGGCACCCACCGCAGCGCCAGCACCCTCGAGGAGCAGGTGACCCGCATCGTGCACACGATCAGCACGATCGCCATCACGATGGGCCTGCTCTCCTTCGCCCTGAGCCTGGTGTTCGTGGGCATGACGCCCCTGGAGAGCCTGGTCTTCGCCATCGGGATCATCGTGGCCAACGTGCCCGAGGGTCTCCTGCCCACCGTCACCCTGGCGCTGGCGTTGAACGTGCAACGGATGGCCCGGCGCAAGGCGCTGGTGCGGCGGCTCTCGGCGGTGGAAACGCTGGGCTCGGTCAGCGTGATCTGCAGCGACAAGACCGGCACCCTCACCTGCAACCGCATGGCGGTGGAGGAAACCTGGCTGCCGGTTCCCGGCGAGGAGCTGCATCGGCTGCTGCTGGAGGGTGCCGCCCTCTGCAGCAACGCCCGCCTCGATGCCGACGGTGCCGTGGGCGATCCCACCGAGACGGCGATGCTGCAGGCGGCCCAGGCCGCCGGCCTCGATCCGGCGGAGCGGCAGCGTCTCCACCCGCGCCGGCGCGAGATCCCCTTCGATTCCCACCGGCGGCGCATGACGGTGCTGGTGACGTGGAACGAGCTGCTGCTGCCGATCGCCGCCGGCGACAGCCTGGTGATCACCAAGGGAGCCCCCCTGGAGGTACTGGAGCGCTGCGACGGCTGGCTCACACCGGTCGGCAGCGAACCGCTCGATCCGATCCGGCGCCAGCGGGTGGTGGCCGCCAACGACGACCTGGCCGCCCGGGGCTTCCGGGTGATCGCCGTCGCCCTGCGACCAGGAGGGGAAGACCTTGACTCCGCGCCGGCGGACGTCCTGGAATCCGGCCAGACCCTGCTCGGCCTGCTGGGCCTCTACGACCCGCCCCGGCCCGAAGTGCCCGACGCCATCCGCCGCTGCCGCGACGCCGGCATCCGGGTGACGATGGTGACTGGGGACTATGGACTCACAGCCCAGGCGATCGCCCTCCAGATCGGCCTGCTGGAGCCGCCCACCCCCAATGGTCACGGAGACCATGGCCGCACTGCTGGTGCCGATCCCGTGCGGGTGATCGAGGGTTCCACCCTGGCTCAGATCAGCGACGTGCACCTGCGGCAGTTGCTCAAATACCGCCACCGGCTCGTGTTCGCCCGCATGGCCCCGGAGCAGAAGCTGCGGCTGGTGCAGGCCTACCGGGCCCTGGGCGAAGTGGTGGCTGTCACCGGCGATGGCGTCAACGACGCCCCGGCCCTGCGGGCCGCCGATGTGGGCCTGGCCATGGGCATCACCGGCACCGACGTGGCCCGCGAAGCCGCCGACATCGTGCTGCTCGACGACAACTTCGCGACGATCGTCGAGGCCGTGCGTTTCGGGCGCTCGGTGGTGGCGAACATCGGCAAGTTCATCACCTACATCCTGGCCTCGAACGTGCCGGAGGTCGTGCCGTTCCTGGCGATGGTGGTGCTGCGGATCCCGGCGGCCCTCACGGTGTTGCAGATCCTTGCGGTGGATCTCGGCACGGATCTGCTGCCGGCCCTGGGACTGGGATCCGAGGCCCCCGAGGCGGGAGTGATGCACCAGCCGCCACGCCCCCGTGACCTGCCCCTGCTCAACCGACCCCTGATGGTGCGGGCCTACCTGGTGCTGGGGCTGGTGGAGGGGCTCACCTCAATGGCCGGCTACCTGCTGGTGTGGCACAACAACGGCGTCGACCTGGCCGCCCTGCAGCAGCTGGCACCCGATCTGCTCCACCACCGCGCCGCGCCGGCGATGCAGGCGATCCAGCATCAGGCCTCCACGGTGGCCTTCTGCCTGATCGTGGCCGGTCAGATGGGAGCACTCCTGGCCTGCCGCAGCGACCGGCGCCCATTCTGGGAGCTGCTGCCCATCCCCAACCCGCTGCTGTGGCTGGGTTGGGTGAGCGAGCCGGTCGTGGCCGGCAGCCTGGTGCTGGTGGCCCCCATCGCCGCCGTGTTTGACCTGGCCCATTTCCCGCTCGACTACCTCGGCCCGATCGCGCTGGCACCGCTGGCGGTGCTGCTCGCGGACACCGTGCACAAGAGGCTGATCTGGAAGCACGGCTGGGGCCAACGTCCGTCAAGACTGGCAGCGTCGACTCACTAGCCGCGATGGTGGAGATTTCGTCGATCCTGCAGACGGTGCTGATCTTTGCCTTCATGGCTATGTAGAGAGGTCAGTGACGCCTCCAACTTCTTCGCGCTGGCGGTGGCCACCAGCCCCTGTTCGGGCTGCGCTCCGGCACCCCCTTCCGACCACAACGAATTACACCTCCATAACCAGTCTTTAACCCATCAATAGGATTTGATGGATCAGAGTCATTCCGTTGGTCACAGCATGATGTCTCGTCCTTTCAGGCTCGGCATGACCCTGGCGGTCACGCTCACCTTCCCCCTGGCTTTCGCAGCCGCTCTCGCCCAGCAGTCCACGAAGCGGGTGATCCGCATCAGCGGCTCCAGCACCGTGTATCCGATCGTGCAGGCTGGCATCAGCGCCTTCCGCCAGACGGCGGCCGGCAAGGGCGTCGGCATCAGTCTCAAGGAAACGGGCAGCACAGCGGGTTTCCGTGATCTCTGCAGCGGCCGGGTGGAGATCAGCAACGCTTCGAGACCCATCAACACCCAGGAACTCAAGGCCTGTGCTGCCAAGGGGATCCGCTTCATTGAAGTGCCCCTGGCCTTCGATGCGCTCTCGGTGGTGGTCCATCCGGGCAACAACTGGGCGAAAACCGTGAGCACCCAGCAGCTATCCACCCTCTGGAACCGCAACGCTCAGGGGCGCATCAAGCGCTGGAACCAGGTGAACCCGGCCTGGCCGGCACGGCCGATCAAGCTGTGTGGACCAGGCAGTGATTCAGGCACCTTCGACTACTTCAACAAGGCGATCAACGGCGATGAGAACAACTCCCGCCGGGATTATGCCGCCAGCGAGGATGACAATGTGGTTGTGAACTGCGTGGCCGGTGATCCCCAGGCCCTTGGCCACCTTGGTTACGGCTGGTTCCGCAGCAACAGCGGCCGGCTCAAGGCGGTGGCAGTGGTTAATCCGAAGGGGAAACCTGTGCTGCCCTCCAATTCATCGGTGCTGCAGGGTCAGTACCAGCCCCTCTCCAGACCCCTGTTCGTTTATGTCAATGATCAGGCCTTGCTTGAAAGTGTCGAGATCCGCAACTTCACCACCTTCCTGATCCGTAATGCCCCCGCTCTAGTGGCCAAGACCAACTACATTCCACTTCCTGATTCCACCATTCGGCTGGTGGAAGCCAAGCTCTACCGGCATGTGCTCGGTACCTCCTTCGGGGGCGACCTGGCGGTGGGGCTGACGATCGGCGACGCCCTTCAGCGCAGCTTCGACCAGCACAAGCGGCCAGAATTCCGCTGATCGGGATGCGTCAGCCTGCTCTCCGGGGCGGCAGCCCTGCAGGACGGACTCAAATCGACAGCAACTTGACGCCCAGCAATTGCCAGGCCGCGATCACCAGCACCAGAGCCAGAAACGATCTGATCCACAACGGCGAGAACAACCGAGTGCCTCCGTAGGACTCAGGCCACTAAAAAGGGACGCTGCCCCTCCAAGGCGGGATCATCCGCCTGCGGACATCAGCATTAACGGCATCGCTATAACGTGGAATTGGGTAACTCCCTCAAGTCTCTAGGGGTCGGAATTGTCGGACCCGAGGGGAGTCAACTTTCCAGGCAGAGGCGACAGGCCCAGCCAAGCATTAAGAAATACGAACGCCATGTATCCGCCAACACGTCAATTGGGAAGCCGAGCTATAAGAACGTTATTCAAGCATAGCTAAGTGGTCTCAACAGACAAAAGCACAGCTGGGAAAGGCACGATCATTCTGCTAAATGGAACTTCCAGCTCAGGCAAATCGTCCATCGCCAAGTCTCTTCAGGAAGTGCTTGATCCCCCCTATCTACACACAGGAATTGATCAATTCCTCATCGAGCATTTGCCTAGTCGCCTTATTGCCTATCAGAAAGAGAATCAGAAAAATTCAACCGACGGCTGGTCAGTCACTTACCAAGATCGAAACGTAACCGGCGTTCGCATCGGCCCCCTTGGGTACCAATGGATTGCGGGAATGTACAGGGCCATTGCCACACTGGCAGAAAACGGCCTGAATGTGATTCAGGATGATATCATCTTCAACCCTTTGATTCTGAACTTGGCTATCACGAATTTGCCAACGCAACAGGTGTTTTTTGTTGGCGTGAAGTGCCCCCTTGTGATCGCTCAACAACGAGAAAAAACCCGGGGCTATCTCGGCTGGCGAGCCAGGGGTGCCGCATTAGCCTTCTTTGATCAGGTTCATGCCCACGACAATTACGATCTTGAAGTTGATACACATCTGTTCAAGCCCCTGGACTGTGCCAGGCAAATCAAAACTGCCCTGCTCAGCAGCAATCCCTTCACTCCACGGACGATGACGCGGTTGCGTGAGCTTCTTCCCGCCCAAACGCCACAGGCCACATGACTCATTCCCGTTTTTTTACAGTCTCTTTCTGATTGCGATCTGGTCTCCCATTGGCGTTGGTCCTTCCGTGGCCACGAGGCTCCCGAGCGTCCACGACAGCCGACTCCAGCCACGCGAACGGCAAGGTGGTGCTCAGCAGCGATCCTGGGCCTTGAGCTTCAGCACTCTGAGGACTCCTGAGAAACAGCGGCGACCAAAAACCAACAGATCAAGCCGAGACAGCCGTTCGTGGATGACTACACCGCCATGGGACTATCTATACGATGATTTGACAATTAGCCCAATTTCCTCCCGAGACACTGTAGGCCTTAACTGTCATCGGATAGAGCATCTCCAGACTACAAAGCCCTGCAAGATCACGGGGGAAAAGAGACGCAGCAGCCTCAGGATCTTCTCGGTGCTCATCATCGCCAGGAAGCTCATCGAGATTGAGCCTTCGGCTCCAGTCTTCAGCCTGGCCCTGATCAGCCTCAGTGGATGCTATCGCATGGCTGTACCAAAGAAGCCTTCCTCCTCATTGCATCGGTGCTGATCAACAAGAAGCAGTTGCTTATAGGCGCCATAAAGCTTCGACTCCTTGGGCGACCGACCAAATCGTTGACCCGACAACCGGAGGCCAGTTCTCGTGCGGAAGTATTTGTCCTTGGTATTGATGTAGCTGCGTGCTGGATAGCAGTCGTAGTCTTATTTATGCTTTTTCGGCATATGCAATCAGGTCATCACCTTCGTTGAAAGCATTCCAGCTGATTCGATGAAGGAACGGGAATCCGCTCTGAACCGAAACACTGATCTACCGCAAGCGGAAGCCCTGCTGGCCAGGGCCCCAAATTCAATTGCCGCCCTTGCCAGACTGCCCGCCGATCGCCTGGTGGGCCGCTGGATCTACTACCGCCTGCGTCCCAAAAGCCTGCTCCTCAGGAGGCTCACACACCCTTCGGCAGCACCAGCTCGATGGCGGCCCCACCGTCGGGATGGTTGCGGGCTTGGACCCGGCCCCCATGGGTGAGGGCGATCTGCTGCACGATCGCCAGGCCCAGGCCACTGCCGGCCTGCTGGCTGCGCACCCGCGACGGATCGCCCCGATAGAAGCGCTCGAACAGGTGGAGCAGATCCTCCTGGCTGAGACCGGGGCCGTGGTCGCGCACCTCCAGCTCCCACCAGAGTCCGCTGCTGGCCACGCTCAGCTCCACCACATCGCCATCGGGGCTGTAGCGCAGGGCATTCTCGAACAGGTTGAGCAGGGCGCGGTGCAGCCGTGAGGCATCGGCCCAGAGCAGGCTGGGCTGGCGCTGAGCGTTCACCAGCCTGACGCCGCGGCTCTCGGCCAGGGGCCTGAGGCTGCTCCAGGCTTCATCGGCAAGCTCCCAGAGGTCGAGCACCTCGTACCGGCGCTCATCGAGGGGGAGACTGTTCTCCAGGCGGGAGAGTTCCAGCAGATCTCTTACCAGCTCCTGCAGCCGCTTCAGTTCCCGTTGCAGGCGTTCCACCAGCACTCCACTGCTACCGCACGTGCCGCCGCCCCCCCTGCCAGCCTCCACCGCCAGCCGCTCCCCCACCAGCATCAGTGCCGTGAGGGGAGTCTTGAGCTCGTGGGCCACATCACTCACCCAGCGGCTCTGCTGATCGAGCTGGGATTCCAGCGATCGCCGGCTGCTGATCCAGAGCGCCACCCAGCCCTCCCCCCCTGCCAGCAGCACGGCCTCGAGCGGTTCATTGCCCTGCCACCACTCCAGCCGCTGGGGCCTGCCCCGGCGGCCCACCAGCAGGATCGCCTCCTCGAGATCCGTCTGCTGAAATACGGCACGCAGGGGCTCCCCCCGCACCTGCCGGTCGG
Source organism: Synechococcus sp. UW140 (assembly GCA_943369245.1). Lineage (GTDB taxonomy): Bacteria > Cyanobacteriota > Cyanobacteriia > PCC-6307 > Cyanobiaceae > Regnicoccus_A. The sequence goes on along the minus strand of CALRMN020000012.1, from coordinate 73,423 downwards.
CAGGAAGTTGCAGGAGGCGTTCCGCCCGGGGGTTGATCGCCTGAATCCGCTGCTGCCCATCGAGCACCAGCCACCCCTGGGGTGCGCCCTCCAGCCAGGCCAGCAACTGCAGCCGCCCAAGTCCAGCCAGCGGCCGGGCGTCGGATCCATCTGCCGCCGCCAGCCCCAGCCGCCTGTCTCGGCGAAGGGTCATGGCCCAGCCAAGCCACACGCCAAGGCCAAGGGCCAGCAACAGCATCATGGCCGGGGCTCAACCGAAGCGGTAGCCGAAGCCCCGCACGGTGAGGATGTGCTCAGGCGCGGAGGGATTGGCCTCGAGCTTTTCGCGCAGCCAGCGGATGTGGACATCCACGGTCTTGGTGTCGACCACGTAGTCGGTGCCCCAGACCTGATCGATCAGCTGATTGCGGCTCCAGACACGGCCAGGGTTCTGCATGAAGAATTCCGCCAGCCGATACTCCTTGGGCGAGAGGTTAACGGTCTCACCGCTGCGTGTAACACGGAACTCATCTGGGTAGAGGGTCAATTCACGATGATGAACAACCTCACCGACGGGGAAACGCTCGACCGTTTGCTGGCTGCGGCGCAGCAGGGCGCGGCATCGGGCCACCAGTTCACGCAGCCCGAAGGGCTTGACCAGATAGTCATCGGCGCCAAGCTCCAGTCCCAGCACCCGGTCCGTTTCCGTGTCCCGTGCGCTGACCATCAGAATCGGGGTGTGGGCATCACCGCGGCGCAGATGGCGGCAGACATCCAGACCACCGACACCCGGCAGCATCAGATCCAGCAGCACCAGGTCGAAGCTGGCTGCCCCCTGGCGCTGGGACGCATCAATCTGCTGGATGGCCTGACGGCCATCGGCGGCGCAGGCCACCTCGAAACCTTCCTGTCCCAGCGCCTCTTCCAGGGTGGTGCGGATGCCGTCGTCGTCATCGACGATGAGCAGACGGGGCATGGGAGTATCCGGGCCCTCGGGCTGACTGATCAAAATTAGATCATCCGGGCCAGGGGGGGAACAATGGTCTTCACAGGCGCCGTGGCAGGTGGCTGATCACCAGGTGACGCTGGTCATCGATCTTGAGCCAGCCCTCATCGCGCAACAGGCCGATCAGCCGCGTGACCGTGACCCTGGTGGTGGAGAGGGCGCTGGCCAGCTCCTGGTGGGTGAGCCGCAGATTGAGCCTCAGACCATCCTCGCAGGCCTGGCCGTAGTCCTGAGCCAGGAGTTCCAGGAAGCCGCGCACCCGCTCTTCCACCCGGCGCAACCCCAGCAGGGAAAGCAGGGTTTCCGTCTGGCGATGGCGGCTGATCACGGCCTGCATCACCGCCATCGCCAGATGGGGAGCCTGCTCGATCTCCGCACAGGAGAGGCAGAGCAGATCGGAATCGGTGAGGGTGCAGGCCTCATAGGCCTGCACGTTGGTGAGCGGTTCACCGAAGGGCTCGTTGGGCCCGGCCAGACCGAGCAGCAGCGGGTCGCCGTGAATGGTGACGGCTTCGAGTTTCACCATGCCGCGCACCACCAGCCAGATGGTGTTCTTGAGCATGGGGACGGCGCTGCCGGCGCCGATGTGGAGAAGCTGGCGCTGCCGGTAACTCATTTCCAGGACTTCACGGATCGCATCGCTGCGGCCGGCATCGCGAAAGGGAGTCGAAACCATGGCCTATCTCCGGTGACACAACGGAGTGTATGGACGATGACCGACAAGCCAGCAAAGAGTAGATAAGGGGACGGTTAACCCTTGGCTAAGGCACTGCCCCCTGGGCCCCGAGGGGCCATGAACTCAGGAGCCGATGTTGCCCACGGCTTTCTTGGCCGAATTGAGCACACCGCCGCGCAGGGGGACATAGCCGAGATCATCGGCTTTCCCCTGGGCTTTGGGGCTCAACAGGAAGGAAATCGCCTGGCGAATGCGCGGGGCCTTGGCGCCATTTCCCGTCTTGTACGCCAGCACCCAGGTGAGCGTGGCGATGGGGTAGCTGTCAGCACCGGCGGGATTGGCATCCTCACCAGCAAGGTTGGAATCGAGGCGAATGTTGTTCAGGGCCGCCGCACCACTCTTCAGGTTGGGCATCACGAACTTGCCCGCCTTGTTCTGCAGGGCTGCCGCCTTGATCGGACCCTTGACGAAGGCCTGGTTGAGGTAACCGATCGAGCCAGGGGTGTTCTGAACCACACCGGCAACGCCCTCATTGCCCTTGCCGCCTACGCCCACGGGCCACTTCACCGATTTACCCTCACCCACCTTGCTCTTCCAGGCCGGCGAGAACGCAGAGAGGGAGTTGGTGAAGGCGAAGGTGGTGCCGGAGCCATCGGAGCGATGCACCACGGTGATCTTGCCAGGTGCACACTTGAGCTGCTTCCAATCGGTGATCGCACCCAGGAAGACGTCGGCAGCCTGCTTCTGGGTGAGCTTGAGGGAGCAACCCGGCTTGTTGTAGGCGATGGCGATAGTGCCACCCACCGTGGGCAGTTGAACCACGCCGCGCTTCACCTTGGCGGCATCGGCAGCGCTGATCGGCTCATCGGTGGCCCCGAAGTCAAGGGTGCCGGCAATGAACTGGCGAACACCGGCACCTGAGCCCACTGATTGATAGTTGACCTGTGGGCCGCCGGAACTGGCCAGATCAGAAAAGGCGCGTTGGTAGAAGGGAGCGGGGAAGGTGGCTCCTGCTCCGTTGAGGGTGTTTTGGGCAGTGGCCGCGGCACCAGCACCAAGTGCGGCCAGAACACTGAAGACAAAGGCCTTCTTCACGAAGGTCATCACAAGCGCCAATGGGGAGCGACTCCTGATTAGCAAGGAGCCCTCCCCAAACGATTTATGACCTGGTTAAGCTTGCTTCAAGATCTGGATTGACCATCAAAGTCACCTTGCCTCAGATCCTTTTCCGCTCAAGCACTTCACATCATCCTCACCAGGTGCACCCCGGCTGGCGAGCACCTCCCGGCCGGGGTGGAGAGTGGATCTGCCGAATCCTCTGCAGGTCATGAGCCAGGACAGCGACGACATCTTTGCCTTCCTTGCCCGAATCGACTCCGACGAGGAGTTGCGCGAAGCACTGAACCTGGTCGAATCAGCCGAGCAAGTGGCCCAACTGGCCAAGGAGAGGGGCCACAGCTTCACTGCTGCTGCCTTGCTTGACCTGTTCAGCCGCTGCAACGAAGCCCCACGGGCCAGGCTGGGACTGATGGATGAAAAGCTGATCCGGGTCCATCTCAAGCGCGATCAGCTGCGCTGAGCCACGGCTGCCATGGCGTTTCACCTTCCTCCCTACCAACGCCTACCCCCTCCTCCCAAGGACCCAGACGACCTGGTGACGGTGTCGGTGGCCGGACTGAGGCCCTGCCAGCTCTGCATCGGCCTGGCCGAGATCCGCCACCGTCAGGCCGATTTCGCCGGAGAAACGCGCAAGGAACGGCGGCGTTACCTGCGGCAAAAGCCAGTCCCCCTGGTGCGTGACGCCAGTGGCAGCCTGTGGATGGTGGACCGACACCACCGCCTGCGTGGCCTCCTGGAGCTCGAGCCCGACGCCACCGCCTTCGGCTACGTGATCCTGCAACTGGCCAGCCATGACCCCGGCGCGGCGCTGGAGGCCTTGGCCCAACGCGGCTGGCTCTACCTGCACGATGGCCGCGGCCAGGGCCCCTGGCCTCCCGAACGGCTGCCCCAGAGCCTGCTGAGCCTTGACGATGACCCCTACCGCAGCCTGGTCTGGAAGCTGAAACAGGAGAAGGTGATCGCGCCGGCGCCGCTGATCCCCTTTCACGAATTCCGCTGGGGAGCCTGGCTGCGCAGCCGCTGCCTGCCGCCCTTCAGCTCCCTCTGTCTGGAGCCGGCCCTGCCGGCAGCCCGGGCTCTGGCCCGCTCCACTGCGGCCTCGCGGCTGGCCGGCTGGAAGGGCTGAGCTGATCCAACTGGATGAACGAGGGCCGGCCTAGGGTGCGATTTCTGGTCCCCCCTTAGCGGAAACCTCTGGTATCCCCGCTTCGATCCGTCCCCAGCGGACCATTCGGTCGCCTCCTCTGAGCTCAAACAAGGAGTGCACCCGGATGTCCATGTCCATGGCTCTGCAAGGTCTCGGCCTGGCGCCGATTCCCACGGCAATCATTTACTGCGAGGCCAACTTCGGCCTGATCGACGGCAAGACCGCCAACGGGCTCGTGCGTCATTCGTCGAGCTACCGCATCCTGAGCGTGATCGACAGCTACAAGGCCTGGCTGGATGCCTGCGTGGTGCTGGATGGTGTGGCCAACGGCATCCCCATCTGCACCGATCTGGCTACGGCCCTGGCCCTGCCCGGGGGCCTGCCGATCGGTTCATCCTCGGCATGGCTCCGGCCAGTGGCAGGCTCACACAGCCTGAACGCAGCGTGCTGCTCCAGGCGATCAGCGCCGGTCTGCACCTGATCATTGGACTGCACGAATTCCTCAACGAGGACGCCGAATTCGCCGCGGCGGCAGCGGCCCACCAGGTGACCATCACCGATGTGCGCCGGCCACCCAGCCAGCGCGATCTGCGCCTGTTCAGCGGCCGCATCGACACCCTGCCCTGCCGCCGGATCGCCGGGCTCGGACCCGATGGAGCCATCGGCGAACGCACCACGGTCGTGATCCTCACACAGGCCCTGAACGACGCCGGCATCAAGGCGGTGATGGTGGGCACGGGACAGATCGGACTGATGCAGGGCGCCCCATCCAGGGGCTCTGCACCAGAGCCTTCCGCCTGGTCGCCGAGGTGATCGAGTCCAACCGCAAGCCCACCCTGCCCTGGGGTCACTGCCAGCAGGGCGCCTTCGGCTCTCCCCCCGCACGGGTGGACCGGGCGACCATCTGGTGCTCGACATCGGCTCCGTCGCCGTGCCGGTGGGTACCGAGCTGGTCTTCGATCTCAACTTTCGATCTCAACTACAGCGCCCTGCTGCGGGCCATGACTTCACCCTTCGTGGCCCGCACCCTGGTCGAAACGATGTCCAGAGGCCGTCAGCTCTCCGGCGCCAGGCCCACGGGGTTACGGACCGGAGCGGGACCCCAACCAGGGTCGAGGCTGGCCAGGTAGCGCTTGCGTTGCCCCGAAGCCCAGGGCTCATCGATGCAGACCCCGAAAGGGAGAAGCCCCATCGGCTCGGCCGTGGCGCCTGCAGCGGGAGTTGAAGACGTGTCCATGGGGCGAAAGCTAGACAGCAGCAGCACTGGTGACTGTGCGCTGCATGGCCACCGACCGTGACAGCGGACACGGCCCTCCCCATTCACACCATGGGCAGCCAGGCCCGCCAGAAAGGTCCAGAATGACGAGGACGGTTCCAGCGGTTCACACCCTGGAGGCAAGGAGGAAAGTCCGGTGTGATGTGGCCTTGCGGGCCCCGTCGAATCCGGCACTGTCCCGCAGCTGTGATGGGGCTCCCCTGCGGAGGCGCCCCTCAGTCAGAACGCTCGCCGTCTCAGTTCACCAACCCTCCGGCGCGGACCGTTCCCCCACGATGAGCAGATTCCCCAGCAGCAGCACCCTGGTCCTCAGCACCGGCCTGGCTGCCGTGGCCTTCGCCCTGGCCGCCCAGCCGGCCCAGGCCCATGGATTCGCCCACGGGGGCCTGGGCTCAGGCTTCCTTCATCCCCTCGCAGGCCTCGACCATCTGCTGCTGTTGATCGGCGTTGGCGCCGCCTCCGCCGCCATCTCCTCGACCCTGCTGATCTGGGCCCTGGCGGGCGCCGTCGCCGGTGGACTGTTCGGAGCGATGGGCGGCAGCCTCCCCTTCGGGGAACTGCTCGCGGCCCTGGCGATCACCGCCGTGGCCGGCTCGATCCTGTGGGCCGAGGGCCAGGGCTCCAGCTCCCGTGTCAGCCTCTGGGGAGGTCTGGTGGCCGCCGCGGTGGCCGTGCACGCCATGCTCCACGGACTGGAGGCTCCCAGCGATCACACCTCCCTGTCCTGGTGGCTGGGGGCCTTCGTCGGCTCACTGCTGGTGAGCGGCACGACCCTTGTGGTGCTGCGCCGTCTCCCTCGCACCGTCACCTACCGGCTGGCCATGGCCCTGGCCCTCGGCGGGGGCCTGGTGGCCTTTGCACCACTGGCCCTGCTCCTGCGCTGATTCAGCGATGCCCACCGGGGGACTTGAACCCCCACGACCGAAGCCACTGGTACCTAAAACCAGCGCGTCTACCAATTCCGCCAGGTGGGCGTGAGCCGACTGTATCGAGCGGCTCAGAATGGCCCCACCGCCGCCTCTGCCGCCATGCTCGCCACCCTTGGTGGATCCCTGGCACTCCTTGCCGGTCTGCTGGTGCTGCTGCTGCCCCTGCTGGTTCCCGAGCTCAGCCGTCCCCGGGATTCGGTCTGGGGGGCGCTGGTGCTGATCCTGGGGCTGGTGCTCGTCACCAGCGCCGACCGCCTCAGCGGAGCACCGATGCTGGCTGTGCTCTGCGGCGGTCTGCTGATCGGCCGTCTCAGCGTGGAGGTGGGCCTGGGTCGCTGGCGCCAGCTCAGCTGCGACGAGCAGGTGCGCCTCACGGGTGTGGAGCGCTGGCGCACCAGCCTGCAGCAGCTGGCCGCAGCCCTGATGCGGCTGATCAGCCAGGCGGGATCAACACTGGGGGGACTGCTCACCTGGCTTAAGCAGCGGCGTGACGCCAGCGCCAAGGCCCGCGAGACCACCAAACGCTGGGTTCGCCCGGAGCCCGGATCAGCCGACACACCAGAGGCGAACAGCGAAGCCAGCGACCACGACGTGACCACGGTCGAGTCGTTTGACGAGATCGAGCAGCTGATCGAGCAGGCCGGCGCAGCGACCCTCGGCGCGGACCACAGCGGGGGTTCGGACGAAGACGCGCAAGCCGAATCCGCCCCGGCCACCGACGTGGAGGCCGACTGCGGTGAAGAGCCCCATGGGGAGCGGACAGCTGACGGTGGTCACGAGGACCCCTCGATCGAGACCCAGCCGGAAGCTGATCCCACACCCACGGATGAGGAGGTGTCACCGGAGAGTCCCTGAGGGCTGGGGTCGATAATTCGCCCTTGCTGCCCCCTACGGCGCCGTGACAGCCAGCCCGGTCTCCTACAAGGACACCCTCAACCTGCTGCAGACGCCCTTCTCGATGCGGGCGAACGCCAAAACCCGTGAACCGGAGCTGCAGGCGTTCTGGGCTGAGTCGGACCTCTACCAGCGGCTCAGCCGCGGGAATCCAGGAGAGGTGTTCACCCTTCACGACGGCCCCCCCTACGCCAATGGTCCCCTGCATGTGGGCCATGCCCTCAACAAGATCCTCAAGGACATCCTCAACAAGTACGCCCTGCTGCGCGGCCGGAGGGCCCGCTTCGTGCCTGGCTGGGACTGCCATGGGCTGCCGATCGAGCTCAAGGTGCTGCAGAGCCTCTCGAGCGAGGAGCGCTCGGCGCTCACCCCGATCGACCTGCGCCGCCGCGCCCACGCCTATGCCCTCGAGCAGGTGGAGCGCCAGAAGGCGGGTTTCAGGCGCTGGGGCATCTGGGCCGACTGGGAGCAGCCCTACCTGACCCTGGACAAGGCCTACGAGGCCGCCCAGATCGGGGTGTTCGGCCGGATGGTCCTCGCCGGTCACATCTACCGGGGTCTCAAGCCGGTGCACTGGAGCCCCAGCTCCCGCACCGCCCTGGCCGAGGCGGAACTGGAATACCCCGACGGCCACACGTCCCCCAGCGTCTACGTGGCTTTCCCGGTGGTGGCCCTGCCCGGCGGCCTGGGCGCCCGGCTCACCGCCCTCGGCCTCACCTCTGCCGAGGCGGCCACGACCCCAGCAGATGGCGATCTGGCGGTGGCGATCTGGACCACCACCCCCTGGACCCTGCCCGCCAACCTGGCGGTGTCGGTGAATGCCTCGCTGGAGTATGCCCTCTGCCGCGTGGGCGATCACGGGACCAACGGCTATCGCACCAGCCGCCACCTGATCGTGGCCGCTTCCCTGGTGGAGAGTCTGCGCGGCAGCCTGCAGCTGGATCTCGAACCCCTGCTCACCCTCAGGGGCGCGGAACTGGAAGGGGTCGAGTATCGCCACCCCCTCTTCGATCGCACCAGCCCGGTGGTGATCGGCGGCGACTACATCACGACCGAGGCAGGTACCGGCCTGGTCCACACAGCCCCAGGGCACGGTGTCGACGACTTCAACACCGGCCGCAAGGCCGGCCTGCCCGTGCTCTGCCCGGTCGATGAGGGGGGAACGCTCACAGCGGAAGCCGGCCCCTTCGCCGGCCTCAACGTGCTCAAGGACGCCAACCCGGCGATCATCTCCGCCCTCGAGACCGCCGGCGCCCTGCTGCGCCACGAGCCCTACGCGCACCGCTACCCCTACGACTGGCGCACCAAGAAACCGACGATCTTCCGCGCCACCGAGCAGTGGTTCGCCTCGGTGGAGGGCTTCCGCGCCCAGGCCCTGGGCGCGATCGCCGCCGTGGACTGGCTGCCCGCCAGCGGCCGCAACCGCATCGAGGCGATGGTGCGCGACCGCGGCGACTGGTGCATCAGCCGCCAGCGGACCTGGGGCGTGCCCATCCCCGTCTTTTACCACCGTGAAACCGGCGAGACCCTGCTCAATGCCGAGACCCTCGCCCACGTCGAGGCTCTGATCGCCGAGCACGGCTCCGATGTGTGGTGGGAGAGAGGCGAGGCCGAACTGCTGCCGCCCTCCCTCGCCGCCGAGGCGGCCCAGTGGCGCAAGGGCACTGACACCATGGATGTGTGGTTCGATTCCGGTTCCTCCTGGGCCGGAGTGCTGGGCGGACTAGACACGGGAGGAGATCAGGGAGCAGGTTCAGGCGACGGGGCCTCCGGGGACGCAGCAGCGGCCGCTGAGACCGCTCCCCTGCGCTATCCCGCCGATCTCTACCTGGAAGGCTCCGACCAGCACCGGGGCTGGTTCCAGAGCAGCCTGCTCACCTCCGTGGCCGTCAATGGCCACGCCCCTTACAGGCGGGTGATCACCCACGGCTTCACCCTCGATGAGAAGGGCCGCAAGATGAGCAAATCCCTGGGCAATGTGGTCGATCCGGCCGTGCTGGTGGAGGGCGGCAAGAACGAGAAGCAGCAACCCGCCTACGGCGCCGATGTCCTGCGCCTGTGGGTGAGTTCGGTGGATTACTCCGCCGATGTGCCCCTGGGTCCCGGCATCGTCAAGCAACTGGCCGATGTGACGCGCAAGGTGCGCAACACGGCCCGTTATCTGCTGGGCAACCTGCACGACTTCGACCCAAGGCCGGCGGCGGATGGGGGTGATGCCGTGGCGATCGGTGATCTGCCGCTGCTGGACCGCTGGATGCTGGAGCGCACCGCCTGCCTGATCGACGCGGTGAGCGCCGATTTCGAGCGCTACGAGTTCTATCGCTTCTTCCAGGCGCTTCAGAACTTCTGCGTGGTGGATCTCTCCAACGTCTACCTCGACATCGCCAAGGACCGGCTGTATGTGAGCGGGGCCGGCGACTTCCGCCGCCGCAGCTGCCAGACGGTGCTGGCTCTGGTGGTGGAGCGTCTGGCCGGCCTGATCGCACCGGTGCTCTGCCACATGGCCGAGGACATCTGGCAGAACCTCCCCTATCCGGTGGAGGAGCGCTCGGTGTTCGAGCGGGGCTGGCCCACGGCACCGGCCTCCTGGCGTGAGGCGGCCCTCGTGGAGCCCCTCCGGCCGCTGCTGGAGTTGCGCGGACAGGTGAACCGCCAGCTGGAGAGCTGCCGCACCACCGCTGATCTGGGGGCCTCCCTGGAAGCCCGGGTGGAGCTGGAACTGGGCAACGGCGATCGCGCCGTAGCCCTCGGGGCCGCGCTGGAGGTGCTGCAGACCAGCCCCCATCCCTCCGTTGACAACCTGGCCGACTGGCTGATCGTCTCGCGGCTGGAGCAGCGCGACCCCGGCGCCCCGGCTCTGGCTGATCCCCTGGCCGAAGCCAGCGAAGAGGGCATCACCGTGCGCATCGCCCGCGCCGAAGGTCGCAAATGCGAGCGCTGCTGGCACGTGGAAACCGACATCGGCACCCATGCCTCCCACCCCAGCCTCTGCGGCCGCTGCGTGGCCGTGCTTGAGGGCTGAGGGGTGTCAGCGCCACGCTCAGGCTCACCAGTGGGCTGGATCGAGGAAGTGCTCAGGATCCAAAGGTCCGGCCACGATCCGCTCGGCGACGGGATTCAGGGGCCCCTGCAGCAGCTCGGCACTCTCCACCCTGGCGCCCTCGGGCAGGGCGGGCTGGTCGGGATCGAAATCGGTGGGATGGGTCACGCTGCTGGAGAACCCTCGAAAGATCAGCAGTTCGAACGCCTCGCCGGTCCCGTCATCCCCTTCATCCGCCGACGAGGGGAGGGTGCCCCGCAACCGCAGCACCCGATCAGGACGGCCGCGGCTGATCGCTTCGAGCCGGGCGAGGAGGCTGATGCTCATCAGAACCCTCCCGCCACACGCCCCTGCCGGGGCAGCCGCACCAGAATCCACTGCAGCAGACCCACCACATAGGCCACCAGCGCCAGGTAGCCGAAGAAGGCGGTGAGGGTGGGGGTGAGGTCGGCGCCGAACACGAAGGAGAACACCTGAGCGGCTACACCGTGCAGGCGCCGCGGGGCCTCGAGCCAGGTCTGGCAGAAGGTGCTGCCGGCCGCCCCCAGGCCGCAGCCCATGGCGCCCACACCAAGACCAGCCCCCAGCAGGCCAAAGGCCGTGAGTGCCCAGCGCCAGCTCCGCAGCGTGAGCGGCAGGGGCCGCCAGGGGGGCAGATCGGCCAGTTCCTCATTCAGATCCACCCAGAACCAGAGCGAGGCCACCATCAGCAGTTTCGCCACGATCATCAGCGGATAGGCCAGGGGCCGGGCGTCGACGAACAACAGCACGGCGATCGCCAGCAGACTGGCCACCTTCCAGTAGATGCCCATCAGCCGCAGCAGGGCCCCCTCGCGCCGCCACGCCGCCCAGACCAGCAGCACCAGAGGCAGACCCAGGGTGAAGACCACCGCCAGACGGAAGTCGAGCCACACCAGGGTGCGGTACAGCGTCTCGGGCACAGCTTGGGTACGGGAAGGCGCCATTATCCGCGCCATGCCTCACCAGTAGGTTCATTCAATGCCTGCGCCTCACCTGTTCTCCTGGCTCCGCCGCGGTGATGAGCAGCCTTCCTGCCGCACGGCACTCTCACGCCAGCCGTCCCTCGAGGACGCCGTCAGCGAGGTGGTGGAACAGCTCAGCGCCAGGAGCTTTGGCGCCGCGGCCCGGGGGGAGGCCGATCTGGCCCTGGTGTTCAGCTCCACCAGCTATGCCAGCGACCTGCCGCGGCTGCTGCCGCTGCTGCGCTCCCGACTGAGGGCCCGCCACTGGCTTGGTGCCGCCGGCGGTGGCGTGGTGGGCACCGGCGCCAGCGGCACCGCCCATGAAGTGGAGCAGGAGCCGGCACTGAGCGTGATGCTGTTGCGTCTGCCTGGGGCGGAGTTGCAGCTGTTCGGGCTCGACACCGACCAGTTGCCCGATCTCGATGGCGACAGCCGCGTCTGGATCGACTGGGTGGGGGCCGATCCGGAACGGGCCAACTCGATGCTGCTGCTGGTGGACCCCACATGCCAGGCCATCAACGACCTGATCAGCGGACTGGATTACGCCTTTCCGGGCCTGGCCAAGGTGGGTGGCATCGCCGGCCCCCACAGCGCCAGCCATGGATCACTGCTGCTGGACGACCGGGTGGTGACCGGTGCCGTGGGCTGCCTGATCGGCGGCAGCTGGACCATCGATCCCGTGGTGGCCCAGGGCTGCCGGCCAATCGGCCCGGTGTTCGAGATCGAGCAGGCGGAGCGGAATGTGGTGCTGCAGCTGAGCCGCGACAACCAGCAGAACACCCCGGTGAACTGCCTGCAGACGATCCTTCAGACCCTCAACCCCGCCGAGCGGGAACTGGTTCGCCACTCCCTCTTCCTCGGTGTCGCGCGCAACAGCTTCAGCCTCGCCGGGGGCGGCGAAGACTCCGGAACCACCGCCTTTCTCGTGAGGAATCTGATCGGGGTGGATCCCCGCAACGGAGCCGTGGCGGTGGCCGAGCGCCTGCGGGTGGGCCAGCAGGTGCAGTTCCAGCTCCGCGATGCCGAAGCCTCACGTCAGGAGCTGCGGCAGTTGCTGCGCAGCCAGGCCAAGGCCTCCGAGCCCCCCCTGGCGGGCCTGCTCTTCGCCTGCCTGGGCCGCGGCAAGGGGCTCTACGGCGAAGCCGATGGCGACGTGAGAATTGCCCAGGGGGAATTTCCAGGCCTGCCCGTGGCCGGGGCCTTCTGCAACGGAGAGATCGGTCCGGTGGGGGGCAGTACCTATCTGCACGGCTACACGGCCAGCTGGGGCTTCCTGGTGCCTCGACCGGACGCCGTGGCGTCAGCGGAAGCACCGCCGGAGGGTTGAGCGGTGGTACGCCAGCACGTCAACCCCCTCTCGCGGGTGCACCAGCAACCCCTTGTGCTGCCACCGCTGATCGAGCTGTTCGAGCAACCCGAGCGGCCACTCCACCTCGACATCGGCAGTGCCCGGGGCCGCTTTCTGCTGGCGATGGCATTACTCCAGCCTGAGCGGAACTTCCTGGGGGTCGAGATCCGCCGGCCCCTCGTGGAGGCCGCCGAGCGCGACCGCCAGACGCAGGCCAGCGGCAATCTGCGCTTCCTCGCCTGCAACGCCAATGTGAGCCTGCTGAGCTGGCTGCGGGACCTGCCGGCCGGAAGGCTTCAACAGGTGACGATCCAGTTTCCGGACCCCTGGTTCAAGAGCCGGCACCACAAGCGACGGGTGCTGCAGAGCGATCTGCTCCAGGCCCTGGCCGCAGCCCTGCCTGAAGGGGGCGAGCTGTTTCTGCAGAGCGATGTGACGGCAGTGATCGAGCCGATGGTGGCGCTCACCGAAGCCAGCGGCTGGTTTCTGCGTCCCCCGGAGGACGGGCGCCCCTGGCGGAGTGACAACCCCCTGCCGGTGGCAACGGAGCGGGAGCGGATCGTGCTCGCCCATGGGCTGCCGGTGTACCGGGTGCTCTACCGGCGCGGTGGTCAGCCCTGCCTCCATCCCCAGCTGCCCCTGGAGCCGAAGACCGATGGCGCCCATAATCCGTCGGCCAGCCCTGCCGGCAGCTGATGACCGCCCCCACCACCCCCGCCGCCGCAACAGCAGGAGCTGGGGGCGCCACTCCGGAGCGGGAGCTGCGGGTGCCCTGGCTGCTTCGCTGGCAGGGCCTGTTCGCCTCATCGGCGGCGGGTCCCCTGGCCAGACATCTGCCGCTGCTGGCCGGGTTGGTGCTCTGCGCTCTGATGGCGGGACTGCCGCTGGTCACCCGGGCCGGACTGAGCCTGCTGATCTTCTCCAGCGGACTGCTCTGGCTGATCTGGGCCCTGGGCACCCCCGCCGGCCGCATCGGCCCGATCAGCGGCTGGCTGCTGGTGATGCTGGCGGTGGCGGTGCTGGCCACCGGCTTCTCGCCTGTCCCGACCGCCGCGGCCAAGGGCCTGCTCAAACTCCTGAGCTATTTGGGTGTCTATGCCCTGATGCGACAGCTGCTCGCCACCGCTCCACCCTGGTGGGATCGAATCGTGGCGTCCCTGCTCGGTGGAGCCTTGATCACCGCGGTGATCGGCATCCGCCAGCTCTATGGCGACAGTTCCGCCCTGGCCCGCTGGTCGGATCCGAACTCGGTGGCGGAAGGCACGGTGCGCATCTACAGCACCCTCGACAACCCCAATCTGCTGGCGGGCTACCTGTTGCCGATCCTGCCCCTGGCGGCGGTGGCCCTGTTGCGCTGGCAACGCCCCATGGCTCGCCTCTACGCCCTCTCGGCGCTGCTGATCGGTGCAGTGGCCCTGCTGCTCAGCTACAGCCGTGGTGGCTGGCTGGGGATGGTGGCGGCCCTGGGCAGCCTGGCCCTGTTGCTGGCCCTGCGGGCCAGCCGCCATTGGTCGCCGCTCTTGCGCCGGTTGTTTCCCCTGATGCTGTTGCTGGGTGGTGGCCTGGTGCTGGTGCTGGCCGTGAGTCAGATCGAGCCCCTGCGCGTGCGGGTGCTCAGCCTTGTGGCAGGCCGGGAGGACAGCTCCAACAACTTCCGCATCAACGTCTGGATGGCGGCGCTGCAGATGGTTCAGGACCGGCCCTGGCTCGGCATCGGCCCCGGCAACACGATCTTCAACCTGATCTATCCGCTGTACCAGCAGCCGAAGTTCAACGCCCTCAGCGCCTACTCAATCCCCCTGGAGCTGGCCGTGGAGGGGGGCATCCCCGGCCTGCTGGCGGGCCTGGGCCTCCTGCAGTGCAGCCTGCGCCAGGGCCTGGCCCAGCTGCGGCGTGAGCACCCCCATGTCCTGCCGGCACTGGGGGCCGTGGCGGCGATCCTGGGACTCTGCGTCCAGGGCCTCACCGACACGATCTTCTTCCGCCCGGAGGTCCAGCTCACCGGCTGGTTCTGCCTCGCCACCCTGGCCAGCCTGCCGGCTGCGCTCTCGGATGGCTGAGCCGATCCTGCTGGCGGGCTTCGATGCCGGCCAGACCCACACCACCTGCCGACTGGCCCTGCGCCGCAGCGACGGCAGCCTGCAGGTGCTGGCTGAAGGTGCCGGGCCCGGGGTGAGCCACCTGGCAGCGGCCGCTGGCGAGGAGCGCTTCACCGCCGCCCTTTCCATCAGCCTGGAGAGGGCCCGCGCCGCAGCGACCCAAACGAGCGAAGACCTTGCCCTGAACGCCTCACTCCAGGCGGCCGCGGTGGGCGCCAGCGGCATCGAACAAGGCAGCGCGGTGCAGCAGCGCGGCACGGCCCTGGCCGCCGCCACCCTCAGCCTGCCCCCGCAGCGGGTGCTGGTGAGCGGTGATGAGCGCACCGCCCTGCACGGAGCCTTTGGCGGGTGCCCGGGCATCGTGGTGATCAGCGGCACCGGCTGCATCGCCCTGGGGCGTAACGGCCAGGGGGAAGAGCACCGCTGCGGCGGCTGGGGCTGGCTGCTGGATCGCGCAGGCTCCGCCTGCGACATCGGCCGCGATGCCCTGGCCCTCTCGCTGGAGATGGCCGACGGACGACGGCCCGACAGCGACTTTCGCGGCCGCCTCTGGGCGGCCCTGGAGAACGGCCCCATGACTCCCCAACGGATCAAGGCGATGGTGGTGGAGCCAGGCTTCGGAGCCGCCGGCTTTGCTCGCCTGGCCCCGGAGGTCAATGCCCTGGCGGAAGCGGAGGATCCCGACGCCAATGCGCTGCTGGAGCACTCGGCCAGGGCCCTGGCCGAGCTGGTGGCGGGGGTGGCCCGGACCCTGGGCCTCGAAGACGGTGAAGTCTGCGGCCTCGGCGGGGCCCTCCACCACCTCGGCCGTTTCACCGCGGCGTATCGGCGAAGCCTGAAGCTGGTCCTTCCGCAGGCGCGGATGTTGCCCCCCCGCGGAGATGCCTGCCAGGGGGCCTTGCAGCTGGCCGGTCACCTGCTGGACCAGGAGGCAGGCGGTGCTCAGCTCCGGTTGAGGTGAGTCGAGGCCAGGGCAGCCAGGTGCGACGACCAGTGATCGACAGCCTCCTGCTCGGCAGCCTCCACCATCACCCGCAGCAGCGGTTCGGTGCCGCTGGCCCGCACCAGCACCCGACCGCTGCCGGCCATGGCCGTCTCGGCCTGCTCGACGGCCTGGCGCAGGGGGTCGCAGCGCTGCCACTGCTGGCGGCGGCTGCGGTCGGGAACGATGACGTTGACGAGGGCCTGGGGGTAGGGCTGAAAACTGGCTTCCATCCAGTCGGCCAGAGAGCCGGCGCCGTTATGGATCAACGTGGCCACCTGCAGAGCGGTGAGCAGCCCATCGCCGCTCATGCCGTGCTGTGCCGAGAGGATGTGGCCCGACTGCTCTCCACCCAGGCCGGCCCCGCTCGCTTCCATGGCGGCATGCACATGCTGATCGCCCACATCGGTGCGCTGCAGCAGTCCTCCCCTGGCCTGCCAGGCACGCTCGAAGCCCAGGTTCGACATCACGGTGGCTACCAGCAGTCGGCCGGGAAGTTCGCCGGTCTCCAGCAGCGCACCACCCCAGAGATAGAGCACCTGGTCGCCGTCGACGACCCGGCCCTTGCCGTCCACCGCCATCATCCGGTCGGCATCGCCATCGAAGGCAAAGCCCATCTGGGCCCCGGATTGAAGCACCGCCTGGCGCAGGGCTTCCAGGTGGGTGCTCCCGCACGACACGTTGATGCGCTGTCCATCGGGTTCTCCGTGCAGGACGGTCAGATCCGCCCCCAGGGCCCTGAACACCGAGGCCCCGCAGGCGGTGGCTGAGCCCCAGCAGAGATCCAGCACGATGCGGCAGCCATCAAGGCGCCGCCCGGCAACGCTGGCGATCAACGCTTCGCGGTAACCCTCGAGCAGATCCTCCCGCTGATGGGCCGGCCCGCAGCCGCGGGTGCCGCTCAGGCCCGTGGCCTGAATCGTGACGGCCTCCTGTCCACGCAGCCCCGCTTCGATCGCCGTCTGCAGGGTTCGATCGATCTTGTCGCCGGAGGGCCCGAAGACCTTGATGCCGTTGTCGCCGGGGGGGTTGTGGCTGGCGGAGACCATCAGGCCACCGGCAGCTCCGACCCGGCGGATCGTGCCGGGCACGGCAGGAGTGGGACAAAGCCCCAGATTCCACACCTCCCGCCCGGCGGCGGTCAGACCGGCGGTGAGGGCGGCGGCCAGCATCGGACCGCTGTTGCGGGAGTCCATGCCGATCAGCACGGGGCGCTCCGCCGGCAGCACCCGACCGCACCAGTAGCCCATCTGCAGGGCCAGCAGCGGTGTGATCAGGCTGCCCACCTGCCCCCGGATGCCGTCGGTGCCGAAACCGGTGCAACCCTCCCCGAGGGGGGCACCGATAGGGGAAGAAGCCAGCTCCAGCATCAGTGGGGGAAGGAAGGGATTCAGGCTAAGCCGATCGGCAGCCGCGACCACGGCTGCCGCATCCAAACCCTCCTGCTCCAGCCGCGGCGCCAGCCTCAGCGCCAGCGCCGCGGCCACCAGGCCCAGCGCAGCAACTCGATGACTGCCCACAGCAGCAGGCCACCCACCACCCATCCCGGCAACCACAGCAGGGGCACCAGCGGCCGCAGCAGATAGACCGCCACCGCCACGCCGAGCACCAGAAGAGCTCGGCGGCGCCCGGCGGCGCCCGGGAGCGTGCTCGACCACCGAGGCCAGGGGATTGGCAAAGGCCTAACCGGGAGAGGCGAAGCCCAGAATGCCAAAGCCCCAGCGGCGTGCCCCTCCCTGTCCGTGCCGAACCCGTCCCCTGCCGGCCGCCGCGGGCCGCTGACCCTCACCCTCACCGTGGCGGGCAGCGCCGCACTCCTGCTGCTGGGGCGCCAGCTGCTCCTGCAACGGTCCCTGCCCACCCCCGAGAGCTCGGCTCTCAGTCTCGAGAGGATCCGCCGCTGGGATCCCGATCCCGAGCGACGCCGGGAGGCCAGCCTGTTGCTGCTGCCCGCCAGCAGCAGCGACGACCCATCCCGCCAGAGCCGGCTGCTGCAGGGACAGGGCTGGGGGACTGGTCCGCTGGCCCCTGTGGCGCTGAAGCGTGCGGCTCTGGCCCGGGAAGCCCAGGGCCTCTCGGCCACATCCGAGTGGAAGGAGCTGCTGCAACGTTTCCCGCAGGCGCCCCCCAGCGCAGACGCGCTGTATTCCCTCGGCCGTGAGAACCCTCGCCAGCGCATGGAGCTGCTGCGTCGGTTCCCCGCCCACCCCGCGGCCCTGGCCGCCGCCCTGGAGCTGGGGCCCCAGCCCGCCCAGCGCCAGCAGGGGGCCTTGCATCTCGCCCGCTGGGGTCCGCGCTGGCCTGGAGCAGGCCTGCGCCTGCGCCAGATCTGTGCCCGGCCGGCGGCGCCGCTGAGCCCTGCCCAGCGAGGAACGCTGGCGCAGGGCCTCGCCCGCCTCGGGGATGGCAGCAGGGCCCTGAGCTGCCTGGGGTCGGGGCGGGCCGAGCCCGGCCAGGAGCTGGAGATCGGACGCGCCCTGCTGCGGGGTGCCCCCGCCGAGACCAAAGCCGGGGTGGCGCGCCTGCTGGCCCTGAGCCAGGGCGACAGTCAACGACCCGAGGCTCTCGAGGCCGTGCGGCTGCTGGCCCAGACCCCCTCGCCCACGGTCACCCCAGCCCAGTTGAGCCAGCTACCGGAGCCCCTGCGCCAGAGCGCGCCGGTGCAGGCGCGCCTGGTGCTGGAGGGCGGTGGCGACTGGCGGACGGTGCTGCAGCGCTGGCCCGGGGATTCCGCCAGCTGGGACCTGCAGTGGGACCTGGCCCGCGCTGCCCTGCTCAAGGGGAAAGCGGCCGAGGCCCTGGCACTCCTTCAGGCCCTGCCACCTGCCACCCTGCCGCCGCCCCTGGCGGTGCGCCAGCTGTTCTGGCTCGGCATGGCCCAGCACCAGCTGGGGCAGCGTCCCGCCGCCCGCCGTAGCTGGCAGGCGGTGCTGCAGCGCCTGCCCTGGAGCTACTACGCGTGGCGCAGCCGGGTGCAGCTGGGCGAACGGCCCGAACTGCGGCTGACCACCAGCGGAGCCATCCCTCTGGCGTCTGAAACCTGGCAGCCCCTGGAGAGCGGTCAGCCGAACCTCGACCAGCTCTGGCGCCTGGCGCTCAACCTGGAGGCCTGGGAGCACTGGCGGCAGGAGCGTCCGTCGGCCACCCCCGGTTCCCCCCAGGAGCTGACCCTGGAGGGGCGGCTGCGGCAGGGGGTGGGCGACGACTGGACCGGCCTCGGCCAGCTGGATGAGGCGAGCCTGCGCTGGGCCGGAGGCGACTGCCCGACCACCCTGCCCCTGCAGCGGGCCCTGCTGCCGGTGCGCCACGGCGAGGCCTTCAACACGGCGGCGGCCCGCCATGGGTTGGATCCCACCCTGCTGCTCGCTGTGGCCAGGCAGGAATCACGCTTCACCCCCGGGGTGGGATCGGTGGCGGGGGCCATCGGCCTCCTGCAACTGATGCCGGAGACGGCGGCGGAGCTGGCGGGGGGAACGGTCAGCGGCGATCAGCTGCGCGATCCCGCCTTCAATGCCGAGCTGGGGGCGAGGTACCTCAGTCAGCTGCTCAGCCTCTGGCAGGGCGATCCCTTCCTGGCGATCGCCAGCTACAACGCTGGTCCGGGGGCGGTGGCAGGCTGGCGCGACGGAAGGGTCGCGAGCAGCCCTGAGCTCTGGGTGGAGGCGATTCCATATCCGGAAACCCGTCTCTATGTCAAGAAAGTGCTGGGCAATCTCTGGGGCTACCAGGAGAAGCCCAGGCGAAGCTGCTGAAGTCGTCTCAGGAGCTCCCCGTCAGTGTTCCCAGCAGTCCCTCCAGCTGCAAGCGACGGCCGATCCAGACCCCGAGCATCACATATCCCGAGAGCGATAAGGCCGTGAACAGGGGTGAAGGCACCACACGGATCCGGGTGAGATCCAGACGGGCGAGCAACACCGCCGTGGCCAGGATCAACACATCGGCGAGGGCACTCAGATGCAGGAGATAAAGGCCGCCGACGGTGGCCAGCAACAGGCTGACGATGAGTGTGATGACCCGACTGGCTGCCATCAGCACCGAGAGCTGACTCAAGAACAGATTGGGCACCGAGGCCACCACCACCACCACCGTTGCCTGCAGGCATTCCATCGCCCAGTACAAACCATGGACCGGATCGCGTTCAGTGCGCACCAGGTCCTGGATCGGAGCATCCACCACCCAGTGGACGCCCAGGTAGACGCTCACCAGCAGGAGCACGAGCAGGAACGGCGCCCGCAGGGGCAGCAGGGCCAGGCGCAGGATGCCGCCAACCACGCCGCTCATCGGGCCTCCAGCACCAGCTGGATGGCGTCCACGGGGCAGCTGGGGATGCACTGCTCACAGACCAGGCAGTGCTGAGCCCGGAATTCCAGCCGCCAGGCCGGCGGACGACTGCGCAGGGCACCACTGGGGCAGACGCTGGCACAGATGCCGCAATCAACGCAAAGGCTGCGGTCGATGCGGATCTCACCGGGAGCGCGATCAAGACCCAGACCCAGATCCTCCAGCCACTGCTCGGCGGCATCGAGTTCGTCGATGTCGCCCGAGAGCTCCACCACCATGGTGCCGCTTTGATTGGGAGCGATCTGGGCCCGCAGAATCTTGGCGGCGATGTCGAAATCCACGGCAAGCCGGTAGGTGATCGGGTGATGCACCGTTTCGCGCGGGAAGTGGATGGTGAGGCGAC
This sequence comes from Synechococcus sp. UW140, assembly GCA_943369245.1. Taxonomy (GTDB): domain Bacteria; phylum Cyanobacteriota; class Cyanobacteriia; order PCC-6307; family Cyanobiaceae; genus Regnicoccus_A. The sequence continues at coordinate 53,261 of CALRMN020000012.1, read as the reverse complement.
GCTTCACCGCAGCCAGGAGACAACCCCGATGCTATCGAGCCTCTCCAAACCGGCGTTCCGGCGAGGGATCCCGGCAGTCCAGCCAGAGCTGCCAGAGTGCCCACTCTTCAGGTCCCTTGCGCGCCACGATGACTCTGCCCGACCCCGCGGCTGAAGCCAGCTCCCCCCTGGGTCGGCGCGAGCGGATGGTGCTGGCCGCCATCGCTGCCGCCCTGGCGCTGCTGCTCTTCTGGTTGCGCGGGGGCCTGCAACCCCAGGCTCCACTGGAGCAGCTGGCCCGGCGCTCGCCGGAGTTGCCGCTGGCCCTCGCCAGCGGTCGGCCGACGGTCTTGGAGTTCTACGCCGACTGGTGTGAGGCCTGCCGCTCGATGGCCCCGGCGATGGCGGCCCTCGAGAGCGACCACCGCGGGGAGCTCAACGTGGTGCTGCTGAATGTGGACAATCCGCGCTGGAGCCCGGAAATCGATCGCTACGCGGTGAACGGCATCCCCCAGCTGGAGCTCTTCGACCGCGCCGGCCAGGCGATCGGACGCTCCCTGGGTGCCCGCAGCCGCCCCGAGCTGGCCTCGATCATGACGGCTCTGATCGAAGAGACCCCACTGCCCCCGCTGGCGGGCGTCGGCAGCCTTTCGCCCCTGACGGGCGGCGAGGCGCCAGGCACGGGTCCGACCACACCAGCCCAGGCCGGCCCCCGCAGCCACGGCTGACTCCACCGCCCCCTCTCCCCTGCCCTGCAGCCCCATGGACCGTTTCAAGGTCGAGCTGATCGCCGCCACTCCCAACCCCCAGCAGTGCGTCTATGCCGCGATGCATCAGGACTACAGCGAGGGGTTCGTCGCGGCTGACCGCGCCGAGTGGCCCGATGAACGCACGGCTGGCGAGATCTGCGTCAAGCGCCTGCTCTCCGGCGAGCGCGGCCATTACGGCCCGCTGGAGCATGCCCAGATCGTGCTCAACGTGGGCTGGTTTCCCCACTCCGTGATGCAGCAGGCCCGCACCCACCGGGTGGGGGTGAGTTTCGATGTGCAATCCATGCGCTACACCGGCGATCGCATCTGCAAAGCCGCCGATGGGAGTCTCGATCTCGAGGAGGTGTTCTATCTGCGCCCGATCGGCGATTACAGCGACCGCCAAGGCAAGAAGTACAGCTATGACGGGATCCAGCGCGCTCTGGATCTGGAGCTCTGCCGGAAGGCTGCCGTTCGCTACCGCGATCTGCTGGCCGCAGGCTTCGCCGAGGAACATGCCCGCGGCATCCTCCCCTTCGATTACCGCCAGCACTTCGTGGTGAGCTTCAGTCTGAGGGCCTTCCTGCATTTTCTCGACCTGCGGGCCAAGCTGGATGCACAGTTGGAGATCCGCCAGCTCTGTGATCTGATGTGGCCTCATCTGGAGTCATGGGCTCCAGAGATAGCCGCCTGGTACAGCCGCGCCCGCCTGCACAAAGCGCGCCTGGCTCCTTGACCGGACCTGTGCCTGAAAGCCCCTCAGCCAGCCCTGCCATGCCGCCGCTACCTCTGTTGCTGCTTCTGTTGCTGATCGCACCGGCGGCCCGCGGCCAGATGCTGATCGACGCGATGGGGGCGGCGGCGATCCAGGGAACCCTGCAGGGAACCTCCGCTCCGGGCTACACCAACCTGCTGCGATCGGTGGAGGGAAGGATCCAGGGCCTTGGCGGCGGCAGAGCCGGCGAGTCCTTCGCAGGCCCGCCGCCTACCGGCAGCTCGTCATCGGAAGTGCCGGGTTCAGTGGCCGGAAGCCGCCCAGGCGGGCCGGGCGCCGATACCCTCTTCGTGGTCAATCGGCGCCTGATTCGCCTCTGCACGAGCGGGCTGCCCTGCATCGGCCAGGTGCGCCGGGCCATGGGGATGCCCTGAGTCAGGCCTTAGCCAGGGTCAGACCTTGGCCAGTGTCACCCGCTCCGGCTGATGCTGATACTTGCCGGCGCGATCCTGGTAGGTGGTGTCACAGGGATCCCCTTCAAAGAACAGCAACTGGGTGATGCCCTCATTGGCGTAAATCCGGCAGTCTGCACCGGATGAATTGCTGAATTCAAGGGTGAGATGCCCCTCCCAGCCGGCCTCCGCCGGGGTGGTGTTCACGATGATGCCCAGCCGGGCGTAGGTGCTCTTGCCCAGGCAGATCACGGTGATCGTTGGGGGGATCTTCAGTTTCTCCAGGGCCACGCCGAGGCCGTAGGAATGGGCGGGCAGGATGAAGAACGCACCATCGTCGTCATGATGGAGGGGGGCAGGCTCCAGGTTGCCGGGATTGAACCGCTTCGGGTTCATCACCGTGCCGGGCACGTGGCGGAAGATCAGAAACTCCCGCGGCGAGAGCCGCAGGTCGTAGCCATAGGAGGAACAGCCAAAGCTCAGCACCGGCCGGGAGGCGGTCTCCGGCTCCAGATGTCTCACCAGAGTGGGCTGAAAGGGCTGGATCATCCCTTCCGCGGCCAGGGCATTGATCCAGCGGTCGTTCTTCAGCATGGGACACCTCCCCGCCGCAGCTGGGTGACCTGATCGGCCATGGCCAGCAGTTCCAGGGGGATGGACGGACCCGTGAGGATCACATCCAGGTGGGCCGGCCGTTGCTCCAGGGTGCTGATCACCTCCTCAGCGACGAGAAAACCCAGCTCGATCGCCAGTCCCAGTTCGTCGAGCACCATCAGCTCCACGGTGGCCCCCAGCAACTGGTCGCGGCTGAAGGCCCACACCTCCCGCACAGCGGCATGCACGGATTCCGGTTCCAGACCTGCAGGCTGGGTGAGGCAGGAGGGCACGGCGGGGCGCAACCACTGCAACCGGCCACAGAGCCTGAGGCTGTGCTCTGGCCCCTGGTCGACCCCACCCTTGAGGAACTGGCTGATCAGCACCCGGCTGCCCAGCCCAGCGCTGCGCAGGGCCTGGCTGAACACCCCGTCGAAACTGCCGCGGAACGAGGCGGTGTGCACCTGCAGCAGACCTTCAGGCCTCGCGGGCACCGGCCGGGAGCGGGGCGGCAGCGGCCGGGAAGTCCCAGCGGGGCGCACGGGATGACGCGACTCGGCGGAGGCGTTGCGCAGGCTGGCCGTCATCAACACCCCAAGGGAAGCGCGAACCCGAATGTAGCGGTGTCCGGGCCGCCAGCAAGGCTCAGCCACCATCCCTAGCGCGAACACCCGTACTGCAGCCATGGGCGAGGCCCGGCCGGGCCTGTGTGGATGCGATTCATTAGTGTCGGTGACTACAGGGCTCGCCATGGGCGATCCTTACCGTCCATCTCACACCTGCTCCGCCGAAACATGGTTGGCGCGATGCGCGGCTTCAGTCGCACGGGCGGCCCAGCGACACCAGCTCCCGTGGGCCTGGCCGCGGCCGCCAGCGGAGCGAGCACGCTCCTTGATGTGATGCGCGGCCTGAGCGGCTGCGTGATCGAAACCGTTGAGCGGGGTAAGACGATCTTCTTTCCCGGTGATCCGGCTGAGCGGGTCTATCTCCTGCGCCGGGGGGCCGTGCGTCTCTCGCGGGTGTACGAATCGGGTGAAGAAATCACCGTGGCCCTGCTGAGGGAAAACAGCCTGTTCGGGGTGCTCTCCCTGCTCACGGGCCAGCGTTCAGACCGCTTCTATCACGCTGTGGCCTTCACCCGGGTGGAGCTGGTGGCGGCTCCCGCGGGTTCGGTGCGGAGGGCCATCGAGCAGGACTCCAGCGTGGGTCTGCTGCTCCTGCAGGGTCTCTCCTCGCGGATCCTGCAGACCGAGACGATGATCGAGACCCTCACCCACCGGGACATGTCGTCAAGGCTGGTGAGTTTTTTGCTGGTGCTCTGCCGTGATTTCGGAGTGCCCGGCACCGAAGGCATCACGATCGACCTTCGGCTCTCCCATCAGGCGATCGCCGAGGCCATCGGCTCGACACGGGTGACGATCACCCGCCTGCTGGGCGATCTCCGCCAGGCAGGACTGGTGCAGATCGATCGTAAGAAAATCACGGTCTTCGATCCAGTGGCCCTGGCCAAGCGCTTCAGCTGAACCGGTTGCATGCGCGGTTGATACTGGACCTTCACGCACGGTGCTGTGTCCGGCTGGCTGCTGATTCTGGCCCTTCTCGCTCTCGGGGGGGTGTTGGCCACCCTGGGGGATCGGCTGGGCAGCCGGGTGGGGAAGGCCAGACTCAGTCTGTTCAACCTGCGGCCACGCAAGACGGCCGTGCTGATCACGGTGCTCACGGGCAGCCTGATCAGCGCCGTCTCCCTCGGACTGATGCTGGCGGTGAGCGAGCGCCTGCGCGTTGGGCTGTTCGAACTCGATGCCCTGCAGGCGAGGCTGCTCGAGAGCCGCACCACCCTGCGCCGCAGTGAGCAGAACCTGCGCCGCAGCCGCCAGGAGCAGGCCAGGGTGGAAGCGGCCCTGCAGCGGGCGCGCCGCGACCGGGAGCAGACCAGGCGTCAGCTCACCGCCGCTGAGATCCAGACGCGCCAGTTGCGCGGCGAACTCAAGCCCCTGCTGGCTCAGCGACAGCAACTGATGGTCCAGCGCGACCGCCTCAACCGGGACATCCGCGCCAGGGACAAGGACATCCGTAAAACCGAAACGGAACTGGCCCGGGTCCGTGGCCTGATCACTGCCGGCGAAACCGAACTCAAGGGACTGGAGGAGAAACTGATCGCCCTACGCCGCGGCGATGTGGTGATCAGCAGCGGACAACCCCTCGCCAGCGCCAAGGTGAACCCCCGCAACGCCCTCGAAGCCAACGCCGCGGTCGTGGCGTTGCTGCGCCAGGCCAATCTCAATGCCTTCCAGCGGGTTTTGCCCTCAGAAACCCCCAACCGCCCGATCCTGCTGGTGCCCCGCCAGGACATCGCCACCCTCGAATCGCGCATCTCCAGGGGTGGGCCCTGGGTGGTGAGCATCCTTTCGGCCGCCAACGTGCTGCGCGGCGAGGACCAGGTGCTGGGCTTCCCCGACCTCAGACCGAACCGCCAGGTGCTGCGAAAGGGAGATCTGATGGCCTCCACGGTGTTGGAGGGCAATGAACGCTCCAGCGAGCAGGTGCGCAACCGCCTCAACCTGCTGCTGGCGGCCTCCTTCGCCAAGGCCCAGCGCCAGGGCTCAATCGCCGACGGTGTTCAGTTCGATGTGGCCACCTTCAACCGGCTGGGGCGGGAACTGAGCGAGCGCCCCCCCGGGCAGACCGTGACCCTCGAGGCCGTGGCGGTCCGTGACGCCGAGACCCCAGACCCGCTGGTGCTCGAACTGCGCCTGAGCGAGGCCCCCGGCGAGCCACGGCCTGAGCGGCAGGGTCCTGGGCGGGGGCAGCCATGAGGCACCCAGCAGCGCCAGAACTTCCGATCCAGGGTGCCCTGGCAGGGCTCGACCCGGGACGCAGCAAGTGCGGCCTTGTGCGCACCGACCGGGACCGGAAGCAGCTGCTCGAAGCCCTGGTGATCCCTCCCGAGGAGGCCTGGGGGCGCCTGGAAGGCTGGCTGCTGCAAGGGGAAGTGGAGGCTGTGGTCCTCGGCAATGGCACCGGCAGCGCCAGCTGGCGGCAACGGCTGGAGCCGCTGGCGCCCGTGCTTCTGGTGGAGGAGCACGGGTCAACCCTGGCCGCGAGGGCACGCTACTTTGAGCTCCACCCAGCCCGCGGCTGGCTCCGCCTGTTGCCCCAGGGCCTGCGACAGCCACCCCGCGACTGGGATGACGTGGTGGCCCAGCTGCTGCTGGAGCGCCTGCTGGGTCGCCCCCTGGCAGCGGCGCCTGGGGCACGCGGAAACGGCCCTAGAACTTGGCCCGCACGGTGAAGGCATAGTCGCCACCGGGCTCGAGCTGATAATCAACCTGGAGCAGATAGCGCAGCAGGGCATCCTGGATCAGGGCACGGCCCAGGGATGGCTCCACCGTCAGCTCTCCCCGGCCGAACGCCCAGCGGAAGGTCCAGTGGAAGCCGCCGGCAGCCACCTCGCCCTCCAGCAGCTGATGACTGAAGCTCTGATGCAGCACCCGCAGCTGGGCGGTGGTGGCGGGCAGGCGGCTCAAGGGATCAAGGCACGGGGCGGCAGGGGGAATTCAGCGTCAGAGAGGGGTGGGCTGAAAACTGTTCAAACGGGTGCCGGCCCTCTCATAGCCCCAGCGGCGGATGAAGCCGACACCGTCAATCACTTCGCACAGCACCTGCTGCAGCAATGGCAGCTCGTCAGCCTCGAAGCGGCCCAGCACATGGGAAATCGTACGGGCTTTGCGCAGAGCCGGCTCCAGGGCCGGGGCGCCGATGCCGATGCGCAAACGGGCGAAGTCCTGGCTGCCCAGATGGTTGATCGTGCTGCGCAACCCGTTGTGGCCGCCGGCACTGCCGGAACGGCGCAGCCGCAGGCGCCCCAGGGGCAGGTCCATGTCGTCCACCACCACCAGCATCTGATCGGGGCGGAGCCCGAACCAGGCCAACGTGGCCCTGATCGAGCGGCCACTCTCGTTCATGTAGGTGCTGGGCTTGAGGAGCCGCAACCGATCAGAGCCCTGGCCGAGATCAGCGATGACTCCATGCAGCTTGCCGTTTGCCCGGAAGGAGGCACCGTCCCGCCGGGCGAGCTGATCCAGAGCCATGAAGCCCACATTGTGGCGGGTCTGGGCGTACTTCTCGCCGGGATTGCCGAGACCGACCAGCAACTGCAGGTCGGCAGAGGTTGCGGCTGTGGAGCTCATCGCGGGTGCCCGCCGAGGCACGGGCAGGCAAAGGAATGCAGCACCAACGCTCAGCTGGACGGGGAGACTTCAGGCGTGTCGTCGGCCTGCAGTTCCGTGGAGGCGGCAATGGACTCAACCACGGGTTGGGCTTCAGCCGTCATGGGCTGGGCCACCATGGCTTCGGAACCCAGGCTGGTGGCGGACACAGTTTCGGTGTCGACAGCCTTGCGGAACTCCTGCTCAAATTCTCGGGAGGCCGACTGGAACCCCTTGAGCGTGCGGCCGAGGGTGCGGCCGAGCTCAGGCAAGCGCTTGGGTCCGAAAACGAGCAGGCCAATGGCGGCAATCACCGCCATCTCCGGAAGACCGATCCCGAAGAAGTTCATGGAGGAGGGGTCTCAGATGAGGCGGAGCGGTGATGAGGAGATCCCGGCGATCAACCCATGCCGTTCCAGTTGACGGTGATCCCGTCGAGGAGAAGGGAGCGGTTGTACAGCTGCAGGATCACCAGCAGAAAGACCAGGAACAACGCCATGAAGACGCCCATGACCGGGGTGGTTCCCCAGCCGGGCACGACCTTGCCGTACTCCGAGTTGAGGGGGCGCAGCAGATTTCCCAGGCGGGTGCGTTGGGCCATGGCTGTGGTGTCCTCTCTGGCACATGGGAATGGGTCGTTACTGTAAGGGTCAAGCGGCAGCAGGCGCAGCCCTCGTCGAGAGTTGTGACGGTCCGGCGGCTCCCCCTCCGGACTCCGCCGCCGGCCCCGCCACCCCTGCCGCGCGGTCCCACCCCGGCTTGAACCCGGCCTGTCCTCCACCAGCACCACTCTTGAGCGAAACCTCTCCGGCCATCTCCGTGGCGATCACCGTTCTGGTGGCGCTTCTCGCCCTCACCGGGTTCGGCGTGTACACCGCCTTCGGGCCACCCTCCAAGCAGCTCACGGATCCCTTCGACGACCACGACGACTGATCCGCCAGCTGGCCAGCTGCCACGGCCCCACACGGGTGTGCCCTTCGGAGTCTGGCCGGGCGATCTCCGATCCGGCTGCGGCGGTGAGCCGATCCCCCAGGACATCGATCCGCTCCTGCACCTCCCACTCGTCTCCAAGCTCCAGCTGCCGACGGCAGGGGGAGAGGTTCTGCACCGTCAGGCGGGCGAGGCCGGCGCTGCCGCTGCCGTCGGCCTGGCTTTCACCCACCAGGCTGATCAGGCGCAGGTCGGGATGACCCAGCTGCAGCACCGATCCCGGCACCGAGGCGGACAGGGCCCTCGCCGGGCGCAGCCAGCACGGCTCGCGGAAGCGCACCGCCGCCGCCGCCACCCCGGCCTGACGCCAGCCCTGGGCGCAGGGCATCAGGGCCAGGCGCAGGCGCTGGGATCCGTTGTCGGAGCCGGGATCGGGCCAGGTGGGCCCGCGCAGCAGCGAGACACCCAGGGCTTCAGGGGTGCCTGAAGCCCCTTGGGGGCCATCGAGCAACACCGCCAGCCCTCCGTTTGAGGCCTGGCTTGCCAGCCAGCTGATCACAGGCACCTCCCAACGGCTGGCTTCCCGCGGATTGGCGGCCGCCGCGATCCGCTCGATCACTCCCGCACTGGTGTCGGCTGCCCAGCGCACGGCCTGATGCTGCAGCGGCAACTCCAGCCGCAGCAGTTCATGGCGCTGGCGCCAGTCGACCCGCAGGTTGAGCTCCAGCCAGGGGCAGCCGGCCCGCAGCTGCAGATCGAGGCGCAGGGAGCTGGCGCCGCAACGGCCACGCCAGACCAGACGGGTGCAGAGCGGACCGGCCTCCGCCAGCACCGGGCCCGGCTCCCAGTGGAGGGGCAGGGGGTGCTGGCGGTAATCGGCGGCCAGATCCCAGGCATCCCAGAACTCACCACGATCGATCCAGCGCCGCCACTGCAGCGGCTCGGCCAGCTGGGGGCTGTGGTCGGCCCCCCAGAGCTGCTCGAGCCCGAAGGGGCCGAGCTGGGCCCAGAGCAGGCCATTGCCCAGCCGCCAGCGCTCGCCAGCGGCGAGGGTCTCCAGCCGCACCGGATTCACGATCGAGGGGTCGTGGCTGGACAAGGGCGGCATGGTCCCGGGCCGCCTGCGCTGACGCCAGAGCTGCAGGGCCGCCACGCCGGCTGGCGAGGGCAACTGCACCCACTGGCCGCCGGATGGGGCCGGCTGCGACGGCAGGGACTGCTCCCGCAGGCTCCAGTGACCGTCCGGCAGGCGCAGGGTGAGCGGGGCGGCCGGCAGGGGCTGCAGCTGGGCCCACCACCACGGCTCCACCTCGTCGCCCATCCCCTGGGCAGGGGCCCCACCGGGCTCCAGCCAGGCCCACAGCGCCCGATCACGGCGGCGGGACGCCCGGCGGCGCGCCGCCCGCCACTGGGGTTCGGCCTGCTCGAACACCTCCGGGATGGAGGTGCCCGGCAAGATGTCGTGGAATTGTTGAAACAGCAGATCCCGCCAGCCGGATGGCTCCTGGCGATGGCCCGGATCCCCGAGCAGAACGGTGGCGAGATCGGCCTCGCGCAGCAGCCTCTCCAGGGTGCGGTTATGGCGCTTCTGATCGGGGCGGCTCGTGGCGCAGCCCCGGTGCAGCTCCAGGTAGAGCTCATCGCGCCAGACGGGCAGCTGGGCGCTCAGGGGCTCCAGCCGCCGCAGATAGTCGCGCAGGCTGCCGTGCCGCTGGGGCGCCGTGGCGGCGTTGTCACGCCAGAGATCCAGCTGCTCCAGCATTTCCCGGGTGGGCCCACCGCCGTGATCCCCCACCCCCGGCAGCCAGAGGGCCACAGCGTCACCCGTGGCCGCCTGCCACTCCAGCCGGTAGCGCTCCATGGCCACCGGGTCGCCATCCGTTCCGATCGGGGCGCTCATCAGTGCCAGCACCTCGGCGCCACAGCGGCTGCGCCAGCGAAACAGCCGGTGCGGGAAGGGGGTAGTGGCGTTCCAGGCCAGCTTGTGGGTGCAGAACCAGCGCACCCCGGTGGCTGCGGCCACCGCCGGCAGACCTGCGGCAAAGCCGAAGCTGTCGGGGAGCCAGGCCAGACCATGCTCCCATTCGGGGAAGGTGCGGCGGCTGTACTCCTGGCCCTCCTGGAACTGCCTCAGGAGCGAAGCCGTATCGACCAGCACGCAGTCGGTTTCCACCCATGGGCCATTGATCGGCTCCCAGCGGCCAGCCCGCATCGCGGCGCGGATCCGCCCGAACAACTCGGGCCGGTGAAGCTCCAGCCAGGCGTACAGCGCCGGTGTCGAATGGCCGAAGTGGAGCTCGCTGTGGTGCTCGATCAGGTCGAGGGCCGAGCGGAAAGTGCGCTCGGCGGCCTGCCAGGTGTCGGCCACGGGCCAGAGCCAGGCCAGGTCGAGGTGGGCATGGCCAAGCAGATGGAACCCGCCGGGTTCTCCCGGCGCGGCGTGCCGTAACTGCTCCAGCTCCAGCCGCGTGTGCTCCAGCAGACCATCCGGGTCAGCGGGATCCAGAGGTTCCGCCTCGATCCGGCTGAGCATCAGGGCGCCGTCGTCGTGGAGCGGGCTGCGCAGCTCCAGTTCCAGAAACAACGTCTCCCCCTCCCACCAGCGCTGCGGCAGGGCCCAGCGGCAGGAGCTGTCGAACAGGTCACCGCGGTGGACCGTGCAGCCGTCGACCTTGAGTTCGGCAGCGTCGGCCCACCAGCGCAACACCAGGCGGGCCAGGGCCGGGGCCCTGCCGCGCCAGCTGGGAGGACAGCTCAGCTCCAGCACCAGATGCCGGCTCTGCCCGCCCCGCGGCCAGGCCATCAGACCGCGGGCGTGCCAGTCGGGACGATGGAGGCGGGCCCAGGGGTCGGCCAGGGCTTCCTGCCAGGCACCATCAGCGCCACGCAGCCGCCAGGAGGAGAGCAGGTCCAGTCTCGAACGTGATCGAAACGTTTCAATCTCAGGGGGAAGCTGCGGATCCAGGCCCTGCGTCATCGATCCCGGCCATCAGCGACCCATAGGATGATGCCGCTGCCGCAGGGTCGTTCAGGCCCCACCTGGCGCCTGTCACTCCCTGTCACCCGCCGGACGGAACCATGCTCGCCCTCAAGATCTCCGTTTACTCGGTCGTTTTCTTCTTCATCGGCATCTTCGTCTTCGGCTTCCTGGCCAGCGATCCCAGCCGGACCCCCAGCCGCAAGGACCTCGAAGACTGAAAGCCGTCCGCTGAGGGAGGGGTCACTGCATCAACCCACCTGAGCAGCACACCCGCGCCAACCCGGGCATGGCAGGATCGGCCGCGGTCCTGGAGATGTGGTGCCCTCAGCAACGCTTATCCGGTGGACCATCGGACTGGTGGGCGCGGCAACCCTGGCAACACCGGCGGTGAGCCGGGCCCAGACCCTGAGCTCAGAGTCCCCACCGGCACTGCAGAGCGGAGCCGGTATCAGCGGCGCCGACCCGCTGGTTCCTGAAGGCAAGCCAGAAGAATCCACCGTGGGATCCATCGGCGCTGGCGCCGATGGCACGGCCAGCGAGCCCGGCGCCAGCCAATCCGAGCCCACTCCAATCCCTGTTCCGGCTGAACCGGCAGGCGCTGAACCACCCCTGCCCCAGGAAGACACGGAAACGGACGCCACGGAACCTCCCGTCAAGACCCCTCCCAAGGAGCTGGAGATCAGCGCTGATCAACAGGGGTTTGACGTGGTGATCAATCGCTACGTGGCCACCGGCAATGCCAAGGCCGTACTGGCCGGCGGCCGGCTGATGGCGGACCGCCTCGAATACGACACCACCACCCGCACCCTTTACGCCACGGGCAGCGTGCGCTTCTGGCGTGGCCAGCAGTACCTGCAGGGCAGCATGCTCCGCTACGGCCTGATCGAAGGCGAAGGCGAGATGGAGGATGTCTACGGAGTTCTCGACCTCGAAACCAGCCTGGAGGATCTCGACATCGAGCAGGCCCCCTCCGAGCCGCTCCCCGAGCCCCAGCCGATCGCCTGTCCGACGGTGCTGCCCGAGATCCCCGACTGGCACCCCCACCCCTGGAGCGCCACCCTCTGGGGCGGGCAGATGTTCCACTCCGATTTCGGCCAGACCTTCACCGGCCAGGGTGTCTTCCGGCCAGAGCGGGTTCTGGGCGCTGGCCTGCAGAAGCGACTAATCAAGGCAGGCCCCTTCGCCCTGGAGCTCGATTTCAATGCCCTCGGCCACTGGGCCTCGGCTCAGAAAGGCGGGCGCTACCTCGGACCTTTCACGTCCGCCGAGGTGGCCAACCTCTCCACCTCCGCCCAGACCTTCGCCGAGTTCACCGGCGGCATCGGCTTGCGCGCCTGGCTCCAACCCTGGCTGAGCCTGGGCTTCGTGCAGGGGGTGAGCCTCAACACCAACCTCAGCAACTACGAGGACACCTACCGCAGGAAGTCGGCTCGTTTCCTCAACTACCTGGGCTTCGAGATCGAAGGATCCTTCTCGCCCCAGTGGTCGATGGTGGGACGGATTCACCACCGCTCCGGCGCCTTCGGCACCTACAACGGCGTCCGGGAGGGCAGCAACGCCTACCTGCTGGGCCTGCGCTATCGCTTCGGCGGGGATCCTCCGCCGAAGGGTGATCCGCAGGCCACGCTGCGCCCGGCCAAGGGCTGCCCCAACCGTGGCGCCGAACCTCTGGACCGCCCCCGCTCCCTCCCCGAGGCCCTCGAGCAGGTGGCCATGGGCGGTGAGGCACCGCAGCCGGAGCAGAAGCCCTCGCCCTCGACAACAGCCAGCGGCGCTGATGCTGCCCAGGGCGCCAAAGTGAGCGGGCGCCGACCTTCGTTCCGGGCCATGCGCGAACAGGAGCGCCAGCGCGCCGTCGCCGCCGCCGCCATCGAGCAGCGCATCACCGAGGTGGAGAAACGGGAAGGGCTGGTGATCGAGCGCAGTCGTCAGGCTGGTGGTGCCAATGAGGTGGTCACAGACCAGGACAGCGACTTCGGCCCGGCGCAGCCACCCCAGGTGAGGGGGCTGCGCTCGGAGAAGAACCGCCAGGCCGTGCAGGGGACCCTCACCCATCTGCGCTATCAGGCCGCAAGGATCGTGCTCACCGCCAACGGCTGGCGCAGCGACCGCGCCAGTTTCAGCAACGACCCCTTCACACCGTCCCAGTCGTGGATGGATGCGGATCAGGTGGTGGTCACCCAGGACGCCAACGGCGATCTGCTGATCACCTCCAAGCGCAACCGCCTGATCCTGGAAGACCGTCTCGCCATTCCCGTGACCACGCGCACGCGCATCCGCAAGCAGCAGGAGGTGGAGAACCGCTGGGTGCTGGGGGTCGATCAGGAGGACCGGGACGGCTTCTACGTGGGCCGCCGCCTGCGGCCGATCCGCATCGGTGAAAAGGGAACCCTGGAACTGGAGCCCCAGTTCATGCTCGAGCGTGCCTACAAGGGCACCACCGACAGCTACCCCAGCCCCGACGGGCAGGCTGGCGGGCCCACGGTCAGCCAGGACAACACCCTGGGCGATCTGTTCGGCCTGGAGGCCCGGCTGAAGACGCCGCTGCTGGGATTCGACACCAGCTTGAACCTCGACATCTCCACCTTCAATCCCGAGAACATCGCCAACGGCACCCGCAGCTGGGGCCAGATGGATCGAAACATCAACCTCCCCCTGGTGGGCTCCACCACGGCCCGTCTCTTCGCGGCCTACCGCTTCAGGATCTGGAATGGATCCCTCGGCGAACAGGACGTCTATTCGGCCTACGGCGCCTCCCTGGAGAAAGAGGAGACCCTCCCAAACTGGGGCAAGCTCAGCAACCGCTACTTCTGGCGGGTGGGCCTAGGCAACTACCAGAGCAATGAGTTCCTCAGCAGTGGAAGGGAATCCAGCAATCTTGCCCAGCTCTGGCGAGCCAATGCGGTGGCCTCACTCAACAGCTCCCTGGAGCTGTGGCGTGGCCGGGCCCTGCCCTCCACGCCGGATGGGGCTCTGCGCTACTCGCCCGAACCAATCGTCCCTGGGCTGACTCTGAACACGAATCTTTCAGGGAATCTGGCCTACTTCGGTGACGGCACCTATCAGAACACCTTCTCGATCTCCGGTGGTCCCACCCTCACCCTCGGGCACTTCAACAAGCGCTTCTTCGATTTCACCCAGCTCACGGTCACCGGTGGCCTGACCCTGCGCAACGGCCTCAGCCCCTTCGGTTTCGACGCGGCCGTGGATCTGGGCACGGTGGGCTTCGGTCTCACCCAGCAGATTGCCGGTCCGCTGCTGTTCAACGGGGGGATCGGCATCAACGTGGATCCCGCCTCGCCGAACTACGGCGAGTTGACCGGCTCCTACGTGGAGTTGAGCTGGCAGCGCCGTTCCTACGCGTTGAGCGTCTTCTACAGCCCCTATGAGGGCATCGGTGGGGTACGGATCCGCCTCAACGACTTCGGCTTCAAGGGGACGGGCGTGCCGTTCGTCCCCTTCCGGCCAGAGCTCACTGGTGCCGGAGGCGCACAGCGGAACCCGTTCTGAATCTCAGGCCAGGGCGAAGCTGTCCAGATAGGGCAAGCATGCCGCCGTTCGGCGCAGCTGCTCCTCGTGGGACAGCAGCTGGCCCGTGGCATTCCACTGGCCGCTGAGCAACATCTGCCGCGGACCCGCCGCCAGCTCCAGGCTCCAGCGCTGCGTCGACTCCGGAACGCCGGCGGGGGCCTCACAGTGGATCTCCGCCGTGGCCAGTTCCAGCTGGAAGTGAGTGGCGGGCTCGGCGAGAGCCTGCTGCTGCAGCGCCAGGATCGTGGTGCGGTCGCCACTGAGGCAGGGGATCCCCAGAGCCAGGCAGTTGCCGAAGAAAATCTCGGCGAAACTCTCGCCCACCACCGCCCTGATGCCCCAGCGCATCAGGGCCTGGGGAGCATGCTCCCGGCTGGAGCCGCAACCGAAGTTGCGGTTCACCACCAGGATCGTGGCCCCCTGATGCTCCGGGCGATCAAAGGGATGGGAGCCCTCCAGCTCGAGGCGGTCATCAGCGAAAGCCCCCTCGGCAAGCCCCTCGAAGGTGACGCACTTGAGGAACCGGGCCGGGATGATCCGGTCGGTGTCGATGTCATCGCCGCTGACGACGACGACGCGGCCCCCAACACCGGGAATCGGGCCGAAGGGGAAGGGGGAGGCGTTCACGGCAGCAAGGAAGGGGACACGGCGAAGGGCCTGGGGTCGGCAGGAACAGAGACGAATGCGGAGGGGTTCTCCACCAGCTCGCGCACATCACTCACCCGGCCGGTCACGGCAGCCGCAGCCACCATCGCCGGGCTCATCAGCAGGGTGCGGCCAGAGGCGGAGCCCTGCCGACCCTTGAAATTGCGGTTGCTGGAGCTGGCACTGATCTGGCGGCCCTCCAGCCGGTCCGGATTCATCGCCAGGCACATCGAGCAGCCAGGTTCACGCCATTCGAAGCCAGCCTCCTGGAACAGCCGGTCGAGCCCCTCGGACCGGGCCTGGGCCGCCACCTGCTCGGAGCCGGGCACCACGAAGGCCTTGATGCCTGGAGCCACCTGGCGGCCCCTGGCCACCGCTGCCGCTGACCGCAGGTCACTGAGCCGGCCATTGGTGCAGCTGCCGATGAAGCAGACATCCACCGGCAGGCCGCGGATCGGTACTCCCGGAGCCAGATCCATGTAGCGGTAGGCCTCCTCGGCGATCGGGCGCTCCTCAGCAGGCATCTGCTCAAGGGTGGGCACCGTTTCATCGACCCCGATCCCCTGCCCGGGGGTGATCCCCCAGGTGACCGTGGGCGCGATCGTGGTGGCATCGAAGCGCACCTCGTCGTCGAACTCGGCGTCAGGCCCGCTGGCGAGGGTTCTCCACCAGCTCACCGCCCGCTCCCAGGCCGCCCCCTCGGGGGCGAAGGGCCGGCCCTTGATATAGGCGAAGGTGGTGGCATCGGGGTTGACGTAGCCGCAGCGGGCACCCCCCTCGATCGCCATGTTGCACAGGGTCATCCGCTCCTCCATCGAGAGATCCTCGATGCAGGATCCGGCGAATTCATAGGCGTAACCCACGCCGCCTTTCACCCCCAGGCTGCGGATCACGTGGAGAATCAGGTCCTTGGCGAACACACCCGGCTGCAGGCTGCCCTCCACCAGGATGCGCCGGACTTTCAGCTTGCTCATCGCCAGGCTCTGGCTGGCGAGCACATCGCGCACCTGGCTGGTGCCGATGCCGAAGGCGATCGCCCCGAAGGCACCATGGGTGGAGGTGTGGGAATCCCCGCAGGCGACCGTCATGCCGGGCTGGCTGAGGCCCAGCTCCGGGGCAATCACATGGACGATGCCCTGGCGGCCACTGCCGAGGCCATGAAGGGTGATGCCGTGCTCGATGCAGTTGCGCTCCAGTGTGGAGAGCATCTCCTCGGCGAGGGAATCGGCAAAGGGACGGTCCTGGGAGGTGGTGGGCACGATGTGATCCACCGTGGCCACGGTGCGCTCGGGATGGCGCACACCCAGGCCCAGCTCCTTCAGGGCTGCAAAGGCCTGGGGGCTGGTCACCTCATGGATGAGGTGCAGGCCGATGAACAGCTGGGTGGACCCTCCGGGCAACTCCGCCACGCGGTGCATGTCCCAGACCTTGTCGTACAGCGTGCCGGCGCTCACCGTGCCCTCCAGGCCCAAGACGAATCAGCCTAAGGCGGAGGGATCTGGTGATCAGCCTGCGTCTCGGCCAGCAGACGCAGGCGCAGGCGGTTGAGGGCCTCGCCGGCGCTCACCGTCTGGATCCAGTCGCGGCTGCGGCCTGCTCCGAAACGCACACCCTCACTGGTGCTGCCCTGCGGCCCCGCCAGGGCGATGTGCACCAGCCCCACCGGCTTCCCGGGGCTGCCGCCACCGGGGCCGGCGATGCCCGTGAGCGACAGGGCCCAGGTGCTGCCGGTGACCCGCCGCGCCCCTTCGGCCATGGCGATCGCCACCGGATCACTCACCGCCCCGTGGGCCTCGAGCATGGCGGCGGGGACCCCCAGCAGCCCTTGCTTGACGGAGTTGGCGTAGGCGATCACACCGCCGAGGAACACATCCGAAGCACCGGCCACCGCTGTCAGGGCTGCGCCCAGTCCACCGCCGGTGCACGACTCCGCCACGGCCAGCGACTCCCCCCGCCGCCTCAGCAGCTCCAGGCAGAGGGAGGCCTGGCTATCGTCATCGACCCCGTAAAACCAGCCTCCCAGCCTCTTTCGCAGCTCGGCTTCCACCGGGGCCAGGAGCAGCTCGGCCTGCTGGTGCGTGGGTCCCTGGGCCGTGATGCGCAACTTCACCTCACCGGTGCCGGCATAGGGAGCCACGGTGGGATTGGTCAGCTCCAGCAGGTCGGCCACCTGCTCCGCCAGGCGCGATTCCCCCGCACCCCAGAAGCGCAGGATCCGGCTGGCGAACACCCCCTCGACAAACCCCTGTCCGCGCAGCCAGGGCGCCGCGGTGGCGGCCCACATCGCCCGCAGCTCGGAGGGCACTCCGGGAAAGGTGAGCAGGGTGAAGCCAGGCCTGGGGGTCCAGATCATGCCGGGGGCCGTGCCCAGCGGGTTAGGCAGCAGCTGGGCTCCCACCGGCAGCAGAGCCTGCTTGCGGTTGCTCGGCGACGGGGAGCGGCCCAGGGCCGCGAACTTGGCCTGGATGTCACGCCACACTTCGGGCCGCTCCTCAAGCGGGGTGCCGAAGGCGGCGGCCAGCGCCTCGGTGGTGAGGTCATCGGGGGTGGGGCCGAGACCACCGGTGCAGATCAGCACCCGGCAACGCCTGGAGGCCTCCAGCACCATGGCAATCAGGCGATCGCGGTTGTCCCCCACCACGGACTGGCGGTAATGGCGTAGCCCCAGACCCGCCAACTGCTCCGCCAGCCAGCGGGCGTTGCCGTTGAGGATGTTGCCCAGCAGCAGCTCCGTGCCGATGCAGAGGATTTCGGTGCCGCCGCTGGCCCCGCTCTTAGAGCTTCGGGTCACGGCCGGCATCACAGGGGAAGGAGTTTGAGGAGGGCGGCGCTGAAGCTGAGGCTGATGGCCCTGTTCCAGAAGCTGGCTTGGTGGGGGCAGGATCACCCGGCACGAGGAGCTGGCGCCGGGATCCGAGCACCGCGCCGATCAGAACGGCTGTGGCCAGGCCCAGCCAGAGGAAGCGCAGCTCCACATTGGCCGCCACCAGGGCCAGGGCCGCCAGCCACTGGGTGAAGGCGTAGATCAGCAGCACCGTGCGGCGATGACTGAGGCCGGCCCGCAGCAGCCGGTGGTGGAGATGGCGACGGTCGGGATAGAAGGGGGAGTGACCCTCGCTCAGCCGGCCCATGATCACGGCCGACATGTCGGCCAGGGGCAGCGAGAGAATCAGCAGCGGGAACAGCAGGCTGACAGTGGTGAGCCCCTTGGCCGGGCCAACGATGCTGATCGCCGCCAGGGCAAAGCCCAGGAAATATGAACCGCCATCACCCATGAAAATGCGGGCTGGGTTGAAGTTGTGGCGGAGGAAGCCCAGGCAGGCCCCGGCCAGGGCGGCGGCCAGCAGGCCTGCTGCGCTCTGCTGGAGGCTGAAGCTCACCGAGAGCAGCCCCACCGCCGCGATGCCGCCCACGCCGGCAGCAAGGCCGTCGAGGCCATCGATCCAGTTGATGGCATTGGTGATGCCCACCAGCCAGATCACCGTGGCCAGCAGGCTGAGGCTGTCGGGCAATGGAAAAGCCAACGACGGCAGACCGAACCATCCAAGGGGCAGGTCGATCGCTCCGATACGCACCCCCTCGCCCCAGACCACAACCGCCACGGCCACCTGGCCGGCCAGGCGCGGCAGGGGCGGCAGGGCGAAGAGGTCATCGGCCAGGCCGATCACGAAGTAACAGAGGGCGCCGGCCAGGGTGGTCCAGATCAGCTGGTCCCGGTCCGGAGCCAGGTTGCCGAATCCCCCCAGCGCCCAGGTGATCGCCAGGGCCAGGGAAAAGCCCGCCACCATGCCGACCCCCCCAAGCCGCACCATCGGGACATCGTGCTGCTTGCGCGAATCGGGGGCATCGAAGAGGCCGTAGTGCAGCCCCATCCTGCGAACCAGAGGCACGACCAGAGCCGTGACCAGCGCCGCGATCAACAAGGTGATGAGGGCCGCGGCGAGCGGACTGGCGGCCACGCTCACGAGCAGCGATCAGGCATTGGGTTGCCAAGACATGGAAACCACCCGCTGATGAACCCCGGCCCAGGGCTGGGCAACGCTGGTGGCAACGTCGCGGGGGGAGCCATGCAGGGACCTGATTGAGGGCAAAGCTTAGGCAGTGAGGGTCAGGCCGGCAGGGGAATGCGGCTAGGCCCGTAGAGAGGATGGCGTTCGCAGAGGGAACGCACGCGCTCGCGGCAACGCAGCTCGATGACGCTGTCGTCGGGATGGAGCAGCCGATCAGCGATCACATCGGCCACCTCGGCGAAGTCGTCAGCATCGAAGCCGCGGGTGGTGAGGGCGGCGGTGCCGAGGCGCAGACCACTGGTGACGAAGGGGGATTCAGGATCGAACGGCACGGTGTTCTTGTTGGCCGTGATGTTCACCTCGCTCACCAGCAGGTCGGCCACTTTGCCGGTGAGGCCGATCGAGCGAAGGTCGAGCAGCACCAGGTGATTGTCGGTGCCACCGGAGACCACGGCAATGCCGCGCTCCTGGATCCGGGCGGCCAGAGCCTGGGCATTACGGATCACCTGCTGGCTGTAGGCCCGGAAGGAGGGCTGCAGGGCCTCACCGAAGGCCACCGCCTTAGCGGCCACCACATGTTCCAGTGGCCCGCCCTGGCTGCCGGGGAAGACGGCCTTGTCGAAGCGCTTGCCGAACTCGGCGTCATTGCAGAGGATCAGACCGCCACGGGGCCCACGCAGGGTCTTGTGGGTGGTGGTGGTGACCACATGGCAATGGGGGATGGGGCTGGGATGGGCCCCTGCCGCCACCAGTCCGGCGATGTGGGCCATGTCGGCCAGCAGGAAGGCATCGACGGAATCAGCGATCGAGCGGAAGGCCGCGAAGTCGATCGTGCGGGGGTAGGCGGAATAGCCGCAGATGATCAGGCGAGGGCGGTGCTGCTCCGCCAGGGCCCGGATGGCGTCGTAGTCGAGCTGATGGGTGTGGGGATCGACGCCGTAATGGACGGCTTTGAACCATTTGCCCGAGACATTCACCGGTGAGCCATGGGTGAGATGGCCGCCATGGGAGAGGTCCATGCCCAGGATCGTGTCACCGGGCTGGAGCAGCGCCAGGAATACGGCGAAATTGGCCTGGGCACCGCTGTGGGGCTGCACGTTCGCCCAGGCGGCCCCGAACAGCTGGCGGGCCCGGGCAATGGCCAGCTCCTCAATTGCATCGACATGCTCACAGCCGCCGTAGTAACGCTTGTGGGGCAGGCCTTCGGCGTACTTATTGGTGAGCACCGATCCCTGGGCCTCCATCACGGCCCGGGAGGCGAAATTCTCGCTGGCGATCAGCTCGAGATGGCTCTGCTGACGCTCCAGCTCACGGCCGATCAGGGCAGCGATGGCGGGATCACCGGCCGCCAGGGACTGGTTCAGGGGCGTACCGGTGGAATCCACCATGGTGTCGACGGGAAGGCGCGAGGCTTCCATCGTAAGAAATCAACCCAGCGCTCCAGCCGTGCTGCCGGAAAACGGCAGAGGATGCCGAAGCAAGAAAAAACCGTCCGGTGTCGGACGGTTGACTAGCGCGCCTGGAGAGATTCGAACTCCCGACCCTCTGATCCGTAGTCAGATGCTCTAATCCGCTGAGCTACAAGCGCATGCCCGTCATTCTCACCGCACGGGGGGGCCATCCGTCAACTGTCGCCGGGGCACAATCAAACTGGCACCCCGCAGGCTCCGAGTCTCCCCTCCCCCATGCCGATCCGCTGGTACGGCCCCGCCGACCCCGCCGACCCCACCTATCGCCACTACGAGCGAGTGGTGAACCTCTGCCTCCATGGCGGTCTGTTCGCCGCCGTGAACACGGGCCTGTGGTTCGTTCAGGGGCTGCGCCATCCGTGGACACACCTGGGCTGGCTGAGCCTGGCCTGGGGGGCGGGTTGGCTGCTGCACCTCATCATCGTGTTGCGGCTAAGGCCACGAACCCGGACGCTCGACCAAGGTGAAGCCTGAGCGCGCACCTATCCAGTGAGCCTGACGGCAACGGAACTCGAGGAGCTGAGCCTGGCCCTGGCGGACCGCCTGTACATCCAGGTGGCCAGCTGGCATCTCTACCTGGGCGACGCAGGTCTGGCGATGACCCTGGCGATCGAATGTGCTGCCCGGCTCGATCAGGGGCCAGAGGTGTGCGCCCGCCAGGCCCTCGAAGCCGTCCAGGTGCCAATCGGCGGAGGCTCCAGCCGCCTGCCCCTGGCCCGCCTGCTCCCACCAGGACAATTGCGCGATCTCGAGGATGTGCTCGAGAACGTGGGCCACTGAGGCCCACGGGATGGGGAGGCGCGGCTGAAGAAGCACGACAGTGCCGGCCAGGGCGTTGCCCTGCGAATAGGGTTCAAACCCATTGCAGGCGTTGGATGCTGGTCATCGAGGTCACCAATGCCCGAGAGGTGGTCCGTCAGCGCATCGGCCCCCTGGGCGGCCGCTTGATCGGCAAGGTCGTCGATGCCGAGGCCCAGGTGGAGAAGGCGCTGATCCAGGAACTGGAGAACGCCTTTCGTGATTTCGGTATCGAGGCGCGGATCTTCTCGGTGGATGGGCCCCAGATGCTCGGCCGCAGCCACCTGGAGATCCCGGTTCAGGTGCGCGAGGAACGCCGGGTGACCCTCAGGAACCCCGACTGAATCGAGCGCGCATCTGCAGGACCAGATCGCGGGCCTCGGGCACCCCTGCCCGGCTGGCGATCAGGCCGTAGAGCGTCAGCCCCAGGCCGGCACTCAGGGTGCACTGCAGCAGCTGGCCGAGCAGTCCGCCTGGCCAGCCCACGAAGCTGGAGAGCACCCAGGCGGCCAGCCCCCCCGCCACGGCGGCCAGCAGCAGCAACAGGCTGTCCCGTCCCCAGACCCGCAGGGGCAGGCCTCCAAGGCGCCGTTGCAGCGCCAGCAGCAATCCAGCACATGTGAGCACATTCACGGCCACCGTGGCCATCACCAGCCCGGCAGCGCCGAAGTTGAACGCCGGGAGCTGGAGCCCCCAGGGGGTGGGTCCCCCGACGAACAACCAACAGAAGATCACGTTGAAGCCGATGCCGGCCAGGGAGAAGCGGAATGGGGTGGTGCCATCACCCAGGGCATAGAACACGCGCACAATCACATCGCGGCCGAGGTAAGCGGGCATGCCGATCCCATAGGCAATCAGCAGGCTGGTCACCAGCTGGGCCGCATCCACGTCGAAGGCACCCCGCTTGTAAATCAGGGCCACGATCGGACCGGCCAGCCCCACCATCAAGGCCCCCAACGGCAGCATGCTGGCGTTCGAGAGCATCAACCCCTGACGGATGCGCCCCACCAGGGCCGGCCGATCGGCCGGGGCCGTGAGCCTGGCGAACACCGGCAGCATGGGCACGAGCAAGGCGTTCGAGATCAAGCCCAGCGGTGTCTGCACCAGCAGGTTGGCGTAACCCAGACCGGCCGCCGCACCCACCATCCCCGAAGCGAAGAACAGGCTGGTGAACACATTGATCTGCAGCATCCCCGAGGAGAGCGTGGCCGGGCCCATCACCTGAAGGACCTCCTTGACACCAGGGTGCTGCCAGTCCCAGACAAGCTGGAAGCGATTCAGCCCCTGCTGCGCAAGGGCGGGCAGCTGGATCAGCCACTGCAACAGCGCCCCCAGCGTGGTGGTCAGCGCCAGCACCACGCCGCCGACCACCGCGGTGGCCGGCAGGGTGATCGCCGGGCCCAGCTGCCACCAGAGAATGCCGATGCCGCCGATCATCGCCACGCTGGACACCAGCGGGCTCACCGAGGGCAGCCAGAACACGTCGGCGGCATTGAGCGCCCCGAAGCCCAGACCGATCAGGCCGGAGAACAGGGCCATCGGCGCCATCCAACGCAACTGCAACACGGCGATGGCGTGGCGCTCCTCCCCCAGCCCCGGCCCCACCAGGGAAATCAGCGGATCGGCGGCCACCACCAGCAGCACTGTCACAGCCAGCAGACCAACCCCCACCAGGGTGTTGATCGCCGCCAGCACGTGGGCCCCTTCCTGCCTGGGACGTCGGGCCAGCACGCTCACCATGGCGCTGTGAAAGGGCCCGTTGATGCCACCCAGCAGGATCAGCAGGAAACCGGGCAGCACGTAGGCGTAGTTGTAGGCGTCGTAGGCGGCTCCCACCCCGAAGGCGGCGGCGATCACCAACTGGCGCAGCAGACCGGCCACTTTGCTCAGGGCCGTGGCCACCGCCACGATCAAGGCGATGCGCCGCAGGGATTTCGCCATCCAGTCAGGCCGTTGGGCCCCATCCACCCGGGGATTCTCCACCCCGCCGCCCGCTGCGAGGCCCACGGGCCGCGAGGCAGCATGGGCGACCGAGCCACTCCCCCTGGCCAACCCCTGATCTCGATGCCGGATCCGCAGCCCTGCTCCAGCCCTGCCGATGCCCTCGCCCCCTCGGTCGATCGGCCCAGCGGCAGGCTGATCCTGCCGCTGCAGAACCTGGTGGAGGGGGTGCTGCTGCGCCGCTACAAACGCTTTCTGGCGGATGTGGAACTGGCCGACGGCCAGGTGGTGACCGCCCATTGCCCCAACACCGGCCCAATGACCGGGGTGCTCCTCCCGGGCGGAAAGGTGCGCCTGCGCCACGACCCGAGGCCCGAGCGCAAGCTGGCCTGGACCTGGGAGCAGGCCCTGGTGCCGGGCAGCGACGGCGGGCCCTGCTGGGTGGGAGTGAACACGGCCCTGCCCAACAGACTGGTGCGGGCCACGATCGAAACGGGCTGCCTGGAGCCCTGGCTGGGGCCGATCGACTCGATCCGCGCCGAGGTGGCCTATGGCGAGGGCGGCCGCAGCCGGATCGATCTGCTGCTGAGCCCAGGCGCCGGGGCCACGGATCCCCGCCCGATCTACCTGGAGGTGAAGAACACCACCTGGAGCCGTGGGGAGCTGGCGCTCTTTCCCGACACAGTCACCGAGAGAGGCCAGAAGCACCTGCGTGAACTGATGGCCGTTGGGCCCAAGGCCCGTGGTCTGCTTGTTCCCTGCCTGAGCCGCGGCGACGTGACGGCCTTCGCCCCGGGAGATTCGGCCGATCCCCGCTACGGAGAGCTGTTCCGTGAGGCCCTGGCGGCGGGTGTCGAGGTGCTGCCCCTGCGCTACCGCTTCAGCGCCGAGGGCGTGAGCTGGCTCGGTGTGGCCGAATGGATCCCCCGCGACCCCCTGGCGCCACCCCACGCGAACGGATCAGAGGTTTTGTAGCGGATGCCACCAGCAATTGGTGACGCAACGTGCACTTTTGCAAGGTAGGAACGCCCTAGGGCGTGATCCATCCTTTATCCGAAAGACCCAGTGCGAAGTTCCGCTCCATGACAGTTGCTTCTCACGCCCCTGCACGACGCCGGCCGCGGCGTCTTCAGGAGGCGAGTCTGCTCGAGGCCCCCGAACTGCTCCTGCGCAGCATCCGCGGCCTCTCCAATTCCCGCACGCTCACCTGGCTGGCCTGTGTGCCCCTGGCCCTCTTCGGCCTCGGGGTGTTCAACCTCTCCGCCCACGCCGCCGAACTTCCTGAGCTCACGCCGGCCTTCCTGATCAACAATGTCTGGCTGCTGATCGCCGCCATCCTGGTGATCTTCATGAATGCCGGCTTCGCCATGGTTGAAGCCGGTCTCTGTCGCCAGAAGAACGCCACCAACATTCTTGCCAAGAACCTGATCGTCTTCGCCCTGGCGGCGAGTGCCTACTGGCTGATCGGCTTCTCACTGATGTATGGCGAGCCGGTGATCCCGGGCTGGCTCTTTTACGGCAAGGGAGGACCACTCGGCCTCTTCTTTGATCCCACCGTGACTCCGCAGATGGTCACCGACGGCGCCCTGGTGCCCTCGGTCGATTTCCTCTTCCAGGTGGCTTTCGCCGGCACCTCAGCCACGATCGTTTCTGGACTGGTGGCCGAGCGGATCAAGTTCGGCGAGTTCGTGATCTTCTCGCTGGTGCTGGTGGCCTTCATCTATCCGATCGCGGGCAGCTGGAAGTGGAATGCCGCCGGCTGGCTCAATCAGATCGGCTTCATCGATTTCGCCGGCTCCACCCTGGTGCACTCCGTGGGTGCCTGGTCTGGCCTGGTGGGCGCCATGCTGCTCGGACCCAGGATTGGCAAATTCACCGATGGCAAGACCCAGGCCATTCCCGGCCATAACCTGGCCATTGCCACCCTGGGCTGCCTGATCCTCTGGATCGGTTGGTATGGATTCAACCCGGGCTCTGTCCTGGCCATGAACGAAACCGTTCCCTACATCGCCGTGACCACCACCCTCGGCGCCGCTGGTGGGGGCATCGCTGGAACGTTGGTATCCCAGCTGCATTCGGGCAAACCCGACCTCACCATGACGATCAACGGCATCCTGGCCGGCCTGGTGGGCATCACTGCCGGTTGTGATGGATTTTCGATGCCGGCCGCCTGGGTGGTGGGTTTCATCGCCGGTGCCCTGGTGGTGTACTCCGTCAGCTTCATCGACGGCCTCGGCATCGATGATCCCGTCGGCGCCTGGTCCGTCCACGGAACTTGCGGCATCTGGGGCACCCTGGCCGTCGGTCTGTTCAACACCGACAAGGGCCTGCTCCTCGGCAATGGCTTCGGCCAGCTCGGCCTTCAGATCCTGGGGGTGATTGCCTACGCCATCTTTGCCGTCGTCACAGCCTGGATCACCTGGTCTGTGCTTGGGGGCCTCTCCGGTGGCATCCGCGTCACTGAGAAAGAAGAGATTGAAGGACTCGACATCTCCGAACACGGGATGGAGGCCTACCCCGACTTCGCCTCCACCACCAACTGAGACCTCGGCTCGTCCCATTCCGACCCCAGGGTCGCTGCTCGCCCCGGTTCCGCCGGGGCTTTTTTTCGCCCGTCGATGGGGAGGAGCCCATAGAGTCGGCCCCTGCCTGCCCTGCGGCAACGCCATGGACACCCGCGCCTTCAAACGCTCGCTTCATCACTCTGAGCGCTACAACCGCCGCGGTTTTGGCCTGGGCGAGCAGGTGGCGGTCAGCCTGGAGCAGGCCTATCAGAGCGAGCTGATCGCCACGATCCGCGAGAACGGCTACGAGCTGCGCCATGGCCGGCTGACCGTGCGCCTGGCTGAGGCCTTCGGCTTCTGCTGGGGGGTGGAGCGCGCCGTGGCCATGGCCTACGAGACGCGCCGTCACTACCCCAGCGAGCGGATCTGGATCACCAACGAAATCATCCACAACCCCTCGGTGAACGCCCATCTGCGCGACATGAACGTGCTGTTCATCCGCGTCGAGGAGGGAGTCAAGGATTTCTCCGAGGTGGGCGTCGGGGATGTGGTGATCCTGCCGGCCTTCGGGGCCACCGTGCAGGAAATGCAACTGCTGAACGAGCGTGGCTGTCACATCGTCGACACCACCTGCCCCTGGGTCTCGAAGGTGTGGAACACCGTGGAGAAGCACAAGAAGCACGCCTTCAGCTCGATCATCCACGGCAAGGTGAAGCACGAGGAAACCCTCGCCACCAGCTCCTTCGCCGGCACCTACCTGGTGGTTCTGGATCTGGCCGAGGCCCAGATGGTCTGTGACTACATCCTGGGCAAGGGAGATCGCGAGGCCTTCATGACCCACTTCGCCAAGGCCTCCTCCCCAGGCTTCGATCCCGACCTGGATCTGGTGCGCGTGGGCGTGGCCAATCAGACAACGATGCTCAAGAGCGAGACCGAGGAGATCGGGCGCATGTTCGAGCGCACCATGTTGCAGCGCTACGGCCCGGCCGAACTCAACGACCACTTCCTCGCCTTCAACACCATCTGCGACGCCACCCAGGAGCGGCAGGATGCCATGTTCTCCCTGGTGGATGAACCGCTGGATCTGATGGTGGTCATCGGCGGCTACAACTCCTCGAACACCACGCACCTTCAGGAGATCGCCATCAGCCGCGGCATCCGTTCCTTCCACATCGACACCCCCGAGCGGATCGGGCCGGGCAACTGCATCGAGCACATGCCCCTGGGCGGGGATCTGGAGGTGTTGTCACCCTTCCTGCCGGAGGGTCCCCTGCGGGTGGGCATCACCTCCGGCGCCTCGACTCCCGACCGGGTGGTGGAGGACGTGATCCGCCACCTGATGGAGCTCTGCGACGACTGAGGGAGAGTGCCCACAGTCCACAGCTGCGTCTGCTGTCACAGTCGCAGCGGTTGATCCTGCAGGCTCCAGTTACATTGATTCATCGTCTCCCGCTATCACGGGGTACTGGCTCGGACATCGAGGAGATCGAACAGTTTTGAGCACCGCCCTCTCCCGCGACCCCTCGACGACCGTGGCCCTTGCCCAGGATCCGGAGTCTGCCCAGTGCTCGCCCCCCGAGGTCCGGCCCCTGCGCCACAGCGACGACGTCCGGGTCAACCGCTACAGCAGCCGTTTTGCCGATGTGATGGAGATGCGGGCGCCATCCCGCACGGTGGCCGACTACCTCGACCATCACGACGGCTGGTTCCGGCGTTGCGCGGCGCCGATGACCGTCCAGTCCCTCGGGCCCAATGGCTATGCCCTGACCCTGGGGCGCTTCGGCAATTTCGGCTTCGAAGTGGAGCCCACCATCGGCCTCGAGCTCCTGCCCCAGAGCGCAGGGGTCTATCGCATCGTCACGACGGCCTTGAGCGCCCCCGACGCCAGCCTCCAGGAGATCTACGACGTCGAATTCAACGCCGCCCTCCAGCTGGAGGAGGGCTCAGGCGCCGAGCCTGAGCCCGTCGGGGAGGCCTTGGAGGGCGTTCTCACCCAGGTGCGCTGGGAACTCGATCTGTGCGTGTGGATCCGGTTGCCGGCGGTGATCGGTCTGCTTCCCGACAAGCTGGTGCAGTCCAGCGGCGATCATCTGCTGCGTCAGATCGTCCGGCAGATCTCTCGGAAGCTCACCTGGAAAGTCCAGGAAGACTTCCACGCCACCCATGAGCTGCCCTGCCCGCCCCGCCGGCGGGCCCCCTTCTGACACCCTTGGGTGAGTGCGGAGAAAGGACTCAGCGGTTGGTCCAGATCTTGTTGACGATCTGCATGCCGGTGACCGCCTGCCAGAGGAAGAGGGTCATCAGGGTCATGTTCAGACCGACGTGGGCCTTGCGGGCGATCAGATTGCCCTTGAGCATCAGCGGGGAGAGGGAGGCCGCCACGGCGATCAGACTGACCATGGCGATGCCCACCAGCAGGTGCGGGCTCACGAACAGCTTGCCGTTGTTGATGTAGGTGACGGCCATGCCACCGAAGCTGCCCAGCACCATCACCGCCAGCACGATCGAGCCGATCTGGAAGTGGCGCTGAGCGAACTGACCCTTGATCAGCTCCTTGCGCTGCGTCGCATCGGCGGTGCGGGTCTTCTTGGCCTTGATGCCCAGGATCAGGGCATAGCCGGAGAGGGCCAGCAGCACCCACATCAGCAGCGGGTGGATGAAATTGAGGTTGAAAGCGAGGGCTTCGGGCATGGTCACGGGTGAGGCCGTTGGCAGCGAAACTACTGCTCCACCACGTCCTAGCGCCGTCCAGGAGATGTGGCTCATCCGTGGAGAGCCCCTCAGTGCAGAAAGTGGCGCCGGCCGGTGCAGACCATCGCCAGATCGAGCTGATCACACGCCTGGATCGACTCCCCGTCGCGCACGCTGCCGCCTGGCTGAATCACCGCGGTGATCCCATGGTCGGCCGCCAGCCGCACGGTGTCGTCGAACGGGAAGAAGCCATCACTGGCGAGCACCGCCCCCCGGCTGCCCGCTCCTGCCGCCTCCAAGGCGAGCCGGGCTGAGCCCACCCGGTTCATCTGACCGGCACCGATCCCCAGGCTGACCCCGCCGCGGGCCACCACGATCGCGTTGGAGCGCACATGGCGCACCAGGCGCCAGGCGAAACGCAGGTCGTCGAGCTCGGCGGGGCTGGGCGGCCGCTGACTGACAACCTGCCAATCGTCTTCGCTGGCCGGCTGATCATCGAGGTCCTGAGCCAGGAGGCCGCCAAGCACAGTGCGCAGCTGCCGTCGCAGCGCCCGCGCCACCGCCGCCGCGGGCAGCTCGAGCAGGCGCAGATTGGCCTTGGCCCCGAGGCGCGCGAGGGCCTCCTCGCTGAATCCAGGAGCCACGACGCATTCCAGGAACAGGCTGGTGAGCCGCTCGGCGCTGGCTCCATCCACCAGCACGTTGAGAGCCACAATGCCGCCGAAGGCCGAGATCGCATCCGCCTCCAGCGCCCGCTTAAGGGCCTCGGCGGCGCTGGCGCCCACGGCCACCCCGCAGGGGTTGGTGTGCTTGACCACAACAGCCGCCGGATGGACCTCGTCGCCATAGCCGAACTCCCTCACGGTGGCCAGGGCGGCATCGAGGTCGAGAAGGTTGTTGAAGCTGAGCTCCTTGCCCTGCAGCTGCCGAGCCCCGCCCCATCCAGCCCCAGGCTCGCTGTACCAGCCGGCCTGCTGGTGGGGGTTCTCGCCGTAGCGCAGGGTCTGGCGCAGGGGCAGCTCCAGCCGCAGGGGATGGTCCAGCTGAGCGGCGGGCTCCAACTTCTCCGCCAGCCAGGCACTGATGGCACTGTCGTAGCTGGCGGTGTGGCGGAACGCCTCCAGGGCGAGCTGGCGGCGCAGGGCGGCATCGACCCGACCCTCGGCAAGGGCCGCGAGGAAGTCGGCGTACTGGCCGGGGTCGGTGAGCACGGCCACATCGGCGTGATTCTTGGCGGCGGCACGGACCATGGCCGGACCACCGATGTCGATCGTCTCCACCGCCGTCTCCCAGGACACGGCCGGGTCGGCCACCGTTTCCCGGAAGGGGTAGAGGTTCACCACCACCACATCGATGGGTGTGATCGACTGGGCCTCCAGATCAGCTCTGTGGGCCGGATCCTCCCGGCGAGCCAGGATGCCACCGTGGATGCGCGGATGCAGGGTCTTGACCCGGCCGCCGAGGATCTCCGGCGCACCAGTGTGATCGGCCACGCGGGTCACCGGCAGACCGGCAGCGGCCAAGGTGGCGGCGGTGCCGCCACTGGAGAGCAGGTTGTAGCCATGGAGGCGGTGCAGGGCCGTGGCGAGGGGCACCAGGCCCTGCTTGTCTGACACACTGAGCAGCGCGGTGGGGGCCATGGGCGGTCGTGACAGCGTGCTGGCCACAACTTACGCAGCAGCAGCACCCCAGCGGCCCCGAGCGCGCCAGGACCCCTGTGCCATGACGGATGACCTACTGATCCGCGGACCAGCCGCGGCCGAGCAGCGGCTGGTGCTGCTGCATGGCTGGGGTGCGGATGCCGATGACCTGCTCGATCTTGGCGAGGAGCTCGCCGGCCGCGCCACGGGTGTGATCAGCCTGCGCGCGCCTGAAGCCCACCCCCACGGAGTCGGGCGTCAGTGGTACGACCTGCAGCAGCCGGAGTGGCCTGGCCTGGCGGGGGCACGGGAGCAGCTGCGCCAGAGGCTGGAGGCCCTCGCGGAGAGCCTGCCTCTTGAGCGGACGATTGTCCTCGGCTTCTCCCAGGGGGCGGCCATGGCCCTGGATGTGGCCGGCGGCCTGCCGGTGGCGGGCGTGATCGGCTGTAGCGGCTATCCCCACCCCGGCTGGAGGCCGCAATCCCCCCTGCCACCGGTTCTGCTCACCCACGGCCGGGCGGACCCGGTGGTGCCCTACGGCGCCAGCGAAGAGGTGCAGCGGCTCTGGCGGAGCGCCGGCGGGGAGAGTGAGCTGCTGGGCTTCCCGGGGGGGCACACCATCGACCCGGCCCTGTTCCCCTCTCTGCGTTCCTTCCTGCACCAGCACTTTCCCCGGCCACCGTCATGAACGAACCCCCGCGGATCGGCAGATCGATCCACGGGGGTTGATCGGGGGTCTGCCCGGGCAGGCCTCAGACGAAGGCGTATTCGTACTCTTCCATCTCTTCCCAGTCGTCGGAACCTGTGGATTCCAGCCCGGCGAAGAGGGTGTCCTCACCGACCTGATCCACGATCAGACGCAGGGAGGGGAAGAGGAAGTGGTTCTCCTCGGCGTACTGGGCGCTGAACAGACCCTTCTCACCCCAGAAGAAACGATCGGTGGTGTGCTCGTTGCGGCGGACATTGAGCAGTGCGGGAGCCTCGAGGCCGGTTTCGGCGATGTAGCGGCGCGCCGCTGTGACCGGCTTGTGCTCTCCGGTCTCGAGGTTGTGTGTGGGCACGTGGGCGAGCACGCGCTGACCGGCGAGACGACGGCGACTGATCCGCTTGCGCTTCTTGGACATGAAACAACTCCCGAGGGGGAGATGGAGAGGGATGGGAAGGATGGGGCGGTCTCGCAGGGCGAGACAAACCGGCTGAGCGCTCCCAGGGGAAGCGCTGGCACGTCCAGACATCTGGTTACCGGGAGCGGAATCCCTGGGGCGGCTGCTGGCAGCTGCTCAGAGAATCGCCAGACAGGAAGCAACCCGGAGACATCCCAGGGGATGCCCCCGAACAGCGGAGGGACGGGCCTCTCTCTGCTGTAGCCTCGTTTGCAGAAAAGTGCAACCGATGCGTTCGTCCCTGCACCTGGAGGCCCGCTCGCGGACCGCGAAGTAGTGGTCGATACGTAAATCTTAAGGCTAAATCCGAGATTTCAACCACCCGTCCCGGAACTTTTTTTGCAGGCTCCCCCGGCCAGGCCACGATGCAGGTGTCGCCGCGCTTTCTGACCCTGCTGCGGCTCCAGCTCGAGCAGTTCTCCGACCGTGGCGACCTCCGCTCTCTGGTGGTCTATCTGGCCATCCCCCGTGAGGACGGCAAGCTGGCGCTGATGCCGGTGGGTCACTGGCCGCCTCAGCGCATGGCCCTTCCCGCCGTCGACGAAGACCAGACCCTGCTGCTGCCCAGTGAGCAGCGCCGCTGGCTGCCCCTGCGCCACCAGAGCACCCTGCTGGGCGCCCTGCGGGTGGAGCTGGCCGGTAGCGCCTGTCCGGCCAACCTCCATCCACGGCTGCAGGCGGCGGCTCAGTCGCTCACCGAGGCCCTGCTGCTGGATCTGGAGAGCCAGCGCCTGAGCGAGCAGCTGGAGCGACAACAGCAGCAGTTGCGCCTGCTGGTGCACCAGATGCGCAATCCCCTGGCCGCCCTGCGGACCTTTGCCCAGCTGCTCAAGCGACGCCTCGAGGGCGATCCCGAGAACCGGGTGCTGGTGGAGAACCTGCTGGTGGAAGGGCAGCAGCTCCACCGCTACATCGAGGCGATCGACGGGCTCACGGATCCAGCGGCCATCCAGCCAGGGCCGCAGACCGAGGGCCCCCTTCTGCTTCCCCCCTCCCTGAGGACAGGCGAAGCCTCCCCATTGCGGGAGCGTGTGGAGCCGCTGCTGCAGCGGGCCGCCGCCACCGCCGCCCTGCAGGGGCGCGCCTGGCAGGGGCCTGGCTCTCTGCCTGACTGGCGCGGCGACACTGCCTCCGTGGCTGAAATTCTCGCCAACCTGCTTGAGAACGCCTTCCGCTACAGCCCCGAAGGCAGCAGCGTCGGCCTGCACAGCAGCCTGGCCTCTGGTGGGCGCCCCAGGCTCACGGTCTGGGATGGCGGGGCGGCAATCGCCGATCAGGAGCGCGAGGCGATCTTCGAAAGGGGGATCAGGGGAGAGCGGGGCAAGACCCTGCCTGGCACGGGGCTGGGGCTGGCCCTGGCCAGGGATCTGGCCCGCAGCCTCGGCGGTGAACTCAGCCTGCTCTGCCCTCCCAGCCTCGCCTCGAGCGATCTCCCCGGCGCCGGCAACGCCTTCCTGCTGGAGCTGCCCCCCAGCGCCTAGCCGGCCCCGGCCATGAGGGCGGCCAGGGTCATGAGCACGAGGGTCAGGCTCTCCACCCATTCCACACAGGCGCCGTAGCTGTCACCGCTGTGCCCCCCCAGGCGGCGGCCGAGCCCCCGCGGCAGCAGCCACGCCGGCAGCAGGCCCAGCCATCCCTGCCAGGGCCAACCCATCGACGCCCCAACCAGGGTGAGCGGCACCAGCATCAGCAGTGCAGGTCTGAGTTCCCGGCCCAGGCCGAGCCAGTGGCGCTGATGGAACGCGGCCGTGCCGGCGGGGCGAAGATACGGGAAGTTCTGCATCGCCAGCAACGGGGCGATACGGCCCCACACCCCGGCCCAGACCAGCGCGAGAGCCACCAGCGGCCCCAGGTTCAGCTCCGCCAGGGTGAGCAGCGCAGCCACGCGCAGCAGCAGCACCTGGACCAGGGCCAGCACCCCGCTGGCCCCGACCCGGCTGTCATCCATCGCCTCCAGGGCCCGCTCGCCGGCGGCCAGACCATCGGCGGTGTCCATCACTCCATCGGCGTGGATGCCGCCCGTCAGCCAGAGACCAAGGGCCAGCACCAGGGCCACGCGTGCCCCCGCAGGCAGCCAGGGTTCCGCCAGGCACCAGAGCAGGCCCTGAAGCAGGCCCTGCAGCAGGCCGATCCAGGGGGCGAAGCGGGCAATCCGCTCGAAGCGGGGCTGGAGCCGCGGCCAGGC
The DNA here is from genome assembly GCA_943369245.1 of Synechococcus sp. UW140. Lineage (GTDB taxonomy): Bacteria > Cyanobacteriota > Cyanobacteriia > PCC-6307 > Cyanobiaceae > Regnicoccus_A. Next base: position 20,077 of record CALRMN020000012.1, on the reverse strand, counting down.
GGGCAGCACCGTGTAGAAGACCCAGGCCCCGGCGAGGTCGCGCAGCCAGCGGGGTGCCTCAAGGGGCCTCATCGCCCAGCCTCCGGTGCACCCTCTAGGTTCGGTTCCGAACCGTTCCAGCCGCCGTGACCCGCTCCGCCGCAGCGGCTGCCCCCTTCCTGTTCGAGACCACGGCCCACTGCCCGAGGACCCAGGCCCGCTGCGGCGTCTTTCACACACCCCACGGCAGCGTCGAAACGCCCCGTTTCATGCCGGTGGGCACCCTCGGCACCGTGAAGGGGGTGACCCCGGCGCAGCTGGCGGCCACCGGCGCCCAGATGGTGCTCGCCAACACGTATCACCTGCACCTCCAGCCCGGGGAAGCCATCGTGGCGGAGGCCGGCGGGCTGCACCGCTTCATGGGCTGGGATGGACCCCTGCTCACCGATTCGGGTGGGTTCCAGGTGTTCAGCCTCGGCGCCATCAATGTGATCAACGACGAGGGGGTGGTGTTCCGCTCGCCCCGCGACGGTTCCCGCATCAACCTCACACCGGAGCGTTCGATGCAGATCCAGATGGCGCTCGGGGCTGATGTGGCCATGGCCTTCGATCAGTGTCCGCCCTACCCCGCCAGCGAAAACGACGTGGCCGAGGCCTGCCGCCGCACCCACGCCTGGCTGGAGCGCTGCATGGCCACCCATGACCGCAGCGACCAGGCCCTGTTCGGCATCGTTCAGGGGGGGACCTTCCCCCATCTGCGCGAGCAGTCGGCCCGGACGGTGAGCGCCATGGGCCTCCCCGGCATCGCCATCGGCGGTGTGAGCGTGGGGGAGCCGGTGGAGTCGATGCACCAGATCGTGCGCCAGGTGGCACCACTGCTGCCCCCGGATCGTCCCCGCTACCTGATGGGGGTGGGCAGCCTGCGGGAGATGGCGATCGCGGTGGCCCAGGGCATCGACCTCTTCGACTGCGTGCTGCCCACCCGCCTGGGCCGCCACGGCACCGCCCTGGTGGGTGGGGAACGCTGGAACCTGCGCAACGCCCGCTTCCGCCACGACCACACGCCTCTGGATTCCAGCTGCGCCTGCCCGGCCTGCACAGGTCACAGCCGTGCCTACCTTCATCACCTGTTCCGCAGCGGCGAACTGCTGGGTCGGATCCTGCTCAGCCTGCACAACCTCACCCAGCTGATTCGCTTCAGCACAGCCATGGCCACGGCCATCCGCGAGGGCTGCTTTGCAGAGGATTTCACTCCCTGGGAGCCCGGCTCCGGGGCTGCTCACACGTGGTAGCGTCCAGCCCATATCACGATTCCGCCGTTCAGGGATGGTCTTCTCCACACTGGTCACCGCCACCACCCTGGCCCAGCTTCCCGAGGCCTACCAGGCCTTCGGTCCCCTGGTCGACATCCTGCCGATCATCCCCCTGTTCTTCCTGCTGCTGGCCTTCGTCTGGCAAGCCTCCGTCGGCTTCCGCTGAACCTCAACCACCCCGCAGCACCGCCCAGGCGAACGCCGGAAGGGCCAGCATCCGCCGCCAGCGGCTCGGTTCCTGGATCAGCCGGTACAACCATTCGATCTGCAGGGCTCCCATCCAGGCGGGGGCCCTTTTTTTGGCTCCGGCCCAGACATCGAAGCTGCCACCCACCCCCATCCACAGGCCGCCCTGCCCCAGATGCAGCCGCTGGATCCAGGTCTCCTGGCGGGGGACCCCCAGCGCGGCCAGCACCAGATCGGGCTGACTGGCTTTCAACGTGGCCTCCAGACCCGGCCAGGCCGCCTCGGGCTGATAACCATGCACCGCGGCGATCAGATCGAGGCCCGGCAGCCGCAGCAGCAGACGCTCCCGCAGGCGCTCCATCACCGCTGGGGACGCCCCCACAAGAGCCACCCTCCACCCCCGCTCGGCAGCCTCCACCAGCAGCCGATCAGCCAGCTCGATACCCGGGCTGCGCCGCACCCGATGCCCCTGCCGCCCCAGGGCCCAGACCACTCCCGCCCCATCGGGGATCACCAGCTCGGCGGCGCGAATCACATCTCCCAGGGAGGGATCCTCGAGCGCCGCCATCGTCATCTCGGCGTTGAGGGTGACGATCTGACCGCCGCCGCGGCCATGCAGCGCCAGCGCCGCGTCAGCCACATCCGCACAGACATCGACCGGCAGGCCCAGCACTTTCGAGCGCAGGCACCCGGGAACCTGAGTTTCCGTCACCATCACGGCCAGGTCCCTTCGGACCTCAGGGGAGAATCTAGGGAGAGTACCCATCTGCAGCGCAGATCCCTCCATCAACCGCGCAGCCAGGCCCACCATGACGAGCGAGCTGACCAGCGGCGGAGGCCTGGAGCCTGCCCTTCAGGAGGAGCTGGGGCCCCGCCAGCTCAGCGATGAGGACGCCCGCGAGCTGCTTCGCCACCTCGACAGCCAGATCGAGAGGGTGGTGCTGGCACGCCAGCATCCGATCACCGGGCTGCTGCCGGCGAGCACGTCCAACACGGTGCACGGCAACTACGGCGATGCCTGGGTCAGGGATTGCGTCTATTCGATCCAGTGCGTCTGGGGATTGGCCCAGGCCCACCGCCGCCTGAATGGCCCCTGCACCCGGGCCTATGAGCTGAACCAGCGGGTGCTGCAGCTGATGCGCGGCCTGCTCACCACCATGCTGCGCCAGGCGGCGAAGGTGGAGCGCTTCAAGCGCAGCCTCGACCGGCTCGATGCCATCCACGCCAAGTTCGACACCGGCACGGGCAACCCGGTGGTGCCCGACGACGGCTGGGGCCATCTGCAGCTCGACGCCACGGCCCTCTATCTGCTGCAGCTGGCCCAGCTGACCCGGGCAGGGCTGGTGGTGGTGCAGAGCAGTCACGAGCGGGATTTCCTGCAGAACCTGGTGTATTACGTCGCCCGGGCCTACCGGATCGCCGACTACGGCATCTGGGAGCGGGGCGACAAAGGCAACCACGGCGAACCGGAACGCAACGCCAGCTCGATCGGCCTGGTCAAGGCGGCCCTGGAGGCCCTGGAGGGTCTCGATCTCTACGGACCCCACGGCGACGGCAGCTGCTGCCTGCACGTCCCCCATCCGGCGATCGTGAGACTGCGGCGGGCCCTGCAGGCCCTGCTGCCGCGGGAGTCGGCCAGCAAGGAGGTGGACAGCGCCTGCCTCTCGGTGATCGGCTACCCCGCCTGGGCGGTGGAGGACCCCGAGCTGGTGGAGCGAACGCGCCGCAAGATCCGCCGTGACCTCGGCGGCGCGTACGGGTACAAGCGCTTTCGCCGGGACGGCCACCAGACCCTGGTGGAGGACCACGAACGGCTCCATTACGAGCCCGAGGAACTGGCTCAGTTCGAGGGCATCGAGTGTGAATGGCCCCTGTTCTTCGCCTATGAGCTGGTCACGGCCTGCTGTGAGGAAAGCTGGGGGGAGGCCTGGCGCTGGCGGCGGCGCCTGGAGGCGGTGAGTGTGGACGTCGATGGCGTGCCCGAGCTGCCGGAGCTCTACCTGGTGCCGGCCGAGGCGATTGACGCGGAGCGGCACCATCCCGGCACCCAGGAGCGGATCGCCAATGAGAACGTGCCCCTGCTCTGGACCCAGAGCCTCACCTGGCTGGGGGACCTGCTGCTCAACGGTCTGCTGAGTCCAGAGGACATCGATCCCAGCCACCGCCGCCTGCCGGCCCCCCTCGGCGCCGAGCGGGTGCTGGTGGCCCTGGTGCCTGAGAACGACGCCATCGCCGCGGCGCTGGAGCAGGCCGGTCTGCCGGTGACCCGCCCCCAGGGTTCGGTACGGGTGGCCAGCTCCCGGGAACTGAGCCGACGCATGGCCTCGGTGGGGGCGAACGCCAGGCTCGGCCTCAGCGGCCATCCGCCGGTGCGGATGGAAACCATGGCGACGGCCCTGATGTACCGCAGCCCCGCTGGCCGTGGTCAGAACGGCAGCGGCGACGAGGTGATGGCCTTCCTGCCCTCCGTGCTGGAGGAGGGCACCTTCTATCTGGCGGACGACCCGGAGCAGCTGGTGGATACGGTGACCAGCGAGCTGCGACTGCTGCAGCGGCAGTGGCGCGGCGATGGCCTCCCCCTGCTGCTGATCCCATTGGCGTCCAGCCCGTTCCAGAGGGATCCAGCCACCCTGATCCGCTTGGGTGAAGCCCTGCGCAGTGGCCAGGTTGAGGGCGTGCCGGTGCAGCTCGATCGCCTCGAGGCGCTGATCGATCTGGTCTGCTGGGAGGAGCTGCCGCCACCCCAGGAGCAGCCCCTGGCGAGACGCAGCCAGCCGGCCGCCCCGGTGCTGCGCAGCAGCACCAGCCAGCAGCCGCTCACGATCCAGCAGGAACAGGAACTGGAGGACATCGCCATCCCCGACCTGGCGGATCTGCTCTGGCGCAGCACCTCCCTGCCCGAACAGGCGGAGGTGCTGGAGCAGCTGGTGCAGCGGCTGGGGCAGAGCGCAATCCTGCAGGGTCCATCCAGCGCCGGACCGCTGAAGCTGCAGGCGCTGGTGGAGGAGATCTACCGCCGGGGCCTGGCAGAAGGTGACTGGAACGTGGTGCGGCGCTGCGCCGGACTCATGCAACTGGTGCATCCCCAGCTGGAGGATGCCCTTACGGACATCCTGGTGCGCCAGAAGCAGGTGGTGGTGGGCCGCAACTACACCCGCGACTCCCTGATCAGCCAACCCCAGGGCAGCGCCATGATCGGAGCGATGATCCGCCGCTTCAGCGGAGAGGACGGCCGGGAGTGGATGCTGCAACAGGAGCTGCTGCTGGCCCTCGACGGGCTGGCCCGCTCGGAGCCGGCACTGCTCAGCGGCAGCCTGACGATCCAGCTGGGACAGCTGTTGCTCCTGCTCACCGGTGAGCTCGCCGCCGAGCTGGATCTCACCGCCGACGACGCCTTCGAAGCCCTCTGCGATCTGCCGCCCCACGCCATCCGACGACGACTGCGCACGGTGCTGGAGGATGTGGACCATGCCCGGGAGGCTCTGCGCCGCAAGGAACAGCTCCACCTGAGTGGGCGGGTGCGCTGGGAGGTGCCTGATCCCCTCGACGATCTGCCTCTGGGCAGCGGCTGCGGCTGGATGCAGCACCGCCAGCGCCTGGGGGCGCTGCAGCGGGTCCCTCGCGACTTCTACGCCGGCATCTGGGATCTGCTCCACCACTGCCGCGGGCTGGTGATCGGCGACAAGCTGGAGCGGCGCAACCGGCTCGAGAGCGAACCCCTGCTCTCGGAGAAGACACCGGGGGAGCGCAACTTCGCGGCCCTGGTGGACCACCTGCTCAGCAAGATCGAAGCACCTGAATACCGCCAGCTCTGCACCGAGACCCTGCTCTCGCTGGTGGTGTTCGTGGGTGCCAACCCCCAGGTGCGCTTCGACGACTACCTGGCCCTTGACGTGGTGATCGGCCACGCTGTGCGAGTGGGCTGGCAGCAGACCCACCCGGAGCTGGCCGGGGAGGACTACGCCAAGTGGAAATCAGCCGCCTGGGATCTCTTCTACACCTCCTCCCCGGCCCGCTGCCGCCGCTGGCAGATCCTGGCCCTGCGCGACCTCACCGAGAATGGGACCGGGGACGTGGACGCGAGGACGGCCGTTCAGATCGGGGCGTCGAGGGCCATGCAGAGCGAGGGCTGATCCACCGCCAGCTCGATCAGGTTGGCCAGCATCAGGGCCCGGGAGGCCTGCTGGCCATCGACGGCCGGCACCTCGCGACCGCGCAGACAGAGCAGAAAATGCTCCAGCTCGGCATACAGCGGCTCGATCGAGGTGGTGCTCACTTCCTCGATGAAGCCATCGTTGCGATAGAGCAACTCGCCGTGGTCGGCGGAGATCCACTCATGGGCTCGGCGGTGGATGTGCAGCCGGCGGTTGAGGAAGTCGGTTTCCACCAGGCTGGCGCGGCAATGGGCGCTGAGGCTGCGGATCTTGCGATGGGCCATCTTGCTGGCCGTGAGGCTGGCCACCACTCCGTTGCTGAAACCGAGGGTGGCATTGACGTAATCGATCGGTCCATCGGAACTGCGCCCACCGGCCGCCGCCAGCCGCACCACCTGGGAGCCAGCGAGCTCGAGCACCAGGTCGATGTCGTGGATCATCAGATCGAGCACCACGGACACATCGTTGGCGCGATCGGCATGGGGACTGTGGCGGCGGGCCTCCAGCACCACCACTTCCTCGTTCGCCACCACCTTGAGCAATTCACGGAAGGCGGGATTGAAGCGCTCGATATGGCCCACCTGCAGCTGGCGCCCCGCCAGTTCCGCAGCCCCGATCAGTTCACTGGCCTCCTCCTGGCTGGCGGCGATCGGCTTCTCGATCAGCACGTGCAATCCGGCCTGAAGGCAGGCCATGCCCACGCGATGGTGCAGCAGGGTGGGCACGGCGATGCAGACCGCCTCGACCTCAGGGAGCAGATCGTCGAAGTTCTCGAACCAGCGGCAGCCGAACTGCTCGACGGCCAGCTGACCGCGGCGTTGATCGGGATCGGCAACGCCCACCAGCTCGGCGTCCCGCAGAAGGCTCAGGACGCGAGCATGGTGCCACCCCATGTTGCCGATGCCGATGACCCCCACCTTGACCGGGGTGATGGGATCGCTGCTCATCGCCGCACCAGCACACCCGCCAACGTGATCTCCCGCCGCTCCAGTGCGGGCATTATCAACGATCATCCGCTCCGGCGGCTCCATCGGTGATCAGGTGTCGCCTCAGGAGGAGCCGCGACGGGTGATCTGAACCCGCTCGATGCGGGGACCGTCCATGGCGCTGATCTGGAACTGATGCCCTTTCCAGCGAAGGCTCTCGCCGGAGGCCGGGATGTGCTGCAGCCGCTCGAGCAGGAAGCCCGCAAGGGTGTGGTGGCCGTCGGCCTCCGGCAGGGAGAGGTCGAGCTGGCGGTTGAGCTCGAAGATCTCCAGATCCCCGGCCACCAGCCAGGTGTCGTCCTGGAGCCGCTGCAGATTCTGGCGGATCGTGACCAGATCGTCCTCATCGCCGACGATCTCGCTGGTGAGGTCGGCCACCGTGACCAGGCCCTCGGTGCCACCGTGTTCATCGACCACCACCAGCAGGGGCTGGCCACTGCGGATCAGCGGCAGCAGCACGGCCAGGGACACGGTTTCCTGCACCCGTGCCACTGGAGTGATGTAAGGAGCCAGGCGCGTGTCGCCCTGCAGCAGCCCCTGGGCAATCGGTTCGGCCAGGCGTCGCAGGTCGAGCACACCGCGAACGTCATCCAGGGACTGACCGATGACGGGGAAACGGGCGTGAGCGGTGGCGTGCACCGCTTCCATCAGCTCGGCGAAGGTCACCTCCACGGGCAGGGTGACCATGCCGGAGCGCGGCACCATCACTTCACGCACCTGGGTGTCGCGCAGCGAGAACACCCCTTCGAGGATGCTGCGCTCATCCGGCAGCAGACCGGTGACGCTGTTGGATTCAATCAGCGTCTCCAGCTCGCCGGCGGAGAGGGCGGGCACCAGCTCATCCCAGTTGCGGGGCAGCCCCAGCAGGCGCAGCAGACCATTGGCGAACCGCTCCACCAGGATCAACAGAGGCCAGAGGGTGCGGATCACCCACTCCAGCAACGGTGCCAGCTGCAGGGCCGAGTTCTCCGGCCGGTGCATCACCCAGGCCTTGGGCGCCACTCCGCCGATCACCGTGGCCAGCCCCACCAGGGCTAGAAACACAAGCACATCAACCCAGAGCCGCTCGGCCCCCGGATCGAGCCGCACCGCCAGACCGCGGCCTCCCCAGCCGAGGGCCACCATGGCCAGAGCGGTCCCCAGCTGGGTGGCCACCAGCACCCGTCGCAGCCTCTGCTGCAGCCGCTCCACCGAGAGGGCACCGCCGTGACCGTCGGCGGCGAGCACCTTGACCCGGCTGGGCCGCAGATGGATCAGGGCGAACTCGCTGGCGGCGAAGAAGGCCAGCAGCCCCAGCAGGGCCAGCAGCAGAACGAGCAGGCGCATGGGAAGGAGAGCGGCTAGCAAGTTGAGGTTCACTCCACGGTGACGCTCTTGGCCAGATTGCGGGGCTGATCCACATCAAGGCCGCGGTGGGCCGCGATGTGATAGCTCAACAGCTGCATCGGAATCACCGTCAACAGGGGGCTGAGCAGCTCATCCACCTCCGGCACGGGCAACAGCACATCGAAGATCTCCGTGTCGGGGCCACGCGGGGCCACACCGATCAGGCGGGCGTCGCGGGCCTTGGCCTCCTGCGCGTTGGAGAGCACCTTGTCGAAGACGGTACCGGGCACCGCGATCGACACCACCGGCACCCGCGCGTCCAGCAGGGCAATGGGGCCGTGCTTCATCTCGCCGGCCGGGTAGCCCTCGGCGTGGATGTAACTGATCTCCTTGAGCTTGAGGGCCCCTTCGAGGGCGATCGGGAAGTTGATGCCACGGCCCAGGAAGATCACATCCTGGGTGTCGGCGAACTGGTGGGCCAGCTCGGCGCAGAGCAGATCCTGCTCCTCCAGCAGCGCCTGCAGCTGGGCGGGCAGGGCCCGCAGCCCGGCCACCAGCTCGAGCAACTGGGCCGGGGAGCGGCTGGAGCGGCGCTCGGCAAAGGAGAGGGCGAGGCCGTAGAAGGCCAGCAGCTGACCGAGGAAGGTCTTGGTGGCGGCCACACCCACCTCGATGCCGGCACCGATGTCCAGCAGGTGCGGCACCAGACGGCCCAGGGAGCTCTCCGGCCGGTTGGTGATCCCCAGAAGCCTGGGGGCGAAGGCCGGATCGGCGATCAGTTCCCGGCGCTTCTGCTCCATCTGCAGTGCCGCCAGGGTGTCGGCGGTCTCGCCCGACTGGGTCACGCCGATGGTGAGGGTGTGGGGCACCAGCGGCGGCGGCGCATAACGGAATTCGCTGGCGTAGTGCACCGCTGTGGGCAGCCCCGCCAGCTGCTCCAGCAGGTAGGCCCCCACCTGGGCCGCATGACGACTGGTGCCGCAGGCCAGGATCTGGATCCGCTCCACTCCGTCGAAGAGCTGATCCTGGAGCGGCAGGGCCACCAGCGATGGGGTGCCGGGCAGCCCCGGCGCCTCGGTCGGGAGATGACGGGCCACCCAGAGCGCCGCCGTCTCCGGCTGCTCGTGGATCTCCTTGTGCATGAAGTGGCGAAAGCTGCGCTTGTCCGCCACGTGCTCGGTGCCCTGCAGCAGGCTGGGCGCACGCGTCACCCGCTCAGCCGAGGGCCCGTAGAGCTCGATGCCCAGCGGAGTGAGCAGCGCCGTCTCGCCATCCTCGAGGGGAAGGATGGTGCGCGTGAAGCCCGCCAGGGCAGGGGTGTCACTGGCGCAGAGGAATTCGCCCTCCCCGAGACCGATCACCAGCGGCGCCTGACGGCGGGCCACCACCACCGCTCCGGGGGCGCCGGCCCAAACCACCGCCAGGGCATAGGCCCCGTGCAGATGGGGCAGCACCTGCTGCACCGCCTCGAGGAGCAGCTGGGGTGAAGGCCGGCTGCCCGTGCTCTGAAGCTCCCCCAGCGTCCGTGCCACCAGGTGGGGGATCACTTCGGTGTCGGTGTCGGAGCGGAAATGCACCCCCTCGGCCTGCAGCGACTCTCTGAGGAGACGGTGATTCTCGATGATGCCGTTCTGAACCACGGCAAGGCTGCCGCTGCCGTCGAGATGGGGGTGGGCGTTGCGCTCCTCCGGCTTGCCGTGGGTGGCCCAGCGGGTATGGCCGATGCCGCAGTGGCCCAGGGCCCCCTGGGCCTCGTAGCGGGCGGTGAGGTTGACGAGCTTGCCCTCGGCCCGCAGCAGGGTGAGACGCCCGGATGGGCAGCCGCTGCCGGGATCCGGCGCCTGGACGGTGGCGATGCCGGCGGAGTCGTAACCACGGTATTCGAGCTGGCGCAGCCCCTCAAGCAGCAGGGGGGCCGCCTCTCGGGAGCCGATGACCGCAACGATGCCGCACATGGCTGAGGGGCCGGACTTCGGCTGTTTCTAAAGGATCACCGCCCGCGCGCCTAGCCCGCTGGCGCTGCGGCGGAAGGCAGGAGTGAGGTCCGCAGCCATGAAAAAGCCCGGCGGAGCCGGGCCGACGTGCGCAGAGCGGGTACGGGCCTCAGTAGGCCAGGCCCATACTCCGGCTGGTTTCATCTCCGAGATAGACGCGGATGCTGAGGAAGTCGGTGGGGCAAGCGGTTTCGCAGCGCTTGCAGCCGACGCAGTCTTCGGTGCGAGGCGATGAGGCGATCTGGCCAGCTTTGCAGCCGTCCCAGGGAACCATCTCGAGCACGTCGAGAGGGCAGGCACGGACACACTGGGTGCAGCCGATGCAGGTGTCGTAGATCTTGACTGAATGGGACATGCCCGGCCAGAGAGCGAACGGCGTCCGGTCAAAGTACTCAAACCGTCCGGAACCCCAGCGTCAGTGCCCCCAGGCCGTCACCCTTTTTCATACGGGCCAGGGGGCCGTTCAGGGCGACCCGTAGGATGCGGCCTCCCACAGACCGGCCATGTCACAGGAAGCGATCTTCGAGAAAGTCCGTTCGATCGTTGCCGAGCAGCTCAGCGTCGATGCCGCTGAAGTGAAACCAGAGTCGAACTTCCAGAACGATCTGGGCGCCGATTCGCTCGACACGGTGGAACTGGTCATGGCCCTGGAAGAGGCCTTCGACATCGAGATTCCCGATGAGTCGGCCGAAGGCATCACCACCGTCGGTGACGCCGTCAAGTACATCCTGGACAAGCAGGCCTGAGGGTGTCGATGGTGGAGGGTCTCCGCCGTGTCGTGGTCACGGGCCTCGGCGCGGTCACACCGATCGGTAACGACGTCTCCCAGTACTGGGACGGGTTGCGGCTCGGCTTCAACGGGGTGGCACCGATCACCCTGTTCGATGCCTCACGGCATGCCTGCCGGTTCGCGGCCGAGGTGAAGAACTTCGATCCAAGCGGAGTGCTGGATCGCAAGGAGACCAAGCGCTGGGACCGTTTCTGCCAGTTCGGTGTGGTGGCCTCCAAGCAGGCGGTTGACCAGGCGCAGCTCCTGATCGACGAGAGCACGCAGCACCGCATCGGTGTGGCGATCGGCTCGGGCGTGGGCGGCCTGCTGATGATGGAAAGCCAGGCCCATGTGCTCGCCGACCGGGGACCTGACCGGGTCAGCCCGTTCTGCGTGCCGATGATGATTCCCAACATGGCGGCCGGCCTGACCGCGATCGCCCTGGGCGCCAAGGGTCCCAGTAGCGCCGTTTCAACGGCCTGTGCGGCTGGATCCAACGCCATCGGTGATGCCTTCCGCCTGATCCAGCTCGGCCTGGCTGACGCCATGGTCTGCGGCGGAGCCGAATCGGCGATCACTCCCCTGGGGGTGGCCGGCTTCGCCAGTGCCAAGGCTCTCTCCTTCCGCAACGATGACCCCGCAACCGCCAGCCGCCCCTTCGACGCCGAGCGCAACGGCTTCGTGATCGGTGAGGGCGCAGGCATCCTGGTGCTCGAAAGCCTCGAGAACGCCCGCGCCCGGGGAGTCGAGATCCTCGCCGAGGTGGTGGGCTACGGCATGACCTGTGACGCCCACCACATCACCTCCCCGACTCCGGGGGGCCTCGGTGGCGCCGAGGCGATGCGTCTGGCCATGGCTGATGCCCGGGTGGAGCCAGAGGAGGTCGACTACGTCAATGCCCACGGCACCAGCACCCAGGCCAACGACAGCAACGAGACCGCGGCGATCAAGGCGGCCCTGGGCGAGCACGCCTATCGCATCCCCGTCAGTTCGACCAAGTCGATGACCGGACACCTGCTGGGCGGCAGCGGCGGCATCGAGGCGGTGGCCGCCGTGCTGGCGATAGGCCACAACCTCGTACCACCTACCATCAATTATCAAAATCCGGATCCGGCCTGTGATCTGGATGTCGTGCCCAATCAGGCGCGGGAACAGAAACTGAACGTCGTGCTCTCGAATTCATTCGGATTTGGCGGCCACAACGTCTGTCTCGCCTTCCGTCGGATGCGCTGAATGCCTGGCATCGCCAGCTCTTCGCGGCCCGGAACGCCTCACTCCCCTAACTCCTCCTCCCAACCATGGTCGCCGCCCCCACAGTGGACACCCTGTCCGTCGACAACCTCTGCGTCAACAGCATTCGCTTCCTGGCGATCGACGCGATCAACAAGTCCAACTCGGGGCACCCCGGCCTGCCCATGGGCGCGGCACCGATGGCCTATGCCCTCTGGGACAAGCACCTGCGCCACAACCCGGCCAACCCCAAGTGGTTCAACCGCGACCGCTTCGTGCTCTCGGCCGGCCATGGCTGCATGCTGCTCTATGCGCTGCTGCATCTGACGGGCTACGACAGCGTGTCCCTTGAGGACATCAAGCAGTTCCGCCAGTGGGGCTCCAAGACCCCAGGCCACCCCGAAACCTTCGAGACTCCGGGGGTCGAGGTCACCACGGGGCCCCTGGGCCAGGGCATCTCCAACGCCGTTGGTCTGGCCATCGCCGAGGCCCATCTGGCCGCGAAATTCAACCGTCCGGGCGCGGACCTGATCGATCATCACACCTACGTGATCATGGGCGACGGTTGCCACCAGGAGGGCATCTCCGGTGAAGCCGCTTCGCTGGCCGGTCACCTGGGCCTAGGCAAGCTGATCGCCCTCTATGACGACAACCACATCACGATCGACGGCAGCACCAAGGTGTCGTTCACCGAGGATGTGCTCAAGCGCTACGAGGCCTACGGCTGGCACGTGCAGCATGTGGCCGATGGCAACACGGACATCGAAGCGATCGGCAGGGCGATCGAAGCGGCGAAGGCTGTCACCGACAGGCCCAGCCTGATCAAGGTCACCACCACCATCGGCTACGGCTCCCCGAACAAGGCCGACACCGCCGGGGTGCACGGCGCTGCTCTGGGCGCTGAGGAAGCCGATCTGACCCGCAAGTCGCTGGGCTGGACCTACGGCCCGTTCGAGGTTCCCGAGCAGGCCTACGACCAGTGGCGCAAGGCCCGCGAGCGGGGCGCGGCCCTGGAGGCCGAGTGGGACAACACCCTGGCGGCCTACCGCAGCGAGTATCCGGCCGAAGCCGCCGAATTCGAGCGCATGCTGCGCGGTGAACTGCCCTTGGGCTGGGACAGGAATCTGCCCCGCTTCACCCCCGAGGACAAGGGCCTGGCTACCCGCCAGTACTCCTACAACGTGCTCAACGCGATCGGCCCCGACCTGCCCGAGCTGATCGGTGGTTCCGCCGACCTCACCCACTCCAACCTCACCGACATCAAGGGGGAAGGCAGCTTCCAGAAGGGCAGCGAGTCCAACCGCTACCTGCATTTCGGTGTGCGCGAGCACGCGATGGCGGCGATTCTCAACGGTATCGCCTATCACGACAGTGGCTTGATTCCCTACGGCGGCACTTTCCTGGTGTTTGCCGGCTACATGGTTGGAGCCATGCGCCTCTCGGCCCTTTCCGAACTGGGCGTGATCTATGTGCTCACTCACGACTCGATCGGGCTCGGTGAAGATGGCCCCACCCACCAGCCGGTGGAGACCCTGGCCTCGCTGCGATCGATCCCCAACCTGCTGGTGATCCGTCCTGGCGATGGCAACGAGACCAGCGGCGCTTACCAGGTGGCGGTGACCAACCGCAAGCGGCCCACGGTGCTGGCCCTCAGCCGCCAGGCGATGGTGAACCAGCCCAATTCGGCGCCTGAGCATGTGGCCAAGGGCGGGTACATCCTTGAAGACAGCAACGGCAGTCCCGATCTGATCCTGATCGGCTCCGGCACCGAACTGGATCTCTGCGTCAAAGCCGCCAAGGAGTTGCGCAGTGAGGGCCACAACGTGCGTGTGGTGTCCATGCCCTGTGTTGAGCTGTTCGAGGAGCAGGACGCCAGCTATCGCGAGTCGGTGCTGCCGGCCGCGGTGCGCAAGCGCCTGGTGGTGGAAGCCTCCGGCTCCTTCGGCTGGCACAAATACGTCGGCCTCGACGGTGACACCGTGTCGATCGACCGCTTCGGCGCCTCCGCTCCTGGCCCCGTCTGCCTGGAGAAGTTCGGCTTCACCGTGGAGAACGTGGTGGCGAAAGCGAAGGCGCTGGGTTGAGGACAACCAAGAGGTCTCGGCAAAGCCGATTTGACCAGGATCCATGGAAGCATCCATGGGTCCTGGTCATCACGACCGTACAGAAGAACGTTCATGCCAGCTGAGTCTCTTGACCAACGAGCTCTCCGGGTTTCCATCGTTTTGCCCACGTACAACGAACGGGGCAACATTGAGCCGTTGCTTGCAAAGCTACTGCCGCTCCTGGAGCACTTTGACCTTGAGATCCTGGTGGTGGATGACGACTCCGTCGATGGAACCGCCGAGCTGGTGCGCCAGCTGGCCCATGAGGAGCCTCGCCTACGCCTGATCCGCCGGGTTGGACGTTCAGGACTCGCCAGTGCCATCAAGGAAGGACTCCTGGACGCCACTGGCGATGTGGCGGTGGTAATGGACAGCGACGGCCAACACGAACCAGCCTCGGTGCTGCGGGCCATCAACACCCTTCAGCAGGGGGATATGGATCTCGTGATCGGAAGTCGTTTCCATCCCGAGGCTCAGATCCATGGTCTGAGTAGCCGACGCGAAACCGGCTCCAACTGGGCCAACGCCAGCGCCCGTTTCAGCTTGCCAAGCAGATACGCCCAGCTCAGCGACTACATGAGCGGCTTCTTCGCCCTGCGTCTGGAGCCATTGCTGCCGCTTATCCGAGCAGTGGATGTGAATGGTTTCAAGTTTCTCTACGAGCTGCTGGCGGTGAGCCGCGGACGAATGCGGACCGCCGAGGTGCCCCTCACCTTTCAACCACGCACCTATGGCAGCTCCAAGTTGGATCTGGCCATCTTCTGGGACTTTTTAATCTCTATCCTGCACAGCCTCAGCTTCCGACTGCTTCCCCGGCGAGCCATCAGCTTCGGCCTCGTGGGAGCAAGCGGGGTGATTGTACAGCTGATGGCAACCCAATTGCTCATGCTGGCGGGCAAACTCACCTTTGAGCAGGCTCTACCCGTTGCTGCCATCACAGCCGCCATCTCGAACTATCTGATCAACAACGCTCTCACCTTTCGGTTCCAGCGCCTTGAGGGGATCCCCTTACTGCGCGGCCTGGCCAAGTTTCTGCTGGTGGCCTCACTACCGGTTCTGGCCAATGTGGGCCTGGCTTCGGCCTATTACGCCTTTGTGTCCCGCGACACCTTCTTGGCCCAACTGGCCGGAATCCTGGTGGTTTTCGTGTGGAACTACGCCGCCAGCAGCCGCTTTGTCTGGAATACCCCCTAGCGATGGTTTAGCACCAGGTTGTTTCAGATGCTTGAGTTGCCGTAAAGCATCACGCAGCCTCAATCCTCCATCAGCGTCCATTCTTTCCCAGAAGCAGTGGCCAGACGAACCACTCGCCTTTACCGACGGTCCAAGCATTGCAAGGCTAGGTCTTCTTGGCCATCAATACCAAGACCTGACAGGATTATCATCAGCTGTTGGACTTGTAGGCGAACCTGTTCTCAATGAGAACTGGCGGTACACGATCCCTTGGCCGTTGACCACGCCACCACACGGCTCAAGTCGCGCATCAACCGCTACGTGAAACCCTTTGACGACAGTGGCCAAGGACTTCCTTGCAGCCAGTCCGAGAGCACTCCCTTGCTAGATGCAAATCAAAGTACTGCATCCAAAGTCCATAATCTCTTGAAGATATTCTATTTCAGGAGAACAGCAGAGCATCCCAGTCATCAGCTACATATTGACACAGGCGGCCCTCCCATCAATGCCGGGACCATCTTGCAGTCCAGCCAATGCTCCTGTGGAAGCTATCACCTCAGCTTGGGTGATGATGGACCAGCCGCCGAAGTTATCAATACCTTACAACGGTTCCTACCCTGTGCTTTCGGTCAGCGACACTGGAGCCACAGGCAACAAACATATAGCCGAAAATGACTGAACAACCATTGCAAACCGCAGATAGCCATCGCCATAGGCCAATCAGTAAGTGGCTTCAGACACTAGGCATGCTCATCATATGCGCTATTGCCGCCTATATCTTGACAGTTTTATGTTCCGACCAGATTGCATTCAATCCTGACTCCAGCTCTCCATATTATCAAGCAAGACTCATATCGAGCGGGCTTGAGATGAATCCGAGCAAACTTAGCTTTGCGAGAATCCCAAGCGTTATACCAGACTTGTCTACGCTCATCTTGCTGTTGCGCCTCGATCCAGGCAGAGAATTCTCATTACTGCTAGCCCAGTACGCTATTGTGACATGCACCCTCTTGTTAATTACACAAACGGAACTATGCTATCAAACGCTTTCACGCTCCATCCCTAGAATAGAAGTAGCAATAATCATCTGTACAGTTAATATTTTCCTCGTTTCCCTGATACCAATTTTAAACCAATCTCTTGGAACCGCCTTGACTCCTGTGCATCATGGCGGCAACATTATCCTAACCTATCTTTTCGGAACTCTGGCAATATGGAATCCGATCAACTCAAACAAGGACGAATATGGCACAAACTTCAATAACATTAAGAAGATCTCCTTAGTCATTATTGCATGGATTGGAATACTTTCAAATAAACTGTTCTTATTTACAGCACTAGCGCCAAGTTTCTTGGCTTGGATTTTGTCTGAGTCGATCGTACTCAGGAAGAATCCTATCACTATAGCTATACAGCGAGCCAGAAGAATGAGAGTCAGCTCCATATTCGCCTTGGGCATAGTAGCCGCCTCTGTCCCAATAGTACTTTCATTGTTCAACATACAA
The DNA here is from genome assembly GCA_943369245.1 of Synechococcus sp. UW140. GTDB lineage: Bacteria > Cyanobacteriota > Cyanobacteriia > PCC-6307 > Cyanobiaceae > Regnicoccus_A. Next base: position 3,357 of record CALRMN020000012.1, on the reverse strand, counting down.
TGCGCAGAAGCGCTCGACAAAATAAGCATTCTTCGACTATATCAGATATTGTCAAAGCTAACTACTTGGCTTGCAGCGCAACCGCTCCTCCCCATAACAGTCGTCTTGCTTTTAGTAGTCATTGCCATGATCACAATAGCCATAATCCAATCCAATACTCTTCATTCATACTTCAAGTCCGATGACTTAGCGCTATCACCAACGAAGCTAAGGCGACTTCTTTATGGCTTGTATTTTACATTTTTATCACTTAGCTCGCCTTTTGTTTTCTTACTGCTAATTGGTGATCCCAATGAGCTTCGGGGACGCTATATGCTAGCCATGACGATTGGCACTCCCCTGGCCTTGGGATTGATAGCTGGAATTTTAATTGCGGCAACAAGAATAAACTTTCCTGCGACAAAGCTGTGGACAGTACGCCTTATTGCCTACGTGAGTCTGGCAATGGGATCAATTCTAGTAGCCAGACCAAACCTCACATCGGACATCAATATCAACAAGATTTTCAATACTAAGCTACAGGAAAATAATGCTAGATTAAGTGAAATTGCCTTAAGATTAACAGCTGAAGGGCTTAAGACCGGATTGTCAGACTACTGGGGCTCCGAGCTCACCTTAATGAGTAAAGGATCCATAGACGTTCAGCCTGTACTTAGCAATGGCGAGCCTGATCTTTGGGCTCACAGCAAGAATCAATTTAGAATCCCTAAAACAATGTCAGCAAAGAACTACCAGTTCGCTGTCTCTCTGGACAAACAATTCTCAGCTGACATTGCCAACGCATACGGAACACCTGAAAAGATAATCAAGCACGAGGGCCGCCAACCCTCCGACTATTACTCAATTTTAATATACAAGACTGACGAATCGAGGGGCAATATTAAAAGGATAGTCGAAGGCAAGCTTGCCAGGTTCAAAAGGAATTGCTCCAGAGAATCAGTCGACTTTGCAGAGCGGTGAAGAAGTTTCTGGTTCAAGACGAAGAGGAGGCTGGCATCACCCAGCCAATGTCGTTGCCAACACTGCCTCCAAGCCGGCCAGATCCTCATCGGTGATCTTGGTCTGCATCGGGCAGTGCTTGGGGCCACACATCGAGCAGAATTCGGCCTGTTTGTAGATGTCAGCGGGCAGGGTTTCGTCGTGGTACTCACGGGCACGCTCGGGATCGAGGCTCAGCTCGAACTGCCTGTTCCAGTCGAAGGCGTAGCGGGCGCGGCTGAGTTCGTCGTCGCGGTCGCGGGCACCGGGGCGGTGGCGGGCGATGTCGGCGGCGTGGGCGGCGATCTTGTAAGCGATCAGACCCTCACGCACGTCTTCGGCGTTGGGCAGGCCCAGGTGCTCCTTGGGTGTCACGTAGCAGAGCATGGCTGTGCCGTGCCAGCCGGCCAGCGCCGCACCGATGGCACTGGTGATGTGGTCGTAGCCGGGAGCGATATCCGTGACGAGCGGTCCGAGCACGTAGAAGGGGGCCTCGCTGCACTCCTCCATCTGCTTCTTCACATTGAACTCGATCTGGTCCATCGGCACATGGCCGGGACCCTCCACCATCACCTGGATGTCATGCTCCCAGGCGCGGCGGGTGAGCTGGCCGAGGGTCTTGAGTTCGGCCAGCTGGGCGGCATCCGAGGCATCGTGCTGGCAGCCCGGACGTAGCGAATCGCCGAGGGAGAAGCTGCAGTCGTAGCGCTTGAAGATCTCGATGATGTCATCGAAGCGAGTGAACAGTGGGTTCTGGCGGTGGTGATGCAGCATCCACTGGGCCAGGATGCCGCCGCCGCGGCTGACGATGCCCGTGAGGCGTCCCTTCACCAGCGGCAGGTGCTCGATCAGCAGGCCGGCGTGGATCGTCTGGTAATCGACCCCCTGCTGGCAGTGCTTCTCGATGATGTGCAGGAAGTCGTCTTCGTCGAGCTTCTCGATCGAGCCGTGCACGCTCTCGAGCGCCTGATACACAGGAACCGTGCCGATCGGCACCGTTGAGGCGTTGATGATCGCCGTGCGCACCTCATCGAGGTTGACGCCGCCGGTGGAGAGGTCCATCACCGTGTCGGCGCCGTATTTCACGGCGAGGCGCAGCTTCGCCACCTCTTCCTCGAGATCGGAGGCGTTGGGGGAGGCGCCGATGTTGGCGTTCACCTTGCAGCGGCTGGCAATGCCGATCGCCATCGGCTCCAGGTTGGTGTGGTTGATGTTGGCGGGGATGATCATGCGGCCCCGGGCCACCTCCTCCATCACCAGCGATTCGGGCAGGTTCTCCCGCTTGGCCACATAGGCCATCTCCTCGGTGATCAAACCCTGGCGGGCGTAGTGCATCTGCGACACGTTGGCGTCGCCGCGTCGCTTCTCAATCCAGGCGCTGCGCATGATCGACTCGAGAAAGGGGGCGTTCGGACCGGGGGCCGCTGGGAGGCGAGGGCACAACTCCGGATCCGAGGGCCACCGGGACCGATCGGACCGCGGTTGCTTTCGGGACACTTCCCTGCGCCGGCATGACCCGGATCAGGTTCGGAGGGTGTGATCTCAGCCGGGGCCTGAAGCGGTCTTCCGGGTGGAAACACGCTCGGGCCGGGCACCCCTAGTGACGATCAGAACCTAGCAAGCCTGGCCAGAAACGGACTCTCAGCTCTGCAGACCATTGAGGGCCGACGCCACCACCCGATGGTCTGGGTCCAGCTGCAGGCCAATCAGCCTCTGCCGTGCCGTCTCGGCGATCTCCACCTGGTCAGTGCTGGCGCCGGCCTCCCGGACGATCCGGCCAAGAATCTCAGTACCACCCACACGCACGCTGCCATCGGCATCGGCGATGGCCATCTGGGCCAGCTCCAGCAGCACGCCAGGCTCAATCTCTGCCTGCTCCGCCAGGGCCGAGAGGATGCTGCAGCGCACCAGCCACTGATCGTCGCCCGCGAACGACCGGCGCAGCAGCGGCCAGGCCCGCTCCACCCCGTAACTGGCCAGGGCGTTGGCGGCTTCGGCCCGCACGTTGGCATCCTCATCGCCGCTGAGGGCCGCCGTCAGCGCCTCCCAGCCGGCCTCGCTGCGCTTCACCCCAAGGCCCGCGCAGCTGATCGAGCGGACGATGAACGGCTCCTGCTCCAGGCCCAGCAGCAGCAAGGGCACGGCCTGCTCCACCTCCAGCCGCCGCAGACTCACCAGGGCCGGCAGGGCGCGGGATGGATCACCGGAGACGATGGCCTGGCGAATCTCCTCGGGGTTGAGGCCAGCCGGGCTGGCGGAATCTGGATCGGCCATGACCTGGGCTCAGGGTTGGGGACTTCACCCTCCCACGCCGTTCGTGCGATCACTGCCAGGGTCCTGCGGCGGGAGGCCATGCTCACCAGCGCCAGCAGGATCAGC
>CALRMN020000011.1:0-117804 GCA_943369245.1 Synechococcus sp. UW140 | reverse complement strand
ACCCCGGCGTCATCGCCAACAACTACATCGACTACGCCATCAACGCTCTCGTCTGATTTCCGCTCGCGGTTTTCAACAGCGTTCCTGACGGCTTCGTCCGCACGTCTCACACCTCAAGGAGGCCTTCTGGCCTCCTTTTTTCGTTCAGCCTCTCCATCACGCCACGGCCATGGTCGCCGCCGCCGAGTCCATCGAACCGTCCCTATCCGCCGGAGCCCCGATCGACGAGGCCGAGGCGCTGCGCCGCCTGCGCCAGCGAGAGGACCAATCGGCCCAGTACTACGCGGCCTGGTGGCTGGGGCGCATGCGCAGCCGGAATCCAGAAGCGATCACCCTGCTCTGCCAGGCCCTCGGCCAGCGGCAGCCACGCCAGGCTCAAGCGGGGGTCGAGCACAATGCAGTGGCCCGCAACGCTGCTCGGGCCCTGGGCAAGCTGGGCCAGGCCGAAGCCATTCCCCACCTGCTGCAGGCCCTCAACGATTCCGACGACGGCCTGCGAGAAGCCGCAGCCCGTTCTCTCGGAGAACTTCGTGCCACGGAAGCGGTGACGGTGCTCTGCAGCAGGCTCGCCAGCGGACCAGCCGTGGCGGGCGCTCCCCAGCCAGGCAGCAGCCGTCTGCAGGAACCCTGCGAGGCGATGCTGGAGGCCCTCGGTGAAATCGGCCGGACTGAGCCCAGGGTGCTGGCCGTGATCGAGTCGTTCGTGGCCCACGAACGGCCTCTCATCCGCAGTGCCGCCTGCCGGGCCCTGCTCCAGCTCACCAACGACAACCGCTGGGGCGAAGAGTTGCTGGCACTGCTGGAGCATCCCCAGCTGCAGGTGCGCCGCGCCGCACTGATGGATCTGGGCGCCGCCGGCTGGCGGCCGGCGCTGGAGCCGATCCGGCGCACCCTGGCGGAAAACAGCCTCAAACTGATGGCCCTGCGTGGGCTGGTGGAGAATCCTGCGGGTCCTGGCGCCACCCGCCTCGACAAGGACACCACCGCCCTGCTGGCAGTGATGGACGATCTGCTCTGAGTGCACCATGCCATCCCCCAACCCCACGGCAGCCGAGCCCACCGAGCTGATCGAAGCCCTGCGCCAGGCCGACAGCCCCCTGGGTCTGCTGCTCGCCACCCGACGGCTCGCTGAGGCCCGTCACCCTGGGGCAGCCCCGTGCCTGGTGGAGGTGCTGGGCTTCAACAATCCAGGCGCCGCCGTGGCGGCGGTCGATGGCCTGATCGCCTTGGGGGAGCAGGCAGTGGAGCCACTGCTGGCCAATCTCGATGGTCACAATTACGGCGCCAGGGCCTGGGCCGTCCGCGCCCTGGCCGGCATCGGGGATGTGCGTGGCCTGGAGCTCCTGGAGAGCGCCCTGGCCTGCGACATCGGGCCCAGCGTGCGGCGAGCCGCGGCCCGCGGCCTGGGTCAGCTCCGCCTCGAGGCCCTGCCCCAGGACGAGCAGGCCGGCGTGAGACAGCGTTGCCTCGACGCCCTCCTGGCCGGTGGCGGCGATGGCGAATGGGTGGTCCGCTACGCCGTGGCGGTGGGTCTGGAGCAACTGCTCCTGGCCATGGGCGCGGCGGAGCCGGGGCATGACTCGGGACTCAAGGCCCTGCAGGTGCTGGCCGGCGATCCAGGGGACGACACCCTGGTGGTGCGCCTGCGGGCCAGGTTGGCACTGGCCTGTCTCGATGGCCAGACGGTGGACTGATGGTGCACTCCCGTCTGCTGTTCGTCTGCCTGGGCAACATCTGCCGCTCCCCCGCCGCCGAAGGAGTTTTCCTCCACCACCTGCAGCGCCGGGGTCTGGAGCAGTGCTTCAGCGTCGATTCAGCAGGCACGGGCCACTGGCATGCTGGTCAGCTGGCCGATGCCCGCATGCGATCCGCGGCAGCCGCGCGCGGCATCCACCTGCCCAGCCGAGCCCGCCAGATCGTGGCTGCCGATCTTGATGCGTTCGACCACATCCTCACCATGGATGACGACAACCTGGCAGCCGTGCAGGCCATGACCCGGGGCCGTGCCTCCAGGGCGCAGATCAGGCCGATCACCGAGCACTGCCGCAGGCACAGGGTCCGTGAGGTCCCAGATCCCTACTACGGCGGCGCCGATGGCTTCGAGGGGGTTCTGGATCTGCTTGAGGATGCCTGCACGGGCCTGCTTGACGACCTGCTGGCCACGCCCCCCCCAGAAGCTGCATCGGGCTGATCCTCCGATTCCGGTCACTGGCGTTCGCCACCCTCCGGCACTGGCCAAGCCTCCTCGGGAATGCGCTCGCGGAACAGATCCACCAGGGTCGTGATCACCTCCTCGATGGCCAGGCCATCGGTGATCAGCTCCACTGCATCCTCGGCCTGATGCAGGGGTGCCACCTCCCGGGTGGAGTCCTGATGGTCGCGCTCGGCGATCTGGGCCTCCAGCTCCGCCAGGGGCGGCACGGTGAACCCCTGCCGCTCCAGGTCCTGGGCCCGGCGGCGGGCCCGCTCCGCCACCGTGGCGGTGAGGAAGACCTTGAGATCCGCGTCGGGGAACACGGCGGTGCCGATGTCGCGGCCCTCCGCCACCAGCCGGCCCCGGGCGCCGAGGGCCCGCTGCTGCTGGGTGAGCGCCTCGCGCACGCAGACGTGGGCCGCCACCTGGGAAACCTGGGCCGTGACATCGGGATGGCGGATCGCCTGGCTCACGTCGTGACCGTTGACACTCACCTGTTGATCGCCGCTGGCCTCCAGGTCGAGGTTCAGCTCCAACCCCTCCAGCAGCGGCTCCACCTCCGCGGCCACGGCTGGATTCGCCCCATGGCGCAGCACCCACCAGGTCACGGCCCGGTACATGGCTCCGGTGTCGAGATAGATCAGGCCGAGGCGGCGGGCCAGGACCCGGGTGACCGTGCTCTTTCCAGCCCCGGCGGGGCCATCGATGGCGACGATCGGAGGACGGTTCATGAGAACGAGGTGATCGATCAGGCGGCTGGGGCCGCAGCGTATGGCGGCCGCCAGCAGCAGCGGACCCTTGGATGGGGAGGAAGGATCCAGAGGACGCAGCCGCCGGGCTTCCACCATCTCCACATACTCCACTGTCAGATTGGCCCGCTCCAGCTCGGTCTGTACCAAACGCTCCAGGCGGGAGGGGTCCCTCTCGCCGCTCTCCCAGGCTCTCCGCCCCACAGCCAGGGCAGCAGGCAGCGATGCCGCCTGGCGGCGCTCCGGCTCGGAGAGATAGCGGTTGCGGGAGCTGGCCGCCAGACCATCGCTCTCCCGCCAGGTGGCGCATCCCTGGACGCGCAGCGGCAGGGCCAGATCCGCCACGATCCGCCTGATGATCACCAGTTGCTGCCAGTCCTTCTCGCCAAGCAGCAAACGGTCAGGACGGACGAGGGCCAGGAGCCGGGCGACCACCGTCGCCACCCCTTCGAAATGGCCCGTTCGGGAGCGGGCACAGAGGCCCTGGAGGAGAGCGGGCGGAGGCAGGACCCTGGTCAGCTCGGCTTCACCGCCGGGGAACAGCTCCTCGACGGTTGGGACGAACAGGGCTGTGGCCCCTGCCACGGCAGCGAGAGCGCCATCAGCACGCAGATCGCGCGGGTAGCGCTCGAAGTCTTCCCCGGGACCGAACTGAAGCGGATTGACGAACACGCTCACCAGCACCCGCGGCGGCGGCCCCGAGGGGGAGAGGGGGGCGGAAGCCCGCTCGATCAGACGGCGGTGGCCCTGATGAAGGGCGCCCATGGTGGGCACGAAGTGAAGGGCCGTGGCCGGAAACCCGGCGGCGGGCCTGCACCAACGCCGCAACTCATCACAGGTGTGCAGCAGCTGCATGGTGGCGGCAGATCAAAGCCCACCCGGCAGAATGCCGGATGGGCTGACCCCGATGGATGGGGTGATGGCCTTCAGGCCTTACTGAACCACTTCCAGACGGACCTGAGCGACACCGCTGGCGACAAGACCGAGGTTCTGGGCTGCGCCATGGGCCAGGTCGATGATGCGGTTGCCGTGGAACGGACCGCGGTCATTGATGCGGACGATGGCACTGCGCCCGTTCCAGAGATTGGTGACCTTCACCTTCGTGCCGAAAGGGAGGGTGCGGTGAGCAGCGGTCATGGTGCCGGGGCGGAAGACCTCGCCATTGGCAGTGCGGTTGCCAAAGAAACCGGGGCCGTACCAGCTGGCTTCACCGGTGCCTGCCAGCTTGAAGCGGCGGGGAGTGGGCGCTGGTGCGGTGGGTGCGGCTGGAGCCTCCGAGGCCGGTGCCTCGCTGTCCTGCTGGCGGATGGCGACGGACTGGGAAGGCTGAACCGGCTCAGACGACTGCTGGGCAGGCACCGGAGCAGACTGAAGGGCCATGGCAACGCGGGAATCGGACTCCGTGCGAGCCGATTCGGCGAGCACAGGAACGGCAATGCCGCTGCCAGAAAGCAGGAGGGCAAGGGCCCCCAGGGGAAAAGTGCGACGCATAACAGTCGAAACCCACCACGAGTAGGCAACGGTCTTCGGATTGAAGGGGCGTTACTTGATGGATCGCGCTGACGATTGGAAGAGCTGAAAGCGCGAAACCGGTGGTGGAGTCCCTGATGAAAAATCACGACACCGGAAACTTACAGGAAGTCCAAGGAAGTGCGATGAGCAGCTTGGGCGCAAGAATTGATCAGGAATAGTCATCTACGGAGAAATCCCAGTCAGCCACAGTGCAGAGAACCTCTCAAAGAGCCGATATTGATCAGTGACGCCAATCACTGCCATCAGCAGGGCTGATCAAATCTTGTGACAATCGGGCGGGTGGACCCTCCCAGGGCGCCCGGCCGGTTGGACGGCGACCAAGGCGGGTGGCGACCGGAACGTCCTCAGGTCGGCTGGCGTCGGAGGATCAGCGGCGATGAGGATCTGCCCAGCAGGAGCAACGCCATGGATTACCGAACGGCCGGAGTAGATGTGGCCGCCGGCAGGGCCTTCGTCGAGCGGATCCGCGCCAGCGTCGAGAGCACCCGCCGGCCCGAGGTGCTCGGAGGCCTGGGGGGATTCGGTGGTCTGTGCCGGCTGCCCGAGGGGTTGCGGCGCCCGTTGCTGGTGGCCGGCAGTGACGGAGTGGGCACCAAGCTGGAGCTGGCCCAGACCTATGGACGTCACCATGCTGTCGGCATCGATCTAGTGGCGATGTGCGTCAACGACGTGGTCACCAGCGGAGCCGAACCCCTGTTCTTCCTTGATTACATCGCCACCGGCAGGCTCGCGCCCGAAGCCATGGCCCTCGTGGTGGAAGGCATCGCCGACGGCTGCCGCCAGAGCGGCTGCGCCCTGCTGGGGGGCGAGACGGCGGAAATGCCGGGCTTCTACGCACCCGGCCGCTACGACCTGGCCGGTTTCTGCGTGGCCGTGGTGGAGGAGGACGACCTGATCGATGGCCGGCTGGTGCAGCCTGGCGACCGCATCCTGGCCGTGGCCAGCAGTGGTGTTCACAGCAATGGGTTCAGCCTGGTGAGGCGGATTCTTGCGAGCAGCGGCGCCTCCGAGAAAACACCCCTGAGAGGCGATGACCGGCCGGTCATCGAGGCGCTGCTGGAGCCCACCCGCCTCTACGGCGCCCTGGTGAAGGCCCTGCGCCAGCAGGCTGTTCCCCTTCATGCGATGGCCCACATCACCGGCGGCGGACTGCCCGAGAACCTGCCCCGTTGCCTGCCGGCCGGAACCCATGGCCGGATCGAGGCCAGCAGCTGGGAGCGGCCCGAACTGTTCCGCTGGCTGCAGGACCAAGGCGAGGTGCCGGAAGCCGATCTCTGGAACACCTTCAACCTGGGGGTCGGCTTCTGTCTGGTGGTGCCGGAGCCTGCCGTCTCCCTGGCCCTTGAGGTGTGCGAACTCCTGGGCCATCAGGCCTGGAGCCTTGGGCTGGTGGAGGCCGGCTCCCCCGGAGCGAATCCCCTGGCGGGTTTGCCGTACTGACCACCCCAGGCCCGCTCCTGGCAGATTGCACCAGGCTTCGCTGCCTTGATCGAGGGCAGCGCACCCGGTAATTCATACGTCTTTAGCCATGCACACCTCCAGCACCCGCATCACCCGACGGCGCAGTTCAGCGGGTCCCCAGCCGGCTGAGCCGCCACGGCGGCTCAGCCTTCCCCCCCAGGGGCGAAACGTGAGTCGGCCCACCTATCTCACCCTGCGCGACCACGGCAAGGTGTTCCTGGCCGATCTGCCACGCCTTTCCGAGGGCCAGCTCTCGCGGGTGGCCACGGAAGCGAAGGAGGTGCTGGAAAGCCTCAACCGACGTCTGGAGGAGCTGGACCAACTACCCACTCTTCAGCCAGCTGAGCAGGAGACCCAGATCAAGGCCAGCACGAAGCGGGACGTCACCGAACGCTTTCTGCAAGCCATCGAACAGGAGCAGAGCGAGCGGCGCAACAACCCCGCCCTGCTCGCCGCGGCAGGGGAATCGCTGGCCCGGGCCTTCCTGGAAATCTCACGCCACCGCCTGCCGGGAGCCACATTCGACTCTCTCCTGCAGGAGGCCCTAAGCGCCTGCGATGAGCACAACTCCGGAGCAGACGGCAATGACACGGATGCCGGAGCCAGCACCGGGCCCAACGGCTCCCTGAGCGGTGCCACTTCAGTGATGGTGAACATCCTCAGGCCCGTTGCCCTGCCTGTGGTGCTCTCCCCCGACCCCACAGGCGCCTCTGCTGCGGCCGAGTCCGCCTGATCCCCAACCTCATCTGACGCTCCAGCTCCTTCTCAATCACTGAGAAAGGGGTTGGCGGGCATCCTCACCGGCAGAGCCAGGGCCTGCCGGTCGAGGGCGAGGCGCTCCGGCTCGTCGAGTTGCCAGCACAGCGCCGCCGCCGCCGCCTCGGCCTGCTCGGGGGTGCGCAGGCCGGGAATCGGCATGGCCCCATGGGCCCTGCACCAGTTGAGGGCCACCTCAGACACCTGGGCGCCGTGCTCGGCCGCGATGTCCCGCATCAGGGCCAGCAACGGCCCGATCCTCGGTCGCAGCCGCCGGAACAGCAGCCCCCGGGGCCCCTCGGGCGAGCCGCCACCGGCCCGGTCGCTCAGCAGACCCAGGGCCAGGGGGCTGTAGGCGATCAGATCCACCCCCAGCTCCCGGCAACTGGCCGCCAGTTCCCCACCGGTCACCGCCTCGGGAGCGAGCAGCGACACCTGCACCTGGAGGCTGTCCAGACGCACCCCCCGCTCGGCCAGCTGACGCTGCACCTGCCTCAGGCGCCGGGGCCCCATGTTCGAGACCCCCAGGCTCTTCACCTCACCGGCCACCACGAGATCCGCCAGCCCCTCCAGCAGGGGCCACTCCTGCCAGGGGGCGTAACGGGCGGTGCTCCAGTGCAGCTGCACCCGATCGAGTCGGCCGCCCAACCGCTGGCGGGAGGCCTGGAAGGCACGGTCGTAGCCCCGGCGGCCCAGGCGCCAGGGGAAGGGAGCCAACTTGGTGGCCACGCACAGGTGGTCGCGTTGCTGAGGGGACAGGGCCTGGAGAAAACCACCGAGCAACTGTTCGCTGCGGCCGGTGAAGCGGCCGGTGCCATAGGAGTCGGCCGTGTCGAAGAAGTGAAGCCCCAGGGCCACCGCCCTGTTGAAGGTGGCCTCCAGGGCGGTGTCATGGAGATCGGGCCGGTAGCCCCAGAGCAACTGATTACCCCAGGCCCAGGTGCCCACGCCAATCGAGACGGACTGCGCCATGGGATCTCCGGGCTGCGGGCAACCTCGCCATGATCGGAGCATGACGACACCGCCCCCCTGGAGCCAGTCGCCGGCACCCGTGACACGGCCGGCATCACTGGTGCAGCAGACCACCCCGCCGCAACCAGGTGAACCGGTGCTGTGCAACCACTGCGGCCGCACCGCCAGCAACGGCATCAGCTGTCAGGGCTTTTGCGTGGCCGATTCGGACTACTGATCCCGCTTCTCCTGGCCGTGCACTCCAGGGGCCAGGCGGTTCCACAATGGAGGACCTGCGCGTGGGTTCTCTTGGCCGTCAGAACCGCTCCCAACCCATTCAAGAGCCATGGCTGTGTGGGGCCTGGTCCCCTCCACGCGGGCCTGCTGCTGGCCGGGGTCCTGGTCAGCCTGCTGATCCCGGGACCAGGCCTGCGGGCGGATCAGAATCAGCTCACCGACTTCGGGCGGGTGCAACGCGCCACCCGCAGCTGCGAACGCAACCTCGCCGCGGCCACCCCTGGCCCCTGCTCGGAGTTGCGCTTCGAGCAGAACCAGCAGGGACTGCTGAACATCCGCTTTGTCGGCCCCGGCAGCGGCGAGATCACCACCAACCTCGTCACCTTCGTGGGGGTGGTCAAGGACGGCGCTGCTGGGCTGCGCTGCCGCGAGGGACACTGCCGCCTGGAGGGTCCCCTCAGCACCGAGATCACCAGCGTGAGTGAAGTGGGCTTCGATCAACGGGGACTGCCCACCAGCCTGCCCAGCGCCTGGCCTGCCGATGGCACCTGCACGGTGGAGAAGCACGACGTGCGCTGCGAAGCCAAGGCCCTCTCGGGAGAGCGCTGGTCAGCCACCGCCGAACTGTGAGCGAGCCCTCCGGCAGCTCGCCGGCAGGAGGGAAATCAGAGGCGGCACCCAGATTCGAACTGGGGGTAAAGGATTTGCAATCCTCTGCCTTACCACTTGGCCATGCCGCCATTTCAGGGGCGAACCCCCTTGGTGCGGATCGTATCAGCCGTCCACGACACTCCCGGCTGCTGCTGCTGAGCAATGGCCATGGGGAAGATCTGATCGGTCTGCGCATCCTGCAGGCGCTGCACCAACGGCAGCCGCGGTTGCTGCTCAGGGTCCTGCCGCTGGTGGGGGAGGGGGAGAGCTACCGGGAGGCGGAGCAGGACGGCTGGCTGCAGCGGGTGGGTCCCCGCCAGCGGCTGCCCAGCGGCGGCTTCAGCAACCAGAGCTTCTCCGCACTCCTGCGTGACCTGGGGGCGGGGCTCAGCGGCCTGAGCTGGCGCCAGTGGCAGCTGGTACGCCGCTGGGGCGCCGGCGGCGCACCGATCCTGGCGGTGGGGGATCTGCTGCCACTGCTGCTGGCCTGGGCCAGCGGTGCGCCCTACGGTTTCCTGGGCACACCCAAAAGTGATTACACCTGGAGGAGCGGGCCCGGCCGCGACCCCTTCTCCGACCGTTACCACCGTTGCAAGGGCAGCGAATGGGATCCATGGGAGTGGGCCCTGATGGCTGATCGCCGTTCCCGGCTGGTGGCGGTGCGCGACGAGCTCACCGCCAGGGGGCTGAGGCGCCATGGGGTGGCGGCGCTGGCGCCTGGCAACCCGATGATGGATCAGCTCGATCGGTTGCCGCTGCCCGAGCTGTTAGGGCAGCGGCGGCGGATCGTGCTGCTCTGCGGCAGCCGCCTGCCGGAAGCCCTCGCCAACGCCCGACGGCTACTGGCGGGCCTGGCCTGCTCGCCGGCAAGGGAGCCCCAGGTGGTGCTCTGCCCCACCGGCTCCCGACCGAGCCGCCACGACCTGGAGCCGATCCTGACCGCCCAGGGCTACCGCGAGGTGGCCCTGCCGGAGGGTTGCGGCGGCAGCTCGGCCTGGCAGCAGCGGCAGCGGCTGCTGCTGCTGGGGCCTGGCTGCTTCGAGCGCTGGGCCGGCTGGGGGGAGGTGGGTCTGGCCACCGCGGGCACCGCCACCGAGCAACTGGTGGGCCTCGGGGTGCCCGTGCTCTCGCTGCCGGGGCCGGGCCCGCAGTTCAAGCGCGGGTTCGCGCGGCGCCAGAGCCGGCTGCTGGGGGGGGCGGTGCGGACCTGCTCCTCGACGCAGGATCTGGCCATCGAACTGGAGCGGCTGCTTGAGGATGCCCAGCTGCGCCAGCAGCTGGGGGCCATTGGCCGACGGCGGATGGGGGCCCCAGGCGGCAGCGAGCGGCTGGCGGCCCTGGTGGACCGGCAGCTGCTGGTCCAGTCCCAGGGATGATGGGGTCTCATCTCATCCAGGCGCGCCCCCGATGCCAGCACCGATCGACCGGGCCTATGCCACCGTCACCGGTCAGCTGGCCACCCTGCTGGGGGTGAGCATCGCCGCGGCCCGGCGCCGGGTCGACCAGCAGGCTGCCCGGGAAGGGACCCGATCTCCAGACGAGCGCATCACCATCGCCGAGCGCATGATCCAGGAGGCCCAGGGAGGGGCCAGGGCCCAGGGTCAGCTGCTGGATGCGCTCCTGGTCGCCGAAGACGACGAAAGCGGTTTCATGGTCGAGGACTGATCGTCGGCATCACTGGTCGGCTGCCGCTCAGCGGGACTGCGAGGAATGCTCGAACACCGAGCCGAATCGGCTCCGGTCGAGATCGGCAAACACCGGCAGACAGGCGAAGCAACGGCGGGCCAGATCGCGGCGCTCCTCCCGCTCCAGGATCGCCTCCAAGGCATGACGAGCCGCCAGCAGGTAGCGCACGTCATTGGCCGCATAGACCAACTGGGCCTCGCCCAGTTCTTCAACCCGCCCCCAGTCGCTGCTCTGCGACTGCTTATCGAGTTCCACCCCCACCAACTCCTGCACCACCTCCTTGAGCCCGTGGCGGGAGCTGTAGGTGCGGGCCAGGCGGCTGGCCACCTTGGTGCAGAACAGCGGCGCCACGGCGATGCCGAGGCCTTCCCCCAGGGCCGCCAGATCGAAGCGGGCGAAGTGGAACACCTTCTCGATCGCCGGACTCTCCATCAGTTCGCGCAGACGCGGCGCCTCCTGCTGGCCCCGGGCGATGCGGATGCAGCAGACGTTGTCGAGGTGGTCGGCGATCTGCACCAGGCAGAGACGGTCGCGTCCATGGACCAGCCCCATCGCCTCGGTGTCGACCGCCAGGGCCGGAGCCTGGGCCAGCAGGCTGAGCCATTCGGCGTCAAGATCCCCCTCGAAGACCGCGAAACGATGGGGGGTTGAGGCAAGGGCCGGGAGCATGAGGGCGGGAGCAACCAACGCCATCGTGCCGAAAGGGGGAGAATGGGGCGCTTCTGCCCTGGATCGCCCGCGTGCCGTTGCCCCTGTCCCCCTCCCTGGGCTCCACCCTCCTGCTCACCCTGCTGCTGGCTATCGGCCTGGTGTTCTTCCTGCGCGCCGCCAGCAAGGACCGCACCACGGTGGTGGATGTGCAGTCGCCGCGGCCGGCCCTGGAGGTGCTCGACGGCCTCAGCCAGTGGCTGAAGCAGCGGGGCTGGCAGGCGGAGGCAGGGGATCCCGAGCGACGGGTGCTGCGCTTCCGCGGCCAGGTGGGAGCCAGTGGCACCCTGGCATTGCTGCTCTCGCTGCTGGGAACGGTCGGGGCGGCCTGCCTCGGCCTGGTGCTGCGCCAGCTGCTGCCGGTGCTGGGATGGTGGCCGCTGCTGCTGGCCCTGGTCGGCCCGCTCGCGGGGCTGATCTACCGGCGGAGAGCCGCCCGACAGGAACTGGTGGAACTGCGCCTGATCAGCGACGATGACGCTCCCCTCAGCCAGCTTCGGCTGCGGGCCCACCGCGACGAGCTGATCGCCCTGGAACTGGAACTGGGCCCACGGCTACAGCTGGCCAGTGACGGCGCCCTGCTGAGTTCCCCCATCTGAAACAACACCAGAACGATGTCCCAGCCTCCCCCGGCCCCAGCCCCGCGCAGACCCTGGGCACGCCCACGGCCCCTGAGATCCGCCTCGCTCGGACTTGTGCTGGTGCTGGTGCTGGGCAGCGCCGCCAACGCCCCGGCCATGCTCGCCATCGATCCGCTGACCGGCCCGCGCGCACCACTCAACAAGGATTGGATCGGCCGTAGGTCGCTGGCGGCCGGTGCCCCGATCCTGGTGATGGCGGGTCACGCCGATTCCCAGGGCATGGCCGGCTCCGGTACCAGCGGTGAAGCGGTGGATCGCTTCGGAGCCCAGCCGATGGTGCCCGGCATCCGCGATGAGCTCTACTGGAATCTGCTCACCGCCGAGCGGGTGGTGGCGCTGGGACGCCAGCGCGGGCTGCCGATCAGCCTTTACGTGCCTGAGCAACGCAGCATCGCCGACGGCGATGATCCCCGAACCAACTGGAGCGTGGGCAAAGAGCATGTCCGGCGTGGGGGCTACGCCATGGAGATTCACTTCGACGCCTACGGACCGGACGGCTTTGGCTCTGGACTGATCCCACCGCTGCACCAGGCCCCCAGCCTTCTGGACGAAAGCCTGGCCGCCGCCTTCGGGGCATTCCCTCATCAGTTCCGGGGCGGACTGGGAGCGCCTCGCCGGGGCATCGCCATCCTCGAGATCGGCAAGCTGGAGAGTCCGCTGGAGTCGGCTCTGAGGGATCCCAGCAGCCGGGATGCAGCGCTCAATGCCATCGCCGAGCGGGTGGTGCTGGCCCTGGAACAGGGCATCAGCCCTCGCTCCACGGCTCTGCCGGCCACCTCATGGACCAATCCCGCACCCCGCCCCTGAGCAGCGAAGGCACCGCAGGGCTGGGATCTGGGGTTCAGTCGAAAGCGCCCCGGGCCCTGCAGAGCTCTTCCAGCGCCGCATCACCGAACCAGTCCTGGGGCTTGGTGAACACCTCCGTGACCAGGGCTTCACGACTGCCAGGCTCGGGGCCGTAGCCATACTCCCAGCGCACCAGCGGTGGCAGCGACATCAGGATCGACTCGGTGCGGCCGTTGGTCTGCAGACCGAAGATCGTGCCGCGATCGAACACCAGGTTGAACTCCACGTAGCGCCCGCGGCGGTAGAGCTGGAACTGGCGCTCCCTCTCCCCGTAGGCAGTGCCATGGCGCTTCTCCACGATCGGCACGTAGCTGGGTAGGAAGGCATTGCCGCAGGCGCTCGCCAACTGGAACAGTTGCTCCCAGCTGCGCGGCACCGCTCCTGTGGCAGCCGCCACGGCCGCGGCCGGGCCGCTGGGATCCTGACCCTTGTAGAGGACTCCGGCAGGATCCTGATAGTCGTAGAAGATGCCACCCACCCCCCGGGTTTCAGCGCGGTGCTTCAGGAAGAAGTATTCATCGCACCATGGTTTGAACACCGGATACAGCGTCGGATCGACGCTGTCACAGGCTCCCTTGAGGATGCGGTGAAAGTGGCGGGCATCCGCCAGGAAGGGGTAGTAAGGGGTGAGGTCGGCGCCACCGCCGAACCACCAGACAGGTCCCGCCTCGAAATAGCGGTAGTTGAGGTGCACCGTGGGCACATAAGGGTTGCGGGGATGGAGCACCATCGACGTGCCGGTGGCAAACCAGCGCTGGCCGGCGGCCTCAGGCCGCTGGCTGAGAATCGAGGGGGGCAGCTGATCGCCCTCCACCTCGGAAAAATTCACTCCGCCCTGCTCGAAGATCCGGCCGGCCTTCATCACCCGCGAACGGCCGCCTCCCCCCTCCGGCCGCTCCCAGCTCTCCTCCTGAAACACCCCTTCGCCATCAAGGGCCTGCAGACCGGCACAGATGCTGTCCTGGAGGCCCATCAACAGGGCGCGGGCGCGCGAGCGGGAGTCGGCCGGCGGACGCTCCAGGGGCTGTGGCCCTCCCGGGCCCTTCTCCCCATCGACCACGCCCGTCTGTCCCTGCTCCGCCACTGACGATCACGCCCCGCCGGACGCTCGAAACCTCTCCACCATTCCAGCCCGTCGAGCCGGCGCACAACCCTTCGAGAGCCTCTGTCATGGGGGTGGCCCCTAGGATCGGCCCTGATGCCGGCACCCACGGATGGCCACCGCTGAACAGGCTCTCGCCGCCCTCGAGCCCCTCTGCGACGCGGGCACGGGACGAAGTCTGCTCGAACTGGGCTGGATCCAGCAGGTGCGTCCCCAGGGAAGCCGCGTGGTCTTCAGCCTGGCTCTGCCGGGATACGCCACCAGCCAGCGGGAGCGGATCGCCGCCGAAGCCCGCGCGGCGCTGATGGCCCTGGAGAGCATCGAGGATGTGCAGATCGAGCTGGCCCAGCCCAGCGGTGGCGGCAGGCCCGAGGGGTCACCGATCGGCGGCGCGGGCCACGGCCCCGGTGGAGGCGGCAACCTGCCCGAGCGCCAGGGCATCCCCGGCGTGGGCCGGATCATCGCCGTGAGCAGCGGCAAGGGCGGCGTGGGCAAGAGCACCGTGGCGGTCAACCTGGCCTGCGCCCTGGCCCAGAGCGGCCTGCGGGTGGGCCTGCTCGACGCCGACATCTACGGCCCGAACGCCCCCACCATGCTCGGGGTGGCCGATCGCACCCCTGAAGTGCGCGGCAGCGGCAATGAGCAGGTGCTGGTGCCGATCGAGACCTGCGGGATCGGCATGGTGTCGATGGGGCTGCTGATCCAGGAGAACCAACCGGTGGTCTGGCGGGGGCCGATGCTCAACGGCATCATCCGCCAGTTCCTCTACCAGGCCGACTGGGGTGAGCGCGACGTGCTGGTGGTGGACCTGCCGCCCGGCACCGGCGATGCCCAGCTCACCCTGGCCCAGGCGGTGCCGATGGCTGGCGTGGTGATCGTGACCACCCCCCAGCGGGTGTCGCTGCAGGACGCCCGCCGCGGCCTGGCGATGTTCCTGCAGATGGGGGTGCCTGTGCTCGGCGTGGTCGAGAACATGAGCACCTTCATCCCCCCCGACCGGCCTGAAGCCAGTTACGCCATCTTCGGCAGTGGCGGCGGGGCCACCCTGGCGGCCGAGGCCGGGGTGCCCCTGCTGGCCGAGCTGCCCCTGGAGATGGCGGTGGTCGATGGGGGTGACCAGGGCTGCCCGGTGGTGATCGCCAGACCCGACTCCGCCACGGCCCGCGCCTTCCAGACCCTGGCCCAACGCATCACCAGCCTCACCCTGGCTACCGCCTGATCGCAATGGCCTTGCTGGGCAGCCGGCGCAGCATGTTCTCGGCGGCGCGGCCGGCAAGGCGGCGCCCGCTCGAAGGGGTTGATCTGGTGCTCTGGGGTATTCCCCTGGCGATGGTGGTGGTGGCCGGGATCCTGATCGCCAGCACCCAGCGCCAGGCCCCCTACGCCGTCTGGTATCAGCACTGGATCACCGCCGCTGTGGGGATGGGCCTCGCCCTGGTGCTGGCACGGATCCCGCTGGAGCGGTACCAGCCGTTCCGCTGGCTGATCTACGGGGTCATGGTGGCCAGCCTGGTGGCGGTAAGGGTGGTGGGGGTCAGCGCACTCGGCGCCCAGAGCTGGATCAACATCGCCGGCTTCAACGTGCAACCCTCCGAGTTCGCCAAGGTGGCAGCCATCCTGCTGCTGGCCGGTGTGCTCGCCCGCCATCCTGTGGAGCGGCCGGTGGACCTGATCCGGCCCGTGGCGATGATCAGCGTGCCCTGGCTGCTGGTGTTCGTGCAGCCCGATCTGGGCACCTCCCTCGTGTTCGGGGCGGTCCTGCTGGTGATGATGTTCTGGTCGGGCATGCCTGGAGCCTGGCTGCTGCTGCTGCTCTCGCCACTGTTCACCGCCATCCTGGCGGGCACCATCCCCTGGGCCCTGGTGGCCTGGGTTCCCGCCATGGGACTGGTGGCCTGGCGCTCCCTGCCCTGGAAGGCCCTGGCCACATCCTTGACCCTGGCCATTCAGGGCATCTTCGCCCTGGGCACTCCCTGGCTCTGGTCCCACGGCCTCAAGGACCACCAGCGGGCCCGCCTGACCATGTTTCTCGACCCCTCCCAGGATCCTCTCGGCGGGGGGTACCACCTGCTGCAGAGCACGGTGGGGATCGGCTCGGGGGGGCTCTGGGGCACCGGCCTGATGCAGGGTCACCTCACCCTGCTGCGCTTCATTCCCGAGCAGCACACGGATTTCATCTTCAGCGCCCTGGGAGAGGAAACCGGCTTCCTCGGCACCACCCTGGTGGTGGTCGGCTTCGTGGTGCTGATGTGGCGCCTGCTCCAGATCGCCGGACGGGCACGCACGGATTACGAGTCGCTCGTGGTGGTGGGCATCGGCGCGATGCTGATGTTCCAGGTGGTGGTGAACATCAACATGACCATCGGACTGGGGCCGATCACCGGCATTCCACTGCCCTGGCTGAGCTATGGCCGCTCGGCGATGCTCGTGAACTTCATCTCCCTGGGGCTGTGCGCCTCGGTGTCCCGCCACGGCCGCCCGCCCCAGCGGCGATGGTGAGCCTGGCCGTTCTGAGGGCGCGGCTGGCCGAGGGGGTCCCGGCAGGCCGGAGCGATGAAGACACCGCAAGACGGCAGTGGTGGGCAGCCCTGGCCACCCTTCAGGATGACTTCCTGCCGCCCTTGCAGCCACTGCGCGGGGTCTGGCTGGCTTCGCCACTGCCGGCGCTCTACGAGCCGGAGCTGCTGGAGCCACTGCAGGGCTGGGTCTGGGCGCCGCCGCAGATCGCCGGCGGCCTCAGCCCCTCAGGCCCCCTGCTGCCCGGTATGGGCTCAGCCGGCACTGACGAGACCCCAGGCCGCACCAGCCCCTTCGAACGCCTGGCGCTGGAGCCTGAAGACGGCACAGACCCCCTGCTGGTGCTGATCACGCCCAAGCTGCAGCTGGCCATGGCCCTGGAGGGCAGTCCACAGCAGCGGCAGCTGGTGCTGCGCTTCGATCCCACCACCCTCTCGGAAACGCTGGCTCTTGTGGATGAGCGACTACGGGCCACGGCCCCCCAGGCCGCTCTGCGCCTGCGCCAGGCCCTGCAGGCGCTCGGGCCGCTGCGCAGCGAGGAGAGCATGGCGTTGCAGTTCTGGCCGAGGCTGGCGGAGCGACTGGCGGCGATGGCCCCGAGCCTGACCCTGCAGCCCCTGGTCCACGGCCGTGAGGACGACCAGGCGGAGAGCAGCGGCGAACTGGCCCTGCTCGAGGCCCTCACCCACGAAGTGCGCACCCCCCTCGCCACGATCCGCACTCTGATCCGCTCGCTGCTGCGGCGCGCTGACCTCCCGGCGGTGGTCCGTCAGCGACTGGAGCAGATCGACGGGGAATGCAGCGAACAGATCGACCGGTTCGGCCTGATCTTCCATGCGGCCGAGCTCCAGCGGCTGCCAAGGCCGCGCCAGACCCTGGCCCGCACCGACCTGGCCCAGCTGCTGCAGGGATTTGAGGGGCTCTGGAAACGACAGCTGGGACGCCGGGGTCTGAAGCTGCAGCTGGAGATCAGCGCTCAGCTGCCGGCGGTGCTGAGCGACCCGAACCGGCTCGAGACGATGCTGGGCGGCTTGGTGGATCGCTTCATCCGCAGCCTGCCTTCGGGCAGCACCGTGCTGATCCGGCTGCAGCCAGCAGGGTCGCGCCTGAAACTGCAACTGCGCTGCACCAACCCGCCCGGGAGTGAAACGACCCTCCCCAGTACCCCCGAGGAAGACACCGCCGCCGATGTGGGCCCCGTGCTGCGCTGGAATCCGCTCACGGGCAGCCTGCAGTTGAGCCGCCAGGCCACCCAGCGCCTGTTCCACAGCCTGGGGGGGCGTTTCACGGAACGGGCCGGCCAGGGACTGACGGTGTTCTTTCCCGTGGCGGGCCACAACACCGACGCCGACGGGGACGTTTGTTGACGGGTGTGAAGAGAGCTCTCCCCCGGGCAAGACCCCCCAGATTGCAGTGCTAGCTTCCAGCCGACATGGTCCGCCGACTCACTGATGGGTCCGCCGACTCACCATCCCCAACAGCCATGACAGCAACGGCGCTGAGCGGTCAACTTCCCAAGTCCATCGGCAGCACGGGCGGTCTGCTCAACTCCGCCGAAACCGAGGAGAAGTACGCCATCACCTGGACCAGTGGCAAGGATCAGGTGTTTGAGCTTCCCACCGGTGGAGCTGCAGAGATGAACGAAGGCGAGAACATCATGTACTTCTCCCGCAAGGAGCAGTGCCTGGCCCTCGGCACCCAGCTGCGCACCAAGTTTAAGCCACGTATCGAGGATTACAAGATCTACCGCATCTACCCTGGCGGTGACACCGAATACCTCCACCCGAAAGATGGTGTCTTCCCCGAGAAAGTGAACGAAGGCCGTCCGATCGTGGGCCACAACCCCCGCAGCATCGGCCAGAACCCCGATCCTTCCACCCTCAAGTTCTCTGGACGCAACACCTTCGATTCCTGAAGTTGAGTTCCCGGGAGTTGCGCCCGGGACCAGCCTGGAATCCTCTGTAGGAATCAGCTCCTTGGCATGATTCCTCCAACCTTTAGAAAGGCGGGGCCGGGTGCCCCGTTTTTTTTGCCTGCCCGTTGCCGTGATGCCCTTACCCGATCGCGACGCGTTCCTCGCCCAGGCGGCGGACGGCAGCACCTACATCCCTCTCTGGAAGCGCTGGCCCGCTGATCTGGAAACCCCGCTCACCACCTGGCTGAAGGTGGGTGCCGCCAGCCACCACGGCGTGCTGCTGGAGTCGGTGGAGGGGGGAGAGCGGCTTGGGCGCTGGAGTTTCGTGGTGGCTGATCCGGCCTGGACCCTCACGGTGCGAGGGGAGGACGGCGTTCAGTGCTGGCGCGATGGCCGTCAGGCCCAGTTGCGGGGCAACCCCTTCGAGCTGCTGGCCGGATGCCTGGCCTCGCTTCGGCCCAGCACCATTCCCGGCATGCCGCCCCTTGGACAGCTCTTCGGCTTCTGGGGCTACGAACTGATCCGCTGGATCGAGCCGAGCGTGCCCGTCCACCCCAGCGACCCGGAAGGCCCGCCGGACGGCTGCTGGATGCTGGCCGACAGCCTGCTGGTGTTCGACCAGGTGAAGCGGCAGATCACGGCCGTGGCCTACGCCGACCTCAGTGGCGGTGCTGATCCCCTCAGCACCTATGACGAGGCCTGCGCCCGGATCCAGTCGCTGGAGGAACGCATGCACGGCCCGCTGCCGGCCGGCGTCAATCCCCTGCGCTGGGATGCTGAGCCCAGTGTTGAGCTGGAGACCCGCAGCAACCGCAGCCAGGCCGATTTCGAAGAAGCGGTGGTGGCGGCCCGGGAACACATCGCCGCCGGTGATGTGTTCCAGCTGGTGCTCAGCCAGCGCCTGGAAACCCGCATCCAACGGGATCCCTTCGAGCTGTACCGCAGCCTGCGGATGGTGAACCCCTCGCCCTACATGGCCTTCTTCAACTTCGGTGGCTGGTATCTGATCGGCTCCAGCCCCGAGGTGATGGTCAAGGCGGAGCCAGTGGCCGGCGGCATTCGGGCCTCCCTGCGTCCGATCGCCGGCACCCGCCCGCGCGGATCCGATGAAGCCAGCGACCTGGCCCTCGAGCAGGAGCTGCTGGCCGACCCCAAGGAGCGTGCCGAACACGTGATGCTGGTGGATCTGGGCCGCAACGACCTGGGCCGGGTCTGCCGTCCAGGCACGGTCGAGGTGACCGAACTGATGGTGGTCGAGCGCTACTCCCATGTGATGCACATCGTCAGCCAGGTGGAGGGCCTGCTCGATTCCAGCCACGATGTCTGGGATCTGCTCAAGGCCTCCTTCCCAGCCGGCACTGTCAGCGGCGCGCCCAAGATCCGGGCGATGCAGCTGATCCATGAGCATGAGCCAGATGCCCGAGGCCCCTACTCCGGTGTGTACGGAGCGGTGGATCTGGCCGGCGCCCTCAACACCGCCATCACGATCCGCACCATGGTGGTGCTGCCCGACGGAGAGGGCGGCTGGCGGGTTCAGGTACAGGCGGGTGCGGGCCTGGTGGCCGACTCCCAGCCGGCCGCGGAATACCAGGAAACTCTCAACAAGGCCCGCGGACTGCTCAAGGCCCTGGCCTGCCTGCAGGGGAGCGGCACATGAGCGATCGACTGTTGCTCAAGGGCTTCGAGGTGGAGCTGTTCACCGGCCAGGCCGATGGCACGGTGGTTGGAGTGGCGGAGCAGGCCGCGGCCCAGCTGGAGGGGTTCGTCACCGAACCGGACCATCGCAACCTTGAATACATCACCCCACCGGATGCCGACTACGCCCGCCAGCTGGAGCTGCTGCTGGAGCCGAGGCGACGCCTGCGGCGCTGGCTGGGCGAGCGGCAGCTCACCCTGCTCCCGGGGAGCACCCTCAGCCTGGGGGACAGCCTCCGCTTCGAGCGCTCCGACCCCTCGAACCCCTATCACGGCTTCATCGAAGCCACCTATGGGACCCGGGTGGTGACCGCCAGCGTGCACATCAACCTCGGGCTCACCGACATGGGGGCCCTGTTCGCTGGCTGCCGGCTGTTGCGCTGCGAAGGCGCCCTGCTGCTGGCGCTGAGCGCCAGTTCACCATTCCTCGATGGGGTCGCCACCGGCGCCCACTCCCAGCGCTGGCTGCAATTCCCGCTCACGCCGCCAACCGTGCCGTTGTTTCTCGATCATCAGCACTACATCCACTGGATGGATGCCCAGCTGGCGGCCGGGGCCATGCGCAACGTGCGCCATCTCTGGACCTCCGTGCGGCCCAACGGGGAGAACCGGCCCCACGACCTCAACCGGCTCGAGATCCGGATCTGTGACCTGATCAGCCAGCCCCGTCAGCTTCTTGCCGTGACGGTCTTCGCGGAACTGCGCCTGCTGCAGCTGCTGGAGAATCCCCATACCCATGATCCCCTGCGCGCCAGCCGGCTGGGGCCGGATCAGCTCGCTGAACTGGCCGACAGCAACGACCGCGCCGCTGCCCGAAAGAGCCTGAGGGCCACGCTCAGCGACTGGCGTACGGGAGAGGAGATCGAAGCTGGCGCCTGGATTCAGCGAGAGCTGGAACAGGTGGCGCCGCTCGCCTCCAGGCTCGGCCTGAGCCCCTGGCTCGAACCGGTGCACACCATCCTGCGCGAGGGCAATGAGGCGATGCGCTGGCTGGAGCGCCATGACGCCGGAGTGCCGCTGCGCGAGATCCTGGCCGGTGGAGCCACAGCCATGCAGCTGGCCGAAGTGGAACCAGCACCACGCAACACAGCGGCTTCTCACCCTTTGGGATGATCATGGAGCCTTCCTCGCCTGCGCCGGCCCCCATGCGGCAGCCCCTGTCCGCCCCATCCGCCGTTCTGGCCCAGGCCCCCCAGGCAGTACCCACGGCTCCGGCCCCCCGCGTCACCCGGCTGCTCGGAGAGCGGCTCGAACTGGTGGAGGATCTCTGGAAAACGGTTCTGCTCAGCGAGTGTCCCCCCGATCAGGCCGAGCGGCTGCTGCGACTCAAGCAGCTGAGCGACCCCTCCGAAGCTGCCGACGGAACGGTCGACACAACCGCGGCCATCGTGCAGCTGATCCGGGAGATGGACCTCTCGGAGGCGATCGCCGCGGCCCGCGCCTTCTCGCTTTACTTCCAACTGGTGAACATCCTCGAGCAGCACATCGAGGAAGACAGCTACCTGGCCAGCCTTCAGGAAGGCTCCACTCCCACCAGCCCCGATCCCTTCGCCCCACCGCTGGCCAGTCAGACCGATCCCGCCACCTTCCGTGAGCTGTTCACCCGCCTGCGGGGACTGAACGTTCCCCCCGCCCAGATCGAGAACCTGCTGCGGGAACTCGATATCCGGCTCGTGTTCACGGCCCACCCCACCGAGATCGTGCGCCACACCGTGCGGCACAAACAGCGCCGGGTGGCGGCCCTGATCCACCGCCTGCAACAGGACAGCCCATCCGAGCTGCAGGACGAACGCAGCCTGCGGCTGCAGCTAGAGGAGGAGATCCGGCTGTGGTGGCGCACCGACGAGCTGCACCAGTTCAAGCCCTCGGTGCTCGATGAAGTCGATTACGCCCTCCATTACTTCCAGCAGGTGCTCTTCGACGCGATGCCACTGTTGCGGCAGCGCATCATCAATGCCCTCGCCAGCAGTTACCCGGATGTGGAGGCGCCCCGTGATGCCTTCTGCACCTTCGGCTCCTGGGTGGGCTCCGACCGAGACGGCAACCCCTCCGTCA
Source organism: Synechococcus sp. UW140 (assembly GCA_943369245.1). Classification (GTDB taxonomy): domain Bacteria; phylum Cyanobacteriota; class Cyanobacteriia; order PCC-6307; family Cyanobiaceae; genus Regnicoccus_A. Next base: position 96,107 of record CALRMN020000011.1, on the reverse strand, counting down.
CACCCGACATCACCTGGCGGACCGCCTGTTATCAGCGCCAGCTGATGATCGAGCGCTACATCACAGCCGTGCAGGGACTGCGCGACCAGCTCAGCATCTCGATGCAGTGGTCCCAGGTGAGTGCCCCGCTGCTCGAGTCCCTGGAGATGGACCGGCTGCGCTTCCCGGAGATCTACGAGGAGCGGGCGGCCCGCTACCGGCTCGAGCCTTACCGCCTCAAGCTCAGCTACATCGTCGAACGGTTGCGCCTCACCCACCAGCGCAACCAGCAACTGGCGGAAGCCGGCTGGGAATCCCCCTGCGAGAACGCCGGTCCGGCGGTGCTGAGCACGGGCACCGGGCCAATGGCCGCCGCCCCGCCCGAACTTCACTACGGCTCGGTCAACGAGCTGCGCCAGGATCTCGAACTGCTGCGCGACAGCCTTGAGACCACGGGTCTCAGCTGTGAGCCGCTGCAGACCCTGCTCAGCCAGGTGCACATCTTTGCGTTCTGCCTGGCCAGCCTCGACATCCGCCAGGAGAGCACCCGGCACAGCGATGCTCTCGATGAACTGACCCGCTACCTGCAGCTGCCCATTCCCTATGGGGAGATGGAGGAGGAGCAGCGTGTGGAATGGCTGCTGCAGGAACTGCAGACCCGCCGGCCCATGCTGCCGCCCGCAGCCCGCTGGACCCCTCTCACCGACGAAACCTTCGCGGTGTTCCGCATGCTGCAGCGGCTGCAGCAGGAATTCGGTCCCCGCATCTGCCGCAGCTACATCATCTCGATGGCGCACACGGTCTCCGACCTGCTGGAGGTGCTGCTGCTGGCCAAGGAGGCCGGTCTGGTGGACCCCAAGGCGGTGCAGACCCAGTTGTTGGTGGTACCCCTGTTCGAAACAGTGGAGGATCTGCAGCGGGCGCCGGCGGTGATGGAGCGCCTGTTCTCGGAGCCCTTCTACCGGACCCTGCTGGCCAGCAGCGCCGAAGCCGAAAAACCCCTGCAGGAGGTGATGCTCGGCTACTCCGACAGCAACAAGGATTCGGGCTTCCTCTCCAGCAACTGGGAGATCCACAAGGCCCAGATCGCGCTGCAGCGGCTGGCAAGCGAGCACGATGTGGCGTTGTGCATCTTCCACGGCCGTGGCGGCTCGGTGGGACGGGGCGGCGGCCCGGCCTACCAGGCGATCCTGGCCCAGCCCAGTGGCACCCTCAACGGCCGCATCAAGATCACCGAGCAGGGGGAGGTGCTGGCCTCGAAGTACTCGCTGCCGGAGCTGGCGCTCTACAACCTCGAAACGGTAACCACCGCCGTGCTGCAGAACAGCCTGGTGAGCACCAACGTCGATGACACCCCCGTCTGGAACGACCTCATGGGCCGCCTGGCGGCCCGCTCCCGGGTGCACTACCGGCGGCTGGTGCATGAAAATCCCGATCTGGTGGCCTTCTTCCAGCAAGTCACCCCGATCGAGGAGATCAGCAAGCTGCAGATCTCCAGCCGCCCCGCCCGCCGCAAAAGTGGAGCCAAGGATCTCTCCAGCCTGCGGGCGATCCCCTGGGTGTTCGGCTGGACCCAGAGTCGCTTCCTTCTGCCCAGCTGGTTCGGCGTGGGAGCAGCCCTGCAGGAGGAACTCGACGAAGATCCCGGCCAGCTCGAGTTGCTGCGACTTCTCTACCAGCGCTGGCCCTTCTTCCGGATGCTGATCTCCAAGGTGGAGATGACCCTCTCGAAGGTGGATCTCGACCTGGCGCACCACTATGTGCAGGCCCTGGGTCGCCCCAGCCACCGTGAAGCCTTCGAGGAGATCTTCCAGGTGATCGCGGCCGAGTTCGAGCTCACCCGTGATCTTGTGCTGAAGATCTCCGGCCACGACCGCCTTCTCGACGGCGATCCGGCCCTGCAGCTCTCGGTCGATCTGCGCAATCAGACGATCGTCCCCCTGGGCTACCTGCAGGTGGCCCTGTTGCGACGCCTGCGCGACCAGAACAGACAGCCGCCGATGAGCGAAGCCGGCAGCGGTGATGGCCAGGATGGCCGCACCTACAGCCGCAGCGAACTGCTGCGCGGCGCCCTGCTCACCATCAACGGCATCGCCGCTGGCATGCGCAACACCGGTTGAACCCCGCTTGATTCCCTTCCGCAGCCAACCGCCCGCCCCACGCCTGCCCGAGGGCTACCGAACGGAGACCGAGCCCCCTCAGCCCGGGGAGTTGAACGTCCTGCTGATGGCCTGCGGCGAGTCGCGGCGGGACGAGCAGCGCCTGGCTCTGGTGCTGGAGCGCAGCGCCTGGCAGTTCTGCGTGCGTGATCCGCAGGGGCGCTTGGTGGGCTTCGTGCGTGCCACCAGCGATCAGGCCCTCAACGCCAACCTCTGGGATCTCTCGGCCTGGCCGCGGGACCCCCAGCAATCGATCGTGCTGGCGGTGCTGGTGCATAGCGCCCTCAGCCGCCTGCGCCGAGAACTGAGTGGCTGCAGCATTTCGGTGGCGGCACCTCCGGAGGCTCTTTCAGCCCTCCAGCAGCACGGCTTCATGGTGGATCCAGGCGGCATCCGCGCCATGGGTCTGGTGCTCGCCGCAACTGAGGCAAGCCGGCCGGGGGAGCCGAATGAAACGAGCATGGAGGGACTCGAACCCCCGACATTCAGAACCGGAATCTGACGCTCTATCCAACTGAGCTACATGCCCGAGCGGGGAGGTCATCCCTGTCCCGGTGGTCGTAGCTTACCCGCACGTCGCTCCTGACCCATTCGGCTGCATCGCCTGGAGCTGCTCGATTTTCGCAACTACGCCCAGCTCTCGCTCGAGGTCGCTGAACCGCGTCTGCTCGTGATCGGCGCCAACGGGGAAGGCAAGTCGAACCTGCTTGAGGCCGTAGAGCTGCTCGGCAGCCTGCGTTCCCACCGCAGCGGCCACGACCGTGACCTGATCCGCCATGGCCAGAGCCGGGCGCTGGTGCGTGGCTGGTGCGGCGACGGCGCCCCCTCAGGGGCTGGAGCGCCAGCGCTTGGGCACGATCAGCTGGTGCTGGAACTCGAGCTGAGACAGCAGGGGGGGCGCCAGGCCCGCCGCAACGGCAGGACCCTGGAGCGCCAGCTCGATCTGGTGGGGCCCCTGCGCTGCGTGGGGTTCAGCGCCCTCGATCTGGAGCTGGTGCGGGGGGAGCCCGCCCTGCGGCGCCAGTGGCTCGATCGGGTGGTGCTGCAGCTGGAGCCGGTGTACGGAGATCTGCTGGCCCGCTACGGCCGCTTGCTGCGCCAGCGCAGCCAGCTGCTGCGCCGGGGGCTGAGCCAGGGGGAGCAGCAGCTGCACTCACTCCTCGACGCCTTCGATCTGCAGATGGCCCTGATCGGCACGCGCTTGCACCGCCGCCGCCGCCGGGCACTGGCCCGCCTGCAACCCTTGGCCGCCGCCTGGCAGGAGCGGCTCAGTGGAGGCCGGGAGCTGCTGGAATTGCGCTACCAGGCCGGCAGCCAGCTGGAGGGGGAAGAAGCGGAAGCCCCCTGGCGTGAGGCACTGCTGGAGCAACTGCGGCGGCAGCGCCCGGAGGAACGCCGGCTGGGATCCTGCCAGGTGGGGCCCCACCGCGATGAGGTGGCAATGCTGTTGGGGGAGGAGCCGGCCCGCCGGTTTGGATCGGCCGGCCAGCAGCGCACCCTGGTGCTGGCTCTGAAACTGGCGGAACTGGAGCTGGTGGAGCAGCTCTGGGGTGAGCCACCATTGCTGCTGCTCGACGACGTGCTGGCAGAGCTCGACCCAAAGCGGCAGGAGTTGCTGCTTGAGGTGGTGGGCACGGGTCACCAGTGCCTGGTGAGCGCCACCCACCTGACGTCGTTCAGCAGCGCCTGGCAGGGGGGCGACGCCCAGGTGGTGCGGATCTGCCGGGGGGAGCTGGCCGATTCGGGCGGTCACTCGTAGAAAACCTGAAGGGATGCGTAGGATGGGGGCTTGTTTGCGCGCATTCGATGACCCAGACCCTGCCCTGCCTCCACCCCAACCCGGGATGGAGTGGAGCTCAAAGTCCTCAGAGCCTTCAGAGCCAACCCCCCACGACGACGACCACCGACATGGTGGGGAAACACTGCATTCTCGAGCTTTACAACTGTGATTCAAAAAAGCTCGACGACGAAGCATTTCTCAGGAACGCCATCACGATTGCAGCGAAACGTGCTGGCGCCACCCTCCTCAATCTGATCACCCACCGGTTTGAACCGCAGGGGGTTACAGGTCTCGCTCTGCTGGCTGAATCCCACATCTCGATCCATACCTGGCCCGAGTCGGGCTACGCGGCGGTTGATGTGTTCACCTGCGGCGACCACACCATGCCGGAACGGGCCTGTCAGGTGCTGGCCGATGAGCTTGAGGCGGCCAGCCGCAACCTCAAGAGTTTCCGCCGGGAAACCCCGGACTCGATCAGCGAGCAGATCAGGGAACCACTGGATCTGGCCGCCTGAGGCCGGTTGAAGCCAGTGGCCCCGGCGCTGCTGGCTTCAGGCTCGCCTCACCGTTGAGCCTGCCGCTGATCAACCCCTCCAGATCCAGGCTCACAGCGGCGAAACCCAGGGCTCTGAACGCCTCCACCAGTTCCTGGCGCGGCAGCCAGCTGAACAGATCGTCGAGTTGATCGGCAGGGACCTCCACACGAGCCGTAGCCCCCTGACAGCGCACCCGCAGTTGCTTCACTCCGCGCTGACGCAGCCAGTCTTCGGCCGCGGCGACCTGCTGCAGGCGTGAGGCCGTGACCGGCTCGCCGTACGGAAAACGCGAGGCCAGGCAGGGCTGGGCCGGCTTGTCCCACCAGGGGAAGCCCAGGGCTCTGGAGATCTGACGCACGGCAGCCTTGTCAAGGCCGTGCTCGGCCAGGGGCGAGCGCACACCCCGCTCGCGGGCGGCCCGGATGCCAGGCCGGTGATCGGCGAGATCATCTCGGTTCACCCCATCCAGCACCTGGGTGGTGTCGCCCGAGAGTGACGCCAGCAACCCGTGCAGCTCGCGCTTGCAGGCGTAGCAGCGGTCGGTGGGATTGCTGGTGTAAGCGGGATCCTCCAGTTCGCGGGTGGCCACTTCCCGGTGACGGATTCCCATCCAGGCAGCCTGGGAGCGGGCTTCCCGCAGCAGATGGGGCGCCAGGGCCGGCGACACTCCCGTCACCGCTTCGGCACCAGCGCCCAGTTGCTCAGCGGAGATCGCCGCCACCAGGGCACTGTCGACACCACCGGAATAGGCCACCAGCACGGCGCCCAGCTCCCTGACGCTGTGGCGCAGCTGCCCCAGGGCCTGCTCCAGCGGCGCTGGCAGGAATTCCACCAGCGGATGGAGGGCTGGTGGAGTCATGGCCTCGGGCAGGGGTCGTTAGGATCCAACCGTAGAAGGCCAGGCCATGGCACCGACTTCCAGCGCGGCCTCCGGTGCGTCATCCCGCGCGATCGGGATTCGCACGGCCTCCGGCAGCCACGAGCGCAGTCACGGCCAGCTGCACGTCTACGACGGCGACGGCAAAGGCAAGAGCCAGGCAGCCCTCGGGGTGGTGCTGCGCACCATCGGCCTGGGGATCTGCGAGCGCAAGCGCACCCGGGTCCTGCTGCTGCGCTTTCTCAAGGGACCCGGCCGCTCCTACGACGAAGACGCGGCGATCGAGGCGCTGCAACAGGGCTTCCCCCACCTGATCGATCAGGTGCGCACCGGTCGGGGCGACTTTTTCAGCGCCCAGGAGGCCACCCGCTTCGATCGCCAGGAAGCCCAGCGCGGCTGGGATATCGCCAAGGGGGCCATCGCCAGTGCCCTCTATTCGGTGGTGGTCCTGGATGAACTCAGCCCGGTGCTCGACCTCGGCCTGCTGGAGGTGGAGGAGGTGGTGCGCACTCTCGCCGATAAACCGGCGGGTATGGAGGTGATCGTCACCGGCCGTGGCGCGCCGCGGTCGCTGGTGCAGCTCGCCGATCTGCACTCTGAGATGAGGGCCCACCGGCGCGAGGCCAACGACAGCACGGGCATCGCCGGCATCGAGATCTACACCGGCGAAGGCAAGGGAAAATCCACCAGTGCCCTCGGCAAGGCACTGCAGGCGATCGGCCGGGGCATCAGCCAGGACAAGAGCCACCGCGTGCTGATCCTGCAATGGCTCAAGGGCGGCAGTGGTTACACCGAAGATGCGGCAATCGCAGCCCTGCGCGAAAGCTATCCTCACCTCGTGGATCATCTGCGTTCCGGCCGAGATGCCATCGTCTGGAGAGGACAACAGCAGCCCATTGATTATGTCGAAGCGGAGCGGGCCTGGGAAATCGCCAGGGCCGCCATTTCCAGTGGTCTCTATAAAACCGTGATCCTCGATGAGCTCAACCCCACCGTTGATCTGGAGCTGCTGCCGGTTGAACCGATCATGCAGACCCTGCTGCGCAAACCAGCGGAAACTGAGGTGATCATCACGGGACGCTGCAAGAATCCCCCCGCCTATTTCGATCTGGCCAGCGTGCACTCCGAAATGGTCTGCCACAAGCACTACGCCGAGCGTGGCGTCGACCTCAAGCGCGGTGTGGATTACTGAGGGTGATCCACACCCAGGCACTCAGTAGATCGGCACGGCAGGGTCCACCTGCTCGCTCCACGCCTGTATGCCGCCGCTTACATTCACCCCTTCGATGCCATGGCGTCCCAGGGCCAGCAGGGCCTTGGCGCTGCGCCCCCCCAGCTTGCAGTGCACATAGAGCCGTTTGCCCTCGGCCATCCGGCGCACATCCTCGATGGCCTCACCGCTCTCGATCCGATCGAGGGGCATCAACACTGAACCAGGGATCACGGCGATGTCGGCTTCCGGGGGGTTTCGCACATCCAGCAGCAGGATCTCTTCCAGCTGACCGTCGATCACCGTCTTGAGCTCGGCCACCGTGATGCTGGGCACACTACCGGCCTCCTCCTGGCCAGGCGCCGTGCCGCCCACACCGCAGAACTCCTGGTAGTCGATGAGCCTGTCGATCACCGGCCGCTCCGGATTGGGCCGCAGCTTCAGCTCGCGAAACTTCATGGCCAAGGCATCGAAGAGCAGCAGCCGGCCGCTGAGGCTGGTGCCGATTCCCGTGATGATCTTCACGGCCTCGGTGGCCTGGATCACGCCGATGATGCCGGGCAGCACGCCCACCACACCCCCCTCGGCGCAGGAGGGCACCATGCCCGGTGGCGGCGGCTCGGGGAAGAGATCGCGGTAGTTGGGGCTTTCGGCATCCAGGTTGAACACTGTGGCCTGCCCCTCGAAGCGGAAGATCGAGCCATAGACATTGGGCTTGCCCAGCATCACGCAGGCATCGTTGACCAGGTAACGGGTGGGGAAGTTGTCGGTGCCGTCGCAGACCAGGTCGTAGGGCTCGATGATCTCGAGCGCGTTCTCGCTGGTGAGCGCCGTTTCGTAGAGATCCACCTGGCAGTGGGGGTTGATCTCGAGGATGCGCGCCCTCGCCGATTCGATCTTGGGCTTGCCCACCCAGCTGGTGCCGTGGATCACCTGGCGCTGCAGGTTGGAGTGATCCACCACGTCGAAGTCAACGATGCCGAGGCGGCCCACTCCGGCTGCGGCCAGATAAAGCAGGAGCGGGGAACCCAGCCCACCGGTGCCCACGCAGAGCACGGAGGCGGCCTTGAGGCGCTTCTGCCCCGCCATGCCCACTTCCGGCAGGATCAGGTGACGGGAGAAACGCGCCACTTCGTCGGGACTGAGCTGGACGCCGCTGATGTCAGGGGGAAGCATGGGCGAGAAGGCCATGGGCCGCAGTTAGGGACCGCGCGCGGCGGCCCTCTCCCTACTCTCCCAAATCCTTGCCCCCCTCTGATGGAGAGGCAACCGGTGTGACCAGTGCCAGTTCCCGCGCAGCCGGCATGGCGGAGGGATCACCGGCCGACTCCGCGATCCACCAGGCGCGCACCTCTCCAGAGGCGCCGAGGATCAGCATCAAGGCCGGAGGGAAGGCCCAGGCGCAATCGGTGGCGGAGGGAACAGCCGCCGTACTGGGGTGGCTATGGGCCGAGCCCAGCACCTGCCAGCCTCGCCGCCGTCCCCACTTCTGGGCCAGCAGCTGCTCGCGGGGGTCAATGGCGAAACGCTCGAAGCGCTGCTCACTCGCCGGCCAGACGTTCAGGCAGGGCCAGATGAGTCGAAGTCGGGCGGGGGCCGGCGCTCCAGGGCCTGAGCGGGCGGGGTCCCCCAGCAGCAGAGCACAGCCCTCCTGGGGCGCGACAGCGGCCAGCACGGTCCGCAGAACGGTCAGCTGATGCGAATCAACCGCAAACCTCTCTGGCCAGCCGCTGCCCATGCCGATACCTTGAATTGACTCTCACACCATCGCCACTCCATTGATGAGCGACGCAACCACCGAACAGGAGCCGACGACCGCCGAGGCCGGCACTTCATGGGCGGAGAGCGAAGCTGGCGCCAACTTCAGCGAGCGCTACGGCGAGATCCTCTCCAAGGTCAACAAGACCCTGGATCAGGTGGACTGGTCGCAGATCAGCCGCATCGGCAAGGGTGTCGGCATCCTGCTGGCGGTGATCGTGGCCCAGGTGCTGATCAAAGGGGTGCTCGACACCATCAACCTGCTGCCGGTGGTGCCAGGCCTGCTCGAACTCCTCGGTCTTGTGGTGGTCGGCCAATGGAGCTGGAAGAACCTCAGCACCAGCGAGAAGCGCGCCGGTGTGGTGGCCCAGCTCCAGACCCTGCGCCAGGAATACCTGGGCTGAAAGAGGGACGCATCCAGAAAGCCCGGCCGGTCAGGCCGCCAGCTCGTTGATCAGGGCCTGGGCCTGTCCCCAGTAGCCCCCTCCGAACAGGTTGGCGTGGTTGAGCAGGTGGTAGAGGTCATAGAGGCGGCGACGCCGGGAATGGCCGACGGGCCTGGGCCATTCCCCTTCGTAGCCTCTGAAGAAGGCCGTCGGGAAGCCACCGAAGAGCTGGGCCATGGCCAGATCGACTTCCCGGTCCCCCCGGTAGACGGCGGGATCAAACAGAGCCACCCCTGCCGAGCCCGGGGTGATCGAGCCAGGAGCCATCCGGGCGGCATTGCCTCCCCAGAGATCGCCGTGCACCAGACAGGGAACGGCGCCATGGCCATTCAGCCACTCAGGGGTGAGCTCCAGCAGCTTCCGGCTTCCCTTCAGATGCCGATCCGAGCTCTCGGCGAGCTTCAGCTGCGGGCCCAGGCGCTGCTCGGCAAAGAAGTATCCCCAGTCCTGGCTCCAGCGATTGGGCTGAAGGGTGCTGCCGATGTAATTGTCGCGCGGCCAACCGAAACCGGGGGAGCCGGAGCAGGCACTGCGCCGGTGCAACCGGGCCAGGGCCGCTCCGGCGGCCTCCCAGGCCAGATCCGACTCGTCGGCCGCTGTTCCGGCAGCGCCTGAGCAGGCTCCACCAGGGTTCAGGTCCAACCAGTCGATCACCAGCAGGGACTGGGACCCCGCCAGCGTGCAGTGCAGAGGCCTGGGCACCACCAGCTCCGCTCCGGCTGCCGCGCCCAGGGCCAGCAGGCCCTCCATCTCCGCCTCCAGCACGGGCAGGAGCCGGGCCTGGTTCGTCTTGGCAAACAGCCGGGCGCCACCGGCGAGCTCCAGGGCCCAGGCGCTGTGACTGCAGCCGCCGCCCACGGGCCGGCACCGCACCACCTCTTCACCAAGGGTCTCCTCCAGCCAACGCACCCAGGCTTCGCGCATCGCAGGCCCTGCCACGCCTGCCAGCATGCCGGCCGCCCCCGCCGCCCAGCGCTTGGCCGTCAGCTCCTCCACCACCGATTCCCCCGCCACGGTTGCAGCACGACTGGATGTGACGGTCATCGGCGGAGGCATCGCCGGGCTGAGCGCCGCCGCGCTGCTGGCCCGGGACGGTCTCTCGGTGCAGCTGCTGGAGGCCCACAGCCAGACGGGGGGCTGCGCCGGCACGTTTCGGCGTGGGTCCTATGTCTTCGATGTCGGGGCCACCCAGGTGGCGGGGCTGGAACCCGGTGGCATCCATGATCGGCTGTTCCGCCATCTGGGGGTCGAGGGGCCGGCGGCCACGCCGCTCGATCCAGGCTGCGTGGTGGATCTCTGCGACGGCCAGGCGCCCGTCCGCCTGTGGCGGGACCCTGAGCGCTGGCGCCAGGAGCGGCAGCGGCAGTTCCCCGGCAGTGAGCCCTTCTGGAGGCTGTGCGCCGCCCTGCATGAGGCCAACTGGTCCTTCGCAGGGCGCCATCCGGTCCTGCCTCCCCGCACCCTCTGGGACCTGGGCCAGCTGCTGAGGGCACTGAGGCCCGCCAATCTCGCCAGCGGGGCCCTGGCCCTCGCCAGCGTGGCCGACCTGCTGCGCCTGAGCGGCTGTGGAAGCGATCGTCGCCTGCGGCGCTTCCTGGACCTGCAACTGCGCCTCTACTCCCAGGAACCGGCCGAGGGCACTGCCGCCCTCTACGGCGCCAGCGTGCTGACCATGGCCCAGGCGCCCCTGGGTCTGTGGCACCTTCAGGGTTCGATGCAAGCCCTCAGCACAAGGCTCGAAACCGCCCTGGCCGCCCAGGGTGGTCACTTACACCTGCGCCATCGCGTGACGAGTCTGCAACCGGCGCAACCGAAGGGCTGGTACGTGAGGGGGGAGGGGCCGGACGGGGGCCCCTTCACCAGCCTCAGCCGTGATGTGATCGTGACACTGCCCCCCCAGGCCCTGACCGGTCTGCTGGGGGCGGCCATGCCCGAGTCCTACCGCGAGCGCATCAGCGGCTTCCCCGACCCCAGCGGGGCGCTGGTGTTCTACGGCGCCATTGAGCGCTGCCTGCTGCCAGCGGAGTGTCCGGCCCATCTGCAGATCGACTGGGCGGACCCAGGTTCGTTGTTCGTGTCGGTGAGCCGCGAGGGGGATGGGCGGGCGCCGGCGGGTCAGGCCACGGTGATCGCCAGCGTGTTCACCCCGGCACGCCCCTGGCTGGAGCTGGGGAAGGAGGCCTATGCGAAGGCCAAGGCGCAGGCCATGGCCCGGATCCAGGACGGCCTGGAGCGGAACCTGGGGCTCGACCCCGCGGCCTGGCGCCACGCGGAACTGGCGACACCCCGGGGATTCGCCCGCTGGACCGGGCGGCCCTTCGGCTTCGTGGGCGGACTGGGACAGCATCCCTCCCGGTTCGGCCCCTTCGGCCTGGCCAGTCGCACCCCCCTTCCGGGGCTCTGGCTCTGCGGCGACAGCATCCACCCGGGCGAGGGCACCGCGGGGGTGAGCCTTTCGGCGTTGACGGCCAGCAGGCAACTGCTGCAGGCTCGGGGCAGAAGCCTGGCCCTGCCCTAGGCCGGGATTCAGAGAAACTCCTGCCGCAGGGCCCGACAGCCCTCCAGCTCCTTGGCAAGCCCATCCCAGTCGTGCCGCTCGAGCAGGTCCTCAAGGCCGTCAAGGGCCTGGCGGTAATGCCCGAGGGCCTCGGCCACGGCGGCCCTGTTGCTCCGTGCCATCAGGGTGCCCAGCTCCGGATTGCCGCCGCCCACCCGGGTGGTGTCGGCGAAGCCGCTGGAGGCCAGGGCACGCACCAGCTGGGGCATCGCCGCCCTGGGCGCCGCCTCTGCGCCCTGCTCCGCAGCCCGCAACAGGGCGGCGCTCACCAGCACCGGCAGGTGGGAGATCAGGGCCACGGCCCGGTCATGGTCCAGTGCGTCGCACTCCAGCCATCGGGCCCCGAGGGCACCCGCCAGGTCGCGGATCAGCGCCAACGCCTCCGGGTCGGTGCGAAGCGTGGGGGTGGCCACCCATGGGCGGCCGCGAAACAGGTTCGGCAGGCCCGCCTCCACACCGGCCGCGGTTGTGCCGGCCATCGGGTGGGTGGCCACAAAGCGCGGAACGAGCGGTTCCCAGGCCGCCAGCACCGGCGCTTTCACCGAGGCCAGATCAGCGATCACCGCCTCCTGCGGCAAGGCCGCCAGCAGCTCCGGCGAGGGCTCCAGCAGCTGATCAAGCGGCAGGGCCAACAGCACGAGCGCACAGCCCGCGAGCACCTCCGGATCCGTGCTCACCTGGCGGGCCAGGCCTCGCTGCCGGGCCCGCTCCGCCGTGGCCTGGCGGTGAACAAGCCCACGCACATCAACGTCAAGGGCCATCAGGTCAATCCCGATCGAGCCACCGATCAGGCCCAGACCCACCACTCCGACCGGTCGCTCGCGCCAGAGGGTTGTCATCGCTGGTACGGCCGACTGGCCCCACCTTCCTACGATTCCGCGATGTTGGAAGCCCGCGCCCACCAGCAGCTCAAGCAGCTCCTGCTCCAGGAGGGCGGCATCCGCTGGCCGCACCACCTGACCATGAGCCGGCTTGTGGCGCGCAGCCTGCGGCGCGCCGATCACACCCTGGTGCGCCTGGCCCCGGGCAGCGACCCCGACTGGCTGGTGGGCCTGCTGGTCCCCCTGGCCCTCGGGGAGGCGGCAATCGCCCTGGTGGTGAGCGATCCCCTGCGCCGGCGCCTGCAGCAGGTGGAGATACCCAGGCTGAAGGCCGTGGGCCTGCAACTGCCCTGCTGGGAAGGATCCTCCGGAGCCCCCACCGAGGCCCCCCTCTGGCTGCTTAATCACGCGGAGTTGGAGCTGGCCTGGCGCCAGGGCCAGCTGGGGGAGCGGCAACTCGTCATTCCGGAGGCCGAGCGGCTGCACCAGCAGTTGCGCCAGGCCCTCGATCGTCCGATCGAGAACGGCGACTGGGAGCGGCTGCGCCGGGTGCTGCCCAGCGCTGAACCCAGCCTGCTGCTCCTGCATGAGCGCATGAGCCGGAGAATCTTCGCCCATCCCCCCACCCCCTCGGGACTGGTGCCGATCAGTCCCGAGGAGGAAGCACCTCTGCGGCACCTGCTGGCGCTGCTCGGCCCTCTGCCGGAGGTCTGGCAGCTCTGGCGATCAGCCGTTGGAGCAGGCTGGACCAGCTGGGCCAGCGTCGACCGGGAGCTGCTGCAGTGGCGCCTGCACCGCCAGCCTCTCGAGCCCCTGGAGGCCATGGAAGGCCTGCTCCACAACCGCGGCGCCGTGCTGGTGGGCCAGTTCGGGCGCAGCGCCGCCCTGGCAGGCATCAACCCGCAGGTGAGCGTGAACCTCTCGGATCCGCCCCTCTCCGATCCGATGCCCCTGTATGCGCCCCTGGGCCAGCCCTTCCCCAACAGCCCGCACTTCGGCACCCATCTGCTCGATCACTGCCGGCGGCTGGTGCTGGGCCAAAGCGGTCTGACGATCGTGCTGGTGGATGAACACTCCCAGCGGCTCAGCCTCGCCAGCGCCCTGGCGGCGGAGTTCGGCCGCCGGGTGGGCCATGAAACCACCGCACCGGAGAGCAATGGGGTGATCTGCTGCGGCTGGCAATGGTGGCTGGAACATCAGGGTCGACTGCCGCTGCCGCGCCAGGTGATCGTCGGTCCGCTGCCGATCGCCAGCCTCGAAGACCCGCTCACGGCAGCCCGGGTCAACCGGCTGCGCCAGGCCGGCCGTGACTGGTTCCGAGAGCTGCTGCTGCCGGAGGCCATGACCCGTCTCCAGCTGGCGCTGGCGGGGCTGCGCCGGAGCGGAGGGCGGCTGGCGGTGCTGGACGGACGCCTGCGCAGTCGGAGCTGGGGGCACCAGGTCCTCAGTGCCCTGGAGCCATGGGTGGCCCTGAACAGGTTGCTGCCGCTCTGAGCAACGGCCTGGATCAAGCGGCCCAAGGGAAGCCCGTAGCCTGGTTGCCGCCAGGACATAGCCGGGAAGCATGGGAGAGGCCAAACGCCGCTCGGAACAGGGATTGCCGCCCCGCGGTCCACAGAAGAAGCCCAGTTCGGCCAAGGATGCGTCCCCGCGGCTGGCGCCCTGGCTGCCCCTGACCCGCCGCCAGGCCGACCGTTTCGTTCAGGTCTCCACCCAGGGAGCATGGGTGGGAATCGCAGCCCTGGTGCTGTTCTGGATCACTGTGCGCTTCATCGGGCCGGCCGCCGGCTGGTGGATCCTCTCCGATTGACCGGGTGCGCCTTTGCCCACACCGCCCTGCAGCGGTGGCAGAAAGTGGAAGAAAACCTTAGGATCGCTCCACATTCTGAGCTGGACGATGTTTCCCCGCCTCGCAGAGCAGTACCGCTCCGTGGTGCTGGACCTGGTGATGAGCCTGCAGGCCCTGGCCCACAGCCTGCAGCGCAAAGGCCTCGTGGCCACCTGCTATGTCTGCGGTGATGGCCGTGATGGCCATGGAGCCTCTTTCGTGGCCGACCTCGGGGATGCCCACATGGTGCGCTTTCTGGTCTCCGATTTCGGAATCAGCTGGGTGGAATCACGCAACGGCTGCGAACTGGTGAAGCTCGAAGGCGCCGAGGCCATCCAGGAACTTCAGCGGGTCGCCACCTTCCTGCAACAGGCCCAACCGCCCGCGCCAGTTCCTGCTGCCCCCGGGCATGAGCCCGAGGCCAGCAGACTGGAAGCTCCCCTGATCTGAGTCCGCTGCGCTGATCTCAGCTGGCGGCAGACGCCAGAGCGTCAGCCTCGGAGTCCATCTCTGATTCGCTCGATTCCGATGCCGATGAAGCGGCCGAGCTGGTGGCGGCCAGCTTGGCGGCAGCCGCTGCCAGTGGCTTGAGCGAATTGGCCGTCACATCAGCCCCCTCAGTGAGCCTGCGCCGAACCTCGGCCTCAATCTGCTCCTTCTGCTCCGGGTTCTGCTCCAGCCAGTTGATCGTGTTGTCGCGGCCCTGACCGATGTTGTCCCCGCCGTAGCTGTACCAGGCTCCTTTGCGGATCACCACACCGGTCTCCTCGGCCAGGTCGATCACGCAGCCCAGTGTGCTGATGCCACGACCGAAAAGAATGTCGAACTCAGCGATACGGAAGGGGGGTGCCACCTTGTTCTTCGCCACCTTGACCTTGGCGCGAATGCCGTATTCCTCCGTGCCGCGCTTGAGGGTCTGAATGCGGCGGATGTCGAGCCGCACCGAGGCATAGAACTTGAGGGCATTGCCACCGGTGGTGGTTTCGGGATTGCCGTAGGTGACGCCGATCTTCTGGCGCAGCTGGTTGAGGAAGATCACCGTGCAGCCAGACTTGCCGATATTGCCGGTGATCTTGCGCATCGCCTGGCTCATCAGCCGTGCCTGGCTGCCCACCGCCAGGTCCCCCATCTCCCCCTCGATCTCGGCGCGGGGAGTCAGGGCTGCGACCGAGTCGACCACGACGATGTCGACCGCGGCGGAGCGCACCAGCTGATCGACGATCTCCAGGGCCATTTCACCGGTGTCGGGCTGGGAGACCAGCAGATTTTCCACATCGACCCCCAGAGCCGCGGCGTAGACCGGATCGAGCGCATGCTCGGCATCCACGAAGGCGGCCACACCACCGCGACGCTGCGCTTCGGCGATGGCATGGAGGGTGAGGGTGGTCTTGCCGGAACTCTCCGGCCCGTAGACCTCCACCACCCGGCCCTTGGGATACCCGCCGCCCAGGGCCAGATCCAGGGTGAGGGCACCGGTGGGCATTGTTTCCACCCGCATCCGGGAGGCATCCCCCAGGCGCATGATCGAGCCCTTTCCGAAGTTGCGCTCGATCTGGCCGAGGACGAGGTTGAGGGCCTTGTCGCGCTCGGCCGCCCCGGCCGCCGTTGCGCTCGAGGAGCGGGGCTGGGCAGCCCTGAGGTCGGTGCTCTTGGAGTCGGCAGGCATGGTCAGAAGAGAACGAAGGAACAGACCGGAAAGGGACGGACCCTGGGTGGGGATGTCGCCGTGCGGCCTCACAGCTACAGGTGCCACCAAAGCCGCTGGATGTATCAAGGCGGTGGCGAGACAGCGGCAGCGCCCCTGGCGCCGGACAACCCAGAATTAGTACAGGCGTACGCTAGCGGATCAGGGCCATGCCGCCAAGGGGGCCGAGAAGGTCGCCGGCTCCAGCAGCGCCAGGCCCTCGGGCAGGTCGATCAGGTCGTGGGGCCCCAGGTAGCCCCAAGTCGCCAGGAAGCAGCGCACCGCCTCCAGTCCGGCCGTGGCACGCACCGCCTCGAGTGTGGGTCGGCGGTCCTCGATGAACCAGAGCGGCCTCTGCAAGGCACGCAGGCGCAGCAGCACCTCGGGCTTGCTCCCATCCTCGTGGCCGAAGGTGTGCAGAGGGGTGAGGCCCTGGGCCGCCAGCAGTTCCCGGGCAAAGGCGCCGCCCTTGGTGGTGAGCACGGCCCAGTCGGCCCCCTCGGCCGCCAGCTCCCGCAGCCGCTGCGGCACTCCGGGGTAGGGGCGGTGCAGGGCCAGCCAGTGGGGACGATCGGCCGCAATGGCCGCCCGGCGCACCGCTTCAAGGCTGGCCTGCAAGGTCTCGGGGCTCCAGCCCCAGTGCGCCAGCGCCGGAGCCAGAGCCTGGTCGTAGGCCGCCCCCGGGGCGGTGAGGTCACTGGAGCTGCGGGCCAGCTCCGCGGCCACCAGGACCATCTCCCAGCCCTTGTGGATCAGCGGGCGCAGCCGCACGAAGGCGGAGGGCGCCTGCTCGGGAATGTTGAGATCCGGCCGCAGCCTCTGGGCCGCCTGGCGGGCCGCCCACCAGTACTCCGCCATGCCGTCAACGAGGACGCCATCAAAATCGAACACCAGCAGAGGGCTGGGGGTCACGCAGGGATCTCTCAGAACTGGGCCGCTAGGATTCGAACCTAGGAATGGCGGGACCAAAACCCGCTGCCTTACCACTTGGCGACGGCCCAAAGCTCCAGCGGCGGCCTACAAACCCAGGTGATCCATGCGATTGGATCTGGGTTGGTCGGGCGCTTGACCGGTTGCCTTGATAGTTACCCACAGCGGGACGTCCTTCGTCAATCTCTGGGTGCCGGTAGCGAACCGCCTACCCCTGGCCCGACCGATTCAGGGGGGAAAGACCCGCAGCCGCTGCTGGTCGCCGCTTCCGAATTCGGAACTGCGCAGGCCGTAACCATTCACCTGATCGGCCTGGATCCGGCGCACCGACGGGCTGCGGGGCAGGAGCTCCACCGGCCGCCCCTGGGGAAGCACCACCTGCTCCACCGCGAGACGGCATTCCTCCATGGCGCCATGGGCGTCATCGGGGGCGCTGGCAGGGCCTGTGGAGCCTGCTGCACCGTCTCCGTCCCCGCCGCGACGACGCAACAGCCGCTCCACACCCCGCTGGATCTGGGGAAGGGTGTCGGCCTTGATCACCAGGATGGGCACATGCCGCTCAAGGGCCTGGCTGCGCACCTGGGGTTCACGGCCCAGCTGCTGACGCAGGCTGAGAACCGCGTCGGCCTCCTCCACCAGGCTGGCGCGCTGCACGGGCAGCTGGCGGCTGCGCACCACCTGCTCCAGCAACTGGGGGCTGACCCCACAGCAGTAGAGGCGCAGGGGCGGGGCTGCAGGAGGGGGTGGTGCCGAGCGGCGATGGGGCGGAAGCAGCTCCGGGTCAGGCAGGGGCACCTGCGCCAGAGCCGGGCCTGGGGGAGGTCGATCCCCCGCCGCCACCAGACCACGTCGCGGCATCCGGGGCGAAGCAGGACCGGCCTCGGGATCGTTGAGGCGCAGGAGGCCGTCGCTGCCCAACTCGCGGACCTGAGGGCGGACCGGCTGACCCCGCAGCTGCTGATCGACCGTGCGGGCCACATCGCGGTGCACCAGCCAGCGGCTGCGGCTGTGCATCTCCACCGCCAGGGGGAAGGTGGGGTCAGCGCAGCGCTCCAGCACCGTCTTCTGGGAACCGCGCCGGCGGGCCTCCTCATCCCCAAGGGTGACCGACTGAATACCCCCGATCAGATCGGCCAGGGTGGGATTCTTGATCAGGTTGGCCAGCTCGTTGCCGTGGGCCGTGGCCACCAGCATCACGCCGCGCTCAGCGATGGTGCGGGCGGCCTGGGCCTCGAGTTCGGTGCCGATCTCATCGATCACGATGACCTCGGGCATGTGGTTCTCCACCGCCTCGATCATCACCTGGTGCTGCTGCTCAGGCCGTGCCACCTGCATGCGCCTGGCCCGGCCGATAGCGGGATGGGGGATGTCGCCATCCCCGGCGATCTCGTTGCTGGTGTCGATCACCACCACCCGCCGCTCCAGGTCATCGGCCAGGACCCGGGCGATCTCGCGCAGGGCCGTGGTCTTGCCCACACCGGGGCGGCCCATCAGCAGCAGCGACTGGCCGCTGTCGAGCAGGTCGCGCACCATCGCCACCGTGCCGAACACCGCCCGGCCGACCCGGCAGGTGAGCCCGACCACCTCTCCGGCGCGGTTGCGGATCGCACTGATGCGGTGCAGGGTGCGCTCGATGCCGGCCCGGTTATCGCCACCGAAGGACCCGAGCCGTTGCACCACCGCCGCCAGGTCGGCCCGGTCAATCGGCCGCTGATCCAGCAGCTGGGCACGGCCCGGGTAGCGGGCTTCCGGGGCACGGCCCAGGTCGAGCACCACCTCCAGCAGCTGATCACGGCTGAACGGGCTCGCCAGCGCTTCACCGACGCGCTCGGGCAGCACCTCCAGCAGACGGTCGAGATCGTCGGTGATGCGCTGAGGCGTGATCGGCCGGGCAGCGTCGGCAATGGAGGCAACGCTTGGACTGGGCATGGACACGGCCCCTCTGCTTCGACGTTCTAGCCATCGGCGGCCAGCCAGGGTGAGACGAGCTCCTGGGCCAGCGCCAGGGCCCGGGGCCAGAGGGCCGGCTCATCGAGCAGACGCCGGCCACGGCTCTCCGCCTCCAGCACAAGGGGGGACAGCCGCCGGCGGGCCAGGCCACCGAAGGCCACCCCAGCGGCGGCCCTGCGGGCGGCCTGGGAGCCGCCGCTGCGCTGGCGCAGCAGCTCCAGGCTGCGGCCATTGGTGCCGCCAGCCAGTTGCAGAGGCCCCGGGGGCGCCTGCTGGCGCAGGGCGAGCAGCAGGTTCACGGCGGCATGGGCCGTGCCATCCCCCACATCCCCGCTCATCGGGCGGCCATCGAGTTGCCAGAGGGGCCGGAAGTGATGGCGGCGCAGCAGGACGAACCGCTGCCAGAGCTCTCTGGCCAGGGCCGCCGGGCTCGCACCGGTGTGGGCCCCAGCAGCGCCGGCACCCGCCTCGAGGCCACAACTCACGGCCAGACGCCGCAAGGGCACACCCGAGGACGCCACCTGCTCCAGCCTGCGGGCGAAGGCCTCTCCCCGACCCAGACCGGTGTGGATTTCCACCGCATCCGGGCGCAAGCGGGCGAGAAAATCCGGTACGGCCGCGTCCTCGAGCCCATGGGTCTGGGCCTCGATCAGCCCGTGGGGACAGGCGGGCAGGCAGCGACCACAGCCATAGCAGCGTTCCCTGGTCACGCCGGCCCCGGCCGGAATCGCCTCGGCCGGACAGATACGGGCGCAGGGCCTGGAGCAGTCCTCCGGACAGCGTCTGGGATCAAACCAGGCTTTGCGGAAGTGAGGATCCTCGCCATCACTGAGGCTGAGCATCAGCCAGGGGCGACTCAGCTGAGGCCGCTGCCCGAGGGCCCAGCGCAAGCCTCGGCGGGCGGCCGCCACCACGGCTTCATCGGCGGCCACGTCGATGCAGTGGACTCCTGCGAGGGCATAGAGGCCGCAGAGGTCTTCGATGAAGGCAAGGTCCTGGTTGCTGGCCCCGCAGATCAACTTGACCCAGCGACCACAGGTCAGAGCCTGCTCAGGCGGCAACCATCTGCTCCAGGGGCCTCCAGCGCAGGCTGCGGGAGCCGCCCAGCTCCGCCACGATCTTCAGCCGGGGCTCGCGCCTGGTGAGCGCGCAGAGCGACTGCAGCTCGGCCGATGAGAGCACCTGAGCTTCCAGCAGCCACAACACCATCGGCTTGACACCCTCCAGCAGGGCCCCCAACTGGGGCATGACCCGTTGCACCTCGCCCACGGCGGCCCCGCGACCGACACTGTGATGGCCGAGGTGGGGCGGCCGAACCCCGTGGCTCTGAAACAGGAAGGCCTCCGGATCGCCCAGGCCCCGGGCCGAAGTGATCTGGGCTCCGTAGCCGGCCGCACGCAGTCGCCGCAGCAGGCGGGTCTCAGCGCCTCCTTCGAGGGGGGCGTAGAGGGCCAGGGCGCCGGCCTTCTCCAGATCCTGACGGAAGCGACGACCGGAGAGCAGCAGAGGCATGGGGCAGCTTCGGAACTGGTGCCGGCAGTCTGGCAGGGAGTCAGGGGGGTGGGTGGAGGCTGTGGGGTATGGTGGCCCCTTGTGCATCTGATCTGCGCCCGACCGCTAGCCGGGCCTCCGGACCTCTGCACGGGATCGTCGCTGTCGACGGTCTCTTCTGGCCAGTGTCGCCAGGCTTGCCGGTTCGTTCCGCGCAACGCCTGAGCTGCCGGGATACTGCCGCCCTGCCCTGCAGGTGCGGACAAGTCCCAGCCAACTGTCTCGCCAACCGCTAGCCCACCCGAAACCGCCCCAGGAGGTCCTGCCTCCCAGTGGATTCGGAGCCAGATTCCTGGCCCAGCGCGTCTGCACGATTCAGTTCCAAGTGGTTCGCACCCCCGTGCGCGCCTCTGTCCTGCTGGCGTTTCTCCCTCCTATGTCCTTCGGCATCCTTGGGAAGAAACTGGGCATGTCTCAGTTCTTCGACCCCAACGGCAAATCCATCCCGGTCACCGTGATCGAGGCGGGCCCCTGCCGCATCACCCAACTCAAGACTCCCGCCACTGACGGCTACAGCGCTGCTCAGATCGGTTTCGGCGAGACCCGCGACAAGCTCGTGAACAAGCCTGCGGCCGGTCACCTGGCCAAGTCGGGCGACGAGCTGTTGCGTCACCTGCAGGAATACCGCCTCGATTCCCTTGATGGGCTTGAGCTCGGTGCCTCCATCACCGTCGAGGCCTTCGAAGCCGGACAGAAAGTGGATGTGAGCGGCGACACGGTCGGCCGGGGCTTCTCCGGTTACCAGAAGCGTCATGGCTTCAGCCGCGGTCCGATGAGCCATGGCTCCAAGAATCACCGCGAACCCGGTTCCACAGGTGCCGGCACCACGCCTGGCCGCGTCTATCCGGGCAAGCGCATGGCGGGCCGCTACGGCGGCAAGCAGATCACCACCCGCGGCCTCACCATCCTCAAGGTGGACCATGAGCGCAACCTGCTGGTGGTGAAGGGTTCGGTGCCTGGCAAGCCCGGCACCCTGCTCAGCATCCGACCCGCTCTGCGGGTCGGCGCCAAGGCCGCGAACTGAGGAGAAATCAGATGGTGAATTGTGTTGTTCGCGATTGGCAGGGCAAGGAGGCCGGCAAGGCCAGCCTTGACCTGAAGGTCGCCAAGGAATCCTCCGCCGCCGACCTGGTGCACAGGGCGGTGGTCCGGCAGCTGGCCAATGCCCGCCAGGGCACCGCCAGCACCCTCACCCGGGCCGAGGTCCGTGGTGGTGGTCGCAAGCCCTACAAGCAGAAAGGCACCGGCCGGGCCCGGCAGGGCTCGATCCGCACCCCACTGCGCCCCGGTGGTGGTGTGATCTTCGGGCCCAAGCCCCGCAGCTACACCCTGGCGATGAACCGCAAGGAACGTCGTCTGGCCCTGCGCACGGCGCTGATCAGCCGCGCCGCCGACATCGTGGTGGTGAAGGGCTTCGCCGCCGATCTTGAGGTTCCCAAAACCAAGGAGATCGTGGCGGCCCTGGAGCGCTGGGAGGTGCCGGCCGGCAGCAAGGTGCTGCTGGTGCTCGATGCCCCCGGCGACGTGGTGCGCCGCTCGGTGCGGAACCTTGAGAAGGTCAAGCTGATCGCCGCTGATCAGCTCAACGTGTTCGACCTGCTCCACGCCAATGTGCTGGTGTTGAGCGAAGAGGCAGTGGCGAAGATTCAGGAGATCTACGGCGATGACTGAACGTTTCAATGGTCGGCTCGCGGATGTGATCCGGAAGCCGCTGATTACCGAAAAAGCCACCCGTGCCCTGGAACTCAACCAGTACACGTTCGAAGTGGATCCCCGGGCCGCCAAACCCGACATCAAAGCTGCTGTCGAACATCTGTTCGATGTGCATGTCGTCGGGGTGAGCACCATGAATCCCCCCCGCCGCAGTCGGCGGGTCGGCCGTTTCGCCGGCAAGCGTGCCCAGGTGAAGAAGGCCGTGGTGCGGCTCGCCCCTGGCGATTCCATCCAGTTGTTCCCAGAGGCCTGAGGGGTCTGAATCGTTATGGCAATCCGCAACTACCGCCCCTACACCCCCGGCACCCGCGGCCGCTCCTCCAGCGACTTCAGTGAAGTCACCGAGCGTCGTCCCGAGCGTTCACTGGTGGTGGCCAAACACCGCCAGAAAGGTCGCAACAACCGCGGTGTGATCACCTGCCGCCACCGTGGCGGCGGCCACAAGCGCCTCTACCGGCTCGTTGACTTCCGTCGCGACAAGACCGGCGTGGTCGCCCGGGTGGCCGCCATCCACTACGACCCCCACCGCAATGCGCGGCTGGCCCTGCTCTTCTACACCGACGGTGAGAAGCGCTACATCCTCGCGCCCGCTGGAATCACGGTGGGCCAGACGGTCGTCTCAGGGCCCGAGGCCCCGATCGAAGTGGGCAATGCCCTGCCGCTCTCGGCCATTCCCCTCGGCTCCAGCGTCCACAACGTCGAGCTTTACGCCGGCCGCGGTGGCCAGATGGTGCGCACCGCCGGTGCCAGCGCCCAGGTGATGGCCAAGGAAGGCGACTACGTCGCTCTCAAGCTGCCCTCCACCGAGGTTCGGCTGGTGCGTCGTGAGTGTTTCGCCACCCTGGGCGAAGTGGGCAACGCCGAAGTCCGCAACACCAGCCTTGGCAAGGCCGGACGCACCCGCTGGCTCGGGCGTCGTCCACAGGTGCGCGGCAGTGTGATGAACCCCTGCGATCACCCCCACGGTGGTGGCGAAGGCCGAGCTCCGATCGGCCGCTCCGGCCCTGTCACCCCCTGGGGCAAGCCCGCCCTGGGCCTGAAAACCCGCAAACGCAACAAGCCCAGCAATCGGTTTGTGCTGCGGAAGCGTCGCCGCACCTCCAAGCGGAGCCGTGGCGGACGGGATTCCTGATGCTCAACACCGCAATGCTGTCTGCCTGATTCGTTATGGGACGTTCACTCAAAAAAGGACCCTTCGTCGCCGACCATCTGCTGCGCAAGGTCGAAGCACAGAACAGCGCTGGTGACAAGACCGTGATCAAGACCTGGTCACGTGCCTCCACCATCCTGCCGATGATGATCGGCCACACCATTGCCGTTCACAACGGTAAAAGCCATGTGCCGGTCTACGTGACCGAGCAGATGGTGGGCCACAAACTGGGGGAATTCGCCCCCACCCGCACCTTCCGGGGCCACATCAAAGATAAAAAAGGTGCCCGTTAAGGAGCGAATCACCATGGCTAACACCACCACCCCCAGCCAAGAAGCCCGCGCCCACGGCCGCTACATCCGCGGTTCCGTGTCCAAGGTGCGCCGGGTACTCGATCAGATCCGCGGCCGCACCTATCGCGAAGCGCTGATTCTGCTCGAATTCATGCCTTACCGCTCAACCGGACCGATCACCAAGGTGCTCCGCTCCGCCGTGGCCAACGCTGAGCACAACATGGGTCTCGACCCAGCTTCGCTCGTGATCAGCACCGCCAGCGCCGACATGGGTCCCTCCCTGAAGCGCTTCCGGCCACGGGCCCAGGGCCGTGCCTACGCCATCAAAAAGCAAACCTGCCACATCAGCATTGCTGTGGCTCCTTCCGCCTGACCCCCGAGGACACCGCCCGATGGGACACAAGATCCATCCAACCGGCCTGCGCCTGGGGATCACCCAGGACCACCGCTCCCGTTGGTACGCCCCCAGCAAGACCTATCCGACCCTCCTCCAGGAGGACGACCGGATTCGCTGCTTCATTCACAAGAAGTACGCCTCAGCCGGTATCAGCGATGTGCTGATCGCCCGCAAGGCCGATCAGCTGGAGGTCGAGCTCAAGACGGCCAGACCCGGTGTGCTGGTCGGACGCCAGGGCAGCGGCATCGAGGAACTGCGCGCCGGCATTCAGAAAACCGTCGGTGATCGCAACCGCCAGGTGCGCATCAACGTTGTGGAAGTGGAGCGGGTCGACGCCGACGCCTTCCTGCTGGCCGAATACATCGCCCAGCAGCTGGAGAAACGGGTGGCGTTCCGCCGGGTCATGCGCATGACCGTGCAGCGGGCCCAACGGGCCGGTGTGCTCGGCCTCAAGATCCAGGTGAGCGGACGCCTCAACGGCGCCGAAATCGCCCGGACCGAATGGACCCGGGAAGGCCGGGTTCCGCTGCACACCCTCCGCGCCGACATCGACTACGCCACCAAGGTGGCCACCACCACCTACGGGGTGCTGGGTATCAAGGTGTGGGTGTTCAAAGGTGAAGTGCTTCCTGGTCAACAGGAAAAACTCCCCGTCGGGGCAGCACCACGGCGCCGTGCCAATCGCCGGCCCCAACAGTTCGAAGACCGCTCCAACGAGGAGTGAGCAGGAAGCCTGAACCATGCTGAGTCCACGTCGCGTCAAATTCCGCAAACAGCAGCGAGGCCGCATGTGCGGCGTCGCCAGCCGGGGCAACACCATTGCCTTCGGTCAGTTTGCGCTGCAGGCCCAGGAATGCGGGTGGATCACCTCCCGCCAGATTGAGGCCAGCCGTCGGGCCATGACCCGCTACGTCAAGCGGGGAGGGAAGATCTGGATCCGGATCTTCCCCGACAAGCCCGTCACCATGCGCCCCGCCGAAACCCGCATGGGTTCCGGTAAGGGCAACCCCGAGTTCTGGGTGGCCGTCATCAAGCCTGGTCGCATTCTCTTTGAAATGGGCGGTGCCGAAATCACCGAAACCATTGCCAAGGAGGCCATGCGTCTGGCCCAGTACAAGCTCCCCATCAAGACCAAGTTCCTGGCCCTTGACGAGCAGGAGAGCGCGGTCGAACCGGAGACCACCGTTCCTGTGGAGTCCTGAACCCATGGCCCGTCCTGACATCGCCGAGGTGCGCAAGCTCACCGACGCCGAAATCAGCGAACAGATCAACGCCTGCCGCCGCGATCTCTTCGATCTGCGCTTCCAGCAGGCCACCCGCCGCCTGGAGCACCCCCACCGCTTCAAGGAAAGCCGCATCAAGCTGGCCCACCTGCTGACGGTGCAGAAGGAGCGTCAGAGCTCCGCCCCCTCCGCCTCCTGATCCCCCCCACACCACCCATGGCACTCAAGGAAAGGGTCGGCGTCGTCGTCAGCGACAAGATGGACAAAACGGTGGTGGTGGCGGTTGAAAACCGCTTCCCCCATCCCATCTACCAGAAGACCGTCAGCCGCACCACCCGTTACAAAGCCCACGACGAGGACAACCGTTGTCGCGTGGGTGATCGGGTCCGCATCACCGAAACCCGTCCCCTCAGCCGCACGAAGCGCTGGGCCGTGGCCGAGGTTTTCACCACATCCGGCGCGAGCTGAGGAGATCCCACCATGATTCAGCAGGAAACTTTCCTCAACGTCGCTGACAACAGCGGAGCCAAGCGCATCCAGTGCATCCGAGTGCTGGGTACCAACCGTCGCTATGCCCACGTGGGTGATGTGATCGTGGCTGCCGTCAAGGACGCCATGCCCAACATGGGTGTCAAGAAGTCGGATGTGGTCAAGGCCGTGGTGGTGCGCACCAGGGCCACCCTGCGGCGCGACACCGGCAACGCGATCCGCTTCGACGACAACGCTGCCGTGATCCTTGGCAACGACAACAATCCCAAAGGCACCCGGGTGTTCGGACCCGTTGCCCGGGAACTGCGGGAGCGCAACTTCACCAAAATCGTGTCCCTCGCCCCGGAGGTGATCTGAAATGGCCACAGCCACCCCAAAAGCCAGGCCCGTTCAACGGGTCAAGATGCGCATCCGCAAGGGTGACACCGTCAAGGTGATTGCCGGTAAGGACAGGGGCAAGACCGGTGAGGTCCTGCGAACCCTTCCCGACGAGAACCGTGTGGTCGTGCAGGGCATCAACCTGCGCACGCGCCACATGAAGCCCACCCAAGAAGGTGAATCCGGCCGGATCCTCACTGAGGAGGCATCCATCCACGCCTCCAACGTGATGGTGTTCTCCACCGCCAACAACGTTCCCAGCCGGGTGGAGCTCGTCGTCGAAGCCGACGGCACCAAGAAGCGCCGCCTCAAGAAGACGGGTGAAGTTCTTGCCTGAGGGCAAGGACCGACCGCTCCCATCGCTGAACGCAACCCCGTCCGCTTTCTGACAACGCCCAGAAGCGCATTCCCCCATCCCCGCCATGTCACTCAAACAGCGCTATCGGGAGACGATCCAGCCCAAGTTGCTCAAGGATCTCACCCTCTCGAACATCCATGAAGTCCCCAAGGTGGTGAAGGTCACCGTCAACAGGGGACTTGGCGAAGCCGCCCAGAACGCCAAGGCCCTTGAAGCCTCAATCAGCGAGCTGGCCACGATCACCGGACAGAAGGTGGTGGTGACGCGCGCCAAGAAAGCCATCGCCGGCTTCAAGATTCGCCAGGGCATGCCGATCGGCGTGGCCGTCACCCTTCGGGGAGATCGGATGTATGCCTTCCTCGAGCGACTGATCAACCTGGCCCTGCCCCGCATCCGCGACTTCCGCGGGGTAAGCCCCAAGAGCTTCGACGGGCGTGGCAACTACACCCTGGGGGTGCGGGAGCAGATCATCTTCCCCGAGATCTCCTACGACAAGATCGACGCCATCCGTGGCATGGACATCACCATCGTGACCAGCGCCCGCAACGACGAAGAGGGCCGGGCCCTCCTCCGCGAGATGGGAATGCCGTTCCGCAGCAACTGAGCCCTCCTCGGATCCCAACCATGGCCAATCACGACCCGATTTCCGACATGCTCACCCGCATTCGCAATGCGAGTGAGAAGAAGCACCAGACCACCAAGGTGCCCGCTTCACGCCTCTCCCACAGCATCGCCAAGGTGCTGCAGCACGAGGGATTCATCGCCCAGATCAGCGAGGAGGGAGAAGGTGTCGAGCGCTTCCTCGTGCTCGAGCTGAAATACAGCGGCAAGCATCGTCAGCCCACCATCCGCTCGGTGCAACGGGTGAGCAAGCCTGGCCTGCGCATCTACAAGAACAACCGTCAGCTCCCCAAGGTCCTCGGTGGCCTCGGTGTGGCGATCATCTCCACCTCCAAAGGGGTGATGAGTGACCGTGATGCCCGCAAGCAGGGCGTTGGCGGTGAAGTGCTTTGCTACATCTATTGATCAGGGAGTTGATCCATGTCTCGCATTGGTAAAGCACCGATACCCATTCCCGACAAGGTGAACGTCACCTTGGCCGGTCTGGCGGTCACGGTCAAAGGTCCCAAGGGTGAGCTCAGCCGCACCCTTCCCGATGGCGTAGTGGTCAGCCAGCAGGAGAACACCTTGCTGGTCACCCCCTCCAACGGAAGCCGCCGTTCCCGGGAGCGTCATGGCCTCTGCCGCACCCTCGTCGCCAACATGGTCGAGGGTGTCAGCCAGGGCTTCACCCGTAAGCTCGAGATCATCGGCGTGGGCTACCGCGCCCAGGTCCAGGGCCGCAAGCTCGTTGTCAGTGCCGGCTACAGCCACCCCGTGGAGGTCAATCCCCCCGAGGGCGTGAGCTTCACGGTCGAAGGCACCACCCAGGTGATGGTGTCCGGGGCCGACAAGGAGCTGGTCGGCAACGAAGCCGCCAAGATCCGCGCCATCCGCCCGCCCGAGCCCTACAAGGGCAAGGGCATCAAGTACGCGGGCGAGCGCATCCTGCGCAAGGCCGGCAAGACCGGTAAGAAATGAGGCCTGCCTGAGCGTTCCCACCCTGTACTGCCATGTCCACCCTTTCCAGAAAACAGCAGACCCAGAAGCGTCACCGCCGTCTGCGTCGCCATCTCAACGGAACCTCCGAGCGTCCCCGGCTGGCCGTGTTCCGCTCCAACAACCACATCTACGCCCAGGTCATCGACGACGCTGCCCAGACCACACTCTGTGCGGCGTCGACCCTCGACAAGGATCTGCGCACCAGCCTCGAGTCCAGCGCCTGCTGTGACGCCTCCGTCGCCGTCGGTCAGCTGCTGGCTACCCGTGCCATCGCCAAGGGCATCCAGCAGGTGGTCTTTGACCGCGGTGGCAACCTGTACCACGGCCGGGTGAAGGCCCTCGCCGATGCCGCCCGGGAAGCGGGCCTTCAGTTCTGAACCGCCTCCAACCATGACCGAAACCAACGAACAGACCAGATCCAGCGACGTGCCCTCCGCGGCCGTCGGTGTTCCTGCTGCGGCAGAAGGCCAGCAGGAGCGCCGGGGCGGCGGCAACCGCGGGGGCAGCGGTGGTGACCGCCGCGGCGCCGGCGGTGGACGCCGGGGCGACAACCGCCGCGGCCAGGAGCGCGACTCCGAATGGCAGGAGCGGGTGATCCAGATCCGCCGCGTCTCCAAGACCGTCAAAGGCGGCAAGAAGATGAGTTTTCGCGCCATTGTCGTGGTCGGCAACGAGCGCGGCCAGGTCGGTGTGGGCGTTGGCAAGGCCGGTGATGTGATCGGTGCCGTGCGCAAGGGCGTAGCCGATGGCAAGAAACACCTGGTCAAGGTGCCCCTGACCCGTACCAGTTCGATCCCCACCGATGGCCGCGGTGTCGACGGTGCCGCCAGCATCCTGATGCGCCCGGCGGCCCCTGGTACCGGAGTGATCGCGGGCGGGTCGATCCGTACGGTGCTGGAGCTGGCCGGGATCAAGAATGTGCTGGCCAAGCGCCTCGGCAGCAAGACCCCCCTCAACAATGCCCGCGCCACCATTCAGGCGCTGCAGTCTCTGCGCACCCACAAGGAGACGGCCAAGGAACGGGGCATCACCCTCGAGCAGATTTACTCCTGAGCCCCATGACCCTCTCTCTCAGCACCCTCACCCCCCAGACCGGTGCCAGGCGCCGCAAACTGCGCAAAGGCCGTGGCATCGCCGCCGGCCAGGGCGCCAGCTGCGGTTTCGGCATGCGCGGCCAGAAGTCCCGCTCAGGCCGTCCCACCCGCCCCGGCTTCGAGGGCGGTCAGATGCCTCTGTACCGGCGACTTCCCAAGCTCAAGCATTTTCCGCTCGTCAACCCCAAGCACTTCACCGTCCTGAACGTGGGCAGGTTGGCCGAACTTGAGGCCGGAACCACCGTCACCCTCGACTCGTTGGTGGAAGCCGGCCTGGTCACCAGCCCCAAACATCCACTGAAGATCCTCGGTAACGGTGACCTGAGCGTCAAGCTCAGCGTCGAAGCGGCCGCCTTCACCGCCTCGGCCCGCGCCAAGATCGAGGCGGCCGGTGGCACCTGCGAGCTGATCGACTGATCGGCCAAGGCCCGACCCCTGATCTTCAGGGATCCGCCAGGTAACCAGCCGTCTGCCGCCGTTCTTCGGATGCGCAGGCGGCTTTGCCGTCGTTGCCCCTTCCCCGCCAGTCCGTCCCTCGACCTTTCTCGCCATGCTCGTCAGTCGGGGCCGCAACCCCAGTGCCGCGGAAATCATCACCCAGGTGATCCAGTCCAAAGGACTCAGGGATCGGGTTCTCACCACCCTCGGCCTGCTGTTGCTGGTGCGTCTGGGGATCTACATCCCCGTGCCTGGCATCGATCGGGTGGCCTTCCAGCAGTTCATCCAGCAGGGCGGCCAGCTGATCGGTTTCCTGGACATCTTCACCGGCGGTGGCATCTCCACCCTTGGGGTGTTCGCCCTGGGGATCCTGCCTTTCATCAACGCGTCGATCATCCTGCAGCTGCTCACCGCGGCCGTGCCCCAGCTGGAGGACCTCCAGAAGAACGAAGGGGAAGCCGGTCGGCGCAAGATCGCCCAGATCACCCGCTACGTGGCCCTGGGCTGGGGCCTGCTGCAAAGCACCGTTTTTGCACTGATCCTTCGCCAGTACGCCCTCCCAGGCATTCCCATGTCCGTGTTCGTGATCCAGACCACCCTGGCGCTGGTCACCGGCGCGATGGTGGTGATGTGGATCAGTGAGGTGATCACCGAGCGGGGGATCGGCCAAGGAGCCTCCCTGGTGATCTTCGTGAATATCGTGGCCACCCTCCCCAGGGCGCTCGGCTCCACGGTGAAGCTGGCCGAGAGCGGAGACCGGGCCACCATCGGCGGAATCGTGGTGCTGGTGCTGATCTTCCTGGTCACGATCGTGGGCATCATTTTCGTGCAGGAGGGCAGCCGGCGCATCCCGATCGTGAGTGCCAAGCGCCAGGTGGGACAGGCCAGCCTCGCCAGCCGCCAGAGCTACCTGCCGCTCAAGCTCAACGCCGGCGGCGTGATGCCGATCATCTTCGCTTCGGCGGTGGTCTTCCTGCCCCTGACGATTGCCAACATCACCAGGGCCCCCTGGCTGATCCAACTGGCCGGCTACCTCAACCCGAACAGCAGCACTCCCTGGCTCTACGCCCTGATCTTCTTCGCGCTGATCTGCGGTTTTTCGCTCTTCTACGCCTCGCTCACGATCAATCCGATCGACATCGCCACCAATCTCAAACGTGGTGGAGTGGCCATACCCGGCGTCAGGCCCGGCTCCGCCACCGCCCAATACCTGAGCGGGGTGCAGAACCGGCTCACCCTGCTGGGGGGTCTCTTCCTCGGAGCGGTGGCCATCATCCCCTCCGCCGTGGAAGGCGCCACCCAGGTGCGCACCTTCCAGGGTCTGGGTGCCACCTCCTTACTGATCCTTGTGGGCGTCGCCATCGACACCGCCAAGCAGGTCCAGACCTACGTGATCTCCCAGCGCTACGAGGGCATGGTGCGGGAGTGATCCCCTCTCAGCCCACTGCCGCGCCCTTCCTCGTCACCCCATCCCGCCATGTCCGACCGCCTTCTCTTCCTCGGCCCCCCCGGAGCGGGCAAAGGGACCCAGGCCCAGCTGCTGGCCGCTGAGCGCGATCTTCTCCACCTCTCGACCGGCGAGCTGTTGCGGGCCGAAGTCCAGGCAGGCACGGAGCTGGGGGAACAGGCCAAGGCCGTGATGGCCCGGGGCGAACTGGTGAGCGATGACCTGGTGCTGGCGATCGTCAAGACACGCCTGCTCAGCCATGACGGCGGCTGGTTGCTGGATGGCTTCCCCAGAAACCTGGCCCAGGCCGAAGCCCTTGGTGAGTTGCTCGAGGAGCTGAATCAGCCGATCGAGCATGTGGTGCTGCTGGAGCTCGACGACGGCATCCTGTTGCATCGGCTGCTCAGCCGAGGACGCGACGACGACAACGAAGCGGTGATCCGCAACCGCCTGGAGGTCTACCGCGAGCAGACGGCACCCCTGATCGCCTTCTACCGCCAGCTGGGCCTGATCCGGGAGGTGGAGGCGGAAGGGGCCGTGGAGGCGGTCGCAGGCAGGATCAATGACGTGATGGGTCGACCCCTGTGATACGTTAGCTGTTTGCAAAATGGAGAGCCACCGCCCATGAAGGTGCGTGCCTCAGTCAAGAAGATGTGCGACAAGTGCCGCGTGATTCGTCGCCACGGCCGGGTGATGGTGATCTGCACCAACCCCAAGCACAAGCAACGCCAGGGCTGACCCGCCCCGCGTTCTTCTTCCACCAGTGCCCTTCGGGGCGCACACCGCCCTGCCCTCACTGGCCGGGCTCCCTCTGCCCAACTGAATCGTTTTTTTCGTGGCTCGGATTGCCGGTGTCGATATCCCTCGCGACAAGAGGGTCGAGATTTCTCTCACGTACGTCTATGGGATCGGGCTCAACCGGGCCCAGAAGATCCTGGCCAAGGCCGGCGTCAACCCCGACATCCGCGTCAAGGACCTCGACGACGGTGATGTCCAGAAATTGCGGGCAGCGGCAGAAACCTTCACCCTTGAAGGCGACCTGCGCCGTCAGGAGGGCATGGCCCTCAAGCGCCTGCAGGACATCGGTTGCCTCAGAGGCCGCCGCCACCGCATGGGTCTTCCCGTCCGCGGTCAACGCACCCGCACCAATGCGCGCACCCGCCGCGGCGCCCGCAAGACCGTGGCCGGCAAGAAGAAGTAATCCGCCCGCCTGAGCCAATCTCCGCCGCTCAGCCCCACCACCCCTCTACCCCACCAGGCCCCCGTCCATGGCGAAGCCAGCCAAGAAAACCGGCGCGAAGAAAACCAAGCGCAATGTGCCCAACGGTGTGGCACACATCCAGAGCACCTTCAACAACACCATCGTGTCGATCACCGACACGGCCGGTGAGGTGATCTCCTGGTCGTCGGCCGGCGCCAGCGGCTTCAAGGGAGCTCGCAAGGGCACCCCCTTCGCCGCCCAGACCGCCGCTGAAGCCGCAGGCCGCCGGGCCCTGGAGCAGGGGATGCGTCAGATCGAGGTGCTGGTGCGCGGTCCGGGATCCGGCCGTGAAACCGCCATCCGGGCCCTGCAGGTGGCCGGCCTCGAGATCACCCTGATCCGCGATGTCACCCCCCTGCCCCACAACGGTTGCCGCCGCTCCAAGCGCCGCCGGGTCTGAGCATCCGTTCCCTGCCGCTCCTCGGCGTTCCTCTTCACCACCATCAGGCCGTGCATCAGTATCAGATCGATCGGGTCGAGCATCACATCGCCGACGACCGCTCCCAGACCGGTGTGTTCGTGATCGGGCCCCTGGACCGCGGTCAGGCCATCACCCTCGGCAACGCCCTGCGCCGGGTGCTGATGGGCGGCATGGAGGGCAGTGCCATCACCGCCGTGCGCATCGCCGGGGTGAACCACGAATACGCCACCATCCCGGGAGTGCGTGAAGACGTCCTCGACATCCTCCTGAACTGCAAGGAAGTCGTCGTCAACAGCCGCAACCGCGATCTGGAGATCGGCCGGCTGATCGTGAACGGTCCAGCCAGCGTCACCGCCGCCGACCTTCAGTTCTCTTCTCAGGTACAGGTGATCGATTTCGATCGCCCGATCGCCACCGTGGCTGAAGGTCACTCCCTGGAACTTGAGGTTCATGTGGAGCGGGGTGTCGGCTATCGGCCGGTGGACCGTCATCACGAAGACACCAGCGCCATCGATCTACTCCAGATCGATGCTGTCTTCATGCCCGTGCGCCGGGTGAACTACACCGTCGATGAAACGGCCGTGGGAGAAGGTGGTTCAGCCCGCGAACGGCTGCGTCTGGAGATCGTCACCAGTGGGTCGATCACACCAGACGACGCCATGGCCCAGGCCGCGAATCAGCTCATCCAGCTGTTCCAGCCCCTGGCCAGTCTGACCATGGTCGAAGAGCCGGGCCTGGAACCCGAACCCTCGGCTGAGAGCCAGATCCCATTGGAGGAGCTGAACCTCTCTGTTCGGGCCTACAACTGCCTGAAGAGAGCCCAGGTCAACTCCGTCTCCGACCTGATGGGCTTCAGTTACGAAGATCTCCTCGAGATCAAGAACTTCGGCTCGAAATCAGCGGATGAGGTGATCGAAGCGCTGGAGCGCATCGGCATCTCCCTGCCCCAGAGCCGCACCACCGCCTGAGCGGCACCGTTTCCTCACCTTTCCTTTTTCCATCCCCCGGAACCATGCGACACCAGTGCCGCGTCCCTCTGCTCGGACGACCCGCCGACCAACGCAAGGCTCTCCTGCGTGGACTCACCACCCAGTTGATCCGCGAGGGCCGCGTCACCACTACCAAGACACGCGCCAAGGCCCTGCGTAATGAGGCCGAGCGGATGATCACCCTGGCCAAGGACGGCAGCCTGGCAGCCCGCCGTCGGGCCATCGGCTACATCTTCGACAAGCAGCTGGTGCACTCCCTGTTCGACAAGGCCCAGGAACGCTACGGCGAGCGCAATGGGGGTTACACCCGCATCATCCGCACCGTCCCCCGCCGGGGTGACAATGCCGAGATGGCCATCATCGAGCTGGTCTGACGACCCACGTCGACGCCACCTTGCCCTCGTTCAGCAGTCAGAGACCGGTCCAGCGGATCGCCCTCTGTCTGCAGTACGAGGGTTCTTCGTTTTGCGGCTGGCAACGCCAGCCGCATCAGCCCAGCGTGCAGGAGACCCTGGAGCGGGCCCTGGCCACGCTCGAACCGCACCGCCCCCTGAGAGTCATGGCCGCAGGCCGAACCGACAGCGGGGTCCACGCCGCGGGCCAGGTGGTGCATTTCGAGGCCAGCGGGCCGATTCCCCCCCAGCGCTGGGCTGCGGCCCTTAACGGCCGCCTGCCCCCCACGATCCGGGTGCGGGCCGCCGCCGCCGTTCCCACCACCTGGCACGCCTGCTTCTCCGCCAGCTACCGCCGCTACCGCTACACGCTCTACAACGGCCGCAAACCCAACCTGTTTCTCTCCCCCTGGAGCTGGCACCGCTACCGGCAGCGCCTCGATGAACGCGCCATGGCCAGTGCCCTGCGCGGGTTACTGGGCTTCCATGATTTCAGCGCCTTCCAGCGGACCGGCAGCCGCCGCCCCCACGCCCGCACCAAGGTGCAGGCCGTGAGCCTGGAGCGCCACGGAGACCTGGTGGTGGCCGAGATCCAGGCGAGCGGATTTCTCTACGGAATGGTGCGCCTGATCATGGGTCAGCTTGTGGCGGTGGGAGAGGGCCAGCTGAGCCTGGCAGGCTTCGAGCGACGCTGGCAGCAGCGGGCCCGCTCGGAGGTCAAGGAGGCGGCCCCGGCCCATGGACTTTGCCTGCTGAGGGTGGGCTATCCCTCGCCGCCCTTCCCGCTGTCCGCCTGGTATGATGGCCAACCGCGGCAGTGGCTGGAATGCCAGGACCCGCCGGAGCTTCCTTCCCTGAGCCCGCCCGCGCTGTCTAACAGCCTCATGGCGTGCTCGCCGCTGGATCATCCATCCAGCGGAGTCCCGGAGACGGGCCGATGGGCCAAAGGTTAGGCTCAGGAATTCCGCGTCGTTCCGTTGGGATCCCCCCATCGATGCGGCCGTTCCGCTCCATGTCCAGCCCCATCCCTCCGGATGGTGCCTTACTCCGATCCGGCCCGCCGGTGCGATGAACAAGACCTCCGTTCCCTCTCTCGATTCCCTCGACCGCCAGTGGTTTCTGGTGGACGCTGAGAATCAGACCCTCGGCCGTCTGGCCAGCGAAGTGGCCAGTGTGCTGCGTGGCAAGAACAAGCCCACCTTCACTCCCCACCTGGACACCGGTGACTTCGTGGTCATCATCAACGCCGAGAAGATCCGCATCAGCGGCAACAAGGCGAGCCAGAAGATCTACCGGCGTCATTCCGGCCGTCCGGGCGGCATGAAGACCGAAACCTTCGAGGCCCTGCAGGCTCGCCTGCCCGAGCGGATCGTCGAAAAGGCCATCAAGGGCATGCTTCCCCACAATGCCCTCGGTCGTCAGTTGTTCCGCAAGCTGAAGGTGTACAAGGGCGCCGAGCATCCCCACGCCGCCCAGCAGCCCCAGATCCTGGCTCTCGATCCTTCCACCTCCGCACAATGAGCACCGCTTCCAACCGCGTCGTCTACTGGGGAACGGGCCGCCGCAAAACGGCCGTTGCCCGCGTGCGTGTCGTCCCAGGCACCGGGTCCATCACCATCAACGGCCGCCCCGGCGACAACTACCTCAACTACAACCCCAGTTACCTGAGCGCCGTGAAAGCGCCCCTGGACACCCTGGGCCTCTCCGCTGAGTACGACCTGCTGGTCAACGTCAAGGGCGGAGGTCTCAATGGTCAGGCCGATGCCATCAAACAGGGTGCTGCCCGCGCCCTCTGTGAGCTCTCGCCTGACAACCGCAAGCCGCTCAAGACCGAAGGGCACCTCAGCCGTGATCCCCGGGCCAAGGAACGACGCAAGTACGGCCTGAAGAAAGCCCGTAAAGCGCCCCAGTTCTCCAAGCGCTGATCCCTCCCTTCCGTATTCAGCCCATTCCAGCCATGCCCAAGGCCGACATCCATCCCACCTGGTATCCCGATGCCAAGGTCATCTGCAATGGAGAGGTGGTGATGACCACCGGCTCCACCCAACCCGAGCTGCACGTCGACGTGTGGAGTGGCAACCACCCCTTCTACACCGGTACCCAGAAGATCCTCGACACCGAGGGGCGTGTGGACCGGTTCATGCGCAAGTACGGCATGGGCAGCACCGACAGCGCAAAATCCGGGGGGGCAGAGACCAAACCCGAGGTCGAGCCCCAGGGCTGACCCCTTCATGTGTGTTCTGGAGGCCGGACGCCCGTGGGTGTCCGGCTTTGTGCTGTCTGCTCAACCGCCCCCATGGATCCTTCCCTGCTGCGTGAGCGACTCGAGGCCGCCGATCGCACCTTCCACGCGCTCGAACGTCAGCTGGCCGACCCCGCCGTGGCGGCCGACCCTTCTGAATTGCGCCGCCTCTCCAAGGAACGAGCCCGGCTTGAGCCGCTGGCCACGGGCCTCACTCACTGGCAGAGCCTGCAGCGGCAACAGAAGGATGCTCAGCAACTGGCGCGCCAAAGCAAGGGGGAGCCCGAGATGGAGGCCCTGATCCAGGAGGAACTCAGGGAGCTGGGAAGCCAGCTCGACGGCCTCGAGCATCAGCTCACCCTCGCCCTGCTCCCCAGTGATCCCCGCGATGAGCGCAGCGTGATGCTGGAGATCCGCGCCGGCACAGGGGGTGATGAAGCGGCTCTGTGGGCGGGCGATCTGGCCCGGATGTACGAGCGGTTCGCACAGACCATGGGCTGGAGCGTGCAGCCACTCAGTGCCTCGGAATCCGACCTGGGCGGTTTCAAGGAGCTGATCCTGGCCATCCGCGGCGACGGCGTCTACAGCCAGCTCAAGTACGAAGCGGGGGTGCACCGGGTCCAGCGGGTGCCAGCCACAGAGTCCCAGGGGCGGGTGCACACCTCCACAGCGACAGTGGCGGTGATGCCCGAGGCCGATCCGGTGGAGGTCCAGCTCGATCCCGCTGATCTCGACATCAGCACGGCCCGCTCCGGAGGCGCGGGCGGCCAGAACGTCAACAAGGTGGAGACGGCCGTGGATCTGCTGCACAAGCCGACGGGCATCCGAGTGTTCTGCACCCAGGAACGCTCGCAGCTCCAGAACCGTGAACGGGCATTGGAGATCCTGCGGGCCAAGCTGCTGGAGCGGGAGCTGGCAGAGGCGGCCGCCGCCGAGAGTTCTGCCCGCCGAGCCCAGGTGGGCAGCGGCGAGCGCAGTGAAAAGATCCGCACCTACAACGCCAAGGACAACCGGGTCACCGACCACCGGCTGGGGCGCAACTTCGCCCTGGAACCGGTGCTGCAGGGCCAGCTGAACGAGGTGATCGGCGCCTGCGTGGCAGCGGAACAGAAGACCCGTCTGGAACAGCTGGTGGCAGAAGGCGCAGGCACGGATTGAGGCCCGTTGCTGCAACACCCCCGAGGACGTGTCTCAGGCTCCGATGACGTACTTGGCCCATTCCTGGCGGCCGGAGCGGATGTGGCGGGTGGCCTCGAAATAGAGAGTGCTCACTGGCCTCCGCGGCACCCGGGCCAGGGGCATGGCCGCTTCACGGGGCGTGCGGCTCCCCTTGCGCACATTGCAGCGCAGGCAGGCGGTGGTGACGTTCTCCCAGGTGTCCGTCCCACCACGGCTGCGGGGGATCACATGGTCGATCGAGAGCTGTTCACCCTGGTAGCCACAGTACTGACAGCTGTGGCCATCACGCTGGAAGACATTTCGGCGGGTCAGCGGCAGTTGCTTGAAGGGCACCCGCACGAACTGGCGCAGACGGATCACCGACGGCAGCAGCATCTCGCCACGGATGGGATGCTTCAGGTCGTGCTCAAGACCTTCGGCTTTGCCCTTGAGCAGCATCACCGTGGCCCGACGCCAGCTGGTGATGTTCAGAGGCTCATAGGACGCATTCAGGACCAGAACCTGGCTCACGGCGCATGGTCCACGGAAGGGGTGCCAGATCCCCAGATGGCCGCCATGCTAGTGGGTCTGAGCCATCAGGCACGAGATTGGACTTACGGTTCACATCAGATTGACTCTGCTGGGATGCCCGTCTGAGATGGCAACGATGCTCCAGCCCAGCCAACGACTGCCAGTTGAGGATCCCCAGCGGTTCGTCACCCCCGGGCTGCATCCGCGGCAGAGGGCCTGGGTGGAGGTCGATGAGACAGCGATCGAGCACAACGCCAGGGCCCTGGTCCGGTGGCTGGCTCCTGACTCGTCGCTGATGGCTGTGGTCAAAGCCGATGGCTATGGCCATGGCGCCGCCCCTGTGGCTCGCGCGGCCATGGCTGGCGGTGCCACCTCCCTGGGGGTGGCGACCCTGCAGGAAGGCATCGAGTTGCGCCAGGCGGGCCTTGAGGCACCGGTGCTGGTGATGGGCAATCTGATCCACCCCGAGGAACTGCGCAGCTGCCTGGAGTGGGAGCTCATGCCCACCATCAGCGGCATGCGTGAGGCCCTGCTCTGCCAGAACCTGGCCAGTGGCAGCGGCCGCTCCATGGCCCTGCACCTCAAGCTCGACACCGGCATGGGCCGGCTCGGGGCCGACTGGGGCGATGGGGTGAGGCTGCTGCAGGCCCTCCCGGGGCTGGATGCGGTGCGGCTGGCGGGGGTCTACTCCCACCTGGCCGACGCCGACGCTCCCGACCCGGGAGGGGGCGGTCTGACCGCCCTCCAGCAGCAACGCTTCGAGAGCGTGCTGCGCGGCGCCGGTGATCTGGGACTGGCCACCGGGGTTCGCCATCTGGCCAATTCCGCCGGCACCCTGCGCTGCCGCCAGCTCCATTACGACCTGGTGCGTGTGGGCCTGGCGCTCTATGGCCACGCCCCCGCCGAGCACCTGAGCCACGCGGTGCCGCTGCAGCCCGCCATGAGCGTGCGGGCAAGGGTGTGCCTGATCCGCGAGGTGCCGGCCGGGGTGGGGGTGAGCTACGGCCACCGCTACACCACCCGGCGTCCGAGTCGGCTGGCGGTGGTCACCATCGGCTATGCCGATGGGGTGCCCAGGCTGCTCAGCAACCAACTCGAGGTGCTCTTCGCCGGGCGCCGGCTGGCCCAGGTGGGGGCGATCACCATGGATCAGCTGCTGATCGATGCCACCGAAGCTCCCCAGCTGGAGGTCGGCTCAGTGGTCACCCTGCTGGGCGACGATGGAGGCGAGCGCATCACCCCCCAGGACTGGGCCCAGGCCAGTGGCACCATCCCCTGGGAAATTCTCTGCGGCTTCAAGCACCGCCTGCCCCGTCTCCGCCTTGGCGAAGCCGCGCGCGATCGCTGATAAGCTCTTTCAGCCCCTGGAGAGGTGGCTGAGTGGTTGAAAGCGGCTCCCTGCTAAGGAGTTACAGGAGGCAACTTCTGTCGAGGGTTCGAATCCCTCCCTCTCCGTTCCAACAAGCTTCGGCCAGCAGCCTGGCCCCCGGACATCGGCCTGCACAGGCATTCAGTCCACGGGGGTTCAGCTCGGGGCACAGGCCTCACTGAGCAGCCGGCTCAGCTCAGGCAGGAGCTGATCATCGGCGGCTCGCTCGGCCCCTTCGCTGAAGATCACCAGCAGGAAGGGCGGGCGACCCTCGATCTCCACATAGGCCGCGTCATGGCGGGCCTGGCTCATCCAGCCGGCCTTGCTCCACAGCCGAGCAGCTTCGGGCAGGCCGCCTCCGATGAAACCATCCACCTGGTTCTCAGGATCCGCAGCCCGCAGCCCGGGATCGAGGGAGCGGCTCAGGAGCTCCCGCATGCGGGCGCAGGCGGGGGGGGACACCAGGGCCCCCGCCATGATCATGTGCAAGAGCCGGGCGGTGGCATCAGTGCTGAGCCGGTTGCGGTTCTCCAGGTCCGATCCGTAGAACTGCCGCTCCCGTCCGTAGGGACCGTCCCCCCAGGTTTTCTGGCAGACGTTGCAGCCCTTGAACTCGCTCCAGTGCAGGGCGGCATACCACTGGTTCACCAGTTGGCGGCCCTCGATCCAGGCCCGAAGCGGTCGCTCCGGCAGCTCGGGACCGCTGGTGGTGCCCGTGAGCCAATCCACCAGGACGGCGGTGGCGTCATTGCTGGAGTCGCGGATCATGTCCGCCATGGCCCGGCGCAGCTCGGCGCCGTCTTCGAGCAACTGGCGCTGGAGCCAGGCTTCGGTGGCCGCCAGATAGAAGAGCTTGACCACGCTGGCGGGATAGCGGGCCTTGGAGCCGGCCCAGGCGGCCCCCACCACGGACTCCAGCCAGGGCCTCGACGACTCACGGCCCTCAGCCGCACCGATCAGGCTGCCCGGATAGCGCAACCAGGTGATCGAGACCTGGGAGGTGAGACCGGGGCGGCCCTGGAGCTCCAGGGCCTGGAGGTGGTCTTCGAGGATCGCTCCCATCGCCGCATCGGGGCTGTAGAACGCCATCGGTACCGCCATCTGCCATGGAGAGCGTAGGAACCGGGGTGAACGACGATGAGTTGAAGGCGGGCCGCTGCTGGCGGCTGAACGACGACATCGACGGCCACGCCCGCTCCACCGGCCAGGGGCTGGCCACCCAGGCCCGCTGCGGCCGCAGGCTGCAGCTGCTCGGCCCGGTCGAGGGAACCCGGCTGCGGGCCCGGCTGCTGGAGGATGGCTACCCCTGCTGGATCGAGATCAGTGACCTGCTGGAGCGGGCCATCCCCGCCCCACCCAGCCGGCCGCGAGCCCTGGGGCCGGGGCGCATCACCGCCAGCCTGCCGGACGTGCTGGCCTTCGCCGAGCGCGCCCTGCAGCAGCCCAACCATTACCTCTGGGGCGGCACCCTCGGCCCCGACTTCGACTGCTCGGGCTTCGTCCAGAGTGCCTTCGCCAGCGCTGGGATCTGGATCCCCCGGGACGCCTACCAGCAGGAGCGCTTCTGTCAGCCGGTGGCTGTCCGCCCGGGGGTTTTCGCGCTGCTGCGGCCAGGGGATCTGATCTTCTTCGGCCGCCCCCAGCGCTGCAGCCATGTGGGGCTCTACCTGGGCGGCGGGTGCTACCTGCACAGCTCCGGCAAGGACCATGGCCGCGATGGCCTTGGCATCGACCAACTGAGCCCCGAGTCCGACCATCCCGTGTCGTGCCACTACCGCAGCGAACTGCGCGGAGCCGGGCGGGTGATGCGCTGCCATGACGGCACCACCCTGCCTTGACCCCGGGCTCCCGTAGGTTGCACTCCGATACAGCCCCGCCGTCATGACCGCGACGCACGGCCCCGAGCTCTCGGTCGTGATTCCCCTGTTCAACGAGGAGGACAGCCTCGGCCCGCTGGTGGAGCAACTGCTCGCCAGCCTCAGGCCCCTGGGCCGCCACTTCGAGCTGGTGCTGGTCGATGACGGCTCCAGCGACGGGACCGCGGCCCGGCTGGAGGACCTCGCCGCGGCGACCCCTGAACTGGTGGCGGTGCTGCTGCGACGGAACTACGGCCAGACCGCGGCGATGGCCGCCGGCTTCGATGCCAGCCACGGGGCCGTGATCGTCACCCTCGATGGCGACCTGCAGAACGATCCAGCCGACATTCCCCTGCTGCTGGACAGGCTTGAGGAGGGCTACGACCTGGTGAGCGGCTGGCGTCACCAGCGGCAGGATGCTGCACTGAAGCGCCTGCTCCCCTCCAAGATCGCCAACCGCCTGATCGCCCGGGTCACCGGTGTGCGCCTGCACGATTACGGCTGCTCCCTCAAGGCCTACCGCCGGGAAGTGGTGGCGGACATGAACCTCTACGGCGAACTGCACCGTTTCCTGCCAGCCCTGGCCTTCATCGAGGGGGCGCGAATCACAGAGGTGAAGGTGAATCACCACGCCCGGCGTTTCGGCGAGAGCAAGTACGGCATCGATCGCACCTTCAGGGTGCTGATGGACCTGCTGACGGTCTGGTTCATGAAACGCTTCCTCACCCGGCCCATGCATGTGTTCGGGTTCGGTGGCCTGGCCTGCCTGGCGATCGGCCTGGTGCTGGGTCTGATGCTGCTCGGCGAGAAGATTATCTTCAACGCCGATGTGGGGGCCCGCCCCCTGCTGATGGTGGCGGTACTGGCGATCGTGGCCGGCATCCAGCTGTTCTGCTTCGGGCTTCTGGCGGAACTGCAGATGCGTACGTATCACGAAAGCCAGGGCCGCCCGATCTACCGAGTGCGGGCCACGTTGCGCGGCAGCCTGGCGGGCTGAGGCGCCACCGCCGCCGGCCGCCCCCGGAACGCCGCGATCCCTTCGGCGGCCATGACCGCCACGCGGGGGTCGGGATCGAAGCGAGCCCTCCTGAGCAGGGGCAGGCAGGCCGGATCACCCCAGGCCAGGCAGGCGGCCAGGGCCGCCAGACGCTCACTGGGGTTGCCCGCAGCAGAGGTGCGGAGCTCGGCGAGCAGCTGCCGCCGCCGGCACGGATCCAGGGGTGCGCCGGACTCATGGGCGGCCGGCCAGGGGAAGGCTGGGGCCACCGGGGCCAGGGCTGCCGAGGGGATGGCTGGGAGGGCTGGTTCAACGAGCCGCTCAAGCTGGGCCCGGTTGATGGCGGCGACGACACGGCCGTGATCACTGCCTGGCAAGGGATCTGTGCGGCGGCGCAGCAGCCAGAACATCAGCAGGAGAGCCACGGCGGCGGGAAGGGCCTGCTGCATCGGATTGAACTTTTATGTCGCAACGGCAGGCCGACAAGGCCTGCCCTGCAGTGATCTTTACAGTACCGGCGGTTGCTGTATTGGCCCGCGCCATGACTGGAGAATTCGCCGCCGCCTGGCTGCCCTCGATGTTCGTGCCCTTGGTGGGGATCCTCGGCCCTGCCGTGGCCATGGCCCTGCTGTTCAACGTGATCGAAGCGACCGACTGAGCGCCTCGCCCGTTTCTCTGCCTTTCGTTCCCACCACGAGCCCGTTCATGACCGTGCACCCCGTGGCCGACCCCACCGTCGGCAATCTGGCCACCCCCGTTAACAGCAGCTACTTCACGAAGGCGTTCCTGAACGCTCTGCCTGCCTACCGACCGGCACTTTCCCCCAACCGCCGCGGTCTGGAAGTGGGAATGGCCCACGGGTTCTTCCTCTACGGACCCTTCGCCATCACCGGGCCCCTGCGGCTCACGGAGTACGCCACCACCGCTGGCCTGCTGGCCACGATCGGCCTGGTGTCGATCCTCACGGTCTGCCTGTCGATCTACGGCACCGCGGGGAACGGCCCCAACGTGCAACCCCCGGACGTCACGATCGACAATCCCCCCGCCGATCTCTTCACCAAGGCCGGATGGGCCGAGTTCGCCAGCGGTTTCTGGCTGGGTGGCTGCGGTGGCGCCGCCTTCGCCTGGTTCCTGGCGGGCACCGCCCTGGTCTCCCCCCTGGTCGACATCGCCGGTGGCGTCTGGAGTGTCGGCTGAGCCGCACGCTTTAAACGCTCTCACCTCACAACCCGGCAAGCGAACCCGTCGGGTTTGCCAGGCCCCGCTACTGCGGGGCTTTTTTTTGGCCGGAATCCACCTGATCGGTCCAGGGGCCTCCAGTGCCAGTGGCATGACGGGCAGACTCCTCGGGCGTGCCCCGAGCAGACGTTTCGATGTCGGTCTCCGATCCTTTCCTGCGCCGACCGGTACTCACCCTGGTGGTGAGCCTGCTGATCGTGATGGCCGGCCTGCTCAGCCTGCCGGGCC
This sequence comes from Synechococcus sp. UW140, assembly GCA_943369245.1. Classification (GTDB taxonomy): domain Bacteria; phylum Cyanobacteriota; class Cyanobacteriia; order PCC-6307; family Cyanobiaceae; genus Regnicoccus_A. The sequence continues at coordinate 52,776 of CALRMN020000011.1, read as the reverse complement.
TGCAGGTGGAAAGCCTGCCCCCGATCGCACCGGTGCGGGTGAACGTTCGCGCCACCTATCCAGGGGGCGGAGCCCTGGCGGTGGAGCAGGGGGTGACCACTCCACTGGAACGGCAGCTGAACGGGCTGGATCGGCTGGAGAGCATCCGCTCCACCAGTGCCGCCAACGGCAGCTCGATCACCCTCACCTTCGAGGGGGGCAATCCCGAGCTCAACCAGATCAATGCCCAGAACGAAGCCGTTCTGGTGAACCGCCGACTGCCGCCCGAGGTGGCCCGCCTGGGAGTGCAGGTGCGCCGCAGCTCCGACGACCTGCTGATGGTGATCAGCTTCAGCACACCGAAGGGGCTGTACGACAACGCCTTCCTCAGCGGCTGGCTGGACCAGCGCCTCAGGGATGAGCTGCAGCGGGTGCCCGGGGTCGGCAACGTGGCCATCGCCGGCGGCAGTGAACTGGCGTTCCGGGTCTGGCTGGATCCTGTGGCCCTGGAACAGCGCAACCTCACCATCACCGACATCGAGGCCGCGCTGGAAGAGCAGAACGTTCTCGCCGCCCTGGGCCAGGTGGGCGATGCCCCCAGCCCAGCCGGTCAGGAGATCACCCTGCCCCTCGAGATGGAGGGGCGGCTGCGCACCCCCCGCGAACTGGAGGACCTGGTGGTGAGCCGGGCCAGCAATGGCGGCGTGGTGCAGCTCAAGGACGTAGGGAGGGTCGCGCTCGATCCGGAAAGCTTCGAGAGCACCGCCATGAACCTGGGCGGGGAACCCACCCTGGCGGTGCAGATCTTCCAGCGAGACGGCAGCAACGCCCTTGAGGTAAGCGAGGCGGTCAACGCAGCGCTGAGCCGGTTGGAGCCCGACTTCCCGCCGGGGGTGGAGCTGCAGCGCATCGTTGATGTGGCTGACAGCGTGCGCGAGAGCATCCAGCTCACCTGGAGCAGCCTGCGTGATGCCGTGCTGCTGGTGCTGCTGGTGCTGCTGCTGGCGCTGGGTAACAGCCGCCTGGCGGCCATCACAGCCGTGGCGGTGCCCGTGGCCCTTTTGGGCAGCTTCACGATCCTGCGTCTCACCGGCAGTTCGATCAACACCCTCAGCCTGTTCGGCATGGTGCTTGCCACAGGCCTGGTGGTGGATGACGCCATCGTGGTGTGCGAAGACATCAGCCGCCGCCTCGAGGCGGGAGAACCACCCTGGCAGGCCGCCCGCAACGCCATGCAGGAGCTGGCTGGCGCCGTGATCGCCACCTCCCTGGTGCTGGTGGTGGTCTTCCTGCCGGTGCTGGCGATGCCCGGCAGTGTGGGCCGCCTCTACCTGCCGATCGCGATCACGATCAGCGCCACGATCCTGTTCTCCACCATCAATGCCCTCACCTTCACGCCTGTGGCCTCCAGCTGGCTGCTGCAGCACGGCTGGAAGGAACCACACTGGCTGCGCCGATTCCTGGATCGGCCCCAGCGCTGGATGCACCGACTCGGAGAACAGTACGGCCGGGCCCTGGATCGCAGTTTTCGCTGGCGGCGTCGCATCCTCCTCGGGCTGCTGGGCGGCCTGATCCTGGCGGGCTGGGGTCTGGGGCAACTGCCGACGGCCTTCATTCCCCAGGAAGACGACAGTCAGATCCGCGGGGTGGTGGTCCTGCCTGGTGGGGCATCGATCCAGCGCACCGAAGCGGTGATGGAGCAGGTGCGGCAGCAGGTGACGAACGAGCCCCTGGTACGGGTCGGCAACTTCTACTCCGGCCGCTCCTTCGGCGACAGTGCTCCGAACCGGGGCATCTTCTTTCTGCGCCTGAAGCCGCTGAAGGAGCGTGGCTCCCGGGCCGAGGACAGCAGTGAAGCGGTGGCCGAGCGGCTCTCCAAACGACTGCGCAGCTCCATCAGCGATGCAACGGTGCTGGTGAGCGTGCCGCCAGTGGTGAGGGGCTTCAGCAGTGAAGGAGGACTGGAACTGGAGCTGCTGGATCTCAGCGGCGGGCGTCTCAGCCTGAGCGAATTCGAGCGAATCACCCGCGAGTTCATCGCCGCCGCGAACGCCACGGGCGACTTCCAGCGGGTGAGCACACGCTTCAGTGCCGATTCACCGCAACTGCGCCTGGAGCCCGATCGACTGCGCATGGCGTCGCTGGGGGTGGACCTCGACACGGTGGTGAGGACCCTGGGTGCCAGCTTCGGCAGCAGCTATGTCAACGACACCTTCGAAGGTGAGCGGGTCAGGCGGGTGATCGTGCAACTGGATGGGGCCTTCCGGCGCACGTCCGAGGACGTGCTGGCCCTTGAGGTGCGCAGCCGAGAAGGAAACCTGGTTCCCCTGCGTGAGCTGGTGTCGCTGGAGCAGGGCAGCGGCCCGACGGTGATCAACCACAGCCGGCTGGCACGCTCGATCACCGTGCAGGCCCTGCCCAAAGCAGGACTGAGCACAGGTCAGGCAATCCAGAAGCTGGAGGAGGTGAAGCAAGAACTGGCCAATCCCGTGATCGCCCTGGAGTGGGTGGGCCTGGCCAAGGAGGAACGCCAGGCGGGGGGACGCACCTGGCAACTGTTCGCCCTGGGGATGGCGGTGGTATTCCTGGTGCTGGCCGGCCTCTACGAGAGCTTTCTCGACCCACTGATCATCCTGGTCACGGTGCCCCTGGCCCTGCTCGGCGCCCTGCTCGGCCTGGCTGGACGAGGGCTCTTCCTGGACATCTATGCCCAGGTGGGCATGCTCGTCCTGGTGAGCCTGGCCGCCAAGAACGGCATCCTCATCGTTGAATTCGCCAACCAGCGACTGAAGGAAGGCCAGGGCCTGCGTGAGGCGGTGGAAGAAGCGGCCATCAGCCGCCTGCGGCCCATTCTGCTCACGGCACTCTCCTCGCTCGCCGGTTTCCTGCCCCTGCTGCTGGCCACCGGCGCTGGTGCCGCCAGCCGCATCAGCATCGGCACGGTCGTGTTCTTCGGGCTGCTGGTGTCCACCGGCCTGACGTTGTTCGTGGTCCCAGTGGTGTACCTGGAGGTGAAACTGCTGGAGGGCCGCCACTGGTGGCCCAGGAAAAAGGAGCCATAAAAAAACCCCCGGAGAAACTCCGGGGGTTGGTTATTGGAGGTGCGTCCCTCGGGGTGGCTGATCGGCTGCGATCAGCCGAACTTGCCTGAGGTGGAAGCGATCAGGAAAGCCCCGTAGGTGAGGATGTAGCCCACGGTGAAGTGAGCCAGACCAACCACACGGGCCTGCACGATCGACAGAGCCACGGGCTTGTCGCGCCAGCCAACCAGGTTGGCGAGCGGGGTGCGCTGGTGTGCCCAGACGATGGTTTCAATCAGCTCCTGCCAGTAACCGCGCCAGGAGATGAGGAACATGAAACCGGTGGCCCAGACCAGGTGACCGAAGAGGAACATCCAGGCCCAGACGGCCAGGTTGTTCGAGCCGAACGGGTTGTACCCGTTGATCAGCTGGGAGCTGTTCAGCCAGAGGTAGTCACGGAACCAGCCCATCAGATAGGTGCTGGATTCGTTGAACTGGGCCACGTTGCCCTGCCAGATGGCGAGGTGCTTCCAGTGCCAGTAGAAGGTGACCCAACCCACGGTGTTCAGAGCCCAGAAGACCGACAGGTAGAAGGCGTCCCAGGCCGAGATGTCGCAGGTGCCACCACGGCCGGGGCCGTCGCAGGGGAAGGAATAGCCAAAGTCCTTCTTGTCGGGCATCAGCTTGGAACCCCGGGCATCCAGGGCACCCTTCACCAGGATCAAGGTGGTGGTGTGCAGTCCGAGGGCGATGGCGTGGTGGACCAGGAAGTCCCCAGGGCCGATCTGCAGGAACACATCGGTGCTGCCGTTGATGGCATCCAACCAGAAGTGATCGCCAGGGATGTTGGCCGAAGCCAGGCTGGCGGCACTGGCCGGGTTGGAGAGCAGCACGTCGAAGCCGTAGATGGCCTTGCCGCTCGCGGCCTGCACGAACTGGGCGAAGACCGGCTCCACCAGGATCTGCTTCTCGGGAGTACCGAAGGCCACGACCACATCGTTGTGGACGTAGAGACCAAGGGTGTGGAAACCGAGGAAGAGGGAGACCCAGCTCAGGTGGCTGATGATCGCTTCCTTGTGCTCGAGCATCCGGGCCAGGACGTTGTCCTTGTTGGCTTCGGGGTCGTAGTCACGGATGAAGAAGATCGCACCGTGGGCGAAGGCACCGCACATCAGGAAGATGGCGATGTACTGGTGGTGGGTGTAAAGGGCAGCCTGTGTCGTGTAGTCCTTCGCGATGAACGCATAGGACGGCATGGCGTACATGTGTTGCGCCACCAGACTCGTGATCACCCCGAGACTGGCCAGGGCCAGACCCAGCTGGAAGTGAAGGGAGTTGTTGACGGTGTCGTAGAGACCCTTGTGACCTGCACCGAGAGCACCGCCGAAAGGGGTGCCCTTGGGGGGATTGTGGGCCTCAAGGATTTCGCGGATCGAGTGACCGATCCCGAAATTCGTCCGGTACATGTGGCCGGCGATCACGAAGATCACGCCGATCGCCAGGTGGTGGTGGGCGATGTCGGTCAGCCAGAGCGCCTCGGTCTGGGGGTGGAAACCGCCCAGGAAGGTGAGGATCGCTGTACCGGAGCCCTCTGAGGTGCCGAACACCTGATTGAGGGTGTCGGGATTCTCGGCGTAAACGCCCCAGTTGCCGGTGAAGAACGGAGCCAGACCGGCTGGGTGAGGCAGCACATTCAGGAAGTTGTCCCAACCAACGTGCTGACCACGGGCTTCAGGAATTGCCACGTGAACCAGGTGACCGGTCCAGGCGATGGAGCTGAAGCCGAAGAGAACGGCGAGGTGGTGGTTGAGGCGTGATTCAGCGTTCTTGAACCAAGCCAGGGAAGGCCGGAACCTGGGCTGAAGGTGGAGCCAACCGGCGAACAGCGCCCAGGCTGACAGGATCATCATGAAGATGGAACCCTGATACAGCTCGGCGTTGGTCTTCATGCCGATGGTGTACCACCAGTGGTACAGACCGGAATACGCAATGTTGACCGGAGAGGTGGCACCAGCCTGGGTGAAGGCGGTGATGGCCCCCTGGCCGAAGTGCGGATCCCAGATCGCGTGAGCGATGGGGCGGACGTGCAGTGGATCGGCGACCCACTGTTCGAAGTTGCCCTGCCAGGCGATATGGAACAGGTTGCCCGAAACCCAGAGGCCGATGATCGCCAGATGACCGAAGTGGGTGGAGAAGAGCTTTTGGTAAAGCTTCTCCTCCGTCATTCCGTCGTGGCTCTCGAAGTCGTGAGCCGTGGCGATGCCGTACCAGATACGGCGGGTTGTCGGGTCCTGTGCCAGACCCTGGCTGAACGAAGGAAATTTCGTTGCCATTGGGAAAGGTCAGGTGTGAGGTCAGCCGACCGCGACGAGTCGGGCCAGGAAGAAGGACCAGGTGGTAGCGATACCTCCCAGCAGATAGTGGGCAACGCCTACGGCACGGCCCTGGGTGATGCTCAGCGCACGGGGCTGGATGGCGGGTGCCACCTTCAGCTTGTTGTGAGCCCAGACAATGGACTCGATGAGCTCCTGCCAGTAACCGCGGCCACTGAAGAGGAACATCAGGCTGAAGGCCCAGACGAAGTGGGCGCCGAGGAACATCAGGCCGTAAGCACTGGAGGACGAGCCGTAGCTGTTGATCACCTGTGCGGCCTGAGCCCAGAGGAAATCACGCAGCCAGCCATTGATGGTGATGGCGCTCTGCGCGAAATTCCCGTTCGTGATGTGCTGGACGCTGCCGTCAGCATTCACTGTTCCCCAGACATCGCTCTGCATCTTCCAGCTGAAGTGGAAGATCACGATGGACAGGGAGTTGTACATCCAGAAGAGGCCGAGGAACACGTGGTCCCAAGCCGACACCTGGCAGGTACCGCCACGGCCGGGGCCGTCGCAGGGGAAGCGGAAGCCCAGGTTCGCCTTGTCGGGGATAAGCCTGGAACTGCGGCTGTAGAGGACACCCTTCAGCAGGATCAGCACGGTGACGTGGATCGTGAAGGCGTGGATGTGGTGGACCATGAAGTCGGCCGTTCCCAGGGGGATCGGACCGGCAGCCACTTTGCCGCCGACGGCGACGACGGCACCGTTGAACACTTCGCTCACTCCGGCCAGCGCATTCGGTGCGGTGGAACCGGCTGCAGCGGCGTGCAGACCCTGAATCCACTGAGCGAAGACGGGCTTGAGCTGAATAGCGGTGTCGCTGAACATGTCCTGGGGACGCCCCAAGGCACGCATCGTGTCGTTGTGGATATACAGGCCGAAGCTGTGGAAGCCCAACCAGATGCACACCCAGTTGAGGTGGCTGATCAGGGCATCACGGGCTTTGAGCACCCGATCCAGCACATTGTCAACATGCTGGGCGGGGTCGTAATCGCGGATGAGCGCGATGGCCGCGTGGGCACCGGCGCCAACGATGATGAAACCGCCGATCCACATGTGATGAGTGAAGATCGACAGCTGCGTTGGGTAGTCGATACCGATGTAGGGATAGGGCGGCATCGCGTACATGTGATGCGCCACGATGATGCTCAGCGAACCGAGCAGCGCCAGGTTCACGGCCAACTGGGCATGCCAGGAGGTGGTCATGAACTCGAACAGGCCATCGTGACCCTTCGGAGCCGGGAACAGCAGGGGATCACCCTTCTGGCCTTCCAGAATCTCCTTGATGCTGTGACCAATACCCCAGTTGGTGCGGTATTGATGGCCGGCGACGATGAACAGGACCGCGATCGCCAGATGGTGATGGGCGATGTCGGTCATCCAGAGGCTGCCGGTGACAGGATTCAGCCCACCCTTGAAGGTGAGGAAGTCGCTGTAGGCGGCCCAGTTGCCGGTGAAGAAGGCTGAGAGACCCGCTCCGAATCCCGGGAACAACTGGGTCAGCAGATCCAGGTTCAGGAATTCATGGGGCAGGGGGATGTCCGCCACCGAAGCGATGGTCTTGCCGTCGAGCACCAGCGGCTTGCCGGCGTCGATGGCATCCATCAACTGAGTGGTGGGGAGGGACACGTGCAGCAGGTGCCCGGTCCAGGAGAGGGAGCCCAGGCCGAGGAGGCCAGCCAGGTGGTGGTTGAGCATGGACTCAACGTTCTGGAACCACTCGAGCTTGGGAGCTGCCTTGTGATAGTGGAAGACGCCGGCATTCAGCATCAGGCCAGCCATCACCAGGGCACCGATGGCGGTGCAGAGCAGCTGGAACTCACTGGTGAAGCCCCAGGCTCTCCACACATGGAAGAGGCCTGAGGTGATCTGGATGCCGTGGAAGCCGGCACCCACATCGCCGTTGAGAATTTCCTGACCGAAGATCGGCCAGACCACCTGGGCACTGGGTTTGACGTGCAGGGGGTCGGCCAGCCAGCCGGTGTAGTTGGAGAAGCGGGCACCGTGGTAGAAGGCGCCGCTCAGCCAGATGAAGATGACGGCCAGGTGGCCGAAGTGAGCGCTGAAGATCTTCCGGGAGACCTCTTCGAGATCGCTCGTGTGGCTGTCGAAGTCGTGAGCGTTGGCGTGGAGGTTCCAAACCCAGGTGGTGGTTTTGGGACCTTTGGCGAGGGTGCGGTCGAAATGGCCGGGCTTGCCGAACAGTTCGAAGGTGGCCGGGTTGTTCACCTGGTCGACCTGGGCCTTCGCCGTTTTCCCACGCTCTGGTGGGCTGATGGTCATCGAGACGTTCCTCGAGGGACGGAGTCGAGGTGGAGGTCCACCCCTCCGGACCGGGCCGAAAGGCCAGGCCGGTGGGCCTCACGGTTCTGCGGGCCGAGGCCCTTGGAACCATGGGCGCCAGAGCGGAGTGGCTTCGGAAAAGACCGAAAGCCGCTGCCACCACTGGAGCTGGGGCCCCGATGAGGGGACCGCTGGCGGAAGTATAAGGGTGAGTTTCAAGCCCCCTGGGGGGTAAGTAACAAAGGTTCAATCCGGCGCTACCCCTGTCTGGAACAGGGCTCTGGCCCAAGCTCCCTATCACTCATCGGCAGCGCGATGCCGCACTTTCTTTATCCAATTCCCGACGGATTTGGGGATACATTCAGCATCATTTTTTACGGATCCGAGGCCCGCTGGGCAAACTGTCCCCATGGTTCCTGGCACCTGAGCCTGGGGCCGACATCGATCAGGAGCGATGCGCATGCTGGCGGCGGGGCTTCGAGGCCTGGGGGCGGTGCTGCTCTGCCTGGTCGTGCTGCTGAGCGGAGGCTGGAGCCTGCGGCCCCGTCCCCAGGAGCCCCAGATCACCAGCACCAGTCCGGCCACGTCCGGACGCCTGCGGGAGGTGCCCCCACCCAAGGGCAGCCAAGCCTTGCGCCTTCGCCTGGCGGAGCATCAGCCCCGGCTGCGGATCCTGGCCCCAGCCGACGACTCCGTGCTCCCAGTGGCCCCCTGGACGCTGGTGCTGGCCGTCGATGACTGGCCATTGGCCGATGCCGGCTCCCTGGGTCTAGGCGCCCACCTGGTGGTGCAGCTCGATGACCAGGAGCCCCTGCGCCTCGGCCCCGACGTCGCCAGGACGCCCCTTACTAAGGACAACCGGCTGAGCCTGACCATGGATCCCCTCAGGCCGGGCAGTCACCGCCTGACGGTCTATGCGGCCCGCCCCTGGGGTGAAGCGGTGAAGGATCCCGGCGCCGCCGTCCAGATCCGCCTCCACGGACTGGCCGCCAACCCCCTCAGCCAGCCCCGGCGGGGTAGCCCCCAGCTGGTGAGCAGCACCCCCAGCGATCTGATCCATCACGAACCCGTGCTGATCGACTGGCTGCTGATTGACGCGCCGCTGCAGCGCCTCGACGGGGACGGATCGCACTGGCGGCTGCGGGTCACGCTCAATGGCGACAGTTTCCAGGTGGACCGGCAGGAGCCGCTGTGGCTCTCCGGTCTGCGCTCCGGCAGCAACCCCCTGCAGCTGGAGCTCCTCGACGGGCTGGGGGAACCACTGAATCCACCCTTCAACAGCCTGGTTCAGAACCTGGAGATGCGGCCTGATGCCCCCCGTCCCTGGCAGACGGCATCCATCTCCGCGGAGGATCTGGAGCGTCTGCTGGGCGAGCGGCCGAGCGAGCCTTCCCCTGAACCGGAACCCAGGACGGAGCAGGATCTCAGGGATGAGGACGTGGCCCGCGCAAGCCCTCCAGCCCCCGGGCCATCGGAAGCCGACAACGCTGAGCGACCGACTGAAGAGGCGGCAACTGAACCAGTGACCTCCGAAGACGCCGTCTCCCTGGTGGACGAGCCCGTGGCGATGGAGCCGTTGGAGTCGGCGGACGCCCCTGATCCACCAGAGCCGCTGAGCGCGCCTGAATCCACGGAACAGCCGCCCGCCGCGGAAACGCCCCTGGGCCCACCCCCTCAGGAGGCGCCCACGGATGAGCCCTCCGGAGACCCTGTGGCCGAGCCCGTGGTGACACCGGAAGCGGAGGACTCGGCCCAGGAGCGGCTGCGTGCCAGGTTCGGGGGATGAGTGATTCCATCTGTTGGGGACTGGCCCTGAGCAGGACCGGTGCCCCCGTACTCGATCGACTGGATCAGGGCGGGCTGCTGAAGGCCCGGGCGGAAGCTGGAGCCGCGGCCGCTGAGCTGCTCCGCCGCCACTGGAGTGGCGCGTCGGCCTTCGTGGTGGTGGGGGCCTGCGGGGCGGTGACCCGGCTGGTGGCCCCTCTGCTCCAGGGCAAGGAGCACGACCCGGCGGTGGTGGTAGTGGACCCCCAGGGGCGCTTCGCCATCCCCCTGCTGGGGGGGCATGGGGCTGGGGCGGAGCAGCTCAGCCAGCGGGTGGCCGCTCTGCTGGGGGGCGAAGCGGTGCTCACGGGCGCCAGCAGTGGAGGCGGCAGCCTGGCCCTTGACAGCTTCGGGCTGGCCTGGGGCTGGCGGAAGGGTCCGGGCGACTGGACTGGCCTGATGAAAGCCGCGGCCCGGGGCGAGCGGATCGCCGTGCGGCAGGAGAGCGGTTGCACCGACTGGCAGGAGCTGCAGGCCGCCGCAACGCTGCTGCTGCCCACGGCAGAACCGAGCGAGAAACCCGCGTCTGCAGAGAGCCCGCCAATGCAGCTGGTGATCAGCCCTCGCCGGGGTCCCGGCTGCCGCTGGCATCCCCCCAGCCTCTGGCTGGGACTCGGCTGCGAGCGCGACACCAGCATCAGCCTGTTGGAGCGTCTGCTGGAGCAGACGCTGGATGGTGCCCGGATGGCTCCGGAAGCCATCGCCGGGCTGGCGAGCATCGACCGCAAGGGCGATGAGCCGGCACTGCTGGAGCTTGCCCACCGCCATCAGTGGCCGCTGCGCCTGTTCAGTGCCGAGGCCCTGGCGGCGGTGCAGGTGCCCAGCCCGTCAGAAGCGGTGCTCAGGGAAATGGGAACCGCCAGCGTGGCCGAAGCGGCCGCTCTGCTGGCGTCCTCCCCCCAGCCGGAACTGCTGCTGGAGAAGCGCATCGAGCGTGCCCGGCCTGGGGAGCGGGGAGCCGCCACCCTGGCGGTGGCCCAGGCGGGAGGGCAGTGGGCGCCGCAGCGGGGGCGGCTCCATCTGGTGGGCAGCGGCCCCGGCCGGCTGGATCTGCTCACCCCTGAAGCTCGCCTCGCCCTGGCCGAGAGCACCGTCTGGGTGGGCTACAGCCTCTACCTGGATCTGCTGGAGCCCCTGCGGCGACCCGACCAGCTGCGCCTCGATGGAAGGCTGACCGAAGAGCGGGACCGCTGCCGGCTGGCCCTGGAGCTGGCCGAAGCCGGGCTCAGCGTGGCCCTGGTGTCGTCAGGTGACAGCGGCATCTATGGCATGGCCGGGCTGGCCCTGGAGCTCTGGCTGGAGCGGGCGCCGGCAGAGAGACCCCCGTTCACCGTGCATCCGGGCCTCTCTGCCCTGCAAGTGGCGGCGGCGAGGGCCGGGGCGCCGCTGATGCACGATTTCTGCACCATCAGCCTGAGCGACCGGCTCACCCCTTGGCCGACGATCGAGAAACGGCTGCGGGCCGCCGCCAGTGGGGATTTCGTGGTGGCGCTCTACAACCCCCGCTCGCTGGGCCGCGACTGGCAGCTGGGCCGGGCCAGGGAGCTGCTGCTGGAGGGGCGCAGCGCCGAAACCCCTGTGGTGCTGGCACGCCAGCTGGGCCGGGCTGAGGAGAGCGTGCAGCTGCACAGCCTCGGTGACCTGCCCCTGGATCAGGTGGACATGCTCAGCCTGGTGCTGGTGGGCAACAGCACCTCCCGCCGTCAGAACGGGGTGATGGTGACTCCACGGGGCTACCCCGGCGGCGAACTGTGCTGAAGGGCTCCGGGAAGCCATCGTCCCGGAGCTCAGTGATCGGGATGACAGGATTCGAACCTGCGGCCCCTTCGTCCCGAACGAAGTGCGCTACCAAGCTGCGCCACATCCCGCCAGAAGGGACTTTAGGGGATGACCGTCGCCGGATCCGGGCGGCAGAAGGTTTCTAAAGTCAGGATTCAGCAGCCCTGCCGCGATGGCTCCGGACGCCATGCTCAAACCCGACTGGTTACGGGTCAAGGCGCCCCAGCGGGAGCGGATCGGCGCCGTGGCCGACCTGCTGGTGGACCTGAAGCTCAACACCGTCTGCCAGGAGGCCAGCTGTCCGAACATCGGTGAATGCTTCGCCGGCGGCACCGCCACCTTTCTGATCATGGGTCCGGGCTGCACCCGGGCCTGTCCCTACTGCGACATCGACTTCGACAAGAGCGTGAGGGCCCTCGACCCCAGCGAGCCGGAGCGGCTGGGGGAGGCGGTGGCCCGCATGGGCCTCTCCCACGTGGTCATCACCTCAGTGAACCGCGATGACCTCGAGGACGGGGGCGCCAGCCAGTTCGTGGCCTGTATGGAGGAGGTGCGTCGTCGCTCCGCCGGCACCACGATCGAGCTGCTGATCCCTGATCTCTGCGGGAACTGGGACGCCCTGGCCGCTGTCATGGCCGGGGCTCCGGACGTGCTCAACCACAACATCGAAACGGTGCCGCGGCTGTACCGGCAGGTTCGGCCCCAGGGCCTCTACCCGCGCTCCCTGGAGCTGCTGCGCCGGGTCCATCAGGACTGGCCAAGGACCTACACCAAATCGGGGCTCATGGTGGGCCTGGGCGAAACCGACAGCGAGGTGCTGGAGGTGATGGCGGATCTGCGAGCCCAGGCCGTCGACATCGTGACGATCGGCCAGTACCTCTCCCCCGGAGCGAAGCATCTGGCCGTTCAGCGGTTCGTGACCCCGGACCGGTTCGATCACTACCGCCACGAGGGAGAAGGGCGGCTGGGCTTCCTGCAGGTCATCAGTTCACCGCTCACCCGCAGCAGCTATCACGCCGGAGACGTGCAGCGGCTGATGCACAGCCATCCGCGCTGAGCACAGCCATGGCTCATGGCGTCCGCTCCGGCCAGCGCCCTTGCGGCCCCAAATGTGCATTCAGTCACAGTTGACCCCTAACCGGTCATGGCTCATTCATTCACCAGCGGGATACTTGAGGCACACACCCCCCACTTCTGGAATCTTCCGTTGAAACGCCTCCTCCTGACCCTTGCCGCCCTCGGAGCCACGGCTCTCATGGTTCCCCTCGACTCCACCTCCGCCAGGGCGGACACCACCATCACCGGGCGCGGCGGTCGCACCATCACCCGCTCCGCCGTGCGCAAACCTGGGTCCACCAACGCCACGTGGACTGATCGCCAGGGCCGCACCTACACCCAGAATTCCACCTACGGGGGTGGCAAAGGCAACACCACCATCACCGGCCCCGGCGGTCGCACCGTCACCCGCTCCGCCGAACGCACTCCAGGCTCCACCGAGGCCACTTGGACCGACCGGCAGGGCCGCACCTACACGCAGACCTCCACCTACGGAGATGGTGAGGGCAACACCACCATCACCGGCCCCGGCGGTCGCACCGTCACCCGCTCCGCCGAGCGCAAACCGGGTTCCACCGAGGTCGAGTGGACCGACCGGCAAGGGCGCACCACCACCCGGGAAACCTCCTATGGCGAGGATGATCGCTCCACTGTCATCACGGGTCCTGGCGGGCGCTCCACCATGCGCGTCGTCGAGCGCCAGCCCGGATCCACCCAGGTCGAATGGACCGGCCAAGGGGGCCGCACCCACAGCCGGAACTCCACCTGGGGAGGTTTTTGACGTGAGCCAGGGTCCATGTCTGGTCAGGGGTTGAACCCTTCGCGGCGCAACTCCACCGGGCATGGCGCCTCGAGCTCCAGCTCCCTTCCATCAGGCAGGGGCAGTCTGAGCTGATGGGCATGGAGGCAATACCCCCCATCACCGGGCCGCCTCCCTGGATGGGCCTCGCCACCAGGAAGGAAGAGGGGATCCCCCAGCAACGGGGCACCCACACTCGCCAGATGGATCCGGACCTGATGCGGACGGCCCGTGCCGATCGTCACGGCCACCAGGCTGGCATCGCCACGCCGCTCCAGCAGGGTGACGCGACTGATCGCCGGCAGCGACCGGCCCCCGCCCGCTGAATCCTTCGCCGCCCAGATCTGGCCCAGGAGCGGATGGGGCCGCCGGCCGATCGGCGTGGTGATCTCCAGGCACTCTCCTGGAGCCAGGGAGAGGGGGACAGAAGCCGTCAGGGCCCGATAGGTCTTGAGGCAGGTCCGGCAAGGCCAGTCTCGCGGTTGCCCCTGACCCAGGTCTGTCCGGTTCACGACCCCCACCGCGCTCAGGGTGTCAGCCGTGCTCTCGCGCAGCAGAGCGCTCAGCCAGGAGCGCAGCCGGGGAGAACGGGCACAGACCAGAAGGCCGGAGGTATGCCGGCCGAGCCGGTGAACCGGACGCGGCACAACGCCATGGGCCTGGCCCCTGCTGCCAACCAGAGGGAAGCGGCGCTCCAGGAGGCGCAGCACGGTGTGCTCCAGCCAGCCGCCTCCCGGCAGAACCGGCAGGCCACTGGGCTTGTCAATCACGTACAGATCGCCATCATCGAACACGACCGGCCAGCTTGCCGGCACGGCCTCCTCCCGCCAGGGGGGCCGACGCCAGGCCAGCCGATCACCCACGGCGAGGGGGCGATCAGCCCGAAGCGCCTCGCCGTTGCAACTGATCTCGCCGGCCTCCAGCCGCAGCGTCCATTCCTCCCGATCGGAATGCCGGTAGCGGGCCGCATAGAACGCACTCAGCCAGTGCCCGCAGTCGGCCGGGCCGACCCGGTCGCGGTAGGTCCAGCCCTGGTTGAGCTGGGCCGGCAACCAGCCCGTCGGGGCCAGGGATCCGGGCGGCCCGCTAGTCAACCAGGCCGTTCTCGAGGGCATAGCGCACCAGTTCGGTGCGGCTGGTGGTGCCGGTCTTGGTGAACAGGCGGCTCACGTACTTCTCGACATTGCGGATCGAGGTTTCCAGGCGGCGCGCGATCTCCTTGTTCATCAGTCCCTCGGCCACCAGCTGGAGCACGCTCGCTTCCCTGGGGGTGAAGGAATGGATGGCCGGTGTGGCGCTCCTGTGGGATCCCGTCTGCTGCAGCAGGGAGCGGATCTCGGTGATCTGCCGCGCCATCTGGCCGATGTCGGCATCGGCGTAGCGGGCCGCCTCGGCCAGCAGCCGCTCCTGCCTGCGCAGCACGTTGCGAACCCGGGCCACCAGCTCATCGGGATCGAAAGGCTTGGGGATGTAGTCGTCGACCCCTGCCTGGAAGCCCTCGATCCGGTCGGCCGTCATCCCCTTGGCGGTCAGAAAGATCACCGGAGTGCCCCCCAGCCGCTCATCGCCCCTCAATCGCCTGAGCAGTCCATAGCCATCAAGGCGAGGCATCATCACGTCGCTGATCACCAGGTCGGGGATCAGCTCCTGGGCCGCCGTCCAGCCCTCCTCGCCGTCGTTGGCAGTGGTGACATCGAAGCCTTCATCCTCGAGATAGGCCTGCACGGCCGTGCGCAGACCGGGCTCGTCATCGACCAGCAGCAGGCGGGCCGGGGCCGGTGGGCTGATCGGCTCCTCGGTGCTGTTCTCCTCTTCCGGCCTGCTGGCGGACTCGTTCTGACTCATGAACCGGCTGGCGTTGGGAGGAATCTATCCAGGCCTGCCCAACCGGTCAGAGGTTGGAGGCGGGCACCACCTGCTCCCGCTCCACCCGGTTGCCGCTGTAGCCCAGCTGACGGGCCAGGCCGCGCAGGCTGTTGGGGTCCTTGCCGGCCTGCTCCGGGAAACAGGTGGCCCACCAGACCAGATGGTCGATGCGGTTGGCCGGTGAGACCACGCCGCCGGGGTTGAGTTCCCGCAGGATCAGGTTGCGGCCATCGTTGGTGACCCGCAGCGGCGCCGAGGGCGAGCACTGGACCGTCTCGGAGCGGACCTTGACGTCGTTGGGCAGCTCCTCCCACACCTTGATCCGCCAGACCTGGGGCTGGACGGGATCGGCGGTGATGCCGAAGACCCCCAGGGCCTGCTTGCCGTCGGCAATGTCCCGCTCCAGAAGCAGGGCCAGTCCCTTGGGGCGGTTCTGATCCGGGCGCACGAAAACGCTCTGGGCACCTGCTGAGGGGATGAAGGTCAGCGCCGCCGGCGCCAGGCTGGCGAGGGAAGCAGCCAGGAGCCGCAATCGCGAGGTAGAAGCCATCGGCTGGATCATGGCGGCTGGGTTGTCAGCATGGAACGGTTCCGAGGGGATGGGAAGGAGGGATGGCCACCATCTATCTGGACCACCAGGCCACCACACCCTGTGATCCAGCGGTTGTGACAGCGATGGCGCCCTACTGGAGCGCGCTGTTCGCCAACCCCTCCAGTCGCTCCCACCGCCCTGGCCTGGAGGCGGCGGCGGCGGTGGAGCTGGCCCGCAGCAGCCTGGCCGGGCAGCTGGGTGTGGCCCCTGAGCAGGTGGTGTTCACCAGTGGGGCCACGGAGGCGAACAACCTGGCGATCAAGGGGCTGGTGGAAGTCCGCCGCCAGCGGGGCCGCCACCTGATCACCCTGGCCACGGAGCACCGTGCGGTGCTGGAGCCCCTGCGCTACCTGGCGGGCCACGGCTTCGATCTCACCGTGCTGCCGGTGCAGCGTGATGGGCTGGTGGACCTGAACCGGTTCAGCGAGTCCCTGCGCGACGACACGCTGCTGGTGAGCGTGATGGCCGCCAACAACGAGATCGGCGTGCTGCAACCCCTGGCCGCCATCGGGGCGCTCTGCCGCGAGCGGGGTATCGCCCTGCACAGCGATGGAGCTCAGCTCTTCGGAAACCACCCCATCAGACCCTGGGCGCTGGGCCTCGACCTGTTCAGCCTCAGCGGTCACAAGATCTACGGCCCCAAGGGCATCGGCGCCCTCGTGCTCACTGAGGGGATCATCCTGGCCCCCCAGCAGCACGGCGGCGGCCAGGAAGGGGGCTTGCGCGGGGGGACTCTGCCGGTTCCCCTGATCGTGGGGCTGCAGAAGGCGGCGGAGCTGGCCAGCCACGACTGGGAGGTGCGCCAGCAGCGCTTGAGCAGGCTGCGAGATCGGCTGCTGGCGGGTCTGCTGGAGCTGGGAGGGGTGCGAGTGAACGGCAGCCTGGACCATCGGCTGGCCCACAACCTCAATGTTCAGGTGGATGGGGTGGATGGCAACCAGCTGCACCGGGCCCTGCGCCGGCAGCTGGCCGTGAGCGGTGGCTCAGCCTGCAGCAGCGGCAGCCCCTCACACGTGCTCAAGGCCCTGGGGTTGAGTCCGGCGGAAGCAGCGGCCTCGATCCGGTTCGGGCTCGGACGCACCACCACGGCCGTGGAGATCGACCAGGCCGTGGTGGTGGTGGCGGCGGCCCTGAACAAGCTGCGGGCCTGATGAACGATCCTTGCCTCAAAGGCCACCTTTCCTCAACCTTGAATGAATCAGAGTTGATCCTTAACCAACGACTGTCCACTGCGGAGGCTTGCCTTGCCGAGGTCCATCTCGATTCGTGCCTCCGCACTGGCTGCAAGGGGCCCGAGCCTGCCGCCACAGGGAATAACGACGCAGCGGCGGCAGCGACAGCGCTTCCTTGCCGGGGCAATCGACGGACTGCTGGGAGCCTTGGGCGCGGCCCTCGTGCTCTCGGCCGCTGGGAGGATCGCCGGCATCGGCGGCAGTCAACCCACGTTCGTGCAAGGCGTGGTGGCGGGGCTCGGACTGGTGCTGCTCACAGCCGGCTGGCGGAGACTCGGCCGCGAGCTGATGGAGTGGTCGGCCACGCCCAACGGGCGCCGGGGTCTTGAGCACCTGCTGGGCTGGTTTCCCTTTGGTGCCATGGCCTTGTTTGCCGTCTACAGGCTCGGAGTCAGCGACGTGGACGCCTACAAGGTTCTGGTTTCGGAAGGGAGCGTGGTGGAGTGGCTGACCTTCCTGTTCTTCCTTGTCGCCGGAGTCCTCTTCCTGCTCACCGGGAGTGGGGAATGGGGGGCGGCAAGGGGCAAGCGACAACGGGGTCTCGGAGCCCTTTTCTTAACCCTGGGCATCGTCAGCCTGCTGATCGGCTTCGAGGAGATGAGCTGGGGGCAGACCATCTTCAACTGGGAGACGCCGGAGCTGTTCAACACCGCCAACGCCCAGAAGGAAACGAACCTGCACAACCTGTCGCTGATTCAGGACCGGATCTGGACCATTACGGCGGCGGTGTGCCTGGTGGTGACCCTTTTGGTGGGTGTGCGTGGGGCCCTGGAGGCCAGGGGACGCCTGATCCCGCGCTCCCTGGCCGATGCGGTTCTGCCGCACTCCACGCTGCTGGGTTACTTCCTCCTGGCGGCCCTCATCTACGTGCCGGTGGTGCTGATCAAGCACGACGTGGCCATCCCTGTGCTGGTGACCCGCGACCAGGAGGTCGCCGAGTGCCTCTTCTCCCTGGGTGTGCTGCTGCATGCCGGCCGCTGTTACCTCCGCTGGGCCCAGCCCGATCAGGCCCTGCTCAACCTGGCAGCAGCACCCGACTGAGCAGCACGAAGCCCAGCACACCGATCACCGAGAGAATCATCTGGGCCACCCGACTCACCAGCATCCCGGCCACCACCGCCAGCCCCACCAGCAGCGAACGCCGCAACCGCCCCAGGCCGAAGGGTCCCAACGCTGTGGAAGCGGAGATCAGTTCCCCCAGAGAGGCTCCCAGCAGGGGTCCCACCAGGGCCCCCAGCACGGCACCACCGAAGGGGAGGGCGGGCAGCAACCCCAGAAGCCCCACCAGCAGGCCGATGGCGGCGCCGATGTAGGCCCAGCGGGTGGCCTGCAGCCGGGCAGCCCCCAGCAGCATGCCCAGGGCGTCAGCTCCCCAGCCCAGGGCCAGAATCAGTAGCGCCAGGGCAAGGGCCGGCCAGCCCACACTCCAGCCCACGGCCCAGCACCACAGGCCCGCCCCCACCGGCAGCAGGGCCAGGCCGGGCAACACCGGAAAGAAGGTGCCCGGGATCGCCACCAGCTGGATGAGCAGCGCCGCCCACCAGATCGCATCGAGGCGGCTCATCAGGACGGCACAGGGGGCACAGGACGTCGGCGGGCGACCCTCAGCTTGGCCGAACGGCTGCGGGGATTGCTCTCCTGCTCGGCGACATCGGCCACCAGCGGCTTGCGCGTGATCCGCTCGAGCCGCTCATCAGCGAGGAAGGCCGTCTTGACGCGCCTGTCTTCCAGGGAATGGAAGCTGATCACAGCCAGCCTTCCGCCGGGCACGAGCCAGTCGGGGGCGCGGCGCAGCCAGGTGTCGAGCACGGCCAGTTCATCGTTCACGGCGATGCGCAGAGCCTGGAAGGTGCGTGTGGCGGGGTGAAGGCGGCCATGGCGGGCCTTGGGGGGGTAGCAGCCCGCCACCAGGTAAGCCAGTGCGGTGGTGCCACGCAGCGGACCAGCTCCGGCGGCCCCACTCCAGGGACGCTGCTCCACGATCCGCCGAGCAATTCGCCGCGACAGCCTCTCCTCCCCGTAGGCGTAGATCAGATCCGCCAGCTCGCTTTCCTCCAGCCGGTCGAGCAGATCGGCGGCAGTCTCGCCGTCCGCCGGGTTCATGCGCATGTCGAGGGGGGCATCGGCGCGGAAGCTGAAGCCACGCTCCGCCACGTCCAGCTGGGGGCTGCTCACCCCCAGGTCGGCCAGGACGCCGAGCGCCCGCTCCGGCGGGGTGTAGTGGGCGAAGTTGGTGGCCACCAGCGTGACTCGACCACTGAAGGCTGCAAGACGCTGGCGGGCCGCCTCCAGGGCGGTGGGGTCCTGATCGAGGCCGATCAGCCGCAGGCCTGGATGGGCCTCCAGCAGCAGGGCGCTGTGGCCGCCGCCGCCCACGGTGGCGTCGATCAGCAGGCCCTCGTCCGGCAGGCCGGCGAAAGCCTCGAGCACGGGGCCGGCGAGCACCGGGATGTGTTCGAACGTCTGCTGCATGGGTTCCTTCCTAAGATCCCCGAGTTCGCCTTCGAGTCCACGGGCCCATGACGCAACTGGAAACGCGCACGGAGCCGATGGTGGTCAACTTCGGGCCGCACCATCCGTCGATGCACGGGGTGTTGCGCCTGGTGGTGACCCTCGATGGTGAAGACGTGGTGGACTGCGAGCCGGTGATCGGTTACCTGCACCGCGGCATGGAGAAGATCGCCGAAAACCGCACGAACGTGATGTTCGTGCCCTACGTGAGCCGCTGGGACTACGCGGCCGGCATGTTCAACGAAGCGATCACGGTCAACGCTCCCGAGAAGCTGGCCAGCATCCAGGTGCCGAAACGCGCCAGCTACATCCGGGTGCTGATGCTGGAGCTCAACCGCATCGCCAACCATCTGCTATGGCTTGGCCCTTTCCTGGCAGATGTGGGCGCCCAGACGCCCTTTTTCTACATCTTCCGCGAACGGGAGATGATCTACGACCTCTGGGAAGCGGCCACCGGTCAGCGTCTGATCAACAACAACTACTTCCGCATCGGTGGCGTTGCCGCCGATCTGCCCTACGGCTGGCTGGAGAAGTGCCTCGACTTCTGCGATTATTTCGGCCCAAAAATCGATGAATACGAGAAGCTGATCACCAATAACCCCATCTTCAAGCGCCGCATCGAGGGACTGGGTGTGATCAGTCGCGAGATGGCCATCAACTGGAGCCTCTCGGGCCCGATGCTGCGCGCTTCCGGCGTCCCCTGGGACCTGCGAAAGATTGACAAGTACGAGTGCTACGACGATTTCGAGTGGGACGTGGCCTGGGAGAAGGAGGGCGACTGCTACGCCCGCTATCGGGTGCGGATTGAGGAGATGCGCCAGTCGCTGAAGATCCTGCGCCAGGCCTGCACAGCCATCCCCGGCGGCCCCACCGAAAACCTGGAAGCCCAGAGGATGAACGAGGGCAAGAAGAGTTCCTGGTACGAGTTCGACTACCAGTACGTGGCCAAGAAGGTGGCGCCCACCTTCAAGATCCCCGGCGGTGAGCTCTACGCCCGGGTGGAATCGGGCAAAGGTGAACTGGGCGTGTTCATCATGGGAAATGATGATGTCACCCCCTGGCGCTGGAAGATCCGCGCTGCCGATTTCAACAATCTGCAGATCCTGCCCCACATTCTCACCGGGGCCAAAGTGGCCGACATCATGGCGATCCTGGGCTCGATCGACGTGATCATGGGCTCGGTGGACCGCTGAGCGCAGACTGCAGCCGGCGGCGGAGGCGAAGTCGGCGAAGCCGCTGGCTCAATCAGCTGTGCCGGTGCGGCATCGCTGGCCCTGCGCTGCTCACCGGCTACCTCTGGCTGAAGGGCTGGCATCCGGCCCTGCCCGGACTGAGTTGTCCACTGCGGGCCCTCACGGGCCTTCCATGCCCCACCTGCTTCCTGACCAGGGCCACGGCCGCGGCTCTGAATGGACGGTTCACGGAGTCGGTGGATCTACACGCCTTCGGGCCGATCGCCGCTGTCGCCCTGCTGGCCTGGTCGGTCCAGGCCCTCTGGACCAGGCGGCTGGTGCCTCAGGGATGGAAGGGCTCCCACCTGGCACTGGCGACGCTGCTGCTGCTGCTCTACTGGGCTGGGCGGATGGGCCTCACCTATGGAGTCGGCATTGCCGCTTTTCCAGACACCTAGAAGCGAGCCAGCAGGGCTCAGGCATGGGTCAACAGATACTGGCCGTTGCCATTGAATTCGCCATCACAGCTGCTGAAGATGGTCCCGAGCAGCAGGAGATAAAAGCGCCATATTCGCCGAAATCTTGCATAGTCCATGCCATAGTCCAATTGGCTGACCACAGGCTGGGAGGCATCAAACCGATTCAGCCAGGCAGTGAGAGTCTGGTGATAATTGGTTCCATTCATATACCATCTCTGAATGGTTCTCAGGTCGCGATCGTGACTGGGCACAGCGTCATGATTCCAGTATCGCCCATGCGGGAAAATATACTTGTGAGTGAAGCCCGACGACATGTTGTTCGGGATCCGCACGGTGATGATATGAATCAGAACACTCCCCTGGGGCTCCAGAAGGGAAGCCAGCCTGGCGAAGGCCTTGGTGAGATTGCCCACATGGCAGAACACGCCAACCGAGATGATCTTGTTGAATTTTTCCGGGAACACCACCTCGTTGATGTCACCCTCCACGAGGGTGAACCTGCCAGAGCTCAGGTGACTACGTGGATCATTCATCTTCCCACGCATGTACGCACACTGTTGCTGACTCAGGTTGACCCCCGTGCAGCGCAGGTTGGGGAACCTTGAAAGGATGTAATTGGGAACGCAGCCCCAGCCACAACCAAAATCAAGGAGATTATCTCCATCCACAATACCCAGGCGCTCTATCATCTGATCAATCATGTGCCGTTGCGATTCTTCTAGATCTCTGGCGCCTTGCTCCCAGTATCCAGTGCTGTATTTTGGATAGATCGGCTCCCAATCACCCAGCATTCGGTTCAGCATTTCCTGGGGGCGATCATACTGAATCTCCATCAGCTCCCTGGATGATTCCGCAATCTGATCAGATTCCTTCAGCACCCATTCGTATGGCGCCAACAGACCAGGGAAGTGGCGAAACAGGATGGGCATGGAGCCGTGGATCATCCCTCGGAAGAGAGAGTCGGGAATTTCCAGACCATTGATGTAGGCCTCCGCCATGGCCATCTGGGCCTGGTTGAAGGCTCCTGCCATTAGACGGGTGCCCCCATACCCCAGGGCGTGACTGGCTTCCTTGGACCGGGGCCCGGCTGAAGCCGTCGAGAGGGCTTCAGTTAGATCAACCATCGAACGTGCCATCAGTGAACACCCAAAAAGCAGGACTGGAAGACCGACCTCTGCCGGGGAAAGCATGAGTTGTGCGCAGGGAACCCCGCGCCGCCCCCACGCCTCCACTCAACACCCATTCAAAGCATTGCCCTCAAAAGCCACCTTGACCAGCAAGGCAGAAAAACGACATTTTCTGTCATCATCTGCCTGATCATCACCTGGACGGATCCTTGCTGACCAGGATGCTGATCTCCACCACCAGCTTGGTTACCAGGAGCGGCGGGGACGTGGGATCATCTGTGTGAGCAGGACATAACGGGAGACCCAAGTTCAGGGCAATCCAAGACTTGAATCGAGCGGCAACAACATGACCAGCGACCTCCTCGACAGCGGGACGGCCTCAATCGATCCCTCAGGGTGGTTGCTGCTCCACCGAAGGGTGCGTTTCGGCGAGACCGATGCCGCCGGCGTGATGCATTTCCACCAGCTGCTGCGCTGGTGCCATGAGGCCTATGAGGAGAGTCTCGAAGCCTTCGGGATTTCACCCGCTGCGATCTTTCCCACCCCCGGCTGGACCACCCAGACCCATGACACAGGCGACCCCGGCCCAGCGAAGGTGGCTCTTCCGATCGTGCATTGTCGTGCCGACTTCCTGGCACCCCTGGTGTGCGGCGATCCGCTGGCGATCGGCCTCGCACCACGACGGCTCGCGTCCGGACGTTTCGAGGTGAGCTACAGCTTCACGTGCCTCGATGGCCCCAGTCCCCTGGTGGCCCGCGGCCTCACCCACCACGTGGCCATCGAGGCGGCCAGCCGGCGGCGCTGCGCTCTGCCGGAGCCGATCGAGCGCTGGCTGGAGGCCTCAGCCGGAGCTGAATGATCCGCTCAGAGGATGGGTGCCCGGCGGGAGAGAGCCCAGAGCAGGGCCGCCAGCTGCAACGGCAGCAGGCTGGCGAAAAGGCTGAGCGGATGAAAGCCATCTTCCACCGCCACCCCTGCCAGGGAGAAGCTCACCGTGGCGGCCAGGCCGATCAGCAGCGTCAAGCCAAGGCGACCGGACAGTCCCGGTGCACGCAGGTTGAGGACGCCGGCCCGGGGAGGCGTGAGGCCGCGGCCAGCCATCAGAACCACTCCTTCTTGGCGTCGATGTAGGTGGCCTTGAACTCTTCGGGAGTTTTGGTGAGGTAGATGATTCCCTCGATCAGGCCAATCACCCCCATCACGAAACTGGCAATGCCACAGGTGACCACACCTCCGGCAACGGACACCACCAGCATGATCACGCCCGAAGTGGTGTAGCCGAGCACGAACTTGTGGATCCCGAAGGCACCCAGAAAGATTCCCAGCAGCCCTGCGGCGAGCTTCTTGTTGGAGAGTTCCGGATCAGCGGACGAGGTCATCCAGAGGGTGCGACTGACCAGCTTTAGCGGACTTCAGCGGCAGCGTCATCGGCGCAGGCCCCTCCGTCACAGGACTGGAGCAGCCAGCCGCTCCAGCGCCCCCGCTCCCACTTGCCAAGGCCGTTGGGCGCCAGTTCAGGGCAGGCCAGCCAGTGCTGCGGACGCTGGGCGGGGGGAAGCCGTTGAGCCAGCCGCCGACAATCGGCGATCAGGACCTCCATGGTGGCGGCGTCCGTCTCAGGCCCAGGCGAGCCTGATCCACCGCCATGACGTACCAGAGCCACCAGGCGCTGGCCCCAGAGAGGGTCGGCTTTGGGCAGCAGCAGCACCCGGGCCAGGGGGACCCCCTCCGCCTGGGCCCAGCCCAGCAGCCGGGCCTCCACCTGCTCAGGGAAAACGGTTTCGCCGCCGCTGCTGATCGCCCCATCCAACCGTCCCAGGATCTCGAGGCCGGCAGGGCCGACGCGGGCCCCGTCACCACTGCGCCACCAGGCCCCCTGCAGCTCCAGCGGCTGCAGCTGCCCGGACTCCAGGCAGCCGGGGCTGAGGCGTCCGGTGCGCACCAGCAGAGCACCGTCGGGATCAAGCCTCAGCTGCACATCGGCCAGGGCCTGGCCACAGCCGCCTTCTCCCTCCAGGAAGCGCTCCGGAGGCAGGGCCGCCACCATCGCGGCGGTTTCGCTGGCGCCGTAACAGGGCGAGAGCCGGATCTCAGCCGCACGGGCCCGGGCCGCCGACTCTGGAGAAAGCGCCGCGCCTCCCACCCAGACCACGGTGCAGCACCGCAGCCAGGCGCGGCCCTCCTCTGCGGCCATCAGCCGCTCCAGCTGAGTGGGCACCAGGGAGAGCAGCGTCCCACGGTCGGCTGGGAGGGGAAACGCCTCCGCCAGCTCCCGGGGCCGGCGCATCAGCTCCGGGGGCAACCAGCGCCAGGGTGTTCCCCATACGCGGCTCCTCACCAGGGGCATCAGACCGCTGACGTGATGGAGCGGGAGGGGATTGAGCTGCAGCGTCGCGGAAGGATCCAGCCCGATCGACTGCAACCACTGCCCCGTGGCGACAGCTGAGGCCTCCAGGTGGGTCAGGGGCTGCAGGCACCAGCGGCGGTGGCCGGCGCTGCCACCACTGCCCACCACCACAGCGGCCCCGGTCAGGGCCGATCCAGCCAGGGCAGCCCCGAGCAGCTCCCGCTCCTGCTCGGCACAGAGACCGACCAGGCGATCCTCACGCCAGGCCTGCTCCAGGCCCGCCACCAGGGCCTCGGGCCGCGCGGCGCTGGTGAGCAGCACAGGGGAACCCATCAACGGTGAACCCGGACCTAGGCCTGCCGGGCGCGGCGGGCGGTGATCCCCGCCTCCACAGCCGTGACACCGGCCAGGAGCAGCAGGCCGAGCAGACCCACCAACTGCTGACGTGGGTCGTCCTGGGCTCCCAGATCGGCTCCATCCCCCTGGCCCAGCACCAGCCCCAACGCGAACCAGCCGGTACTCAATGCCGAGGTGATCCAGTAGGCCCGCCAGCGCCGCTGATAGATGTAGCCGGTGCCCAGGCCCGGCACCAGGTTGAGGACCACGGCCACCCAGGGGGCCGAGGCCGCGAGGGTGTCCTGTTTGCTGAGGGTCATCGCAGTGGCGGTGTCGTTCACGCCAACTCTGGCGGCTCCAGCCAGCCCCCGGCGGCCGCGGCCCAGACCTGCTCGGGGTCGGGACTGGAGAGATCACCGCCGGCACCCCAGCCCGGCGCCAGGCCCGGCGCGGCGGGGGTGGGTCCCTTCGCCTGAAGCGCCGCCAGGTGGTGCAGCCAGCGGAGGCCGATGCCGGTCTCGAAGCCGGTGCTGAGCATCAGCCGCCCCCCCCCTGCCCGCAGCTGCGCCAGCAGGCGCCGGGGGTCGCCCTCCTGGGAGGGCCGTCGCACCTGCCAGCCGCTCCAGCTGTCGCGCAGGCCTGGATCCTGCGCCAGCGACTCATCCAGGGCCACCGGCAGGGCCGGGGGACCAGCGGCCAGGGCGAGCAGACCGGCGTGATCGGCGGGATCCAGCGGTTGCTCCAGCCACTCCAGGCGGGGATCCGCCGCCAGCCGCTCCGCCCAGGCCGCAGCCGTGGTGCGCCCCCAGCCCCCATTGGCATCAAGGCGGAGTCTGGCCCCGTTCGGCAAGCGCTCCAGCAGCTGCTCCAGCAACTGGCGCTCCTGGAGGTCGTCGGTGGCCGCCACCTTCCACTTCAGCGTGAGGGGGAGACCGCCCTGCTGAGCCGGCTGGCTGCGCTGATGGGTGTCCAGGACCCGCTCCAGGGCCGGCAGCAGCTCCGGACCTGCCGGCAGCAGCCATGCAGGAGTCGGCGGCGGCAGCCACCCCCCGGCGGCGGCCCCCACCAGCCCCTGGATCTCGCCCAGGGCTGCTCCGATGGCGAAGGCCAGGGCCTGCGGCAGGGCAGGCAGACGACCCTCCAGCTCCTGCTGATCGACCGTGGAGCCGAGGGCCTCGATGGCCCTGGCGATCCTGGCCAGCTCCGGCTCACCAGCGCCTTGATGGGCGCCCAGCGGCAGCGGTGCCGCCTCCCCCCAGCCCCGATCGTGCACCGGCGCAGACTCGCCGTCCCCCCCGGCCAGCGGCTCGAGCCGCAACAACCAGCCGCGCTTGCTCCTCAGCGTGCCCCGGGCGGTGACCAGGGGCTTGGGCAGGGCCAGATCGAAGCGCCGCCAGTGCAGGCGAAGCTTCACCGCAGCGGCAGCCAGGGGCCGATCGCCAGGCCCAGCGCCAGGCCCAGACCATTGAAGGCCTGAAAGCGCAGAGCCAGGAACTTGCTGCCGGCGATCCGCTCAGGGGCGTCATGGTGATCCCGCAGCAACTGGATCAGGGCCCTGGCGGCAGGTAGGCCCACCATCCCCAGCAGGGCCGTGAGCGGCCAGCGGCCCAGCAGCACCGGTGCCCATTGCAGGGCCAGGGTCAGGGCGATGAACCAGGGCACCAGGGCCGCGGCGCCGGCGGTTCCCAGCTTCACCACCGGCGAGCGCTTGCCATGGCTGGCGTCCTGATCCACCTGATGGAAATGGGAGCAGAACAGCACCAGGGTGGTGGCCAGGGCCGGACCACTGCCCAGCAGGAGGGCGGCCTTCCAGGGAACACCTGCGGCGGCCGTGGGCGCCAGGGCCATCAGGGCGGCTGCGGTGGCCAGGGGGCCGAAGGCCAGCCAGCAGAGCGGCTCACCCAGGCCGCGGTAGCCCAGCCGCAGGGGTGGCCCCTGGTAGGCGTAGCCGAGGACGCAACAGCCCAGCACCAGCGCCAGCACCAGGGGGGTGCTGCGGGCCGCCACCAGGGCGAACAGCGCCAGGCCAAGCGCCAGACAGCCATTGGCGAGCTGGGCCACCCGGTCGCGGCGGCCGGTGAGATTGACCAGGGAATGGGGCTTGCCGAGCCGGTCCACGCCGGTGTCGGCATCAAAGACATCGTTGGCCAGGTTCTCCCAGCCCAGCAGCAGAACCGCCGCCAGCAGAAAGGCCAGCAACTGATCCAGGCGAGGGGCCTGACCCTGACCGGCCCACCAGCCCGCGGCCAGAAGCACCGGCATCACCGCCACGGAATACATCGGCCACTTGATCGCCGCCTTCCAGAGGCGGCGGCGGGCCGGGTCGTGGGAGCGATCCCCAGCAGGACGGCCGCCGGTGGAGTCCCCATCGGCGTAACGGCTTGCGACGACCTGGGGGTCGGACATGGGCAGCAGGGACGGCGGACCGGCAAGGACCCATACATTTGAGCAGCTTCCATGGCCACCGCCGCCGTCGTCCTGGTGCAGGTCGTTCCTTCCTTCACCGAACTGCTCGCCGCCGCCGCCCAGGGGGCCCGGCAGCTGGAGGAGGAAGGCGTGCTCAGCCTGGCGCTGCCCATGCCCTGCCGGGATCCCCTGGCCCTGCTCCCCCACCTCGACGACGGAGGGCACTTCCGCTTTCTCTGGGACGGCGCACCGGGCCTCTGCCTGGCGGCCAGCGGCACCACCCACCACCTGGAGCTGAGCGGACCGAGACGTTTCGAGCTGGCCCAGCGCTTCAGCGCAATGAGCCTCAGCCGCCTCGGGCAACAGCCCCAGAGCGTTCCGCCCCTGGCCAGGCCGCGGGTGCTTCTCGCCTTCTCCTTTTTCGACAGCCCCCTGCAGGAGACCAGCGGTGCGGTCCCGGGGGTGCAGGCGGTGCTGCCACGCTGGCAGCTGAGCCGCCAGGGACGCCACTGCTGGCTGCGGCTGCAGCGCTGCCTCGGCGGTGAGGTCACCCCCCGGGGCGTGGCCGAGGAACTCTGGGAGCGGGCCCAGCTCCTCAGCCGGCTGCCGGCCGAGGGGGAGGGCTGGCTACCCAGCACCTCCAGGGTGGGCATCACCAGCCGTTCCTGCTGGGAGAGCGACTACCGCGAGGCGGTCCGTCAGGCTCTGGGACTGGTGGAAGCGGGTGCCCTGCGCAAGCTGGTGGTGGCGGTGCGCCAGCAGGTGGGGCTGGATCAGCCACTCGAGCCTCTGGAACTGCTGGCCCGCCTGCGCCGCCACCAGCCGGGCAGCTGCCGCTTCCTCTGGCAGCAGCGCCCCGGCGATGCTCTGATCGGTGCTTCCCCCGAGCGGTTGCTGGCGGTGCGCCAGGGGCAGCTTCGCTGCGATGCCCTGGCCGGCACCGCCCCGCTTGGACCACCGGCCGAGCAGCTCACCCAATCGACCAAGGACCGCCATGAGCATGAACTGGTGGTGGAGGCGATCACCCGGGTGCTCTCGGAGGCGGGGCTGACACCCCGGCGGCCCCGCCATCCCCGCCTGGCCCGCCACGGCAAGCTGGTGCATCTGCACACCCCCATCACCGCCGCCCTGAGCGAGCACCAGCCCCTGGCCCTGGCCGAGGCCCTGCACCCCACCCCGGCGGTGGCCGGGCTGCCGCGGCGGGAGGCGATGGCCTGGTTGCGCAGCCTCGAACCGTTCGAGCGGGGCCACTACGCGGCGCCGATCGGCTGGATCGACAGTGCCGGCGATGCCGACCTGCGGGTGGCGATCCGCAGCGGCCGGCTTCACGGCCACTGCCTCGAGCTCACCGCCGGCGCCGGGCTGGTGCGGGGCTCCGAGCCGGAGCGGGAACTCCAGGAAGTGGCCCTGAAGCTGGGGGTACTGCAGCAGCAGCTCGATCTGCCGCTGGAGTCCTCGATCCAGCGGGGCGGCCAGCCCCTCGGCATGCGCACGTTCAGGTGGGGATGAGCGGCAGCAGCGAATCCAGCGTCAGCCTGCCTTCGGAAGCCGACGGCCTGCCCCCAATGGAGCGCCTTCAGCGGGTCTTTTCCAGCTCCCGACTGTTCCGAACCATCCCGCCCGAGTGCCTCGAGGCCCTGAATCCACATCCGCTCAGCCTCGCGGAGGGACAGCTTCTCTTCCAGGAAGGGGACAGGGCGGAGCTCGCCTATGTGATCGAGTCGGGCATCCTCGGCCTGTTCAACGGCCCCCTGAGCCCCAGCACGGCCTGGTTCCGGAAGGTGGTGCGCGGGGATCTGGTGGGGGAATACGGACTGCTGGGCGATGAGCCACGGTCCGCGTCGGCGATCGCCCTCACCGATCTGAGCGTCTTTGGCTTCAACCTGGAGAATCTGCGCCGGCTGCTGTCCCTGTCGGAAGAGCTTCAATCGCTGCTGATCACAACCCTGGCGGATGCGGCCTCGATCGGACGTGACCCGCGGCGATCTGCCCTCGGCACGATCCTGATTCACAACGCCAGCCCTGACTCCTCCCTCACCAGGCAGGTCCTCGAGGAGTTGCCGGAGCAGCTGATCTGCCAGGCGTCCGGGGCGATCTCACTGAGCGATGGTTCCGTCCTCAGCCCCTCCACCAGTGAAGACGCCCTCCACCTGGGGCTGACCCAGGCCACCGGATCGGGCCGGGTCCAGGTGTTTCTCACACAATCTCCCGAATTGCTGAGCTCCCGCAATCAGAAGCTCCTCGACCGGCTGGTGATCCTCACGGATGGCCGCGAGGCTCATGTCCGGAGTCTCGATTCGATCAAAGCGAAGTCCATTCTGGTGCGGCTCTGGCCGAGCGAGCAGGAGCGCCCCAGCTCGAAGCCCTGGTGCAGCGGCAGTCACGTCTCCTTCGTGCTCAATGTCCGGGCGGGCCAGCGCAGCCATCTGCAGCGGCTGGCCCGGACGGTGTTGCGTCGTCAGAACGTTCTGGTGCTCGGCGGGGGAGGGGCCAGGGGATTCGCCCATGTGGGAACGATCGCGGCCTTGCAGGACCGCAAAACCGATGACATCGACATGGTGATGGGGGTGAGCATCGGAGCACTGGTGGCGTCGCTGACGAGCTTCGATCTCAGAGCCGAGGAGATTCTCAGCCACCTCGAGCGGGTGATCATCCACTCACGGCCCTACTCGCTCACGCTTCCGCGCCAATCGCTCTTCTCGCTGTTCAATTCCGAGCGTGAACTCAAGGCCTTCTTCGGGTCCTCGCGCATCGAGGACAGCTGGCTGCCGCTGCAGTGCTTCTCCACCAACCTCTCCACCAATCAACTGCAGGCCTGGACCATCGGCGACATCCCCACTGCCGTGGTGGCCAGCATGTCGGTGCCCGGCATCTTTCCACCCGTGGAAGACGCCAAGGGCCATCTGCACGTGGATGGAGGGATCCTGAACAACCTGCCCATTGGTCCGGCGCGCGCGCTCACCGACGGGCGCATCATTGCGGTGACGCTGGATGCGGAGCCCGATTCGGCCAACAATTACGGTCCGGGGCGCTTGCGGCGGCGCCCCTCACTGGCCAAAACCCTGATCAATTCGATGATGTGCGCATCCCATGCCACATCCCAGTCCCAGGAACGTCTGGCCGATCTCGTGCTCAGGCCGGAGATCGGACACATTCCCTTTCTGGAGTGGAAAAGTTATACCCAGAGCTTCGAGGCCGGTTACAGCCATGCCCGTGAAGCCCTTGCCTTGGCGGAGACGTCCTGATCACGATGCTGGACGGACGACCCTGGAGTGAATGGATCGAACGCTACGAGCGGGGCCATCGCCACCCGCTCAACCGGTGCTGCCATCTCATCGGCATCCCTCTGATCCTGCTCTCCATCGCAGCTGCGGCCATGGCCCTCTGGATACCAGGACTTGGGGTCCCAGCCCTCGGGCTGTTCCTGACCGGCTGGGCTTTCCAGTTCGCCGGACATGCCGTGGAGGGGACCCTGCCGGAGTTCATGGGGGACCCTCGTTTTCTGCTGGTGGGCGTGCGCTGGTGGCTGGAGGCGATCAGGCGGCACTGAGCCGCCACGCGGAACTCAGCCCTCAGAGCAGGAGAGCCAGTCCCTCGCCGTAGTTCTTCACCCTGGGAAGGGGCGGATGCCCGTGGCGAGTGAGCACGGCTTCAGCGATGGCCGTGGCCTGGGGCAACTTGTCGTAGGGGATGGAGGGATAGGCGTGGTGAAGGGAGTGGTGAGGCAGGCCACCCATCAGCAGATTCACCAGAGGGCCGGCGGCAATGTTGCGGGTGCTGTAGAGCTGCGTGAGTTCGTAGGTGGAGAAGCGCTTCCAGAGACCATGGTGCTCGATCATGCCGCGCACCTGCATCAGAGCGCCCACCACCCGCTCCACCACCACCAGCAGCAACAGCAGCTTGATCACCTGACCATGGCCGATCGCCCAGGTGAGCATCGCGGCCTGCACCACCAGGATCCCGATCAGGTCACTGACCATGCCGCCCATCAACCTGGATTGGCTGTCGCGCAGTTTCCAGCCGAACCAGAGCATGGAGCCGATCAACTGAATGCCCCCCAGCACCAGCACGCTCAGCCAGAACGGATGCCTGAAATGGAGCCGCCGCCATGAGCCGGCCTTGGCGAGTTCCTCCTCGGACGGTTCACGCCGTTCCGGATCGCGCAGATCCATCCCGTTCATGCGGTGGTGGAGCTGATGCAGATTGCGGTAGGTGCGATATGGCCAGGCCACCGGCCAGCTCAGGGCACATCCCAGGGCCTGCTCGGCACTGCCGAGATCGATCAGGCTGGCGTGGCTGATGTCATGGGTGCTGATCATCACGAAGGCGTAGAACACGGCCGCGGCCAGCAACCAGAGAACAGCCACAGGCAGATAGGCCTCCCGCACATACATGGCCAGGCAGGCCAGGGCCGGCAGCAGAAGCAGCAGGAGCCGGCACCAACCAAGGGCTCGGTTCACCTTGAACAGGGGCTGAACCGCGTCCTCGATCTCCTCGGTCATGAGCCGATCAGCCCGCCGGCTGGCCTTCTTCGTGGCTTCATCCCCGCTGGTGAGGGTGTCGCTCTGATGGGGATGGATCGGCAGGGAATCTGAGCTCATCGGTCCCGGGAGGGATGATCGATCTGCAGAGTAGTTCGCGTTCCTTTCAGCTCGCCAACAGCGACTCGATGGTGAGATCGGCCAGAGGCACTCCGCCCAGCCGCTCGATCTCCCGCACGCCCGTGGGACTGGTGACATTGATCTCACTCAGGCGATCACCGATCACGTCGATGCCCACGAAGAACAGCCCGGCCGCGCGCAGGGCAGGGGCCAGTTCGGCGCAGATGGTGCGTTCAACGTCGGTGAGGGCGGTGGCCTCCGGCTCCCCGCCCACCGCCAGGTTGCTGCGGAACTCTCCAGGCGAGGGGCGGCGGTTCACGGCTCCGAGCGGTTCACCGTTCACCAGCAGGATGCGCTTGTCGCCCGCCATCACTTCAGGCAGGAAGGCCTGGGCCATCACCGGCAGCCGGCCCTGGTTGGTGACCAGCTCCAGGAGGGCATGCAAGCCCGGCGCCCGCGCTTCACTGCGGACCACACCCTGACCGGCACGTCCTCCGAGGGGCTTGAGCACCACCTCTCCGTGCTCGGCGACGAAGGCCGAGAGCTGCTCGATGTTGCCGCTCACCAGGGTGGGCGCCATCAGATGGCTGAACCGCAGGGCGCCGAGCTTCTCGTTCCAGGCCCGCAGGGATGCCGGCCGGTTGAGCACGCGCACTCCCCGCTGCTCGGCCAGTTCGAGCAGGTGGGTGGCATAGAGGTAGGCCTCATCCACGGGCGGATCCTTGCGCATCCACACCCAGGGGAAAGCGTCGAGCGGCAAGCGCTGCGGTTCCCCGAGCTCCACCCAGGGCTCGGGAATCTCCCAGCCCTCCGGCGTGGAGCGGATCGCGGCCAGGTGGGCAGACTGGGCCAGCACCGTGGGGCGGTGTCCCGGATCGGTGGCGCCGGCCCGTTCCCCCTCAACCGCCAGATCCGCCAGGGTGCAGACCCAGACCTGATGGCCGGCACGCTGGGCCGCCTGCATCAGGGCCACACTCGAATCCTTGCCCGGGCGCAGGCGCTCGATCGGGTCGATCACGAAGAGATGGGACGGTCCGCTGGGGGTCGCGCTGGTGGGCACCCTCAGACCCCTTTCAGGAGCTGATCGAGCCGACCGGCCCGCTCCAGGGAATGCAGCTCGTCGCAGCCGCCGATGCCGAGATCGTTGATGAAGATCTGGGGCAGACTGCATCGTCCTCCGGCCCGCTCGGCCATGGCGGAGCGGGCAGCCTGATCGCCATCGATGGCGTGTTCCTCGTAGACCACTCCCTTGCGATCGAGCAGTGCCTTGGCACGGACACAGAAGGGACAGAACCGCCAGGTGTAGATCTCGACTTTCACTGCGGTGTCAGCCACCATCGCGTTTTCTTGAGCTGGATCAGGATCCTAGAAGCCGTTCCCGGCGCCCAGCCCCGCTGATACGGTCGTGAAAACCGTTGACCAGCCGGTGCTCGACCTCACCGATTTCAAGCGCGACCTCTCCGAACTCACCGACCGCCTGGGCCATGCCCAGGACTGTCTTTGACGTACCGGCCCTGAAAGCCCGCCAGCAGGACCTGGAGCAGCTGGCCTCCCAGCCCGACTTCTGGGACGACCAGCAGCAGGCCCAGAAGCAGATGCGCCAGCTTGATGAGGTGAAGGCGCAGCTGGAGCAGCTCCAGCAGTGGCGAACCGCGGTGGACGATGCCCGCGCCACCCTCGAGCTCTACGACCTTGAACCCGACGAGGAGCTGCTGAGCGAGGCCAATGGCGGCCTGCAGAGCCTCAGGTCTGATCTCGACCGCTGGGAGCTGGAGCGGCTGCTCAGCGGCCCCTACGACAAGGAGGGTGCCGTGATCTCGATCAACGCCGGCGCCGGCGGCACCGACGCCCAGGACTGGGCCCTGATGCTGATGCGCATGTACACCCGCTGGGCCGAGGACCACGGCATGAAGGTGTCCGTCGACGAGCTCTCGGAAGGAGAAGAAGCGGGCATCAAGAGCTGCACGATCGAGATCGACGGCCGCTACGCCTACGGCTACCTGCGCAACGAGAAGGGGACCCACCGGCTGGTGCGGATCTCTCCGTTCAATGCCAACGACAAACGGCAGACCAGCTTCGCCGGCGTGGAGGTGATGCCCATGCTCGACGAGGACGTCAAGCTCGACATCCCTGACAAGGACCTGGAGATCACCACCTCCCGCTCCGGCGGTGCCGGCGGTCAGAACGTGAACAAGGTGGAAACGGCGGTGCGCATCCTGCACGTGCCCACCGGCCTGGCGGTGCGCTGCACCCAGGAACGCTCCCAGCTCCAGAACAAGGAGAAGGCGATGGCGCTGCTGATGGCCAAGCTGCTCGTGATCGCCCAGGAGCAGCGGGCCTCGGAGATCGCCGACATCCGCGGCGACATCGTCGAAGCCGCCTGGGGCAACCAGATCCGCAACTACGTGTTCCACCCGTATCAGATGGTCAAGGATCTGCGCACCGCCGTGGAAACCACCGATGTGCAGGGGGTGATGGACGGCGATCTCGATCCCTTCATCCAGGCCCTGCTGCGCCAGGGTGTGGAGATCGCCGCCGATGTGGCCGCCTGAGCCCCGCCGATCCTCCAATGACCGAAATCATCAGCCCCACCGGGCCCGGCACGCCGCCTGAGCCCACCACGACCCCAGAGGTCTCGGCCGGTCCAGCTCCCAGCTTCGTGAAGCTGGCCATGCGCAACATGGTGCGCAAGGGCCGCCAGAGCCTCCTGCATTTCGGCCTCACCGCCGTGGGCTTTAGTGCCGTGCTGCTGCTGCTGGCCTGGTTCGGCCGGCCCAGCCTGCCCCAGTGACGGTGGTCCCTCCTGGCCTGGACCTGGCCTTCAGCTGTGACGAGGCGCTCAGCGCCCAGCAACTGCAGGCCGCTGGCCCCCTGGCCGACCCGGCCACGGCAGAAGGGCAGTGGTGCGACCTGCTGGCGGCCTGGCTGGAGCAGCTCCAGGCCGAGTTACCGGCAGCCCTGCGGGCGCCCGACTACAGCCTGGGGCTGAGGCTTGTCGGCGACGGGGAGATGACTGAGCTCAACGAAGGCTGGCGGAGCCAGCAAGGCCCCACCGACGTGCTGGCCTTCGCCGCCCAGGACGAGGGGCTGGAGGGAGCACCGGCGATGCCGAAGCTGCCGGCGCCGGTGCACGATCAGGAGGAGCCCCTGGAGCTGGGCGACATCGTGATTTCCCTGGAGACAGCTGCCCGCCAGGCCGAGGCGGGGGGCGTGAGCCTGGTGCGGGAGCTGCGCTGGCTGGCCAGCCACGGCCTGCTTCACCTGCTGGGCTGGGATCACCCCGACGACGCCCGGCTGGAGGCCATGCTGCGCCGCCAAGACCAGCTGCTGGAGTTCTGCGCCGGTAGCGATGGCAGCGCCCCCCCTGGACCACGGCGGTAACGTTCAGCCCGGACGCGCCAAGCGGCGGAACGTCAGGAGGAGTCAGCATGGTCAATCCGGTCCCTCTCGAGCCGGTTCCTCTTGCCCTGGCGGATCCCATGGCCAACGACTCCTCCCGCCGGGCGCGGGGCCAACGGACCGGGGCGTGGCGTGTGGCCTCCGATCTGCCGCTCAGTTTCCGCTACGCCGCCCAGGGTCTGGCCTATGGCTTCACCAGCCAGCGCAACTTCCGCATCCATGCGATCACCGGCGGCTGCGTCTTTGCCCTGGGACTGTGGCTGCGGCTGAGCACTGAGCAGCTGGCGCTGCTGGTGCTCACCGTGGCGGCGGTGCTGGTGCTGGAGCTAATCAACACGGCCATCGAGTCAGTGGTGGATCTGGCCATCGGCCGCCGGTTCCATCCCCTCGCCCGCATCGCCAAGGACTGCGCCGCTGCGGCCGTGCTGGTGGCCGCCGCGGCTTCGCTGCTGATTGCCGCTCTGCTGCTTCTGCCGCCCCTGCTGCTGCGCCTGGGCGTTTGAATGGAGGCCTGAAGGCAGGCCTGATGCTCCTGGTTCTCGACAACTACGACAGCTTCACCTTCAACCTGGTGCAGTACCTCGGCGAGCTGGCGGCAGAGCACCCGATCGCCGCGGACCTGCGGGTGGAGCGCAACGACGCCCTGAGCGTGGATCAGATCAGAGCCCTGAAGCCTGCGGCGATCCTGATCTCACCGGGCCCTGGCGACCCTGACCAGGCCGGGGTCTGCCTCGAGGTGATGCTGGAGCTGGGACCGACGGTGCCGATCCTGGGGGTCTGCCTGGGTCACCAGTGCCTGGCCCAGGCGTTCGGCGGCCGGGTGGTGCGAGCCGATGAGCTGATGCACGGCAAGACATCCCCGGTGCTGCATCGGGGAGTGGGGGTGTTCGCCGGCCTGCCCAGCCCGCTCACGGCCACCCGCTACCACAGCCTGATCGCGGAGCGGGCCAGCCTGCCGGAGGAGCTGGAGATCAGCGCCTGGCTGGAAGACGGCACGATCATGGGCCTGCGCCACCGTCATTTTCCGATCGAAGGCGTCCAGTTCCACCCGGAGAGCGTGCTCACCCAGAACGGTCACCAGCTGCTGGCCAACTTCCTGCGCCAGGCGGCC
This sequence comes from Synechococcus sp. UW140, assembly GCA_943369245.1. GTDB lineage: Bacteria > Cyanobacteriota > Cyanobacteriia > PCC-6307 > Cyanobiaceae > Regnicoccus_A. Next base: position 16,482 of record CALRMN020000011.1, on the reverse strand, counting down.
CAGCACCCTCCCAGCGGCGCCAGACCGCTCACCGGAACCCCTTCCTGAAAGAGCCTGGGGCAACGCTGCTAGGTTCGCGCCACGATCGGCGCCTGCGGGGCGCACCAGCAGGCATGGCCTCCGCATCAGGGCAAGCGCACGACGGCCCCTCCAGCATCGTCAGCAGGCCCCTTCGCCGCCAGACCACGCTGCTGAGCGCGGCGGCCCTGGTGGCCGGGATCAGCCTTGGTGTCCCCGGAGCCGGGCTGGCCGCCGGTGGTGTCACGGTCACCAGCTACGGCCACAGTGCTCTGCTGATCCAGGGCGGTGGTGCCACGGTGCTGGTCAATCCCTTCAAGGCCGTGGGTTGTGCCGCCGGCCTGAGCGAGCCACGGGTGCGCGCCGATGTGATCCTGGCCAGCAGCCGGCTCCTGGATGAGGGCGCTCCGGTGGCCTCCGGCCGGATGCTGGTGACCCCCGGCTCCTACAGGGTGGCGGGCCTGAAGCTGGAGGGTGCCGCCATCCCCCACGACAGGATCGGCGGACGTCGCTTCGGCCAGGCCACCCTCTGGCGCTGGAAGCAGGGCGGGCTGGAGATCGCCCACCTGGGCGGCACGGCCTCGGCCCTGCGCCCCGAAGACCGGGTGCTGATCGGCAAGCCCGATGTGTTGATCATCGGTGTGGGCGGTGGCGCCAAGGTCTACGACGGAGCCGAGGCGGCGGCCGTGGTGCGCGCGCTCGAACCCCGTCGGGTGATACCGGTGCAATACGTCAGTGGCCGTGCCCCCGGCGGCTGCGACCAGGGCAGCATCGAACCCTTCCTCGAAGCGATGAGCGGCACACCGGTGCAGCGGGTGGGCCGCACGGTGAGCTTCAGTGCGCCGCTGAGTGATGGGCCCCAGATCAAGGTGTTGCGCTGAGCATCAGCGCTTCGATCGCCTGGTAGGCGTCCCAGAATCGCGCCATCTGCTCGCGGGTGCCCAGGCTCACGCGCAGAGCCCCATCGATCAGGGGCTTGCCCGCCATGGAGCGCACCAGAATGCCCGCCTGGCGCAGCTCAGCCTCCACCGTCGCCACCGGCCGGGCGGGCCAGATCAGCAGGTAGTTGCCGCCAGCGGCGTGGTGGCGCACACCTGCGGCCTTCAACCGCTCCAACAGCCAGGTGCGGGCGCGCAGAACCTCGGCCACATAACCATCCACATAGGCCTGATCCGCCAGGGCGGCGCGGGCGGCCGTGACGGCAAAGCTGTTGATGTCGTAGGGGCCGGTGACGCGGCTGATCCGGTCCACCAGGGCCGGCGCGCCGATCGCGAAGCCGATGCGCAGACCCGCCAGGCCGGCAGTCTTGGCCAGGGAACGCAGCACCACCAGGTTGGACGTGGCGGCGAAGTCGGCAGTGGGCAGCACGCTGTCGCCGGTGAAGGCCTCATAGAGCTCATCCACCACCACCAGGGTGCGCGGCGCGGCGGCTGCCAGCTCGAGGATCCGGTCAGGCGCCAGGCGGGTGCCGGTGGGGTTGTTGGGGTTGCAGAGCAGCAGGATCTTCGGCGGATGCCAGTCGCCGCTGGGTTCGCCGGCACCACCGGGACCGAGCAGCGCCGCGCGGATCTCCTCGAGAGGAAAGCCGAAGTCGGGCAGCCGGTAGGGCAACGCCTCGATCGTCATGCCCTGCATGCGGGCGCAGGGGGTGTAGTAGCCGAAGGTGGGGCTGGTGGTGAGCAACCGATCGCCCGGGGCGCCGTAGGCATGGAACACGGCATGCAGGGCGGCATCGACACCGTTGAACAGGCCGATGTGGGCCGGGCTCAGGCCAATCCCACCCAGATAGGCCACCACCGCTTCGCGCAGGCCGTCGTACTCGGGATAGATGGCGTAGTGGTCGGCGGGGATGGCACGGATCGCTTCCACCACCTTCGGGCTGGGGCCAACGGTGTTCTCGTTGAAGTCGAGCCGAAGCAGCCCGCGGCGGCCTTCCAGCGGCGCGCTGTAGGCCACCAGGGCCTCCACCTCGGGCCGGGCCTGGGGACCATCAGGCAGGCAAGCGGTCAAAGCGGTGCGAGACGACAACCACAGGCAGCGTAGGAAGCGAGGTGGATGAAGGACGTCTGCGTCCTGCACAGCTGTTGGCCATGGCCGTCCACCCAGGCCGCCCAGACCTGATCCGCCAAGCGGGGCTCAGTGCACCTTCCGACCGTCGAATACCACCCATCTGCTGGAGCGGGGCAGGTCAACCGCACGATCCAGGACTTGATGGAGTCGAGCGACGTGAAGACCACGATGATCGACACCCATGTGTTGAATCGAGGGCCTTGTGGGGTGATGAGCCTAGTGGACCATCTGTAGCAAAATGAGCCTATGGTTCGCGAACCCACCTATCTTTCCCTCACCCAGGGGCGATACCACGCAAATGCCATACGCTGGAGGGAATGCCAGGATCAGGCCCACAGTCAAGAGGCTTCTTATACGGCCGCAGAGTCCCATGCCGGATAGATACCGGACCCGCAGAAATACTAGTTCGATCTGCGAGCAACTCTTCTCAGTCATCCAATGCCAAATCCAAAGCATCGGGACCAAAGGGAACTTGCTGCGCTGCTTCTGATGATCTGCGCAAGTGGCGCAATTCTCGGGGGAATTTGTCTAATCTTTGTCCTCCTAGACCAAAGCATATCGTATTACGTAGGTTATTTTTGGCCCGTAGGGCTCGCTCCCATTCTTGCTGGGGGTGCAGCTTTGACCAAAAAGAGAATCACCGCAGTCCCCTTTGCCGCGCTGTTCGCAATTACTGGGTTTGGGCTAATTGTGACAACGCTGATGGGAAATTATGGAGTCGCTATACTCCCACTATTCTTTGGATTATTATGCTTCCTGCCTGTGGTACTAGTCATTAGGGCATGGGATGTACTCAGATAGCCTCAAGATCGAACAGGCACCCTCGATTGGACAGGCCACCACCTCTTCTAATCTGCTATATAAAGTACTTGCCTGCCACTCAGGGGCAGCGTTAGATACACATGAAAGACCTCTCCTCCCCAATCAAGACATCGGACGAAGAGCCAGGCAAGCGGTTGGCAGTCTTGATTGATGCTGATAATGCACAACCTGCAGTCATCGAAGCACTGCTTGAGGAAGTGGCGCTGTATGGAGAGGCTATCGTCCGCAGGATCTACGGTGACTTCACAACATCAGCGAGTGGCTCCTGGAAAACACTCCTTAACAAGCACTCAATCAAAGCAGTTCAACAGTTTGCATACACTGTGGGAAAGAACGCCACCGATAGCACGATGATTATTGATGCAATGGATCTTCTCTATACACGAAGACTCGATGGCTTCTGCTTGGTGACTAGCGACAGTGACTTTACAGGGCTTGCTGTTCGATTGCGCGAGGAAGGTCTATTGGTTTATGGCTTTGGAGAGAAGAAAACTCCAGAAGCATTTAGAAATGCCTGTCATAAGTTCATCTTCACTGAGGTTCTTCGCCCAGCGTCAAAGAAGTCTCATCCAGCGAGCTCATCAGCTCCTGTTGTCGCTCCTACGCTGAAGAAGTCGAACGAACCGGCAATAGTACCTGAGATTCCCGCTGCCTTTTTGATGGAGGCGCTCACTAAGTCAGTAGATGAGACTGGATGGTCGCATCTCGGAACATTTGGAAGCTATCTGCAGAAGATACAGCCAGACTTTGATACCCGCATCTACGGTTTTAAGAAGCTTTCTGATCTAGTTAAGGGAAATCAACATATCTTCCAGATTCAAGAAAGAGATGGTCCCGGTGGGCATCACAAGGTTCTCTATGTGCGAGCAAGGAATGGTGTCTAACATCCAGATGCAGAAGACGGGAGCAGGAAACGCTTATTTATCCATCAGACCCCGGCCTGCTTCTTATTTGGAACGTGTGCCTGACACTAGGCGCCAGTCTCAGTAAGCTCAGAATCTCCCAAACCTGTTGTGTCAGACGGAAAGGCTCAAGAGATAAAGCATGACAACTATTCTCGAGGATCACAAAGAAGCCATCGCCAAGCCGAGCCATAAGTACAGCGTTCAGTGGCTTTTTACCTTTGGCTCAGCCATTAAGGATGATTCTCGGCCCAGAGAAAGTGTTGTGGATCTTCTCGGCGAATTTGCTCCCTTTGGCCGCCGCGTTAAATTACATGCTTTCTTGAGATGCTTGATGAGTCACAGAGAGAGCCCGGCACCAAGGCAGATCTCGTGATGAGCGGGTCTGCGCGCGTTGCAATTATGGCTCGTGAGCTTGAGAAAACCCAAGAGGAGAGTCTATGCTTCGTGAAATAACTGCCTACCTCTAAGACATTACCGATGCATACGATTCTATTCCATCAATTCCGGACGCAGTAGTCTTAAGCTGGGTTCAAGCTTTTGACCAGACGGCGATCAGCCTACCGGTCAACGGCATGGTGGTCCCTCCTGCCCAGGGCAATCAGCAGCACCAGCAGATCCCGATCCTGCACTTCCTAGACCGGTCGCATTCAGGCTGTGCGGAGCGCAATCTTGCAGCGATCAACCGAGCCCCGCTGTGCCTCGGGGCGGTAGGCCAGCCCAGGGGACAACCAGGCTCAGCCACATCGGCTCAGGGTCATCACGTCGAGATGTGAATCAAGGGCACGGCACTGATGGGCGGCTCCTTGCCTGGAGGGGCGATGGACCGCAGGCACGTTCGATGGCGAAGGCAGCAGATCCAGCCCCATCCCTGACCGTGGGTGAGCTTGAAGCTAACTATCAGCTCTATTGAAAGCGATGCGGATTCTCGCTCGGGAGTGCAAAAGTGCAGCCACGGCCCGCCGCACCGTCTGCTGGCAGCGGCTGGAAATGCTGCACCACTGCCTACCTAACCAGTATCGCGATCCCGACTATCTCTATCTGCTCCAGTCTCGCGAGCGGGCGACATCCTGAAAGCCCCGCTCGATCCTCACCAGGTGGCGGCGGTTGAAGGCGCTGGGCCTGCCAAGCGCAACCGGCGGTGATTGCCCCCCTTTGGAGGCATCACAGCCAGGCCCACTCGGCCGACACTGGAACCATCAAAAGCAAGGAGGCTCGCCATGGCGGACCCCACCATCACGATCAACGCCACCAGCTGCCTGGGCCGCACCTGCCTGAAATGGGGCGTCGATGGCGAACTCACGGCCCTGGACCTGGACCTGGTGATGGAGCGTCTGGCCCAGGTTGATCAGGATGTGGCCGCCCTGCGCCAGGACACCCTGAATCGCGAACCCTGTCCCTCGTTCAGCTGAACGTCCGTCTCGCCAGGATGCAGAACGACACCGTGCGGATCACAGCCTCGGGATCGTACCCATCCGGGGGGATCGGTCCGCACGTGGAAGCCTCCACACTGAATGGTTCCGGCACGGCGTCAGCCATGGCCAACGGCTCAGACGCCTCCCTCTCCCGCCCCATGGCAAGAAAGGATGACTCGCAAGGGGGGATGGATGTTCCGTGCCTGATGATGATGACGCGTCAGTGGGAAGTCGATGGCGCCTGTCTGCTGGGGCCTGCCATCCATCCAGCCTGGCCGAGCGAAACAACTCCATGCGGGTAAGTCATATCGTTCAAATTCCCGCTGAGTAACTCCTGGGCCACGAAGCGATCTGATCCGCTTCGGTCAGTCAATAAAGGACTTCCTCAGCATGGGTTTCGATGGTGCAATCCGATGTGGAGAAGGCCACGCAGGTGAGCACGAAGCCGGCTGCGATCTGCTCCTCATTGAGGAAGGCCTGATCCTCCTGGCTGACGCTGCCACTGATCAACTTGCCGGCGCAGGACGAACAGGATCCAGCGCAGCAGGACACCGGCAGATTGATGTGCTGACCCTCCGCCGCATCGTCAATCGACTGGTCGTTGGCGCAGTCGATGGTGAGGTTCAGGCCCTCGTTGGCGTTGACGAGCGTGACCCTGTAGGTGGCCATGGCAGCAGGGCGGGCAAGGTTGGGTCCAACTGGACCGGTTGCTGCTCAGCCTGCTGGGTCAGGGTGCCGGAGGCCCAGTCCCCATCCGGGGAGGCATTGCCCCCGCTTGGGGGGCGCCCTCGCCAGGGCTGTCGGCAGAGAGTGTGGCCTGGGCAGGGATCCGGTCAGGCCGATGGAGATGATGCTGAACGAGCTTGTGTTGGCGGCCTTGTTGCTGGCCGTGGTGCTCCTCTCGAGCAGGGTCTGAGCCCCCAGGCTGCGTGAGCCATCGCGCAGCTGCTGCTTCCAGGGCTCACCTGAATTGGGGCCCCTCTCACGGGCAGTGCCCGGCTTCAAAGTTTAAAGATGCACCTCGACCAGGCCACCCGGATTACCTCGGGTTGGAAGGGTCTTGCGGTTGTTGTGGAGCGTTGAGCCCCAGCCGCACCATCAGCCGAGGTGCGACTGAGTTGTCCTGGTAGGCCTCACGATCGTGGGCCACCTTGTGGTTGTCTATGAAGAGCAGGTCGCCAAGCACCATGGTGAAATCATGGCGAAATTCAGGGTCGTTCAGGACCGCATCCAGGGCATCGAAGGCTTCGAGGTCCCTGGGCTGGAGAGGTTTGCCGACCCGCTCATGGCCCCTTTCAACCCGATAGCGCATGCAGCGCAGGGTCGGCCCATCGGATGCCTCACTGAAGACCGGAAAGCAGTTGGCCCGGATCGCGGCCCGCCTTGTCGAGGTACCCGGCGTCACCAGGTCGCGATGAAACAATCGCTTCAGGCGTTGCAGCACAGCGGGGTTGTGCTGGGCCGGATGGTCATGCACCGCCACCATGGAGACCAGCCTGGAGCCACCCCCCACCGGGAGCGCTCAAGGTAGGACCCGCCCGAGTCGATCACGTCATAGAAAACCCCGTAGGTGATCTCCACCCCGCCGATGCTGCGGCCGATGGCCAGGTACAGCTCCCGCAGCGAGTCCTCATCGGGATTGCCGAGCCCCCGCACCAGCGCCACCCCTGTCCCTTGATGCAACTCTTGGATCAGGGGCGAGCACCAGGCTGGAATGGGGCTCGGTGAAAGCAAAGGTGCCACAGGGGCGGAGGGCGAGACGCACCCTGCGGAGCACCTGCTCCATGGCCCTGATGCTCAGATAGTGGAACAGGAAAACAGCCACGGCGGCATCTCAGTGGCCGCTGGGAAGCTGATCTGGATTGGAGAGATCGGCCACCCTGTAATGCAGAGCTCCACCCTGATCGGCCGCAAGGAAACCAGCTTGCTCCCGGGCGGTTGTGATCATCTCGGCTGAGAAGTCAAAGCCTTCAATCCGTGAGTGAGTGCCGAGGGCCAGTTGGCGGCCCACGAAGCCTTCACCGCAGCCCAGATCTCACAGGTGCAGGCCGTCCTCACTCCCCAACGCCTGGATCACACGCGGCCTGGCGGCGAAGTCGCTGAGCCGCAGGGGCGTGTCACGTCGCCAGTCGGAGACGGTTGCGTCGTAGAGATCGAGGTTGTTGAGGCTCATCTTCGTTGCTGAGTAGCCACTTCGCAACCAAGGGCGCGCTCATGCAGCCAGCCCCAGAAGGAATCCCGCAGGGCCAGAGCCATGTGCATGCCCTTGGCCAGGTCGACCCGGCCGGCTGAGGTCGTGGCGAAGTCAATCGCAATCATCCTGAGCGTGGCCCGGTGGTGATCATCCACAGCCGTGTGCAGCGGGAAGAACACCGTGTCGCGGGGGTTCAGCAGCGTGCCAAATTGGCGGATCGCATCCACAAAGGGCTGGTAGATCGTCTGCACGATGCTTTCAGTACCCAGGCCCAGAGCGCCCAGGGCTTCGGCCGGCGAGCCGTTGCTCAGAAGCCCGAGCAGCAGTTCCCGCCAGGCCACCACCTCAAAGTGGTCACTGGCGGGATCTGTCCAGCTCACCCCCAGGGCATGGCGAAAACGTTGGAACAGGTCGGGGTGGGGGATCCCAACGATCCAGTCGGCTTCAATGCCACAGAGGCGCAACTCCTCAAGTTCCTCAGGCTCGTAATGGCCTGATTCCTCAGTGAGGTTGGCCAGCAGAGGCTTGCGGTGGTCAGGATTCTCCAGGCGTGAGATCAGCGCCGTGAGGAAACGGGGAAAGTGGGCCGAATACCCATAATAATGGCGGGCAAAATCAGCCAAGGCAAAATGCAGATCAGGCAGCGTTCCCTCCGAGAGTGCCTTGAGGTAAGGATGGCTGACTGCACGGTGCATCAGGGCCCGACCAGTCAGATCGTCGACATATCGGGTGGCTCTGCGTCGATCCTCAGGTTCTTCACACTCAGTTCCGCAGCGCTGCTGCCCCGGCAACTCCACTCTGCTGCTGCGCAGGATCACAGAGGCGGGCTGGTCCGTGCCTGATGGGGGAGGGGCTTCCGGTTCATCGACTGGGATGTCCTCGACCTGATTGTCATCCCAGAAAGCGTCGGCACCACCGTTTTTGAGGCGGGTGCGGGCGTCGTAGTCGCCCAGCACAGCGGATGTGAGCGCGAAGTCGGTGATGGCCAGGAGCACCAACTCGTGACTGGCTGAACGATTGCGGCACTGGTGCACCACCCAGCGCGGTACGCAGGCGGTACCCCCCGGCCCCAGAGTGGTGCAGGAGTTGCCGATTTGGATCTCCCCCTGGCCAGACAGCACGACGAACATCGCTTCATGGGCGTGGCGATGCTTTTCGTTGCTGGAACCCGGGGCAATGCGGATGAGCCTCGGTTCCATGACCTGGAGGACCTGGGAGGGGATCCTTTCGACCTGGAAGCTGATGCCCAGCCTTGGATCTGTATGTGCGTAGTGGACCTCGTTGACTCCAGTACTGGGACGCCAGGTACAGGCGGCCGCTCCAGGACTATTGACTCGACTAGAGGATATTGCAGACAGAATTAAATCGAGTCTCGCCAACTTGGTGGATGCCAGGCTTGATGGTCGTCAAGAACTTAATGATACTAGCCAGAAAAGTTCCAGTCCCCATCCGGGGATATTCTGCCCGGCATGGGGGGCGCTGGGGCAAGGGCTGGGCCAGAGACTGGCACTCTGCGCAGGCCGATGGAGACCATCCAGAGCGAGCTTCCGCGGATGATCTTGTCGCTGGGCAGTCATGGTGCCAGCCAGCAACGAGGTGGAGCACACACAAGCAACCTGCTGCAGGTGAACTCGATTTGAGCAGGAACGAATGTCCAGATCCCGGCATGTCAGCCGGCTTCCAGCATCCAGGTTGGTGGAGACACGGACGTTCGTCTCTCAAGGTCGAAGGATCAGGCTGAGGGGCCGCGGTTCTCCTGCGTCAGCCCCCTCCGGGGGCACAACCTCGGCTGGCAGAAGCAGGTCTTCCGCATTGATCGAATCGAGTTGCTCCGCCCCCGTGAGGCCATGGGTCCAGATGTCGACTCGGCTGTGTGGGGGACAGCGAAACAGCCAATCCTCGAACGGGAAGATCACCTTCTCCTGGAAGAAAGCCTCCGGGCCCATGCAACGCAGGATCCCTATCTGATTGCTGGTGTTGCTGTAGAGACACGTGCCCGTCGTCATGGGTTGCACAAGGGGAGGTCAAATTGCCGCTCAGGCTGCCCAACTAACTGTGACGAATCGAACCCGTGTGCCGATTGTCCCCAGATGGGGGCACGGCAACGGACGATCAGGGCCAGGCGATGAAGCTGACCGGCTCATATTTCGCGATCGTGATCCGCCAAGCCCTGATCGCCAGGCCCTCCAGGCTGCTAAGGAACGCCGCCGTTTCACCGCCGGACATCCAGTTCGCCTTGAGCAGCGGCAGCTGTTCGCTCATCAGCTCCAGCGGAAGTTCCACCAGCAGCAGGCTGGCCTCCCCAGCGGCCCGTTGCAGAGGGCCCTCCTCGCTGCGCTGCCACAGTCGCAGCAGCAGTTCCAGCGCCAGGGTGCGCCCGTCATCGCCGGGATCGACGGCATCGGCAGCTTCGGCTGACTGGGATTTACCGGTGAGCGGTAGCGCGCGCTTGCCCGCAAACTCCACCAGGGCCAGGGCAACGAGATAGGGAGCGTCGGCCATGGATTCGATCCTGCGAGGCCGCACCACCCTGCCGGATCAACGGACGCCGACACGATGCTGCCCTGCAGGATGAGCAGAAGTACCTGAATAACGGCAGACGTTGCCTAGCGATCGGCGGGTCGGGTGTCCCGTCCAGGGATCCGGCAGGGTTACATTCACCAGGCCAATTCGGGCCCCTGCTGGGGCTGTGTGCTATGGCCACTATCGGAGACCAGCTCCTGACCTATCGCTCCGCCCTCACCGAGGCCCAGGCGAAAGGTGAGCAAGCGACCGCCAGCAAGATCCAGCAGCAGATCAGGGAACTGGAGGAGTTCCAGCAGCGCCACCCCGAGGAGGCCGAGGCTCCATCTCCCTTTGAGGTGTTCTGTGACCTCAACCCCTCCGACGTCAACTGCCGCGTCTACGACGACTGAGCCGGGATCGGTTCGATGGCAGGCCTCTCCACTCCTAGGGTTGCTCCTGGCTCACTACGCTTCCCAGCCAGAGGCAACCGCCAGAGCATGGATCTCACGCCCTTCCTGGCCACTGCCGACAAGGGGACCCATGAAGAAGGCCTGGAATCGATCGAGATTCCAGGCCGCGTCGCCGTTGTGGCGAAAGGCCGCTTTCTGCTGCGGGCCCTGTGCCGGACCTTCGGGGGGTATTCCCGGATCACCTGTGCCGTCACCGATCAGGAGGCCTGCCTCGAGTATCTGGCTGCGGAGGCCGATGATCCCTACCAACTGCTGGTCTGCACCGATTACCTGGAAAGCGGCAACGGTTTCGATCTGGTGCGTGAGGCCCGCCAGCTTCATCCGAAGCTCCACGCCGTGATCCTGGCGCTGGGGGATGTGATTCCTGCTGAGTGCCTCGAGGCACCGTGGCTGGAAGCCGTTGTCGCCGAGGCGGACTTTGTGGACGATCAGCAGCCACTGCAGGCCGCCGTGATGGCCGTGCTTGGCGGGCACTCCTACCGCAGCTCCTCCCTGCGGACGGGCATCCTGCCCTACCTGAGCTGTCCCAGGCTCACCCCCCGCGAGTATGAAGTTCTCGACCTGCTCGCCAGTGGCCTCAGCGACCGGGAGATCGCCAAGCGTCTTGTGGTGAGTGATGAAACCGCTCACACTTACACCAAGCGGCTACTGCAAACCCTCAACGTGCACAACCGGCTGCAGGCCGTTCTGAAGGGAATGCGCTGCGGCATGGTTCAGATCTGAGCGGCCCCAACCACACCTGGTCCCGATCACAAGGGGTTGGGTGCTCCGCACTGTTCCCGATTGGGGGCATCCCCTCCAGGCCTGTTGCAGCAGATTGACTGGGAGACCGGCCTGGAAGGCCATTGCATGCCGTGGCATCGACCTGCTGGTGCGGCCCACGGGTGCGGTGCGGCTGGTGGATGGAGCCGCCGGAACCAGCCTTGAACTGCAGCTGAGCCACCCCCTTGATCTGGTGGTTCTCTGGACGGAGCCACCGCGGGCGATGGTGTGCATCGAACCCTGGAGCGGACCGCGGCAGGCCCTGCTGAGCGGCGATCGCAAACTCGAGCTGCGCCCCGGCGCAAGCACGAGACTCCACACCCGCTATGCCTTCATGGCGACCGACCACGAATGAGGAGCGATTGCCCCCAGCGGGCAAGGCGGAACGGTTCATCAAGACACTCCTGGGGGAGTGGGCCTATGTCATTGCCTACCAGACATCGGATGAACGCAATCACTGGTTACCCCGTTATCTGGGGATCTATAACGGCACCAAGTGCCACATGGCTCTCGGTGGCCTCAGCCCCCAGCAGTTCCTCCAGCGGCTGCTGATCGCTGAATGACCTGGTGAGAAAACACACTTAGTCCAACCAGCCCCTTGAGTGGACAGGCCACCACCGATCCTCTCCCTCCGAACTAAACTCCTTGCCTGCCACTCAGGAGCAGCCTTAGATTCAGAAGCACATAGAGACTGATTGCGAGTATCACACCACTCGGCTGAGCGAGAGGAAGAACTCATCGCAAAATAAGCCGTTGAAAGTGCTCGGAACTGCGAGCAAGGTAAACTTTTCACTCCTCATCCCAAGGGTTGGATGCGTAGTCCACTTGCTGTCGCCGCCACCGCTGGCCTCCTGGCAATCAGCCTCCCGGCTGGGGTTGGCGTAGCCCAGTCCGCGATCGTCAGCCAGAGGGTCACGTTTCCCGCTGGAGCCAGTGCCGCTCAGCTCACGGGCCAGCTCAAGGGCGACCAGACCATCGACTACAAACTCCGGGCCGGCGCCGGTCAGACCCTGACGGTGGAACTCAAGGGTTCCAACCCGCAGAACTACTTCAACGTGCTGGCGGCGGGCACGGACACTGCTGTGTTCATCGGCAGCAGCTCCGGCAACCGCTTCAGTGGGCTCCTGCCCAGCGATGGCGACGTCAGGGTGAGGGTGTACCTGATGCGCCCGGCAGCACGCCGCAATGAAACGAGCACCTACAGCCTGAAGGTGGGGATCGGCGGTGCTCCCCTCGCCCCCGTGCCCGCTTCCCGCGATGCCCTGATCCCCGGCACTCCGTATCACGCCTCGGCGGATGTGCCCTGTGTGTCCGGGAGCAGCGGCAAAGGCGCCAGCTGCAAGGCCTCCGTGATCCGCCGGGCCAACAGCAGCGGCACGGTGGTGGTCACCAACCCTGAGGGCCAGAAGCGTCAGTTTCTGTTCGTGAAGGGCAAGGCTGTCGCTTCCGATCAGCCCGAGAAGCTCTCGGTGCAGCGGCGCGGGGATGTTTCGGTGCTCACTCTGGGGGAAAACTTCGAGCGCTATGAGATTGTCGATGCCCTGGTGGTAGGGGGCTGAGGCCTCTGACTTCATCGCTGGATCTCGCGATGAATCGCACCGACCTGGGCCTGTCCGTCCTGCTCCTGTCGATAACGGGGGCCCCGGTTCTCGCCATTCCCCCGCCCCCACCCGACGACGTCCGTGTGGTGAAGGTGCTGGATGGCAACACGATCGTCGTCACCCCTTACGGCGATCCGTTCACGGTGCGGCTGGCCTGTATCCATGCCCCGTCACTCCGTCAGGGCAGAGCTGGCCAGATCGCCAAGGTGGCCCTGGAGAGGCTGCTCCCGCCCGGCGCGTGGGTGACGCTATCGACGCGCAGCAAGGCCGCTGACGGAGTCGATCTGGCTGAGATCATTCCCGTTGGCTCTACGGTGCCGATCAACCTGAGCCTGGTACAAGTCGGCATGGCGGCGCTGGATCGGCAGACCTTGAGCCCGTGCAATCAGGTGAGCTACAGAGAGGCGGAGTTGAGAGCCCGAACAATGCGACTCGGACTCTGGGAGCCATCGCCGGGAACCCCACAGATGCAACCCTAAATCAATAGGTTTTGCGCAAAGAATGGAGCGAGTTGCTGATCATTAAGCGGGCCAATCAAATGTCATTGGATTGCGATCGAACCCTTTGCTTGCTTCATGGCCAGACGAAGTGAACTGCTCTCAACCCAGGATTCTGTGCAACCCTTCCGACTCATCGCCCTGGCAGCGCTTGGCAGCTCGATGGCCTTGGGCCATGGCCTCTCTCCTGCCTTGGCTGAGCGGGCTGACACCACCACCAACGTGGAGTTCCCCTCCGGGTCGAGCGCCAAGCGACTGTCCGGCATGATCAAGGGTGATCAACGTGCCCGTTACATCCTTCCTGGCAAGGCAGGCCATAAGTTGAGTGTGGAGATCAGTGCGAGCAATTCCCGCACCTTCTTCTCGATCAGCCCTCCAGGAGGCGGCACGGATCTCTTCCTCGGCGAAGATGCAGGCACCCTCTATGAGGGCACGCTGCCGAAATCAGGTGACTATCTGATTACGGTGTATCTGGGCCGGGGGCCCGCCAGTGAAGGTGCGGTCTCCAAGTACGACCTCACCATCCGCGATCTCGGCAAAACCGGTTCCAGCTCCAACAGTGGCAGGGCACCCCGAGGCGATGATCTGGCCGGCGGTCCGGACTTCTGGGAGGTCACCAATTTCGATACCCCCTACTACGGGCTGTCCAGTAAGCCTGCTCTGGGGTCCACCTTCGTGGCTCGTGTTCGCAAGGGAACGGTGTTGAAGAATCTCGGTTGCGAGATGCACAACGGTGATCGCTGGTGTCGCGTTCAGCTGCGGGATGATCCACGGGTGGAAGGTTGGGCCAGGGGACAGTACCTGCGGGAATTCAATCCCTGAATCTGCTTCCCTGTGATTGATCAGGCTGGGCGAGCGATCTCGTGATCGTTTCCCAGCCATTTTGCCGACTAACATCAGTTCAGCATTCGCTCGAGGACTGCATAGGCCTTTCGTTTGGGTCCTGCAGAGTGCTCAGGCGGTCATTAGAGAAGGGACGCCTCAGAGGATAACGATGATTCTGATCAAGCCAACCAAGATGACCCCAGGCTCCCCAGATCAGAACTCTCATCAAGCCAGGGATAATTGCCAGGGTTAGCATTAACTCGATAACATCGATAACGCCGAGCAGCCGATGGCCCTTTGCCGCTCGATCTTCCAGGGCTGGGCCCTTCGGCAACGCCGACTCCTGATCACTGGTCTGGCGTTGCTGTTGACGCTGGTGGTCCTACCGGCTTTTGCGGCGGATTCCCCAAGCCCTCCCGCCAACCCTGAAACTGCCCAGGTCTTGGCAGGCAGCTTTCGGCTCGCCCAGGTCCGCATCCTTGGGGTGCCGGTGATCAACGTGGCCTCCCGAAGCGTGGTGGGCCCGGATGCCGGGCCGGATGCCGCCGAGCGCGCCCGGGTGATCGAGGGCAACCTGGAGCTGCTCTACCGGCCCCAGCAGCCCTGCACCCCGGGGGAACGGATCGGCGAGCTCCTGCTCGAGCGCTCCAGCATCGGGGCCTCGGAGGCGGTCTGCGACCCGGATCACCTGGGCCTGCAGGGTGCGCCTGCCGCCTTGCGGGTGCTGGTGGAGCGCCGAGCAGGGGGACTGATCCAACTGGCAGTTGTGGTGCCGGGCCGCTCCATCCCCTTTCCCCTGCTCACCGTCACCGCAGCCGACGCCCAGCTGAATGGCCTGACGGCCGAGCAGCTGGCGGAACACTGGCGCGGCCGGCTGGAGCGTCGGTTACGCCGTGCCCGTGGGATCTACGCCAGCGAGCAGATCGATCGTCGGCTGAGGGTTGCCAGCCTCGTCGCCGGGCTGCTGGCAGGCGTGCTCGTCCTGGCCGTCTGGCTATGGCGCCGCCTCCAACGCCAGCTGCCTCGCCTCCATCGGCAGCATCTGAACGCGATGGGCCGCTTCGCCGCTGCCCGTTTCCATCTGGTTCAGAGCCTCAGCCGGCTGCTGATGGCTTCGGTGCTGCTGCTGGGCGTGGCGATCGGCGCCGTGGTTCTGCTGGCCTGGCCGGGCCAGGTCGCCCCGGCGATCGATGTGTTGTTTCAACCGTTGGTGGTGCTGTTCAAGGCCCTGCTGCTGGTGGCACTGGCAGCCCTGCTGCGGGCCGTCGTGGGGCTCCTGCTGAGCCAGTGGGCCACCAATGTGTTCGTGCCGCTGGCCTTCCAGGCCCGCCGTGAGCAGCGCTACCGCAGCCTGCTGCGAGTGCTGCGCCGTCTGGTGGATCTGGGCTGCCTGGTGCTGTTTGGCGTCTGGACGGTGATGGGGATTCCCGTGTTGCGGGACCTCTCCAGCAATGCCCTGCTCGCCAGTGGCGCCGTGCTCGGTGCCCTGGCCCTGGTGTTCCAGGGCCTGCTGCGGGATTTCGTGGCCGGGCTGGTGCTGCTGCTCGACGACCGCTATGCGATCGGCGACACCGTGGAGATCGGCGGACGGCTCGGCGAGGTGATCGATGTGGGCGTGCTCAGCACAGAGCTGCGCTGCCGGGACCAACGGGTTGTGGTGGTGCCGAACAGTGGCTGTGAGCAGAGCGTGAACCACACCAAACTGCGCTCGGGCGCGGAGGTGTCGCTGCTGTTGCCGAGCAGCTGCGATCTGTCCCAGGCGCTGGAGACGATTGGTGCTGAGCTGGTCACCTTCGCCGCTGATCCAGTCTGGAGTGCGCTGCTGCTGGAGCCGCCCCGCCTGCTGGGCGTGGAGGCCATGACCGCCGACGGCCTGCTGGTCGGCGTCCTGCTGATCACCGAAGCGGGCCGGCAGGGGGAAGCCCGGCGGGACTTGCTGGCCCGGCTGGTGCAGCGACTGGCCCCAGCAACTGGATCAGCGGGGTGATCGGCGATGGCCGCAAGCCACAGGATACGTGCGGATTCATGGGCGAAACGTATGTCAGTGATCTGATCATCCCGGCCGGGTCACCGCCTGCACCGCATCCGCTCCGATCAGATGTACCACCACGATCTGGGTGATCCGTTGGAAGTGCTCCTCCTGTACCCAGGGGTGCCAGTGAAGTCCGGCTCATTGGTTCGGATCTGGCGGCCGGGATGCACCCTCTGTTGTTGATTCCCGCGGGTACCTTCTCATCCTCTCGCTGGCCTTGGTTAGGGAAACTCTGGGCAACGCCCTCCGTCCGGTGACAAACAGCGGCACCATGTCCTAAATGAGCGCGTCTATGGGCCTCAAGGCTTCAATCAGGCAATTACTGCCGATTCCGATGTAGATCTGCCCAGTTTCTTGTGCTGATCAGTG
>CALRMN020000010.1:0-132850 GCA_943369245.1 Synechococcus sp. UW140 | reverse complement strand
TGAGCGAACTGGCGGAATCAGTGGAGCTGCCGGAGGAGGAGGTGAAGGATCTGCTGTGCCGTGCGCGGCAACCGGTGAGCCTGGAGACGAAGGTGGGGGACGGTGAGGACACGGAACTGCTGGACCTGCTGCAGGCGGACGGAACGCTGCCGGCGGAGAGCGTGGACGGGGAGTGCCTGCGTGGAGACATGCGTGCACTGCTGGAGCAACTGCCGGAGCTGCAGCGGAGCGTGCTGACCATGCGCTACGGCATCGACGTCGAAGAGCCGATGAGCCTCACGGGCATCGGCCGCATCCTGGGCATGAGCCGCGATCGCATCCGCAACCTGGAGCGCGATGGACTCGCCGCCCTGCGCCGCCTCAGCGATCAGGTGAAGGAGTACAGCGATGTGGCAATGATCCAGTCCTGACAAGATGTGACTCGGAAGTTGCTCTCAGCTGCCCACTTTCCACTGAAATGCTGCGGCACATGTTCAAAGTGTTCTGGCCCTGGCTTTATGCCCCATGGCCAGATGCTTTGACCTTGTAGCTCCCATGAGTGATTGGTTCGATCAGGATTAAGCTTGATTGGTACGCTCATGGCCACAGCATGATTGTGGATGCAGCGACCCCCTTGCTCAGATCTGCTTGGTGATGATCCTGGGCCCAGTTCGTTCGCGCCTCCTGGGCGAGGGGCTGTTGTTGGTCAGTTCAAGGCCTGTCTGGCGGCGGGATTGCTGCTGGTGCTGCCGATTCTGCTCTTCGTTCAGCGCTATATCGACGACTACGGCCGCTCGATGGATGGAGAGTTCCGCTGGACCGAAGTGGGGCGTCCCCTGGCGGATGGTCTGTTCGCCCTGGTGAACCTGGGAGCTCCGGCTGTGGCCGTGGCGCCGCTGCACCAGTTGCTGGCCGTTGTCGTGCTGGCGCTGATCTCCGTGATCGCAGCCCGCGCCTATGGCCTGCGCTCACCCCTCTGGAGTGCTCTGGCCACACTTCCACTGCTGGGGCAGCCCTATGCCCTGGAGAACCTGTCCTACGGATTCGATTGTCTGGCGATGGCCCTGGCCCTGGGGCTTGCGGTTGTGGCTGCCGTGGTGCTCCACCGGGTCGTAACGCGGCAGGGGCTGCTGCTGGCCTCGGCTTTCTTGCTGGCCTCCCTCTGCCTGTACCAGCCAGCCACCAGCGGTTTCCTGCCCTTCGCACTGATGTTGGCGGTGGGGGAAACCCTTGGTCTGGCGGCGCCGGTGCCCGAACGGCCCTCCCTCTGGCACAGGCTGGGGAGGGTGATCATCACCTACGGCCTCGCCCTGGCCAGTTACCTGACATTGATGCGACTGGTGCTGCAGGAGCGCACGTCCTACGCCAACGAGCAGGGCCAGGCGCTCCTCCTGGACGCGGCCCTGCCCGCCCAGCTCCTGCGCCATGCCCTGGAGTTCTGGCAGATTCTCTTCGACGACTGGGGTCGCTGGCCCATCAGTGTCCCCTGGCTGATGCTGATCCTGGCCTATGCCGTTGTGGTCTGGATCGCTGTCGGTCGGTGGTCGCAGGCCCGCCGTGGCCGCCTGTCGAGGTTGGCCTGCACAGCTCTGGTGCTGGGCGCCGTGGCGCTGATCGCCCTGGTGTCTCCCGGAGCCCTTCTGGGTCTGGCGGATCCGATGGCCAGGGTGCCGCGTCTGATGCTGTTCTTCGGTCCGTTGCTGTCGGCCCTGTCCCTGCAGATCGTGGCGGGGACGACCCAGCTCCGCTGGAGGGTGATCCCCCGCGGTGCGGTGGCCGCCCTGGCCTGGTTGCTGGTGGTGGTGGCCTATGCCTACGGCCATGCCACCTCGGCCCAGGAGATCTATGAACAGGGCCGTATCTCACGGCTGATCGGCGGGATCACCCGGCTGCAGATGCGTCTGCCGGAGGCCACGATCACGGCGATCCGCTTCGAAGGCGGGATGCCTCAATCCCCGGCGCTGCACAACAGCCAGAACAAGTTTCCCCTGCTGGACCGCCTGGTGCCCAGGCTGATCAATAACGATTGGAGCTGGGGCCGCAAGCAGCTCCAGTTCCATGGTCTGGCGCTCGAGCGCAGCCAGCTGGAGCCCGGGGCGTTCCGTGATGAGCCCTGCATTCCTTCGGACACCAGCGCCTGCACGGCCGAATACAGCCTGCAGGTGCAGGGTGAGACCCTCCTGGTGCGCATGCTCTGAGGCCTTGGTGGAACTGATCCTTCATCCGTCGGACCTGCGCCGGGATCTGTTCGACTGGTGGGATTTGCATGGCCGCCAGGGGATTCCCTGGAAGCTCAGGCCCGATGGCAGCGAGCCCCAGGACGGTGAACCCCTTTGCCCCTTTCGCATCTGGACTGCCGAGGTGATGCTCCAGCAGACCCAGTTGGCGGTGATGCGCCCCTACTGGGAGCGCTGGATGCTGACGTTCCCTGACATCGACGCCCTGGCGGAGGCGAGCCAGCAGCAGGTGCTGCTGCAGTGGCAGGGGCTTGGCTACTACTCCCGTGCCCGCCGGATGCACCTGGCCGCCGGACGGCTGGCCGCCCAAGGCTGGCCCGGGGATCTGGAGGGCTGGCAGGCTCTGCCGGGGATCGGCCGCAGCACGGCTGGGAGCATCCTCAGCTCCGCCTTCGATCGCCCCTATCCGATTCTCGATGGCAACGTGCGGCGGGTGCTGGCGCGCCTGCTGGCCTGGCCGGACCCGCCCCGGCGCTCGCTCCCCAGGTTCTGGAGCTGGAGCGAGGAACTGCTTGATTCACAGCGACCGCGGGTCTTCAACCAGGCCTTGATGGATCTGGGCGCCACCGTCTGCACGCCCCGCCGGCCCCGCTGTGGTGAGTGCCCCTGGCGTTCCCACTGTGCTGCGTACGCTTCCGGTGACCCCACCCGCTACCCCGTGAAGGACTCCAGCGCGCCAGCGCCGTTCCAGGTGATCGGTGTGGGGGTTGTTCTCGATGGCGCCGAACGGGTGCTGATCGATCAGCGCCTGGAGGATGGTCTGTTGGGGGGCCTGTGGGAGTTCCCCGGTGGCAAGCAGGAGCCCGATGAGCCGATTGTCGACACCATTCGCCGGGAACTGCGTGAGGAGCTGGCGATCGAGGTGGAGGTGGGTGAGGAGCTGATCCGCCTCGAGCACGCCTACAGCCACAAGCGGCTGCGCTTCATCGTCCATCTCTGCCGCTGGAGCAGCGGCGAGCCCCAGCCCCTGGCCAGTCAGCAGGTGCGTTGGGTGGAGCTGCAGCGGCTGGACGAGTTTCCCTTCCCGGCTGCCAACGCCCGGATCATTGCCGCCCTGCACGCCTGGATCGGCCGTCATGGCACCCCCGGTCATGCTGGTCGGGAGCTGCCATCAGTGTGATGACCCCTCCGCCCGAGGTGTTGTGTTTCGGAGAGGCGCTCGTGGATCGCCTCGGCCCCCCGGGCGGTGACCCTGCGACTGATCTGCCCGTCGAGGACTGTCTCGGTGGCGCTCCCGCCAATGTGGCCTGCGCCCTGGCCAGGCTGGGCACGGCCTCGGGACTGCTGGGGCGCCTCGGTGAGGATGCGATCGGCGCCGCCTTCCGTGAGCTTTTCATCTCCCGGGGCGTGGACATCCGGGCCGTGCAGTGGGATCCAGTGCGGCCCAGTCGCACGGTGCTGGTGCGTCGTGACAGCGCGGGGGATCGCAGCTTCGGTGGCTTCGCCGGTGAGCGGGGGGACGGGTTCGCTGATCAGGCCGTGGAGGCTTCCGCCCTGGCGGGACCGCTGGAGGAGCTGATCGAGGGTGCCCGCTGGTTGCTGGTGGGCACCATTCCGCTCGCCTCTGAAGCCTCTGCCGCTGCTCTGCACCTGGCCCAGGCTCGTGCCGAGGCGGCCGGGATACCGCTGGCCCTTGATGTGAACTGGCGCCCCACCTTCTGGCCCGGCTCCCCCGACCAGGCCCTGGACGCCATCCGGCCCTTGCTGGCCGGTGCAGCCTTGATCAAGGTGTCTGCCGAGGAGGCCGACTGGATTGCCGGCAGCCGTGACCCCCGGCGGATCAGCGCCTCCCTCCCCCGGGGCCCGGCCGTGCTGATCACCGATGGCCCCGGCGCCATGAGCTGGTGGCTGGGCGGTCAGGCCGGTCGCCTCAAGGCCTACAGGGTGCCGGTGGTGGACACCACGGGCGCCGGCGACGCCTTTCTGGCGGGGCTGCTGCACCGTCTCTGCCAGGAGCCTGAACTGCTGGGCTCCGGCAGCGCGGAGCAGGTCCTGGAGGCCATGCGCTTTGCCAGTGCCTGCGGCGCCCTGGTCTGCCAGGGCGCCGGTGCGATCGACCCCCAGCCCACCCAGGCTCAGGTGCTGGCTTTTCTGGAAGCGATGGCCTAAGGCTCCCGGGGAGCCTGAACCCGGGCCCGGCGACCATCACCATCGATCAGCAGATGCACCTGCCAGGCCGGGCCGGGCGTGAAGCGCAGCCGCTCGGGCCATTCCACCGCGAGCACCGCCTCCAGGGCCAGGGCTTCTTCCTCCTCCTGGGCGAACAGCTCTTCCGCTGCTGCGGGCTGCTCCAGCCGGTAGAGGTCGAGGTGCACGAGGGCCGTGCCGTGGTCGGTCCGCTGACCGCTGTAGTGCTGGGCGAGGGCGAAGGTGGGACTGGTGATCGGCTCAGTGATCCCCAGTCCCTGGGCCAGGCCCTGCACCAGGCAGGTCTTGCCGGCGCCGAGATCACCGTGCAGCAGCAGGAGCCGAGGACCCTTGCTCAGCAGCAGGGCCGCCAGTTCACGCCCCAGCTGACGGGTGGCCGCGGCGTCACTCAGGTGCTGCTGCCAGCCCTGCCTGCATCCGTTGCGCTCGCCCATGCCCTCGCACCGCCTGTAGATTCGACTCCAGCGAGCCCGAAGCCTCGGCGTCTCTGCAGATATTTCAACCCATCGTCCTCCCTTGAGGGAGCGTCTTCAACCCATGGTGGTTTCCCCCCCCGCGGCCGTGGCCGACTCCACGCTGAGTGATGCCATGTCGGGCCTTCAGGTCACCGCGTCGTATGTGATCGCTGATCTCGGTCTGGCGGAGTTCGGCCGCAAGGAGATGGCGATCGCCGAAACCGAGATGCCCGGCCTGATGGCCCTGCGCGAGACCTACGGCAGCCAGCAGCCGCTCAAAGGGGCCCGCATCGCCGGCAGCCTGCACATGACGATCCAGACGGCCGTCCTGATCGAAACCCTGGTGGCCCTCGGCGCTGAAGTGCGCTGGGCCTCCTGCAACATCTTCTCCACCCAGGACCACGCCGCGGCCGCGATCGCCGCAGCTGGGATTCCGGTGTTCGCCTACAAGGGCGAAAACCTGGATGAATACTGGGCTTTCACCCACCGGATCATGGAGTGGGCCGATGGCGGCACCCCGAACATGATCCTCGACGACGGCGGCGATGCCACCGGTCTGGTGGTGCTCGGCACCAAGGCGGAGCGGGACCCCTCGGTGCTCGACAATCCCGGCAGCGAGGAGGAGGTCGCCCTCTTCAACTCCATTCGCCAACGGCTTGCCACCCAGCCGGGGTTCTATTCGCGCATCCACGCCCAGATCCAGGGCGTCACCGAGGAAACCACCACCGGTGTGGCCCGCCTGTACCAGATGCAGAAGAACGGCGAACTGCCGTTCCCGGCCATCAACGTCAATGATTCGGTCACCAAGAGCAAGTTCGACAACCTCTACGGCTGTCGTGAATCGCTGGTGGATTCCATCAAGCGCGCCACCGACGTGATGGTGGCCGGCAAGGTGGCGCTGGTGATCGGTTACGGCGATGTGGGCAAGGGTTCGGCCCAGTCGCTGCGGGGCCTCGGTGCCAGTGTGATGATCGCCGAAGTCGATCCGATCTGCGCCCTGCAGGCGGCCATGGAGGGCTACCGGGTCGTTCGCCTCGACGACGTGGTGGCCGACGTGGACATCTTTGTGACGGCCACGGGCAACTTCCGCGTGATCACCCACGACCACCTGATCCAGATGCGCGATCAGGCGATCGTCTGCAACATCGGCCATTTCGACAACGAGATCGATGTCGCCTCCCTCAGGCAATACCCCTGGGACAACATCAAGCCCCAGGTCGATCACGTGCTGCTGCCCAGCGGCAACAAGATCATTCTGCTGGCGGAAGGCCGTCTGGTGAACCTGGGCTGCGCCACCGGTCATCCCAGCTTCGTGATGAGCAACTCCTTCACCAACCAGGTACTGGCCCAGATCGAGCTGTTCAGCAAGGGCGACCAGTACGGCAAGCAGGTCTATGTGCTGCCCAAGCACCTCGATGAGATGGTGGCCCGCCTCCACCTCGACAAGATCGGCGCCCGGCTGACCAAGCTCACCGCCGAGCAGGCCGACTACATCAACGTGCCTGTCGAGGGGCCCTACAAGTCGGACCACTACCGCTACTGAGTTCGTCCCCGGAACAGGCTGCTGGGGTTCCCCCGACCGCCTGTTCCGGTCGCTGCCCATGGAAGACTTGCGGGCACCGCAGATGACTCCGGATGGCGATTGAACTGATCCAGAAGCTGCCCGAACTGATCGGTGCGGCCGTGGCTGCCAATCCGATCGCCGGTTACGGGGCCATCTTCGGGGCCATGTTTCTGGAGAACCTCTTCCCACCCATCCCCTCCGAGCTGATCATGCCTCTGGGGGGCTTTTACGTGCAGCAGGGTCAGCTGGCCCTCGTGCCCGTGGTGCTGGCCGGGCTGGCGGGCACCGTGCTGGGGGCCCTGCCCTGGTATGGCGTCGGCCGTCTGGTCAATGAGGAGCGGATCGAGCACTGGCTCGAGCGCCATGGCCGCTGGATCGGCATCAGCCCCCAGGAATTGCACCGCAGCCGCACCTGGTTCAGCCGCCACGGCACGGCCCTGGTGTTCTGGGGCCGGCTGGTGCCTGGCATCCGCACGCTGATCTCCGTTCCCGCCGGCATCGAGATGATGCCTCTGGTGCCCTTCCTGATCTGGACCACGGCCGGCAGCCTGATCTGGACCGTGCTGCTGACGGTGGCCGGCATGGCCCTCGGGGAGGGCTACGCCAACGTGGAGGTCTGGTTGCAGCCCGTGACCCAGGTGATCAAGGTGGTGCTGGTGCTGGCGGTGCTGGCCTTCGCGGCCTGGCTGGGGCTGCGGACCTGGAACAAGCGCCAGACCAGACGCTGAAGCAGGCCTTCGGGATCAGTGTCAGAAGGGCACTTCCTCACTGCTGGGTTCGCCACCGCCGTAGGCACCGCCGCCATCGCCGTAGGCCCCCTGCTCGGCGTCCCGCTTGGAGCCCAGCAGTTCCAGCCGGTCGACCCGCACCACGGGCTTGCTGCGCTCCTCACCGGTGGCGCGGTCCGTCCAGCGGTCGAGCTTGAAGGAGCCGATGATCCCCAGCAGGGAGCCCTTGCGGACGTAGTCGGCGGCCACCTGGGCCTGCTTGCCCCAGATCTCGAGGTTGAACCAGTCGGGTTCGTCGTCGCGGCTGCGGCGGTTCACGGCCAGCGTGAGATTGGCCACCACGGTGCCGGATTCGAAGTAGCGCACTTCGGGGTCGCGGCCGGCACGGCCGACGAGGGTCACGGAATTCACACCCATGGGGTCTCCAGAAAAAGGGGGGATGGGGTCACTTGGACCCATGATGCGCCACGTCCTGCAGCGCTTCTCTCTGCTGGTTCCACCCTTGTGCCCGGATGTCCCACCCCGGCTCCAGCCGAGGGGCGGTCCAAGGGGTCCACCTATGATTCGCGCCGCTTGGCTGCTCACCAGTGTTCTTTCGTCGTTTCCAGCTCTCCCGTGACATCGGCATCGATCTGGGAACGGCCAACACCTTGATGTATGTCTCCGGCAAGGGGATCGTTCTGCAGGAACCGTCGGTGGTGGCGCTCGATCTGGAGAAGGGGGTGCCCCTGGCGGTGGGTGACGAGGCCAAGCTGATGCTGGGCCGCACTCCCGGCAATATCCGTGCCGTGCGTCCCCTGCGCGATGGGGTGATCGCCGACTTCGACGCCGCCGAGATGATGATCAAGTCGTTCATCCAGAAGGGCAACGAAGGTCGAGGCATCGTGGCTCCACGGCTGGTGATCGGCATCCCCAGCGGCGTCACCGGCGTGGAGCGCCGCGCGGTGCGGGAGGCCGGTCTCGCCGGTGCCCGCGAGGTGCATCTGATCGATGAGCCGGTGGCGGCCGCGATCGGCGCCGGTCTGCCGGTCACCGAACCCGTCGGCACCATGATCGTCGATATCGGTGGCGGCACCACCGAAGTGGCTGTGCTCAGCCTTGGCGGCACCGTGCTCAGTGAGTCGGTGAGGGTTGCGGGCGACGAGATCAGCGAGGCCATCACGGTGTATCTCAAGAAGGTGCACAACCTGGTGGTGGGCGAGCGCACCGCCGAAGAGATCAAGATCCGGATCGGCTCCGCCTTCCCCGACGACGCCCACGACGAATCCTCGATGGATGTGCGCGGCCTGCACCTGCTCTCCGGCCTGCCCCGCACGATCAACGTCCGGGCCGGTGACATCCGCGAGGCGATGGCCGAACCGCTCAACGTGATCGTGGAAGCCGTGAAACGCACCCTGGAGCGCACTCCGCCCGAGCTGGCCGCCGACATCGTCGATCGCGGCATCATGCTCGCCGGCGGTGGCGCCCTGGTGCGCGGCATCAGCGAGCTGATCAGCCACGAGACCGGCATCCTCACCCACGTGGCCCAGGATCCACTTCTCTGTGTGGTCAACGGCTGCGGCCAGGTGCTGGAGGATTACAAACGTCTGGAGCGGGTCCTCGACACTCCTGACTTCTCCCGTCTCTCCACCTGAGGCCGGTGCCGTTCGGACGCCTCTCCCGCGTCCCCTGGCTGAGGCCGGTGGTCGGAGCCTGGCCCTGGGCCCTGGTGGCGTTTGCCCTGCTGGCCGTGCGCCTCAGCAAGGGCGCCCTGCTCAGTGATGCCTACGCCCTGCTCAGCCGCCCCTTCTGGCCCGGCAGCGCCCAGAAGGAATGGTTGCAGGCGGCGCAGCAGCTGGATCAGCAGACCAGGCTCAGCCAGCTGGAGCTCGACAATCGGCGCCTGCGCCGCCTGCTCGATCTGCAGCGGGCCGATCCCGGCAAGGTCACCGCTCCGGTGATTTCCCGTGAACCGGGCGACTGGTGGCATCAATTGGCCCTGGGGGCCGGAGGGCTTCAGGGGATCCGGCCGGGGGATTCGGTGATCGCCCCCGGTGGCCTGATCGGGCGGGTGGACAGCGTCACCCCCACCACCGCCCGGGTGGTCCTGCTCACCGACACCGCCAGCAAGGTGGGTGTCTGGGTGGGGCGGACCCAGCGCCATGGACTGCTCACCGGGGTCGGCAGCAGCAGGCCGGTGCTGCGCTTCCTCGAGAAGGATCCCCAGGTGCGCCCGGGCGATGTGGTGGTCACCTCCCCCGCCAGCACCCTGGTGCCGCCGGGCCTGAGCGTGGGGGTGATCCAGTCGGTGGATGAGAAGGCGGTGCCGGCCACCCTGGCGGTGGTGCAGCTGAGCGCCCCGGTGGCTTCGGTCGACTGGGTTCAGGTGCTCACCCGCAGGGAAACTGCCCCGGCGGGATCCTGAACCATGGCCAGCCTGCACCGCCGCCCCCTCTTCGTGGTCAGCGCCCTGATGGTGCCGCTGCTCACCCTGGCGGCGCCCGGCCTGCTGCGGATCGGCGGAGTTCCCCCCTGCTGGGCTGTGCTCTGGCTGCTGCCCTGGTCGCTCGCGGATGGGCCCCTCTCCGGTGCCCTGGCGGGGCTGGCCCTGGGCCTCCTGCTCGACACCCTCCACCTCGGCGGTGCCACTCAGATGCCTGCCCTGGCCCTGCTGGGCTGGTGGTGGGGGCGGCTGTCGCGGCGGGGCCCGCCGATCGAGCGCAGCTTCAGTCTTGGCCTGCTGGCCATGCTCGGCACTGCTCTCGTGGGGCTGAGTGTGCTGCTGCAGCGCCAGGCGGGCAGCGGCTGGGCGGCTCTGCTCACTGCGGCGAACCTGCACACCCTGCTGGCCCAGGTGTTGGTCACGGCCCTGCTGGCACCGATGATCTGTTCGTTGCTGCTGTTGCTCTGGCGACGGCACAGTGCCGTCGCACGGGGGTGATGGGATGACGAAACCTTTGCTGGATCGGCCCTTCCATCCCGGACGCCGCTGGAGCCGGCGTGAGTTGATGGGCAGCGCCCTGCTCGCGCTCCTGGCCGGCTGCGGGGCCCGT
The DNA here is from genome assembly GCA_943369245.1 of Synechococcus sp. UW140. GTDB lineage: Bacteria > Cyanobacteriota > Cyanobacteriia > PCC-6307 > Cyanobiaceae > Regnicoccus_A. The sequence continues at coordinate 122,707 of CALRMN020000010.1, read as the reverse complement.
CGCCCCAGCGCACCGGAACTGCAGTTCTGGACCCTTGATCTGGCCCCCAAGTTCAATGACTATCTGCGTGGGGTGATCGCCGCCTGGGAACAGGAGAATCCGGGCTTCAAGGTGCGCTGGACCGATGTGCCCTGGGGGTCGGTGGAGCGCAAGCTCCTGGCCTCGGTGTTCGCCCGCACGGCGCCGGATGTGGTGAATCTGAACCCGCTGTTCGCGGCCAACCTCGCCAGCAAGGGAGGTCTGATGGATCTGGATCCGCTCCTGCCTCCGGAAGCCTCCGCCACCTACCTGCCCCTGATCTGGCAGGCCAGCCGCCAGGACGGCAGGCAGTTCGCCATTCCCTGGTACCTCACGGCGCGGATCTCCCTGAGCAACAGCGACCTGCTCACCCGGGCGGGCTACGGCCAGCCCCCCAGCCGCTGGGAGGAGGTGCCGGCCTTCGCCGAGGCCGTCAGGCGCCGCACCGGCAAGTACGCCCTGTTCGTCACGGTGGTGCCCGACGACTCGGCCGAGCTGCTGGAGTCAATGGTGCAGATGGGGGTGACCCTGCAGGATCAGCGCCAGCGGGCCGCCTTCAACACCCCCGCGGGCCGGCGGGCCTTTGCCTTCTGGAGCGACCTTTACAGGCGGGGCCTGCTGCCGCGTGAGGTGGTGAGCCAGGGCTACCGCCGGGCCGTGGAGCTGTACCAGAGCGGTGAACTGGCCCTGCTCTCCAGCGGCGCCGAGTTCCTGCGCAGCATTCAGACCAACGCCCCCGGCATTGCCGCCGTCACCCGGCCCGGGCCGCCCCTGACGGGCCCGGACGGCCTGGCGAACGTGGCGGTGATGAACCTGGCCGTCTCGCGCCAGAGCACGAAGGCGAAGCAGGCGCTCAGCTTTGCCCTCTACCTCACCAATGCCGCCAACCAGGCCCGCTTTGCCGAGGAAGCCCGGGTGCTGCCTTCGGCGCGGCAGGCCCTGGAGCGCATTGAGCAGGGATTGCGCCGGCAGACCCCCGCGGATGCCCAGGAGCGGCTGGTGCGGCAGGCGCGGCTGCAGTCGGTGGAGACGCTTGGCCGTGCGCGGGTGCTGGTGCCTGCCACTCCAGGGGTCAAGAGATTGCAGGCGATTCTTTACCGCCAGCTGCAGCGGGCGATGCTTGGCCAGATCGAGAGCGATCAGGCACTGGCGGAAGCGGAGCGTGACTGGAACGTGTACGCCGAAGCCCGCTGGCCTTGACCGGGCGGCTGCCCACCAGGCTTCATGAATAAATCATTAAGTCTTGGCTGAGTCCCTGCGGAGAGGCCTTGCCATCGCCGCTCTGTAACTGCCTCACAGGGTAGGGTTGCTTTTCTTCATGACTGGACTCCGATGCCCCTGGAAGCGGATCCCCAGCAGCGGCAGGGTGAGTCTTCCCCGGAGTCTTCGGCAGAGCCCCGCGGCACCGTGCTGGTCGTCGACGACGAGGCCACGGTCCGCCGCGTTCTGGTGATGCGCCTGCAGCTGGCCGGCTACCGGGTGGTCTGCGCCGAGGACGGTGAGCAGGCCCTTGCCCTTTTCCACGACGAGCAGCCCGACCTGGTGGTGCTCGATGTGATGCTCCCCAAGCTGGATGGCTTCGCCGTCTGCCGCAGGCTGCGGGCCGAGTCCTGCGTGCCGATCATCTTTCTCTCGGCCCTTGATGCCATCTCTGAACGGGTGGCCGGCCTGGATCTCGGCGCCGACGACTATCTGCCCAAACCGTTCAGCCCCAAGGAGCTCGAGGCCCGGATCTCCACCATCCTGCGGCGGGTGGGCAGGGGCTCCGCTGCAGCCGAACCCCGCGACGTGCCTGCCGGACAGGGGGTGATGCGGGTGGGCGATCTGGTGGTCGACACCAATCGCCGCCAGGTCACCCGCGAGGGTGAGCGCATTGGCCTCACCTACACCGAATTCAGCCTGCTGGAACTGCTTTTCCGTGATCCCGGCCGGGTGGTGCCGCGGGCCGAGATCCTCGAGCAGCTCTGGGGTTATCCCCCCCGCCGTGCCGCCGACCTGCGCGTGGTCGATGTCTACGTGGCCCGCCTGCGCGGCAAGCTCGAGCCCGATCCGCGCAACCCCGAGCTGATCCTCACGGTGCGAGGCACCGGTTATGCCTCCCAGCGGATGGCCGAGGCGGCCGTCGCGGCCACGGCCTGAAACCCTCGGTCCTTCAGGATGGGGCTCCCGTCTGAGATCTGCCCCCCTTGCCGGAGACGCGCTTCAACCGCCTGGAGCAGGCCCGACTGGAGAAGGCTGAGGTCCTCAGGGGCCTGGGCCTAGGCCCCTATGGCCTGCGCTTCGACCCCAGTCACCGTCACGCTGAGCTGCAGCGTCTGCATGCCGATCTGGCCAACGGTCAGGAGCGGGACGAGCGGGTTTCGGTGGCCGGACGGGTGATGACCCGGCGGGTGATGGGCAAGCTCGCCTTCTTCACCCTGCTCGATGAGACCGGCCCGATCCAGCTGTTCATCGAGAAGGCCACCCTGGCGGCCGCTCTTCCGGATCAGCCCGAGGCCTTCAACCAGTTGACCACCCTGGTGGATGGCGGCGACTGGATCGGTGCGAGCGGAAGCCTGCGCCGCACCGACCGGGGCGAGCTCTCGGTGAAGGTGACGGACTGGCAGATGCTCACCAAGGCCCTTCAGCCCCTCCCCGACAAGTGGCATGGCCTGGCGGACGTGGAGAAGCGCTACCGCCAGCGCTACCTCGATCTGGTGGTCTCCCCCCAGACCCGTGAGACCTTCCGGCGCCGGGCGCTGCTGGTGAGCGGCATCCGCCGCTGGCTGGATGAGCGCCAGTTCCTGGAGATCGAAACGCCGGTCCTCAACGCCGAGGCCGGTGGCGCCGATGCCAGGCCCTTCACCACCCACCACAACACCCTCGATCTGCCGCTGGTGCTGCGGATCGCCACCGAACTGCACCTCAAGCGCCTGGTGGTGGGTGGTTTCGAGCGGGTCTACGAACTGGGCCGTATCTTTCGCAATGAAGGGGTGAGTACGCGCCACAACCCTGAGTTCACCACGGTCGAGATCTATCAGGCCTACGCCGATTACATCGACATGATGGCGCTCACCGAGGAACTGATCACCTCGGTCTGCCAGCAGGTGTGCGGCACCACGGCGATCGAGTACCAGGGCACCGCCATCGATCTGACCCCCCCCTGGCGTCGGGCCACCATGCATGAGCTGGTGGAGCAGGCCACGGGCCTGGATTTCAACAGCTTCAGCAGCCGCGAGCAGGCCGCCGCCGCCATGGCCGCCGCGGGCCTGGAGGTGCCTGAGGCGGCCGACAGCGTGGGTCGGCTGCTCAACGAAGCCTTCGAGCAACGGGTGGAAGACTCGCTGATTCAGCCCACCTTCGTGACCGACTACCCGGTGGAGAACTCCCCCCTCGCCCGCGCTCACCGCAGCAAGCCCGGGCTGGTGGAGCGTTTCGAGCTGTTCATCGTGGGCCGTGAAACCGCCAACGCCTTCAGTGAGTTGATTGATCCGATCGACCAGCGCCGGCGGCTGGAAGCCCAGCAGGAGCGCCGCGCGGCGGGTGATCTGGAGGCCCACGGGGTCGACGAAGACTTCCTCCATGCCCTTGAAGTGGGCATGCCCCCCACCGGCGGGCTGGGCATCGGCATCGACCGGCTGGCGATGTTGCTCACCGACAGCCCGAGCATCCGTGACGTGATCGCTTTCCCCTTGCTGCGGCCGGAAGCGCCGCCGCCGGTGGGCTGAACCGGTGCAATGAGATAATTAACGCTACTTGGACTATCCCCCAGCCCATGAGCGGTGAGCGCGTCGGTTTCCGCTTCAAACACGCGGATGCGGTGGTCAAGCGCAATCCCCAGGGCCGCTCCCGCCGGGGCTGGGTGATGGAGCCAGTTGAACAGACCACCAGCCGGGGAACCAAGATGCCGGCCTATCGCATCCGCTGGCGCGATAGTGAGCGGCCCGAGATCGTCCTGCAGCACATGCTGATCGCCGATCCCGATCCCACGCCCCCCCCCGAGGGGGTGAGCCTGGAGCCCCCTGCTCCCAAGAAGTAGGCCCGGTCCACCCTTCTGCCTCTCCTTCCGCTCAACTGTTCAGCTCCATCCCCTGAGGTGGTATGTCAGCAGGCCGAGGTGCTCCTTGATCGCCAGACTGCTCATCAGCAGGGAGCCGGCGTCTGGCCAGAGCGACAGCAATACCGATCCGGGGGTGGGCGTGCCGAGCTGATCACGGGCCGGCAGCAGGTAGTCGCAGGCCACCGGAACGACCTGGAGCCCGCTCTGGCGGCGGAAACTGGCCAGGGCCCTGGGCATGTGCAGGGCGCTGGTCACCAGCAGCACCGTCCTCCAGCCTCGGGATAGGCCGATCCGCCGCAGATCCCTCGCTTCTTCGGCGGTGGTCCTGGCCTGATCACTGAGCAGAAGCCGATCCGCGGGAACCCCCAGCTCCAGCGCCAGGCTGCGGGCGCTGAAGGCTTCGGCCGGCGCCGGGTCTCCACTCCTGAAGCTCACCCGGCCTCCGCTCAGCAGCAGCAGGGGCGCCCGCTGGTCCCGCAGCAAGCGGATCCCGCTCAGCAGCCGGTCGCCAGCCTCGTTCACCTCCACTCCGGTCCTGGGGGGCAACGCCGCCCGCAGGCCCCCGCCCAGCACCACGATGGCGTCGCCCATGGGTACGGGCGAGGGCGTCAGGGCCGCGCTGCGGGCCTCCAGCCCCCAGACCAGTTCCCTGGCGGTGAGGGGCATGGCGCTGATCCAGAGCAGAGCCAGGCCTAGGCCCCCAAGGGGGCCGCTCCAGCGCCGTCGCGGCCGCACCAGCTGGCCAGCCAGTGCCAGCAGCAGGCCCAGGCTCAGGGGATAGAGCAGTTGCGGCAGCAGTTTCGAGAACAGAAAGCCCAAGCGACAGATCCCCCGCTCAGGGGCCGGAGGGTCTGGAGCGGCGGCGCAGGTCCTCCAGCTCCTGGCGCGACTCGAAATCGGCCCAGGCGCGCTCCAGGTCGGGACCGGTGGCTGGTCCTCCCACCGGTGCTGAGGCGGGCTGGCCGGAGGATCTGGGCCGGGCCTGTTGGCGCTGATCCAGCTCCTGCAACTCCTGCTCCACCCGGGCGAATTCCTTGCCGAGCTCCCCCAGCTGCTGCCAGCGGTCGCGCCCCTGGCCCATCAGCTGACCCTGATGGGCCTCCGCACGTCCCGCCAGCTCCTGGGCACCGGCGGCCCGTGCCCGCCGCACCCGCTCCTGCCACTGGGTGATCTCGCTGGCGATCTGCAGCAGGGCCTGACGCAGCTGCTCGGCCTGGGCCTGGATCTGCAGGCGCCGCCGGCGCAGTCGCCGTTGGCGCTCCAGCAGCTCCTCCAGCTCCAGCAGCTCCTGCTGGCCTGGATGGCTGCCGAGGAAGGCCTCCAGCTGCTGTTCCAGCTGCGACTCCAATTTCTCGAACCAGCTGCTGCTCATGGGCGTGTCACGGTCAGAGGAGGATTCACTCCGGGGCGCGGGTGATCAGGGGAGCTTCGATCTCTTCCTCCAGGGGGGTGATCGCCGCTTCGCGGGAACGCAGCAGCAGCTGGGTGAGGCGGGCGATGGCCCCTTCGCCGAGATCCTGCTCACCGATGCGATCGAAAGCCTCGCGGTAGAGCTGCTCCAGTTGCTCGATCAGTCCTTCGCGGGTCTCGCGCATCGCCCGACGCTGGTCGTCCCTGCTCATCGCCGGTTCTCTCACTGCTGATCAGATGCTGAGTCTGCCTGGTGCGGTTCCCGCTGACGCCGGTTGCAGCAGGTGCAGGCTGAAGCTGCCATCGTCGGCGCTCCAGCGCTCCAGGGCACGCCAGCCCGCCGCCGCCGCCAGGGCAGTGAACGCTTCCGGGCTGTACTTGTGGCTGTACTCGGTGATCAGGGCTTCGCCGGCGGCGAACCGCCAGTGGCTTCCATTGAGGCTCACCTGCTGGTCCCGCTCGCTCACCAGGGCCATGGTGATGCGGGAATCCTGCGCCTCCCAGTGGGCTTCATAGCGAAAGCTGCCGGGATCGAAGCTTCCTGCCAGCTCCCGGTTGAGCCGCGCCAGCAGGTTGCGGGCGAAGGCGGCGGAGTGGCCGGCCCGGTCGTTGTAGGCCGCTTCCAGCGCCGCCACCGAGCGCGGCTGGTCGATCCCGATCAGCAGTCGCCCATCGCTTCCCAGCAGGCGGGCGAACTGGCCCAGCAGGGTCACGGCTTCGTCGGGATCGAAGTTGCCCAGGGAGCTGCCGGGGTAGAAACCGAGCCGTCGCTGCCCCGCCAGCAGGGAGTGCTCCGGTAGCTCCCTGAGCTGGCTGTAGTCGCAGCAGATGCCCAGCACCGGGATCGTGGGGTGGCGTTGCTGCAGGTTGCGGCAGGCCTCCTGCAGATGCTCGGCGCTGATGTCGAGGGCCACGTAGGCCGGCGGGGCCAGGGCCTCCAGCAGTGGCGACACCTTGCGGGCGCTGCCGGCCCCGAACTCCACCAACACACCCTCACCCATGGCCGCGGCCATGGCGGGGGCATGGCGGCTGAGCAGGGCGGTTTCGGTGCGGGTGAGACCGTATTCCGGTTGTTCGCAGATGGCGTCGAACAGGCGTGAGCCCTCGTTGTCGTAGAGGAACCAGGCAGGCAGTTGCTTGGGTGTGCGGCTCAGCCCCTCGATCACCAGCCGGGTTATGTCGGCCGGGGCTGGATGCAGATCGACCATGGTGATGGCAGGGTCCGGCGGCTGCGGGGCCGCCCGTGTCACCAGCCGGGGCCTGAGGCCTGGCTGGCTGCTCATCGCCGCTCCTGGGCCAGGCGCAGACCACTGGCCATCCAGCGGCTGGCGGGGGGGAAGAAGTTGCGGTAGGTGTGGCGGCTGTGACCGGGGGGGGTGAAGTCGCTGCCGCCGCGCAGCACCATCTGAGAACTCATGAATTTGCCGTTGTATTCACCCACTGCGCCGGGGGCTGGCGTGAAGCCCGGATAGGGACGGTAGGCGCTGGCAGTCCATTGCCACACCTGACCCTCCAGCTCCCGCAGGGCGGGGTGGCCGCCCCGGGAGGCGGATTCCCACTCGGCTTCCGTGGGCAGGCGGGCACCGGCCCAGCGGGCGTAGGCATCGGCCTCGAACCAGCTCACATGCCGCACCGGCGCTTCCGGACGCAGGGGCCGCCTCCCCTCCAGGCTGAATTCCCAGCTCCAGCCGTCGCGATCAGAGCCGCGCCAGTAGCGAGGCGCCCGCCAGCCGCGCTCCTGCACCAGGGCCCAGCCTTCGCTCATCCAGAGCTCGGGCCGGCGGTACCCCCCTGCGGCGATGAAGGCCGCGAATTCGCCATTGCGCACGAGCCGGCTGGCGATCGCATGGGGCTCCAGCCAGTGACGGTGACGCGGTGCCTCGTTGTCGAAGTGGAAGACGCTCTCAGGGTCGGCGCCGATCTCCACCAGACCGCCCGGATGTTCGATCCACTCCAGCGGCTCCGCCGCTTCGCCCTGGAGCCCGCAGGGCTGGCGGTAGGCGGGCTCCAGGGGGTTACGGCTGAAGCCGTCGAGCAGATCCATCAGCAGCAGCTCCTGGTGCTGCTGCTCGTGCTGCAGCCCCAGCTCCAGCAGCTCCAGCACCGGCGCTGCCGTGGCCTGGGGTTGCCGGACCAGCTGGTCCAGCAGATCCTTCAGCCCGGCATCCACCCGCCGCCGCCAGGCCATCACCTCCCGCATCGGCGGGCGGGAGAGCAGTCCCCGCTGGGGGCGGGGGTGGCGCTCGCCGATCGCCTCGTAATAGGAATTGAACAGAAAGCCCCAGCGGCTGTCGGCGGGCTCATAGCCCGGCAAGTGGGGTTGGAGCAGGAAGGTCTCGAAGAACCAGGTGGTATGGGCGAGATGCCACTTGGGCGGGCTGGCGTCGGCCATGCCCTGCAGGCAGAGGTCTTCGGGCTCCAGATCGGCCACCAGCTCCTCGCTGCGGCGGCGGATCGCCCCCAGCCGCTCCAGCAGGGCCGCGCTTGGAGCCGCGGAAGCCATGGCATGGGAACGAGCTGGGGGGAAGCCTAGTGGGGATCGGCGGGCGCGGCTGACACCCTTACGATCGGCCACAGACAACCGTTGCGACAAAGCCGCCGCCATGGGCATCCGCCAGGGATCCTGCACCCAGGCAGGCATCAGCCAGGGTTTTGTCGAAGCCGTCGGCAACACCCCCCTGATCCGTCTGCGCCTGCTCAGCGACCTGACCGGCTGCGAGATCCTCGCCAAGGCGGAGTTCATGAACCCCGGGGGCTCCGTCAAGGACCGCGCTGCCCTCGGCATCCTGCTGGAAGCGGAGGAGTCGGGCACCCTGCAGCCGGGCGGCACCGTGGTGGAAGGCACGGCCGGCAACACCGGCATCGGCCTCACCCACCTCTGCAATGCCCGCGGCTACCGCAGCCTGATCGTCATCCCCGACACCCAGTCAGCGGAGAAGATCGGCCTGCTGCGCAGCCTCGGCGCTGAGGTGCGCACCGTACCGGCGGTGCCCTACCGCGACCCCAACAACTACGTGAAGCTCTCGGGCCGCATCGCATCCGAAATCCCTGGTGCCATCTGGGCCAATCAGTTCGACAACCTGGCCAACCGCCGCGCCCACTACGCCAGCACCGGCCCGGAGATCTGGGAGCAGACCGGCGGACGCATCGACGCCTGGGTTTCGGCCACCGGCACCGGCGGCACCTATGCCGGCGTGGCCCTGTTCCTCAAGGAGCGCTCCGAGCGGGTGCGCTGCGTGCTTGCCGATCCCCACGGCAGCGCCCTCTATGCCTGGGCGACCGGCGCCGGACTGCAGGCCGAGGGCAGCTCGATCACCGAGGGCATCGGCAACAGCCGCGTCACCGCCAACCTCGAGGGGGCACCGATCGACGACGCGGTGCGCATCGACGACCAGAGCGCCCTCGAGACCATCTACCAGTTGCTCTGGCGGGAAGGGCTGTTCATGGGCGGCTCGGTGGGCATCAACGTGGCGGCGGCGGTGGAAACGGCCCGCCGGCTCGGGCCCGGCCACACGATCGTCACCGTGCTCTGCGACAGCGGTGATCGCTACCGCTCCCGCCTCTACGACGCCGACTGGCTCGCCTCCCGCGGACTGAGCCAGCCCCGCCGCGAGCGGGTTCCGGCCTGATGGATCCCGCTCAGGCCGCCGAACCAGGTCTGCTGATCGCGGATCGGTACCGCCTGGAGGCGGAGCTCAGCCGCAGCCCCCAGGGGGTGCTCTGGCGCGCGAGTGATCAGCTGGCCGGCGGGGCGCTGATGGCCCTGCGCCAGCTGGGCCCCGAGCAGGATCAGGAGCACTGGCGGCAGATCTGGAGCCGCCTGCAGGGGGTTCTCCATCCCCAGATCCCCCGCATCGGTGAAGCCATTCCGCGGGGGGATGAGCTCTGGCTGGTGCGCGAGTGGCAGGGGGGACCCACCTACAGGGAACTGCTGGCGGCGCGGCGCGAGCGTCAGCTGGTCTTCGGGGCGGGGGAGGTGCTGCTGCTGGTGCGGCAGCTGTTGCCGGTCCTGGCGGCCCTTCATGGCCAGGATCTGGTCCATGGCGATCTCAGTCCGGCCAATCTGCTGCGCCGCGACCGCGACGGCCTGCCGGTGCTGCTCGATTTCGGCCTGGTGCGCGACGGTTCGATCGGGGCTCCCGCCGGTGGGGCCACGCCCGGCTACGCGCCGGCGGAGCTGGGCCGGGGCGAACCCGTCCAGCCCTGGATGGATCTGCATGCCCTGGGGGTCGTGGCGCTGGTGCTGCTCACCGGAGATGAGCCAGCGGCCCTGCTCGATCCAAGCACCCTCGCCTGGAGCTGGCCGTCCCCCGATCAGCTCGATCCGGCGCTGCGGGAGCAGCTGGAGCGTTTGCTGAGCTCCGATCCCGATCAGCGCTTCGCCACGGCGTCCCAGGCGCTGGAGGCCTTTCAGCAGCTGCCGATGCCCGAGAGCCTCGGCCCCATGGCGCGGGCCGACCGCACCGTCGTGCTGGTGCCACCCTCTGTGCCGTCTGCGGCGGAGGCCGAGCCCCCGCCGGCTCCGCCGCCGGTTGAGCCTCCCCCCGCCCCGGCTCCCCCGCCGCCTGTCGCTGTTCTGCGCAGCCGCCAGCAGGTCAAGGACGAGGCCGTGGAAGGCCGTCTCTGGCCGGTGGTGCTGGCCCTGGTGTTCTCGGCCGTGGTCGGCATCAGCCTGGGCTGGTGGCTGCTCGGTCGCGGCAAGGCCCCCAGCGAGGAGGTCAGGGAAGCCACCCAGCGCCCCCTCACCGCCAGCCTGCCGCCCGGTGAGGTGGACCAGCGCCAGGAGCTGCTCAACCGGCTGAGGGCCCTGCAGGTCGACCGTGGCTGGTTCCTCAACCTGGTGGACGCCAACCTGATGGCCCAGTTCCCGGAGCGGGGGGGGCGACTGCCCAGTGATGCGCTGGAAGATGCCCCCCTGCGCAAGGTCTGGAATGAACTGGCGGAGGAGTGGCTGGCCCGGGTGGAGCAGCTGCCGATCGCCGTGCGCCGCAAGCTCGGCAGTTTCAGCGCCTCCGACTGGGAGGGCCAGCAGCGGCGTCTTGCCGCCCAGGGGCTGAGTGCCCCGGTGCTCCGCCAGCTGGTTTCCGGCAATGCCCAGGCCCTTCTGCCCGGCCGCTCCAGCATGGATATCCCACCGGAGCCCTTCCGCCAGCTCTGGTATGCCGCCGCCCAGCAGACCCTGGAAAGCCTCCGGGTCGAGCCGATCCTGGCCACTCCCGGTCAGGCCCGGGTGCAGTCGGCGGAACTGGAGGCCAACGGCGCCCGGGTGTTCCCGATCCGCATCCCCAGGGGCCACCAGCTGGTGCTGGGGGTGAATGGCTCACCGCTGATGCAGATGAGCGTTTTCGACTCCCAGGGGAATCTGCTCGAGCCCAAAGGTCCCCTGCGGGTGGTGAGCCTGGGGGTTCTGCCCGGTAATCAGGCCCAGCTGCTGATCAGCAACGAAGGCGTTGCACCTGCCTTCATCACCCTGTCGCTGCGGGCCGACCCTCCCCCGCCTGTGGCGAGCCCGCCGGGGCCTGCTGAGCGCCCTGAGCCGGAGAGCCCACCGGAGGAGTCGCCCTCGCGCCAGGAGCCTTCAGCTCCCGCCACCCCTGAGCCCGACCAGCGCCGCCCACCCCAGCCGCTGGCTCCTCCACCCCAGGAGAACGTTTCGCCCCAGACCCGCTGAGCAGAACTTCACAATGGATCCCCAAGCCCCTGCACAGCGTTGATCGGTGCCATTCCCTTGCCTTCCGCCGCGGCGGCCCTGGATCCAGCGTCCCCGGCACCGCTGGCCGTGGCTCTGCTCTCCGGAGGGCTTGATTCGGCGACGGCCGCGGCCCTGGCGATCGAGGCGGGCTACCGGCTGATCGGTCTGTCATTCGATTACGGCCAGCGTCACCGCAAGGAGCTGGAGGCTGCCGCCCTGCTGGCGTCCGAACTCGGCCTGATCGAGCACCACACCATCGCCGTGAACCTGGCCGCCTGGGGAGGCTCGGCCCTCACCGACCACGGCATCGCTCTGCCCGGCGCAGGGGTGGTGGAGGGGGTGATCCCTCCCACCTATGTGCCGGGCAGGAACACGGTGTTCATCGCCCTGGGGCTCAGCCTGGCCGAGGCCCGGGGGGCGTCCCGCCTGGTGCTGGGGGTGAATGCGGTGGATTATTCGGGCTATCCCGATTGCCGTCCCGACTACCTCGCCGCATTTCAGCGACTGGCGGATCTGGCCAGCAAGGCCGGCCGGGAAGGACACGGGGCCCGGCTCTGGGCACCGCTGCTGAGCTGGAGCAAGACCCGGATCGTTGAGGAGGCCCTGCGGCTGCGGCTGCCGATCGAGAGCACCTGGAGCTGTTATGCCGGCGGGACCGTCCCCTGCGGCCGCTGCGACAGCTGCCGCATCCGCGATGCCGCCCTGCGGGACGCCGGGCATCCCGAGCTGGCCAGCCACGGACCTGGATGAGCCGGGAGCCTTTGATCCGCCCTCTGCCCTGGCGGGAACCCTGGCCCCTGGTGAACCGGCTGGCGCAGCAGTGCGGACTTGAGGGGCTGGTCTGGCTGGATGGGGATGGCACGGCCCTGGGACGCACCTCGACCCTGGCCCTGGCTCCCCTGGAGCAGGTGGAGTGCCGGGGCCTGCCGGCTGAGCCCGGGGCCGGCGATCCCTTCGCGGCCCTGCGGCGTGTCCTGGGGCTGGGTGGCGCCTGGCTGGGCTGGCTGGGCTATGAGGCGGGAGCCTGGGTGGAGCCAGGCACCCACTGGCGCTCTCCGGACACAGCCACCCTCTGGGCAGCTCGCTACGACCCGCTGCTTCGCTTCGATCTTCATGAGCGGCGTCTCTGGCTGGAGGGGGACGACGGGGGACGACTGCGGGACATGGCGGCCTTGATTGGATCGTGTCCTGAAGACCTGGGGCCGGCGGAGGTCGGAGCACGGCCATCCCCGGGTCTGCCGCCCGGGCACTGGCACTGGCACACCACCCCGGAGGCCTTCGCACACCAGGTGACGGCCCTGCGGGAGTGGATCGCCGCGGGGGATCTGTTCCAGGCCAATCTCACCGCCTGCCGCGAACTGCTGCTGCCACAGCCGGTCTCACCCCTGGAGCTCTACGGCCGGCTCAGGCGCCACTGCCCGGCACCCTTCGGTGGAGTGGCGATCGCTTCGCTCGGCGAGGACGGTGAGGCCGTGCTCTCTGCATCGCCGGAGCGTTTTCTGCGCCTGCAGGAGGATGGACGGGTGGAGACCCGTCCGATCAAGGGCACCCGGCCCCGTCACATCGCCGCCACGGCCGATGCCGCCGCCGCCGCCGACCTGATCACCAGCGCCAAGGACCGGGCCGAGAACGTGATGATCGTGGATCTGCTGCGCAACGACCTCGGCCGGGTCTGCCGCAGCGGCTCGATCGGGGTGCCTCAGCTGCTGGGGCTGGAGAGTTACCGCCAGGTGCACCACCTAACCTCCGTGGTGGAGGGAACGCTGCGCCCAGGGGCAGATCTGGTGGACCTGCTGCGGGCCTGCTGGCCGGGAGGATCGATCACCGGGGCCCCGAAGGTGCGCGCCTGCCAGCGCCTGGGTGCCCTGGAGCCCGTGCCCCGGGGACCCTACTGCGGCTCCCTGTTCCTGCTCGAGGCCGATGGCCGCTTCGACAGCAACATCCTCATCCGCAGCCTGATGCTGAGAGGCCGGCGCCTGCGCGCCCATGCCGGCTGCGGCATCGTGGCCGACTCCAGCCCGGCCGCTGAGGCTGAGGAACTGGCCTGGAAACTGGATCCCCTGCTGGAGGCCCTGGCCTGAACGCGATCGCCTGGATCGATGGACCGGAAGGGGGCCGCTGGGGAGCACCTGGCAGCCTGGCGGTGCCGCTCTCGGATCGGGGCCTGAGCCTGGCCGATGGACTGTTCGAAACCGTGCTGGTGGAAGGGGGGCGCCCCCGGTTGCTGGCACAGCACCTGCAGCGCTGGCGACGCGGGGCGGATGTGCTGGGTCTTGACCCCCCACCGCTGCGGGAGCGGGTGGAGGTACTGGCCCGTGAGGCGATCGAGCGCAGCGGGATCGCCTGCGGGGCCCTGCGCCTCAACTGGAGCCGGGGCGATGGCGCCCGCGGCCTAGACCCCTCAGCAGGGCCTGCACGCTTCTGGTTGCAGCTGAGCGCCGCTTGGCCTGATTTCAGCTCGGTGTCCGTGATGGTGAGCCGGCTCGAGCGGCGCAATGCCGCCAGTCGGCTCAGTTCCTGCAAGACCTTCGCCTATGGCGCATCGGTGCTGGCCAGATTGGAGGCCCAGCGGGCGGGTCAGCAGGAGGCGCTGCTGCTGAGCACGGCCGGGGGGCTCTGCTGCGGCACCGGCGCCAACCTGCTGGTGCGGCAGTCCCGGGGGTGGTGGACACCGCCTCTGGCCAGTGGCTGCCTCCCCGGGGTCATGCGTGCCAGAGCCCTGGCCCTGGGGCTGGTCCAGGAGGCTCCGGCGCCGATCGGGGCCTCTCAGTTGCGGAACGGTGCGCTGCTGATCAACAGCCTCGGCTGCCGGCCGATCCGGTCCCTGGAGGGGGAGGTGCTGCCCACCTGGCCCGAGCCGGAGCACTTCTGGCGTGGCTTGCTCGCTGACGACTGATCCAGGGGTCGTCACCGGAAGCACTTGTCATAGCGTCTGGTCATCAGCGGATGAACAGCGTGAGGGTCGAGGCGGCAGCGATGATCCCGGGGTTGGCGTTACTGCTGGCGGGGCTTTCGGCCTGCAGCGGGCCGAAGGAGGTGGCCGTTCAGAACGCCAGGCTGGGCGATGCGCTGGTGGTGGTGGAGGGGACCCGGGTTGAGCTGGCCCAGACCTTCAAGCCCGGGGTGTCCAACGGTCTCTACAAGGGCGCTGTGCGTCTGCATGGGCCTGGCCAGCCGGCGGACGGACGCCTGCATGCTCTCAATGCCGTCTGCAGCATCAAGGACACGCCCGGCTGGCCCACCTACGACAACCTCTATGGCTACCCCATCACGGATGTTGCCGAGGCCGCTCAGCTGAGCGGCAAGAGTCGCTGGCAGATTCTTTATCACTTTGATGGTCGAATCGAGACCAGCGGTGACCTGAAGCCTCAGGCCTGGACGGCTCGCCTCAGGGACAACCTCTGCCGCCGCGGTGATTTCGATGACAGCACGGCACGCCAGTGACCGGTCCACTGAGCGGGGGGTCCTGTAACCGCTGATACTGCTTGCCTGGGAGTGCTCACGTTGGATGTGGGTGAAAACCGCACCGACCCCTCCACTCGATGCCGAAAACACTATTCAAGGTCGATCTGACCAAGACGATGGACCAGCAGGAGATGCCGGGCCATAACCGCTGGCATCCCGACATCCCGGCGGTGGTTTCAGTCAATCCGGGGGATGTGTTCAGGATCGAATGCAAAGACTGGACCGATGGCCAGATCAAGGACAATGACGATCCGCAGGACATCGCCGATGTCAATCTTGAGGTTGTCCATGTCCTGAGTGGGCCGATCTGGGTGAATGGTGCCCAGCCTGGCGACATCCTGGTGGTCGATATTCTCGATGTCGGCGCCCTTCAGGGCGATGAATGGGGCTTCACGGGCATCTTCGCCAAGGAAAACGGAGGTGGCTTCCTCACGGATCACTACCCCAAGGCGGCCAAGGCCATCTGGGATTTCGAAGGGATCTACACCAGCTCCAGGCATATCCCCGGTGTGCGCTTTGCTGGCATCACCCACCCCGGCCTGATCGGCTGCGCTCCCTCCCATGAGCTGCTGAGGGAGTGGAACCGGCGCGAAACCGAGCTGGTAAACACCGCCCCCGACCGCCGCACCTATGGGGCCGGTCTCTCGGGCAGTGAGCCGGTGCTGGCGGCGCTTCCCAATCCCAACAGTGCCATCCTCGGAACCCTGCCCAGCTCGGAGTTCGAGCGGGTGGCCAATGAGGCGGCCCGCACGGTGCCTCCCCGGGAACACGGCGGCAACTGCGACATCAAGAATCTCACCAAAGGCACGAAGATCTACTTCCCCGTCTATGTGGAAGGGGCCAAGCTCTCGATGGGAGACATCCACTTCTCCCAGGGGGATGGCGAAATCTCCTTCTGCGGCGCTATCGAGATGTCGGGATACCTCGATCTGCACGTGGAGATCATCAAAGGTGGCATGGAGAAGTATGGGATGGTCAATCCCATGTTCAAGACCAGCCCCGTCGAGCCTCATTTCACTGACTACCTCGTGTTTGAGGGTATCTCGGTCGATGAGTTCGAAGGCAAGCAGCATTACATGGATGTGCACATCGCCTACCGGCGGGCCTGCCTCAATGCGATCGAATATCTCAAGAAGTTCGGCTATACAGGTGAGCAGGCCTATCTGCTGCTGAGTTGTGCGCCGGTCGAGGGGCGAATCAGCGGAATTGTCGATATTCCCAATGCCTGTTGTACCCTGGCCATACCAACTTCTATCTTCGACCAGGATATTCTTCCCTGCTGATCAGCAATGCTGGGTCGCGGGGGCCTGAGCATCAGGCCCCCTTTCTATTGTGCTGATTCTTTGTCAAGATCTCTGCTCCCTCCCACGATGCCTGTCTATGAATTCAGCTGTGCCAACGGCTGCGACAATTATGAAGTCTGGCGCAGTATCGATGAGCGCCAGAGCAACACGAACTGTCCTGCCTGTGACGCTGAAGGCAAACGCGTGTTCACTCCGGTGATGTCCCTCACCGGTCCCCTGCGGCTGAAACAGGAACAGTCGGAACCGCGACTGGTGCGCAAGCAGTCCACCCAGCCGACGGCAAAGTCCCGGCTGAAGCAGAGCAGCACCCGTCCTTGGATGCTGAATCGAGGCTGCTGACACCCATGCAAGCGGGGTAGCTCAGGTGCGGGCGTCGACTCCTGCCAGCAGACAACGCCCGGCCGCGTTCGCTCAGACCGTCAGGAACTCCTTGATCACCTCGTCGGAGAGCTGTTCTGTCTTGCCACTGGCCACAATGCCACCCCGCTGCATGGCGTAATAGAAATCGGACTGGCGCACGAAGTGAAGATGCTGCTCCACCAGCAGCACGCTGATGCCGGTCTCCTTCATGATCCGCTGAACGGCGTGCTCGATGTCGAGGATGATCGACGGCTGAATTCCTTCGGTCGGTTCATCCAGCAGCAACAGTTTCGGCTTGCCCAGCAGAGCTCGTGCGATGGCCAGCTGCTGCTGCTGACCTCCACTGAGGTCACCACCCTTGCGCTTGAGGAACTTCTCGAGAATCGGAAACAGATCGAAGATCAACGGGTCGATGTGACGGTTCTTCTCGAGCCCTCCGGGAAGGGCCTCCATGCCCAGCAGGAGATTCTCCTTGACCGACACCTGGGGAATGATGTCCCGGCCCTGGGAGACATAGCCGATGCCTGCCCGGGCCCTTCTGTAGGGAGGCTGCGCGGCGAGCTGTCCGGTGCCGTATTCGATGGTGCCGGAACGCTGCTGCAGCAGGCCGATGATGGTTTTGAGAAACGTGGTCTTGCCGACGCCGTTGCGACCGATCAGGCAGACCATTTTGCCCTCGTGGATGCTCAGGTCCACGTTGCGGAGAATGTGGCTTTCTCCGTAATACACATTCAGGCCGTTGACCTTGAGCAGGGGTTTTTCGCTGGTGGAAGACATGGGGGCGGTGGTTGAAGGTCGGGAAGTGGTTACTGTTCGGGCGGCCCCAGATAAACCTCGATGACCCTGGGATCGGCTTTGACCTGGTCCAGCGGCCCCTCAGTGAGTACCTGTCCTTGGTGCAGGACGGTGACGTCGAAATCGAGATCCCGGATGAATTCCATGTCGTGCTCGATCACAACCACGGTGTGGTCGCCGGCCAGGGACTTGATCAGTTCGGCCGTTCGCAAGGTTTCCTCGTCGGTGAGACCGGCCACCGGTTCATCCAGGAGCAGCACTTCCGGCGCCTGGGCCACCAGGGAAGCGATGGCCAGCCACTGCTTCTGGCCATGGGAGAGGGAGCCGGCCTTCACGGTGGCGAAGGGTGCCAGGCCCACATAGTTCATGATGCGATGAACCTCGTCCTTGGCGGCCTGGGGCAGCCCGGAGCCCAACAGGCTGAAGGCGTTCTTCACCGGGGAGGCGGCCAGCTCGAGATTGCGCAGCACGCTGAGGTTCTCGAAGACCCTCGGGGTCTGGAACTTACGGCCGATCCCCTGACGGGAGATCTGCTGCTCCGAAACACCGAGCAGCGATTGTCCCTTGAAGGTCACCGAGCCCTTGGTGGGCCTTACCTTGCCGGTGATCACATCCAGAAACGTTGTCTTGCCGGCACCGTTGGGCCCGATGATCGACTTCAGTTCACCCTTGTACAGCTTGAGGCTGAGATCGGTGAGGGCATAGAAGCCATCGAAACTCACGCTGACATCATTGAGCTCGAGGAGAGGTTCTGACATGGACATCGGAAAGGTGCGTATTCGAGAAAGCAGTCACGAAGGAAAACCTGGCAGCATCATCGGACTCCCTAGTCCACCGGGAGAGCCTCCTCATCGATCCGGGGATAGGTTTTTGCCTTCTTGGCGATGCCGAAGGCGGCCAGCAGACTCCTGAAGCCGCCATTGGTGACCCAGCCATAAATGCCATCGGGCATGAGCACCACCACGAAGATGAACAGGGCCCCCTGAACGAAGAGCCAGGCCTCCGGCAGGGCTTCGCTGACCAGGCTGCGCAGGTAATTGACCAATGTCGCGCCAATGATGGGACCCACCAGGGTTCCCCGACCGCCCACAGCCACCCAGATCACCATCTCAATCGAGAAGGAGATCGACATGTACTGGGGCGAAACGATGCCGGACTGGACGGTGTAGAGGGCGCCGGAGATGCCGCACAGGGCTCCTGCCACCAGGAAGACGATGGTCTTGAACGGGACCGGATTGAAACCGGCAAAGCGAAACCTTGTTTCATCGTCACGGATGGCGATCAGGGCATCACCGAAGCGACCGCTGGTGAAGTACCGGCAGACCAGAAAGGCCAGGGGGAGAAGGATCACCGTGAGGCGGTAGAACAACACCTGCATGTCAGGGGAGCCGACCAGCTGGCCGAACAGCTCTGAGGTGCTTGTCTTGAGGCCGTTGGTGCCGTCGAAGAGCTTCTGCTGGCCGTTGAAGAAGTGGAAGAACACCATCAGCGCGGCCTGGGTGATGATCGAGAAATACACCCCCTTGATCCGGTTTCTGAAGATCAACCAACCCACCAGACCCGCTACCACTGCGGGGATCACCCAGAGTGCGATCAGTGTGAACACAGGCGACCAGAAAGGCTTCCAGAAGAAGGGCAGCTCAGCGACCCCATAGTTCTCGAAGAATTTGGGGATGCCGTTGCCACCTGCCAGGCTCTTGGTGTTGAGCATCAGATACATGGCTACCGCATAGCCACCCAACGAGAAGAAGATCCCCTGACCCAGACTCAGCAGGCCGGTGTATCCCCAGATTAGATCGATCGCCAGAGCCGTGATGGCGAGCGCGAAGTAACGACCGAAGAGATTCAGACGGAAATCGTCAAGGGCCGCCGGCAGGATGAACAAAGCCACCGCCAGCAGAATCCAGGGGACGAGTCTTTGAAAGAGTTTCAAGGTAGAGGCCTCCTCGTGGGGAGATGGAACGGGAAACTGCTGCAGGTGGGGATGATCGGATCAGGCATCGACAGAGCGACCCTTCTGGGGGAACATGCCGTTGGGACGGAACTGGAGGAAGACGATGATGAAGATGAAGACAAGCACCAGCGACATGCTCGTGGTCGCGAAGAATTCGGTGACTCCTTTTGCTGCCGCAGGCATGTCAGGGAAGATGGTGAGCAAGGTGCCCGAGCCGATCACGGATTGAATGATTCCGAGCAGCATCGCCGCGATCACCGTGCCGAGGAGGTTGCCCACCCCGCCCAGCACGATCACCATGAAGCAAGACACGATGTAGGCGGCTCCGAGGTTGGGGCCCACTGATCCCAACAGGGTGATGGCGCAGCCAGCCACACCGGCCAGTCCGGATCCGATGCCGAAAGTGATGCTGTCCACTCGATCGGTCGGAATACCGAGACAGTTGCTCATCTGACGGTTCTGGGTGACCGAACGGATGCGCAGACCCCAGACACTCTTGTTCAGGAACCAGTAGGTAGCCAGAAGCAACAGGGCCGAGAGCAGGATGATGAAGATCCTGAGTCCGGGCAGTTCGATGGTGCCGATCATCCCCCAGCTCCCTTGCAGCCATTTGGGTGCCGTCACGTCGATGTTGCGGGGACCGAACCAGGGCTTGGAGAGCGGGCGGACCTTATCGAAGACGTTGACGGCGATCAGACCGATGACGATGGAGAGAGCCCAGCCGAGTCCATTGAGATAAGTGAAGAAAGGCT
This sequence comes from Synechococcus sp. UW140, assembly GCA_943369245.1. GTDB lineage: Bacteria > Cyanobacteriota > Cyanobacteriia > PCC-6307 > Cyanobiaceae > Regnicoccus_A. Next base: position 102,918 of record CALRMN020000010.1, on the reverse strand, counting down.
TGAGTGAGAACTTCGCTCGCAGTAACTTGGAAACTAAGAGTCCGGCAGCAACGCCGATGATGATGCCAAGCATCATGGCCGTTGAAACACTTCGAATCAGCTGGATGAGAATCAGGCTGACGCCCCAGGTGGCGAGCAGGGTTTCTAGGGGCCTGCCGTAAAGCTGCCGGATTAACGTTCTCTCCAGGAGCACGCCAATCAGTCCAGTCACGATAAAGGCAAGCACTAGGGAGACCGGAAAATACAGCTCGAAGATCACACCACCCATGGGCTTGAACGCCGACTGCACCACGTAGGTGACATAGGCGCCCAGCATCATGAACTCACCATGGGCGAGATTGATAACCCCCATCAAGCCAAAAACGATGGCCAGACCGGTGGCTGCAAGCAGCAGAACCGATCCGATGCTGAGGCCATCGAGGATCTGAGAAAAAAAGAGTTCCAACGGAATGAATGTTTGAAATTAGGTCAGACATCGCTGAAGAGGCGACGCTGGACCAGGTCGAATCTGGTGGTGTTTCAAGCCAGAAGGCGGTGGTTCCAGGAGGAACCACCGATCCTTCACCGCCCCATGGGGATGGACGTGATCACATCTTGAACTTGCCGGCGTCGGGCCTGTCCTGGGTCCAGTCACAGGTGAAGCCCTTGGTTTCGGGCACGAACTGGTTCCAGGGAATAGGCGGAATGGCCTTCTTGCTGTCTTCGAGGATCTTGAACTGACCACCGGCTTCGGCTTCCCCGATCAACACACGCTCGGAGGTGTGGTGGTTGGGGAACATTTCGATCTCGCCCTGGGGGGCGGCGAACTTGATGCCGATCATGGTCTTGCGGACCTTGTCGAGATCTTCGAAGGTGCCTGCTTTCTCAATGGCGTTCTTCCAGAGGTACACCATGTTGTAGGCCGATTCAGCCGGGTCACCCGTGACCCGATCAGCGCCATACATGGCCTGGAAGTCGGAGGTGAACTTCTTCGATGCCGGGGTGTCCAGGCTCATGAAGAAGTTCCAGGCCGCAAAGGTGCCTGTGGTGTACTCGGGACCGATCTGGCGGATTTCCTCCTCGGCGATCGAGAAAGACATGATCGGATATTTGGCCGGATCGATTCCGGCAGCCTTGAACTGCTTGAAGAGGGCAACGTTGGAGTCACCGTTCAAGGTGTTGATGATGATCCCACCGTCGGGGAACGCCTTTTTGATCTTGGCGATGATCGGAGCCACCTCGGTGTTTCCGAGAGGGATGTAGTCTTCCCCAACGGTTTCGCCGCCAAGGGCCTTCATCTGCTCCTTGATGATGGTGTTGGCAGTTCTCGGATATACGTAGTCAGAGCCGACGAGATAAACTTTCTTGCCAAGCTTGTCGCCATAGGTCTTCATCAGCCAGTCGACAGCTGGTTCGGCCTGCTGGTTGGGGACGGCACCCGTGTAGAAGATGTTCCTGGAGCACTCCTGCCCTTCGTATTGAATCGGGTAGAAGAGCATATGATTTTTGGCCTCATACACCGGCAGCATGGCTTTGCGGCTGGCGGAGGTCCAGCCGCCGAAGACCACGGCCACCTTGTCGGAGTCGATCAGCTTCTGGGATTTCTCGGCGAAGGTGGGCCAATCGGAGGCCCCGTCTTCGATCACAGGGACGATCTTGAACGACTTGCCACCAACCTTGACGCCTCCGGCGTCATTGATTTCCTTGATGGCCATCTCTTCGACCTCTTTCAGGGTCGTTTCTGAGATGGCCATGGTGCCACTCAGGGAGTGGAGAATGCCGACCTTGACTTCACCATCGAATTTGCCAGCGGAGTCTCCACCCCCACCGCCACCGCAGGACACCAGAGTGATGCTGACGGCGGAAGCAGCAAGTCCGGCAAACAGCCGCCGAGAGAGATTCTGAACCATTGGTGCTTTGTCAAGGTGAGGGTATGCCGCGACGCTGACGGCAGGCCGAAACCTACGGAGGTTGCCCACGGCACTGTGTATCCGATCGTACGAAACGCCTGTGGTCGCTCAGCGTGTGTGGATTTGCTGGTGAATCCTGGTTCCTGGCTCAGGCCTGCGGACTAGGTAATTGTTCACGCAAAAAGGATTCCACCCGCTCCAGGCCTTCTCCACTGCGAAGGTTTGTGAAGCACCAGGGCCGGCCGGCTCGCATCAGTTCAGTGTCCCGTCGCATCACACTCAGATCGGCGCCCACCATCGGCGCCAGATCGATCTTGTTGATCACGAGCAGGTCGGAGCGGGTGATGCCCGGCCCCCCTTTTCTGGGGATCTTGTCCCCGGCGGCCACGTCGATCACATAGATGCACAGATCAACCAGTTCCGGACTGAAACTGGCCGCGAGATTGTCACCGCCGCTCTCCACCAGGACAAGATCGAGGTCGGGGAACTGACTCTCCAGCTCCTCCACAGCGGCACGGTTGATCGAGCAGTCTTCACGGATGGCGGTGTGGGGGCAACCTCCCGTTTCCACCCCGCGGATGCGTTCCGGTTCCAGGGCGCCGGCGCGGGTCAGGAACTGGGCGTCTTCCTGGGTGTAGATGTCATTGGTGACCACCGCCAGCTGCAGCTCCTGACGCAGCCTCCGGCAAAGGGCCTCCACGAGGGCGGTCTTTCCCGAGCCCACAGGACCGGCCACCCCAACACGCAGCTTGCTCATCTCGGTGTTTCGCCGGGGCGATCAACTGCGGAACAGCCTGGAGTAAAGCTCGGCGTGGTGCAGTTGGCAGAGGCTGGAGCCGATGCCGCCGGTCCATTGCTCGCGGGGATCGGCGACGGCCAGCTCCTGACCCCGCTCCACCAGCAACGGGGTCAGGGCCAGCTGCAGCCGTTGCCCCTGGGTGGGTCCAAGTGGCACCAGGCGTACGGCGGCACTGATCTGGTTGGCGCACCAGCCATAGAGGTAGGCCTCCACCAGATCAGGCAGGGGGATCTCCAGGCAAACCCCCGCCCAGGCCCAGGCCGAGGGCCAGGCGAGCTCGACGTCAGCCTGCAGCGGCCACCCCAGCTGCGCCAGCAGTTGAAGCAGGGAGCGTCCCATCTGACGTTGCTGGGACCGCAGCTCGGGCGCCTCGCGCTGGACCAGCAGCCAGCCGTCGAGGTCGATCAACGCTGCCCGTGCAAGTTGAGCCCCTTCGCTCTCTGTTCCCGCCGCGGCCATGAGCTGGTGTTGGCGCAGGACCTCCTGCAGAGGGCCCAGGGCCGCCGCCTCGATGCCGATGCTGCCGCGCCGGAGCTCGGCTTCGAGCCAGTCCTGCAGAGCCCTCGCCGTGGTGATGGTTCCCCGCTGCACCAGCACTTCCAGCCCCTCCGAGTAGCTGAACGCCCCCACCGGCAGGGCGGGGCTCACCAATTGAAGGAGATGCAAGCCGGCGACACTCATCGCGGCTGGTCGCTGTCGTGATCGTGGTTGCTGCTATGGGAGTGACTGGCTGTGGCATAGGCACCCGGTTCCGGCAGAAATGGTGCCAGCCGGTGCTCGATCAACAGCCCCCGTTGCCGCATCAGCTCCTCCAGCACCCCGTCCTCCAGCAGCCTCAGTTCCCCGGGGCGCAGCTCCAGAGACACATGGCGGTTGCCCAGGTGGTACGCGGCCTGCAGCAAGATCAGGGGATCCGGGCTGCTAACCACGAGCACCGGCTCAGGCGCCGGCTCCACGACCACCAGGATGCTGCGATCGGCTGGCATCAGCCGCTCGCCCGGCTCCAGGGCCGGTCCCCGCGGCAGGTGCAGCAGCAGTTCACGGCCGCAGGAGGTGCGTCTCCGTCCTCGCAGGCTGGTGCGCTCCTGGGCGCTCAAGGGCAGGTTCAGCACGGGACGATCCCCGTTCGGCTTCTGCCCCTGGCCGGAGGGCTGGTCGCGCAACTCAAGCTGCAGCGGTGCTGTGACGGGTGGTGAGCTCGAGCTCGGGGGCGTGGACACAGGGCCATCGCCCTCAGAACAAGGAGCCAGCCTCCCCAGACCGGGAGTCAGTCCCTGTGGCGATGGCTACAAAATCTGCCCCTGCGGCCTGGGTCAGGATTCCCCGGTTGGTGCCAACTTCCCCAGAGCGCAACTGTCCATGCTGAGCGCCCCCCCGAAGCCCTGGAGCGCCGAGGCCCGCCTGCGCTTCCATCGAACGGCTGATCACGGCACCCAGCACCAGGGCGGTGCCACGGCCCCCCTCAAGATCCAGAGGGCCTTCGCCCGCGCAGATGGCCGCTGTGAACTGCCGCTGCTCCACACCGGCGGTGGCCTCGTGGGAGGGGATGAGTTGAGCATCGGGGTCGAGCTCGGGCCCCGCAGCCGTGCCCTGCTCACCAGCGTCGCCGCCCAGAAGGTGTATGGAACGGTTGGCCGCTCCCGGCTGGCGCCCCGGGGCAGCTGGAGCCGCCAGCGACTGAGTTTCGAGCTGCTGGAGGGGGCGGACCTGGAATGGCTGCCCCAGGAGGTGGTGGTGTTCGAAGGGGGCTTGATTGAGCAGCGCTGCCGGGTGGAGCTGGCCGAGGGAGCCAGCTGGCTCGGGGCCGATGTGGTCCGCCTGGGCCGCAGTGCCGACGCCGAAACCCTGGGAGAGGGCTGCTGGCGTTCCCGCCTGGAGGTGCGCCGGCAGGGGCGCTGGAGCGTGGTCGATCAACTGGAGCTGGCGGGAGAGACCTTGCGTTCCCCCCACGGGCTGGCGGGCATGCCGGTGTTCGGCAGCCTGGTGTGGGCGGCACCGGCGCCGGTGCCGGAAGCTCTGCTGGAGCTGTGCCGAGCCGATCGGACCGGCCTGGAAGGGGAGATGGCCTGCGGTCGGCTCGATCAGGGGCTGGTGGCCCGTTACCGGGGCGGCTCCACTCAGGCGGCCCGCTGGTGGTTCACCCGCATCTGGGCCCGGATCCGCGCCGAGCGTGGCCTGGCGGTGCCGGTTCTTCCCAGGGTATGGCCGTTCCAGGAGGATCCCTGGCTCGAAACCTCGGACAGGATCGCCAGTCCCCGCCTGCCCCGGACGACGGAATCCAGCTGAGCAGGTTTCCCAATCCAGTCGGTGACCAGTCCGGCCGGCCGCTACGGATCGGCGTCGATCGCGTCGGGCAGTGGCGACCAGGGCAGCAGGTCGGCGGTGGTGGCCCCCGGGAGCGCCATCAGATCGATCGGCTCGGCCATGGCGGTGGGGCTCCAGAGACTCCGGGCCTGCTGATCTCCAGGCCGTGAGCCGCCGGTGAAAGTTCCTGCTGAACCTGGCGGCCTGCCGGACCACTGCCAGAGTGCCTACGGAACGGCCTGGCCCATGTATCTCACCCCCCAGGAGAAGGACAAGCTGCTGATCGTCACTGCGGCGCTTCTGGCGGAGCGCCGACTGCAGCGAGGTCTGCGCCTCAACCATCCCGAGGCCGTGGCCTGGCTCAGCTTTCTCGTTCTCGAGGGGGCCCGCGACGGCCGCAGCGTGGCTGAACTGATGGCCGAGGGCACCACCTGGCTCAGCCGCGAGCAGGTGATGGAGGGGGTGCCGGAGCTGATCCCCGAGGTGCAGATGGAGGCCACCTTCCCCGATGGCACCAAGCTCGTCACCCTGCATGAACCGATCCGATGATTCCCGGCGAACTCTTTCCTGAGCCCGGCAGCCTCGAGCTCAACGCCGGCCGGCCGGTCACCACGATCGAGGTGGCCAACCGCGGTGATCGTCCTGTGCAGGTGGGGTCCCACTTCCACTTCCACGAGGCCAATCATGCCCTGGTCTTCGACCGGGATGCGGCGCGGGGCCAGCGCCTCGACATCCCAGCCGGCACCGCGATCCGCTTCGAGCCAGGAGACCAGCGCCCCGTTCAGCTGGTCCCCCTGGCCGGATCCCGCTGTGTGTTCGGCTTCAACGGTCTGATCAACGGCCCCCTCGACTGATACGCCCACGGGCCGTCTCACCCATCCCCCGTTCCTTCGCCACCCGCACCAGCCATGCCCTACCGGATGGACCGCCGGGCCTACGCCGAGACCTACGGCCCCACCACCGGCGACCGGCTGCGGCTGGCCGACACCGAGCTGATCCTTGAGGTGGAGGACGACTTCACCTCCTATGGCGAGGAGGTGAAATTCGGCGGCGGCAAGGTGATCCGCGACGGCATGGGCCAGGCCCAGACCTCCCGCGCCGACGGGGCTGTGGACACGGTGATCACCAACGCCCTGATCCTGGACTGGTGGGGGATCGTCAAGGCCGATGTGGGCCTGCGCGACGGCCGCATCTGCGCCATCGGCAAGGCCGGCAACCCCGACATCACCGACGGCGTGACGATCGTGGTGGGGCCCGGCACCGAGGCGATCGCCGGGGAGGGCCACATCCTCACCGCCGGCGGCATCGACACCCACATCCATTTCATCTGCCCGCAGCAGATCGAGACGGCCCTGGCTTCGGGAGTCACCACCCTGCTGGGGGGCGGCACCGGACCGGCCACCGGCACCAATGCCACCACCTGCACCCCAGGGGCCTTCCACCTGGCGCGGATGTTCCAGGCTGCCGAAGGTCTGCCGGTGAATCTGGGCTTCTACGGCAAGGGCAACGCCAGCACGCCCGAAGCGATTGAGGAGCAGGTGCGGGCGGGAGCGTGCGGCCTCAAGCTCCACGAAGACTGGGGCACCACCCCGGCGGCGATCGATTGCTGCCTCACCGTGGCCGACCAGTTCGATGTGCAGGTCTGCATCCACTCCGACACCCTCAATGAGGCGGGTTTTGTGGAGGACACGATCCGGGCGATCGGCGGGCGCACCATCCACACCTTCCATACCGAGGGGGCCGGCGGCGGCCACGCCCCGGACATCATCCGCATCTGCGGCGAGGCCAACGTTCTGCCCAGCAGCACCAATCCCACCAGGCCTTACACCCGCAACACCCTCGAGGAGCACCTCGACATGCTGATGGTCTGCCACCACCTCGATGCGGCCATCCCCGAGGACGTGGCCTTCGCCGAATCGCGCATCCGCCGCGAAACCATCGCCGCCGAGGACATCCTCCACGACCTGGGGGCCTTCAGCATCATCGCCAGCGACTCCCAGGCCATGGGCCGGGTGGGGGAGGTGATCACCCGCACCTTCCAGACCGCCCACAAGATGAAGGTGCAGCGCGGCACCCTGCCGGAGGACAGCGCCGGTCCCGGGGGAGGCCGCAACGACAACGTGCGCCTCAAGCGCTACGTGGCCAAATTCACGATCAACCCAGCGATCGCCCACGGCCTCGACAGCCAGATCGGCTCGGTGGAAGTGGGGAAACTGGCTGATCTGGTGCTCTGGAAGCCCGGCTTCTTCGGAGTCAAACCGGAGCTGGTGATCAAGGGTGGCTCGATCGTCTGGGCCCAGATGGGCGATGCCAACGCCTCGATCCCCACCCCCGGTCCGGTGCACGGACGGCCGATGTTCGCGGCCTTCGGCGGCGCCCTCGCCCCCAGCTGCCTCACCTTCCTGAGCCAGGCGGCCCTCGACGATGACCTGCCGCGCAAGCTGGGCCTGAAACGGCCCTGCGTGCCGGTGGTTCACACCCGTGGCATCGGCAAGGCCCAGATGCGCAACAACAGCGCGCTGCCGAAGGTGGAGGTGGATCCTCAGACCTACGAGGTCTTCGCCGATGGTGAACTGCTCACCTGCGAACCGGCCGAAGCACTGCCGATGGCGCAGCTCTACTTCCTGCTCTGAGGGCCGGCTCCATCGGGCCGAGGCCGGGTGTGGATCTGGATCGATCCAGTTCAACCCACTGGCAATCGGTAGCGATAACCACCAGAGTTGTCAATGCCGCTGTCCATGATCAAGCCATGGCCACGCCTCCGTCGATGTTCACCGACTACAAGCCCAGCAAGGGGTACGACGAGTATTTCAGCGCGGCCTCCGAGCCGCGCTCGGCCCTGAGCCCCCTGCTCTCGTCTCTCGGTCAGCTGGGGATCGAGGAGATCAACCGTAACCATGCCGCCGCCGGCATGCTGCTCAAGCGCCTCGGTGCCACGTTCCGCCTCAACGGGTCCGGTGAGCGGGGCGGTGAGCGGATTCTTCCCTTCGATCCCCTGCCGCGCCTGATCCGATCAGGCGAGTGGCAGCGTCTTGAACTCGGCCTGATTCAGCGCCTGGAAGCGATCGACAGCTTCCTGGGCGATGTCTACGGCGATCAGAGGATCCTCAACGACGGGATCCTGCCCCGGGCGGACGTGGAGAGCTCCCAGGGCTGGCGGCCGCAGATGCAGGGGTTCAAGCCGCCCCTGGGCCGCTGGTGCCACATTTCCGGGCTCGACCTGATCCGCGACGGCCAGGGCACCTGGCGGGTGCTGGAGGACAACCTGCGCTGCCCTTCGGGGGTGGCCTACTTCCTCGAGAACCGCCGTGTGATGAAGCGGATGTTCCCGAGCCTCTTCGCCGGCCGCACGGTGCAGCCCATCGACGACTATCCGTCGCATCTGCTGCAGACCCTGCGCGACCTGGCCCCCTGGACCGACACGCCCAAGGTGGTGCTGCTCACCCCCGGGGTGTTCAACAGCGCCTACTTCGAGCACAGCTACCTGGCCCAGCAGATGGGAATCCAGCTGGTGGAGGGCCGTGATCTGGTCTGTGAGAGCAACCGGGTCTGGATGCGCAGCACCTCCGGGCTCGAGCCGGTGGATGTGATCTACCGCCGGATCGACGACGACTTCCTCGATCCGGCCGTCTTCCGCCCCGACTCGATGCTGGGGGTGCGCGGGCTGATGGAGGCCTACCGGTCCGGACGCGTTGCGATCGCCAACGCCCCCGGCACCGGTGTGGCCGACGACAAGCTCATCTATGCCTACGTGCCGGAGATGATCCGCTACTACCTGGGGGAGGAGCCGATCATCGAGAACGTGCCCACCTACATCTGCTCCAGGCCCGACGACCAGGCCTATGTGCTCGCCCATCTCAGCGAACTGGTGGTCAAGTCGGTGGCCGAGGCCGGTGGCTACGGGATGCTGATCGGCCCCCATGCCGATCAGGCCGAGATCCTGTCCTTCGCCGAGAAGATCAAGGCCGATCCCCGCAATTTCATCGCCCAGCCCACCCTGGAGCTCTCCACAGTGCCCTCCCTCAGTGAAGGAGAGCTCTACCCGTGCCATGTCGATCTGCGTCCCTACGTGCTGCGTGGCAAGGGAGCCTGGGTGAGCCCCGGGGGGCTCACCCGCGTGGCCCTGCGCCGCGGCTCCCTGGTGGTGAACTCCTCCCAGGGAGGGGGCTGCAAGGACACCTGGATCGTGGATGAGACCTCATGCTGAGTCGGGTCGCCGAATCCCTGTACTGGATCAACCGCTACGTGGAGCGGGCGGAGAACATCTCCCGCTTTCTGGAGGTGAGCGAGGCCATGGCCCTCGACTGCCCCCCCGGCAGTGCAGAGCCCTGGCTGCCGTTGATCGACGCCAGCGGCGACCGTGAACTCTTCGATCGGATCTTCCCAGCTGGGGGCCCCGAAGAAGTGGTGCGCTTCCTGGTCCAGGAGCCGGAGAATCCCAGCAGCATCGTCAACTGCATCGCCGCGGCCCGCGAGAACGCCCGCCAGATCCGCGAGGTGATCACCACCGAGATGTGGGAGCAGCTCAACGATCTCTATCTCACCCTGCTCGAGAGTGATCAGTTCTGGCGTCTCCCTGGCCAGGAGCAGCTCCACGAGGTCCGCAAGGCCTGTCAGCTCTTCTATGGCATCACTGACGCCACCCTGAGCCGCGACCTCTCCTGGCAGTTCAGCAAACTGGGGCGGCTGGTCGAGCGGGCTGACAAAACGAGCCGAATCCTCGACGTCAAGTACTACCTGCTGCTGCCCAGTCCCGAGGAGGTGGGGGGTGTGCTTGATGAGTTGCAGTGGATTTCGCTGCTGCGCTCCGCCGGGGCGTACCAGATGTTCCGCCAGTCGCAGCAGCAGGGCATCACCCCAAGGGCCGTGGCCGAGTTCCTGCTGCTCGATCCCATCTTTCCCCGCTCGGTGCGCTACTGCCTTGAGGGGCTGAGCAAGTCGATGCGCGTGATCCGCGGCAATCCGGTGCCCGGCCCCCCCGACGACCTCGAATGTCTCACGGGACGCATGCTGGCCACCTGGAGTTACGTGCGCATCGACGAGCTGATCTCCCAGGGGCTGCATGAGGCCATCGACCGCTTCCAGGGCGATCTCAACCGCCTGCATGCCTTGATCGACACCAACTACTTCGTCGTGGCCTCACCCCAGGCCGAGCCGGACGAAAACGCCGCGGCCGCCGACACCAGCACCGTCGTTTCTGCATCCTCGGCATGCGCGCCCGCGTAACCCACACCCTCAGTTACCGCTATACAGCCCCTGTCCAGCTTGGTCCGCACCGCATCTGCCTGAAGCCGAGGGCCAACGGCTTCCAGCGCCTGCTCCGCTTCGATCTCTACATTTCCCCGGATCCCCATCGCCTCCACCCGCTGGTGGCCGCCAGTGGCGACGACATCCTGCGGGCGCGCTTCAGCGGTGCCACCGATGCTTTCGACATCCGCTCCCAGTGCGAGGTGGAGACCCAGGTGCCGCCGCTCCTGCAGATCTGTCTCGAGGAGAACGAGCCATTCCTGCCCTATCCCGTGGGCCAGCTCAACGGCGACCTGCTGGGCAGTCTCGAGGGCTGGCTGCCGAACGGCCAGCATGATCCCGCCGCCGTGGAGCTGGCCCAGGAGGCCCTGATGGGGAGTGACCAGCGGGCGCTGATGTTCCTCGACCAGCTGGTGGAGATGATCCAGGACCGGGTCAAGTACACCCAGCGGCACGTGGGGCCGGCCTGGCCCGCCGGACGCACACTCAAGGAGCGGGTGGGGTCCTGCCGCGATCTGGCGGTGCTGATGATCGAGGCCTGCCGCTGCGTGGGGCTGCCGGCCCGCTTCGTGAGCGGATACCACCTGGTGGAGCCCAGGCCCGAACGCTACGACCTGCACGCCTGGGCCGAGGTGTACCTGCCGGGTGCGGGCTGGCGAGGGTTCGATCCCAGCGGGATGGGGGCGATCGACGATCGCTACATCCCCCTGGCCACCTCCTCGAAGCCCAACCTGGCGGCTGCGGTGATGGGCAGCTTCAGCGGCCCAGCTGGGGTCACCAGCGAGATGCAATGGTCGATCGCGGCCGAAGTGCTCAGCGAGGACCACACCGTGCCCAACCTCCTGCACTTCTGAGGCGAACCTTCAGGGAACCTGGAATGAACCTGAATCGGTAACCGTTCCAGCAGCGATGGGGGTGTGTCCCGCAGCATGAAGGGACGAGTCGACACGATCCGCCTCCATGGCAGCCAGCACCGTCCCCCCCACCGACCTCGGCGCGTCACCATCCCTGGATGGCCACGCCCTGGCCGAGGCGATGCGCCGGCATCTGTTCTTCACCCAGGCCAAGTCACCGTCGCTGGCCACCAGCCACGATTACTACCGCGCCCTGGCGATGGCCGTGCGCGATCAGCTGCTGCAGAACTGGGTGGATACGGCTGAGGCCTACACCCAGGCGGGGGTGCGCACGGTGGCCTACCTCTCGGCCGAGTACCTGCTTGGTCCTCACCTGGAGAACAACCTGGTCAATCTGGGTCTGCGCGAGGCTGCCCAGGAGGCCTGCGATGAGCTGGGCCTCGATCTGATGCACCTGATCGCCCAGGAGCCGGAACCGGGGCTGGGTAATGGTGGCCTCGGACGCCTGGCGGCCTGTTTCCAGGAATCGATGGCCAGCCTCGAGCTGCCGGCGATTGGCTATGGCATCCGCTATGAATTCGGGATCTTCCGCCAGCAGATCCTGCGGGGCAGCCAGGTGGAGAGCACCGATCCCTGGCTGGCCCAGGGCAATCCCTGGGAAGTGATCCGCGCCGAATGGACCTACCCGGTCACGATCGGGGGGCACACCGTGATGGGCGTGGCCTACGACACCCCGATCCTGGGCTATGGCGTTCACACCGCCAATACCCTGCGGCTGTGGTCAGCCCAGGCTCCGGAATCCTTTGATTTCGCCTCATTCAATGCCGGTGATTACACCCGTGCAGTGCTGCAGAAGATCAACTCAGAAACCCTCTCGAAGGTGCTCTATCCGAACGATGAGACCGACCAGGGCAAGCAGCTTCGTCTGAGTCAGCAGATCTTTTTTGTGAGCTGCTCCCTGCAGGACATGTTCCGCATCCTGAAGGGGCAGGGGTTGCCGGTCACGGAGTTCCACACCAAATTCGCCGTCCAGCTCAACGACACCCATCCGGCCATCGCCGTGGCTGAACTGATGCGGCTGCTGATCGATGAGCACGGCGTCGACTGGGACACCGCCTGGTCGATCACCACGTCCTGCATCAGTTACACCAACCACACGCTGCTGCCGGAGGCCCTCGAGACCTGGGGTGTCGATCTGTTCGAGCAGCTGCTGCCGCGCCAGCTGGAGATCATCTACGAGATCAACACCCGCTTCCTGCGCATGGTGCGCATCCGGAATCCAGGCCAGCCGGCACTTCTGGAGAAGATGTCCCTGATTCAGGAGGGCCCGTACCGCAAGGTGCGCATGGCCAACCTGGCGGTGGTGGGCAGCCATCGGGTCAACGGTGTGGCTGAGCTCCACAGCAAGCTGGTGCGCAAGGATCTCTTTGCACACTTTGTTGAGCTGTGGCCGGAGAAGTTCACCAATGTCACCAACGGCGTCACCCCCCGGCGCTGGATTGCCGTAGCCAATCCGTCGCTCTCAGAGCTTCTCGATGACATCATCGGCAGCACCTGGCGCCGCGATCTCGGCGAGCTCTCCCGCCTCGAAGCGTATGCCGACGATGGAAGCTTCCTGGACCGCTGGCGTGGCATGCGGGATCACAACAAGCAACGCCTCGCCAACCTGATCCACCAGGAAGTGGGCGTGCTGGTGGATCCCGCCTCCCTGTTCGATGTGCAGGTGAAGCGGATCCATGAATACAAGCGCCAGCACCTGGCGGCTCTGCAGATCGTCGAGCGTTATCTGCGCATCCGCAATGGCGAGGACCTGCCGCCCCGCACCTTCATCTTCGGGGGCAAGGCGGCGCCGGGCTACGCCATGGCCAAACTGATCATCCGCCTCATCGGCGGCATCGCCGAGATCGTGAACATGGATCCGGCCATGGACGGGCGCCTGCGGGTGGTGTTCCTGCCCAACTTCAGCGTCAGCCTGGGGCAGAAGGTCTACCCGGCGGTGGATCTCTCCGAGCAGATCTCCACCGCCGGCCTGGAGGCCTCCGGCACCGGCAACATGAAGATGGCCCTGAACGGGGCAGTCACAATCGGTACCCTCGATGGCGCCAACATCGAGATCAGAGATCTCGTGGGCCACGACAACTTCTTCCTGTTCGGCCACACCGCCGAGCAGCTGGAGGTGATCAACAGGAGCGGGTACCACCCGATGCCGTGGCTGGAGAGCGACCCGATCGCGCGGGAGGCCATTGACCTGATCGGCTCCGGCCATTTCAGCGAGGGCGATCGCGATCTGTTCCACCCCCTGCTGGCCAACCTCTGCGGCAGCGATCCCTTCCGCGTCATGGCCGACATCGGCGACTACCGCAGGGCCCACAACGCCGTGGATGCCGCCTGGGTGGACACCGTCGGCTGGAGCCGCATGTCGCTGCTCAATTCCGCCCGTTGCGGTTTCTTCAGCAGCGACCGCTCGATCCGCGACTATGCAGAGCGGATCTGGAACGTGGAGTCGATGCCCATCAATGCCTGCACCGTGCTGCCCTCGGCCCAGCCGGGTTCCCGCTGAGCCGATGGTGGTCACTGAGCCGATCCGGCCGGCCTGCGCAGAACCCGGCTGGATGGCCCTCACCGCTGCGGAGGCGGAGAGGCGCCTGAGCGCCAGAGGCATTCAGCTCACCCTCGGCGGTGAGCCCACGGTGGTGCCGGTCGAACCCGAGGGGGCCGAGTGGTCGGTGGCGGCCGATGGTCCCACCAAGCTGAGCTATGCGCGGCGGCTGGCCGCTGAACTGCAGCGGCGGGTCTGGCCCGGCAGCACCCTGATGTACTGCCCGGGCAAGCGCTATGACGGCGAGGTGAACCCCCGCTGGGCCCTGCGGCTGATCACGGGCCTCGACGGCCGTCCCCTGGTGGCATGGCCTCAGCAGGCGGCGACCACATCCCCGGCCGATCAGGCCGCTCTGCTCCCACTGCCGACCAAGCGGGCCGAGGATTTTCTGCATGGGATCGGCAAGGCCCTGGGCCATGAGGTGTATCCCCTGCGTCTCAAGGATCCTCTTGATCCCAGCTCCAGGATCTGGGCCGTCCCTCTGTCCCACAGCACCCCGACGGCGGAGGAACCTGATCTCCCCGAAGGCTGGCAGGCCGCCCGCTGGCCCCTGGCCAAACCCCTGCGCCAGCTGCTCCCCGCCAGCGGACCGGCGGGGCTGCGCCTGCCGCTGCAGCATTTCCCCGAAGGGGTGCTGCGCCAGGTGCTCACCCTCGAGGTGAGCTCCAGCGGCTGGAACCTCTTCCTGCCGCCCCTGCCCCGCCAGCCCCTCGAGCAACTGCTGCATCTGATCGCCGAGGCCAGCGCCGGCTGGAGTCAGCCTGAACTCAGCGGCGTGCTCCCCGCTGATCTCGATGGCCGCTGGAACGTGCTGGGGCTGACGGCCGATCCCGGCGTGCTGGAGGTGAATCTGCCGGTCTGCCACGGCTGGGCCGACTACAACTTCTGGATCCACACCCTGACCGAGGCCTCGGAAGCGGTGGGGCTGCGCAGCTGGAAGCAGGTGGGGGAGCGCCAGGAAGGCACCGGCGGTGGCAACCATCTGCTCTGGGGAGGCCCCAGCCTCGAGGCCAATCCTTTCTTCTCGAGGCCTGCCTGGCTGGTGGCGATCCTGCGCTTCTGGCAGCGGCACCCCAGCCTCTCCTATCTGTTCGGCAACAGCTCAGTTGGTCCGGCCTCTCAGGCCCCCCGTCTCGACGAAGGCAGTGCCAGTTCCCTTGATCTGCAGCTGGCCCACCGGGCGATCGAATCGCTTCCTGAGGGTGATCAGCGCATCCTGATCAGTGAGACCCTGCGCCACCTCCATGCCGACCGCAGTGGGAACACCCATCGCAGCGAGATCAGCTTCGACAAGTTCTGGAATCCCGCCTGGGCGGCCGGATGCCAGGGCCTGATCGAGTTCCGGGCCATCGAAACCCTGCCCGATCCCGCCTGGACCGGAGCCATCGCCCTGCTCTGGAGCTCCCTGGCGGCCCATCTGCTCGATCCGGCCCACCGCCCCAGCCGGCTCGAGCCGTTCGGCGAGCGTCTTCACGATGCGATGCAGCTGCCGCAGGCCATCTGGTCCGACCTCCAGTCGGTTCTGGATCTGCTGGCCCGAGATGGTCTGGTGCTGGAGCCTGAGCCCTTCCGCGCGATCTGGGAGTGGCGTTTCCCCCTGCTGCTGAGCTGGGAGCAGGAGGGCGCCCGGCTGGAGATCCGCCGGGCTCTCGAACCCTGGCCCCTGCTCTGCGACACCCCGGTGCAGGGGGGGAACACCAGTCGCTTCGTCGACAGTTCCCTGCAGCGGCTCGAGCTGAAGGCGAATACAGCGTTTCTGCAGTCCTGTTCGCTGCGTTTGAACGGCCGGGAGTTGCCCCTGGGCGATGGCTGGCTCGGCCTGCGCTACCGGCACAGCCGCCTCTACCCCTCCCTCCACCCCTGCATCGATCCCCATCTGCCGTTGCGGCTGGAGATCAGCGGTCTGGCCATGGCCCGTTATGAGCTCGGGACCGAGGGCTCTGATCGGATCACCTTCGAATCCGTCGCTGTTCCCCAGAATGACGACAGGACCCCGGAGCGCGATGGGCCTGAGCCCAACCATGACGGGAGGCCCCAGGCCCCCCCATGGCCCGCACCGTCGCCAGGTCTGCGCACCCTTGATCTGAGGCTGTGATGAGAGAGCTGCTGATCACCGGCGGTGCCGGCTTCATCGGAAGCCACACCTGCCTGGTTCTGCTGGAAGCGGGACACCGCCTGGTGGTGCTCGACGACTTCTCCAACAGTTCCCCTGAAGCTTTGAGGCGTGTCCAGGAGCTGGCTGGTCCGGTTGCGGCCCCACGGCTGCAGTTGATCGAAGGCGACCTGCGCAGTTCAGGGGATCTGGCGCGGGCCTTCGCCGTCGCGCCCATCGAGGCCGTGGTCCACTTCGCCGGCCTCAAGGCGGTGGGTGAATCCGTTGCTGATCCCCTGCGGTACTGGGACGTGAATCTGTGTGGCAGCCGCGCCCTTCTGGCGGCCATGGTTCAGGCCGGCTGCCGCACGATCGTCTTCAGCAGCAGTGCCACTCTCTACGGCTCCCCGGAGTCGGTACCGATCGCCGAATCCGCCCGGGTCGAACCGGTGAACCCCTACGGCTACACCAAGGCGGCGGTGGAGCAGATGCTGGCTGATGTGTATGCCAGCGAGCCGGGCTGGCGGGTGGCGCGGCTGCGCTACTTCAACCCGGTCGGTGCCCACCCCAGCGGACGCATCGGCGAGGATCCAGGCGGCATCCCCAACAATCTGTTCCCCTTCCTCAGCCAGGTGGCGGTGGGCCGCCGGCCACGGCTGCAGGTGTTCGGCTCCGACTGGCCCACCCCCGACGGCACCGGCGTCCGCGATTACATCCACGTGAGGGATCTGGCGGAGGGCCACCGGGCGGCCCTCGAAGTGTTGATGGCCGAGCCCCCCCAGCTGCTCACCCTCAACCTGGGCAGCGGCCGGGGCCATTCGGTGCTGGAGGTGGTGGCGGCCTTCGAGCAGGCCTGCGGCTCCCCCGTTCCCTATGACCTGGTGCCCAGACGGTCCGGAGATGTGGCGGCGACAGTGGCGGATCCGTCGCTGGCGGAACGGCGCCTGTCCTGGCGCACCCAGCGCGATCTCGACGCCATCTGCCGCGATGGCTGGGCCTGGCAGCGTGCCAATCCCCAGGGCTATGGGCCTCGTGGGGACTGAGGACACACTCCAGCAGCACCTGATCCTGGCCGGGGGCGGCCACAGCCATGCTCTGCTGCTGAGCCGCTGGGCGATGGAGGGTCATCCCCGAGGGGTGCTGATCACCTTGGTGAGCCGCACCAGCACCGCGCTCTACAGCGGCATGGTGCCGGGCCTGATCGCCGGGCTCTACAGCCGCCGCGAGACCGGCATCGATCTGCGCCGCCTCTGCGACCGCGCTGGGGTGCGCTTCGTGCTGGCCGAGATCACCGGTCTGAATCCAGCCGAGCGTGAGCTGCGGCTGGCCGGCCGTCCTTCCTTGCGCTGGGACAGGCTCAGCCTGGATGTGGGGGCCGTCACCCCGGGCTCCGGTGGAATGGCGATCAAGCCGCTGGAGACGTTCCTGGCCTGGTGTGAGGCACTGGCGCCCGGCGGGCCGCCCAGCCGGGTGCTGGGTGGCGGGGCGGCCGGGGTGGAAGTGGCCCTGGCTCTGAAGGCCCGGGGCCTGCGGGTGGAGCTGGTGCGACGCGGGGACAGCCTTGCCCTGGGCTCGCCTGGGGCCAACCGGGCCGGCGAGCGGATGCTGGCGGCGGCGGGCGTGGCCCTGAGGAATCCGGATCCCGAAGCCGACGTCGGCGTGCCGGCCGATGGTCAGGTTCCCCTCGTTCGCTGTACGGGCAGCCGGGCCCCGCTCTGGCTGGCGGCCAGCGGTCTGCCGTGTGACCCGTCCACGGGCCGGGTCCTCACCGAGACCAGCCTGGAGGTGGAAGGCCATCCCGGCGTGTTCGCCTGCGGCGACTGCGGCCTGGTGCGCTCGGCACCACGCCCCCCCAGCGGGGTGTGGGCGGTGCGGGTGGCCCCGGTGCTGGCGGCCAACCTGCGCCGCTCCCTGCGCGAGGAACCCCTGCGCCCCTGGCATCCCCCCCGCCGTGCCCTGCAGCTGCTGGGGGACGGCGGGGCCGTCGATGGCCAGCCCCGTGCCCTGGCCCAGTGGGGACCCCTCTGCCTGGGGCCCTCCCGCTGGCTGTGGTGGTGCAAGGTCTGGATCGACCGCCGCTTCATCAGCCGCTTCCAGGCACTCGCCCCCATGGCCGAGGAGAGCCCCTGCCGGGGCTGCGCCGCCAAGCTGGGCGCCGCTCCCCTGCGCAGGGCCCTGGAGCGGCTGGGTTTGGCCGAGGCCGGAGCGTGGTCGCCGGATCAGGGGTCGCCCGGGGGTGACGATGCCGCGGTGATCGCTGGTTCGCTGGATGAAGGTCTGATGCTGCAGAGCCTCGACGGCTTCCCCGCCCTGGTGGGCGATGACTGGCTGAACGGGCGGCTCACCACCCTGCATGCCTGCTCCGACCTCTGGGCCTGCGGCGCCCAGGTGGAGAGTGCCCAGGTCCTGGTGACCCTGCCGCGGGGAGCGGTGGCGCTGCAGGAGGAGTGGTTGCTCCAGACCCTGGCGGGGGTGCGTTCAGTGCTCGATCCCCTCGGTGCCCGGCTGGTGGGGGGGCACACCCTGGAGCAACGCACTACGGCCGAAGGACTCAGCCTCGCCCTGAGCGTGACCGGCCGTTCTGAGCCCGGCCGTTTCTGGGCCAAGGGCGGTCTGGCCGCCGGTGATCGGTTGCTGCTCAGCCGCCCGATCGGCAGCGGCGTGCTCTTTGCGGCAGCCATGGCCGGCGCGGCGGAGCCGGAGTGGATTGACGGGGCCCTGGGGGTGATGGCTCAGAGCCAGCAGCCGCTGGTGGAGCTGCTGGCCGCCCATGGCTGCCGCGCCTGCACCGATGTGACGGGGTTCGGGCTGCTGGGGCACCTTGGCGAGATGTTGCAGGCCGCGGCGGAACCCCTGCGGGTGGAGCTGGAGTTGCAGTCCCTGCCCGCCTTCTCCGGCGCGCTGGAGCTGCTTGAGCGGGGCTTCGCCAGCAGCCTGGCCCCCGCCAACCGCAGCGCCTGGGTGGAGCTGGAGAGCGGCAGGGTTCAGGCCGAGGCGCTCAGGCCCACCTTGCGGGAGCTGCTGATCGACCCCCAGACCTGCGGTCCGCTCCTGGCGTCAGTGCCGGCAGCGGCGGCCGAGGCGGCACTGGCTGCCGTGCGTGCCGAAGGATTCCCCCGGGCCGAGCTGATCGGGACGGTGCTGGCGGTCCCGCACTGAGAGGGCCGTAGACCTCAGCGGTACCGAGCCCTCAGCGAACCGGAAGGCTCATGTCCGAGCGGCCGTAGCGGTCATCGAAGCGGACGATGTCGTCTTCGCCGAGGTAGGGGCCGCTCTGCACCTCGATCATTTCCACGGGAATCTTGCCGGGATTGCTGAGCCGGTGTTTGGAGCCAAGCGGGATGTAGGTGCTCTGGTTCTCGCCCAGGAGCTCCTGGACGCCGTCTTTCTCCACCACGGCGGTGCCCTGCACCACCACCCAGTGCTCGGCGCGGTGGTGGTGCATCTGCAGCGAGAGGCTGGCGCCGGGATTGACCACGATCTTCTTGACCTGCCAGCGGCTGCCCTCGACGATGCCGTCGTAGGAGCCCCAGGGGCGGTAAATGCGGCGGTGGGCCTTCCCCTCGGGGCTGCCGCTGACGGCGAGGCGATTCACGATGGTCTTGACCTCCTGGGCGCGGTCGCGGTGGGCCACCAGCACGGCGTCATCGGTTTCGACCACCACCAGGTCCTCCACCCCCAGGCCCACCACCAGCCGGTGTTCGCTGCGCAGGTAGCAGTTGCGTGATCCTTCACTGATCACCCGGCCCCGCAGAACGTTGCCGCTCTCATCGCGTGATCCGGTGTCCCACAGGGCGCTCCAGCTGCCCACATCGCTCCAGCCCGCCTCAAGGGGCAGTACGGCGCCCAGGCCCGTGCGCTCCATCACCGCCACGTCGATGGCGACATTGGGGCAGCTGGCGAACGACTCCCGCTCCAGGCGCAGGAAGTCGAGATCAGCGCTGTCGTGGTCGATGGCGGCGCGGCAGCAGCTCACCACCTCCGGGGCCAGCCGTTCCAGCTCGGCGAGGATGGCACTGGCGCGGAAGAGAAACATGCCGCTGTTCCACGTGAAGCGGCCGCTGGCCAGGAAACTCTCTGCCGTGTCCGCATCGGGTTTCTCCACGAAGCGGGCGATCGGGGTGGGGGCCTGGATCGACGGTTCGCCCGGGCCAGGATTGGGCCGGGGCAGCGGCTCCACCGCCTCGATGTATCCGTAGCCGGTTTCCGGGGCGGTGGGCACGATGCCGAAGGTCACCAGCAGACCGCCCTCGGCCGCAGCGCGGCCAGCCTCGACGGTGGTCCGAAAACGTTCTCCGTCCTGGATGACGTGATCGGCGGCGAGCACCAGCAGCAGGGGGTCGTCCCCCCGGCTGGTGGCGTGCAGGGCGGCCACGGCGATCGCCGGTGCCGTGTTGCGGCCGAGAGGTTCCAGCAGGATGGCGCCGGGCTCCACCCCGATCTGGAGCATCTGCTCGGCCACGATGAACCGGTGGTCCTCGTTGCAGATCAGCAGCGGAGGGGCCAGCTGGTTCAACCCCTTGAGCCGGAGCTGGGTCTGCTGCAGCAGGGTCTCCTCGCCGCTGCCCGACAGCGGCCAGTACTGCTTGGGATAGCTGGCGCGCGACAGTGGCCAGAGGCGGGTGCCCGTGCCGCCGCAGAGGATCACTGGCACGAGGGCGACCGCTGGGCTCATCGTCGGATCTTCCCTTGATGGGTCAATGCTGGCTCGAATCTTATGGGGAACACCCCGGAGCGGCAGCGGTCAGCCCCAGCCTCAGGTGTCGAGCAGCCCCGGCGGCGGCGTGATCTCGAGCCAGCCGCCTTCGATGTCCACCCGTGGCACGATCGCCTCCACGAAGGGGATCAGCGCCCGCCGGGGCTGGTCACCGCTGAGCTCCACCTCCAGCAGGTCGTTGCCGGCATGAATCAGATCCACCACGGTGCCGATCACCTCACCATGGGGCGCCAGGCGAACCTGCAGTCCCTGCAGATCGAGCAGGTGGAACTCCCCCTCCTGCAGGCGGGGCCGATCGCCCGCTTCCACCAGCAGATCCTGATGCACCAGGGCCTCGGCCTCCTCCCGCGTGCCGACCCCCTCCAGCCGCACCACGAACAGCTCCCGGCCGGGCAGCTGACGGCCGGAGAGCAGTCGCACGGCCCGGGCGGGCTCCTGAGCCCGGCGCAGCCAGCGCTGACCAGGCCGGGTGAAGCGTTCAGGGAAATCGGTGCGGGGCAGCACCCTCAGCTCCCCCTGCAGCCCCTGGGCTGCCACCACCTTCCCCACCACCAGCCACGCCTCCGGCGCATCCGCTTCGCTCACCATCTCCTCACCACCATCGACTGACCCGCAGGGCATCTGCGGCCCATCCTGCCGATCGGCTTGATAATGGATCCACCTTGTGCGCTACCTCCATGGCTGCGGCTGATTCCTCTTCAGGAGATGCATCCCCTGTGGCGGCGCCGGTGCTTCCAGGCACCACCGTGGTGGTCCGCGATGGACGCTCGATCTACAACGGCTACCGGGGTTTTGTGCAACGCATCAGCGGCAGCCAGGCGGCTGTGCTGTTCGAAGGGGGCAACTGGGACAAGCTGGTCACGATGCCGTTGAAGACCCTGGAAGCGAGCTGATCGCCTGCCCCTGTTCCAGAGCGGCGCGGGCCGCCTGCTGCTCGGCGCCTCGGCGGGACCCTCCCCAGCCTTCCCCCACCGGCTGCCCTTGCAGATCCACCCAACAGTGGAAGCGGTGGGGGTCGCCGTGGCGTCGGCTGTGTTCTTCGCAGCGGTAGTGGGGCAGGCCGAGCCCCCTGGCCTGGCTCCACTCCTGCAGTCCCGTTTTCCAGTTGTGGCGGTAGGGATCGGCCAGCAGCTCGCTGCTGCTCTGCTGCCAGTGGGGGGTGAGCCAGGTGTGCACCGGCTCCAGACTGCCAGTGGCCTCATAGAGACCGCCGATCAGGGCCTCGCAGATCTCGGCGCGGATCGTCTGTCGCGCCGCGTTGTCCCCCGCAGCCACCGGGCCGAGGTGCACCATCGCCTCAATGCCGCAGCGCTTCCCCAGCTCCCCCAGCCAGCGGTCGCTCACCAGCTGGGCCCGCAGGGCCGAGCGCTGGCCGACGTCCATGGACTTGTGGTGGCGCTCGAGAAACTCCGCCGCTGCCAGGCGCAGCACGGCATCTCCGAGAAACTCCAACCGCTCGTGGTTGATCGGCAGGCCGGCGGAGCTGTGGGTGAGGGCCTCCTCGATCGGGGCGAGGTCGAGGTCCGGTTTCAGAGGATCAGTCAGCCCGGGGCCTGTCAGACCGAGGTCAGCGAGGAACTGCACCAAGCTGCGGCAGCGCTCGTCACTCAGGGGCACGGGAGCTTCTCGGAGGGCCGTTGGCCTCCCTGCTGAGGCCGAAAGGGGTGAAAGCAGGACATAAGCCGGGTTCTGTTCCGGCCCGCCGGGGCGGACCGGGGTGGGCATCTGTCTGGGACCGCCGTTACCGACGGCCTCGAGCGGCGCACTTGTGTCGGGACGGGTGTCATGGCCAACCGTTGTCCCTGGGCCTTGCTCCCAGCCGGGGTTTACCGAGCCAGCACCTCTCGATGCTGCTGGTGCGCTCTTACCGCACCCTTGCACCCTTGCCTGTGCTCGGGGCCAGGCCCCGGCCATCGGCGGTGTGTTTCTGTGGCACTATCCTCACGGTCACCCGCACTGGGCGTTACCCAGCAAGCCTGGCCATTGGGGAGCCCGGACTTTCCTCAACCGAAGCCGAAGACACCAGCCGAAGCCGGCGTCACCCTTCGATCGCGACCACCTCGCCTGCTTTCGAAGCCGACTTTAGGCCGCGTGGGGATCGGGTTGGATAATGGTGACGTTGGGGCTGTAGCTCAGCCGGATAGAGCGACGGTTTCCTAAACCGTAGGTCGTGGGTTCGAGTCCCGCCAGCCCCGTATACCCACGTGGTAGGGAACGCTACCGGTGGTGGCCTTCCCAAACAGTGCTCCCTGGCTAGCGTGGGTCCGGCGGTGAACCCTGCATGAACGAGCTTCACGATCTCCGTCTGCGCTTGCTGGTTCAGCAGGAGGGTGAGCGGATCGCCCGCAGCCAGCCCGACGAGCTGGATCTCTCTGTCGTCCAGGCCCGCTGCCTCTGCTGGCTGGCCCTGCTGGCCGAAGTGCATCAGGAGCAGTCGGTCGAGGCGGAGCAACGGGGCGATATGGAGCAGGCGATGGGCTGGTTCGCCGATTCGATGCGCCTGCGCGATGTGATTCAGCTGGTGAGCTCGATCGAAATCCCTCTGCCCAGCATCCAGGAGGACGGCGACGACAGCGACGATGACGACGATCAGCTGGACCTGCTCGGCCCCTTCGATCGTCTGGTCTGAGCCGGCATGGGCGCTCGGCGGCGCACCTGAACATCCAATGCCATGATGGGCGTTAAGGAACCAAGGGAGCGCGGTGCCCGAAGAGCCCTGCCAATGCCCTGACTGCCAACGGTTCTATCGGGAACATGACCGATTGATCCGGGAGAACCCCACACTGCGGCAGCAGCAGGAACTGAACTGGGCCGCCCTGCAGTCCTTCCGCACCCTGGCCGGCCGGGTGCTTGAAGAGTTGCAGAAGACCCAAGGCGACGGCGAAGCCGAGGTGCCGGCCCCTCAGCCCACCTCCGCCTCTCCGTCAGGCGCCGCTGGCCCCCCCGAGGAGGAGAGCCTGCAACAGGCGATCGCCGATCTGGAGAACATCAACGCCCACCTCTTCTCGATCGAAGCGCTGATGGAGCGCATCTTCGATGTGCGTGTGCCTGAGGATGTGGAACAGAAATTCCGGGAGGTGGCCGGAGAGCTGGCCCCCGACCCCCTCAATGCCGACCGTCTGCGGCTGAATCGCCTGCTGCACCAGACCCCCGACCTCCCGGACCACCGGCCCTGAGGCCTCTCAGTCGATCACGCAGCTGATCGTCACCGGGAACGGCTCCGCCCGCCAGATCCGTTCGGCGTATTCACGGATGGAGCGGTCGCTGCTGAAGAAGCCGGTGCGCGCCGTGTTCAGCAGTGACATCCGGTTCCAGGTGGTGCGGTCACCCCAGGCCTTACTGACAGCGTCCTGGGCGCGCATGTACTCGCTGAAGTCGGCCATCACGAAGTAGGGATCTCGGCCGGTGAGGTTCTGCAGCAGGGGCTTGAACAGCTCCGTGTCGCCATTGCTGAAGTGACCCTGTTCCACCAGTTGCAGCGCCTCAGGCAGTTCCGGGATGCTGGGAATCAGCTCCCAGGGGCGGTAGGTCCCCGCGCGCAGGGCCTCGATGCCGTCGGTGGTGTGGCCGAAGAGGAAGAAGTTCTCGGCGCCCACCTGCTCGCGGATCTCCACGTTGGCGCCATCGAGGGTGCCGATCGTGAGCGCTCCGTTCATGGCGAATTTCATGTTGCCGGTGCCGGAGGCCTCCAGGCCGGCCGTGGAGATCTGCTCGGAGAGGTCCGAGGCTGGATACACCCGTTGCCCCAGGGTGACGTTGTAGTCGGGCAGGAACACCACCCTCAGGCGGCCGTCCATGTCGGGGTCGGCGTTGACCGTTTCGGCGATGCCGTTGAGGAAGCGGATGATCAGCTTGGCCATGTAATAGCCGGGAGCCGCCTTGCCTCCGAAGATCACGGTGCGCGGGGCGAGGTTGTCGCCAAGGCCGTTCTTGATGCGCAGGTACTGGGCGATCACCTGCAGGGCATTCAGGTGCTGGCGCTTGTATTCATGGATCCGCTTCACCTGCACATCGAAGAGCGTGGAAGGATCCACCAGCAGCCCGCTCTGGCGGTGGATGAAGTGGGCCAGCTGACGCTTCACCGCCAGCTTGGTCTGGCCCCAGCGCTCCAGGAAGCCGGCATCGTTCTGGAAGACCTCGAGCTTGCGCAGCTCGTCAAGGTTGCGGACCCAGTCCTGGCCGATCACCTCATCGAGCAGTTCCCTCAGCAGCGGGTTCGCAAGGGCGATCCAGCGCCGGGGGGTGACGCCGTTGGTGACATTGGTGAATTTCTCGGGCCAGAGGGAGGCGAATTCAGGGAAGAGCTGTGTGCGCACCAGTTCGCTGTGCAGGGCCGCCACGCCGTTGACGTGGTGGGAGGCCACGGTGGCCAGGTGGGCCATCCGGACAGCCTTGCCGTCGTTCTCATCGATGATCGACACCCGGCTCAGCATCGTCTCGTTGGCCGGATGCTTCAGCCGCACCGTCTGCAGGAAGCGTCGGTTGATCTCGAAGATCAGCTCCAGGTGCCGCGGCAGGAGCGAGCCGAACAGATCCAGGCCCCATTTCTCCAGGGCCTCGGGCAGAAGGGTGTGGTTCGTGTAGGCCAACGAACGGGTGGTGATGTCCCAGGCGTCATCCCAGCTCAGGTTCTTGTGATCGATCAGCAGCCGCATCAGCTCGGCCACTGCGATGGCCGGGTGGGTGTCGTTCAGCTGCACCGCCCAGTGCTCCGGGAAGTCGGTGATTGGCAGGTCACGCAGCTCCAGGCTGCGCAGCATGTCCTGCAGGGAACAGCTCACGAAGAAGTGCTGCTGCTTGAGGCGCAGACGCCGGCCTTCATCGGTGCCGTCGTTGGGGTAGAGCACCTTCGAGAGGGTTTCGGAGCCCACCTTCTCCTCCACGGCGCCGTAGTAGTCGCCGATGTTGAAGGCGTAGAAATCGAAGCTCTCGGAGGCCTCCGCTGACCACAGCCGCAGGCGGTTGCAGGTGTTCACCCTGTAGCCCAGCACGGGCACGTCGTGGGGGACACCGATGGCATGCTCGGAGGGAACCCAGCGCACTCGGTAGGCCCCCTCGTTGTCGCGGTAGCTCTCGGTGCGGCCGCCGAAGCCGACGAAGCAGGCCTGGTCGGGGCGCGGCAGTTCCCAGGGCCAGCCGCCCTTGAGCCACTTGTCGGTGATCTCCACCTGCCAGCCATCGCGGATCAGCTGGTCGAAAATGCCGAATTCGTAGCGGATGCCATAGCCGGTGGCGGGGATCTCCAGGCTGGAGAGGGATTCGAGATAGCAGGCGGCCAGACGGCCCAATCCCCCGTTGCCCAGGCCCGGCTCCTCCTCCACCTCGAGGATGTCCTCGAGCGACTCGATTCCGAAACGGCGCAGGGCCTCGGCGGCTTCGTCCTGGATGCCGAGCATCAACAGGTTGTTGCCCAGCTGAGGGCCGATCAGGAATTCGGCGGAGAGGTAGGCCACCACTCGGGTAGGCGTGGCCGAGATCGCCTCGATTCCCGCCAGATAGCGGGTCATCAGCCGGTCGCGCACCGCGTAACTCAGGGCCACGTAGAGGTCGTGGTGGCTGGCGGTGGGGGCGAGCTGACCAAGAGTGTAGAAGAGGTGCTCGGTCATGCCGTCGAAGACACCATCGGCCGTGAGGCCGCTGCGATCAGGGTCGGCAAAGCAGCCCGGCGTGGGCAGCCTCAGCTGGCTGGGCGGAGCTTCGGTCATGGTGGCGGGGCGAAGGGGGTGGAGCGGCGAGGCTGAACAACGGATGGCGGTGAAACGCGATGCCGGTCCGATCCGTGCGCAGGACCAGTTTGGCTCAGCCCCGATGCGGACGCTCCGGATGCCGACCAGGCCGTTCGGCATGAGCCTGACCAGTCGTCGGTCGGTGTGGATTCACCCATGGTGGCCAGAGATCATTCTGGACAGAATCCAATCCCTGCTGCAGATCCCGTCTAACGTCGCCCCCAACTTCAACCACGTGCCGCCACATCGGCCTGCATGACTTTCCCGACTCTCCTGCTCGAAATCGGCAACCACAACGTGGAGGTGGCCGAAACCCTGATCGGGGTGGGCCGTTTTCTGCTGATTTTCCTGGCCGCGCGCACCCTGGCCGAGATCATGGTTCGGCTCCAGCTCCCCACCATCCTTGGTGAGCTGGTGGCGGGGGTGCTGATCGGCCTCTCGGGCCTGCACCTGATTATCCCTCCTGAAACCGGAGCGGAGCTGAGCAACTGGTTCACGTCCGCGGTGGCTTCCCTCTCCTCACTGGCGCCCGATGCGGTCGAGTCGATCTACATCGAAACCTTCCCCAACCTGCAGGCGGTGGCCACCCTTGGCCTGTTCGCTCTGCTGTTCCTCACCGGCCTGGAGAGTGAGCTCGATGAGCTTGTGGCGGTGGGAGCTCAGGCCACCACGGTGGCCTGCACCGGTGTGGCCCTCCCCTTCGCGATGGGCACCCTCGGGCTGCTGTATTTCTTCCATGTGCCCCTGATCCCGGCGATCTTCGCTGGCGCGGCCATGACCGCGACCAGCATCGGCATCACCGCCAGCGTCTTCGGCGAACTCAAATATCTCAAGACCAGAGAAGGCCAGACGGTGATCGGCGCCGCTGTTCTCGATGACATCCTCGGCATCGTGATCCTGGCGGTGGTTGTGGCCGTGGCCGGTGGAGGCGCCTTCGAGATCGGCCCCATCGTGAAGCTGCTCGTGGCTGCGGCCCTGTTTGTGGGTGTTTCCCTGTTCCTGAGCCGTACGGCTGCTCCTGCCTTCGACTGGCTGCTCGATCTGCTCAAGGCCCCCGGCGAGGTGGTGGTGGCCTCCTTCGTGGTGCTCTGCCTCTGCTGTTTCGCAGCCCAGGCCATCGGTCTGGAGGCGGCTCTGGGGGCCTTCGCCGCCGGTCTGATCCTGAGCGGATCCCGCCACACTCACGCGATTCAGGAAACGGTGAAGCCGCTGGTGTCGCTGTTCGCCACCATCTTCTTCGTTCTGATCGGCACCAGCATGGACCTCACGGTGCTCAACCCGATGGATCCCTCCAACCGGCCCGGGCTGGTGATGGCCGCCTTCCTGCTGGTGGTGGCGATCATCGGCAAGGTGGCCTCCGGTTGGACCTACTTCAGCAAGGAGAAGACCAACCGTCTGGTGGTCGGTCTGGGCATGATGCCCCGCGGCGAGGTGGGCCTGATCTTCCTCGGTCTGGGCACTCAGGCCGGCCTGCTGACCCCTGCCCTGGAGGCGGCGATCCTGCTGATGGTGATCGGTACCACCTTCCTCTCGCCGATCCTGCTGCGGCTGGTACTCAGCCGCGAGGAGAAGCTTGCCGAGCAGCTGGCCTGATCCTGCGCCGTTTCACCCGGCCAGGTCCGCTTCAGCTCAGCTCTCGTCGCGCCGCGAGGCCAGGGTCCAGAAGGCCCCCGCCAGCACCGCCATCAGGCCCAGACTGGCGGCCCAACTGGGGCTCAGGGCCCAGCTCAGCCCCAGCTGAGTGATCACCCCCACGGCAAAGGCCAGCAGCACGCTGCTCAGCAGCAGCACGATCTGACGCAGCCCCTCGGAGAGAGGACCCTGGGTGAGCGCTTCCTCCAGTCGGGCCAGCGGCTGCGAGAGGGGCAGGTACAACGCCAGAGCCCACAGGGCCGTTCCCGGCAGCAGGCTGGTCCAGTCGAGCACGGAGCGAACCCCCCGAATTGATCCCTAGCATCGACGACCAAGCCACACTTGCGTTGATCGGCCCCCGTTCCGAGCCCTGGACCCATGCAGGCCATGGGGTCCATGCCCTGGCCAGCCGACCGGCTCAGCCCGAGGGCCCGGCCGTTCTGCTGGTGCACGGCTTCGGCGCCTCCACCGACCACTGGCGCTACAACATTCCTGTGCTGGCTGAGCGCCATGAGGTGCATGCCATCGACCTGCTGGGCTTCGGCCGCAGTGACAAGACGGAGGGCCTGCCCTACGGCGGAGGACTCTGGCGTGATCAGCTGGTGGCCTACGTGCGGGAGCGGATCGGGAGGCCCACGGTCCTGGTGGGCAATTCCCTCGGCGGCTTTGCCGCCCTTGCGGCGGGGGTGGCCCTGGGCAGAGAAGCGGCCGGGGTGGTGCTGATCAATGCCGCCGGACCCTTCAGCGACGAGCAGGCCGAACCGAAGGGCTGGGGCGCGATCACGAAGCGCACGATCGGCGGCGCCCTGTTGCGCAGTCCTGTGCTGCAGCGCCTGCTGTTCGAGAACCTGCGCCGCCCGGCCACGATCCGCCGCACCCTCAATCAGGTCTACATCGATCGCAGCAACGTGGATGACGCCCTGGTGGAGGCGATCCGGCGACCCTCGCTGGATCCAGGGGCCTTCGGAGTGTTCCGCACCGTCTTTGATATCCCCCGTGGCCAGCCCCTGGACGAACTCTTTGCCCAGCTCCAGGTCCCTCTGCTGCTGCTCTGGGGGATCCGTGACCCATGGATCAACGCCGCCGGACGCCGCGCCGCCTTCCAGCGCCACGCTCCTGCCGGCACCAGCGAGGTGGTGCTCGATGCCGGTCACTGTCCCCACGATGAAGTGCCCGAACAGGTGAATGCCGCCCTGCTGGAGTGGCTCGCGAGCCTGCCCGATGCCTGAGCTGCCATGCCCCTGACCCACCGCACCACGCCTTACCCCCACTGGGAGTTCAGTACTGCGGCAAGTGGCGATCTTCTTCGGCTGGTGCCTGAGAGGGGTGGCCTGCTCAGCGGCTGGCGTTGCAACGGCCGAGAGCTCCTTTACCTCGATGAGGACCGTTTCACCGATCCGGCTCTCTCGGTGCGGGGCGGGATGCCGGTGCTGTTCCCGATCTGCGGCAACCTCCCCGCTGATCAGCTGCCGCTGCCGCAGGGGAGCTTCACGCTCAAGCAGCACGGGTTTGCCCGTGATCTGCCCTGGGAGCTGGAGCAGCTGCCGGGAGGAGAGGGGGTGCGCCTGAGCCTGTCCGGGAGCCCTGTCACCCAGGCGATGTTCCCGTTCCCTTTCCGGCTGCAACTGGAGCTGCGCCCTGAGCCAGGGGCCCTGGCGATCGCAGTGCTGGTGCTTAATCCCGGCGCAGAACCTCTGCCGTTCGCCTTCGGGCTGCACCCGTATTTTGCTGTCACCTCCCTGGCGGCGGCGTCTCTGGAGGGCCTGCCGGAGCGCTGTTTCGACCACGGCACCATGGCTGCCGCCCCTACCGCCCCGCTGCTGGAGCGGCTGGAGCGGGGGGTGGATCTGCTGGCCCAGCCCGCTGGTCCCGTGCGCCTGCTGGACAGCCAGGCGGACGTGGCCCTGGAGCTGCAGGCCGAAGCCCCCTTCGATCTGGCGGTGGTCTGGAGCGAGCCATCCCGCTCGATGGTCTGCCTGGAGCCCTGGACGGCACCGCGGGGCGCCCTGGTGAGCGGTGAGCGGCGGCTGGAGGTGCCCCCCGGGCAGACCTGCCGGCTCGCCTGCCGGTACCAGCTGATCGAGGGTTCCGGGCTCAGCCCTGAGGATCAGGAGTGATCCAGCACGGCCCCCAGACCCCTGCCTTCGATCGACATTCTCATGGGTCGGCGCGGATGGCATGCATGGGCCACGTCCTTGAGGTGCAGCCAATGACCCTTGCTTCCAGGAGAGGGAGCCTGGACCAGGCAGGCTGGATCCTCCTGCACGCCGACCTGGCCCGAGATTCACTCCCCGGTAGCGACCGTCACAGCGCCAGGCCTCTGGTGGGGTGAGGGTTCAGAGGCGGAAGCAGCTTCTAGGGTTCCGGTTGGCGTCAGTTCGCTTCGGCGAGCCCGACCCGGCGTCTGGTCCGAGAGAAGCTCACCGGGGTCACCCGGTTGCACGGAGGGATAAAAGCCCGGGAGACCGCACCCCCACCTCCGTGTTGTGCCATGACCGCATCTCCAGGCCCGGAAGGGGCCTTTGACCGTCGTACTCAGGCGCCCCCCGCTGGCCGCCAGGGCGCTGAAGCCCTCGAGAAGGAGGCCCGGCTGCCCCTCACCGGCTGGCAACAGGAGGTGGATCAGGGCCTGCGCTATGGGCTCGAGGCGGCAGAGAGCATCGTCGACCGGCGCATCTCCACCTTCTCCCGCGGTGAGCTGCCCCACTACGCGGGCATCAACACCTTCATGAAGGCGCCCTACATCGAAGACGTGAACCGCGTCGGCGAGTTCGATGTGGCGATCCTGGGCGTGCCTCACGATTCCGGCACCACCTACCGCCCCGGCACCCGCTTCGGACCCCAGGGCATCCGGCGCATCTCGGCGCTCTATACGCCCTACAACTATGAAATGGGCGTCGACCTGCGCGAGTCGATCAGGCTCTGCGATGTCGGCGACATCTTCACGATTCCAGCCAACAACGAGAAGAGTTTCGATCAGATCTCCAAGGGCGTGGCTCACGTGTTCGCCAGTGGCGCCTTCCCGATCATCCTCGGCGGAGATCATTCGATCGGCTTCCCCACCGTGCGCGGTGTCTGCCGTCACCTGGGTGACAAGAAAGTCGGCATCATCCACTTCGATCGTCATGTCGACACCCAGGAGATCGACCTTGACGAACGCATGCACACCTGTCCCTGGTTCCATGCCACCAACATGGCCAATGCCCCGGCCCAGAACCTGGTGCAGCTGGGCATCGGCGGCTGGCAGGTGCCGCGCGAGGGGGTGAAGGTCTGCCGGGAGCGGGGCACCAACGTGCTCACGGTCACCGACATCTGCGACATGGGTCTGGAGGCGGCGGCGCAGTTCGCGATCGAGCGCGCCACCGATGGCACCGACTGCGTCTACATCTCCTTCGACATCGACTGCATCGACGCTGGCTTCGTCCCCGGTACCGGCTGGCCCGAGCCCGGTGGTCTGCTGCCGCGCGAAGCCCTGAAGCTGCTCGAGTTGATCGTGCGCAACGTGCCGGTCTGCGGCCTCGAGGTGGTCGAGGTGTCTCCCCCCTACGACATCAGTGACATGACGTCGCTGATGGCCACCCGCGTGATCTGCGATGTGATGGCCCACCTGGTGGTGAGTGGCCAGCTTCCCCGCAAGCAGAAGCCCTCCTGGCTGCACGAGGCCTGCAACATGGCCGTGGATCAGACGTGGAGGTGAGTCATGCATGAGGTCGACATGACCAAGTGCCTGCTGCTTTCCCTTCAGGAGTGGAAGCGTGGGCAGGAGCCCCACACGCCGCTGGTGGTGGCGGTGCATCTGCAGGTGGGTGATTTCACCTGTGTGGAACCGGAGGCGTTGCGGTTCACCTTCGCCGCTGCTGTGAAGGGCACCTGGCTCGATGGCTCGACGCTCGAGATCGACACCGTTCCCCTGCGGGCCCGTTGCCTGGGCTGCTCCGATGTCTATGCCCCCGATCCCGAGCGGGCCTACCGCTCCCCCTGCTGCGATCGGCCCATGGAGGAGATCGTCAGCGGCCGCGAGCTGCGCATCCGCTCCGTCGACTACAGCCTGCCTGAACAGATCTCAGATTCCGTCGCCGTTCCCTCGCGCTGATCCCATGCACATGCCCCTCAGCGACACTCTCGGCCTCAACCTGATGGCCGCCAATCAGCACCAGGCGGAGCACAACCGCGAGCATTTCGAGGCCTGGAACCTGCTCTGCCTCAACGTGATGAGCAGCCCCGGCGCCGGCAAGACCTCCCTCCTGGAGCGCACGATCACCGCGCTCGCGCCGCAGTTGGAGATGGCCGTGCTGGAGGGCGACATGACCACCCAGCTCGATGCCCAGCGCCTTGAAGCGGTGGGGGTGCCGGTGGTGCCGATCACCACGGGCCGCGCCTGCCACCTCGATGCGGCGATGGTGAGCGGTGGTCTGCGCCAGCTCCGGGCACAGCTCGACCCGGCCGCTCTCGATCTGCTCTGGGTGGAGAACGTCGGCAACCTGGTCTGTCCAGCTGAATTCGAGGTGGGCGAACACCTCAAGGTGGCTCTGCTCAGCGTCACCGAAGGCGATGACAAGCCACTCAAGTACCCGGTGATGTTCCGCGAGGCCGACTGCGTGCTCATCACGAAGGTGGATCTGCTCCCCCATCTGCCCGTCGCGGTGGAGCGCATCGAGGCTCACATCCGCGCCGTCAACCCGGAAGCCGTGGTTTTCCAGGTCTCGGCCAGCAGCGGCGCCGGGCTCGAGGCCTGGCTCCACTGGGTGCTGACCACCACCCGGGATCACACCCGCCCGGCCGTGCTGGCGGAGGTGGGATGAGCAGTCTGCACTCCCTGGCCTCCGCCGATCCACTCACCGAACCCCAGCTCAGCTGGCAGCAGCGCAAGCTCGATCTCCTCAGCCAGGGGGTGAGCTACGCCCTGGCCAGCTTCGTGGATCTGCACGGCACCAGCAAGGCCAAGGCGGTGCCGCTGGATCATTTCGAGGCGATGCTCGCTGGCTCGGAACTGTTCACCGGTGCCGCCCTCGATGGCGTCCCCCAGGACGTGAGCGACGATGAAGTGGCGGCGATCCCCGATCTGGCCACGGCCACGGTTTTGCCCTGGCGCCGCGATGTGGTCTGGCTGGCCAGCAGCCTGCACCTGCACGGTCAGCCCTTCGAGGCCTGCAGCCGCAACATCCTGATTCGTGCCCTCGATGAAGCCCGGCGGATGGGTTTCCGCTTCAACCTCGGCATCGAGACCGAATTCTTCGTGCTGCGCCGTGGCGCCGATGGAGCCCTCCAGCCAGCCAGCTCCCGCGACACCCTCGAGAAACCCTGTTACGACCTCACCGGCCTGCTCGACAATCTGCCCTGGCTCGATGAGCTGGTTCAGGCAATGAATGATCTCGGCTGGGGGGTGTATTCCTTCGATCATGAAGACGGCAACGGTCAGTTCGAGACCGACTTCGCCTATGCCGAGGCGCTCACCATGGCGGACCGCCTCACCTTCTTTCGGCTGATGCTCAAGGAGATCACCCGCCGCCATGGGCTGGTCGCCAGCTTCATGCCCAAGCCCTTCAGTGATCGCACCGGCAGTGGCGCCCACTTCAACATGTCGCTGGCGGATCCGGCCACGGGACGAAACCTCTTCGCGGGTGACACCCCTGGCACCATCACGCCATTGGCGGAGCAGTTCATCGCCGGCGTCCTGCGCCATGCTCCGGCGATCTGCGCCGTGATCGCCCCCACGGTGAACAGTTACAAGCGCCTGGTGGCCCAAGGCTCCATGAGTGGCTTCACCTGGGCGCCGGTGTTCATCTGCTACGGCAACAACAACCGCACCAACATGCTGCGGATTCCATCTGCTGGCGGCCGGGTGGAATGCCGCGCGGCTGACAGTGCCTGCAACCCCTATCTCGGAGCGGCGATGATCCTCGCGGCCGGGTTGGAAGGCATCCGCGACGAGCTGGATCCGGGCCCCCCCAATCTCGTCAATGCCTACCGGCTCAGCGCCGAGCAGCGGGCCGAGAGGGGGTTGAAGGTGCTGCCACGAACCCTTGGTGAGGCCATTGAGGCCTTTGCCGCTGATCCACTCTCCCGCTCGGTGTTCGGTGATGCCATGGCCGACGCGTTCATCGACTACAAACGAAATGAATGGGCCGACTATCACGGCTGCGTGTCGGACTGGGAGCTGACCCGTTATCTCGAATTCCTCTGAGCCAACACCGCCACGCTTTTGTTTCTCCCAGCCCCTTTTCGCTTCATAGCTTTTCTTCGCCACTTAATCAATGACCTCCAATCTGCACTCTGATCTCGGCTCCACCTCCAGGCCTGCCGCCGCGCCCTCGGTTTCTCAGCAGCAACGCCCGCCACATCCACGCCGGCGCTGTCAACGTCTGCTCGGTATTGGCCTGACGGCGCTTCTGGGCGGCGGACTGCTGGCCAGCTGCCAGAGCCCTCCGCAGCCGGGTGCCACCCCCGTGCGCATCGGCTACAGCGCCTGGCCCGGTTGGATCCCCTGGAAGGTCACCGAGGAGAAGGGGCTGTTCAAGGCGGCTGGGGTGCCGGTGACCCTGCAGTGGTTCGATGGCTACCTCGATTCGATCAATGCCCTCAACGCCGGCCAGCTCGATTGCAACAGCCAGACCCTCAACGACACGATCAGTTCGATTGCCGGAGGCGCCGACCTGCGGGTGGTGCTCACCAATGACAACTCCACCGGTAATGACCAGATCATCGCTGCCCAGGGCATCACGGACGTGACTCAACTCAAGGGCCGCAAGGTGGCAGCGGAGGAGGGCACGGTCGATCACTACCTGCTGCTGCTGGGCCTGAAGAAGGCGGGCCTCTCGTCCAAGGACATTGACTTCGTGCCCCTGGAAACGGGGGCAGCCGCAGCGGCTTTCGTGGCCGAGAAAGTGGATGCGGTGGGTGTGTTTGCTCCTTTCACCACCCAGGCGCTCAAGCGCCCCGGCAGCACGACCCTGGTCTCCTCCAAGGAGTTCCCCGGTGCCATCAGCGATCACCTGGTCTGCCGCGCGGAGTTCGTTGAGAAGAACCCCGAGCAGTTGCAGAAGGTGGTGAATGCCTGGTTCGCCACCCTCAAGGAGATCAAGGCCAATCCTGGCCCCAGCCTCACGATCCTGGCGGCCCGGGCTGGGGTGAGCGAGGCCGAATACAAGGAGTACGACGCCGGCACCACGATCTTCACGCTCGAGCAGAACCGTGAGGCGCTCAAGCCCGGCAAAACCATGGACTCGCTGCCGTTTGCCGCTGCGGAGATCAGCACCTTCCTGCAGGAGGTGGGCCTGGCCAAGACACCGCCTGATCTCACCAAGCTCTTCGACGCGCGCTTCGTTGACGCGGCGCCATGAGGAATCCCTGGTTGCTCGGTTCCCTCGGGATCGGCGTGGTGCTGCTGGTCTGGTCGCTGATCAGTCTCAGCGGCATGGTGGATCCCCTCTTTCTGCCCAGCCCGCCGGCGGTCTGGCAGGCGGGGAGTGATCAGTTCCAGGGGGGGATCCTGGTGGGTGATGCCATCGCCAGCATCCGGCGGGTGTTCCTCGGCTTTGCCCTCTCCGCAGCCCTGGCCCTGCCCCTGGGGATCGCCATGGGCAGCAATCCACTGATCTGCCGCCTGCTGGAGCCGCTGCTGGGTCTGATCCGCTACATGCCGGCGCCGGCCTTCATCCCCCTTCTGATCATCTACTTCGGTCTGGGGGAGTTGCCCAAAGTGCTGCTGATTTTCGTCGGCACCTTCTTCTTCAACACCCTGATGATCATGGATGCGGTGAAGTTCGTGCCGCCTGAGCTGATCGAGACGGCCCTCACCCTGGGAGGCCGTGGCCTGCCGATCCTCACCCGCGTGGTGGCCCCCTTCATCGCCCCCCAGGTGATCGATGCCTATCGCATCAACATGGCCTCCGCCTGGAACCTGGTGATCGTGGCCGAGCTGGTGGCTGCCAACGAGGGACTGGGGAAGCGCATCAGCCTGGCTCAGCGCTTCCTGCGCACCGATGAGATCTTCGTGGGCCTGATCGTGATCGGGCTGATCGGGCTGATCATCGATCTGGGTTTCCGCTTCCTGCTGCGTCGCAGCTGTGCGTGGGCCAACTGAGATGCATCTTTCCGTCAACGGTGTCAGCAAAACCTTCGGCGAGGGACGCCGCGCGAAGTTGGTGCTCGACGACATCAGCTTTTCGATCGATTCCGGTGAATTCGTGGCCCTGGTGGGCAGCTCCGGTTCGGGTAAGTCCACGGTGATGCGCCTGATTGCCGGCCTGGAGCTCCCCAGTGCCGGTGTGATCGCCCTGGACGGCAGGTCGGTGCGCGGGCCGGGCCCCGACCGGGGCATGGTGTTCCAGAAGTACAGCCTCTACCCCTGGATGACCGCGGCCCAGAACGTGGCCTTCGGCATGACGCTGCAGGGATTGCCCAGGGCCCTGGTCCGGGAGCGCACGGCCTACTTCCTGGAGGTGGTCGGTCTGCAGGATGCCGCCAGGCGTCTGCCGCGGGAGCTCTCCGGCGGCATGCAGCAACGGGTGGCGATCGCTCGCGCCCTGGCGGCCGACCCCAAGGTGGTACTGCTGGATGAACCCTTCGGCGCTCTGGATCTGCAGATCCGTGAATCGATGCAGGAGTTTCTCTATCAGCTCTGGGAGCGCTCCGGGCTCACGGCTCTGCTGATCACCCACGACCTCGAGGAGGCGCTGCTGCTGGCCAAGCGCGTCCACATCATGGCGCCGCGACCGGGGCGCATCGTGAGGACGGTGGAGGCGGATCTGGATCGTTCCAACCTGGCCCACCTGAGGGTGTCCGCGCAGTTTCTGGAGCTGAGGGAAGAACTGGTGAACACTCTGCGCACCCTTGATGGCGCCGCCATCTGAAGCGCCCGCCATGGACGCGTCCGGCGATCAGTTCGGCCGGCGCCCCTTTCTGGAGGCTGAGCTCTATAGCTCCGTCCCAGTGGCCGAGCGGGAGCGGCAGGTTTACGCACCACGCTTCTGGCATCCGGTGGCAGCACTCTCCAG
Organism: Synechococcus sp. UW140; assembly: GCA_943369245.1. Taxonomy (GTDB): domain Bacteria; phylum Cyanobacteriota; class Cyanobacteriia; order PCC-6307; family Cyanobiaceae; genus Regnicoccus_A. The sequence goes on along the minus strand of CALRMN020000010.1, from coordinate 66,063 downwards.
CCTTCCGGAAGGATCAGCCCTGGCCCTCGAGTTGCTGGATCGCCCCCTGCTACTCACCCATCCCCCCGGCGGACCGCCGCGGGCGTTCCTCAACCGCTGCCCCCACCGCGGGGTGGCCCTGCTGCCCCCGGCACAAGCGGCCCAGGCCTGCCGACGTCTCATCTGTCCGTACCACGGCTGGACCTACGACCTGGACGGCAGCCTGCGGGCCGCGGCCCGGGAAGCGGAGTTCGTGGATCCCTTCGCACGCGAGGACTGGTCTTTGATCGAGCTGGCCTGCGTCCTGCGCGGCTCGATGCTCTGGGTGGCGATCGGCGCGGATCCGCTGCCCCTCGAGCACCAGCTGGATCTGGTGGAGCAGGAGCTGGGCCCGGGCCTGGAACGGCCACGGGTGCTGCTGGCCAGTCTGGAGGCGGAACTGGCCTGCAACTGGAAGATTGCCCACGACAACACCCTCGACGACTACCACGTAGCCATTGCGCACCCCAACACCCTGCACCGCCAGCAGGGGCCGGTGCGTCACTACCGGCATCGCTTCGCCGATCACGTCAACCTGCTGGCCACCCCTGTCCCCCTTCAGGGCAACGGCGCTGATGCAGAGGGGCTTGAGTTCCTCACCTTCGGCGCGCCGCCCTGGATTCATCTGCTGGCCTGGCCCGATGGGCGCCTGGCCCTGATCAGTTTTCCTCCACGCGATCCCAGGCACTGCCGCCTGCAGATGTGGCTGCTGGGTGATCCCGACCAGAAGGCCCGGGGCGAAGCCTGGATCGAGGAACTGCGTGCCTTCCTGGAGGAGGACCGGGCCCTGGTGGAGTCGGCGCAGAGGGGCTACGCCAGCGGCCTGACGCCCGGCCCCGCCCACCGGCTGGAGCGGCGGATCCTGCACCAGCAGGCGCTCTATACGCGGATCATGGGCCTGGAGCCGCCATCTCCAGCTCGCGCCTGAGCCAGGCGGCCATGGCCGTGTTGATCTGCAGCAGATCGGCCACGGGCTGGTCCGTGAAGGGAAGGGTGGGAAGGTAGCCGTCGGGGCCGAACTCCGGGGTGAGCGTGAAGCGCTCCATGCCGCGGACTCGGGCCCGATCGAGAAACAGCTGCCAGCAGGCCCGATGCGCCACGAGCGCCTCGGCGTGTTCGGGCGCGAACGGGTGGCTCACCTGGGGCCCCTGGGCATGCCCTACCCGGGCGTGGATGTGGTCCACACGCTCGGCGATCGCCTGAATCGGCGCCAGATCCGGCGTCATCAGCCGCTCGCAGGCCACGCACCAGTGGCTGAGGTCGGCGGTGAGCCGCAGGTCCGGGTAGCAGTTTGTCCAGTCCGCAATCCGCCAGGGGTCCGCCAGGCTGCGTGAACGGTGGGTCTCGAACGTCACCGGGGCCTCGGCGGCAGCGGCCAGCGCCAGCGCCCGGTCCCAGAACCACTGCTGCTCTGGCCAGCGCCAGCTGTCGCTGCCGGTGATCACCGTGATCCGCAGCGGCTCAAGACGGCGGCAGCGCTCCAGCTGACCGGCCAGTTGCTGCAGATGCTCGGCGGCTGTCATGGCGAGATCTGGCACGTAGCCGTTGCCTGTGACCAGCTCCACGATCAGCGCAAGCCCGGCGGCGCTCAGCTCGGAAACCACTGTCCGGGGATCAGTGTCAACCAGGGTCGGATGGTCGAGGTTGGCCTCCACGCCATCGAAGCCGCTGTGGCCAGACTGGAGGATGGCCTTCTGCAGGCCGCCAGCGAATCCCCAGAGGCTGTGCAGGATCAGGGCCTGCATGGGGCCTCCCATGCGGTTGGCCTGGGAAAGGATTCAGTGGCCGCTGGTGTGCTCCGGTGCGGCCGTGGCCGGCTCCGATTCCAGCAGGCTGGGCTGGATGCCGAGATAGACCGCCTCGCGGAACAGGGCCTGGTGGGCCTTGGCATCGCCACGGGCCCGCGCTTCGGCCATGCGCTGCCGCAGCGATATCACGAGGGCCTGTTGGCGGGGATCCTGGGCGATGGTGGCCATGGCGATCAGTTCTGCACCCGTCTTGACCGGGGGTTCAGATCCATCAGCCTACCGAGAGTTCGCCCAGGCCGATGGAGCCCCTCGACCCCCCTGGTCACTCCAAGGCCTTCTGGAGCCGGCCGGACGCCGGGCTGCTCCGCGAGCTGGACACCGGGCAGGAGGGCCTCTCTACAATGGAAGCGGAGCGTCGGCTCCGCAGCCATGGTCCCAACAGCCTGACTCCGCCGGCCCGGGGCGGTACGGCCGTCCTGCTGCTGAGTCAGTTCACCAGCCCGATCATTCTGATTCTGGCGGCCGCGGCCCTCTGCTCTCGTTTCTGCTGGATTCCCCGCTGAAACCCCGGCTGGCCCCGTTGTGCCGCTGGCGGCCGTGGAGGCGGACCTGCGTGAGCGATATGCCGCCTGGAGCGCCGAGGGGTATCGGTTGCTGGCCGTGGCGATGCGGCGGTGGGACCCCGAGGGGGGCCTGGTGCCCCGTGCGGTGAACCGCACGGACGAAACGGGCATGACCGTTCTGGGTCTGCTGGCGCTCACGGATCCGCTCCGGCCGGGCGTGAAGGCCACCGTGGCCCAACTCGCACGTCTCGGGGCCCGGCTGAAGATGATCACCGGCGACAACGCCCTGGTGGCGGCTCGGGTGGGTCGTGAAGCGGGTCTGCGCAACCCGGAGGTGCTCACCGGTGCCCAGATGCAGCAGCTCACCGACAGCGCCCTGCCGGTGCGGGCCGAGCAGGTGGATGTGTTCGCCGAGATCGAGCCCAGCCAGAAGGAGCGGCTGATCCATGCCCTGCGGGGTTCCGGCCACGTGGTGGGCTATCTGGGCGATGGCATCAACGATGCGCCCGCCCTCCATGCCGCCGATGTGGGCCTCTCGGTGCAGGGGGCAGTTGACGTGGCCAGGGAAGCGGCCGACATCGTGCTGCTGGATCCCGACCTGGCCGTGTTGCTGGCGGGCATCCGCGAGGGGAGGCGCACCTTCGCCAACACGCTCAAGTACGTGTTCATGGCCACCAGTGCCAACTTCGGCAACATGGTCTCGATGGCGGTGGCGTCCCTGGCCCTCCCCTTTCTGCCGCTGCTGCGCAAGCAGATCCTGCTCACCACCCTGCTCACCGATCTGCCGGAGATGACCATCGCCTCCGATGTCTTACGTGGCCAGTGCGGAGCTGGCCAAGGGCTGGTTCCACCGCCGCTGGGCCGGCTGATGAACAGTTCCCTGGCGCCTTTCGCCGCCGAGCTGCAGCTACTGGCGCATGGTCTGTGATGGGCCTAGCGCAGCTCCGCCTCCAGCAGGCCCAGCCAGGCCTCCGGGAGCTGCCAGTGGCGGGCTCCCCGCAGGATGGCCGCGGCGTAGTCGCAGCCGGCGCTCAGCCCTGAAGCGCGCCAGGCGGGAGTGGGCACGTAGGTGAGGGCGTCGAGAGGCTCTCCAGTGCCGGTGATCACCTGGACCCGCTGGTGGCAGTAGTGACCGGCCGCCACGCCCTCGCAGCGGTCGAGGGCGGCCCGATCATCCGGGCAGTGATGGTGCACCACCCCCCAGCAGAGGGCGCCGCGGTGACGCACCAGCCCGGCGGCCCCTTCGGCCGGGGCGCGGTCCAGGCGCCGTTTGGTGATCCCCCAGCGCCAGCCCTCCAGCCGCGCCACCAGGCCGCTGCCATCCCAGCGCGGGCAGCGCCGAGCCAGCTGGGAGGGGCAGAGGTTCGAGCCGTAGCTGAACACCGGGGTGCTCCTCCAGTCGCCGTAAGGCACCAGCGGCAGGCCGATCACCTGCTCGTGGCGGCCCAGGTACAACCAGGCCAGGCTGCCGTCGCTCAACCGCCAGCGCTGACGCTGGTACTCGCGGGGCACGTCTTCAAGCTGATCCAGCCGGGACAGGCCGCTCGCCCCCAATGCATACAGTTCGCCATGGATCAAGGCCGGCTCCGGGGGGGCCTGAGGCTCGTCCGGTTCCTTCCCAGGGGCGGCGGGCACCGCCATCGGGTAGGGACCGAGATCGTGCAGCCGGGCTCCCACCAGGCGCCGCCGTCCGAGGAAGCGGCTGCCGTCGAGCCAGCGGTGGTTTGGCTCCCCCCGCTTCAGGCTCCCGTAGACGAACACCAGCTCGGACATCGGACGCCCGCCTGCCCCCTCGCCTCAGCCGGGGAGGGGATCGGCCGGCTCGATGCCCCACTCCAGGCGGATGGCCGGGTTGCTCAGTTCCCAGGCATGCTCCTGTGCGGCCAGCGGCGCCGTGCGGTTGCCGGGCTCGAGGCCCCGCCGGCTCAGTTCCCCGCGCACTTCAGCCTGGAAGCAGTGGGTCTCGCGCAGCAGATCGGCCACCCGCTGAGGCCCTCCCAGCACTTTCTGCATCGCCTCCTGGCCGCTGGAGAGCTCGAGGGTGGCGAGGTGGTCCTCAAGCCAGGCCCATTCGTAGGGGAGCATGGCGTCGCTGCAGGCCTGCAGGCGCTCGCGGTAGGTCTGGAGATGCTCCTCGAGCACCCGCTGGCTCAGGGGGCTGTAGGGAACGGCGGGCGGTTCGTGACCCGATTCGCTGGCTTCGGAGCGCTCCCGCAGCCGGTTCATGATCTCGCGCAGGTAGCTCATGGCGCCGCGATCGCTGACGTCAGAGGCTAAGCCGGCTGGTGTCATCCGGATCAAGCGGCAGCCGCCGCAGCGCCAGGGCCCCGCGGCGGGCGGCCAGCAGCAGGGGGTAGAGCCTGCGGCTGCGCTCCTCATCGCCAAACACCGCCGTGAGCAGGCCCAGCAGGGCGGAACTGGGCCGTAGCCGGCCGCAGAGCCGCTGCACCGCCTCGGCCCCATGCCAGCAGTGCTCCCCCTCGATCAGCACCGCCCCCCTGGCCAGATCGAAACCCCGTGCCTTGAGCTGCCGGCGCAGGGTGTGATCGGTGCGGCCATCGATGATCCTCAGCTCAGGCAGACCCCCGTGCAGTTCGCCCATGGCGGCGAAGGCGCTGCAGAAGGGACAGCCACCGTCGAACACCAGCTGGAAGGTGCCGGGTTCAGCGCTGGCGGGTGTCGTTGAAACGGCTGAAATCAAGACAGCGGAACTCGCTCTGATCGTCATTGACGATATCGACGAAGGTTTCGTCGAAGCGGATCTGGCTGCTGTTGTAGGCGGCACGTTTGTACACAGGGCTCCGCACCGTTTCATCGACGCCCTCGAACGCCACCAGCACTTCCCCGTGGGCGGCGCGCAACTGGGCCTGGCCCAGGCCGTGCAGGGGGCTGTCGGGGCCGATCGGGTGCATCACCGTCCACATCAGCTGGAACAGGAAGGCCTGGCCGCGCACCAGTTCCAGCCGGTGCAGGCGGCGCATTGTTTCCCCCTCGGCGCTGCGTTCATCGATGGCCAGATAGGCCTGTACCTGCGCGCTCACCAGATTGTTGTGGTGAACGTTGGCGATGCGGAACGTGAGGCAGGGCCTTCCGTCCCAGGGCTGGACCGTGGCCACCTCGCTGAAGCGGATCTCCGCCCGGCTGCGGGAGAAGCGGGCGAACACCAGGCCGGTGGTCACGGCAGTGAACACCAGGCTCACGAAAGCCTGCAGGGTGACCAGAGCGTTCACCAGTGGCGAGACGGGGTGGAGCACGCCATAGCCGATCGAGCCCAGGGTCTGAACGCTGAAGAAGAAGGCGTCGCTGAAGCCCGCCACATGGCCCTGGGGCAGACCGCCGATGCCGGGGGCATCCAATAGATAGAGCAGGGCGAAGACGACGTTGGTTCCCAGGTAGGCCAGGGCGATCAGCAGCAGGAAGCCAGGCCAGGGCACCGAGAGCATCAGCCGGTAGGGCTCCCGCCATTGGCTGATCAGGCTGTCGATGTTGTCGGCGCGGTAGACGCCATCGAGCTTGAGCAGGCGCACGGGGCGCAAGCGGCTCAATCGCGGCCGCAGGGGGCGGAAGGCGCTCATGGTGTTGGTGAGGGCGAGGCAGGGGAGCGCTCGTTGGCAGACCGCAGCCCCAGCAGATGGTTGGCTCGCTCCGCCAGGGCTCTGATCTCGCGGATGGCGCCGAGCACCTCCTGCAGGGTGTCGCGGGCGCTGGCGGCGGTGCCTTGCAGGGCGCGGTTCAGCACCAACCGGGTCTCACCGATCTGCACCAGCAGTTTGGCCAGGTCGGGAGTTCCGTCGAAGGGGATCAACCGGTCGGTCTTCGCGGGGCGCTGTCCTGGCCTGCCGGGGCGGCGGATCGGGGTGGTGTTCATTCATCCGAGCGGGGGAAGGTCGGGGGGCACGAGGATGGCCAGCAGCGCCACCAGGCTGAGGATCTCCACGACGGCTTCCACCGTGGCGGCGACCTTGCTGGATGCAACGTCAGCCTGGCCATGGCTGGTGGAGTCAGCAAGCTCAGCTGGTGCAGGGGCTCGGGAACCGAGCTGGCCATGGAGGTGGCCAGTCGCGTGCGGTCCTTGCCCTGCTGCCGCGCCGCTTCTCCCACCCGCTACGGGGCGCAGCAGCTGATCAGGGCCACCAGCAGGTGAACCAATCCCGCTCCCAGCGCGGCAGCCAGCTCCACGGTCAGCGGCATCGCGGCGAGCAGTTCGCGTCGGATCCGCTCCATCACCGCCAGCCGAAGCAGACGGGGTTAGCCAGGGGTGTCCGGGTGTGTCCTCAACCCAGCTCCAGGCAGGCGAGGCCGTAGATGTCCTGCAGGGGCAACTCGGGAGGGTTTCCCTTGTACATGCGCACGGTGCGCCCGGCGATCTGGAAGCCGCGCTGCTCCAGCAGGCGATGGGCCCTGGGATTGGCTTCGGGGGCGTCGATCAGCACCGGTCCGCTCCTCTCCGAACAGAGCCGATCCAGCAAGGCGCCGGCGAGCAGCGGAGCATCCGCCAGCAGGGGGCCCAGCCGCCAGCCCACGGCGCCGGCGTCATCGGGGAGCAGGCAGGGCCTGATCCGCCCGAAGCCGCGGCAGCATCCCAGTTCATCGCGCACCAGCTCCACGGTGCCGCTGTCCTGCCGCAGCCATTCCCCCAGAAAGTGGGGGCGCGGCGTGGCTGCGTGGCGAGCGTCATAGGTCAGCACCAGCTCGTTGTTGCCGGCATCCGCGCCCAGCTGCGCCGCAGCCACCACGGCAAAGCCCGGCGGCAGCTGACCCCCGCTGCAGCGGGCGCGGCTGGCGGATGGAAGGCGCCAGCGCAGGGTTTGGTAGGCCGCCACGAAGCCCCATTGGCCGTAGTCGATCAGCCGATCTGGCGCCGCCTCCAGGCCGATGCAGGCCACCCCATCGAGATGTGCGAGGGCCTGACGCCAGAGCGCCACTCCATAGCCGCGGCCGCGGAAGGCCGGCCGCACAAGGAACAGGCCGATGAATCCATAGCGTTCGTCGTAACGAATTCCGGCGACACATCCCACCGGCTCCTCGCCCAGGCACCCCACCCAGAGACCAGCGGCATCGGTATGGCGATACACACCGGCGTCGCCCACTCCGGGGCAGAAGCCTTCCAGCCGGGCCCATTCCGTCACCAGCGGCAGGTGTGACTCGGCCATCGGCCGGATCGTGAAAGCGGGACTGGCGACCAACGTGGCGACCCCTGGGATGCCCGATCACCGACATCCTGGCCGATTCGTTGTGCTCAGGTCCGGGGCTGGTGATGGCCTTCAGGCGGATGGCTGGGGGGGGTGTTGAGTCGGTCCCCCTCGAAGATCCATCGCGGTGGTGAGCCCGCCCAGCGAAAACCATGGGGATGATGTGGCCTTCCGTCAAGCGGCATGCGGCTTGCATTCGGTCATCAGTCTGCGGGGGTTGTTGGCCTGAACTGGGAGCTGTTTGCTGGCCAAAGCATCTGCTCGATTGCTATGATTCTTTTGTTCCAAGACACGAACGTCATGCTCACCGGACCTGACCTGCTCGCCAAGGTGAAGGAGATGGGTGATGCCTCCAAGTCCGACCTGGTGCGCAGCTGCGGCTACGTGAGTTCCAAGAAAGACGGCAGTGAGCGGCTCAACTTCACCGCCTTCTACGAAGCGCTGCTGGAGGCCAAGGGCGTCAGCCTCGGTGTCGGCGGCGGTGCCGGTGCCGGCAAGAGTGGCCGCAAGCTCAGCTACGTCACCAAGGTTCAGTTCAACGGCAACCTGCTGATCGGCAAGGCCTACACTGCCCTGATCGACCTCAAGCCTGGCGATGAGTTCCAGATCAAGCTCGGCCGTAAGCAGATCCGTCTCGTTCCTGTCGGTGGCGACGACGAAGACGAGTGATCATCTGAGCGTGACGGCGGGCCACCGCCTTGCCGCAGCAGGGGTGTAGCCCCTGCCATCACTTCGCTGACGACTGCAGCCTTCAGTCGAGGACTGCAGTCGTTTCCTCCTCTCCGCTCAGTCTCTCCGCCGCCAGAGACCGAGCCATTCGTTATCCCGGCTCGGCAGCCCGCCCTGAGCGGGCCCCCACACCTCGGCTTCAAAGCCGGCACCCTCCAGCAGCTGGTTCACTTGCTCGGGTTGAGAGCCGAATGGTGGGCCACCACTGCGGGTGTGGCACCAGAACAGTCCCAGAAACCAGCCTCCCGGTGCCACCAGTTCACCCATGCTGCTGGCATAGTCTCGGCGCCGGGCTGGATCGATCGCGCAGAAGCAGGTGTGCTCCACCACGCCGATCATGCTGGCTGCTGCCAATCCCTGCTTGTTCAGCGCGGCCGGGTCGAGGACATCCAGCTGCAGCCACTGACACGGCACGCCGGGCTGATCCAGCCTGCGAGCTTCGCGCAGCGCTTCAGCGCTGATGTCGATGCCTGTCACCGAGAAGCCGAGGCCAGACAGCAGCCGCGCTTCATGGCCGCGTCCGCACCCGGGTACCAGCACCCGCCCCGGTGGCTTGGGTGCGAGAGGATGCTCGTTCAGAAAATGTTGCAGCGGCGGAGCCGCTTGGCCGAGCTCCCAGCCATCATGACCCTGCAGGTAACGCTGATCCCAGGCCGTTGGCGTCAGGTCAGTGTCTTGCGTCGTCATTGGCCAGATCCAGTGAACAAGTCAGTGGGGAATGGGCGGTATCCGGCGTTGAGCGAGCCGTGATTCCAGCCGGTTTCAGGCAAGATTCGGCCCTAAGGTCAATCGATGACCACCCCCGAGCTCATCCTTCTCTACGACGGAGCCTGTCCACTCTGCAGGCGGGAGGTGGAGATTCTCCGCCGCCGCGATGGCGGCCGTGGAGCGATTCGCTTCGTTGATATCGATGATCCGCTCTATGAGCCTGTCGCCTTCCAGGGGATCAGCTATCGCGAGGCGATGGGTCGCGTTCATGGGATCACCGCCGACGCACGAGTGCTGCGTGATCTGGCGGTGTTCCAGGAGGCCTACCGCCTGGTGGGGCTCGGGTGGATCTATGCCCCCATCGAATGGCCTGTGATCGGCCCCCTGGCCCAGGTGGTCTATCGACTCTGGGCACGCCTGCGGCTGCGCCTCACCGGCCGACCCGATCTCGACACCCTCTGCGCCGAGCGTGAGACCGCCGCCTGCCGATCACCGGTGGCGTCCCGGTGATCGCGACAGCCTGGTGGCACCAGCGCCATTGAGTCCGTGCCCCAGCCCAACTGGTTCATCGCCCTCGTGGTGCCGCCCGAAGCAGGCTGGCATCACGCCGGCGACGATCTGCCCCCGGGGCTGCGGCGCTTTGATCCGGCGGACCTCCATCTCACCCTGGCCTTCCTGGGCCCCTGCCCGGAGCCGGTGGCCTGGTCCGCCTGGGACGCCTGTATGCCGCTGCACCATGACCCGATCACGGTCACGGCCGGAACATGGCGGGCCATGGGCCCAGCGGCCTGTCCGTCGGCCTATGCCCTCACCCTCCGGCAGGGCCAGGCCTCGATCTCTCGCCTGATCGAGGCCTGCGTCATCCGGCTGCGGGAGGTGGATGCGCTGCCGGCTGCCGCTGCAGGATCCAGATCAGGGCCACCCCTGCCCCACATCACGTTGGCGCGTCCCCGAGGGCGGGAGGCGGCGCAGGCACGGGTAGCCATGGAGGTCTGGATGGGTGGGGCCCCCAGTCCCACGGAACCCCTCTGTCTTCACAACCTGGCCCTCTACACCTGGAATCACGACCGCAGGCTCCGACTCTTTCGCATTGCGGCGCAGCGGGACCTCGGGGCGGGAGGATCCCACCAGCCCAGCCCCCGTCGGCCGGCCTGAGAACGGTTGAGGACACCGGCGGCGGGCCCCGATCGGGATCCCGGAGAGCCTCGGAATCAGTGGCAGAACCCTGATGTCAGCAGACCGTGGTTGGTCAGCACGCCCCTGATGGGCCGGTCAGCGGCCATTCGAACCCGTCAGCCACTCTCAGCCACGAAGCGTTTGTACAACCAGCGTACAAATCCCCCCACAACAGGTACTGGCGAGAAGGTTGGTCCCACGAAGTCGAAGTAGTCGCGGTGGTCGACGATCATGCCCGCGTCGTTGAGCAGCAGTCGGGTCGCACCGGGATAGATGAACTCGATGCCCTTGATCTTCAGGCCCATCTCCCACTCCACGAAGGCGGTCTTGCCGTCGATCGCGATCGCCCCAGGCTTTAAATAGATGTCGTCGCAGCGTTTCACGAGGCCTTCCTGTGCCTCGATGTAGGCCGGAAGCCCATGCCGTTCCTGGGTGGGATCCTGAAAATGCACGTCTTCAGCGTAGAGGGAGCGCCACTGCTCCTCTCCCGGGGGCGGAGTGCCGTACGGCTTGGTGAACAGGGCTCGCAGCCTGGCTTGATCCATGGTTGTGGTGTTGAAAGCTCCTATTCCACAGGACCCGCCCAGCCACCGTGGTGAGCTACCCCAGAATCAATGGCGTCAAAGGCTCGGGTGTATCCGAACAGTGCGAAATCCTCGCCGTAAACCCCCAGGAGTTTGGCCTTCGCAGCGCAGGGACTGGTGCTGAGGGCGGAGCAGGGGATGCTCAAGAAGCGGGGACACGGCCTTAAAGGTGAGGGTCTTGGCGAAGCGCTCAGGCCACGAAGCTCCAGACCTGCAGCCACCAGGTGCGTCGCCGTGAGGGAGCGGTCGATGGGATGTCGGACGAAGGCATAGACGAAGGCGGAGCCGAAGAACAGTCGATCAGACCTGAGACACTGCTCCACGCTGGGCAGGTTGAACGGGAATCCAAGCTAGGCATCAAGGACCAGGTCTCCTCCGCTGCCTGGGATAGGGGTGACTGAGAGTGGCTGTGGAGTGGTGGTGTGAACCTGTCTGGTGGGGATGGGGCCCCACCGAGGAAACCACCTGGCTGCACGATCGTGTTGAAGCTGCCCTGCCATCGGGTCCATCAAGATCCTCGACGCTTTGGGCCTCTTGCCTGGCGCCGGAACCATCCGCTGCGATCATCCGCTTCCCCTCGCATGATCGACGACAGCCATGGGACCGTCAGCGGAATACTGGGCAGCCCTGGCTGTCCTGGGCCTCAACACCATGCCCAGAAGCCGCCAGGACCTGGCCCGGCTGGTGGCGCGCTGCCACCCGGCCTCCCATCCCTGGAGCGGAGTTCAGACCGCGGCCTACCGCAGAGTCTGGGAACAGCTGGAGATCAGCGTCGAAGCTGATGGACCACTGGCGGCCTGAGGGACGACAGCAGCGGTGCGCTGAACCTTCCCGGACGCGGTACCGCCGAGCAGGCCCACGGATGGCCTGTGACTCAACGCTGTGCTCACCCTGGTCACGTGTCGTGCTGCCTCTCCTGTCCTCCACCTTGAGCCTCCTGCTGACGGCAGGGATGGCGCGGCCTGTGGCAGCTGAGTCGATCGTGGTGATGCACGGCTTCTGCTTCCGCTCCCCCCTTCCCCTGAGTGCACCGCAGCTGAGCGGAACCGACGCCCTCGTGGTCATGCATCCTGCCGGTGCACAACCCGGCGGAGAGCTGTTTAGCCTCACGGCCGTGCGCTTCCCGCTGGAGGTGACCGACACCAAGGCCGGCATGACGCCGGCGGAACTGCGGGCGTATGTACGCAGCACGTTCCTGGCCGCCGCACCCCTTGGCGGTGAGCCCATGCGACGCCGGCTCCTGGGGCGATGGGTGGAAGGGGAGAGCTTCACCACCTCGATTCCTGCTCCATCCCTCGGGGAGGTGGTCGTGCTGCGGCGTCGCGATGGTGATTCGGTGGTGTTCGGCTTCAAAGTGCGCCGGGACTGGGCCGATCGCGGCCGTGAGCTGATCACGGCCATCAGCGCAAGCCTGCGGGAGGGACAGGAAAGCTGCATCCCTGCGGCAGGGACTCAGGGCGCGGAACAGCGCACCCGGCGGGTTGCCCCGGCCACGCCCACCACCTCCAGGCTCAGCCGGTCGCCCGTCTCCTCGAGTTGCAGGTGTCCCATGTGGAGCCAGGTGCTCCCCTCACCCGAGAACTCGCTGATGAAGCCGATCGAGTGGCGACCCTGGCCCACCACGGCGAGCACCGGCCCGCTGCTTTCGTAGAAGCTGATCCGGCTGGGCTCAATCCGCAGCCACGACTCGTCGGTAGCCGGGCCTCGACAGTGCCACTCCTCGGCCATCCACACGCCCAGGAAGGCGGGCGGGATCGCTTCGAGCCGCTCTGCGCCGGACGCGGCCATCCCCCCGAAGAGAGCCGCGAGAACGAGCAGGGGAATGGCGGCCCCAACTGCGCTGGAGGTCAGTTCAGATGGTCGCATTGCCGATGGATGACGGAGTCCGTCGAGGAATGGCTGGTCCTCGACCAGGACATGCTGCCCCCTTCACTCCAGGGAAGACTGGCAGAGTCCCTGGAACGTGGTCTGGGAGGTGCACCCATGCGACTGGTGCCGATCCGCCTGGGGCCTGGCACCGATCTGCGCCTTGGTCCTGAGCAGCTGCTGATCGACCGGGACGAGCAGGCGGGATGCGTGATCAGCGGCATCGGCAGCCTTTCGACGGCCCACCTGCAACTCAGCATCACCGATGGACAGGGCCTGCTGCCGGAATGGTCATTCCGCCACGAGATCGATCCGGCCACTGGATTCCGGGAGCTGCAGATCATGCAGCAGCAGCGTCTGCCTCGGTGCACGGTTTCAAGGTTGGCCACCTTGTCCTCAAGTGACTGATTCCGGTCGCTGGGGGACTCTCCCGCTCGCAACTCGTTGCCAGGTGACTGCCCTGGCCATCGTGCGAGGGTCGGTCATTCTCCCTGACGACTCGTCACTCTGCTGCTGTCGAGGTGATCGAACCAACAAGACAGCAGTAGGCCCGTTGGGATGTGGCACATGACTGAGGTGTAGTGATGGAAGCAGTTGACCTGCCCAGCCATCCGGTCGTCCCCTAGAACTCTTCGCCCTCCTTCCGCTGGCCCCGTCCTGCCTGTCAGCTGGGTGGTTGGCAGCAAGCACGTTCAGCCGGCGGGTAGTTGGATGGCCGTCAGGGATCTGTGAATCGAGACTTCCAATTCATGGATCAGAATCGGATTCTCAACCTCGATCAACCAGGCCAGTGGCTCTCCGTTGGCTGAATCCCCGGAGCCGCTGAGACCGCTCTCGGGAGATGTCGTGATCAGGGTGAGGGTCATGGTTTCGACGGCTTCTTGCCTATGGCTCATGCCGGTCCAGAAGGAGTCGAACGCACTGGTTGGCAGCCAGACGTACACGACGCCTTCGGCCTGATACTGATCCAGGCCCAGCAGCTCTTTTCTGTCGGTTCTCAGATAGATGGAGGCTGCCAGATTCGGCAAGCGTCGCTGCTTGGCAAGCCGCAGGTAGTGATCGGATGGAGGTCTGTTCTGAACATCGTAGACATGAACTGTCCAGATCAGCTCGGTCGCTTCTCGTGTCATGCAGCGATCGATCGCTGCGATGGAGCGATGCTCCGGCATCGTTCCGACGAAGGCCATCCAACGCATCACCCCGCCTTCGCGGTACTGAAGATGCCACTCGGGTTTGTTCAGCTGCAAGTTGATGGCAGTCATGTTCAGTCCGTACTGGGGGCGCTCTGCTGACGTGACCCCTGTGATTCGTGCGTGGTTGGAGACCTCGTGGGGTGTGCCCCAGGAGACTCTGGACTCCTTCACCATCCGTCCCGGGACCCCGTCTTGCCTATCCCCCATCTGGGTGAATCTCCCCCCGGCCCGTTCACCCGCTCGATTCCTTCCTCGCGAACCTGGGCAGACCGCCTGGAGCCGCGGTCTCAGGCGCCTGGGCACAGAAGCCCGCCTCTCGCCCTCCGGACTCGGCAGTGGCCTTGGGCGGCAAACTCCTAGTCTCGATTCATCCCCGCCGCTGGCGAGATGGCCCTGCTGCTCCTGGCCCTGGTGGTGGCCCTGGCCCTGGGGCTGATCGTCCTCTACAACCAGCTGGCCGGGCTGGGCGTGCAGGCCGACAACGCCTGGGCCGATATCGATGTGCAGTTGAAACGGCGCCATGACCTGATCCCCAACCTGGTGGAGACGGTGAAGGGCTACGCCAGCCACGAGAAGGAGAGTTTCCGGGCCGTGATCGAGGCTCGCAGCGCCGCCATCGCTGCGCGTGGCCCGGCCCAGCAGCAACAGGCGGAGCAGCAGCTGGGGGCTTCGCTCGGCCAGCTGTTCGCCCTGGCGGAGGCTTACCCGGCCCTGCGGGCGGTGGAGAGCTACAGGGCCCTGCAGGACGACCTGGGCGGGATCGAGGAGGCCCTGCAGAACGCCCGGCGTTACTACAACGCCGTCGTGCGCGATCTCAACACGGCGATCGTCCAGTTTCCTTCCAACCTGGTGGCCAGCGGTTTCGGCATCCGTGCGCGCCCGTTCTTCGAGCTCACCGACCGCTCCGAGGCCGCTGTACCCCGGGTCGATTTCGGTGGCTGAGGGCGCTTCAGCCCCCGACCGCAGGCCACTCCATCGACGCGGTGGACGGTTGCTCACCCTGCTCCTGTGCCTGGGGCTGACTCTGCTGCTGCTCGCGCCGGGCGGTGATTGGGCGGCCGGAGCGGCGGAGCGGCAGCTGGAGCTCACGGACTTCCAGATGGTGGCCGACGTGGCGCGGGATGGATCGGTGCAGGTGAGCGAGACGCTCACCGCCCGCTTCCAGGGGAAGTGGAACGGATTGCGGCGAGAGATTCCCGTGCTGGCGAGACGCGCCGACGGCCTCGAACCCCTGGGGCTGACGCTGGTCTCGGCCAGCGATGGCGCTGGCCACGTCTACCACATCGAAACGCGCCGGCTCGGCAATGACCTGGATCTGCGCATCTTCGTGCCTGGGGCCGAGGATGCCACCCGCACGGTGGTGCTGCGCTACCGGGTGCGCAACGGTGTGCGCTTCTACCCGGACCACGACGAGCTCAACTGGAACGTGACGGGCAACGCGTGGGAGATCCCGATCGATCGGGTCAGTGCCCGCGTGCGGTTGCCGGAGGGAGCCCAGGGGCTGCACGCTTCGGTTTACACGGGCCCGATGGGGGCCAAGGGCCAGGACGCCCGCCTGGTCATCGGCGAGCGGGAGGTGACGGCCGTGAGCACCCGGCGCCTGGAGCCGGGCGAGGGGCTGACACTGGCGGTGGGCTTCGACAAGGGGCTGGTGACGCCCCGTTCAGCCAGGCAACGGGCGCTGGGCTGGCTGCAGGCGAGGTTGGCCCTGCTGCTGCCGCTGGTCACTGGGCTGATCCTGGGCCGGACCTGGTGGCTGTACGGCCGCGATCCAGCCCTGGGCTCGGTGCCGGTGGTCTACGAACCCCCAGGCGGCCTGTCGGCAGCGGTGCTGGGCAGCCTGGTGCAGGAGAGCGTGGGCAGCGTGACACTGGGGGCCACGCTGGTGGACCTGGCGGTGAAGGGTCACCTGCGCATCGAGGAGCTGGAGCACACGCTGCTGTTTCTGCCGCTCTCGAAGCACTACCGGTTCACCCTGCTCACCACCACCCCGCAGTGGAGGGACCTGGCGCCCCACGAGGTCTACCTGCTTGAGCACCTGTTCCCCTCACGGGAGATCGGCGAGAGCGTGGGCACCAAGGAGTTGCGCGACCACTTCTACGTTCATGTACCCGGTTTCGAGAATCTGGTGCGCAAGGCGGTGCTGGCGGAGGGCTTCTACCGGCGCTGGCCCGGCACGGTGCGGGCTGTCACCCTCGTGGCCGGCATCGTGGCTGTGGTGGCGGCCGTTGTGCTGGTCACGGTGTTGCTGCCCCACGACCTCTCCCGGCTGCAGGCGGTGGCCGATCCACGACTCACGGTCCTCTGCCTCCTGGCCACGCTGGTGCTGATCGGCGTGTTCGCCTGGGTCATGCCGAGCCGTACGCCCCGGGGGGTGGAGGTGCTGCGCCAGACCCTGGGGTTCCAGGAGTTCCTCCGCCGGGTCGATGCCCCTCGTTTCGAGAAGGTGATCCTCACGCCGGAGCTGTTCGAACGCTTCCTCCCCTACGCGATGGTGGCCGGGCTGACGAAGGCCTGGGCGGCCGCTTTTCAGGGCATCGTGCAAGCGCCGCCGAGCTGGTACGTGGGCAGCGGCGACGGCTTCGACATCGCCGGTTTCGGCTCCAGCATCGATGACTGCTGCAGCAGCACCGGCAGCGCGATGCAGTCGTCGCCGAGCAGTTCCAGCTCCAGTGGCAGTTCGGGGGGCGGCAGCTCCGGCGGCGGTGATGGCGGCGGCGGCGGTGGCGGGTTCTGAGACGACGCCATGAGCTTCAAGGCTGAGCAGCCGGCCCTGTTGCACCCAGCCCACACCGGCAGCACCACCGCCTGTGACCCATCCAGCCTCCCTCAGGTTCAGCGGTGCACCAGCAGAAGCAGCCGGTTCCCTTCCGGGTCGCCCAACCAGGCCTCCACCCCGAAGGATTCCTGCCGCGGCGGTTCCAGCACCGATGCCCCCGTCCGGGTCGCCGATTCCAGCCAGTCTTGGAGCAAGGCCATGGGATCAGCTCCGGCCGCGGCACGCTGCAGGCAGAGGGCCAGGCGCCCCTGCAGCCGGGGCTGCGGCCTGCTGCTCGACGGGGCATAGATCTCCAGCCATCCGCCTGGCGGCCAGGGCACCCGCCAGTGTGTGGCACTCAGCCCCTGCTGCGGTTCCACGCCCAGCACCCCAGCGTAGAAGTCCGCCAAGGCAGCGGGAGCATCCGCCGCCAGCACGATCGAGCCGTTCATCCCCACCACCGCCACCAGGCCCGGCGCAGCGGTTGTTCGTGATGGCCGTCGCAGAGGGGATAGCGGCGGGAGCGGCCGCAACCGCACATCTGCACAGTGGTGGGCTCCTGCAGCTGAAGCTCACGGGCGATCAGCCCGGTGCCGAGGTGGGCGCCATCGCAGAACCAGCCGTGGCGGCTGCGCCCGCAGCTGCAGAGGTGGTGGCAGCCGACGGGCAGCTTCAGGGGAATCGGTCCTGCCGGATCAGGAGCAGGCTCAGCCATGGCATTCGCAGCCACAGCCGTCGCTGCAGAAGAGCAACGTGCCGCTGCCGAATGCCGTGTCCGCATGCACCTTGCAGTTGCAGTTCGGGCAGGCGCACTGGAGCGCGGTCGGTTTCTCCACGGTGGTGGTCATGGCCTGTCTTGCTCAGTGCAGTTGGAACCACTTTGCCGCCGGAGCTGGGGAGGACCGGCTTGCCGTACTGACAGGTGGGCCATCGGAACTGTTCCTGAATCAGTGGCCTCGACCACGGCGGCGCGAACCTGATCCCTGGGCCTTCGAAACCGATGATTCAACGATCGGATGGCCTGCTGGCCAGGGCATTGGGGGTTTATCCCTGAGCGGGAGGCTGCGGAAACGGAAGGCCATGGGAATCAGTCAAAGGCCTGGCCTTGAATGGATGCCCACCAACAACCAGACCGACAGCTGCATCAGCACAGAGCGCGGTGCCCTGGTGTGCCGGGCGCCAGGTCAGCAACCCGGCGGCTGATCGGCCGGGTGCAGATCATCGATGTGTTCACCCTGAAGGTGGCCATGGGTTGCAGCCGAGATCCGCAGGGCCGACCGCTGCTGGAGCTGCCGGCCACCCCGGAAGCACTCCTGCGTCTGCTCCCTGATCTGGAGCCTCAGGCGCAGGGCGTTCCGAGTGGATCAATGCGGCCGGAACCTACGCCTGCGGGGATGCCCCCAGGGGCCGCAGTTGGCAGCAACCCCTGGAGGCTGGTGGCCTGGACTGCATTGGCCTGGCTGACCTGCTGAGGCTCACCGTTGCCGTGTTGCCCTCCCCCCCGTGGGAAGGGGGACACGCTCCACTGGTTCATTTGCCTAAATTTTGCCCAGAGCCTCGACCTCCTGAGACAGCCCAGACGTTGATGGCCTCCAAAGGCCATGCAGCCGCTCCATCCATTTGGCGTGTTCCCCGGTAGTCCACCAGTAGCCCCTTCTCCCTGGAGCGATCGTGTGTTCCGCCTCCCCAACGGCTTATTCCAGCGGAGGCCGATCCAGATCGTCCTCTGGGCCACCCTGCCGCTGCTGACCGCCGCTCTGGTGCGCCCTACGGCCATGCTCCCCGGCTGGACCGTGCCGCTCCCGGCCCTGGTTGTGGCGCTCTGGGCCGGCTGGCTGGCCAGCCGGCCGGAGCAGACCCTGCCCCTGGCCGCCCGACGCTCGGCCGTGCTTGTGATCTCCATTCTTGGGGGCCGTTACCTGGTCTGGCGGATCGGGGCGACCCTCAACCTGGCCACGCCCATGAGCACCGGCCTGAGCCTCCTGATGCTGGTGGCGGAGCTCACTCTGCTGGCCAATGGCCTGCTGCAGCTCTGGCTCACCTGGGCCCGGCAGCCGCCGGTGCAACAGGAGGCCGCCGCCGCCGAGTGCACCCTGCAGCAGCGGATCGCCTGGGAACCCTGGCACGTTCCGACGGTGGACGTGCTGGTGCCCAGCTGCGGTGAACCGGCCGACCTGATCGAGCGCTGCCTGCGCGGTTGCCTGGCGATGGACTACCCCCGCCATCAGGTCTGGCTGCTCGATGACAGCGGGCGCCCGGAGCTGAGCCAGCTCTGCCGGCGCCTTGGCTGCCGCTACCTGAGCCGCGATGCCAACACCCATGCCAAGGCGGGCAACCTCAACCACGCCCTGCCCCATCTGGAAGGCGAGCTGCTGGCGGTCTTCGATGCCGATGTGGTGCCGCGGGCGGCCTTTCTGGCTCGCAGCGTGGGTCTGTTCACCGATCCGCGGGTGGGCTTCGTTCAGACCCCCCAGACGTACATGAACGCTGATCCGGTGATGCGCAATCTGCGGCTGGAGCGCTGGCTCATGCCCGATGAGGAGAGCTTCTACCGCTGGATCGAGCCCACCCGCCAGGCGGTCGGAGCCGTGGTCTGTGCCGGCACCTCCTTCCTCATGCGTCGTTCGGCCCTGGAGAGGGTGGGTGGCTTCGAGACCGGAACCCCCTCCGAAGATCTGGCCACCGGCATCCGGCTGGCGGCGGCGGGCTACCGCAACCTCTACCTCAACGCGAAGCTGAGCGCCGGGCTGGCGCCGTTCACGATCGGGGCCATGGCACGTCAGCGCAGCCGCTGGGCCAGTGGCACCCTGCAGACCCTGCGCACGGGCGCCAATCCCTTCACCATCGCCGGGCTCACTCCACTGCAGCGGATCGCCTACCTGGAGGGGATCCTCCACTGGTTCAACGTGGTGCCCCAGCTGCTGTTGCTGTTGATGCCGCTCTCCCTGGGGCTGCTGGGGGAGGCACCGATCCTGGTGCAGGGACCAGGCCTGGTGACCATGGCCTTGCCGTTCTACCTGTCTCAACTGCTGCTGGTGAGCTGGTTCAGCCGCGGCGCCCGTAACGCCCTGCTGCCGGAGCTCTACCGCTGGATCTTTCTGCTGCCCCTCGTGGGGGCCGTGCTCAGCACCCTGGCCGGCCGGCCCCAGCGCTTTCGGGTCACCCCCAAGGCGATCAGCGGCGGGACCAGGCCCGGTCCCGACCAGCGTCTGCTGGTGCCGTTGCTGGGGCTGCTGGGGTTGCAGTTGCTCAATCTCACCCTGCTGATCGTCGGCCCCGGCACAGCCGGAGCGATCGGGGTCGCAGCCTCCAGCCTCGCTCCCGCCAACCAGGCCCTTGGCCTCACCTGGTCCCTGCTGGGCGGCACCAGCCTGCTGCTGGCGCTGCGCACCTGCTGGGACCGCCCTCAGGACAACCCGTTGCCCTGGCTGCGGATCGATGGTCTGACCCTGCCGTTGCGTACCCCCGGGGGGGGACGGCCCGCCCGGATCCTGGCCATCAGCGAGCAGGGCGTGGAACTCGCCCTGGCCGATGCCGATCCAGGCGGCAACCTCCCTGGCGACGAACTCCCCGCTGACGCTGGCAGCTGGAGCTTGGCCTTGCCCGGGCGCCCTGGGGACGCTCTGCCTCTGTGGCCCGAGCAGCGCCGCCACCAGCCAGGCCTGCTGCGGATCGGCTGCCGCTGGGGGGGCCTCAGCGATTCCCAGACCGACGCCCTGCAGGTATTGCTCTACCGGGGACCAGGCGAGTGGCCCAGCCATCAGGCCCCCTTTGAGCCCCTGGCCCTGCTGGCTGTGCTGGCTCTGCTGCTCCAGCCCGTGCCGGCCCAGGCCTGGTTTCGGCGCAGCCTGCTCACAGCTGCAGGCCCCCTGCCTCGGGAGCAGAACCGTGAAGCGCTGGCGCAGCTCGCCGAATCACGCTGAAAATGTCCCCCGCGAAGCCCTCCTGGCCGTGAGCCCAGTCGCAACGGTGGGTGGTTGCAAGGTTCTACTGGCAGTTCCGTGGACGCCCCTGGCGCCCATCTGCGTCATTGACAGCGGGTGGCATCAGCACAGAGAGTGCCGCCTTGGTGTTCTGGGCTCCAGGTCAGCAACCGGTGGACGCGGGTGAACTGGACTTCATCGGCCTGGCTGGCAGAGCTGGGGATCACCGTTGACGGGACCCTTGCCGTGCCGGAGCGCCAGGACCGTCAGGATGAAACGGTCCCTTCAACGCAAAGCTCCTGCGGAGTCGGTCCGTCCTTGATGCCGGGGGCCTGCCACCTCCCCTCGGTCAGAGGGCTTGTCTCTGAGAACGCGACTGCCTTCCACGCCGCGGCCGTCATCCTCCCCATCGGGTTGTCTGCTCAGGTGCCTGCCGCTGGGGCTTTTGGAGACCAGGTCTAAGGACTAGGTGTTGCCCATGCGCGATCACAGGATCGAACTGTGGACATCCTGCTCTTAAGGGAGTTGACCAGATACCCGAGACCTCCTGGCATGACAGGAATCAGAGTCGGAAGACGATCCATCTGGCGCAACAAATAGCGCAGTTCTGTCATGGCAAGCCGCTCCATTTCGCATCAAGGAGCAGGTCGCCACTACGTCGTCGAAAACCTGTGACTGCCCAGCTGGTCACTGCGGTCGTGGAGCGGGTGGAGCAGAGGTTTCGGGGGATGCAGCTGATCGAGCGTGGTCGACAGTGAGTAGCGCCCGCACATGCCATCAGGATTGAACGCTCACCCAGCCGCCCTCTGTGTGACTGCTGGCTTCGCCGACCGTGGGGGCACATCCCAACTCAAGCCGCTTCGTCGACACTGCGGCAGCCAGAGGTTGGACTTGTAGGGGAGTAGCAGGGCCATCCCGGCCAACCCAGTTCGAGGAGCGCAACAGAATGACGGCCTGAGTGAAAGGGCATCCCCTCCGCATGGCCTCGACCCCATCCGATCCAGCCGGCCCCCAGGGCATCCGCCGCCGCGAGCTGCTGCTGGGCACCCTCGCCGCTGGCTTTGCTGTGGCCGTGCGCCCGATCTCAGCGGCCACGATCACCACTGATGCAGGTGGACTGACAGCAGGCTTCGTGAGCATTCCGGTGGAAGGAGGCACGATTCCTGCCTACCGCGCCAGACCGGCCACAGGCACGAACTTAGCGGTGGTGCTGGTGGTGCAGGAGATCTTCGGGGTGCATGCCCACATTCAGGATGTGTGCCGGCGGTTGGCGCGGTTGGGCTATCTGGCCATCGCTCCGAGCCTGTTCGAGCGCCAGGGGGATGTCACCAAGCTGCCTGATATCCCCTCGATTCTGCCTGTGGTGGCCAAGGTGCCCGATGCCCAGGTGATGAGCGACCTCGATGCCACTGTTGCCTGGGCTGGGCGAGCGGGAGGAGGAGACAGCAGGAAACTCGGCATCACCGGGTTCTGCTGGGGTGGACGGATCACCTGGCTCTATGCCGCCCACAACCCGAGCCTCAAAGCCGGTGTGGCCTGGTATGGGCGGTTGGTTGGGGTGAGCACCCCTGAGCAACCGTTCCATCCCCTGGATGTGGCGGCCAGGATCAAGGCCCCGGTACTGGGGTTGTATGGCGGCCTGGACGACGGCATCCCGCTGGAGACGGTGGAGCGGATGCAAGCAGCCCTGATGGAGGTAGGAAGTCGCAGCGAGATCGTCATTTATCGGGAGGCTCCCCATGGCTTCCATGCCGACTACCGCGCCACATACCGGCCGGAAGACGCTGCGGACGGCTGGAGCCGGCTTCTGGCATGGTTCAAAGCCAATGGCGTGGCCTGAAGACCTGAGTTTTGACCGGAACTTTTCGCTGACCAGGGAACTACAGGTGGGCGGGCTTACTGAGCAACCTGGAGTTTTGGCCTGCAGCAAGCGCCCGGGCAGCGGTCATGGTCGCCAAGGTCCTGTCCAAAATTCTTTATTCGAAATGGTCCTAGCCTCGATTAGTGTATGAATGCGAAAGAAATAGTTAAAGTTGTTTGTCGGTTGTGAGGGCGGAGATGCGCAAGTACAAGGATGCTGAATCTGAGATAAGTTGACATGAGGGGTATCCGCCATAGCCTCTTCGAGAGAAGCTATTAGGATTGGAATGTCCAAAAAGAACACGTCAAGACAATGGAATATCTAATTGCTTCGTTACCCATTGAGCTGTTGAGGCAACTGCGTCGTTTTGTCACCACGGGGGGTACATGGATTGTTGCTGTTGGACTTCTTGTTCTTGTGCCCCTCTTCATTCCATCGGCAGCATTGGCGGACAGGGCCGGCAACTGGAATCTTGATGACGGCTCGGGGCATCGCCTCGGCGCCATGCTCTTTGAGCGATCAGACATCGACTCTCCTTCTGGCCTTCGGCTGAGACTCAATGCGGAGTCTGCGGGGCTGAAGCTGGATCACGCCCGTCCCGTTGTTCTGAGTGATGGGCAAGATCAAAACTGGAGTCTCAATAACCTCAGCCAGGAACTGCTCGCCACTGCAGGGGGCGCGATCCCAGTGGAATCATCCCAGTACGACGCTGGGTGCCTCAACCCAGTACCTAGTGATGGTATTTCGATGAAGATCATGGTGCCCAGTTCAGCAGGCGACCTGAGCTTTGCTCTTGCCCCGGGGCAGGTTCAGACTCTGCATGCTTTGACGGATGCTTGCACGAATTAAAGAACCGGCAAGCTGTTGACCAGTTGGCTATCGCCAGGAAGGCCTGCCGACATTTGAGCTGGCAGACCTTCCCTGCAAGGCAAAAGCTCAATGACTAGGTGTGTGGCCCTGCCACGTTGTTTCGCTGGCGACTGGGTGTGAGGACGAGATCTGAACATGCGGTGACTGCCTGGAAAGATGACGCCCCTGCCGTCGTTCAGGCGTCCATGGCCAACGCAGCTGCATCGGCGTCGTTTTCCAGTGGCGGTGGATTGATCCAGACCACCTCCTGCTGACGCCAGCAGCGGGTCGATCGTGTCCAGCGACGGGGATGTTGCTGGCGAGCCTGTTCGTAGACATTGGCCCGGTGAAGACAGATCTTATTGGCCTGGCCGCTGTGCCGCTGGGCGGGAGGTGCCGTCACCAGCAGGGCACGAATCTGGTTGATGGCTTTGGTGCGGCAGTCGATGGCCGAATCCTTGGCGACTTTCAGCATGCGGATCCTCTTCGCGTGTTCGGCACCGCTTTTGGGGCTCGACATAGTGGTGCCCTCCATGGCAAACACCGGCCTGCTGCCGAACAACTCAGTCCAGCCGATCAGGGCTTGATAGCCCTGTTGGATTATCGGGATCTGGTACTCATCAAGCTTGCCGACGTCAAACGCATCGTCAGGCTGAGGTTGTGACAGGGTTGCAGATGCCATCGATGCCTGTAGCCGCAGGCTTCCGCGTAGCGGTTGGTGGTGGAAAAATGCAACCAACAGGACAGTCGGACAGACCTGTGATGGGACCTATAGGCCAGGCTCCTGATCAAGTCACGATGCCGTTCTGTTGGTTGGCCCCAACAGCGCAAGGCGACAGATCCATTGGAGAGCATGAAAAGCTCGGCCAGGTGTGAGTTGGCTCGGCCCTGAGCTGGTGGGGTAACCCGATGATCACAGGGTGAGGGTGGGAGGTCGCCAGGGTCGGTGGCCTCACGCCTCAGCAGTCCCTCCAGCGGGTGCTGATCGCTGAATGACCTGGTGAGACAACAACGTCGGGGAAGCGACGGATCAGCTTCGCCGCGCCGCTCTGCTCACTCAGGCTCCGGCCCTTTCCGTGCTCACGCTTGATCAGGGAGCGCAGGCCGCATACCCACAAGGAGGCTGCTGCTTGCTGAACCACGAGAAGCAGGGCGTACCCAACTGGGTTCCGTTAGGGCAGAAACTTGCGCATTTTTGCCCAGACATGCGCTTGGATGCTCTGGCATCCATCCAGGTCATCTGCCAAAAGTCCTGTGCTGGAGCAGTTTTGAGAGATGCGCGATGCTGGGTTCGAACCAGCGACATCCTGCTTGTAAGGCAGGCGCTCTACCGCTGAGCTAATCGCGCGTAGCGGCATTCTGCCCCCACACTCGGACCTTGCTTCCGCCATGGCCAGTGGCCGCAGCCATGACCGTGCCACCTGGCTGCTGAGCCTGCCTTTCGGACTGTTGTGGTGGCCGTGGCTGGGGCTGGCGGGGGTGGCCAGCGCAGCCGCTGGCTTCCTGGCGGGCGGGCTCTGGCTCTCCCCCGACCTCGACACCCAGTCCAACCCCAGCCGGCGCTGGGGCCCGCTCACCCTGCTCTGGTGGCCCTATCGCTGTGGGCTGCGCCACCGCTCCCTGCTCTCCCACAGTCCGCTGCTGGGCTCGGCGTTCCGGCTGGCCTATCTGGGGGTGGTGGTGATGGCGCTGAGTGCGCTGCTCTCCCCCCTGGGATCCCCGGGTCCCGGGTGGCTGCTGGAGGCGGGCCGTGGGCTCTGGAGCCAGCAGCGGCCCCTGCTGCTGGCGGCGCTGGTGGGGGTGGAGGCCAGCAGCTGGCTGCATCTGCTTCAGGATGGTGACCCGGTGCCGCGCCTTCCCCGGTTGCTGCGGCGGAAGCGCAACCGGCGTTAGGACGGTGGGCCTGTGGCTCAGCGGCCTGTGACCGGCCCCGATTCCCGCCTCGATCCCATCGCCCGGGATCCCGCCCTGGAGGCCCTTGCCGGGCTGATCGCGGTGGTGGCCAGGCTGCGCGATCCGGAAGACGGGTGCCCCTGGGACCTCGAGCAGACCCATGCCTCCCTGGCGCCCTACGTGCTGGAGGAGGCCCATGAGGTGGCCGACGCCATTCGCCATGGCGACGATCGGCATCTGGCGGAGGAACTGGGCGATCTGCTGTTGCAGGTGCTGCTGCACGCCCAGATCGCCAGCGAGGCGGGCCGCTTCGATCTCACCGCGATCAGCCGTGGCCTTCACGACAAGCTGGTGCGGCGCCACCCCCATGTGTTTTCGCCGGCCGCCACCGCCGCTGACCGGGGGGTGGCAGGCGACAGCGCCGCGGTGAAGGTCAGCTGGGAGGCCATCAAGGCCGGGGAGGCCAGCGCCAGGGCGAGATCCGGTGCCTCTGAATCCACCTCCGGAGACCAGGGGGAATCCTCCGTCAGTCCACTCAGCGATCGCCTGGCCGGCAAGGTGCGGGGCCAGCCCGCCCTGGCCGGTGCCATGACCATCTCGCGCAAGGCCGCCGCCGCCGGCTTCGAGTGGGAGTCGATCGAGGGGGTGTGGGAGAAGGTGCATGAGGAGCTCGATGAGCTCAAGCAGGCCGTGGCCAGCGGCGACAGAGCCCACGCCCAGGAGGAGCTGGGGGATGTGCTCTTCACCCTGGTGAACGTGGCCCGCTGGTGTGCCCTGGATCCGGAGGCCGGCCTGGCGGGCACCAACCGCCGCTTCCTGGACCGCTTCTCCCGCGTGGAGGCGGCCCTTGGCGGCACCCTTCAGGGCCAGAGTCTCTCTGAGCTGGAGGCCCTCTGGCAGCAGGCCAAGGCCCAGATCCGCACGGAGGAGGAGGGCCGGAACGCCTCGGGGTGAGCCGCCGCCCGAGCGGCTCAGTCCTCGGGGTGAGGGGGTCGCGAGCGGCGCTGGCCCTTGATCGCACCCCGTTGCTTCTTGGCACTCAGGCGCCGCTCCACCGACCCCCGGGTGGGCTTGGTGCGCCGGCGGGGCGGCGGTGGAGGTTCGATGGCGGAGCGCAACAGCTCCGCCAGCCGCCGCAGGGCTGCCTGGCGGTTCTGCCACTGGGACCGGTGCTCCGAAGCCGTGAGCACCAGCGCGCCGTCCAGCAGGCGCTCCTCCAGCCGCCGCAGGGCCCGGGCCTTGAGCAGGGGCGGCAGCGCCGTGGTGGCCTCCAGATCGAACACCAGCTCCACCCGTGAATCGGTGGTGTTCACCCCCTGGCCGCCCGGCCCCGAGGAGCGGGAGAAGCGCCAGCTCAGCTCGGCCGCCGGAATCACCAGCCGCTCGTTCAGAGGCAGGTCAGGCATCGATCGCCCCTGGGTGACTCACAGCAGAGTCACCGCGCCGCTGGTGATGTCGAAGCAGGCCGGCTGGATCCTCAGCTGGCCGGCGCTCACCGCCTCCCGCAACAGGGCGCTGCGCCGGCTCAACTCCCGGGCGGAGTGGCAGGCGTTGTGGCGGATCGCCAGGCTGAGGTCGTCGCCCGGCTCCAGCGCCGCCCGGATCGGTGTGACCAGGTGCTCCAGCAGGGGGGTGAGCGGTGTCTCGGCCAGGGCGGCGGTGACGGCGCCGCAGCCGCTGTGGCCCATCACCAGGATCAGGGGCACCGCCAGCTCCGCCACCGCGTACTCCAGCGAGGCGACGCCGTCGTCGAAGGCGGTGTTGCCCGCGCAGCGCACATCGAACAGCTCTCCGGATCCCGACACGAAGATCCACTCTGGAGACACCCGGGAATCGGCGCAGCTCAGCAGGGCCGCCCAGGGCCGCTGGCCGCTGGCCATGGCGCTGGGGTCCACCTGACAACTGCGCTGCCAGAGGGCGTTCATCAGCGCGGTGCGCTCCTGGGGGCTGCCGGCGGTGGCGGCGGCCTGCCAGGCACGGCTGAACTGGCCGTTGCGGCGCAGCAGGCTGCCGAGCGGATCGTCGTGGGGGGAGCACTCCGTGAGGCTGCGCTCCAGCTCAGGGGTCAGCGGGCTGGCCTCTGCCCGGGCTGGGCTCAGCTCGGTCAGGGCCAGCGCGCCGGTGGCCAGACCCGCGCGCTGCAGCCACTCCCGTCGGGTCAGCGTCATCGGCTCAGGTTCATCGATGGTGCGGGCCCAGGGACGCCTGGGTGACAGGGTGCTCCTCTGGAGGCTTAGCTAGGGCGGCTCCGGGAGTCAGCAGCCATGGATCCAACCGCTGGCTGGGTTGATGAAATTCACCAGGGGGTGCGCTACGGCCTCGAGGCCCAGGTGCTGCTGGAGCAGTCCAGCCCCTACCAGCGGGTCACGATCATCGAGAGCCAGCGCTACGGCAAAGGGCTGCTGCTCGATGGCTGCTGGATGACGGCCGAAGGCCAGGAACGCCACTACCACGAGCCGCTGGTGCATCCGGCCCTGTGTGCCGCAGCCAGCCTCGAGCGGGTGCTGGTGATCGGCGGCGGCGACGGCGGCACGGCAAGGGAGTGCCTGCGCCACCCCGGCGTGCGCCACCTCGATCTGGTGGAGATCGATGGACTGGTGGTGGAGTGCGCCCGGCGCTACCTGCCCTCCCTCGGTGGTGGCTGCTGGGATGACCCCAGATTTCAGCTCACCGTTGGGGATGGCATCGCCTGGGCGTCGGCGGCTACCGCCGCCAGCTACGACGTGGTGATCGTTGACGGCTCCGACCCCGCAGGCCCCGCTGAGGGTCTGTTCAACCGGGCCTTCTTCCAGCAGTGCCGCCGCTTGCTGCGGCCCGGAGGCGTGTTTGCCACCCAGAGCGAATCACCCGAGGCCTTCCGCGAGGTGCACCTGGCCACCGTGAGGCTGCTGCGGGACGTGTTCGGCCACGCCGATCCGCTCTACGGCTGGGTGCCGATGTACCCCAGCGGCTGGTGGAGCTGGACCTTCGCGGCGGTCGACGGCCCCCGCTATCTGGAGCCCAGGCCCGAGCGGGCCGAGGCGGTGGCGGCCGGCTGTGAGATCTGGTCGCCCCGCTGGCAGCGCGGTGCCTTTGACGCCATTCCGGCCGGCATCGAGCGGGCCCTTGCCCTCCCCCAGGCCTGATCCGATGGCTGTGTCCGCTGCGCTGGATCGTCTCGAGTCCGACCTGTTCGATCGCGATGGTGCCATCTTCATGGGATCGCGGCGTGACCCGGCTGGTTGCCGGGTGGGCCTCTTCGGCGTGCCCTACGACGGCACCACCTCCTTCAGACCTGGGACCCGCTTCGGGCCGGCGGCGATCCGGGAGGTGAGCAGCGGGCTGGAAACCTATGACCCCCAGCTGGATCTCGATCTCGAAGACCTCGCCTTCGCCGACCTGGGGGCGCTGGCCATTCCGTTCGGTGCACCCGAGCCTGTGATGGCCGCTGTCGGTGAGGCCACCAGCGTTGTGATCGAGCTGGGGCTGCGGCCGCTGATGCTCGGTGGTGAGCACTCGATCAGCAGCGGCGCCGTGGCCGCCGTGGCCGCCCGCCATCCCGACCTGGTCCTGGTGC
Organism: Synechococcus sp. UW140; assembly: GCA_943369245.1. Classification (GTDB taxonomy): domain Bacteria; phylum Cyanobacteriota; class Cyanobacteriia; order PCC-6307; family Cyanobiaceae; genus Regnicoccus_A. The sequence goes on along the minus strand of CALRMN020000010.1, from coordinate 37,446 downwards.
AGCTCGATGCCCACGCCGATCTGCGTCAGAGCTGGCTGGGCGCCCGCCACAGCCATGCCTGTGCCATGCGCCGCTGCCTGGAGGTGCTCCCCTCCGGCGACCTGCTGCAGGTGGCGATCCGCAGCGGTACCCGCGAGGAGTTCGAGGAGCTGCGCCGCAGTGGCCGGCTGGTGGGGCAGGGCCCGGGCCTGTCGCTGCAGCCCGAGCGGCTGCAGGCGGAGCTGGCGGGGGGCCTGGCTCCCCTGCGGGGCCGGCCGATCTACCTCACCGTCGACCTCGACTGGTTCGATCCAGCGGTTCTGCCCGGCACGGGCACTCCGGAGCCCGGGGGCTACCACTGGGGTCACTTCGCGGGGCTGGTGGAGGAACTGCGCCACCACCGGCTGGTGGCGGCCGATGTGGTGGAACTGGCCCCCGGCCTGGATCCCAGTGGCGTAAGCGCAGTGCTGGCGGCGAAGGTGACCCGCAGCCTGCTGCTGCTGCTGGGCCAGGCTCAGTAGCAGTAGGAGCCGCTGGACCGTTGCTCCCGCAGCCGTTCATGCTGCTGGCCGATCAGCACCACCGCCAGGGTGGGGTGGTTGTGCAGCAGGTTGAGGAAGTTCAATCGCTCCAGCTTCACCAGTTCCACCGGTGTGCGGGCGATCGCCTCGTTGCGAAAGTAGCCGCCGCGCCAGGCGATGTCTTCGTAGCTGAACAGCTCGCCGTGGCGGTAGCAGAGGCGATTTCTCGAGGAGTCGATCAGTTCGACGATGCCCTTGCGGACTCCGTAGATGGCACGAGCGAGATCACCTTGGTGAAAGACATGGGAGCCGGTGGGCAGGGTGAGGGTTTCACCATCCACCTGGGATGCCATCAGTTCAACCGGCGTTGCGGGTGCGAGTGCAACCAATCAACTACCTCCATTCAGGGATCAAAACTCAGCATGGCGCGTGCAGCGTCATTCTGTCGGCTACCTGGATGACACGATCCAGCGAAAATGCATCGAAATCAATCCACGTCCAGCTGTGGCTCAACTGGCGGCCACCAGCAGGTCGGTGAGAGCCAGCTGGCGGTTGGCCGGTGTCGGGATGGCCACCAGGGAGTGATCGACGCTGGGCAGCCGGGGGGGACGGGGGGTCCAGGGGTGGCACCACAGATCCGCGGCCAGTTCGGGGTGGATCGCCAGCCGTCGCATCTGGCACCAGCTCTGCTCCACGCCGCCGAAGGAAGCCTCGGGAGCCTGGCAGTGGTTGCAGCTACGACAGTTCGGGCGCTGGCCCATGGGCTCGACCCATCCAGGGCACCCAAGGTAGGGACCTTGTCTTGATCAGGCCAGAGGAAAAACCGAACCTGCCGGAAGTCTTCGGTATTGCCCGGAGCACGTGTCCTGGGCCTGCATCCCCTGGACCGGCGTCCATAGGATCCCGCCAGCAGTCGCGACAGCCCAGCCCATGGCGGACTCCCTGAAGCGAACGCCACTCCATGGCGCCTGCCGCGACGCCGGCGCCCGCCTGGTGCCCTTCGAGGGCTGGGAGATGCCCGTGCAGTTCCAGGGCCTGGTGCAGGAACACAGGGCGGTGCGTGAGGCCTGCGGCGTCTTCGACATCTCCCATATGGGCGTGCTGCGCCTGCGGGGTGATGGCGCCAAGGACGCCCTGCAGGCCCTGGTGCCCAGCGATCTGTTCCGGATCGGCCCGGGTGAAGCCACCTACACCGTGTTGCTCAACGAGGCCGGCGGCATCCGCGACGACCTGATCGTCTACGACCTGGGGCGGCCTGAAGACAACGAAGGCCCGGCCGATGAAGTGCTGCTGATCATCAACGCTGGCTGCGCCGAGGCCGACACCGCCTGGTTGCGCAGCCAGCTGGAGCCAGCTGGTCTGGTGATCACCGACCGCAAGGCCGATGGGGTGCTGCTGGCCCTGCAGGGCCCCGAGGCGATCCCCCGGCTGGAGGCTCTGGCGGCAGCCGACCTGGGTGGCCTTCCCCGCTTCGGTCACCGCAGCATCCAGCTGGACGGCACCGCGGCGGCTGAAGCCGCCGGCGCCATCACCTTCGTGGCCCGCACCGGTTACACCGGCGAAGACGGCGTGGAGCTGCTGCTGGATCGCACCGCCGGCGTTGCCCTCTGGGCCCAGCTGCTGGCGGAGGGGGTGACCCCCTGCGGCCTCGGTGCCCGCGACACCCTGCGCCTGGAGGCGGCCATGCACCTCTACGGCAGCGACATGGACAGCACCACCACCCCGCTGGAGGCCTCCCTGGGCTGGCTGGTGCACCTGGAGATGCCGGCGGACTTCATCGGCCGCGAGGCGCTGGAGTGCCAGAGCGCCGAGGGGGTGAGCCGGCGGCTGGTGGGCCTGAAGCTGCAGGGCCGGGCGATCGCGCGTCATGGCTATCCGGTGCTGCGCGCCGGACAGGTGGTGGGGGAGGTCACCAGCGGCACCTGGTCGCCCACCCTGGGGGAGGCGATCGCCCTGGCCTACGTGCCGGCCGACGCCGCCCGGGTGGGCACGGAACTGGCGGTGGAGATCCGTGGCAAGGCGGAGCCCGCCGTGGTGGTGAAACGGCCCTTCTACCGGCGCGGCTGAGCGCTCCGGCCAGGCGGGCGCCATGGGACACTCGCGGATTGAGTTCCTTTCTTCATGCGCAGCCACGGATGCGGCGATCTGCGCAGCAGCAGCGTCGATCAGGTCGTTGAGCTGAGCGGTTGGGTCGACCGCCGCCGCGACCACGGCGGGGTGATCTTCGTGGATCTGCGCGACCGCAGCGGCACCGTCCAGATCACCGTCGATCCCGACCTGGGGCCCGAGGCCTTTGCGGTGGCGGAACACCTGCGCAATGAAACGGTGGTTCAGGTGCAGGGCCGGGTGCGCCTGCGGCCCCAGGAGTCGCTCAACACCCGCCTGGCCACCGGTGAGGTGGAGGTGCTCGCCAGCCGGCTCACGGTGCTCAATGCCGTGCGCAGGCCGCTGCCCTTCCCTGTGTCGGTGCACGACGAGGAGAACACCCGCGAGGAGCTGCGGCTGCGCCACCGCTACCTCGACCTGCGCCGCGAGCGCATGAACGGCAACCTGCGCCTGCGGGCCCGCACGATTCAGGCGGCCCGCCGTTTCCTGGAGGAGCAGGGCTTCATCGAGGTGGAAACCCCGGTGCTCACCCGCTCCACCCCCGAGGGCGCCCGCGACTACCTGGTGCCGTCGCGGGTGTGCGGCGGGGAGTGGTTCGCCCTGCCCCAGTCGCCGCAGCTGTTCAAGCAGCTGCTGATGGTGGGCGGCATCGAGCGCTACTACCAGGTGGCCCGCTGCTTTCGCGACGAAGACCTCAGGGCCGACCGCCAGCCGGAGTTCACCCAGCTGGACATCGAGATGAGCTTCATGGGCCAGGAGCAGATCCTGGAGCTCAACGAGGCCCTGATCGCCACCATCTGGAAAGCGGTGAAAGGCGTGGAGCTGCCGCGCCCCTTCCCGCGTCTCACCTGGCACGAGGCCATGGAGCGCTACGGCACCGACCGGCCCGACACCCGCTACGGCATGGAGCTCACCAACGTCAGCGACCTGGTGGCCGGCATGGGCTTCAAGGTGTTCTCAGGCGCCGTGGCGGCCGGTGGCTCGGTCAAGTGCATCGCCGTGCCCGGCGGCAACGAGGCCCTCTCCAACGTGCGCATCAAGCCCGGCGGTGATGTGTTCAGCGAGGCCCAGGCGGCCGGCGCCGGCGGCCTGGCCTTCATCCGCGTGCGTGAGGGCGGCGAGATCGACACCATCGGCGCCATCAAGGACAACCTCAGTGCCGGGACCAAGGCCGAGCTGCTCGAGCGCACAGGCGCGGTGCCCGGCACGCTGCTGCTGTTCGGCGCCGGGGACACCGCCACGGTCAACAAGGCCCTCGACCGGGTGCGTCAGTTCCTGGCCCGCGAGCTGGGGATGGTGAAACCCGACCGGGAGAACGACAGCTGGGACTTCCTCTGGGTGGTGGATTTTCCGATGTTCGAGTTCAACGAGGGCGAGAACCGTCTCGAGGCTCTGCACCACCCCTTCTGCGCCCCCAACACCGACGACCTCGGGGCCGATCCGGCCCAGTGGGCCACCACCCTGCCCACGGCCCGCGCCCAGGCCTACGACCTCGTGCTCAACGGCCTGGAGCTGGGTGGCGGTTCCCTGCGCATCCACGATTCGGCCCTGCAGCGCCAGGTGCTGCAGACCATCGGCCTGCCCCTGGAGGAGGCCGAGCGCCAGTTCGGTTTCCTGATGGAGGCCCTCGACCTGGGAGCCCCGCCCCACGGCGGCCTGGCCTACGGCGTGGACCGGATCGTGATGCTGCTGGCCGGCGAGGAGTCGATCCGCGACACGATCGCCTTCCCGAAAACCCAGCAGGCCCGCTGCCTGCTCACCAAGGCCCCCGCCGGCGTCGCCCCCCAGCAACTGGAGGATCTGCACGTGGCCAGCACCTGGGTCGAGCCCGAGTGAGCGCGGCGAGACCCGACTGATCCTGAAGAGAAACCTTCTGTTTCGCGCTGCTTTTTTGTGGCGACACGATGGTGAAGGGACTCCGTCCAGGGTTCGTGTCCTCAGGGTCCATACCAGCGCTTCAAGACAGCCCCGAACTCGAGGAGCAGACCGATCTCGATGCCGCCTTGAACGGCACGGCTTCCAACCGGGCCGTTCAAGGCGGCTCCCGCCTGCCCGGCCGCGGCAGTGCCGATCTGGTGCGTCTCTACCTCCAGGACATCGGCCGGGTGGACATGCTCAGCCAGGAGGAGGAGTTGCTCCTGGCCCGTCAGGTGCAGGCCCGTGAGGCGCTGCTGAGCCACAGGCTGGAGCAGGCCAGCGAGCTGCCGATCCTGCAGACCATGGTGGATCTGGAGCTGGTGCGCCAGCGGCTGGCCAGCCGCCTCACCCACCAGCCCTCCCATGGCCAGTGGGCGGAAGCCTGCGACCTGCCCCTGCCTGAGCTGCGGGCCCTCCTGCAGGAGGGCCACAGAACCTGGGCCGCTTGCCTGGGGCTCAGCCTCGGCGATCTCCAGCAACGGCTGTTGCGCGGCCGCCGGGCCCGCGACCGCATGATCCAGGCCAACCTGCGCCTGGTGGTGGCCGTGGCCAAGAAGTACCAGAAACGGGGCGTGGAGCTGCTCGATCTGGTTCAGGAGGGCACCCTCGGTCTGGAGCGGGCGGTGGAGAAGTACGACCCCACCCGTGGCTTCCGCTTCAGCACCTACGCCTACTGGTGGATTCGCCAGGGCGTCACCCGGGCGATCGCCACCCAGAGCCGCACCATTCGCCTGCCGGTCCACGTCACCGAGAAGCTGAACCGGATCAAGAAGGCCCAGCGCCAGTTCGCCTGCGACCATGGCCGCACCGCCACCCTCGCCGAGCTGGCCGAGTCCCTGCAGTGGAGCCAGGATGCCGTGCGTCTCACCCTGCTGCGAGTGCCCCGCTCGATCTCCCTGGAGGCCAGGGTGGGCAGCGAGCAGGACACCCCCCTGGGGGACCTGCTGGAAGCCACCACCGACACCCCCGAGCAGAGCCTCACCCGCCAGCAGCTGCACAGCGACCTTGACGCCCTGCTCGATGAACTCAGCCAGCGGGAGGCCGAGGTGATCCGCCTGCGCTTCGGCCTCAGTGACGACACCCCCCGCACCCTGGCCCAGATCGGCGAGGGGATGCAGCTCTCGCGGGAGCGGGTGCGCCAGATCGAAACGCGGGCCCTGCACAAGCTGCGCCAGCCGGCCCGCCGCGGCCGAGTGCACGGCTACCTCGCCAGCCTCGACGGCTGAGCCGGCGCTGGGCTAGACCGAATTCATTCCGACCTGGTTCCGTGAGCAGCGTCCCTCCCATCACTGCCCCTCCGATCGACATCGGCATCTCCGATGACCAGCGCCAGCAGATCGCGGCCGGTCTCGGCCGGGTGCTGGCCGACAGCTACGTCCTCTACGGCAAGACCCACGGCTTCCACTGGAACGTGACCGGTCCGATGTTCAACACGCTCCACCTGATGTTCATGGAGCAGTACACCGAACTCTGGATGGCCCTCGATGTGATCGCCGAACGGATCCGGGCCCTGGGCTGTCCGGCCCCCTTCGGCGGTGCCCGCTTCGCGGCCCTCTCCTCGATTCCTGAAACCCAGGGTCAGCCACCGGCTCTGGAGATGGTGCGCGAACTGGTGATGGGCCATGAAGCCGTGGCCCGCACAGCGCGCAGTCTCTTCCCCCTGGTGGCGGAAGCCGGTGATGAGCCCACCGCCGACCTGCTCACCCAGCGGCTGCAGATCCACGAGAAGACCGCCTGGATGCTGCGCAGCCTGCTCGACGCCTGAGCCGGGAGCCCCTGGCCGTAGCCGTGGCCGCGCTCCGGGGAGGGCAGGCTCGATAGATTGATGTGTCCGCCCATGCCCGCCCTCCGCCCATGGCGAAATTCGTCTTCGTCACCGGCGGTGTGGTCTCGAGCATCGGCAAGGGGATCGTGGCCGCGAGCCTGGGGCGGCTGCTCAAATCCCGGGGCTACAGCGTCTCGATTCTCAAGCTCGATCCTTATCTGAATGTGGATCCGGGCACGATGAGCCCGTATCAGCACGGGGAGGTGTTCGTCACCCAGGACGGAGCCGAGACCGACCTGGACCTGGGCCACTACGAGCGCTTCACCGACACCGCCATGTCACGCCTCAACAGCGTGACCACCGGCTCGATCTACCAGTCGGTGATCAACAAGGAGCGCCGCGGTGACTACAACGGTGGCACCGTGCAGGTGATCCCCCACATCACCGGCGAGATCCGCGAACGCATCCACCGGGTGGCTGCCGACAGCGGCGTGGATGTGGTCATCACCGAGATCGGCGGCACGGTGGGCGACATCGAATCGCTGCCGTTCCTGGAGGCCATCCGTGAGTTCCGCGGTGATGTGGGCCGCCACGATCTGGCCTACGTGCACGTCACTCTGCTGCCCTACATCGGCACCTCCGGGGAGATCAAGACCAAGCCCACCCAGCACTCGGTCAAGGAGCTGCGCTCGATCGGCATCCAGCCCGATCTGCTGGTCTGCCGCTGCGACAGGCCGATCAGTGAGGAGCTCAAGGCCAAGATCGGCGGCTTCTGCGGCGTCCAGCGCGAAGCGGTGATCCCCGCCCGCGATGCCGACAGCATCTATGCGGTGCCGATCGCCCTTGAGCGGGAGGGCCTCTGCCGGCAGGTGCTTGAGGTGCTGGGTCTGGAGGATCACGACAGCGACATGGAGCGTTGGGAGGCCCTGGTGCAGAAGCTGCGCAACCCCGGTCCGGCGGTGAAGGTGGCGCTGGTGGGCAAGTACGTGCAGCTCAACGACGCCTATCTCTCGGTGGTGGAGGCCCTGCGCCACGCCTGCATCGACCGGGATGCCAGCCTCGACCTGCACTGGATCTCCGCCGAGCAGATCGAGACCCAGGGCGCCGAAGCGCTGCTGCGCGGCATGGATGCCGTGGTGGTTCCGGGCGGCTTCGGGCATCGGGGTGTGGATGGCAAGGTGGCGGCGATCCGCTGGGCCCGCGAAGAGCGGGTGCCCTTCCTGGGTCTCTGCCTCGGTATGCAGTGCGCGGTGATCGAGTGGGCACGCAACCTCGCCGGTCTGGCGGGTGCCACCAGCGCCGAGCTCGATGCCGACAGCGTGCACCCGGTGATCCACCTGCTGCCGGAGCAGCAGGATGTGATCGATCTGGGTGGCACGATGCGCCTCGGGGTCTACCCCTGCCGGCTGACGGCGGGCACCATGGCCGCCAGCCTGTATGGGGAGGAGGTGGTCTACGAACGCCACCGCCACCGCTACGAGTTCAACAATGCCTACCGCAACCTTTTCCAGGCAGCGGGTTACACCATCAGTGGCACCTCGCCCGATGGCCGCCTGGTGGAGCTGATCGAACTGGAGGGCCACCCCTTCTTCACGGCCTGCCAGTACCACCCAGAGTTCCTCTCGCGACCCGGCAAGCCCCACCCCCTGTTCCGGGGGCTGATCGAAGCCGCCCAGAAGCGGCTGCCCTCGTCGCCGGAGGAGGCCTTCTCGCGCAGCAGCACGGTGCGCAGCACCTGAGGGCTCAGATCTTCCTGAGAGAGTCGGTTTTGTCCTTGAAGTCGGAGAGCAACAGTTGCAGGTAGGTCACCTTGCGCAGCTTGATGTTCGCGGTCAGCGACATGCCCACCTGCAACGGCAGCACCTGTCCGGACTTGAGCTTCAAGGTTTGCCTTGAGAGCTGGATCTGGGCCGGGAAGCGGTAAGTCTGCTTGAGCTGGTCGGGAGGCAGGGCATCGGAGCCGATTTCCTTGACCGTGCCCTCGATCACGCCGAAATCGGAGGAGGGGAAGGAGTCAATGCTGATCTCCGCGAGCTTGCCGACGCGCACGAAGCCGATCTTGTCGCTGGGGATCTCCACCTTGGCCAGCAGATTGGCGTAGGGCACGATCTTCATGATCGGTTCGCTGCCCTGGGCCACGAAGCCGGGACCCGTGGGCTTGAGGTCGAACACCACCCCGTCCACGGGAGAACGGATGTCCTGGTAGCGGATGTTCACCCTCAGCTCGGTGAGCTTGCTACCGAGATCCGCCAGTTCGCCCTTGAGCTGCTCGATCGCCTGCTCCACGATCGCGCTCTGGCGCAGGCGATCCACCCGGGTCTTGTCGAGTTCGCCCTGCACCTCCTTGACCTTGTTGCGCTGCTGCAAGAACTGGAGTTCGGCCGTGGCCCCCTGCTTCTGCAGGGATTCGAGGCGATCGAGGATCTCCTGCTCCAGATTGCGGTTGCGGCTCAGCACCCCCTGCTCGGTGTCATTGAGGTTGAGGTAGCGGGCCAGCTCCACCGTCTTGAGCCGCAGCTGCTCCTCCTTGGCGGCGATGGTCAGGATCAGGCTGCGCTGGCGATCGAGGGTGGCCTCGTTGTCGAGACGCAAGAGCACCTGGCCACTCTTCACGCGTTCACCGTCCTTGACGAGCATGGTGTCGAGCACACCGCCCACGGGCATCTGCACCACCTTCACGTTGCCGATCGGCTCCAACTTGCCGGGGGCCACAACCACTTCCTCCGTCTTCGCCAGGGCCAGCCAGGCCACTGCCAGACCCGTGCAACCAATCAGGGTCCAGGTGAGCGTGCGGGCCAGAAAGCGCGACTGCTGCAGCGCCAGCTCCTCATGGCTGCTCTGCACCCGCCGTTCGATGGCGCTCTGGGCGGCGCGCACGATCGCGCCGGGCTTGTCATGGGCGGCCATCAGTCGTCCTCCTGCTGCTGGACAAGGGCGTAGTAGCGGCCCCGTAGGGCCATCAGTTCATCGTGGGTACCGCTCTCGACCACCGCGCCCTGGTGAAGCATCACGATCCGATCCACCCGCCGGATCGTGGAAAGCCGGTGGGTGATGAAGAACACCGTGGCGTGCTTCACGTTCTCGATCAGGTTGTCGAACACCTGGCGCTCGGTGGCGTAATCCAGGGCGCTGGTGGCCTCATCGAGCACCAGCAGCTTGGGGCGGCTCAGCAGCGTGCGGGCCAGGGCGATGCGCTGGCGCTGGCCTCCCGAGAGGCTCGCCCCGCGTTCGCCGACGTTGGTGCTGTAGCCGGCCGGCAATTCCATGATGAAGTCGTGGGCACAGGCCAGCCGGGCCGCCGCCACGATTGCGTCGCTGCTTGCATCGGGGTCGGTGAGGGCGATGTTCTCGGCCACGCTGCCGGAGAACAACAGCGGATCCTGGGGCACGATGCCGATCTGGCGCCGCAGGGAATACAGCTCAACTTTGTCGATGTCGTGGCCATCGATCAGGATCCGGCCGCTCTGGGGGGAATAGAGGCGCGAGAGCAGCTTGGTGAGCGTGCTCTTGCCGCTGCCGCTCTGACCCACCACGCCCACGAAGGTGCCGGCGGGGATCGACAGATCGATGTGGCTGAGCACCGACGGGGTCCCGCTCTGGAAGCTGAAGCTCACGTCGTCGAAGCGGATCTCCCCATCAATCGGGGGCAGGGGGATCTTCTGCTTGTCGGCGTCGTCGGATTCCTCCGGAGTGTCGACCACATCCGCCAACCGCTCGAAGGACACCTTCAGCTCCTGGATCGTCTGCCAGATCGAGGAAAGCCGAAGTAGCGGCTGCGTGACATAACCGCTGATGATGCGGAAGGCGATCAGCTGACCCAGGGTGAGCTCCCCCTTGAGCACCAAGGTGGTGCCCACCCACAGCACCAGCAGCTGGGAGAGCTTCTGGAGCACCTGGCTGGTCTCGTTGAGGGCCGTGCCGGTGATCGTCTTCTCGAAGCTTCGGTTGATGTACTTGGCGTAGAGGTCCTGCCATTTCCAGCGGCTGATCATCTCCACGTTCTGGGCCTTCACGGTCTGGATGCCGCTGAGCACCTCCACCAGGTGGCTCTGGGTACGCGCGTTCTCCTGGGCGGCGTCGCGATACTGACGCCGGAACAAGGGTGCTCCCAGCACGGTAAGCAGCACCTGGATCGGCACCACACAGAGGGCGATCAGCGTGAGCAGCCAGCTGTAGAACACCATCACCACGATGTAGATGACGGAGAACGCCGCATCGAGCAGGGTTGTCAGGGCCTGGCCGGTGAGGAAGTTGCGGATCTTCTCCAGCTCCGCGATTCGGGTGCCCAGTTCCCCCACCGGGCGGCGATCGAAATAGCCCAGGGGCAGCCGCAGCAGGTGATCGATCACTTCTGCACCGAGCCGCATGTCGAGGCGGTTGGTGGTTTCGGTGAACAGGAAGGTGCGCAACGAGCCGATCACCCCTTCCATCAAGGTGACCACCACCAGGGCGAAGCCGAGCACCTGCAGGGTGTCGAGGCTGCGTTGATGAATCACCTTGTCGATGATCACCTGGATCAGCAGGGGGTTGGCCAGGCTGAACAGCTGAACGACGAACGAGGCCAGCAGCACCTGGAAGAGGATGCCGCGGTAGCGGCTCAGGGCGGGCCAGAACCAGCCGAAGCCGAACTTCTGCTCCGGCGTGGCGCTGCTGCGCTCCACCAGCAGCAGATCGATGCCCTCGGGGAAGACTTCCGTGAGACGGCCTGGTGGCAGCTCCACCCAGCCCTCCCGGGGCGAGGCCAGCAGCAGGCCGCGGGCGTTGCTGGAGCGCACCAGGGCAACCCCCCCCTGCCAGGGGATCAGGGCCGGAGTCATCAGCCGCGTGCCCTGGGAGGCCGGCACGCGCACCCCGCTCACATGCAGGCCCATCATCGCGGCCAGGTTGCCGCAGAGCTGCAGGTCGGGGGTCTGGCCGCGGCGCAGGACATCGCGCAGGATCTTCTCGATCGCGTCACGACGGAAGGGCAACCGCAGCTCTGACGCCAGCATCTGGAAGCAGGCGAGGGGTTCTTCCAACGGTCCGTTGCCGCGCAGCAGCCTGAAGACCGGGCGGTCCCGCTGGCCCAGATCGAGGCCCGAGGCCAGGGGCGGACCGGCCAGGGCGGAGGAACTGGCGCTCACCAAGGCCCCTTCCGCATCGAGCAGCTCGGCCTCCAGAACGGGCGCCGTCCCGATCTCCGCCTCCAGGGCCCGGGGCAGAGCGATCAACCGGGGCGGCAGCGGCGGCAGGGCCTGTGGCACCCCGGCGGCGGGATCCAGGCGGCTCCCGATCGGATGGCGCTCGATGTTGTTGCTGGAGACCAGCAGGAGCTGATCGGCGTTCAGCAGCGCCAGCACCTCCTGGCTGGGGGCCACCAGCCAGGCTTCGGGCCGGATCCGCTCGAACTGCTCCACCAGGGTGAGGCGGGTCTGAGGGTGCTGGCGGCGCAGCTCCTGCAGCAGTGCCGACAGTTCGGCGCTGAACAGCTGAGCGGCGCACCAGGCAGCGAAGCTGGGCTCGCTATGCAGCAACTGCAGCACCAGGGCATCGCTCAAGGCGGCGGCCAGCACGGGCTCGGCGGCGCTGACCTCCTCACAGGGGGTCGCCCGCAGCAGCGAGGCCAGGCCGACAAAATCGCCGGGGCGCAGCTTCAGGAGCGTGAGCAGGCGGCCACCCTCGCGCACCAGCAGCCGTGCCTCTCCCTCCAGCAGCAACAGGATCTCGCTGGGGATCAGCGCAGCGTTGGAAAGGGACTGCCCGAGGGCGTAACGGTTAAGTCGGGCCTGGCCCTCCAGAAGGGCGCGGCCGGCGGTGGAGAGCTGCGCAAAGGCGGGATGGCCCAGCAGGGCCGCCAGGGAGGGGGCTGCGGTCATCGGCCCACCGGAGCAGCGCCAGGCTGGGGCGCCGCCAACGCAGGTTCACCCTCCTGCTCCTGGGCCAGCCCGGCCAGCCGCTGAACCACCTGCTCCTCTGCCCATTCCTCGAGAAGTTCAGCTGCCATCTGCCTGCGGGTGGCCTCATCGAGGCTGGCGTCGGTCAGGCTTTCGAGGCGCACCACCAGCCACCAGGTCTCCACCTGGAACGGCTCCAGCAGCGCCCCCACTGATGCGGTTCGCAGTCGCTCCAGCAACTTGGGGTGGGCCTGGCTCAGGGGAACGGGACCGACGATGCCGCGGGACTTCTTCTCAGGACCCTCGGCATAGCGGGCCGCCAGCTCACTGAAGTCGGCCTCGCCCTCGGCAATGCGCAGGTAGAGCTCCCGGGCCAGCCCCGGATCCCGCACGCGCAGCAGGCTGTAGACGATGCGATCAAGCTGGGGCTTGCGGCTCAGGAAGCGGGCACCCGCCCGGGCCAGGAAGCGCGCCTCCATGGCCCGCTGCAGTTGCAGGGGCTGCTCGGCCAAAGCCCGCAGATTCTCCTCCCGCAGCAGGTTCGCGGCCAGGAAGCGGGCCAGGGCATCAGGCTGCTCCAGGCCCCGCTCCCTCCGTAGGGCCTCGAAGCGTTCCTGCCGCTCTTGCTCCGACAAGGGGAATCCCGCCGCCAGCTCGGCCAGCACCTGCTGCTTAAGCAGGGGCCGGAGCAAGATTGTGGCGGGCCAGCTGAGACACCACGGCGGGGGTCAGCCACGGTTCGGAAGGCAAACGACCAAGGCGCTAATGAACCAAAGTTAGGGGCGGGCGGTGGTGCGGACCATTGTTGACGGATGGGTTGCTTAGGGTTCCAGGCTGAGCGCGCACGAGGCCAAGTGGAGCGGCCCATGGCTTGGGACCTTCCGGTGGTGGAAACCTTCCACTCCCTGCAGGGCGAGGGCATCCACGGCGGCCGCAGCGCCTTCTTCATTCGGCTGGGGGGCTGCCGTGTGGGCTGCAGCTGGTGTGACACCAAGCACTCCTGGCCCGAGGCGGTCCATCCCAGCCAGACCGTTGGTGCCCTGGCTGCTGAAGTCGAAGCTGCCGCCGCCACGGGCGCGGCCTTTGTGGTAATCACCGGCGGTGAGCCACTGCACCACGACCTCACAGACCTCTGCGCCGCCCTGCGGGCCGCCGATCGCCCCCTGCCCCTGCACCTGGAGACCAGCGGTATCGATCAGCTCAGCGGCCGCTTCGACTGGATCTGCCTCTCCCCCAAGGCCCACCAGCCCCCCACCGCTGAACTGCTGGCTGCCTGCGACGAGCTCAAGGTGGTGATCCACGGCCCGGAGGACCTGCTCTTTGCCGAAGCGATGGCCGCCGCCGCCCAGGACGCTCGCACCTCTGATGCGAAGGGCCATGGCGCTGGTGCCGCTAGCCCGCAGCTGCTGCTGCAGCCCGGCTGGGGGAGCGCTGCGGGTCAGGAGCTGGCGATTAATCACGTGCGGCACCATCCGGCGTGGCGCCTCAGCCTGCAGAGCCACAAATGGCTGGGCGTTCGTTGACATTAAAGCTACCCATAATCGGGTAGTTCACTGCTCACAGGTCTACGGTTTTATGGCGCGATGGGTGGTGAATCACGCCGTCGTCACGAGGAGTGTTCAAGACCCATGACGATGCCGGCTCGAACAGGCCCAATCTCGTCGGGTTGCCTTTAAAACTCGCTCACATGACGCGGTGCGCCAGGAGAACTCGGCTGATGAACAACGGGGATTTGTTCAACTCGAACCGGGTGGTCCGAGGTGTGGTTCTCGGCCTGCCGCCCACCTTCTTCGTGCTCCTTCACGTCCCCATGGGTCCCAACAGCGGCCTCCCACTCCGGCCCTCCGTTGGCCGTGCGACCCCCACCCTGTCCCCCGTCGGTTCGCTGCCTCAGGCCATGCCCCCGCCCTGAGCACCCCCCGATCCCGCAAACTGTGAGCCAGTGAGAAGCGCGGGTGTGGAGAAGCTGCAGAGCCTTCGGGGCATGGTGGATCTGCTGCCGGATCAGATGCCGCTGTGGCAGCACGTGGAGGAGCTGGCCCGCTCACAGTTCCGGCGGGCCGGTCTGAGGGAGATCCGCACGCCGTTACTGGAGGTCACCGAGCTGTTCGCCCGCGGCATCGGCGAAGCCACCGATGTGGTGGGTAAGGAGATGTACACCTTCCTGGACCGTGGGGAGCGCAGTTGCACCCTGCGCCCCGAGGGCACCGCCTCGGTGGTGCGCGCCGCGCTGCAGCATGGCCTGCTCAGCCAGGGGCCCCAGCGCCTCTGGTACACCGGGCCGATGTTCCGCTATGAACGTCCCCAGGCCGGGCGGCAGCGCCAGTTCCACCAGGCGGGGATCGAGTTCCTGGGATTTGCCGATCCCCGCAGCGATGCTGAGGCGATCGCGATCGCCTGGGACCTGCTCTGCGAGCTGGGGGTCAGTGGACTGGCCCTGGAGCTCAATTCCCTCGGTGATCCCGCCGATCGCGCCGCCTATCGCACCACACTGGTGAGCTGGCTGCAGCAGCGCCAGGGAGAGCTTGATGCTGATTCGAAGGAGCGGATCACGACCAATCCCCTGCGCATCCTCGACAGCAAGAACGCCGGGACCCAGTCCCTGCTGACCGAGGCACCGCTGCTGATCGACAGCCTGAGCGACGCCAGCCGCGCGCGCTTCGAGGCGGTGTGCCGCTGCCTCGAAGCCCTTGGGATTCCCTATCAGCTCAATCCCCGTCTGGTGCGGGGTCTCGATTACTACACCCACACCGCTTTCGAGATCACCAGCAGCCAGCTCGGGGCGCAGGCCACCGTCTGCGGAGGTGGTCGCTACGACGGCCTGATCGAGCAGCTGGGCGGGGCTCCGACAGCGGCGATCGGCTGGGCGATCGGGATGGAGAGGCTGGTGCTGCTGTGTGCCCAACGGGATGCGGCAGCGGGTGCCCTCCCCCTGGAGGCCGTGGCGGATGTGTATGTGGTGAGCCGCGGCGAAGAGGCCGAACGCCAGGCGCTGGTGCTCTCCCGCCAACTGCGGCAGGCAGGCCAGATGGTGGAGCTTGATCTCACGGGGTCCGCCTTCGGCAAGCAGCTCCGGCGAGCCGACCGCTCAGGAGCCAGGTGGGCCGTGCTGATCGGCGAGGGGGAAGCCGAGGAGGGGGTGGTGCTGCTCAAGCCGCTGCGTGCGGCCGGGGAGGAGCAACGACTTTCGTCGGAAGAATTGATGAAAACCTTAACCAATTGTTGCCCCAGCGGCCATTGGCCTGTGACGGAGCCTGCTCCGATTAGAGGCTGAGCCGATCATCTGAGTAGGGTGAAAGAATTTTGCGGCATTCTGCCTTCAGCGACCCTATGGGTGGCATCACATCGGTCCGTCGCATCTGCTGCATCGGCGCGGGCTATGTGGGAGGGCCCACCATGGCGGTGATCGCGGATCGCTGCCCTCAGATCCAGGTCACACTCGTGGACCTCAACGCCGAGCGCATCGCCGCCTGGAACGACGAGGATCTGAGCCGACTGCCGGTGTATGAGCCTGGCCTGGCGGATGTGGTGGGCCGACGCCGAGGGCGCAACCTGCACTTCACCACCGAAGTGAATGGGGTCATCGCCGACGCCGACATGGTGTTTCTCTCGGTCAACACACCCACCAAGACCCGGGGACTGGGGGCTGGCCAAGCCTCCGACCTGCGCTGGATCGAGGCCTCGGCCCGCACGGTGGCGGCACAGGCCAAGGGCCACACGATCGTGGTGGAGAAGAGCACCCTGCCGGTGAGAACCGCCGAAGCGATCAAGGAAATTCTCAGCGCGTCCCAAGTGGAGGGAGATGGGTCGTCCAAGACGTTCTCGGTGCTCTCCAACCCCGAGTTCCTGGCCGAGGGCACAGCTATCCCCGATCTCGAAGATCCTGATCGCGTGCTGATCGGCGGCGAAGATCCGGACGCGATCGAAGCCCTGGCGATGATTTATCAGCACTGGGTGAAGCCGGAGCGGATCCTGCGAACCAACCTCTGGAGCAGTGAACTCTCCAAGCTCACGGCTAATGCCTTCCTGGCCCAGCGGATTTCCTCCATCAATGCCATCGGTGCACTCTGTGAAGTCACCGGAGCGGATGTGAAGGAGGTGGCACGGGCCATCGGTGCCGATACACGACTGGGGCCGAAGTTCCTCTCGGCCGGCCCGGGCTTCGGCGGCAGTTGCTTTCGCAAAGACATCCTCAACCTGGTCTATCTCTGCCGTCACTACGGACTGGAGCAGGCCGCCCATTACTGGGAGCAGGTGGTGGATCTCAACAGCTGGCAGCAGCAGCGGATCGCGAGGCTGGTGGTGAGTCGTCTGTTCGGCACCGTGAGTGGCAAGCGCCTGGCAGTTCTCGGCTTCGCCTTCAAAGCTGATACCAACGACACCAGAGAATCACCAGCCATCGGCATCTGCCGCGATCTGTTGGAGGAGGGTGCCCACCTCTGCATTCATGACCCGAAGGTGGACCCTGGCCAGATCGCCAGAGATCTGGGCTGCCCGGCCATGGCCTCTGGAGTCGCCCTTGGGGTTGATGGCAGATGGGAGTCGTCAACGTCGGTTCCGGACGCCGCGAAGGGAGCTGATGCCGTGATCGTTCTGACGGAATGGGCCCACTTTCGTGAGATCAACTGGACCGAGATTTCCTCCCACATGCGACGGCCAGCCTGGCTATTTGATGTGCGTGCCATTACTGATGCCGAAGCGGCTCGAGCCGCTGGTTTAAATGTCTGGCGCATCGGGGAAGGTTGAGCAATGAGCACACCAATCATGCGCAATCTCGTGACAGGTGGTGCCGGTTTTGTCGGCTCCACCCTTGTCGATCGGTTGATGGAAGCCGGTGAAGAGGTGATTTGCCTTGA
Organism: Synechococcus sp. UW140; assembly: GCA_943369245.1. Classification (GTDB taxonomy): domain Bacteria; phylum Cyanobacteriota; class Cyanobacteriia; order PCC-6307; family Cyanobiaceae; genus Regnicoccus_A. The sequence continues at coordinate 20,429 of CALRMN020000010.1, read as the reverse complement.
CAACTATTACACCGGAAGTAAAGTCAATGTGGCCCGATGGATTGGTGATCCCCGCTTCGAGCTGATTCGCCACGATGTCACTGAACCGATCCGACTGGAGGTGGACCGGATCTGGCATCTGGCTTGTCCGGCTTCACCCCGTCATTACCAGTCGAACCCGATCAAGACTGCCAAGACCAGCTTTCTGGGCACCTACAACATGCTGGGCCTGGCCCGGCGTGTAGGGGCACGCTTGCTGCTGGCCAGCACCAGTGAGGTCTATGGCGACCCCGAGGTGCATCCCCAGCCCGAGAGCTACAGAGGTTCGGTGAATCCAATCGGGATTCGTTCCTGTTACGACGAGGGCAAGCGCATCGCCGAAGCGCTCTGCTTCGACTATCAGCGCATGCATGGCACGGAAATCCGTGTGGTGCGCATCTTCAACACCTACGGGCCGCGCATGTTCCCGGACGACGGCCGGGTGGTGAGCAACTTCATCGTGCAGGCGCTGCGCGGTCAGCCTCTGACTCTCTACGGAGATGGCAGCCAGACCCGCAGTTTCTGTTATGTGGATGATCTGGTGGAAGGTCTGATCCGCCTGATGCACGGCAACCACAGCGGCCCCATCAACATCGGCAATCCTGGTGAATTCACGATCCGGCAGCTGGCGGAGTTGGTGCTTGAGCGCATCAACCCTGATCTGCCTCTGACCTACCTGCCTCTGCCTCAGGATGATCCCCTGCAGCGCCAGCCGCTGATCGACCTCGCCCGTCAGCAGCTGGGCTGGGAGCCCAAGGTTCCGCTGGAAGAGGGACTGGGTCCCACCATCGACTACTTCCGCTCCTGCCTGGAGCTGGGCCGATGACCCTGCTCGTCACCGGCGGAGCGGGCTACATCGGCAGCCACACCGTTCGGGCCCTGCAGAAGGCCGGCTTCCGACCGATCGTGCTCGACAACCTGGTCTATGGACACCGTCACATTGTTGAGGAGGTGCTGGCTGTGCCCATGGTGGTGGGTCAGGTGGGTGACAGGCCCCTGCTCGATCAGTTGCTGAGCGGCAGCCATCCCGCCTGCGGCGGTGAACCGGTGCAGGCTGTGCTCCATTTCGCGGCCTATGCCTACGTGGGCGAATCCGTGCAGGATCCAGCCAAGTACTACCGCAACAATCTGGCCGATTCTCTCACCCTGCTCGAAGCCCTGGTGGAGCCGGTGCGGGCGGGTACGGGGCCCGCGATCCCGATCGTGTTCTCCTCCACCTGTGCCACCTACGGCATCCCCGACACGGTTCCGATCACCGAAGACACACCCCAGCGGCCGATCAACCCCTACGGCCGCAGCAAGTGGATGGTGGAGCAGCTCCTCACCGACTTCGCTGCGGCCTATGGATTGCCCAGCGTGATCTTCCGCTATTTCAACGCCGCCGGTGCTGATCCCGCGGGAGATCTTGGAGAGGACCACACGCCGGAAACCCATCTGATTCCGCTGGTGCTGGAAGCGCTGGCGGGGCGGCGTTCAGGTGTGGAGGTGTATGGAGACAACTATCCCACCCCGGATGGAACCTGCATCCGGGACTACATCCATGTTTGTGACCTGGCGGATGCCCATGTGCTGGGCTTGAAGCGGCTTCTCGATCTGCCTCCAGGCGCAGCCTGCACTCCCGAAGTCTACAATTTGGGTAATGGCGTCGGTTATTCTGTTCAAGAGGTCCTTGATACTGCCTGTCTTGTCGCCAAATGCCCCGTCGCTGTGCATCCTGCACCTCGTCGACCTGGCGATCCCCCCGCTTTGGTGGCAATAGCCAATAAGGCATGCACTGATCTTGGTTGGTGCCCACAATACACTGCTCTAGAATTAATTGTAGAGCACGCTTGGAGGTGGCATTCCCGACTCCCAGGCACACATTCATGAGGGGCCTAAGTCCGGATTGCTTTTGAAGTCGAGCTTTCCTGCCATCACTGAGGTGTTGACTAAGTGATGAACTCTGCCCTGTTGACGGTGCATTATGCTTGAAAGCGATCAGCAGGGTTAGCTCAAGTCGAAAACCATCTAGATAATCAGATTTCGGGAAGAGCTCGTATAGGCATCGAGCGCCCTATGGGCTGCTCGGTGCCTCTGCTTAGCCCGTGGCAGAGGTGCATCCTGCTTTTGGAGTCGTACTTTGGATCATTTTGTAATCACCATGATTAGTCTGGCGGCTTAATGCTTCCGGCGCCTGGGCGAGCTTGGCTGCATTTTATGCTCCTATGTTTTTGCGAGTATTTCTTTGCCGTCTGCTTCTGTCACTGTCTCAACAGACTGACGACATTCGTTCACAGGCTCAGCCAACCAGGTTCGCCATCCATGAGCGCCCGCCCCAGCCTCATCCACCAGAGGCTTGGTTTCCCTTGGCTTTGGTCCCTCATGGTGAGGATGCGGAGTGAGTGCATTCATTTGCGCTGGGTTGGCTTGGACACCTTGATCCTTGAGTAAATTTGGTGGTGTACTGATGAGGTTGCGTTGGCGGTGCCCGGAGATATGGGGTTTGAACTGGCGGTCTTTTGAGCCGCACGTGCTTCTCTTGCTGTTCCGCTGTTGATCGCTCCCCCAGCCATACCTGGTGTTGATTTCCTGTTCGCAATGTTGATGGCCTACGAAGAGTGAGCGATCCCGTTCTCGTCACTGGTGCTGCCGGCTTCATTGGTGCTGCCGTTTGCCAGAGAATGCTGGAGCGAGGAGAGCAGGTGGTGGGTCTCGATAACCTCAACGCCTATTACGATCCGGCTCTCAAGCAGGCACGGTTGGAGCGGAACGAAGCCTTTGCCGTCTCAGCTCAGGGTGACTTTCGCTTTCACCAGCTGGATCTGGAGAACGGTGACGCCCTCGCCGGGCTCTTCGCCTCCGAACGCCCCCGCGCGGTGATCCACCTCGCTGCCCAGGCTGGAGTTCGCTATTCGATCGAGAACCCCTCGGCTTACATCCAGAGCAACCTGGTGGGCTTCGGGAACATCCTCGAGGGTTGCCGCCACCATGGTGTGGAACACCTGGTCTATGCCTCCAGCAGCTCGGTGTATGGCGGCAACCGGCGCATGCCCTTTTCGGAGCAGCATCCGGTGAATCATCCGGTGAGCCTGTATGCGGCCACCAAGAAGGCCAATGAGTTGATGGCTCACACCTACAGCCATCTCTACGGGCTGCCGGCCACGGGTCTGCGCTTTTTCACCGTCTACGGTCCCTGGGGGCGGCCCGACATGGCGCCGATGCTCTTCGCCAAGGCGATCCTCGCCGGCGAGCCGATCCGGGTGTTCAACCACGGCCGCATGGAGCGTGACTTCACCTACATCGATGACATCGTCGAGGGGGTGATCCGCTGCCTCGACAAGCCGGCCAGCGCGGACCCGGCCTTCGATCCGCTGGATCCGAATCCGGCCACGGCGGCGGCTCCCCACCGGCTGTTCAACATCGGCAACAGCCAGCCCACCCCCCTGCTGCGTTTCATCGAGGTGCTCGAAGACGCCCTGGGCGTCAAGGCCATCCGTCAGTTCGAGCCGATGCAACCCGGGGATGTGGCCGCCACCGCCGCCGAGGCGTCAGCCCTGGAGGCCTGGGTGGGCTTCGCGCCCCACACCCCGCTGGAGGTAGGGATCGGCCATTTCGCCAGCTGGTATCGCGAGTATTACCGGGTCTGAGCCAGTACAGCTTGTGGTATCCGCCATAAAAAAAGGGCCCATCGGGGCCCTGGTGTCTGGTGAAGAGTCTGTGGATCAGGCCGAACCGACGCCGACGTAGGAGCCGTAGAAGAACAGGCCCACTACGAAGATGACGGCGATGCCGCCGGCCGTGGCCACGAGCCAGAGGGGGAGAACCCCTTCGGTCCAGCGGCTCTTCCAGGCCACGGCCGGTCGGCCATCGGGAAGGCGGTCGGGTAAACGACCGTCAGGCAAACTCGATTTCTTGCCGCTCATGGCTGTGTCTCCCGATCAGTTGAAGAAATAGCTGGTGAACAGCACACCAATGACGAACACGAACAGCAGCCCCAGGTAGAGGCTGGTGCGGTTCAGTTCGACGGGCAGGTTGTTCGGGTTGGGATTGCGCTGCATGGCGGTGTTCAGCGGCGGACGAACTGCATGGCCGCCAGGGCACCCAGGAAAAAGACCGTGGGGATCCCCAGCGCATGCAACGACAACCAGCGGACCGTGAAGATCGGATAGTTGCGGGGCGTGGTGCTCGGTGACTGGGTCATGGCTTATTGCAAGCGCAGGTCGAGCTGGCTCTTGCCTTCGTACCGCTGACTCACCACGGGCGCCTTGGCTTCCTGGGCCTGGAAGTAGGCGTCGGGGCGAGGCGTGCCGAAGGCGTCGTAAGCCAGACCGGTGGAGACGAACAGGAAGCCCGCCAGAAAGATCGCCGGCAGTGTGACGGCGTGGATCACCCAGTAACGGATGCTCGTAATAATCTCGAAGAACGGACGTTCTCCGGTGGAGCCGGCAGCCATAGCAGCGGGCAATTCAGCTGGTTGATCCTAGGGCTTGGGGGTGGGGCGGAGCGTGCTCTCAAGCGGGTTGGTTACACAGGGATGCATGAGGGGGCGCCGGTGTCTCAGCCCACCCAGCGCAGCAGATTGCCCCGTTCGCCCAGCAGGAAGCCCTTGTCATCGCCCTCGAAGACGATCCGGGTGAAGTTCGTGGGCTGGGAGCCCCCCAGGGGATCCCGTTGCCAGCTGGAGCCGCCATCCTGGCTCACCAGCAGGGTGCCGCTGCCTCCGCCGGCCCAGATGGCGCCCTTGGGATCCCAGGCCATGTCGAGGTAGCCGTAGCCATTGGTGATCGGGATCACCGGCTTGCTCCAGGCCTCGACATCGGCCGCATCGGGGTTGAAGCGCAGCTGGGCGCCGCGGGTCACCATCCAGAGCTTGCCGTCGGGCTGGAAGCCCATGCTCTGCAACCGTTGGCTGCTGATGCGCTGGTGGGGCTGCCAGGTGCTCTGGCCCGGCTCCCAGGTGGCGAAGAAGTTGCCCAGGCTCGAGACGCTCACGTACCGGCCGTCGGGCGCTCGCCGCAGGTCGCGCACGGCACCGGCGGCATCGCTCACCTCGGCCTGCCAGCTGCCGCCGCCATCAACGGTGCGGTAGATGGCGCCGACGGTGGTGGCCAGCTCGGCCTTGCCGCGGGCCAGGGCCGTGATCAGGTAAGGATCGCCGGGCAGCTTGGTGTCGAGCAGCAGGCGCTCCCAGTTCTGGCCCCCATCGGTGCTGTGCAGCAGCAGGCCGGGCTGGCCGGCGATCCAGCCCTCCTTGCCTGTGAAGTCGATGCTGAGCAGGCGGAAGTTCTCGTCTTCAGGCAGGGCGAGGGAGCGGGGTTCCCAGCTGGCGCCGGCATCCTCGGTTTCGAGGATCAGGCGGTTACTGCCCACCAGGAAGCCGTGCTTGTCGTCGGTGAACGCCAGGTCGAGGGGATTGGAGCGGGTGTCGAGGGCGACAGGATGCCAGGGGCTGCTGGCGGCCACGGGCAGGCCGGTGGTGACGCAGCCGCCGAGGCCGAAGGCCAGGCCTGCGGCCAGCACCAGGCCGAGAAGGGACGAGAACAGGCGTTTCACGGGACTCAGCGGAGGGAATACAGAGAGAGGAAGAAGGCGAACGCCAGCGCGAAGCCCCCGAAGATCAGCACGTTCTTCTGGCCGGGGGTGAGCTTGTTCACTCCGAGGCCGAAGTTGAGGTTCTCCTCGAAGCCACTGGGCTTGCTGCGCGGACCGATGTCGCGGAAGGCACCCACTCGGCTGCGGCAGACCGGGCAGCGAAAGCTGACCGGATCGAGCTCCGTGAAGGGGACCCCCGGGGCGATGGCCAGCTTGCGGATGCCCTCCTCGGGGTCATAGACGAAGCCGCAGCTGCGGCACTCGTAGCGGTGGGTGCCGGGATCGCTTTCCGCGACAGCCACAGTGTCGCTGGGAGCCTCGCCGCTGGCCTGATCCGGAGCTCGTTCCTCGTCGCTCTCGTGCCCGTTGACCATGGCGCTGGCCCCACTGCCGTCAGATCGGACTCTATCCAGGCGTTCCCTGCCGACGGATGCCAGACTGCGCCCCAGGTTGGGCTGTTTCATGTTCGTGCTTCCCGGCTACGACGCCTTTCTGGGCTTTCTGCTGATCGCGGCGGCCGTTCCTGTGCTGGCTCTGGTCACCAACAAGCTGGTGGCCCCAAAGTCGCGCGATGGCGAGCGCCGCCTCACCTACGAATCGGGGATGGAGCCGATCGGTGGTGCCTGGATCCAGTTCAACATCCGTTATTACATGTTTGCCCTGGTCTTCGTCATTTTCGACGTCGAGACCGTCTTCCTCTATCCCTGGGCTGTGGCGTTCCATCGCCTGGGCCTGCTGGCCTTCATCGAAGCCCTCATCTTCATCTCGATCCTCGTGGTGGCTCTCGCCTACGCCTGGCGCAAGGGTGCCCTCGAGTGGAGCTGACTCCCAGCCATCCGGAATCCCGACCAGCCGAACGATGACCCTCACCCCATCCAGCCCAGGAACCAGCGAGGCCCCCTCGATCGAGGCCCTGCGGGATTTGCGTGCCGCCACCTGCAACCCCGTGGGTGCCCCCACGGTCACCTCGGACCTCTCCGAGAACGTGATCCTCACCAGCCTCGATGACCTGCACAACTGGGCCCGGCTCAGCAGCCTCTGGCCCCTGCTCTACGGCACAGCCTGCTGCTTCATCGAGTTCGCGGCCCTGATCGGCTCCCGCTTCGACTTCGACCGTTTCGGCCTGGTGCCCCGCTCGAGCCCGCGCCAGGCGGATCTGCTCATCACCGCCGGCACCGTGACGATGAAGATGGCACCGGCTCTGGTGCGGCTCTATGAGCAGATGCCCGAGCCGAAGTATGTGATCGCCATGGGCGCCTGCACGATCACCGGCGGCATGTTCTCCGCCGACTCCACCACGGCCGTGCGCGGCGTCGACAAGCTGATCCCGGTGGACCTCTACATCCCGGGCTGCCCGCCACGGCCGGAAGCCATCTTCGATGCAGTGATCAAGCTGAGGAAGAAGGTGGGCAACGAGGCCCTTGCCGAGCGGGGCAACCTGCAGCCCACCCACCGCTACCTCACGATCGAGCACGCCATGAAGCCCGTCGAGCCGATCGTGACGGGCGCTTACCTGCGGGCGGAAACCCAGAAGGCCGCCTTCGCCGCAGGGGCCGGGCTACCGCTGGCCACCCCTGAACCCGAAGCCCTCGAAGCCACATCCTCCTCCAGCGATGCCTGATCCAACCCCCTCCACCGAGCTCAGCCCCGCTCCGGTCGGCCCCGTCAGCCAGTGGCTGACGGCCCAGGGCTTCGACCACCAGCCCCTGCCCGCCGACCACCTCGGCGTCGAGATCATCGGGGTGGAGCCCATGTTTCTGCCTGTGCTGGCCGCCGCCCTCAAGGCCTGGGGCTTCGATTACCTGCAGTGCCAGGGCGGCTATGACGAGGGCCCAGGCGGCCGTCTGGTCAGCTTCTACCACCTGGTGAAGCTGGCGGCGGCGTTGGACCACGGCTCATCCCCAGCTCAGCCCCCCGAAGAGGTGCGCCTGAAGGTTTTCCTGGAGCGCAGCGGCGACCTCACCATCCCCACCCTCTATGGCCTGTTCCGGGGCGCCGACTGGCAGGAGCGGGAAACCTTCGACATGTTCGGCATCACCTTCTCGGGCCATCCCCATCCCAAGCGCCTGCTGATGCCCGAAGACTGGAAGGGATTCCCCCTGCGCAAGGACTACGTCCAGCCTGATTTCTACGAGATGCAGGACGCCTACTGAGCGGGGCCTCCCAGCGCCGTGCTCACTGGACCCGGCTGCTGAGCCATTCGAGATCGCCGCTGGATTTGTGGCCCCTGGATTTGCGGTAGAAGCGCATCACGGCATGGGCGAGGCTGCGGGAATCGTGGCGCAGCGTTTCGCTCGGACGTGAGCCCTGCAGGGGAGCGAGCATGACCTCGTAGCCGGCATTGCGCAGCTGGCGTGCATCGCAGAGCACCGGCTCGGCGCCCCGGGCGCGGTAGTGCTCCAGCAGGGCGATGTCCTGGAGGGGTTCCTGCGCGAGCACCGCCGGAAACAGCCGCTGGGTCACCCCGAGGCTGGCCAGCTGGGCTTCGATCGCCCGCAGGTGCCCGGTCACATCCAGCCGGTCGGTTTCACCAGGCTGAGTCATCAGGTTGCAGATGTAGAGCTTCGGCGCCTTGCAGCGGCTGATCGCCTGCACCAGCTCCGGCACCAGCAGATTGGGCAGCAGGGAGGTGTAGAGGCTGCCGGGCCCGAGGATGATCAGCTCGGCGTTGGCGATGGCCTCGATCGCCCGGGGAAGGGCCGGCGGCCGCTCGGGGATGCAGCCGAGGCGCACGATCGGACTGGTGGAGTGGCCGATCTTCGATTCCCCCTCGATGCGCTCGCCGTTCTCCAGCTCGGCCCAGAGGCGCACGTCGGCATTGGTGGCCGGCACCACCTGACCCTGCACGGCCAGAACCCGGCTGCTGGCGGTGATCGCCGACTCCAGGCTGCCGGTGATGGCGGTGAGGGCCGAGATGAAAAGATTGCCGAAGCTGTGGCCCTCCAGCCCGTTGCCCGCTTTGAAGCGGTACTGGAACAGGCGGGTGAGCAGCGGTTCCTCCCGGGCCAGGGCCGCCAGGCAGTTGCGGATGTCACCCGGCGGCTGCACCCCCAGTTCGCGGCGGAGCACACCGCTGCTGCCGCCGTCATCGGCGACGGTGACAATGGCCGTGATGTTGCTGCTGTAGCGCTTGAGGCCGCTGAGCAGTGTGGAAAGACCGGTGCCCCCGCCGATTGCCACGATGTTCGGGCCGCGGTTGAGCCGCCGCTGGGCCAGCAGGGCATCCACCAGGACCGTGTCCTTCTCCGGCGCCAGGGCCTGCTGGATCGAGCCGAAGCTGCGGCTCTGGCCCCAGATCACCAGGGCCGCCCCGGCGATCAGCACCAGCGGACCGGTGAAGCCCCGTGGCAGCACCCGCGCCACGTTGGTGATCAGCCAGGTGAGCGACTCCAGCATCCAGTAGATGGGCTTGAGATCGGCCAGGATGGCTGCGCCCAGAAGCGCCAGCACCAGCCCGAGGCCCGATGTGAGCACCCAGCGCTTCACCACCAGCCCTGGTTGCAGCCAGCGCACCGCCCGCTTGGAGCGGCTCACCAGGTCCTGCTGGCGCAGGTCGCCCCTGCCCATCCAGCCCGGACGGCGGACCTGCCGGGGGCGGCGGGGCTTGGCAGGGCGCTGGGAGGTCAAGCCGATGGGGCGTTACGCCACAGCACGGAGCACTAGGAACTGTACGGATGAAACGCCGGGATGAACCACCCCCCCTCAAGTGCCCCTGACGGACCCGTGCTGGAGCTCGATGGCGTGGGCATGCGCTGGGGCAGCAACATCGTGCTCGACGACCTCAACCTCAGCCTGGGGCGGGGCGAGCGGCTGGCGGTGGTGGGACCCTCGGGCACCGGCAAATCGACGGTGTTGCGCATCCTCGCCGGACTGCTGCTCCCCACGGCCGGGGAACTGCGGCTGCACGGAACCCCCCAGCCCTATCTCCGGCTCGACCAGCGCCAACCGCCTGATGTGCGCCTGGTGTTTCAGAACCCGGCCCTGCTGGGCTCACTCACCGTGCGCGAGAACGTGGGCTTCCTGCTCTACCGCCACAGCAGGCTGGGGGAGGCGGAGATCCGCGAGCGGGTCGGCAGGGCGCTTGAGGCCGTGGGCCTCTCGGGAATCGAGGAACGGCTCCCGGGGGAGCTCAGTGGCGGCATGCAGAAGCGGGTGAGCTTCGCCCGCGCCCTGATCCAGGACCCCGGTCAGCCGGACGGGCAGCATCCGATCCTCCTGTTCGACGAACCCACGGCGGGGCTCGATCCAGTGGCCTGCACGCGCATCGAGGACCTGATCGTGACCAGCACCAAGCTGGCGGCGGGCTGCTCGGTGGTGGTCAGTCACGTGATGAGCACGATCGTGCGCTCGGCCGAGCGGGTGGCGATGCTCTACGAGGGACACCTCCAGTGGCTGGGTTCGGTGCAGGATTTCGGTGACACCGACAACCCCTATGTGGTCCAGTTCCGAACCGGTAGCCTGAACGGCCCGATGCAACCGGCGGAGATCTAGAGCCCCATGCGTCGCAGTGTGCGAGAGGCCATCGTTGGATTTTCGCTGCTTGCGGCCGTGGTGGGGGGGGCCGGCTTCTGGTTCTGGCTCAGGGGCATCTCCCTCAGCCAGAACAACTGGACCCTGAAGGTGACCTTCGAGGACGCCGCGGGCCTGGCGGACCGCTCGGCGGTGATCTTCCGCGGCGTGCAGGTGGGAAGCGTGCGCAAGATCAAGACCACCTCCGCCGCGGTGCTGGCCGAACTGGAGATCAGCGATCCCACCCTGCAGCTGGCGCGCCCCACCACGGCCCAGGTGCAGACAGGCTCCCTGCTGGGCGGTGATGCCCAGGTGGCCCTGATCAGCACCGGCACACCCCTGCCCGAGAATGCCCCCCTGCCCCGCGACAAGACCTGCGATAACTCGGTGATGGTCTGCGCCGGCAGTCAGCTCAAGGGCGTCACGGCCGCCAGCCTCAGCAGCGTGACCGAGCTGATGCAGCGCCTGCTGGCCGAGGTGGACGAGAAGAAGATCGTGGAGGAGATGGCCCGCACCACCCGCAGCTTCGATGCCACCTCCAAGGAGGCCACCCAGTTCCTTCAGCGTGCGCAGGTGCTGGTGGCTGAGCTGAAGCGCTCGGTGGGCAAGGCCGATCCGATCCTGGCCAACCTCAACACCGCCACGGCCGAAGCGGCGGCGGCCAGCCGCCATGTGCGCAACGTCACGGCCTCGCTCGACAATCCCAAGACCCTGGCCCAGCTCAAGACCACCGTGGGCAATGCCGAGCGGCTCACCGCCCGCATCGATGCCGTCGGTGGTGATGTCAACAAGCTCACCAGCGACCCCGTGTTCATGGATGGTGTGCGCAGCGTGGCCATCGGCCTGGGACAGCTCTTCGATGAGCTCTATCCCGCCCAGACCAAGGCGGCGCCTAAGCCCCGTTGAGGGCGTCAAGGGCGATGGCGGCGATCGCCTGATCACTGGCCTTGGGCAGCTGCACGTACTTGCCTCCTGCCGCCTGGGCCAGGTCCTTGCCCATGCCGCTGCCGATGAACCTGCGCTCGGTGTCGATCACCAGCAGCTTGATCCCCAGGGCCCGGTAGCGGCCGGCCACCTGGATCACCTCCTCCTTGAGGTCGACGGGCTCCTCGCCCTCCAGCTGCGGTTGGCCCAGGGAGCGCGAGAGGGGCACATTGCCGCGGCCATCGGTGATCGCCACCACCACCACCTGGCCGAGATCCCCAGTGGCCAGGGCGTTGGCGGCCACCCGGGCCGCCTGGGTGAGGCCGTGGGCCAGGGGTGAGCCGCCGCCGCAGGGCATCTGCTCCAGCCGGCGGCGGGCGGCGGTGATCGAGCGGGTGGGGGGAAGCAGAACCTCGGCCTGCTCGCCGCGGAAGGGGATCAGGGCGACTTCGTCGCGGTTCTCGTAGGCCTCGGTCAGCAGGCGGATCACGGCGCCCTTGGCGCTCTGCATGCGGTTGAGGGCCATCGAGCCGCTGGCGTCCACCAGGAAGATCACCAGGGAGCCGGCCTTGCGTTGCAGCTGCTTGGCCCGCAGATCGCCCTCCTCCACGATCACGGTGCGGTGGGGCTCCCGTGCGCGGCGCGCCTTCTGGTACGGGGCGGCGGCCCGCAGGGTGGCGTCCACGGCGATGCGACGCACGGGGCCGCGGGGGAGCATCGGCTTCACGTAGCGGCCGCGGGAGTCGGAGAGGACCACCGAGCGCTTGCCGCTGCCACCGCTGCGCGACTTGGCCGCGGCGAAGAGCAGCAGATCGGGGTCGATGGCGATCGCCTCGGGATCGAGCAGGAACTCCTCGGGCACCTGGGGCGGCGCCTGGTCCTCGGGGCTGTCGTCGTCGTTGTCGTCGTCCGGGTCGTCGTCCTCGCTGTCCTGTTCCGGGGGCTCGGGGCTCTCGGGCTCGGGCGGCTGCTCCCCCTGGGGAGGAGGTGGCGGCGGAGGGGGTTCCAGCGGTTGCTCGGGATCGGGGGGAGGCAGCTGCAGGGCCCGCGGGGCGATCACCAGCCGCACGGCCACCTGCAGGTCGTCGGCGTCGACCCGGTCACGGCCGCTCAGGGCCGCATGGGCCCGTGCCACCCGCACGGCGTAGAGCTCGGAGCGGTGCCCCTCCACGCCGCCGCGCAGGGCCTCGTTGACCAGGTAGGCGATCTGCTCGCGGGCGATCGTCACATCGGGCAGCCACTGGCGGGCCAGCAGCAGCTGGGTGGCCAGGGCATCGGTTTCCTCCTGCCAGCGGGCGCGGAAGGCTTCACTGGAGCTGCCGTGATCGAGGGCGGAGCTGGTGATCTCCACTCTCTGCTCGATCTCCAGCAGCTGGTTGGCCGAGAGGGCAATGGCGAAGCGGTCGAGCAGGTGGTCGCGCACCGCCCCCTCTTCGGGGTTGTAGGTGGCGATCAGCAGGGTGCGGCAGGGATGGGAGAGGCTGAGCCCCTCTCTTTCGATCCGGTTCTCACCGCTGCCCACCGCAGCCAGCAGCAGGTTGGTGATGGTGTCGTCGAGCAGGTTGAGCTCATCGACGTAGAGCACGCCCCGGTGGGCTTCCGCCAGCAGGCCGGGCTGGAACACCGGGGCCCCCGCGGCCAGTGAGGCGGCCACATCCACTGAGCCCACCAGCCGGTCTTCGGTGACACCGAGGGGCACCTGGATGAACGGGGCCGGGATCACCGTGGTGGGCAGCAGGGCCGTGGGATCGGATCCGGTGGGGTCACCGCCCAGCTGGGTGATGCGGGCGTGAATGGTGGCGTCCCAGTCGTCAGGCCGCTGCGGGTCGACGTTGAGGCGGCGGCAGGCATCACCGAGCGCCAGCACGTCGATCGGAGGCAGCAGGGCATGCAGGCCACGGGCCAGCACCGACTTGCCGGTGCCGCGCCCGCCGGCGATCACCACCCCGCCCAGGCCCGGATCAACCGCCGCCAGCAGCAGGGCCAGCTTGAGGGTGCCGTGGCCGGTGATGGCCGCCAGGGGGAAGGAACTGGTGCCCGCCGCTCTGGCACCCGCCGGGGAGGCTGCAGACCCGCTGACGACCATGGGGGCGGATGCCTCGAGGGGGATGGCGTCAGTCTGGCCGATGGGCCGCCTGGACCTAAAAGCGCGACATCGCCTTGATCTTGGCGAGCTTGTCGGCATCGAGGCCGTCCAGTTCCTGCAGGTCCAGCAGGTTTTCCTTCACCAGGCTGGCGAACACGAACAGGATGCCGTCGAGGCGGAAATCGAAGCGCCCTTCCATCACGTGGCGCTGGGTGCTGAGATAATCGTGCAGGCGCCAGAGGGCCTGGGCGTTGTTGATTGAATCGGCCTCACGGCGCACGGTGCTGATCACGGACTGCACGGCCCGGCCGTAAGCGCAACTGAAGGCTTCTTCAGCAATGGCTTGCTCGGCTTCGCTCCAGGTGATCAGTGCCGAATCAACCATGATGTCTTCCTTGATACAAGACCTTATCGCGGCAGGGCCTGGGGCGCGAGCCGCAGCGATAGCGTTGCCATCGACGGGCGGAACCGGCGCATCCCAGGCAGCTGGAACCAGGCGCTGGTGGGGAACTCGTGGTGTTCCCAGTGATAGCCGAAGTGGAAGCAGGCGAGCAGGGAGAGCCATACCGGCAGCTCCAGGCTGCGGGCCTGGTGGGGAGCTCCGTCGACGTCCGCGTGGCGGTGGGGCAGGTACGTCCCGAAGACGAACAACTGCAGGGAACTGATCAGCAGGGGAAGGGTGCAGATCAGCAGCACCGACACCGGGGCCATGGCGCCGGAACGTGCGGCCACCAGGGTGAGCAGGGCCCAGCCCCCAAGCAGGCGCAGCATCTGGCCGGCGGAGAGATAGCTGGCCATGAAGTGGATGTACCAGCGCAGCATCCCGCCGCCCTGGGCAGGACGGTGGTCGGGATCTCGGCTGGTTCCCGGGGCCTGATGGTGGCGCAGGTGCTTGGCGCGGCAGGCGCCGTAGGGGAGGCCGGCGTAGAGCCCGAGAGCGCACTGCCCCAGCAGGTGGTTGAACCGGGGCCGACCTGGCAGGAGCAGGCCGTGCATGGCGTCGTGGCCGACGATGAACAGGCCGGTGTGCAGCACCGAGCGCAGGCCAACGGCGAGCAGCAGCAGCGGGAACGGGAAATGGCCCGGATCGGCCGGGAGCAGAAGCACCAGGCTGAAGATCCAGGCCAGCAGGATGGCGGCGGCCAGCAGCAGGCCCTTGCCGGTGGCAGGGGGCGTGGCCGTGGCGAGGCTCAACGGGCGAACTTGAGCAGCTCGGCGGGTGAGGCCAGCAGGTCGATGGCCACGAAGTAGATCTTGCCCTCGGGGTTGAGCAGGAAGCGCCAGGCCACGTTCATGCCCACACCGGCTCCGAACCAGGGAGTCTGAACCTTGCCGGTGACCTTGATCTGGGTGAAGTCGCCGTCGGCGGGTTCGGCAATGCCGGATTCGGGCAGCAGCTTCAGGTTCTGGCAGTCTTCGCGGAAGAAGCGCAGGATGGCCTCCTTGCCCACGATCGGCTTCTGGAAGGGAGGTTGCAGCGCCCCATCCGGCAGGAACAGTTCAATCAGGTTGTCGAAATCGTTGGCGTTGAGCTGATCCATGTAGGCGCTCACCGTGGTGTTGTCGATTCCGGCGATCGATACCTTCTGGCGCTGGGACTCAGGGGTGGGAGCAACCACGGGCTCCATGACGCGCTGGGCCTCGCCCTTGGCGGGGTCGTAGCCCATGTCGACGACGAAGTTGCGCAGCAACGTGATCTGCTGGCCCTGCTCGACGCTCTTGAGGGAACTGAGCACGGAGGCGGCGTTGGCCGAGAGCTGGTAGCCCTGGGGAATCGGGGCCACGATGCCGGCGGCCATCCATTCGCCGAGCTGATACCAGAAGCCGAGCTTGATGTTCACCGACCAGCCGGAGTAGGTGCGGCCGATGGCGGTGTCGGTGCTGTTGGCCAGATCACACATGACCTGGCTCTGCTGGGCGAAGCTCATGCCCTTGATCTGGTTGAGCACGCCTTCGGCGAACTGCATGCGGGCGGCGCCGGGGGCGGCGATGGTGATGGTCTTGCCCATCTCGAGGTAGGCGTACCAGATCAGGGCCAGCTGGTCTTCGGCGCTGAGCAGCCTGAAGCGGGCGGTGATGGCGGGAACGACATCCGCCGACAGGGTGTCGGGGAAGATCTGAGTGGCCTTCTCGAGCGTGAACATATGCTGATGGTCCCTTTTGTTAAGGAGTTTTACAGACTCTAGCCGATGGGCCGTGAAGCTGGTAAAAATCTTTGCTTCGTGCCCTTTGCGTGGGCGAGCCAGGGCCGACCGGAAAGGGCCATGCTCTCCAAGCTTGGTATCTACGGCAACCGGCAGAGATGCTTCGCATTGTTCTTAACGTCCTCTGGTTCGTGCTCGGGGGCTTCGTGATGGGCCTGGGCTGGTGGCTGGCCGGCTTGGTGGCTGCCATCACGATCGTGGGCCTGCCCTGGGCGCGGGCCTGTTTCGTGATCGGCAACTTCTCCTTCTGGCCATTCGGCTACGAGGCGATCAGCCGCCGCGAGCTCACCGGCCGCAACGATTTCGGCACAGGCCCCCTGGGGCTGGTGGGCAACGTGATCTGGTTCCTGCTGGCGGGCTGGTGGCTGGCGATCGGCCACCTCAGCTCGGCCCTGGCCTGCTTCGTGACGATCATCGGCATCCCCTTCGGGATTCAGCACGTCAAGCTGGCGCTGATTGCCCTGGCGCCGATCGGCCTCCAGGTCGTTCCCACGGGAACCCGGCTCCGGGCTCTGGAGTGAAGCGGCAGCGCAGCAGCGCCAGGGCCTCATCGGGCAGGCCCAGGAAACGGTCCAGCCAGGGCTCGCCACAGGGCTCGATCGTGGCCACCCCCACCAGCAGGGCCATGCCATCGCTGTCCAGGCGCTGGCCGCGGCGCTGATGCCTCTGGCTGCTGATGTCGCCCGTGACCAACTCCGTGGTCACCAGCAGCGGGGGTGCGCTGTAAAGCGAGCCCAGGCGACAGAGGAAGCGCGCCCTGAAGTTCAGGGCCAGGGAGCCGCTGGCCGGATCGAGAACTCCCTCCAGCTGCTCGGCTTCGATGCCGATGCTCAGCCCCGGCGGCAGGGGCAACCCCAGCACGCGGGTGCTGCGCCAGTCGAGCGGTGGAATGCGCAGTCCGTCGGGCTGGAATCTCAGCGGCCAGCTCCCATCCCCGGACGGTTGCCCCAGCCGGGCGCTGCCGCCACCGCCCCGGGCGTCGTAGCGGAAGCGGGGGTAGCCGGAGATGGCCAGGCCGCAGTCCGCCAGCGTGCTGAGCTGAAGCGTGGCGGCTGCCGGGAGGCTCATCCCTGGCGCAGGGCCTCGAGTTCTCCCCTGCCCTGGCGCTCGGCCAGTTCGGTGTAGCCGCCGATCAGTTCCCCATCGATGAACACCTGGGGCACGGGACCCTCGGCACTGGGCTCGATCAGCCGGTGGGGAATGCCGAGGGTGCGCAGCATGCGCAGCGCACGTCGGGAGAACGGGCACCCGGAGCGCACGGCGATCGTCACCCGGGGCTCGCAGGCGCTGGACTCGGTGGCCACCGGCCTGGAGGCCTGCGCCGGTGCCTGTGCTGGCGCCGGCGCCGGAGTGTCCAGCAGTCCCACCAGCAGGTCGGCGCCCTTGAGCACCCGCGAGCCAGGCTCGAGGTGTCCGCCCCAGACCCGGCAGTCGCCATCGGAGAGGCTCAGGTGCAGGTGCACGCCCTGGGGGGAGAGGGTGCCCTGCAGGGTGATGATCTCCAGCTCACCGCGCAGCACGGTGGGGGCGATCCTGCCGGGGCACTGGAAGGCGGCCTGGGCCAGGTTGCCCACCACGCCGAGCACGAAGCCGGAGGCGTTCTCCTCCACGGCCAACTGCTCGAGCGCCTGGCGCAGGTCGCTGCCGGGCTCGAGGTGGAGCGGCACGGAACGCATCGCTGGCGCGGCGGAAGGGCGGGGGCCAGATTAAGCCGCAGGCTTCGGCTCAGCCCCGGGGCGGGGAGTGGCCGCGAGGATCGGCAGGCGAGGGTGCCGCAGGCTCAGGCCCAGCTCCCGCAGGCGGCGGTTCGAGATTCGCTTCTCGGCGGCTGGGCTGGTCGACGTGCCGTTGTCGCCGTCCCAGATCACTGGTTCGAGGCCGGCGGCGCGGCAGCTGCGGTCGATCAGCTCGCGCACGCTGACCGGCTCGTCGTCCACCAGGTTGAGGAGTCCATCGAAGCCCTGCTCCACCGCCCAGGCCAGGGCCGCCACCACATCGTCGCGGTGGATCCAGCTGATCAAGGACGACCCATCCCCTTCGCGGCGGCTGCCCGCCAGGGAGCGGAAGCGGGGTTCCAGCTCGCGCCCGGGGCCGTAGATCGCCCCCAGCCGCGCGATCGCGACGCGGCGGTGGGGGCCGCGGCAGGCGAGCAGCAGATCCTCGGCGTCCCGCAGGATCTGAGCGTGAAGCTCCCGGGGCTGAGGGGGGGTGTCTTCCTCCACCAGGCCCGTGGCCTCGCCATAGACCGAGCAGCTGCTGGTGTAGACGAGCTGCCGGAGCTCGGGGAGCCGCGGCACCACGGCCGCCACGGCCTCCATCGTGCGCAGGTAGGTGGCCTCATAGCCGGCGGCATCCACCTGGCGGCTGCCGCCGGGTGCCAGGCAGAACACCGCCGCCTCGGTGGTCTCGAGGGCCTGGCGCAGCTGATCGGGGTCGGCGGCATCCAGCCGCTGCACCGCATCGGCCAGGAGGGCCAGCTCGGCCAGCCGCTCGTCGCGGGTGGTGGTGACCCGCAGCCAGTGCCGGGCCTGCTGATGCCAGTGGTTCGCCAGGGCGGAGCCCACATAGCCGCAGCCAACGATCGTGATCCGCATCGAGACTGTGCTGGCTGGCGAAAAGCTAGGGCGCCGCCACCACACTGACGCCAGCACCACCGCTCCAGTCGCCATGACCGGCCACGACCGCCAGTGGGAGCTCAACAGGCTCAACTTCGAGGGCCGCTGGTGTGGCACGAGCCGCTGGTATGAGCGCAGCGCCACCGGTCTGCTGGACCTCACCCGCCCCAGCGCGGAGATCGAGGGCACCTGCTACGCCATCAGCTTCTCTGACCCCGACACCGGTCTGTGGGACGGCAGCGGCCTGCGCTTCGCGCCGGACGGCCGCCGCCAGCTGCCCCTCTCCCGCGCCACCTACAACAGTGGCGGACAGTGCTGGCAATTCCGCGGCGCCGCCGGTCAGTCGAGCCTGGCTGTGGACGGGCGGCAGCCGCGATTCGGCCATGAGGTGAATCTGTTCCTGGGCCGCTCCCGCTCGATGCTGGTGCTGCTCTACGCACCGCTGGCGCCGGCCCAGGGCGAGCCCCCCGGCTGGCGGCTGCAGAGCCTGGGGGTGGTTCCCTTCCGCTGCGGCCTGGCCCCCGAGCCCGACCCACCCCGCCCAGCGGCCAGCGACTGGCGGACCCTGCTGGCGGAGCAGGAGGGCTGGCCCGGCGAGCTGGAACGTCTGGAGCCCCACCGCTGGCCCGCCGCGGATCCGGAGCCGCAGCCGTGCGAACCCTTCCGCGCCAGCCAGTTCAGTTGCAACGACCTCACTGCCGGTTTCGATGATGGCCTGCTCTGTTCCCTGCCGGAGCAGCTGCCGGAGGGGGCCTTTGCTTTGCAGGTGGGCTGCCGCCTCGATGCCGGCCATTTCCAGCAGGTGAGCTTGAACTACGACACCCGGCAGCGGCTCACGGCCTGGGAGCTGCGGCGGTTCCGCAGTCCCTGAGACTCAGCCCAGCAGGCAGGCCTCCACGCAGAGGCCAGGTCCGAAGGCCAGGGCCACCCAGGGGCGCGGAGCTGCCGTGCGGCGCAGGCGTTCGAGGATGAACAGGATCGTGGCCGATGACATGTTGCCGAACTGGCGCAGCACGGCCGCCGAAGGCTCGACCTGGTCGGGGTGCAGTTCCGCCGCCGCGGCGACGGCCGTGAGGATGCGCGGTCCGCCGGGGTGCAGCGCCCAGGATCCGATCGAGGCCATGCTCTCGCCCCGGGCGCTCAGCCAGCGCTCCAGCCAGGGGCGCAGGTTGGCGGCGATGGTGTCCGGCACCTTGGACGAGAGCGTCATCTCGAAGCCGTGGTCGGCGATGGTCCACGACATCAGATCGGCGGTTCCGGGGATGAGCGTGGAGCCGGAGCCCAGCACCTGCAGCGGCGGGGCATCGGAGGCTGGGCCTGTGTCGTCGGCTGAACCGGTGGCCACCAGGGCGCCGGCGCCGTCGGCGAAGAGGGAGTTGGCCACCACCTTCTCCGGATCCCAGCCGTAGTGCATGTGCAGGCTGCAGAGCTCCACGGCGCAGAGCAGCACGCAGGCGGCGGGATCGGCTTCCACGAAGGCCCGAGCCACCCGCAGACCGTTGAGCGCGCCGTGGCAGCCCATGAAGCCCACATGGGTGCGCTCCACATCGGGATTGAGGGGCAGCCGACCCATCAGGGCGAGATCGACGCCCGGCGCCTGGAACCCCGTGCAGCTCACCGTGACCAGGTGGGTGATCCGCCCGGGGGCCAGCCCGGCATCCGCCAGGGCGCCGCGGGCCGCCTCCAGGGCCAGCGGTTCGGCATGGGCCTCGAAGCGTCTGATCCGCGCGCCTGTGGACGGGCTGCTGTCGCCATAAAACGGGAGGCGCCCCTGGATGCCGGTCTCATGGTCGGCCGACTCCAGCAGCACGCTGTGGCGCACGTTCACTCCGGAGCGCCGCTGGATGCGCGCCAGCAGGGCCGCCCGCTCTGGTGTGGAGGCGGAGATGCGCTGAGCCATGGCCGCGGACTCCACCTGGCTGATCCGGTGGTGGGGAACCGCCGTGCCGATGCCGCGGATCGTCAGGGGCATGGCATCAGCCGTTGCGGCAGGGATGGCAGGCGCGACGCTGCCCAGAACAGGCCACGGGCGCTGGTCGGATGGCGAAGCGCCAGGGCGAGGCCGCGGCAGACCAACTGCCGGCGGCCGATCCGCTGCCGGTGGGTGTGGCACCAGCGGCGCTCGAGCGCCGGCTCCCACGTCCCGGCCCCCTCCAGCACCAGCGGCGTGGCGGCGGCAGCGGCGGCGAGGGCCCAGCCCATGCCTTCTCCGGTGAAGGGCTCCACATAGCCGGCGGCATCTCCGAGCACCAGGAAGCGATGGCCGGCCAGGGGGGTGGTGCGGCGGCTGAGGGCCGGAGTGCTCTGCCAGTCGGCCTCATCCAGCCGGGGCAGGGTCGGGAAGCCGGCTTCCGCCAGCACCCGCCCGGCGGCAGCCGCGGCGCTGCCGGTCTCCTGCAGGAGGGTGCGATCGAAGGCGGCGGCCAGGTTGAGACCGCCGTCGTCCACACGCACCTGACCCACGTAGCCCTGCCGGCCCAAGGCCATGTGGATGCTGCCCTC
>CALRMN020000009.1:0-133407 GCA_943369245.1 Synechococcus sp. UW140 | reverse complement strand
CTGATCTTCCAGTACGCCTCCTTCAACAACAGCCGCAGCCTGCACTTCTTCCTGGCTGCCTGGCCCGTGGTCGGCATCTGGTTCACCGCCCTGGGCGTGAGCACGATGGCCTTCAACCTGAACGGCTTCAACTTCAACCAGTCGATCCTGGATTCCCAGGGCCGGGTGCTCAACACCTGGGCTGATGTGCTCAACCGCGCCAACCTCGGCTTCGAGGTGATGCACGAGCGCAACGCCCACAACTTCCCGCTGGATCTGGCCACCAGCGAAATCGTGCCCCTGGCACTGACCGCCCCTGCCATCGGCTGATCCCGCCCTGCCCCTCGTGGCCGGAGCTTGGATCCCCTCAGCCCCTGCCCCGGCGGGGGCTTTTTGCTGCCCTGGGCTTCTAGATTCAGTCGCTGACGAGAACGGTGTTTGACAGCTCGGATCGGTGCAGACGCCAGCAGCCCACGCCGGCACCGTTTCGCCGGGACCGTGGGCTGGCTGATTGCCGTCCTGGTGCTGCCGGTTCTGGCGGGTTGCCGCGGTTCTGGCCCGGTGGCCCAGGAGCGTCCCCTGGTGATCACCACCTTCACGGTGCTGGCCGACATGGCCCGCAACGTGGCCGGCGATCACCTGCGGGTGGAATCGATCACCAAGCTGGGGGCGGAGATCCACGGCTACGAACCCACCCCCAGCGATCTGCGCCGGGTCGAAGGGGCCTCCCTCGTGCTGGAGAACGGCCTGAACCTGGAGCGCTGGAGCGATCGCTTCCTGGCCGGGATGCCGCACCTGAAGCGGTCCACCCTCACCGCTGGAATCACGCCCCTGCCGATCACCGAGGATGCCTACCGGGGGAAGCCCAATCCCCATGCCTGGATGTCCCCCCGCCTCGCTGAGATCTACGTGGAGAACATCCGCCAGGCCTTCAGCCAGCTCGATCCGGCCAACGCCGAGGATTACCGCCGCCGCGCCGAGGCCTACAGGGGCCAGCTCCGGGCCCTCGACCAGGAATTGCGGCGCGAGCTGGCCACGATCCCCGTGCCCCGGCGTGTGCTGGCCAGCTGCGAGGGGGCGTTCACCTACCTGGCCCGTGATTACGGCCTTGATGAGGCCTATCTCTGGCCGGTGAATGCCGAGTCCCAGGTCACCCCCCAACGGATGGCACGGCTGATCGCCACCGTGCGCCAGCGTCAGGTACCGGCGGTCTTCTGCGAGAGCACCGTCAGCGACAAGGTGCAACGTCAGGTGGCCGAGCAGACGGGCGCCCGCTTCGGTGGCGTGTTCTATGTCGACTCGCTCTCCAGCCCCCAGGGGGAGGCGCCGACCCTGCTGAAGCTGCAGCGCCACAACGTGCGCACCCTGATCCAGGGCCTGAAGGGAAGCTGATCGCATGGCCGCCCGTCCCGACCTCGCCCCCAGCGCCGAGCGCATCCGCGTCAGCCACCTCAGCGTCAGCTACCACGGAGTGGTGGCCCTCCACGACGTGTCTCTGACGGTGAAGGCCGGCATCATCTGCGGCCTGGTGGGCACCAACGGCGCCGGCAAATCCACCCTGTTCAAGGCCCTGATGGGCTTCGTGCGGCCCTCCAAGGGGGAGATCAGCATCAACGGCCTGCCGTTGCGCCAGGCCCTGCGCCGCCAGGCGGTGGCCTACGTCCCCCAGATGGAGAGCGTCGACTGGAACTTCCCCATCCACGTGGCCAACGTGGTGATGATGGGCCGCTACGGCGGCATGAACCTGCTGAGGATCCCCGGCCGCGACGACCACCGCGCCGTGCGCGAGAGCCTGGAGCGGGTGGAACTCTGGCCCCTGCGCCACCGCCAGATCGGTGAACTCTCCGGCGGTCAGCGCAAGCGGGCCTTCCTGGCGCGGGCCCTGGCCCAGGGCGCGTCTGTGCTGCTGCTCGATGAGCCATTCGCCGGCGTCGACATCCGCACCGAACGGTTGATGATCGAGTTGTTCCAGCAGTTCCGCGCCGAGGGCCGCACCCTGCTGATCTCCACCCACGACCTATCCCACGTCACCGGCTTCTGCGATGAGGTGGTGCTGATCAACAAAACCGTTCTGGCCTACGGCGACACCTCCGAGGTGTTCACCGAGGAGAACCTGGCGCGCACCTTCGGCGGCAGCCCCGCCCAGCAGCTGCTCACCAGAGCGGGTCTCGAACCGCGTCCGGAGCCGGGACGCGAACCCTGGGGGAGCGAGCCCTGATGGATCCCCTGACCTGGCTGCTGGAACCCCTGCGCCACGACTTCATGGTGCGGGCGCTCCTGGTGAGTGCCCTGGTGGCGGGCGTCTGTGGACTGCTCTCCTGCTTCATGACCCTCAAGGGCTGGGCGCTGATGGGGGATGCGGTCTCGCACGCGGTGATGCCGGGGGTGGTGATCGCCTACGCGCTCAACCTGCCTTTCGCTCTGGGGGCCTTCGTGTTTGGAGTGGGCTCGGTGGCCATGATCGGCTACATCAAACAGATGACCCGGATCAAGGAAGACACCGTGATCGGCCTGGTGTTCACCGGGTTCTTCGCGCTCGGTCTCACCCTGATCTCGAAGGTGCGCAGCACCATCGATCTCACCCACATCCTCTTCGGCAATGTGCTGGGAATCAGCGGCGATGACATCCGCCAGACCGTGCTGATCAGCCTGCTGGTGCTGGTGCTGCTGATGCTGTTCCGCCGCGACCTGATCCTGTTCTGCTTCGATCCCACCCACGCCCGCTCGATCGGAGTGAACACCGGTTTCCTGCACTACCTGCTGCTCTCGGTGCTCTCCCTGGCGGCGGTGGCCGGACTGCAGACCGTGGGCATCATCCTGGTGGTGGCGATGCTGGTGACGCCGGGCGCCACTGCCTACCTGCTCACCGACCGCTTCGACCGCATGACCTGGATCGCGATCGGCTCGGCCGTGCTCTCCAGCGTGCTGGGCATCTACTGGAGCTACTGGATGGATGCCTCCACGGCGGGCTGCATCGTGCTGGTGCAGACGGGGCTGTTTCTGCTCAGTTTCCTCTTCGCCCCCCGCCACGGGCTGCTGGCCCAGCAGCGCCGTTGACGCCGGTGGAGCAGTCACGGCCCAGTCAGAACTGGCCCTGGTGGCCCCTGCTGCCCCTCTACCCCTACGGCCGCCGCCGCACCCTGGTGCGCACCCTCATCCCCGCTCAGGTCTGGAGCTTCGAGCAGTTGCAGGGGATCTTCTATGTGGCGGTCCCGATCCGCATGACGGTGCTGCGCCTGAGCGGAGGGCTGTTGCTGCATGCGCCGGTGCCCCCCACCGAGGAAGTGCTGGAGGAGCTGCGCGCCCTGGAGTGTCGCTACGGACCGGTGCGCACGATCGTGCTGCCCACCAGCTCCGGCCTGGAGCACAAGCTGCCGGTACCGGCCATGGCCCGGGCCTTCCCCGGGGCCGAGGTCTGGGTGAGCCCGCAGCAATGGAGCTTTCCGCTGTCCCTGCCGCTCCCCTGGCTGGGATTTCCCCGCTCCCGCAC
This sequence comes from Synechococcus sp. UW140, assembly GCA_943369245.1. GTDB lineage: Bacteria > Cyanobacteriota > Cyanobacteriia > PCC-6307 > Cyanobiaceae > Regnicoccus_A. Next base: position 129,938 of record CALRMN020000009.1, on the reverse strand, counting down.
CCGGGTGCTCCTGGAGGATGGGGTGCCCCATGGAGACGAGCTCAGCTGGCATCCGCTCGGCCCCCTCGACCTGGGGACCGGCACCTTCCTGGAGGTGGCCTGCCTGCACCGGGCCAGTGGATCCCTGCTGCTCACCGATGCCCTGGTGGCGATTCCGCCGGAGCCCCCCCAGCTGTTCGAGGCCGATCCCACACCGCTGCTCTTTCATGGCCGCGACCGGGGAGATCAGCCCTTGATCGACACCCCTGAGCAACGGCGTCGCGGCTGGTGGCGGACGGTGCTGTTCGCCTCCTACCTGCGCCCCGGTTCTCTGGAGGTTGCCGGTCTGATGGAGGTGCTCAGCCAGGCGCTGAAGCCTGGTCTGCGCCAGCCCAGGTCCTATTTCGGCCTATACCCCTTTCGCTGGTCGCCCGGCTGGGAGGAGGAGTTCAAGGCCCTTCTGAGCCCCCGTGGCGAGGCGCGACTGCAGGTGGCACCGGTGCTGGAGCGGCTGGTGTTCCCCCGTTGCCGCGAGGCCCTGCTGAACTGGCTGGAGAGCCTCGGCGAGCTGCAGGAGCTGCGCTGGCTGGTGCCTGCACACTACGACGCCCCGGTGGCCTGCTCCGGCGACGACCTGCTGGCCCTGGCGAGGTCGATCAGAGAACGGCCCTGGGCGGGGTCCGATGGGTCCTGGGCCTACCTGGCGGGGATCGATCGAAGCCTGGTGCGCTGGGGCGTCGTGCCCAGCGCACCAGGGTCGTGACCCGCCAGGACTCAGAGCTTGAGTTCGCCGGGATCGGCGTCCAGACCGCCCTCGCCGAAGAGGGTGGTTTCCAGCTCCATCCTCTGCTCCATCTGGCGCAGGAAATAGCCGGTCATCATCGCGGAGGCCAGCAGACCGGCGAGGTTGTCACGGCTGGTCTGAATCTTCACTTCGAACTGCTCGCCGGGAAGCATCCCCAGCAATCCCTGGACGTTGTGGCGAATGATGTCCTGGATGTCACCGCTGGCGGAGCGGGCAACCCGCTGGAGCACATCGGGTGACTGGTCCTGCAGGTACTGAATCAGGGAATTCCCGCTGATCGCTTCGCTGTCGGTGGTCAGGAACTCCGGGTTGAACATGCCCCTCCGGCGTGATCCGTTTCTGATCAGGAACCCTAACGCAGAGTTTCAGATCAACCTCTCCGATCAGCGGGTGAGAACCGTATCGGGCCGAGATGCCGCAGGGGCCAGTAACGGAACACGGCGGTGCCGATCACATGGTCGGCCGGCAGGGGGCCCCAGAGATGGGAGTCGAGGCTGGCATTGCGGTTATCCCCCATGACCAGCAGGTGTCCAGCCGGCACGGTGAGGGGCGGAAGCTCGTAGTTCATCGGCTCGCGCCGCCAGGGCTCACTCACCGGGGCGCCATTGCGGAGCAGGTCACCGCCGGCCACTTCGATCACATCGCCGGGCACCCCCACGACCCGCTTGATCAGTGCGGCCCGGGGGTCGTAGCCGGCGGCGAGCAGGGGATCGGGCGGACGGAACACGACGATCGCTCCGCGCGGCAGGTCCGGAACCAGCCGGGGCCTGAGCTTCTCCACCAGGATCCGGTCCTCCAGCTGCAGTGTGGGGAGCATGGAGCCCGAGGGGATCCAGCGGGGTTCCATCACCTGCCAGCGCAGCAGCAGGGCCACCCCCACCCAGAGCAGCAGGGGAATCAGCTGGCGGGCCACCCCCCAGCGGCGGCTGGCGCCGGATGGGGTGATGGCCGAAGGGGACGGAGGAGGATTGGGCATGATCGCTCCATCCTGAAGCGGTGGCGGACCCAGTGAGCCAGGAGCTGCCCCTGCGGAAGGGTGATCGGGCTGAGGCCAACCTCAGGGCGGCGGCGGACCTGCTGCTGGAGCTGATGGCCCTGGGGGTGGAGCGGGTGGTGCTCTGTCCGGGCAGCCGTTCGGGACCTCTGGCCGCGGCGGCGGGCTTGCTGCTGCAGCGGGGACTGAAGCTGCACACGGCCATCGATGAGCGTTCGGCGGGGTTCTTCGCCCTGGGCCTGGCGAGGGCCGAGGGCAAACCCGCTGTGGTGATCACCACCTCCGGCACCGCCGTGGCCAACCTGCTGCCGGCGGTGGTGGAGGCGGACAGCGGCACCATTCCGCTGCTGTTGCTGAGCGCCGACCGACCGCAGCGGCTGAAGAACTGCGGCGCCAACCAGACCGTGAACCAGGAGGAGTTCCTCGCCCCCTGCTGCCGCTGGTCCGCGCAGGGGGACAACCGGGGCCTGGCCGTGATGGCTCGTCCTGCCCTGCAGGCCCTGGCCCGGAGGGCCTGCCGGATGGCCTTGGCCGCACCGATGGGACCAGTGCATCTGAATCTGCCCTTCGAGGAACCGCTCCATGCCGGAGCGGAGGCGCTGCAGCGCCTTGCCCGGGAACTCGGCGCCATGGCCGGTTCCACGGACGTGCCCAGCCATGGTCAGGGCGCCGGCGCGGCCACGACCGGGGCTGATCCGCTGGGTCTGGATCCCGATCGCCCCGGGGTGATCGTGGCGGGGCCCTGGCGGGGCAGACCCGGACAGTGGCCTGCGTTTGTGGCGGCGCTGGAGCGCTGGCAGCAGCGCAGTGGCTGGCCGCTGCTGGCCGATGCTCTCTCCGGCCTCAGGGGCCAGGCCGGGCTGGAACTGGTGGCCGGCTATGACCTGTTCCTCGAGGACCCCGACCCCTCTCTGACCCCCCCCCAGGTGCTGAGGCTGGGTCCTCTGCCCGCCAGCCGGAGGCTGCAGCACTGGCTGGCGGGCTGCGGCGGCCATCAGGTGCTGATCAGCGAAGGGGACCCGCGTCCGCTCGATCCGCTGGGCACGGTCCAGGCCAGCTGCAGGGATGGCCTCGCGGCCTGGTGCGGGGCCTTGCCGGCCACCTTCTGGCAGGGACGGCCCAGGGGCACGGCCAACCTGGAGGGCCTGGCGTGGTGGCAGGCCGCCGAGAGCGGCACCCAGGGCTGGGTGAACACCCAGCTGAGCCACGAGCAGGCCAGCCGCCGGCCCGATGAACCCAGCCTGGCCCGGGCCCTGAGCCAGCTCCTGCCTCCGGGCCTGGCGGTGATGCTGGCCAGCAGCAGCCCCGTGCGCGACTGGGAGAGCTTCGCCGATCCCCGCGGCCCCTCCAGGCCTGTTCACGGCTTCCGAGGGGCCTCAGGCATCGACGGCACGCTGTCGCTGGCAGCCGGGCTGGCGGAGAGCCTCGGAGGGCTGGTGCTGCTCAGCGGCGATCTGGCCCTGCTTCACGATTCCAACGGCTGGCTCTGGCACCACCAGCTGCGGGGCCGGCTCACGGTTGTGCTGATCGAGAACGGAGGAGGCGGCATTTTCGAGCAGCTGCCGATCCGGGCGGCGGCGGGCCTGGATTTCGAACGCCTCTTCGCGATGGGCCAGCCCCTGGATCACACCGCCCTGGCAGCGGCCCATGGCGTGCCCTGGCGGCGGGTGGCGGCCCTGACCGAGCTGGAGGAGGCCCTGGACTGGGCCCTGGAGCGGCCGGTGGCGCTGCTGGAGGTGAGGACCGACCGCCGGGCCGATGCCCTGTTGCGCCAGCGCCTGCGTCAGGACTGTCCGCGCCCGCAGCTCAGAATGACTCCTCCCCAGGCCCCCCTCGATGAGCGCCGATCCCAACCCGGCTGATGCCCCAAGCCCCGGCCCGGTGCTGCCAGGGGAGAGCCTCGTGCACTGGAGCTCAGCCGCCAGCTACGAGGACATCCGCTTCGACCTCTGTGAGGAGGGGATCGCCCGGATCGCCATCAACCGTCCGGCCAAGCGCAACGCCTTCCGTCCGCGCACTGTGGTGGAGCTCCATGACGCCTTCAGCCGTGTGCGCGACGACCCCCGGGTGGGCGTGGTGCTGTTCACCGGCGTTGGACCGGCGGCCGACGGGGGCTATGCCTTCTGCGCCGGCGGCGACCAGAGCGTTCGCGGCGATGGCGGCTACCTCGATGAAAGCGGCCTTCCCCGGCTGAACGTGCTCGATCTGCAACGGCAGATCCGTTCCCTGCCCAAGGTGGTGATCGCCCTGGTGGCGGGGTTCGCCATCGGCGGCGGCCAGGTGCTGCATCTGCTCTGCGATCTCAGTCTGGCCGCGGAGAACGCCGTCTTCGGCCAGACGGGCCCGCGGGTGGGCAGTTTCGATGGGGGCTTCGGCGCCGGCTATCTGGCGCGCCTGGTGGGCCAGCGCAAGGCCCGGGAGATCTGGTTCCTCTGCCGCCGCTACAACGCCGAGGAGGCCCTGGCGATGGGCCTGGTGAACGCGGTGGTGCCGCTGCAGAAGCTGGAGGCGGAGGGTGTGCACTGGGCCCGGGAGGTGCTGCAGCACAGCCCCACGGCGATCCGTTGCCTCAAGGCCTCCTTCAACGCCGAAACCGATGGCCTGGCCGGCATCCAGGAGCTGGCGGGCCAGGCCACCCACCTCTTCTATCGAACCGCCGAGGGTCAGGAGGGGCGCAATGCCTTCCTGGAGAAGCGCGATCCCGACTTCAGCACGTCACCCTGGTTGCCCTGAAGCCCCGTCGGGCCCGATCGAGGGCCTCCCTGAGCCGCTCCAGCTGTAGCGGTTTGGTCAGGAAGTCGTTCATGCCGGCATCCAGCGCCTCAGCGCGATCAGCCACCGTGGCTCCGGCCGTGAGCGCCATGATCCATGGGCGCTGCTGATCGCCGCAGTTGCGGCGGATCCGGCGGGTGGCCCCCAGGCCATCGAGGCGCGGCATCTGGACATCCATCACGATCACGTCCGGATCAAGGGCGGCGTGCATGGACACCGCCTCCTCACCGTCGACGGCGAAACTGACGCTCAGCCCCAGCTTGGCGAACATCAGAGCGCATACCCGGCGGTTGACGGCACTGTCTTCGGCCACAAGGATGCGCAGGGGAGACTGGGACTCCAGGGGCTTGGAGACGCCTTCGGGGCCATCGCCGGCAGACTCCTCGGGGGCCACGTCGTTCGTCTGTGGCGCCGGCGGCGAAGCGAGGGGAGCGTCGAACACGACGCTGAAACGACTGCCCTGGCCGGGATGGCTGTCCACGGCGATGCCGCCCCCCAGAGCAGCAGCGAGCCGCTGGGCGATCGCCAGACCCAGACCAGCCCCGCCATGGAGCCTGGTGGAGGAGCCATCAGCCTGGGAGAAGGGCTTGAACAGCCGTTGAACGACCTCCGGCTCCATGCCGATGCCGGTGTCGGACACGGTGAACTCAAGTCGAACCAGATCAGGTGCGCTGACAGCCATCCGGGCAACCTCCAGTTGCACGCGGCCGCCACGTTCGCTGAATTTGATGGCGTTTCCGAGCAGGTGGGAGAGGATCTGCAGCAACCGCTCCGGATCAGAGACGATCCAGAGGTCGTTGGGCAGAAGTTCCCGCCCACCCGGATCCTGCGGGAGCTGAAGCCTCAGGTCCAGCCCCTTGTCCCGGGCATCCCCGGCATGGGTCGTGATCGCCCGCTCCAGCAGGTGACGCACGGAAAACGGCCTGGGCTGCAGCCTGAGACGCCCAGCCTCCATGGTTGTGTACTCGAGGATGTCGTTGAGCAGGTGGAGCAGGGTCTCACCTGAGCTCTGGATGGTCTCGAAACAGTCCCGCTGAGCCCTGGGCAGGTCACCGTCGAGAGCCAGGGCACTCATGCCGAGGATGCCGTGGAGCGGCGTGCGGATCTCATGGCTCATGCTGGCCAGAAAGACACTCTTGGCGCGGCTGGCCTCCTCGGCCTCGATCCTGCTGCGCTCCTGCAGGGCCAGGGCCTCCACCCGCACCCGCACGGCCTGGAAGCGCCGCAGGCCCACAAGCACGGAGACCGCCGTGCTGGCCAGAAAACCGATGATGAGCGCCAAGCGCAGAGGCTGAAGCCGGGCGCTGATGGCCTCAACGGAGAGATCGACCGCCACGAGCCCCGCCACACGACCATCGGCCGCGCGAAAGGGGGCATAGGCACTGAGAAAGGTGCCCCAGGAATCGGTGTAGGTGTCGCGGCTGGCGCCGGCAAGCCCTGTGCGCAACGCCAGGAGGGCTGCAGGAGGCGCATCGGGATAGGGCTGACCCGGCTGGGCGACGGGAGTCTCATCGCCTGGATTCTTGATGAACTGAGAACTGTCGAGGCCGAACAGTGGAACCTGGTTCTGGGGTCCGGCCACCAGCGTGTAGGCGTAATAGACATCCGGGACGGCGGCACGAAGGGCGAGCAGGGGTTCACTGACCCTGCGATAGTCCGCGGATTCGGTCCTGCGCTCAATCAGGATCTGATCGTGCAAGCGCTCATCGATTCTGGCGGCCGTGATGCCGGCAAAGCCGATCAGATCGATGCGAGCCTGCTGCAGGATGGCTCGAGACGCCATGCGTTCGGTGAACACCAGGGCCGCCGCCGTCGCCAGGAACACCGTGGCTCCAGCCAGAACAGCCTCCAACCGGATGCGATTGGGGCTGGCGTTTGACTCGCCATCACGAAAAAGCCGACGTAAGACCAAAAACGTCAGAACCCGGAGGTTTGTCATCCTGGATTCACCCTAGTTGGCTGGGGCTGATCGGCTGACCGGCCCAGGAGCTGACCTGAGTCCGCCGGAACAGCACCGGACAGGGCCAGGCCTCACCGAGAATGGGACTGATTCGATCAACCACCAGCCGCCATGGACACCCCAGCATCGTCCCTCCTGCATGTGATCCAGCCGGTGGGAGTGCTGGATGGGGACAGCGGTAAACAGCTGCGCGAGGACCTGAACAACGCCCTCGCCGCTGGCAAGGACGTGATCCTGATTGATGCCCAATCGATCACCTTCATGGACAGCAATGGCTTCAGCGCTCTGGTGGCCTGTCTGAAGAAGGTGCGGGAGGCTGGACAGCGCCTGGCCCTATGCTCACTCTGCGCCCAGCTGAAGCTGGTGCTTGAGATCACCGGTACCGATCAGATCTTCGAGGTCTATGCCGATCGAGCCGGCTTTGATCAGTCTTCCAGCTAAGGGCCGGCAGCGCTGAAACGGGCTGCAATCACTGAGGCATCATCCGGGAATGAGCTGCAACCGGTGCAGGCACGAATCTCCTCAACCAGCTGCTGCAGGTCCGTGTTTCCTCTGCCGATCCGCTCACGCAGTAACCGTCGGAACGCCTCGAACTCCCACATCGATTGTTCCGATGTAGGAATTTCATAGATTCCATCACTGTAGAGATAGAGAAGGGCTCCGGGCTCTATGCAGAATGAGTTGGTCGAGTAAACGACACCTTCAAACAGACCGATAGGCAGACCGGGCGCTTTCAGATCATGAAGGACATAGCCCTGTTGGATATCCGGAATGAACAGAAGGGCTGGCGGATGACCGGCACTGGCGTACTGCAACAGACCGTTTCGCAGATCATAAACTCCATACCAGAGTGTGAAATACTGGTTGTTCTGCTGGTCCATCTGAAACCAGCTATTGAGGTAGCCCAATACAGCAGCAGGATCGCCAAGATCGGCCGGAGCAAGCACACGGGAGCGCAGGAGATTATGTACAGAGATCGAGGGAAGGGCAGCAGCCAGACCATGTCCAGACACATCCAGCAAATAAAGGATCAAGCGGTTCTCATCCAACCAGTAGTAGTCAAAGCAGTCACCACCCAGCTGTTGACAGGGCATGAACAGGCTGTCGATGTCAACGGCACCTACCAGCGATGAGGGGATGATCGAGCGGACGTAATCGGCGGCACTGGAGAGCTCGTCTTCCAGTCGCCGCTTCTGCGCCGCAAGGTCCTCGCTCAACAGCAGCAACTCTTGATTGGCTTGGAACAGGCGCAGGCCACAGCGGATCCGCGCCAACAGGTCGGAAGGCTCCACCGGCTTGGAGAGAAAATCGTCGGCGCCTGCATCAAGGCCTTCCACCCGCTCTCCAAGCGTGGATCGGGACGTGAGCAGGATGAAATAGATCGCAGCCAGAGCCGGGTCCCGCTTGAACCGTCGGCAGACCTCCAGGCCATCCATTCCAGGCATGGACCAGTCACAGAGCACCAGCTGGGGCCTGTGGCGACGGGCAAGCTCCAGCCCGCTGGAACCGTCAGACGCGCTCAACACCAGGCATCCCTGTGCCCTGAGAAGCCCGCTGAGAATGTGCTGGAGAACCCGGTCATCGTCGATCAGCAGGATCGTGGTCGACGCGCTGAGGCCGGGGTTGGGATCAGAGGTCACGGATCATCAACGTCAACTCCTCAACGACCTGTTCGGATTCAGCCAGAAGCTTCCGCACCAGAGGGGACTCCAGGGAAAGCACCTCGATGGTGTCGGCCTTCGCTTCGAGAGCGGCGCAGGCCTCGGCGAGCCCCAGCGCCCCCAGGCTGGCGCTCGGGGAGCGCAGGGCATGGGCATGAAAGGCCAGAGCGCGCCGGTCGGCCTGGCGGACCGCCTCACGGATGGCCTCCAGCTGGATAGGCGCATCCTCCAGGTACATGCTGATCAGCTCAAGGATCAGCCCATCTGCCTCGGATCCACCCAGAGCACGCAAGTCCTCCCAGACCCGTTGATCGAGAACAGAGGGTGCCGTCATGTAGACGACTCCAGGGGTGCCAGGGCCGCTGAAGGTGGAGCAAATTCGGACAGGACGGAACCATCCTGCCGGTGGGCTTGCCAGTGCAGAAAACGCTGCAGACAGCCCCGCAAGGCCGGGACTCGCACAGGCTTGGTCAGGAAATCCTGCATGCCTGCCTCCAGGCACGCCTGTTGCTGATCCTCGAACGCGAAGGCGGTCAGAGCCACGACATAAGGCTGTGAAATCGGCAAGGCGCGCAGCCGGCGGGTGGCCTCGCGCCCATCGATTCCGGGCATCTGCAGATCCATCAGCACCAGATTGAATCCTCCCTCACTGAGACGCTCCACCGCATCCTCTCCACAGTCGGCGAATTCGGCCTTGAGACTCAGCTTGGCCAGAAGGAGTTCGAGAACCCTCTGGTTGATGCGGTTGTCTTCCACGGCCAGCAGGCGGACCGAGCTGAGGTCCAGGTCAAGGGACTCGTCCGATCCCGAAGCAGCCGAGACTTCCGGCGCACTGAGCTTCAGGGGAAGACGGACGTGGAAGCGACTGCCCTGGCCAAGCTGGCTCTGGACCTCGATGCAGCCACCCATCAAGCGGCAGAGCCGATCGCAGATGGCCAGGCCCAGACCGGTTCCCTGGTGATGACTGGCATGGGCGTGATTGTGCTCCTGGGTAAAATCCTGGAAGATGTTGGAAAGAAAGTCTTCGGAGATTCCTGTGCCTGTATCTTCCACAGTGAGATCCATCTCGATGGAATCGGGAGCTAGGGGGCGCCAGCCGATCTTCACATCAATGGAACCTTGATTGGTGAACTTGATTGCATTATTCAGTAGATTGAGTAGAATCTGACGAATGCGTAGACCATCGCCGATGAAGCCATCAGGTGGATCGTCACAAAAGGAGCAGCGCAGCTCGAGACGCTTGGCACGCAAAGCTGCATCCATCATCCGGCAGCAATCCAGGACCAACGATCGCAGGGAGAAAGCCTCGGAGTTGATCGTCAACTTTGTAGCCTCGATCTTGGACAGATCAAGGATGTCGTTGATGAGACGCAGCAGGAGCTCGGCACTGCTGTTGATGGTTTGAACAAGCTCCTGTTGCTTGAGATCCAGACTTGTATCCAGCAGCAGATCGGACATACCGATCACGGCATTGAGGGGAGTTCGGATCTCATGACTGATGGTGGACAGGAACTGTCCCATGGCACCCTTTGCTGCCAGTGCTTCATCCCGAGCCTGCTGAAGTTCGAGAGTTCGGGCCGCCACGTCCTGCTCGAGGGTGTCACGCGCTCGTGTGATCTGATCCTGGGCAATGGTGATCTCAGTGAGGTCACGGAACACAAAGACCAGGGAGGGATCGGGATTGAGGTTGACCGGTGACCAAGTGACCTCAACGACCCTTCGCGGAGAGGTGGGAGTTAGATCCCACAGCAGGCTGCCAGGCCCGTGGCGAGCCTCTTCAAGCAGGTCCCGCGAGAACTCTGGGCTTCCTTCGACATAGTGAGGTGGCATCAACTCAACAAGGAGACGGCCCAGACTGAGCAGCCGCGGTTGGCCCACGAATTGATTGAAAGCACGGTTGCACCACTCGACACGTCCGTTGACATCCGTCAGCACAAGTGCATCATTGACCGAGCTCAGGGCAGCCTCCAGGCGCCCTAATGATCGGCGTAGCTGGTCCAGAAGGTCCGCTGTACTCAAGGCCTCACTCCAGCGGTGTGAGAGTGGCGGCAAAACTCCAGTTGGAACCTTCACGCTCGGCAACAATGAAATGTTCCGATTCGATCTCATGAAGATCCTTGCAGACCGTTTTCAGCTTGAGAGGATGATTGAGAACCTCAGATCCAACCCCCTCCGTGATCCTGAAACGGGAAAATCCAAGGTGGTGAGCATCCTTGAAAAACGAAGGCAGAATCAAGCCAAGAGAGCGGCCAAGAATGTCTTCAGGATGCCATCCGTAAGCCTGCTGAAAAGCCTCATTGATCTCCACAACGATTCCCTCCTGGTCGGCGCGCAGGAAGGGGAGAACGGTGCTGCGCAGCTGATCGATCGTGACTTTGTCGGTATCCGGGTCTGCCATGGTCTGAAGTCGTTCAGTTGATGATAACGATGAATGCGAAAAGGAAGAGGACGAACGGTGGCTCAGTTTCCATCAGAGTCTCAGGCCATCTGAACGGTGCCTGGGGGTGAAGGTGGCTGATCCTCGGGCAGAGATTCCTGATGCGCGAGACCCATGACCACCAGACCGGGCCAGTACAGATAGACAAGAATCTCAAGATTCTCGCCAAACGTATAGAGGAACAGAATGATGAGAATGCTCAGGCCAACTCGGGCCAGCTGGCGACGCGCATCCATCGATCTGATCAGAAGATCAACAAAGCTGGCCAGCATTGGCACAGCCAAGGCCACAAAACCAGCGGCACCCTTGACGAAGAGCAACCCGGCCCAGGTGTGATGGGACCCGATCGGCATCCCCTCGACCAGGTGTGGGCCTTTCTCCACGACTCCATGTCCCCAGAGGGGAGCCTCGGCTCTCCAACGATAAACGGCGATACGCTTCAATGCCATGCGAACACGCGTGGAGCCTGCCCGGGCTGACTTGAACGAGTCCCAGAACTGCTCGAGACTGAGCAGAATCCAGGGGGAGAGCAGGCCCGCCAGATAACTGACAAAGCCGAGGATCAGCAGCATGGCCGGCCGGGTCAGCCGCCCGAGAATGGCCGTGATCAGGGGGACAAGGACAAGGCTCAACTGTGCCAACCTGGACTTGCAGACAAGACACATCACCAGCGATCCCATCAAGCCCGCGCTCTTCCAGCGAGGATTCTTCTCCTGAAGCGAAAGCATGAAGAACACATTGCCGACCATTCCCAGCGCTGGTCCCCAGGGGGTGAACAACCTCCAGCGCAGATCACCGGTACTGCCATCGATTTCATAGAGGGGCACATCGAAGAATTCATTGCCCGGACCACCGATCATCCTCAGCGGTGAAACATAGAGAACCTGGGGTAGATGAAGGTATGGGGTGATCAAGAGAACAGGGGTGATCAGCAAAGTGTGTAAGCCAACGATGCAGATCGCCCGGTAGATCAGAGGAGCTCGGATCTTCAGGCAGCCAGCCAGAGGATAAAGCGCAAGAGCGGCCCAACCTTTCCCCCAGCCGATCGACGACTTGATGATCATGGCGCTGCCGAGATTGAAGTCGAGATGTCCAGCGAGCAGGGCAACCTCCATCAGCAGCATTCCTGCCACCCAGCACCAGAGCACCCAGGACACCTGCAGCCGCTCTGACTCAGGGGTGGTTTCATCCTGGGCGAGCAGCTTGATCAGCAGACAGAAGAGCAGCAGCCAACCCAGGACAGAACCGACCACATACAGACCACCCACGACCCAGATGGGATAGATCCATGTGATGGACCACCAGATCAGGCGTTCAGGAACATTGGCGGGTGTGATCCGATCTCGAGACCCTGGGGCCACCACGGCATCATCCAGGCCGAGGAGGGGGGCATTCATGGGGAGATGAGCCTGGACAGCTTCTTGACCCAGGGCTTGCGCACCCACAACAGCCAGAGGCCAAGGCTGGAGAAAATGGATCCCAGGACGGCCCCGGCCAGCACGAATCCCACCTTGGGAGAGGAAGGTTTCCCGGGCAACTCAGGATCCACGACCATCTGGACGAGGGGATAAGCCGAGAACAGCTCGCCCTGACCCAGATCCAGCTTGGTGAGCGTGGAGGCGAAGACAGCCTCGGCGATCTGCACATCACGCTTGAGGGAGTCGAGGTTTGACTGGCGCTGGGAGAGCCGGCTCAGACGGGCCTCCAGGCTGGCCATGGCCCGATCGAGGCCCTGGATCCGGCCCTGAACACCCTCCAGGTCGGCTTGCACCGTCACCAGCCCCTGCAACAGGGTGTCGCGGCCAGAGGCTCCTGAACTGGCCAAGGCCAGGCGGGCCAGCTCAGCCGCCGAAAGGGACCGTGACAGAAGCGAGCGGCTGCGGCGGAGCAGCGCATTCATCGCCGACTCCTGACGCTTGCGTTCCTTGATCACCCGGGGATGGTTGACCCCAAAGCGCCCGGACAACACCTTGAGGGAAGCGCTGGCCTCGCTGTACTCCCTCAGGTTCTGCTGAAAGACCCCATCGTTCTGAAGCAGAAAGGCATCCGCCGCCTGGGAGGAGCTGAGGCCGAGATCGCGCCGCAGCTGCTCCAGCCGAGCGGCGAAGAGGCGCTGCTGAGCGGTGGCCTCAGCCCGCTGCTTGCGGAGATCCTCGATGTTGCTGGAGAGGTTGCCGACAAGATCATCAGAGGTGAGACCAGAGCGCGACTTGTACTGGGAGAGTTTCGTCTGGGCGACTTCCAGCTTGAGCTGGGCCTCACTCAGAATCTTCTGGGTGGGCCCCTCGCGCTGGCTGATCTCCCTGCGTCGAAGCTCATTGAGACGCTCCGAGATCGCTTCATAGAGCGCAAAGGATTTAGCCTTCGCCAGGGCGGGAGAAGGCGCAGCCACCTCGAATTGCATCAGGGTGGTATTATCCAGCAGCTTGATTCTTGGCTTTTTGAACTGATCGGGAGGAAGACCTGCCAGCTTGGCTGCTCGATACAGCACTGTATCGCTGCTGAAGATGTATTCGTAGTTGGCTCTCTGATCAAAGGTGGAGCTACCCATTCCAGTTCCACTGGATGAAGAAGCCTGGCCGATTTCAGGAAGATTGACGCTCACACCACTGCTTCCTCCAGGCAGAAGAAGGGCCCATTTCGTTGTATAGACCGGGCGGGCCAAGGCCAGGTATAGGAGTGACGTGATCCAGATGAAGGCGTTGGCGGCGAGGCCCAGGCTGGCGTAGCGATTCCAGCGGCGCTTCAGGTAGCCATGCAGCGGATGGGCCCGCAGCCTTGTCGCAATCTTCCGCGTTGCTGACTGCATCAGAAGAACGCGCGAATCAGGGTACCTGGCAGGATCACATCCGACAACGTCCTCATCACATCGCGGATGGATGTCACGGTCGAATCGAAACAAGCCACCGAGTCGTTGGCCATCAGATAAGGGTTATTCCGATCATCCGTGGAGGCCTGCATCAGCTCATGGATGCCTCGCTCCAGCACTGAGGTTTTGCCGGTGAGCTCGTTGGTCGTGACCAAAATCGCTCGACGACCCGCATTGGTGCCTCTGGTGCCACCGACACAATTTGCGGCGACAACAGCCTGAGAAAAACGTGATCCATAGGAGAACGACGTGGCATCCCGGCTGATACCCGAGATCGAGTTTCCAGTGGCTGGAACAGTCAGATTTGACAGGAAGATCTTCACGCCAACAGGGGTGACTTGTGAGGGTCTGACAATCAGGTTATTGATAACTCCGGTGTCAGGAACGATCACCTGATCACCGGCGATCAGAGGGACATCCTCAAAGGGTTCACCATTGAAGATGCCACTGAGGTCAAGGGTCTTTGGCGTCCCCGCCCGGATCAGCTGGATGGCCTTGATGTCAGCCGTTGGCCTGAGACCACCAGCCTGCCGCAGCGCCACGGAAAGGTAGCGATTGGTGGGATTGTTCCCGCTGATTTGAACCGGAGGCTGAGTCAGCTCAGCGTCGGAGAGTTCGTTGATCAGGACGCGCCCAGGCAGAAAGGTGGCCCCCCGCACAAACACCTGGGCAGGGGCCCACTGGATGACGTTCACGCTGACACGCAGGAACGAGGGCTGGAAGTAGCCACCCGACAGCAGTGCACGGGTGATCGATTGCTGGAGTGCGCTGGGCTCAAGCCCAGCGGCCTTCAGCGGAGGCAGGTAAGGAATCTCCAGCTTCCCGTCCTGATTCACCTCGTAAAGTCCACTGAACTCCTCTCCGTCCGGAATGCTCAATTTGAGCCGGTCCCCCGGAGACAGGGGCAATGCCCGGCCAGGGCCTGGCAGACCCAGGCCGGCGGAAAGGAAAGCGAGGACCGCTGCAGCTGCTGCGGAGCAGCGAGGCCAGAGAAGCAGCTGAAGCCAACCCCCGCGGAGCTTCGGCAGGTGATCTGTCACTTCGGATGATGCAGGTCCTGCACCGTCATGGTCCAATGGCAACACCCATGTTAAACATGATCACAAGGCCATCGCTGTCCACCACCTGGCCTGCAATGCACCCTTGCACCGCAGCGAAGGAACAGGCTCCACGGATACATCTGTGAGATAGCACGATGCTAGATTGCATGGCAGCAAAAACACACTGGCATGTTGGTGGGGTCCTTCAACTCCCACTTCATTATGGTCCATGAACATCATGAAACTCAGGTTGCTGGATTGCTGAAACAAATCAATGGTTGGCCGATCCTGCTCTAATCATGGCTATCCGCATTGGGTTGATCAACACCTACTCAACCCTGAACATCGGCGATGCAGCTATCTACAGTGCCCTGGCCAGCCTGGTGGAACCCGCCGAGGTGGTGGCCAAGGTTCAGGACATTGAACCACTGCCGGTCCCTGGTGTCAGCTTTCCGGCTGAACTCGGCTCCTGTGATGCCCTGATCAGTGTCGGTGGCGACATCTTCAACAACGGCAGAGAGTGGCTGATCACGCGCACCTTTCTGCAGAATCTCAGGGAGCTGAACAGAGATCCACAGCACACTGTTCTGTTTGGCCAGTCCATCCCAAGGTCATGCCATGGGTTGAGCTTCCAGGCCCTGGTGTTGTGCCTGAAGCGCCTGGCGGGCGTGTGCGTCCGCGACGCCGAAAGTCACCGGCGCCTGTGCCAGGCCGGCGTGAACGCAATCCTCTCCTATGACGCGGCCTTTGCCCTGACCCTCCATCCCCGTGCCGAAGCCGAGGCCAGCCGTCTCCTGCGGGATGCCGGGGTCGAACCGTCCCGGGCTGCCCTGCTCTCGGTGCGGGGCTTCGACAGGATGTATGCCCACGACTCAGCCAGGTTCCAGGACCAACTGGTGGACCTCAGCCACAGCCTGCTCGGGCAGGGCCTGCAACCCGTGATCCTGATCCAGTCCCAGGCCTACGGGGCTGACAACGACCTGGAAGTGGCCGAGGCCCTGACCCGGCGGGTCCCGCGGCTGGCCAGCTTCAATCCCTTTCACGGGGGCTCGGGTCTGGCCGGCTGGCAGCTGGTGATGGGGGCCCTCAAGGTGGCGAACCTGTGTGTGGCCGTCCGTTATCACACAGCCGTGCTGGCCCTAGCCGCCGGACGGGTCCCCTTCAACCTGCACTACTCGAACAAGGGGCGCGACCTGAGTGAGCGGCTGGGAGTGATCGGCTGTGGACTCGAAAGCTTCGAGCCATCCACCCAGCTGGAGGCGATTCTCGCGTCCGGGCAACGCCACTTCAACGATGGGGAGATCCGCCGCCAGGTGCGTCAGGACCTGCGGCAGTGCCTGGATCCTGTCCTGGAAGGTCGCTGGTGAGAGTCCTTCACGTCCTCGCCGGCCAGAGCATGGGCTGGAGCGGCGGGATCGCCGCCACCCTCGAGAGTCTCTCCCGGTCGCGCCTGGGTGAGTGGGTCAGCTTCGCCTGTGTCGGCCGCATGGATGCCCGGCAACGAATCCAGTCCTGGCGCCCGCACCTGATCGTGCTGCATCGGGCGAGCTCCTGGCGTGGTCTGGCGGATCTGGTTGCCTTGGCAGGTCCCCGGCGCGTCCTGATCGAGCACCACTACAGCCGAGGATTCGAGCAGCACCAGGTCCCCTCGAAGCGGCGAT
The DNA here is from genome assembly GCA_943369245.1 of Synechococcus sp. UW140. Taxonomy (GTDB): domain Bacteria; phylum Cyanobacteriota; class Cyanobacteriia; order PCC-6307; family Cyanobiaceae; genus Regnicoccus_A. The sequence continues at coordinate 113,760 of CALRMN020000009.1, read as the reverse complement.
TCCGAAGCATGCTTCGCCTGACCTACCGGGCCATGGACCGGGTTGTGGCGGTGTCCGAGGGCCAGCGCCAATGGATGCGGGAGGCCCGGCTGGTGGGCGACAGTCGTCTGCGCCTGATCCGCTCCAGCCGTGACGTGGACCCCTTTCTGGCGGTGCCGCTGCCGGCTCCGGCCCCGACGCCCCTGCGGCTGGTGGCCTTCGGGCGCCTGAACGAGCAGAAGGGATTCGATCTGCTGATCGAGGCCGTGCGGCAGCTGCCGGCCGGCAGGGTTCAGTTACGGCTGGGGGGAGAGGGGCCACTGCGCTCCAGCCTGGAGCAACGGGCCGGCTCCGATCCAGCCATCCAGTTTGTGGGCCGCGTCGACGATGTGCCTGGCTTTCTGAGCCAGGCCGATGCTGTGGCGATACCGTCCCGCTGGGAACCCTGGGGCAACGTCTGCCTGGAAGCCAAAGCAGCCGCCCGCCCCATCCTGGTCCGGGCGGTGGATGGCCTCCAGGAGCAGGCCGTGGGTTGCGGGATCGAGGTGAAGAGCGACGAGCCTTCGGCCTGGGCGTCAGCGATCACGGCAATGGCGGCGGCCGGAGACGAGCAACGCCTGGCCTGGGCGCAGCATGGCCGCGCCACCGCAGCCTCCGCCTGGCACGACTTCGTCAGCGCCTGGGAAACGCTGCTTGAGGAATTTCGATGAGCTGGCTGGTGAGTTGGCAGGCCGTGCTCCAGACCCGCTGGCACGGCTTGCGCGGACGGGTGGCCAGCGATCGCTTCGTGCGCAACGTGGGCTGGATGGGGCTCTCGGAGCTTGGGATTCGGGTGTCACGGCTGCTGGCCACGATCATTCTGGCGCGCCTGCTCACCCCCGAGGATTACGGACTGGCCGCCATCGTCCTCACCACCCATGAATTCATCCGGGTGTTCACCCGCAACGGCATCGGCGACAAGCTGGTTCAGGCCGATGCCACCGATGTGGAGGAGCTCTGCGTCACGGCCTACTGGCTGAACTGGCTGCTGGGCGGGGGCCTCTTTCTGATCCAGACCCTCGGCTCCTTCGCCGTGGCCCGCTTCTTCGGCAATCCCAAACTGATCCTGCCGATCATGGCGATCGGATGCACCTATCTGATCTACCCCCTGGCCATGGTTCAGACGGCCCTGATTCGACGCGACAACCGCCTGAACGTATTCAGCCTCACCAACCTCGCCCAGGTGGTGACCGACAACCTGCTCACCGGCGGACTGGCGTTGATGGGACTGGGCATGTGGGCCATCGTTCTTCCCAAGCTGCTGGTGGCACCGATCTGGGTGTTGATGATGTACCGATACCAGGCCTGGAGGCCGGTGCGGTCCTTCACGATCAGGAACTGGCGGCGGATTCTGGGCTTCGGCAGCCGCATTCTGGGAGTGGAGCTGCTCAACACCCTGCGGGAGAATATCGATTATCTGCTGATCGGTCGCTTCCTGGGGCTGGCTCCACTGGGTGTTTACTACTTCGCCTTCAATGCTGGCCTGGGCCTCAGTCTGAGTGCCGTGAATGCGATGGGGGTTTCGATGTACTCCGACCTCTGTGACGTGCGCTCCGACCCGGCAGAACTGCAGCGGCGTTTCAACCGCAACCTGCGCACCACCGCCCTGGTGATCGGCCCCCTGGTGGCACTCCAGTCCAGCCTGGCACCGCTCTATGTGCCGATCGTGTTCGGCTCCCAGTGGGTTGAGCGGGGGGCGGTGCCGGTGCTGATCCTGATCTGCCTCTCGGCCCTCTCGAGGCCCTTCGCCAACGCCGCTTCGATGCTGTTTCGTGCCGTGGGCCTTCCCCAGGTGGATCTGCGCTGGAACCTGATCTTCACCGTCCTGCTGGCCCTGGCGATTCTGGTGGGAACCGGCTGGGGGATTCTCGGGGTGGCCGTAGCGGTGATGGTCACCCACCTGGTCCTGCAGCCCCTGTATCTGCTCTGGGCCAGACGGTTGCTGCAGTCACCCGCCAGGGAGCTGGCCTGATGTTGAGCCAGGCTCACAAGGGACCCAAGGTATCGGTGGTGATTCCAGCCTTCGACGCCGAGACTTCACTGCCGGCGACGATTGCCTCGGTGCAGGCCCAGACCTGGAGCGACTGGGACCTGGTGGTGGTGGATGACGGCTCCAGCGACGGCACCGCCGATTGCGTGCGCCGGCTGCAGGCCACCGACGGACGGCTGGGCGTGATCTGCGTCCAGAACGGGGGGGTGTCAGCCGCCCGCAATCTTGGAGTGGCCCGCAGCCGGGGCCAGATCGTTGCCTTCCTCGACGCCGATGACCTCTGGCATACCACCAAGCTGGAGCGCCACCTGGAACACTTTCGGGCCGAGCCCCGCCTGGGGGTGAGCTTCGCCCGTGTGGAAGTGCTCTCCCCCGAGGGGGTACCCACGGGCCAGGTGTCGAGCTCGAAACTCCGCAATCTTCGCGCCGAGGATTTTCTCTCGGAGAATCCCACCACCACCACCTCCAACTGGGTGGTGCGGCGCCGGGTGCTGGAGGAGGTGGGTGGCTTCCTGGAATCGATGAGTTACAGCGAAGACCTGGAATGGCTGCTGCGGGTGCGCTGCTGCACCGACTGGGAGATCGCTGGAATGCCCGAGGTGCTCACCGGGTACCGAACCAGTGTCGGTGGACTCTCGGCCCAACTCGCTCGAATGGAGTCCGGCTGGGAGCAGATGGTGGAACAGGCGCGCCGCTATGCCCCTGAGCTGGTGGAGAAGCATCTGAATGAGGCCCGTGCGCTTCAGTTGCGCTACCTGGCTCGCCGTAGTCTTCGTCTGCGATCAGCGGCCGCCCAGGGATCCGACTACATGGCACGGGCCCTGCGATCCGATCCCGCCCTGCTCTGGAAGCAGCCGCGGCGCACCTGGTTGACCTGGGGGGCTGTGCTGCTGAGGGACTGGATCAGCCGCGTGCTGGCTGCCTTCGGTGTCCGGAGGGGCCAGCCATGACGGATCCGCTCGTCTCGGTGATCATTCCGCTCTACAACAGCGCGGCCACAGTGGGCGCCACGCTCGAGTCGGTGATCGCCCAGACCTATCCCCATCTGGAGATCCTGGTGGTGGACGATGGCTCCACCGACGCAGGGCCCGAGATCTGCCGGCGGTTCACCGATCCAAGACTGCAGATCCTGCAGCAGGCCAACAGGGGACTCGCCGGTGCCCGCAACACGGGAATCCGCCGAGCCAGAGGAACGTACTGCGCGTTCCTTGACAGCGACGACCTGTGGCTCCCGGACAAGATCGAGCGGCATGTGGATCATTTCCGGCACCGACCGGAGGTGGGGGTGAGCTTTTCTCGTTCCGGCTTCATCAATGAAGACGGGTCGTCACTCGGCATCTATCAGATGCCCCAGTTGAACGCCATCACCCCTGAACTGATCTTCTGCCGCAATCCAATCGGCAATGGCTCGGCGGTGGTGATCCGCCGGGAGGTGCTGGAGGCTATCCGTTTCCAGGCCAACCTCTATGGCGAAACCGAAGACTTTTACTTCGATGATTCCTTCCGCCAGTCGGAGGACATTGAGTGCTGGTTGCGGATCGCCCTCCAGACCGACTGGCGTTTCGAGGGCCTGCCGGAAGCGCTGACCCTCTACCGGGTCAACGCCGGTGGCCTCTCCGCCAACCTCGAGCAGCAGTACGCCGCCTGGGAGAGGGTTCTCGCCAAGGCCGCCATCAGTCATCCGGGCTTCATCGCCCGCTGGGCCCCCAGGGCCAGGGCTTACCAACTGCGCTATCTCGCCCGGCGCGCGATCCGTCAACGGCAACCCGCTCTGGCGGTGCGGCTGATGCACCAGGCCCTTGCCAGCCACTCACGAATCCTGCTGGAGGAGCCCCGCCGCACGCTGATCAGCCTGGGGGCGGCCTATCTGCTCTGGCTGCTGCCCGATTGGCTGTATCGCCGGATGGAATCCAGCATGATCAGGATCACGGGATCCAGTCAGGAGCGACGGATGCGCCAGGACCCTCGACCGGGAACCAGCGCATCGTGTGCCAGGGGAGCAGTTCCATGACCATTCTCCTGGTGTGCTCTTCAGGGGGGCATTTCAAGGCCCTGCAGCAACTCAGGCCTTTCTGGGAGAACCATCCCCGGCTGTGGGTGACCTTCCGGACGGCCACCACGGAACAGGAGCTGGAGGGGGAAGCGGTGCGCTGGGCCTTCAGCCCCACCAACCGCAATCTGCCCAACCTGCTGAGGAATCTGGCGCTGGCACTGGGAATCCTTCGCCGGACACGTCCCACCCTGATCCTCTCCACCGGGGCCGGGGTAGCCGTTCCCTTTCTTCTGCTGGGCCGCCTGTTCGGCTGCCAGGTGGTATTCATCGAATCAATCACCAGGATCCACACCCTGAGCCTCTCGGCCCGCCTGGTCAGGCCCTTTCTGCATGTGCTCTACGTGCATTGGCCACAGCTGCAGAGCCGTTATCCCCGCGCGGAGCTGATCTCGGATCTGGTGCTGGAGCCGGCGGAACGTGCGGATTCAGCCCTGGGTGGAGTCCTTCGATGATCTTCATCACCGTGGGCACCGAGCAGTACCCCTTCAACCGGCTGATGCAGTGGATCGAGATCCTGCTCGAAGCGGACCTGATTCGGGAGGAGGTGGTTGTGCAGTACGGCACCTGCACGACCCTGCCGAGTGGGGCCACGGTCTATCGGATGCTCAAGGAGGATGCGTTCCGGGAGCTGATCGAGCGCTCGCGGCTGGTGATCGCCCACTGCGGGGAAGGAACCGTGCTGTTGCTCGATCAGCTCAGCACGCCCTACATCCTGGTGCCGCGCTCCCAGCGATTTCAGGAACATGTCGATGATCACCAGGTGGAACTGGCGATGGCCCTGGCTCAGATGGAGGTGCCGATCGGCTGGTGCCCCGGCGATCTGGTGCGCTTCCTGGAGCAGCCCAGACACGCTTCGATCAGCGATCTCTCTGAACACTCCGCCCAGGTGCTCTCGGCCAGCCTGCAGCGGCGTTTCGGCGGACGGCTGGCCGCTGCCGAAGGCCGCCGTGAGCGACGCAGCGGCGCCTGAAGTTGTCCATGGAACCCCTGTCCAAGCCCAACCCCTGCGGCCTCTGCCGGCGCCACGGCACCTTGCTGATCCAGCTGCCGTCCCGGCTCACCGTTGCCGAGGCCGTACGGCTGCGCGATGACCTCCCCAGCTGGCTCTCGGCACCGGAGTTAAAGGCCGTCGTGCTGGACTTCGGTCACACCGTGGTGATCGACAGCAGCGGCATCGGTGCCCTGGTGGGTGCCATCAAGCTGGCCCAGGTCCGCTCCCTCTCCCTGCAGGCCTGGAGTGTGAACCATCAGGTGCGCCTGGCCCTGACGATGACGGGACTGGAGTCGCGTCTGCCGATCACCGATCACACCGACGCTGTCGTGGCCACACCCGGTCGACGGGAGGATCGACGGCCACCGCAGACCCACCCCTCCGTGCGCTCGCGCACGAAGAGGTTGATCGATATCGCTGGTGCCCTGGTCGGACTGACCATCACGGCCGTCCTCTTCCTACCGATCGCGATCGCCATTCGCTGCGACAGTCCTGGACCGGTGCTGTTCTCGCAGGTTCGTTGCGGCTGGATGGGGCGGCGCTTCCGGATCTGGAAGTTCCGCTCGATGGTGGCGCAGGCCGAGGCCCTCAAGAGCAGCGTGGCCAACCAGGCGGATGGGGCCTTCTTCAAGAACGAGAACGACCCTCGCATCACCCGGGTGGGACGAGTCCTGCGCAAGACCAGCCTGGATGAGCTGCCGCAGTTCTGGAATGTGCTCATCGGTGACATGAGCCTGATCGGCACCCGCCCCTCCACCCCGGATGAAGTGGGGCTCTACGACGTGCCGAACTGGCAGCGTTTCGATGTCAAGCCAGGACTCAGTGGTGAATGGCAGGTGAGCGGCCGTTCCTCGATTCGCCGATTCGAGGATGTGATTGCCCTGGATCTTCGTTATCAGCAGAACTGGAGTCTGCTCCATGATCTGAAGCTGATCCTGCGAACGGTCCTTGTGGTGTTCAGCCGCAAGGCTGGCGGCATGTGATCGCCATGGCGAACGGCAGCTCCAGCCATCGGGAGTCCTTCCTCGTGCCCAGCCATCTCGATGGCGTCGGCGAGGTTCTGGCGCGGTTCGAGCGCCTGCGCTCGCCGCAGATCAGCGACAGCCTCTGGGTGGAAGGCCAGACCGCCTTGATGGAGGGCTTCAGCAATGCGGTCCGCCATGCCCACCGGGATCTCACGCCGCCTCCCCCGGTGGCCATCGATCTCTCACGCTCAAGCGCAGAACTCCGCATCCAGATCGACGACCATGGCCCGGGCTACGACATGGAGGAAGCCTGGCGCCGCCTCGACAGGGAACAGGCCAGCCACGACTACGACCCACTGGAGCGGGAGGCCCACTGGGGCATGGTGCTGCTGCGGCAACTGCAACGGCAGCGCGGCTGGCAGATCACCTATCGGCGCCGGGGAGAGCAGGGCTGCAGGCTGTCGATCAGCCACCGGATCGATCCGCTGCCCTCTCAGGCGCTGTGGGCGGCCGATAGCGAAGGCTGAAACGCGACGGAGACCTGAAGGCGGGGTGCAGCCACGACCAGCGGGTCCAGATGAACAGGTAGTAGTTGGTGTGCTCAGGACCCACACCCCAGCCATGGGCGACGGCATCACCCCAGAGGATGCTCTCGCGTTTCAACCGCTGGCTCTGGCTGGGCGGCAGTTCGGCCAGATCACCCCCGAACAGGATGCGCCGGCCGCGATACAGGAGCATCGGCTGAAGATCACTCCCCGGCGCCGCATCAGGGACGCGGAACCAGACCTTCTTGCTCTTGTGCAGCATCCAGAAGGACCAGGAGCTTGATCGGGGCCTGTGGCCGTATCGATCGCTGAAGACCAGTCCGGGACGCTCCACATCCAGGGCCGAGGGCAGCGGAAGGGCCATTGCCGTGTGCTGGGCCTCCTGGCTCTGGTGCCTACCGTTCACCAAAGCCAGAAGGCCCAGGAGCAGCACTGTCGAGGCCACAACAGACAGGACCACCGGCCAACTCTTCAAGGGCCCGGCGAAGGTTTGATGGGCTCCCCGGCCTGGGCCAGGAACAGGGCGTTGTCGGCGCGGATAAGCAGATCGACAGCGCTCAGATCCTCCCCCTCCAGACGACTCAGGCCGATCAACAGCTGAGGATGCAGAGATCGCACCGAAGCCATTCGCAGGGTATCGGACATGGCCTGCACCCGCTCCGGCGAAGCCCCCACGAGAAGCATCGCGAAGCCGGCATCGGAGTAGCGGCCCAGCAGATCGGGCTCAGCCGCCAGCGCGGTGAACCGCTCGGCAAGTTCACCGACAAGGCCATCGGGAGCCGTGGCTTCGGCCAGCCCACGCACCTGATCGAGATTCTGAACCCTGAGGAGCAGCAGAGTCAGGGATCCATGGGTGCGCCTGGCCCGCTCGAACTCCTTCTGACAGAGCATTTCGAATGCGCTGCGGTTGAAGAACCCGGTGATGGGACAACGCGCCAGCCGCTGGCGCAGCTCGATTTCCCGGCTCACCTGTTCAGAGAAGAGCTGGAGCCAGTGCAGTTGCCGCGGGCTGAACTGGCGGGGTGTCCGATCGATGACGCAGAGTGTGCCGAGGGGTTGCCCGTCCTGCGGCCTGAGCTGGGCGCCGGCATAGAAGCGGATGTTCGGCTCCGACACCACCAGCGGATTGGTGTTGAAGCGGGGGTCTTCCAGGGCGTCAGGCACCACCAGCGTCGAGCCCTGGGTGATCGCGTGGGCGCAGAACGCCATGGACCGGGGTGTCTGGGAGGCCTCCAGGCCCACCCTGGACAGAAACCACTGACGCTCACGATCCACCAGAGAGATCAGGGCGATCGGAGTGTCCAGGGTCTCGGAGGCCAGGGTGGTGATGCGATCGAGATCCGCATCCGTTTCGGTGTCGAGCAGAAGGGTCCTCTCCAGAGACCGCAGCCGCTCTTCCTCATCAACGGGAGTCGGATAGTCGGGGAAGGGCGTCATGGTCTCCAGAGAGGGCAAGAACTCTCCGGGGCGCCGGGCCACGGCTTCCCTTCCATCCTCCGATCCATCTTCCGAATCGCGGTCCTGCCCATCAAGGTGCTGCCGAAACCGCCATGGGTAGCCTAGGAGTCAAGAGTCTGTGATCTGACGCCTGACCGTGCCTTCCCGCTTCACGATCACCGTGGTGAGCCTGCTGCTCGGTGGCGGCCTGCTGTCACCGGCCGGTGCACTTGCAGAGGTGAAGCCCCTGGTCTCAGCTCCACAGCCGTGGCATCCCCCCATCCAGCTCCCCCACACCCCGGCCCTTCAACCACAGCCGACCCACAAGCCCCAGGCGTTGACGCAGCCCCAGACTCCAGCGCAGGCCAGTCCCAGCGCCACCCTGGCGATCGCGTCCCCGGGACCTGAACGCAGCCTGGTGCTTCACCGCAGCAAGAGACAGGTGGTGGTCCTCGAGGACGGTCGCGAGCTGCGCCGGTTCCCGGTGGCCGTGGGCATGCCCGGCTGGGAAACCCCCCTGGGCCGCTTCCAGGTGATCGAGATGGCACCTAATCCGGTCTGGAAGCACCCGGTGAGCGGCAAGCTCTACCCCCCCGGTCCCGACAATCCTCTGGGAAGCCGCTGGATCGGCTTCTACCGCGACTGCGCCGGCAGGAGCGGATTCAACGGCCAGCAACACCTGGAGGTGAAGGGCTGCGTCACCGCCGGCTTCCACGGCACACCCCAGCGGGAGACCGTCGGCCAGGCGGTCTCCCACGGCTGTGTGCGCATGTACGACGAGAACGTGCGTGACCTCTTTGAGCTGGTGCGCATGGGCACTGTGGTGACCGTGCTGCCCTGAAGGGGTCACCCGGGGCAGCAAACGTAGAGTTCGGCCCTCCCCTGCGTTCTCCCCATGCGCGTGTTGTTCGCCGCCGCCGAGTGCGCCCCGATGATCAAGGTGGGGGGCATGGGCGATGTGGTGGGTTCTCTGCCGCCAGCGGTGGCGGCCCTGGGCCACGACGTGCGCACGATCATGCCGGGCTACGGCAAGCTCTGGAGCCGCCTGGAGATCCCCAGCGAACCGGTCTGGCGCGGCCGGGCGATGGGCAACGACTTCGCCGTCTATGAAACCCGGCATCCCACCCATGGGCTGCCTCTGTACCTCGTGGGTCATCCGGTGTTCGATCCGGAGCGCATCTATGGCGGGGAAGATGAGGACTGGCGCTTCACATTCTTTGCCAACGCCGCCGCCGAGTTCGCCTGGAACCACTGGAAGCCGGAAGTTTTTCACTGCCATGACTGGCACACCGGCATGATCCCGGTCTGGATGCACCAGGACCCGGAGATCAGCACGGTCTTCACCATCCACAACCTCGAATACCAGGGTCCCTGGCGCTGGAAACTCGAGCGCATGACCTGGATTCCCTGGTACATGCAGGGGGATCACACCATGGCCGCCGCCCTGCTCTATGCCGACCGGGTCAACGCCGTCTCCCCCACCTATGCCCAGGAGATCCGCACACCCGAATACGGCGAACGCCTCGATGGCCTGCTGAATTACATCAGCGGCAAGTTGCGCGGCATCCTCAACGGCATCGACACCGAAACCTGGAACCCCGCCACCGACAGCCTGCTGCCCGCCTGCTACAGCGCCACCGACATGGTCCCGAGGGCCACCAACAAGCGGGTGCTGCAGGAGCGCATGGGGCTTGGCGTGAATGCCGACACCTATCTGATGGGCATGGTGAGCCGCCTGGTGGATCAGAAGGGTGTGGATCTGCTGCTGCAGGTGGCCGACCGTGTCCTGGCCTATTCCGACAGCCAGATCGTGGTGCTGGGAACAGGCGACCGCCACTATGAATCGGGCCTCTGGCAGATGGCCGCCCGCCATCCCGGCCGCTTCTCCGTCTTCCTCACCTACGACGATGCCCTGGCGCGGCTCATCTATGCCGGCGCCGATGCCTTCCTGATGCCCAGCCGCTTCGAGCCCTGCGGCATCAGCCAGATGCTGGCGATGCGTTACGGCTGCATCCCGATCGTGCGCAAGGTGGGCGGCCTGGTCGACACCGTCCAGCCCCATGTGCCCGCCGACCACAGCGGCACCGGCTTCTGCTTCGATCGCTATGAGCCGGTCGACTTCTACACCGCGATCGTGCGCTCCTGGGAGGCCTATCGCCACAGCCACAGCTGGCGGGAGCTGCAACTGCGCGCCATGGCGGTGGATCACAGCTGGACCCGTTCGGCGCTCGAATACGACGCCATGTACCGCGACGTGCGCGGCGTCAAGCAGCCCACCCCCTCGGCCGCCGATGTGGAGCAGTTCTCCCTTGGCCAGGAGGCCGACCCCAGCCTCGTCCAGGCCGGTGGCTCTGCCAGGGCGGGTGCATCAGCGAAGACGGCCGAGGCAACGGCCCAACCCACCAGGCCGGAAGGCGGCGGTCCCCGCAATCCCCTCTCCGCCCTGCTGCGCCGCGGCCAGGGCTGAGCGTGGAGCGCTCGGGCTCCGAGCTGCCCGTCGTCTACGAAAGTCCCTGGCGGGCCCTTGGGAGGGATCTGCGCGCGGTGGCCGCCAGCTGCGTTCTGGCGCTGAGGAGGCTGTGGCGCCGACAGTGGCAGGGGGATCTGCCCACACCCCCGTTCTGGCCCCGGCGTCGGGCCACCCTCTTCTGGCCCGCCCTGCTGCTGGGCCTGGTCCTGCTGGGCCTGGCCGGGGGACTGGCCGTTCGGCAGCTGCATCCGGCAAGTATCGAGAGGCCCGTGGAGAGGGGTGGATCAGGACCATCGCCATCGGTTACCTCGCCTCCGCTGCCCACGGATCCGCTGCCCAGGGATCCGGCCGTTGCCCCGCTTCAGCCCCCGGTCCAAGCCGCCGCAGGTCTCCCGGAACCCCTGAAAGCGAAGGCGGCCCCGGGCGCCAGCAGTGCCCCGGTCCTGCTGCCCCAGGGCTTCAGTGACGACTCGGGCCTGGTGCTGGCGGCTCCCACAGGCGCCGGCTCCTCGCTGCTGAACCTGCAGATCTCAGAGGCCTTCCAGTCCCTGCCCGAGCGAGATCGGCAACGGCTGGCGCAGCAGTGGTGGCAGCAGGCCCTTGGCCTCGGCTACGAGCACCTGCACCTGCTCGACCCCGGCGGCGATGAGCTGGGCCGGGAGGCCGTCGTGGGCGGCGGCATGATTCTGCTCGATTGATCCGATTCGGGCGGAAGCGATGCAGCTGGCGAACCTGGTGGAGCTGTGGGGCACGCCGATCGAAGCGGCTCCCGCCGATCCGGCGGCCAGCTTCAGCCAGATCGGCACCGACAGCCGTGAGCTGGAACCCGGCTGCCTGTTCGTGCCGCTGGTGGGGGAACGCTTCGATGGCCACCGCTTCCTGGCAGCGGCCCTGGAGCGGGGGGCGCTGGGCGCCCTGGCCCAGCGGGACCGTCTCAGCGCCGGGCAGGCCGAGGCCCTGGTGCGCTCCAGCGGCGGCCGGATCTGGCTGGTGGATGACACCCAGGCGGCCTACCAGGAGCTGGGGCGTCTGTGGCGCCGCCAGGGCAGCGCCCCGGTGATCGCCGTGACCGGCTCGGCCGGCAAGACCACCACCCGTGAACTGATCCGCGCCGCGCTCTCTCCCCTCGGGCCGGTGCTCGCCAGCGTGGGCAACGAGAACAACGACATCGGCGTGCCGCTCACCCTGCTCAAGGCCGGCGCCGAGCACCGGGCCGTGGTGGTTGAAATGGGCATGCGCGGTCTGGGAGAGATCGAGCGACTCAGCCGCTGCGCCGAACCCGACATCACCGTGATCACCAACATCGGCACGGCCCACATCGGCCGGCTGGGCAGCCGCGAGGCCATCGCCACCGCCAAGTGCGAGATCGTGACGGCCCTGCGCCCCGATGGGCTGGTGGTGATCCCCGCCGGTGACCCCCTGCTCGAGGCGAGCCTCGCCGCCGTCTGGCGCGGGCGGGTGATGCGCGTCGCCCTCCACGACGACCCCGCGGGCCCTCAGCCGGCCCAGCTGCTGGGCCGCCTCCAGACCGGCGCCGACGGCGACCGGTTGATCTGGGGGACGGCGGAGCCGGAGGCCACGGAGCACAGCACCGGCCTGCCGTTGCCGGGCCGCCACAACGCCCGGAACCTGCTGCTGGCTCTGGCCGTGGCCAGCGAACTGGGGGTGGATCCGCAGCAGCTGCGCCACCTGGAGGTGGCCCTGCCGGGCGGGCGCAGCCGGCGGATCCGCCTCGGGGAGATCGAGGTGCTCGATGAGACCTACAACGCCTCCCCCGAAGCGATGCTGGCCGCCCTGGATCTGCTCGGGTCCCAGCCAGGCCGCCGTTTCGCGGCACTGGGCACCATGCTCGAGCTGGGGGAGCAGAGCACCGAGCTGCACCGCCGGGTGGGCGAGCGGGCCAGAGCCCTCGGCCTCGATGGTCTGGTGATCGTGGCGGGCGGCGCCGAAGGGGAGGCCCTGCTGGCTGGGGCTGCCGGTCTGCCGCGTCTGCAACGGTTCGACTCACCCGCTGAAGCCGCCCAGACGCTGCTGGACTGGCTGGAGCCGGGCGACCACCTGCTGCTGAAAGCCAGCCGGGGGGTGGCCCTGGAGCGCCTGCTGCCGCTGCTGGAGCGAGGGCTCAGCCCTGCGGCGGGCTCCAGTCGGCCTTGATCAGCTGACGGGCACGACCCAGGGCCAGGGCACCGTCGGGCACGTCACGGGTGAGGGTTGAGCCCGCCCCCACGGTGACGCCGGCACCGAGCACGATCGGTGCCACCAGCACCGAGTTGGCGCCGGTCTTGCTGCCGGCGCCGATCACGGTGCGGTGCTTGCGTACGCCGTCGAAGTTGGCGGTGATCGTTCCCGCCCCCACGTTCACCCCGGTCCCCAGATCGGCATCGCCGAGATAGCTGAGGTGGTTGGCCTTGCAGCCGGCGGCCAGATGGCTGTTCTTGACCTCCACGAAATTTCCGATGCGGCAGCCGCTCTCCAGCCGCGCACCGGCGCGGAGCTGGGCGAAGGGACCCACCACGCACCCCCCGGCCACGCTCACATCGCGAAGCACGGAGTAGAGCACCTCCACGCCGTCCTCGAGTTGGCTGTCCTCGATCAGGCAACCGGGGCCGATGCGGCAGCCACTGCCGATGCTGGTGCTGCCCCGGAAATGGCACTGGGGCTCCACCAGCACATCCCGGCCGAAGCGGGTGCCCTCACTGAGGGTGCAGCTGGCGGGATCCACGAAGCTCACACCCTCAGCCATCCAGTGGCAGCGGAGCCGTTCCTGCAGGGCCAGCTCACACTGGGCGAGCTGCAGACGGTCGTTGATGCCGGCGATCTCGGCGGGATCCTCCACCTCCACATGCACGGCGGGGCGCAGCATCGCCACGGTGTCGGTGAGATAGAGCTCCCCCTGGTCGTTGTCGGTGCTCAGCTTCGGCAGCACCGCCACCAGGGCGCGCCAGTCAAAGCAGTAGATGCCGGCATTGGTGAGGTCATTGCGGCGCTGCTCCTCGTTGCAGTCGCGGTGCTCCACGATCGCTTCCACCTGGCCCTGGTCATCGGTGAAGACCCGGCCGTAGCCGCTGGGATCAGCCAGCCGGGCCGTGAGCAGACTCACCGCCGCCCCGCTGGCCCGGTGCCGCTCCAGCAAGGCCTCCAGGGTGGCGGGCCGCAGCAGGGGGACATCGCCATTGAGCACCAGCAGTTCCCCCTCGAAATCCGCCAGAGGATCCAGCAGCTGCTGCACGGCGTGGCCCGTGCCGTTCTGGGGTTGCTGCAGCACGAACTCCAGACCCTCCAGATCGGCCAGGGCGGAGCGCACCCGTTCGGCCTGGTGGCCCACGATCAACACCTGCCGCTGGGGATCGAGGTGGCGGCAGCTGGCCAGCACCCGCTCCACCAGGGTGAGGCCCGCGAGGGACTGCAGCACCTTGGGCAGATCGCTCTTCATCCGGGTGCCCTTTCCAGCGGCCAGCACGGCAACGGCGAGCATCGGCGGATCAAGGCGTCTGGCGTCGGAATCTACCGGCCTCGTCCGTCAAGACCCCAGCGCCGCCGCCAGGCACTGGATGGCTCCGCCCCGCTGAGGGCCTGGGCCCTCTGGCGATCGGCCAGGATCCCGGCCGCCTCGGCGTTGCCCCCTGGGTCGCGATAAGGCTCGCCGGCCCGGCTGGCCAGATGCTCCCGCTCCATCTGCGACAGGGGTCGCCACCAGGGCGAAGACGCCTCCAGCGTCCGGGCCGCCACGGTGCCATGGCTCCAGGCCTGAGCGGCACCGGAGGCTTCGGATCGGAGGGCGGCCAGCTGGAGGCCGGCCGCCGCCAGGCTGCGGCGGGGGGCGGCGGCCGAGCAGTAGGTCAGCAGACGCCCCTGGGGGGCCAGCAGCGCGGCCAGCGCGGCCAGGAACTCCTGGCTCCAGAGCTGGGGGCAATGGCGTGGCGAGAAGGCATCGAGCATCACCAGATCGCAGCACCCCGCTGCCTGTGCCAGCACCCCCCTGATCTCTTCTCGTGCATCACCCCAGCGCAATTCTCCCTGGCCGTGGGGGCTCACCCAGCGACCGGTGTCCCGCAGCTGCCGGAGCAGATCCAGCCCGAGCGCGGGCTTCCACTGCCGGCGGAAGGACGGCTCCGCCAGGGCCAGGGCCAGGGGGGCCGGATCGATCTCCAGGCCGAACCAGTGCAGGCGCAACCCCAGGGGGGCCGCCAGCTCGAGCAGGGCGGCGCTGTTGGTGCCCAGCCCCACACAGACATCCAGCACCCTGAGCTCCGTCCCGGCGCTGAAGCGCTCCAGCTGGGCCGGGTACGCATAGGTGCGCCGTGCCTCCAGCAGGGCGCCGCTGCGGCAGTGAAATCCCTCGGCGAACTCCGCACTGTGCAGGCTGAAACTGCCGTCATCGGTGACGCGGGGACTGAGATGGGCCGCCGCCGGAGACCCGGGCTTCACCCCGCGGGAGCGAAGGGACCGGCCTGCAGGCGCGCCAGATCCTGCCAGAAGCCTGGATACGACACCGCCGCCGCCTCGCTGCGGTGCAGCCGGGTGGTGCCGCCGGCCACCTGGGCGGCCACCCCAAGGCTCATGGCCACCCGGTGATCGGTCTCGCTGTCGACCTCGGCGCCATGGAGCGGGCGGCCACCCTCGATGACCAGGCCGTCGGCTGTTTCCTCCAGGGCTGCCCCCATGGCCCCGAGCTGGCGCGCCATCACCGCCAGCCGGTCCGTTTCCTTCACGCGCAGTTCCTCGGCATCACGGATGCGGCTCACCCCCTCGGCGCAGCAGGCGGCCACCGCCAGGATCGGGATCTCATCCACCAGCAGGGGGATGAGATCTCCACCGATCTCGAACGCCTTCAGCGGACCATGGCTGACACGCACGTCCCCCACCGGCTCACCGGCCACATCGCGGGGATTGAGCACGTCCAGCCGGGCCTCCATCTGCTGAAGCACCTGGAGGATGCCGGTGCGGGTTGGGTTGAGGCCCACGTTCTCCACGGTGATCTCGGCTCCGGGAGTGATGGCGGCGGCCACCAGCCAGAAGGCCGCCGAACTGATGTCGCCGGGCACCACCACCGGCAGACCCCGCAGGGAGGCCCCGGGATGGAGACAGATCATGCGCCCCATGTCACCACCCACCTCCAGTTCGGCGCCAAAGGCGCTGAGCATGCGCTCGCTGTGATCGCGGGAGCGAGCCGGCTCGATCACGGTGGTGGAACCGCTGGCCGTGAGAGCCGCCAGCAGCAGGGCCGATTTCACCTGGGCCGAGGCCACGGGGGTGCCGATCACCGCGCCGTGGAGCTGGCTGCCTTCGATCGCCAGCGGAGCGAGGTTGCCGCCCGCCCGTCCACGGATCAGCGCGCCCATGCCGGCCAGGGGCTGGCCGACCCGGGCCATCGGCCGCCGGCGCAGGGAGGCATCGCCATTGAGCACGAAATGGCGGCCCGTGCGGCCTGCCAGCAGCCCCAGCATCAGCCGCATCGTGGTGCCGGAATTGCCGCAGTCGAGCACGTCCTCGGGCTCCCGCAGGCCATCGAGGCCGACTCCCTGCACCAGCACCGCTTCACCGGCCTGGATCGGGCTGATGGTGACCCCCATGGCCCGCAGGCAGGCGGCGGTGCTGAGGGGATCCTCGGCGGGCAGCAGCCCCTCGATGCGGGTCTCGCCTTCGGCGATGGCGCCGAAGAGCAGGGCCCGGTGGGAAATCGACTTGTCGCCCGGCACCCGCACCGTGCCGCGCAGGCTGCGCTCCAGGCCAGCCCCGGCGCTGGAGCCCAGGATCAGGGGGCTGCCGGGGGCGGGGGCGACGGCCATGCGACGGAGGGGCGGGGCGAACGGGTAATCGGGGGAGCCTAGGCCTGAGCTTCCGCTGGAAAGACCGGCGACTGGGAGCCATTGAGACGATCCCCGGCATCCCCCAGACCGGGCACGATGCGGAAGGCCTCATCCAGCTCGGGATCGATGCAGGCCGTGTACACCCTCAGATCCGGAAAACGCCTGCCGAGGGCCGCGAGCCCGGGACTGGCCGCCAGGGCCGTGATCACCCGCAACCGTTGCCCCGTCACACCGCGGGCCTCCAGGCGCTCCAGCACCTGGATCAGGCTGCCGCCGGTGGCGAGCATCGGATCGAAGACCATCACACCGACCCGCTCGCCGATGCGCTGCGGCAGCGTGTCGAGGTAGCAGTCGGCCTCGCCCGTGCGCTCATCCCGCGCCAGGCCGATGTGGGCCACCCTGGCGGAGGGCAACACAGCCTGGGCTCCGGCCCAGAGCCCCAGCCCGGCGCGCAGCACCGGCACCGCCAGCACGGGCACCGAGGGATCCACCACCAGCCCCTCGGTGACGGCCAGGGGAGTCTGCACCTGCAGGGATCGCTGGGGCAGCCAGTCGCGCACGGCCTCGTAGGTGAGCCAGCGCCCCAGCTCGGCCATGGCGGTGGCGAACAGCGGCGAGGGGGTCTCCCGATCCCGCAGGATTGTGAGCCAGTGGGCGATCAGAGGATGGGGTGGAACGACCACCCGCAGCGACATGCTCATGTGCCATAGCTTGAGCCGTCACGCTACGTGCGCCGTGCCGTCTGCTCCCCGGCTTTCCAGACCCCACGCCTCCTCCCGGCAGCGCGTCCAGAGGCGCTGGTGGTCGATGCTGGCGGGCCTGATCCTGCTGATGGGCAGCTCGCTGTTCGTGGGGGTGGGGAGCGCCGCGGCGATCACCGCCCCGGAGCTGCGGGGCCAGCGCGCCCTGCAGGATCTGCAGCCCGACATGCACGGCCGTGACCTGCGCCAGCAGGAGTTCCTCAAAGCTTCGATGAGCGGCTACGACCTCAGCGGCAGCGATCTGCGCGGGGCGGTGTTCAACTCCAGCGATCTCACCAACACCAACCTGAGCGCGGCCGACCTCGAAGACGTTGTGGCCTTCGCCTCCCGCTTCGATGGGGCTGATCTGAGCGGAGCTGTGCTGCGCAACGCCATGCTCATGCAGAGCCGCTTCACCGGTGCCCGGATCGATGGAGCCGATTTCAGCGACGCCGTGCTTGATCTCTCCCAGGTCAAGGCCCTTTGCTCCCGCGCCGATGGCGTCAACCCAACCACCGGGGTGTCCACGGTCGAAAGCCTGGGCTGCCGGTAGCATTCGGGTCCGGTTCCGGTGGTGAACAGCCACTGGGGGCAAGGGGGAAAGTCCGGTGTGAGTCCGGCGCTGTCCCGCAGCTGTGAAGCCCGTGCTCCGGTCAGCCGCCGCCGCACGAGCCAGTCAGAACACCCGCCGGTTCTCCCACTCGTACCGGCGCGGACCGGAATTCCAGACCATGACCTTTCTGTCAAGGGATCCGGCCCTGCTGACGCAGCCGGAGCGGCCCTCCAGACCAGCTTCCCGCTCAGACCACACCACCCCTCCAGGCGCCCCCAGCTCCCGGCCCAGCGCCATGGCCCTGATCTCCCTGGCCGGGCTGGTGCCCCTGCTGCTGCTCTCGCTGCTGGCTGCACCTGCCTCGGCCCACCATTTGATGGAGGCCTTCGGACTGAGGGAAGGGGGCCTGTCTGGTTTCCTCAGCGGACTGGGCCATCCGCTGCTCGGTCCTGACCATCTCCTCTTTCTGCTCAGCCTCGGCCTGGTGGGGCTGCAACAGCCTCTGCGCTGGGTGATCGCCCTGCTGGCGATCGGCCTGGGCTCCACCGCCCTGGGCCTGGTGCTGCCGGTACCGCCCGGCAGCGAGCTGCTGGTGGCCCTCTCGCTCGTGGCCACCGGTCTGGTGGTGCTGGGCGGCTTGCCCCGCTGGATCCTGCTGCCCGCCATCGCCCTGCACGGCAGTGTCCTCAGCCAGCCGGTGCTGGGCTGGTCGTTCTCGGCCCAGCTTCTGTATCTGACGGGCCTGCTGATCAGCCAGGGTGCACTGCTGATCACGGCCGTCACCCTGGTCCGCTCCTGGGCCCGGGGGCTTCAGGCCGCCAACCTGCGGCTGGTGGCCGGGGTGCTGATCGGCATCGGCGCCACGTTCGCCTGGACCCAGCTGGTGCCTTGACAATGACAATCCCCACCACAGTCCCGCTGGCCCCGCTCGCCAGCCGGCGGCTGCCGGTCACCGTCGTGACCGGCTTTCTGGGCGCCGGCAAGACCACCCTTCTGCGTCAGCTGCTCCTCCACAGCGGTCAGCGCCTGGCGGTGCTGGTGAATGAGTTCGGCGAAGTGGGCATCGATGGAGACCTGCTGCGCAGCTGCGGTTTCTGCCCTGAAGACGAGCTGGATGGCCGGCTGGTGGAGCTGGCCAACGGCTGCCTCTGCTGCACCGTCCAGGACGAGTTCCTGCCCACCATGCAGATCCTGCTGGCCCGGGCCGATCGCCTCGACGGCATCGTGGTCGAAACCAGCGGTCTGGCCCTGCCCGAGCCGCTGGTGCAGGCCTTTCAGTGGCCCGAGATCCGCACCCTCACCCGCGTCAATGGCGTGGTGGCGGTGGTCGATGGCGAAGCCCTGGCCCAGGGCAGTGTGGTGGGCGATCCGGCGGCCCTGGAGCGCCAGCGGGCGGCCGACCCCAGCCTCGACCACCTCAGTGACCTCGAGGACCTCTTTCGCGATCAACTGGCGGCGGCGGATCTGGTGTTGATGAGCCGGGCCGATCGGCTCGATGCCTCCCGGAGCGAAGCCGTTCAGCAGCAACTGATCCCGCTCTGTCGGCCAGGAGTGCAGGTGCTGCCGATGGCGCGCGGAGAGATCTCTGCGGAGCTCATGCTCGGCCTGCAGCGCGTGGAGCCGGCCCACGGGCACCGCCCCGATCACCACGACCATCACGACGACCACAGTCATGTGCCGATGCAGTCACTGGCGCTGCAGTTGCCTGGCGACTTCGAGCGGCAGGCCCTGGAACACCTTCTGAGCGAGCAGATCGTGGAGCAGGGAATCCTGCGCCTCAAGGGCTGGCTGCGCCAGAGCGGCAAGCCGAGGCCCCTGCAGATCCAGGCGGTCGGTCCGCGGCTTGACTGCTGGTACGACCGTCAGAGCGGCGAAGCCTCGGCCGGTGGAAGCCCGGGCCTGGAGCTGGTGGTGCTGGGCCTGCACCTGGACCGTGGACGGCTGGAGCAGGCCCTGGGCGGCGCGGCCCTCAGCCCCAGGGTCTGAAGCAGCCCTCAATCCAGCGGGAAAGAGCCCTTGGCGCAGACACCGTCCCAGCAGAGGGCATGGTCGTCCTGCCAGCGGCCGCTCACCGGCTGCCAGGGGCCGCTTGAGCGGCGCATCTCGACCGCGCCGCGACCGTCGTGGCGGAAAACGACCCGCAGCCCCTCGAGGTCGATCTGCCAGCGCTCCCCCACCGCCTCCACCGTCATCACACAGGGGTGCCAGGGCCCATTCTCCAGACGACATTCCACCTTGTAGGCCGGGGGCTCGGCCCCCAGCGCCGTTCGCGAGACCATGCCCAGCCCCATGACCGCGACCGCCGTCAGGGTCAACGCCAGGGTTGGGGCTTGCATGACCTGGGTCTCCTCCATCTCACCCTTTCAAGCTGGATCTGTGCGTGGCGGAGGGGGAACATGGGCTGTCAAGATTTAACAAACGCCCCGGCTGCCTGGTGCCACGCTTTCACGCCCGTGTGCTGGTCTCCCTGAGGCCCTCGGTTCTCGATCCAGCCGGAGAGGCCACCCGAGCCGCTTCCATCCGCCTGGGAGTGGAGGGTGTGCACCGTCTTCGCATCGGCAAGGCGGTGGAGCTGGAAATCGATGCGGCGGATGCCGACACGGCCCGCTCCCGGGTGGAGTTGCTCAGTGACCGGCTGCTGGCCAATCCCGTGATTGAGAACTGGGAACTGGAGCTCAGCGAGATCCCCGTCAACGAGACGGACCAGTCGGCATGACGATCGGTGTGGTGGTCTTCCCCGGCTCCAACTGCGACCGGGACGTGGGCTGGGCGGCCGAAGGCTGCCTTGGAATTCCGACCCGCTTCCTCTGGCACGAGGAACGCGACCTGACCGGCCTGGATGCGGTGGTGCTGCCCGGCGGCTTCAGTTATGGCGATTACCTCCGCTGCGGCGCCATAGCCCGCTTCGCTCCGGTGCTGGAGGAGGTGGCGGACTATGCCGCCAGGGGGGGGCCGGTGCTGGGCATCTGCAATGGCTTTCAGGTGCTCACCGAACTGGGCCTGCTTCCCGGTGCCCTCACCCGCAACAGCCGCCTCCACTTCCTCTGTGAGCCCACGGCCCTGTCGGTGCGTCCCGGCAGCTGCCGCTGGCTCTCCGGCTACGGGGAGGCCGAAGTCATCAATCTGCCGATCGCCCATGGCGAAGGCCGCTATCAGTGCGAGCCGGCCACTCTCGAGGCCATGGAGCAGGCCGGGCAGGTGGTGCTGCGCTACCAGAACAATCCCAACGGTTCCGTGGGCGATGTGGCCGGTCTGTGCAACCCCGCCGGCAATGTGCTGGGGCTCATGCCGCACCCGGAGCGGGCCTGCGACCCCCGAATCGGCGGGATCGACGGCCAGCGCCTGTTCGCCAGCCTGCTGAGCTGAGCCGCTCGCCTCAGGCCGGCAGCAAAACGGGGGCCCATGGGCCCCCGCGATTGATCAGTTGACCGCGGCGAAGAACTCCTTGCTGCCCACGGGGTCAGGCTTCATGGTCTTCTCGCCCGGGGTCCAGTTGGCAGGGCAGACCTCATCGGGGTTGGCCTGGACGTACTGGAAGGCCTGCAGGACCCGCAGGGTCTCATCGACATTGCGGCCCACCGCCAGGTTGTTGATGGTGGCGTGCTGGATCACACCGTCGGGATCGATGATGAACAGACCGCGCAGGGCCACACCGGCGTCTTCGTCGAGAACCTTGTAGGCGGATGCGATCTCTTTCTTGAGGTCGGAGACCAGGGGATAGGCGATGTCCCCTAGGCCACCCTGCTTGCGATCGGTCTGAACCCAGGCCAGGTGCGAGAACTGGCTGTCCACCGACACACCGAGCACTTCGGTGTTGCGGCTGGTGAAATCGGCGTAGCGGTCGCTGAACGCGGTGATTTCCGTGGGGCAGACGAAGGTGAAATCGAGGGGATAGAAGAAGAGCACCACATACTTGCCGCGGTACTGGGACAGGGAGACCGTCTGGAACTCCTGGTCCACAACAGCGGTGGCGGTGAAATCAGGGGCCTGCAGACCGACGAGCCGGGACATGCTTGAGGAGGGGTTGACGAAGGGGAGGGCAGGGAGCTCAGTCCGAACTCGGACCGACTACCACTTGCGACCGCAACAATTTATCACGGAACCATGGCAAGAGCTGCCCCTACGATGGATGAGGCGACGACGGCTGCTGCCCCGCCCCCACCCACAGCCTTCACCTGATGTCCTGGGACCCTGTCCTGCTTCGCAAGTACAACAACACCGGTCACTTCCGCCTGCTCAACCAGCTGCGCAGCGAGCTGAAAGCCAACCCCCTCAACCGGGAGGAGCCGGGCGCCGAGGATGGAGGCGGCCGCTCACGCACCGGCAACCTCGTGCGTGCCGTGGATGTGCGGCCCCAGCTCTACGGCCGCGCCAGACGCTATGCGGGGCCGGCCCCGGCACCCAATCTGCCCCCCGCACCGGTCAATGAAGGGGGCTCGGCCTCCGCTAGTTTCCGTGAGCGCCTCAACGCCATCGAGATGCGCTGAGCTCAGCCTGGGGCTGATGGCTCCGTCGTGCCAGACAAGGCAGCCTGACAAGTCCCGGAAGATGCCGGGCCCTGGAAGGCGGCACCTGCAGAACTTGCATTCATGCGTCAGTCAGGCGACGACGATTGGCAAGGATGCAACATCGAGACGGACACCAAGAATGGCTCGGGGGAGACTTGAACTCCCGACCTTGGGGTTATGAATCCCACGCTCTAACCAGCTGAGCTACCGAGCCCTGTTGTAAGGACTTTAAACGATCGACCTCCCTCGTCCTGCCAGGGACGAGGGAGGTGGCAAAGATGGAGATCAGGCTCTGCCGGGGAGGAATTGAAGCGGATTTGCGGCGCCACGTCCAGGGGGATGGATCTCGAAATGGAGGTGGGGACCGGTGCTGCGGCCGGTGCTGCCCATTTCCGAGATCTGAGTGCCCTGAGACACCTGCTGGCCCACCCGCACCAGCACACGGCTGTTGTGGCCGTAGAGCGACTTGCTGCCGTCGGGATGCTGGATCTCCACCAGGTAGCCGTAGCCGCCGTCGTGCCAACCGGCGTAGGACACCTGACCACCCTGGGCCGCCACGATCGGCGTTCCCACATTGCTGGCGATGTCGATGCCCTTGTGCATCCGTCCCCAGCGCCAGCCGTATCCCGAGCTGAACACGCCGCGGGCCGGCCAGATCCAGCCACTGCCGATCTGGTTGGGTTCCGTGCGCGGCTCACCGGGACGGTTGAAGCCAGGAAGGTCAGGCCAGCTCAGTCCGCCGCTGCCCACGGGCTTGAGACCCAGCACCATGCGGGAGCGGGAGGCACCGGCCTTGGAGACGCGGATCTGACTTCCTTCGACCAGACGAGCCGCCTCGAGCCCGGGGTTGAGCCGCAGCAGGTCCTGGATGCTGAGCCTGTAGCGCTGGGCGAGCTTCACAAGGTTGTCGCCGAAACGCACCACGCCGGTGGACTCCAGCGGGGGTGGCTCGCTCAGGGGAGCCGAGCGCCGCAGTTCGCTGGTGTCGAGGGAGGCGAGCTGCTTGGCCGTCGAAGCTTTGGAGGAGGGGAGAACCACCCAGTCGCCACGGCTGAAGCCGTGATCCTCATTGACGTCGTTGAGCTTGGCCAGAGGGGTTTCCTGAACCCGCAGCTGGCTGGCCAGCTCCTCGAGGCTGATGTCGTCGCGAACGCGCACCCAGAGCTTGTCGCGGAACGAGCTGGGCAGGGAGGCGAGCAGCTGGGGTTGGCCTGCTGAGGGCAGCGCCGCTGTCGCTGGGTCGAAGTCGAGGCGCTCGGGCATCGTTTCGAAACCGGGCCGACGCGCGTCGGCGATGCCAGGTATGGCGCCGACAGCCACGAGGGAGAGAACCGGCATGGTTCCCAGCAGCGGCAGGATCAGATGCGAAGGCTTCATGCAGAAATTCACCCGTCGGACAAGGCCCGGTGGAGAAGCCACCATCCCCGAGCCGCGCCGAGGGTAGCGGCATGAACCATCGGGCACAAGCCTCTGGGGCCAGCCCCTGGATCGTCATGGACGATCCAGGAAGCGGCTGATCGCTCAGACACCTGTCTCCAACTGGCGCAGGGCCTCGAACAGCACCACAGCCACCGAGACCGAGAGATTCAGGCTGCGCACCCCGCCGCCATGGCGAACGGAGCCCGGCATGGGGATCGTCAGCCGCAGATCGGCCTGCTCGAGCAGCTCCGGCGGCAGACCGTCGCTCTCCCTGCCGAACAGCAGCCAGTCGTCACTGCGGTAGCGGCAATGCTGGTAGGGCTGATCGGCCTGGCTGCTCAACGCCAGCAGCCGCCCGCCCCGCCGCCGCTGCTCCGTGCGCAGGGCCTCGAAGCCAGGATGGACGTGCAACGGCACCCAGGGCCAGTAGTCGAGCCCTGCCCGCTTGAGCTGGCGGTCGTCGAGGCTGAACCCCAGCGGTTCGACCAGGTGAAGCTCCGCCCCGGTGGCGGCGCAGGTGCGGGCCACATTGCCGGTGTTGGGCGGAATCTGGGGCTGGAACAGCACCACCCGGGGAAGGGCGCTCAAAGGCCCGGCACCGGCTGGCTGAGGGCGTGCAGATCCACAGCGCGACCCTGGATCACCAGCCAGCTGGCCCGGGCCAGGGGCTGCAGCCGCTGTTGCAGACCTCCCAGCCGGTCCCGGAAGCGGCCGCCGATCACGGTGGGAGGCACCACACCCCAGCCGGTCTCCTCCGTCACGATGACCTGGGGGGCGCAGCAGCGGCCCAGGGCCTCCAGCAGGCCCAGTTGCCGTCGCTCCCAGGCCTCGGCATCGAGATCGAGATGATGAGCCAGCCAGGTGCCAAGGGAATCGATCAGCAACTGGTGATCTGCCGGAGCACGAACAAGGGCCGACTCCAGCTCCCCTTCCACCTCCCAGGTGATCCAATGCCCGGGTCGGCGGCGCCTGTGCAGCTGCAGGCGCTGCTGCCAGGCTGGATCATCCGGAGCCAGGGCTCCGGTGGCGACGTAGAGCACCGGTCGACCACTGCCGGCCGCCAGATGCTCGGCCCAGCGGCTCTTGCCACTGCGGCTGGGGCCACTCACCAGAGTCAACCCGGCCCAGGCAGGCTGCTCAACCACCCCCATTCATGTTGCGGAGTGTGGCCACAGAGGATGGCGAAACACGGTTGAGATAGCGGAAGATCCAATACTTGAAGATCGTTGCCAGGATAACCGGAAATGTGGCAATGAACAGGAGAATAAAGTTCTCTCGCTGCGGCAGTCCAAAGTGATTGGCAAAACCATCGAGCAGGACAGTCCATCCCTCCGGACTATGAAAACCAACGAATATATCGGTGAAAAGAATTATAGCGAAGGCCTTGGCACTGTCGCTCAGTCCATAGACGAGTTCATCAAGGAACCCTCGCAGCACCCGGATTTCCTCCTGGCCAAAGACGCAGACCAAAACGAAACCCAGCAAGGCAAACGCATCAGAAATGACGTTCTTGATGGCGCGGGTGCTCTGACTGTCCGCCTCCTCCTTGAGCTCCTCGGCCCGTAGCGCAAGGGCCTGGTGCAGCTCCTCATTGGTGGGCAGCACAGAGCCCTTGAGCAGGGCATCGAACTCGATCTCCGCCTTGTAGATGCGCAGCTTCTCCACGGCCGCCTCCTCCAGCTGTGGCTTGGTGTAACTCAGAAAAGGCACGTGAGGCGCGAAGCGATCCACCAGGGGGGAGATCACGAACGAGCGGCTGGCCTGCTGCATCAACAGGGGAACCAGCACCAGCAACAACAGGATTCGCAGGGATACCAGCGTGGTGTCGCGCCGGCGCCTGAAGCCCGCCACCACGGTGGCCTCGGCTTGAGGATCCAGCTGCTGGCGAACCCGCTCCACGGCACCCAACAGGCTGCGGGGCAGCAGTTCCGGCGAGCGGCTGAGGCTGGTCGAGCCCTGGCGCGAGTTGTAGCGGGCTTCGACGGACTCGATCAGCTGCAGCTGACGCTGCTGCTGGAAATCCAGTTCATGGCGGCGAGGCTGGATCTCCTCCAGGCTCTCGCGGCAGACCTGCAGGGCCGCCCGGAACCGACGCAACATCTGGTTGCGCTCCTGGCGGGGCACGCTCAGCTCCAGGTCCGTGCGGACGGGCCGATCGGCGAAGTACTCCATCTCGATGCTCTGGATCAGCAGGGCGGCCTCATAGGCACGCTCAAGCTGATGCACAAGATCGCTCGAACGCGCCTTGCCGAACGTACCCATCCAGTCGCGCAGGGCCATCGGTGATCAGCGGGAGAAAACCCACCAGGTGAGCATCGGCACGATCGTGCCTACCACCAGCAGCACGATCACCCACTGAAAACCGTTGCTGTTGGCGGTCTCCTCCCGGGTTGGGATGTTGCTGACCACGGGGGCAGCCGTCTCCTCCAGAGGGGGACCGGGATCTTCACCGCCCTGGAGCACGGTGCCCAGGCGGTCGAGGGCATCGAGGGAGGCCTGGCGGTAGCGGGTCCCCAGCCGCAGGGGTACGGCCATGGTGCTGGCGGCGGTGTCGCGCAACAGTGGGGCCGGCAGTTGCTCCAGCAGGTCGGGGCTGGCCACCACGGCGGCGGTGTTGGTCTGGGCATCGATCAACACCAGCAGCGAAGAGCCTGAGCTGGGCTTCTCGGACGACCAGGTCTCCAACGCCTGCCGGCCGAGGGCGTCGAGTTCAAGGCCGTAGTCGAGGCGGGGAACCGTGAGCAGCCGGGCCTGGACGTGGGCGCTCTCCAGATCGGCCAGGCGACGCTCCAGCTCCGCCGAGGTGGCGCGGCTGAACAACCCGGCCGTATCGATCAGATGCTGCGAGGGTGGTGGCGTGGGCAGGTCACGGATCCCCACGGCCCAGACGGCGGGAACAGCGGCCAGGAGGGACAGCACCAAGGCGGTGAGCGAGGCCAGGAATCGGTTCGGCAGACGCACGGGCAGCGAAGGATGGGTCGTTGCCCCACAGTTTGCACTCAGCCGGCCAGGCTGTCGCGGTTGAGGGCCTCAATCGCCACGAGGATCTGTCCGGCCTTACCTCCGGGCAGGTCGAGCTGAACCGCCAGGCTCTGCAGGAACACCAGCTCGCTGGACTGGACAACCCGGTCGCAGTGGACCAGCTGTGCAGCCACTGCCAGAGCCGTTTCGCGCTGCGGTCCGGTCAGGGCCGGCACGGCGGCCCTGACCAGCTCCTCCACTCCCCCCCGGCGCAGGTCGGCCAGCAGGGAATCGAACAGTTCACCCATGGCCAGATCGGAGAGGTCGGCGTAGGGACTGCGGTACTGCAGCGCCCCGCGCAGGGCCTTGGCTTCCTCGAGGCCCAGGCTGCCGTCACAGGCAACCGCGGCCAGTGCGATGGCGGCAAAGGCCTGACTGGCATCCATGGGTCGTGGGCAGGGGAGGTCCCATTCCAGCAAGGTCAGCGGGGAGTGGCCAGGCTGGCGGGTCGAATCCGTGTCAGCGTTCATGCTGAACCCCAGCCCTTCCCTGCCGACCATGCCCACCCCGGCCCGTTTCACCCTGGCGGCAGGGGTCGTCGGGCTGGGGTTGTGCCTGCTCAATCAGCTCACCGCTGCTGAACTGACCCCATCCCTGGAGCGCGCCGGGGTGCTCGCCAGCCTGATGGCGGTGGGCCTGATGCTGGTGGCCGTGCTCTGGACCCGGGCCGTGCCGCTCGCCCCCGAACGGGTGGAGCTGCAGGGGGAGCAGGGGCTGGAGCTGGATCCCCGGATTGCACAGGAACTCGAGCTGGAACTGGCCTGGGGCAGTCGTCTGCTGCTCACCGCCACCCCGGCCGCCAGCCTGTTGATCCACTGGAGGGGGAGGACCCTGCTGCGGCGGGGTCTGCTGGGCAGCACCCCCTTCGAGCCCGGTGAGATCTGCCGTCGGGCCACCAGTTGCGGCCGGGCGATCTCCCTGGTGAACCTGAAGCTCTACCCAGGCCGCGACGAGTTCCGCTGTCTGCCTGAGGGCACGCCCGCCGTGCTGGTGCAACCCCTCGGTAGCGAGGGCTGGCTGCTGGCCGGCGGCTGGTCGCCGCGCTGCTTCAGCCGCAGCGATGAGCTCTGGATCGAGGGCTGGGCCGAGAAGCTCAGAACGTCACTGGACCAGGCTGGCGTCCCTCCTTCGAAGGAGGAGGCACCTTCAGCTCCGAGAACACCCGTCCCCCCGGGGTCGTGAACTCCGCCTGGCCCTTGGCTCCGACCTTTCCGAACAGCTGCTCACTGCGGGTGATCTGCTGGTTCTGATCCCGCTCCAGCTGAACGCTGCCGCGGGCTTCGATGGCCTGATTGCCCCAGTTCCAGAGGCATTCCCTGGCCTGGAGCCGTTCGCCGGGCTGGCGCAGGCGGCAACCGCTGGGAATGATCGCCGTCTTCTCGCCCACGAGCATTCTCAGAGAGTCGCCGGCCACGTGCAGCTGATCGACCACGCCGGTGAAGGGCAGGGCCGTGCTGAGCACCTGCTCCTTGGAGTTCCAGCGGGTGCGCTGGGCATCGAGCACCGCCTTGCGGGAGGGATCGACGAAGCGGACGGGTGCCAGCAGATCCACCACCTCCTCGCGGGTGTTCCCTTCCAGCGCAGAGCCGGTGACGGTCTGGACGGTGCCCTTCTCGCCCGCCGGGCGCCGCTCCCCCTTCACCGGACCTGCCGCCACCAGGGCACCGGTGTCCGCCAGCCAATCGGCCCGGGTCACACGCAGATCGAACCCCGGCTGCTGCAGCCGGGTCTTGCCGCGCAACTCCAGCTTCTCCTTGTCGAGCAGGAACCGGGCCGTGGTGGCGCTCAACCGGCTCCGGCGTTCCGTGAGCAGGGGCCTCCGGTCGATCTCCATCAGGCTCCGGCTCGGTGTCCAGCGCACCCGGTCGCCGCTGATCACCGAGCCCTTGGGGCCGAGCACCACGATGCGCACCTTGCCCTCCAGCTGGATGACCTCACCGTCGTTGATGACCAGGCCGCTGGTGGCCTCCACCTTGTAGCGGGGCTTGCCGGCGGCGTAGATCACCCCGCGGGGTTCAGTGGCGCGGGCCACCCGTCGCTGCAGGTCGTAGCGGGCCTGCGGGCTGGTGAGCTCCCAGGCCGGGCGACCCTTGCCATCCTGCTGGCGCAGGTTGAGCGAACGGAACACGAAGGGTTGAGGGTCCGTGGGCTTGACGGCCTTGCGCTCACAGCCCAGCAAGGCCACCAGGGGAAGTCCGACGATCAGGGCCCGTGCCAGCGCGGTCCTCACAGCGGGCCGTCCAGTTCCAGGCGGGCCATCACCGGCTCAGGCTCCGGCAGTGGGGTGCCCGCCGCCAGGGATCCCCAGTTCAGGCGCTCCTGCCACGGGATCTGTCCGCCATCGGGGCCGCTCTGGCCCCCAGCCACGGCACCACTGGGGGCCAGGTTCTGATTCAGCTGAAGCAACATGCGGGCTGAGAGATCGGGAAGGATCGGAGCCAGCAGCAACGCCACCTGCCTGGCGGCCTCCAGCACCGCGTAGAGGTCGTCGGCCACCTGCTGCCGCTGACCCTCCTGCTTCATCCGGCTCCAGGGGGCCTGATCGTTGAGGTAGCCATTGGCGCTGATGGCGAGCTGCAGGGCAGCGGCGGCGGCCTGGCGGAAATCCAGCCGTTCCATGCCTTCGATCACCTGCCCGCGGGCCAGATGGGCCGCCTGCGCCAGCGGATGACTGCTGCCCACGGCCTCACTGGGGGTGGGAACAGCCTGATCGAACCAGCGCCGGGCCATCGAGGACGTGCGGTTGAGCAGGTTGCCGATCGTGTTGGCCAGGTCGTTGTTGACCAGATCGCTGAAGCGTTGCTGCTGCACGTCACCATCGTCGCCGAACGGGATGTCGCGCAGCAGATACCAGCGCACGGCATCGGGTCCGCAGCGTTCCAGCAGCTCCCCGGGATCGAGCACGTTGCCCAGGGATTTGCCCATCTTCTGCCCCTCCCGGGTGAGAAAGCCGTGACCGAACACCCGCTCGGGCAGGTCAAGCCCTGCCGAGAGCAGCATCGCCGGCCAGTAGACCGCATGAAAGCGCAGGATGTCCTTGCCGATCACGTGGATGCTCGCCGGCCAGCCCCGCTGGCCCAGCAGCGCCAGATCGGGCGGATCGCCGGGCTCCAGCAGGGCCGTGAGGTAGCCGAGCAGGGCGTCGAACCACACATAGAAGGTGTGGCCCTCATGGCCGGGCACGGGGATGCCCCAGGGCAGATCCAGCCGGGAGATCGAAAAATCGCGCAGCCCCTGGGCCACGAAGTTCTCCACCTCCCTGCGGCGGCTGGCGGGAGCGATGAAGCCCGGTCGCTGGATCAGGTCCTCGATCGCCTGCTGGTAGCGGGAGAGCCGGAAGAAGAGATTGAGTTCATCGCGCCACTCCAGGGGCCGCTGGTGGGTGCTGCACTGGGGCGCGCGGGCCTCGGGGGGGTCGTCCTTGAACTCCTCACAGGCCACGCAGTACCAGCCGCGCTGGCGCCCCTCCACCACATCGCCGGCCGCTTCCACCCGCCGGTAGAACTGCTCCACCAGCAGACGGTGACGTGGCTCGGTGGTGCGGATGAAGCGGTCATGGCTGATCTGCCAGCGCTGCCACAGGGCCCGGTATTGATCGCTCACCTGGTCGCAGTGGGCCTGGGGGGTGAGCCCAGCCGCCTCGGCGGTGCGCTGGATCTTGAGACCGTGCTCGTCGCAGCCGGTGATGAACACCACCTCCCGCCCCATGAGTCGCTGGAAGCGGGCCAGGGCATCACAGGCCAGCGTGGTGTAGGCGCTGCCGAGATGGGGCTTGTCGTTGACGTAATAGAGCGGGGTGGTGAGGGTGTAAGTCATCGGCGGTGGTGAAGGGCCCGCTGCGCCGCCAGAGCGGCCCTGCGCCGGGGCCGGATCCTACCGAGTGCCTCTCCAGGGCCCTCCCCGGGGCAGCGGCCGACCGGTGCCTCGGCACAATCGGGGTCGCGGAGTCAGCCACCCCGATGGGAACCCGAGACGATCAGGCGGCCGTGGTGGTCTGGGGTGGCGGCAGTGGCGGGGTGACCGCCGCCCTGCAGGCCGCCCGGGGCGGCGCCGACACGCTCCTGCTCACCCCAGGACCCTGGCTGGGGGGCATGGTGAGCGCAGCAGGGGTCTGTGCCCCGGATGGAAATGAACTCACCCCCTGGCAGAGCGGACTGTGGGGTGCGCTGCTGCGTGCCCTGCAGCGGGAGGAGCCCGAGGGCCTCGACCACAACTGGGTCAGCTGTTTCGGCTGGCGGCCCGCCAGCGCCGAGCGGGTCCTGCGGAGCTGGGTGACAGCGGAGCCCCGGCTGCGCTGGTGGAGCGGCTGCCGGCTGAGACAGCTGGAGCGCACCGGCTCACGGCTCACGGCGATGGTGGTGGAGCACGAGGGGGAGCGGGTGCGGCTGACGCTGCAGCTCGCCATCGACGGCAGTGATCGCGGCGATCTCCTGCCCCTGGCGGAGGTGCCCTTCCGCCTGGGCTGGGAGGCCAGCGACGACTGGGGCGAACCCAGCGCACCAACCCGCGAGCGACTGAAGACGGACCCTTTCTTCCGGCACCAGCCCGTGCAGTCCCCCACCTGGGTGGTGCTGGGCCAGGAATCGGCAGGGTCCTGCCCGGACGGAGTCGTACCGGCGGCCCCTTTCGGGCGGGCCACCGAGCAGTTCGGCCTGGAGCGCACCCTCAGCTATGGCCGCCTGCCCGGCGGGTTGGTGATGCTCAACTGGCCCCTGCATGGCAACGACTGGCACGTCGGCCTGGAGCGTGCCTTCCAGGCCGATTCCACCGGCCAGGCCGAGCTGGAGCGAGCCATGCAGGAGCACAGCCTGACGTTTCTCGCTGCCCTCAGAGAAGCCTCCGGCGGTTGGCTGCAGCCGGCTCGAGTGTTCCCCGAGGCCCCCGGGGACCGCTCAGCGCTGGCTGGACCATCGGCCCTGGCCCTGATGCCCTACTGGCGGGAAGGCCGGCGGCTGGTGGGCCACCGCCTGGTGCTGGAGCAGGATCTGCTGCCCCTGATCCCGGCAGGCGCCAAGGGCACCGCCGATGACGACGGTGCCTGGATCGGGCCGATCCCACTCGATGGGGAGGGCCGCTGCAGCGCCATCGCGGTGGGCAACTACGCCAACGATCACCACTACCCCGGCGAGGACTGGCCCCTGGCCCCCAAGAGCTGCCGCTGGGGTGGCCGCTGGAGCGGTACGCCGTTCATGGTTCCCTACGGGGCGCTGGTGAGCGCCGATTGCGACAACCTGCTGGCGGCCGACAAGGCCATCAGCTGCAGCCACATGGCCAACGGCGCCACCCGGCTGCAGCCGTTGATCCTCAACATCGGCCAGGCTGCCGGTGCGGCGGCGGCCCTCTGCGTCACCTCCGGAAGGGCGCCGGCCGCCCTCGACGTGCAGCTCCTGCAGGAGGCGCTGATCAGCGACCCGGTTGCGCCGGCCGGACCGATGCCCCTCTGGGACACCCCCTGGCACCATCCCGAGTGGAAGGACCGCCAGCGCCGTGCCCTGCAGGATCCCGGGTTGCTGCAGCCGCGGGGCACCCTGGCTGACAGCGAGCCTCCAGGCCCCTTCCAGGCCCCGGCTGAACCCCATGAACAGGCCTTTACGGGCACCCTGGTGCCTGATGGGACCGGTGGCTACACCCTCGAGGGCCATGGCCGTCCCTGGCCGCTGATCACCCTGGAGCCAGGCCTGCACCACTGGCTGCGCCGTCAGGAGTCTTCCCGGCGCGTGCGCCTGATCGGTGTCGCCAATCCCTGGGGCCCCTGGCTGCGGGTGTCGCGGCTGGTGGAGGACTCGGCGCCGGCCTAACGGGCTTCCAACCGCAGCAGATCGGAGAGGGAATCCACCTGCTGGACCTGAACCGTGAGGGCATCCCCCGGCTGACACGACTCGGGAGCGCGCACGGCCTGGTCCATCGCCAGGGACTCCAGATGCACAAGCGCCAGGCGATCCTGGGGCCGCAACCAGCGCAGGAACACAGCCGGCCAGCGCTCGCCGCGGTGCTCCTCGAACCAGACCTGCTGCCAGTGGCGCTGATCTTCGCGGCTGATCTGAATGCCTTCACGGATCACGCGGTCGAGCTCCTCCAGCAGCTCCCCCATCTGGGTGTCATCAAGAGGTTCCGCACCGGAGATGGAGGCGGCCAGCTGGCGCTGGGCCACCAGATCGGCGTAACGGCGGATCGGCGAGGTGGCCTGCACGTAGGCCGGCAGCCCCAGGCTGAAATGGGGGCTCACCGCGGCGCCTGTGCTGCCGCGGCTGAGGCAGCGGCGCAGGGCCGCGTTGCGGACTGGCCCGGCCGGAAGGGCCTCCAGCTCACTCTCAGGTGGCAACTCACTCACGGGTTGCCCGCGGAACGGCATCGCCAGCCCCCGATCGGCGGCATGGGAGGCCACCACGGAACCCGCGAGGATCATTGCTTCGGCCACCAGGGCCCGCGCCGGAGAGGGATCGGTGATCTCCAGTTCGGCGTGGTCGCCCCGGCAGCGGATCCGCCCCTCGCTCTGCTCCATCGAGAGGGCGCCGCGGGTCTCGCGCCACCGGCGGCGGCGCTCCAGCAGCCCCTGCAACCGGGCCAGATCGGGTTCCTCGGGCGGAGCCAGATCGATCAGGGCATCGCCGTCGCCGTAGGTGAGGCGGTAGGTGGGGCGGATCCAGCTGCGCACGATCTCATGGCGGGCCACGCTGCCGTCTTCGGCCAGCTCCACCCCACAGCTCCAGGCGGGGCAGCGCTGCCCCTGGCGCAGGCTGAACGGCCCGACCGCCAGGGGCAGGGGGAACATCGGCACCACCCCGGAGGCCAGGTAAAGGCTGGAGGCGCGGCGCCGCGCCTCCAGGTCGAGGGGAGATCCGCTCGCCACCAGCCTGCCGGGATCGGCGATGTGAACCCACAGCCGCAGGCCGTCCCCGTCCAGAGGCTCCAGCGAGACGGCGTCGTCAATCTCCTCGGTGTCGGCGTCATCGAGGGTGTAGCTGCGCAGGGCGGTGAGATCGCGGCGGCTCTCGTCGCCGGGTTGCTCCAGTTCGGCCTGGGCCAGCAACCGCTCGGCGTCGTCAAGCAGAGCCGGATCGAACCCCTTCTCCCAGACGGTGCTGCGCAGCGACGGCAGGGCATGGGGCTGCCACTGGCCTAGGTCCACAAGCAGGCGGCGCACCGCACCGGGTTCGGCGCTGCAGTGCGCCGCCTGCAGGCCCCGGCGGAGCTCCGGATCGCGCAACTCCTCGATCTCCCCCGCGGCGAAGCCCATCAGCTGCAGCAGCTGATGGGCCTGAGCTGGATCGAGCTCAGAGGGATCGAGGGGGCTGCGCTGGCTCAGCAGGCGATGCCAGTGCTGCACCCGCCTCTCGTCCAGCGCCTGACGGTGCCGTTCATGGCGCAGCTGGCGCAGGTCGCGGAGGGAACGGGGGTGCACCCGGCCCTGGCGCCAGCGGAACAGGTGCTGCTCGCCCTGATGCAACCAGCACCAGCAGGCTGCTCGGGCGGCCGGACTGTCGCCGCCGGCCACCAGTTCGGTGAATTCCTCCAGGCTCACCCCCTCCTCAGGGGGGGCCTCCACCAGCAGGAGCCAGGCGGCTCCCAGATCGCGGCGGACGGGAGATGCGGCCGCCAGGGCGTATGGAGCCAGTTGCCAGGGGGACTGATCCAGGCGGGAGGGCGGCTCGTGAACTCCTGGCAGCGAGGCCAGCAGATCGAGCTGCCGCATGGGGATGACCTGTGACCTGGCGTCCCAGCCTGCCCTGAGGCGTGCACGGCTGCCACTTAGGGCCTCGATCACAGCCAGTTCAGGCCCCTTCGAGCCGATCAGACCGACGAGATCACCCGCTTGCAAACGCCATGCTCCGCTGGGGCAGGGGAAGGACCGCTCAGCCTTCGGGATTCACGAAGGGAAGCAGGGCCACGATCCTGGCCCGCTTGACCGCGTTGGTGAGATCGCGCTGCTGCTTGGCGGTGAGGCCTGAGAGGCGGCGAGGAAGGATCTTGCCGCGCTCGGTGATGAACTTCTTGAGCAGATCGACGTCCTTGTAGTCGATCGGATCACCCGGCTTGATCGGTGAGAGGCGCTTCTTGAAAAAGGAACTGGACATGTGTCGGCGAAAACGAACGGGGAATGAAGGACGAGCTGCTGGGGTCAGCGCCGAGATGGCGGCGACCCGGGGACCTCACTTGATCTCTTTGTGGACCGTGCTCTTGTTGCAGTGAGGGCAGAACTTCTTCAGCTCCAGCCGTTCAGTCGTGTTGCGGCGGTTCTTCTGGGAGGTGTAACGGGACACTCCAGGAGAGCGCTTGGCGGGATTGGACCGGCATTCGGTGCACTCGAGAGTGATCACGATCCGGACGCCCTTGTTCTTGGCCATGGGAAGGACGTGCGCCGCTTGAGGCGAGGCGTAATGACAATCCGACACCCTACCCTCCCGAGCTCCGGCATTCCGATCCTTAAGATCTGAGCCTTGATCGATACAGGCGGATGCGGGTCTCGCTCCAGTGGTTGCGGGAACTGGTCTCCTGCGATGGTCCAGTCGAGGAGCTTGCTGAGCGCCTGTCCATCGCCGGCTTCGAGGTGGAGGCGATCGACGACCTCGCCAGCCAGGCCGAGGGTGTGGTGGTGGGGTATGTGGAAGACAGGCAGCCCCACCCCGATGCCGACCGGCTGAGTGTCTGTCAGCTGAGGGTGGCTCCGTCCGGTTCTGCCGAGCCCCTGCTGCAGGTGGTCTGCGGGGCCGCCAACGTGCGCGCCGGCATCCACGTACCCGTGGCCCTGGTGGGCGCCCATCTCAGCGCCGTGGATCTCACCATCCAGGCCAGTGAATTGCGGGGCGTGGCCAGCACCGGCATGATCTGCTCCCTCAAGGAACTGGGTCTGGCAGACAGTTCCGATGGCATTGCCGTGCTCGATGAGCTGCTGGAGGTGGTGCCGGCCCTGGGCACCCCTGTGGCGGCGGCCCTCGGCCTCGACGACCAGGTGCTGGAGCTGGCGATCACAGCCAACCGCCCCGACGGACTCTCGATGCTGGGCATCGCCCGGGAAGTGGCGGCTCTCACCGGCGGCGAGCTCAGCCTGCCCCCCGCTGCGCCGGTGATCCCCAGCGAACCCCTGCCGGTGGAGCCGGCCAGCGCAACGGCGATCGAAGCCGGCGGCCTCTTCAGCCTCACGGCGCTCTCCGGCGTGCGTATGGAGCCCTCGCCCGCCTGGCTCCAGCGCCGCCTGGAGCGGGCCGGCCTGCGGCCGATCAACAACGTCGTCGACATCACCAATCTGGTGATGCTGGAAACGGGTCAGCCCCTGCATGCCTTCGATCAGGGCCGGCTGGCGCGTCCAGGGGGTCAGCCGGCTGACCCGGCGGCCCTCGGACTGCGCCCCGCCGAGGCAGGGGAAGCCTTTTGTGCCCTCGATGGCACCTGCCACGAACTCAGCCCCGAAGCCCTGGTGGTGACCTACGCCGGTCAGCCGATCGCCCTGGCCGGCGTGATCGGCGGCGCCGGATCAGCGGTGCAGGCCGACACCGTGACCCTCTGGCTGGAGGCGGCGATGTTCAGCCCCGAGGCCGTGCGGCGCAGTGCCCGCAGCGTCGGCCTGCGCACCGAGGCCAGCGCCCGCTTCGAGAAAGGCCTGCCCAGGGAAGTCACCCTCATGGCTGCCGACCGGGCCGTGCAGCTGCTCCAGGAGCTCACAGGCGCCCGGGTGCAGGGCCGCTGGCTGCACCAGCGGCCCCAGCAGACGATGGCTCCCCTGCGCCTGCGCCGGGATGCTCTGCACAACCTGCTCGGTCCGGTGCTGGTGGACGGCTTGGCGGAAGACCTCGCCGACGGCCGCATCGAGCAGACCCTCACGGCCCTGGGCTGCCGTCTGCAAGCCGACGGCGAGGGCTGGCTGGTGACGGTGCCCCCCTCCCGCTCGATGGACCTCACCAGGGAGGTGGATCTGATCGAGGAGGTGGCCCGGCTGGTGGGCTACGACCACTTCGCGAGCCATCTGCCCGATCCGATCGAGCCGGGCGGGCTCGACGCCAGCCAGCAGGCGGAGCGCTGGCTGAGGCAGGCTCTCTGCCACGCGGGCCTGCAGGAAACCTGTGCCTTCTCCCTGGTGCCTGCCCAGGGCCTGATCGAATACGCTCCCCGGCTGGGGCTCACCAACCCCCTGCTCACCGACTACGGCCACTTGCGTGACAGCCTGCTCGATGAATTGCTGCTGGCGGCCCGGCGCAACCTGCAGGCCTCGATGCCGGGCTTCTGGGCCTTCGAGATCGGCCGTGTCTTCCAGAGCGAGGCAGAAAGCCTGATCGAGCGCACCGAGTTGGCCGGAGTGATCTGCGGCGAGCGGCGCTCGGAACTCTGGAGCAGCGCCGGCAAGGCGGGCAGCCTCGACTACTTCGAAGCCCGCGGTGTCCTGCAGCAGGCACTGGCCTGCTTGAAGATCCCTTGCGAGGACAGGGCCAGCAGTGGTCATCCCCTGCTACATCCGGGCCGGGCCGCCGAGCTGCTGGTGGAGGGCCGGGTGACCGGCTGGTTCGGCCAGCTGCATCCGCAGCGGGCGGACGACCTCGACCTGCCGGAGGCCACCTACGTGTTCCAGCTCGCCCTGACACCGCTGCTCAGCGCCGCCACCCGGCGCAACCGCTGGCAGCCGGCATTCACGCCCTTCGCCACCGTGCCGGCCTCCGAGCGCGACCTGGCCCTGGTGGTCCCCGATGCCGTCACCGCGGCGCAACTGCTGAATGCGATCCGCAAGGCAGGCAAACCCCTGCTGGAATCGGCTGAGCTGATCGATCGTTATCAGGGCAGCCAGGTGGAGGCGGGCAATGCCAGCCAGGCCTTCCGCCTGCGCTACCGCGACCCCCGCCGCACTCTCACCGAAGCGGAAGTGGAGCAGGCCCACACGAAGATCCTGGGCGCCCTGCAGAAGCAGTTCGGGGCCGCCAGGCGCTCCTAGGGCTGCGGGGGGGTCTCCCAGGTGCGCTCCAGCACAGCGAGGGCTTCCACGTGCTGGGTCTGGGGAAAGAAATCGATCGGCTGAACCCGCAGCAGGCGCAGGGTTCCCGCTGCCGTGAGCCTGGCCAGGTCACGCGCCAGGGTGGCGGGGTTGCAGCTCAGGTAGGCCACCCGCTCGGGCGGAGCGGCCAGGATCGCGTCGCAGACCCGTTCCGGCAGACCCTTGCGGGGCGGATCCAGCAGCAACCCGTCGGCTCCCTCGAGGGCTTCGGGCAGGGCCTGGGCCACGTCGGCTGCTTCGAGAGTGAGGCCATTGAGGCCGTTGAGACCGGCATTGAGCCTGGCCTGCTCCACGCTGGAGGCATGTTGCTCGAGGCCCAGCACCCGCGCGCCGGCGGCGGCCAGGGGCAGGCTGAAGGTGCCGATGCCGCAGTAGGCATCGACGAGGCGGCGGCCAGGGGCCGGGCGGAGGGCCTCGATCAGGAGAGGCACCAGGCGCTCGGCCTGGGCGGTGTGGACCTGAAAGAAGGTGTCGGGACCGATCCGCAGTTCAAGGCCTGCGAAGCTGTCGGTCAGCCATGGGCGGCCCGCGATCTCGAGGGTGCGCGGCCCCATCAGGGTGTTGGTGGGCAGGGGCTGGATGTTGAGGCCAACGCCCACCAG
Source organism: Synechococcus sp. UW140 (assembly GCA_943369245.1). Lineage (GTDB taxonomy): Bacteria > Cyanobacteriota > Cyanobacteriia > PCC-6307 > Cyanobiaceae > Regnicoccus_A. The sequence continues at coordinate 75,660 of CALRMN020000009.1, read as the reverse complement.
CTCCGGCCAGCGCTCCATCCAGATCTCCGCCATGGCCGTCAGATCAGGCAGGTCGCTGTGGCTGCTGATCAGCGTGAGCAGCACTTCACCGCTGTGGTGCCCCACCCGCAGGGCCAGATGACGCAGGCCACCACCCTCGGCGAGATCGACATCCACCGGCCAGTCGCTCTGCTCGAGATCTCGCTTGAGTGGGGAGATCAGGCGATCGATGCGGGGATCGAGCACCGGGCAGCGGTTCATGTTCACGATCCGGTGGGTGCCGCTGCGGTAGAAACCGGCCCGCAGTTGCCCATCCGGGCAGCGCTCCAGGGGAATCGTGGTGCGGTTGCGATAGCCCAGGGGAGTGGCTGAGGCCAGGATCGGCTCCACCTCCATGTTCTGGCCGCCAATGCGGCGCAGGGCCTGCTGCACCAGATCCTGCTTCCAGACCAGCTGGGCGTGGTCGCTGAGATGCTGCACGCCGCAGCCTCCGCAGTCGGAGGCAAGGATGCAGGGGGGCTGCCGCCGCTCGGGGGCATCGTTGCGCCGCTCCAGCGGATGAGCCACCAGATGGCGTTGGGCCTTGTGATGCACCCGGGCCCTCACCTGTTCCCCCGGCAAGGCATCGGGAACGAACACCACCAGGTCGGGAGCCGACTCCTCCGTGGCAGCGATACGTGCCACCCCCTGACCGTGATGGTTGAGGCCGGAGATGCACAGATCCAGGTCCGTACCTGGGACCGGCAAGGGAAGTCCCATGGGGATCGGAACACTTTGGACGTTGAGCAAACCCTAGATGCAAAGGGGCGTTACATCTGAAGACGGCCACCGGCAAGGGGGTTCCCGGATCGATAAAGTGATCAGGCGCCTGGTGTCCTCGATGAGCGTCGTTCGGGATCTGATCCTCCAAGCCGATGATCAGCTGCGGTATCCCAGCGGCGGAGAGCTCCGCTCGATGGCGCAGTACCTCTCCGGCGGTACCCAGCGCATCCGCGTAGCCCGGGCCCTTGCGGAGAACGAGAAAAAGATCGTCGATGAGGCCGCTCGCCTCCTCTTCTCTCGTAAGCCTGAATATGTCGCCCAGGGCGGCAATGCCTACGGTCAGAAGCAACGGGCCCAGTGCCTGCGGGATTTCAGCTGGTATCTGCGCCTCGTCACCTACGGCGTGCTGGCCGGCAGCACCGAGAAGATCCAGGAGATCGGTCTCAACGGGGCTCGAGAGATGTACAACAGCCTCGGCGTGCCCATGGCTGGCATGGTCGAGAGCATGCGCGCCCTGAAAGAAGCCTCCCTGGCTCTGCTGGGCACCGATGATGCCGCCAATACTGCCCCCTACTTCGACTACCTGATCCAGGGCATGCAGACACCAGGCTGAGCCGGGGGAACAAACCCACGGTATTTGCTTGGATTCCAAGACTCAACGGATGTTCTGGCCAGTTCCCCTGAACAGCCAGGAACGGGAACCTTGGCTGGATCGACAGGGTTCTCGACGTCCATTGGAATGACTGCGCAAGCTTTCGTTGACCGAGAGGCTTGAAGGCCGGATCAAGGACGTGCCTTGCCTGCAGACCCGCAGCGGTCAATCCGGGTCCTGGACCTCCCGGAAGACCGATCCCTGGCCAAAACAGCCAGCATGTCCCGCTTTGGTCCAAGACCGAGTCTGATCCATGGACCAACCTGGGAAAGAAGAGGTTCATTCACGCTCCTCTGGCGCATGCAGGTGCATGGGTCCATGGCATCCGAGATCGGCCCGAGCGACTGGCCTCGAGCCATGAACAGCAGGCAAGACAGAAAGACGAGCCAAGACTGCAGCACTCTCCCGAGCCTCGTCTAGATCATCTCGCCTGAGACCGTTGTCAGGTCTTATGGCGAGACAACATCTTGATTGGTGCAACTAGCGCAGCGGGACGACCCCAGCGGCTGGACAGACTGGAGACCCTGGCGGCGCCGCCGTCATCAACGCGGGCGCTATCACCCCGCCCAGCAGCCTGACCAGACACATGGTTCTAGCAGGGGACCCCTATTGGGACTCGTCATGTGTCCCACAGTGGACTTCGACGTCCAGCCTGAGACCTGAATCAGGTCTGATGGCACCTCTCATTAGCGACAGGCAAGAATCAACTCTGGAGGCCCTGAAAGACGTGATTTCGGCGTCACTCCAGGACAGCGGGCAGGGCTCCTGCAGACAGAATCGTTCGCGTACCTGTGTCTACAGCAGGTACGCAGGACGGACAGACAAGGCTGTCACTGCCTTTTGAGCGGCATCAAGGGCCCTGGACTCTCTGTCCAGCCGCGGCTGGACAGAGCCCGCAGCAGACCTGAACGGAACCCGTCGATCGAGCGCCAGCCGAGCCGGCGAGGACCGCGAGGCGAGCGATGAGCCTGAGGAGGGTGGAACCCCTCAGGCTCATCGACACTCAGGGGCACCTCTCTTTACTCTCAACCAGGACCAGGCTCAGGACTTGCTCAGAGCCCTGAATGAGACAGGTGACACACCAGGCTGCCTGCTGTTCAAGCCGGCCGGCGGTAAAGCTCCTTGAGCAATTGATAGGCCTCGTTGAGACGGCGCATCGCGTCGGCACTGCCTCCTGAATCGGGGTGGTGGCTCATGGCCTGCTCGCGGTAGGCCTCCCGAATCTGGTTGAGGCTGAGCTGGTGACCGGGAGCCGTGGGCAGGGCCAGCACCTTCAAGGCCCCCTGCAGCGTCATCGTGTGCTCGAGGGTCTGGAAGGACGTTCCCTGGCGACGCCGGCGGAAGCGGTGCACGAAGCGGCGAATCAAGGTTGGGACCCGCAGGGTGAGTGTGCCGGTGCTGAACGGATCCTCCAGCAGGCCAGCGGCCACGATCACCCGGTTGAACCTGGGCGGTCCCGGTGGCCAGCCACTCACGAAGCCGCCGATCCACTGCTCCATCAGAGCCCAGGTGAAGGGCCGCCCCTCCGACTGATCCGACTGGGCCCAGATGTCACGGGCCAGCCAGAGCATGGCGGCTTCCAACACCGCCTCATTCGCCGCCGTGCCATAGAGGTTGAGCCAATGCTCATCGGCAGCGATCAAGGCCTGATCCAGTTCGGCGGCCTCCACCGAAGGCAGCGGTTCCCCGGCAGCGGCGGCTCGGGGGTGCAGGCTGTGCCTCAGGCGCGCCGACGACTGCCGTACGAAGCCAGGCAGATCGATACCGGTTGCCCCCCCCGTGGCTTCTCGCGGCTCCCTCGGCTTCTCGCGACGGGGGGGGCTGGCAAGCAGTTGCTCATCGGAAGGCTCAGACTCTTGTTCGGCGGCATCTCCTGTGAGCAGCTCGCCCCCCTGGCCAGTGACCAGCACCAGGGCCCGGCAGGCATCCAGCTCCTCCTCCTCGCCGGACTCCTCCTCATCCCGCTCCTCGTCCAGACCATCAGCGCTGGGGAAGAGATCGTCCAGCAGATGCTCCAGCAGGGCCCCGCGGCTGCGGTGGCCTAGCTGTTTGCACAACTCGTCGATCTGAGCCACCTGCGCGACGGGCAGGATCAGCTGAATTCTCTGGCGATCCGCTTTCGTGTCGTCGGGGGGCACGGCAACCTGATCAGGTCGGGCTTAACGGCCCATCAACTGCCTGAGGAAGCGTTGCTGGGCATCGGCGGCCTCGTCGTAGCGATCCCGCAGAATCCGAGTCTCCTGGGGGGAGGCTGGGGCGGATGTGCCCAAGGGCACTTCCGCGACGGTGGGTGGGCCCCCAGGCGACTGATTCAGCAGCCTGATCGGGGGAAGGGGAGGCAACCAGGCCGGCACGATCACCGGCCTGGGCAGCGGCGGGGGCGGGGTGGGCCGGGCAGTGGCTGGTTTGGTGGGGCGACGGACAGGGGAGGCCTGGGGGACGGCTGCGGCCGGAGCTGGAGCTCGCTGAACACCCGCCACCGACGGCGGGGGCGCGGCAGGAGTGGTCCTGCGCTTGGCCGCCGCCGCCGCTTCGGCTGCGGCGGCACGGGCAATCTCAACCTGGCGCTCACGCTCGCGCAGTTGAGCAAGCTGATAGGCCGGCACCACGCTGAGCAGATGGCCCGGTGTGGCATCGGCTGGATACACCATGCTCACCTTGACGCGGTTGTTGACGCCGGGGCGCAGATTCAACGGGCTCAGGGAGAGGCTTTCACCGGAGCGCATGCCCACATGAACTTCGCGATAGCCCTCGTCGGTTTCGATGCCGATCGATCCGCGAAACGCCGTGAATGGACGACCATTGGCCGTGGGGTGGCTGAAAACCAGGTCATAGGGGCCTGAGCCCTTCAGATTCAGCTCGACGTCGAAGCGCACGCCATAGGTGCCCACGTTGTCGAGGGAAGAATCGATCATGCGGCTGGCCAGGGCATTCACCTGGATCTCACCGGTGCCGAAATGGTGGCGGTTGGTGCTGGTGAAGGGAACATGCAGAGGGGCCTGACTCAGGTCGTGGCTGATGCTGGCCTGGAAGGCATCGCCGAGAGCCACGCCACCAACGCGGGAGAACACCTGCCGGTTCTGGATCTGAGGGAGCATGCTCAGGTAGGTGCGGCCCGGGGCCAGCACCCCCTGATCGAGAACCGCGAACAGATCGGCATCGGTGCGGGGATCCTCCGCGGCCACCACCGCCATCTGGAAAGGACCATCACTGCGGCCGCTCAACAGGCCGTTGGCGATGCCCCGGGCAGGAAGCTGGGTGTGGAACAGAACAACCCGGCTGTAGGCGGGGATGGTGATGCGCCCAGGGAGCTTGGAGTCGCGCTGATTGCGCAGCATGATCACCGCAGTGGCGTCGCCGGGCCCCGTGTTCCAGGGCCTGGGGCCCAGGGGTTTGACCCCCATCAGATGATTGACCAGATAGGGCGCCTCGAAGCTGTTGCGCACGGCCCCCCGGTCGAATTCGAGCGTGACAGGCCTCGAGCCGGGATTCATCACGATCGTGGCCAGAGTGAGCTGCCCACGCACCAGTCCGTAGCCGAGGCGGGTGGCATCCTCGGGGTAGTACTTGTGATGCATGTGCAGACCGAATTCACCGTTGAAGGTGAACGTGGCATTGCGCAGTGTCTGGCCAGTTTCCCTGGCCACCGCCGATCCAGGGGCCGTGTTCACCAGGATGCCAGGGCCGAACACCTCTTCCGGCTGGTTGGAGTGGAGGACCGGCACGGAGTTGAAACGTCCCTGCAGGGGACGCGCGGCCTGTCCAGCCATCAGCTGCACATAGGTGGCCCGAGCAGCAGGTGCCTCCAGAACCGCTCCGGCCGTGCCGGAAAAGGTGGCAACCGCGGCGAGACCAATGGGACCTAATGTTCTCACTCTAAATCTCAACTGGGACGGCGTTGCGGTTTTGCGGTGGTCGCTCCTGTAGCCGCTGGGGCAGGGCCCTTGACTGGAGGGAGGTCTCGCCGGCACCTGCGTCGCGGCCCCCGTGAAGAGGAGACGGCGCATCAGGGGTGGACCGCTCGCTAGAACCGTCCGTACACGTGACATTTTCTCATGTTTCCTCCCTTTCCCTGCTTCGGTGCATCCGGCTGCGATCCCGCCGCCAGCCGCCGTCAGCATCAGGAGCGCAAGCTGCACATGCTCACCTACTGGCGGGACGGGGTCGAGCGGCAACTGGCGGCGGTCAATGCCGCGATCAGCACGCTGGAGAAGCAGATGGCCCGTGATGGGGGGCAGGAGCAGGGCTGAAGCCCAACCCCTCCTGTTCCAGGCGCTGTCTCAAGGTGTCCAGCGCCCGGGCAAGCAGGCGATGAACGGTCATCGGGCTGACCTGCATCTTGCGGGCCGTGCCCCTGAGGCTCTGGCCCGCCAGCACCACCTCCCTGACGACGATGCGCTGGCGATGGTCCAGCTGGGCCAGCATCGCCATGATCCGCTCACCGCCCTCGCAGCCTCCGGAGCCGTCCTCCGTCTCGGGCTCGGCGGCGGCGATCCGTACCTCCTCCCCCTCCAGGCTCAAGGGCCTGTCCATCTGGCGCAGCTGCTCGAAACGCTGCCACTGGGCCTCACTCAAGCCCAGCTGCGTGTGCAGGCTGGCGTTGGCCTGAGCCTGGCTCCGCTGCAACCGACGCACACGGTCCTCCAACTCCCGCTGACGCCGGGGCAAACGGATCACCGACGCCTGGTCGCGGAGGTAGTGGAGGATGGCCCCGCGGATGTGATGGCGGGCAAAGGCCTCGAACGGGGTGCCCTGATCACTCTGGAACAACTCGGCCGCCCTGAGCAGGCCCAGCAGACCCACCTGGGTGAGGTCGTCACGACCCTCCCGGCAGAGCGAGCTGTAGTGGTGGGCAATCGGTCGCACCAGTTCCAGGTGCCGGGCCACCCTGTCGTTGCGCTGGCGCAGAGAGCGGCTCAGGAGCGGGCGGCTGGAGCGGGGTCGAAGCAGGGAAGCACTGGTCATCGGAGTCGAGAAAGGTGGATGTAGGGGGAGCCGGTTCAAGGAGCACCGACGCTCGGTCGCTGCCCCCTTTCCAGATACGGACCAAACGGCAAGGTCCGGCAACCGTGAAATCACGGAACGTTCCGCGGGGGACGATCGGCGGCGAGCCGACCCGGGCCGATTCGATCTGGTGTCCTCTGATCCGATCCGGAAAAGCGTCCGGTCCGGGGCCTCAGCCCCCCCTCGCCGCCACCGCCTGCAGGAGGGCCCAGGGGCCCTCACGCTGCAGCCAGGCCAACTCCGAGCGCTTGCTGAGCAGCAGGTAACCGGCGAACCCGAGAGCATTCACGCTGAAGCCCGCCACGTGCTCCCGCATCCGCCTCACCGTGAGGAACCAGTGATCACTGAAGATCAGGTTGTAAGGATGGCGGGGCCTGGGGTCGCAGACGGGCTCGCCCAGACCGAGGGACAGGGCATGGGCGTGATAAGTGGCCAGCAGGGCTTCGACCCCATCGCCGGGCTTGCGGGGGCTGAGTCTGTAAGCCCAGGGCCAGGGTCGATCCTCTCCGGCCAGCTGGGCCCGCAGCAGCCGATCCAGCGGACAGGCCTCCTCGTCGCCATGGCGCGGAAGCAGCTGGAGGTGGCGGTGGGGCTGGCTGGCTCCGGCCTCGGCGCAGCTGTTGAAGAACCAGAGCCCGCCGGTGTCGGCATCCACCCGGGCCACCGCCGCCCAGTCGCCGTCCCCGAGCCAGCCCGACTGGGGCTCATAGCCCTGGGTGATCAGCAGAACATGGCCTGCCTGAACGGGGTACTTGTTGAGCAGGAGCAGATGACGGGGCCCCAGCAGGCGTACCTGCAGGTGCGGATCCCAGGGGCGGAAGGGGTTGGGCTTCGGTGCCTGAGCCCCCAGGTGCTTCGGGGTGGCGGACAGCAGGCGGCGCAGTTGGAAGGGTTCCCAGCCCTGGGGGGGGATCAGCTCCGTCTCCAGGGGAACGAGGCTGCCAGTTCCCAGAGCATGACGGCTGCGCTCGAGAGCTTCGGCCCAGAAGCGCTCAGCTCGCTCCACCGATCTGCAACCGTGCCAGGGATGCCCCCTGGTAGTAGTGACCCAGGATCTGGTTGTAGCGCTTGCCTTGACTGGCCAGGTGCTGGGCACCCTCCTGGCTCATGCTGGCCCCCAGGTGCCCATGGGCCTCAAGAGTGATCTGGGAGTTTGCGGCGTAGAGGCTCTCGACGATCCCCCCCTGGTAGCTGAGGATGAGGCCATTGGTGCGTTCGGTGGCCTCCCGGGTCCGGGCCGTGACCGACTCCAGGCCCCTGTAGGCCTGCCAGCGGGTGGTGTCGCCCAGATGCCAGTAGCGGTTGGCGGGCCGGGCCAGATGGGCCAGGGCATAGGAGCGCGCGGCCACCGCCTGGGCCTTGAGCGCCTCCATCGACCAGGAACTGGGCATTTCAGCCCCCACCACGGAAGCGATGTACCGCTCCAGAGGCAGATGGTTGATCGGCGTGATGCCACCACCCTCCCGCAGCAGGCGCAGCCGGCCCTCATAGGGCAATCCGTTGACCAGCAAGGCCTGGCCACCGGCACTCTCCAGCCAGAGATCAGCGCTGTTCTGACGACTCCAGTCCACGGACTCACCGGAGCCACCACGAAGCAGTACCCGGCCCTCGCCGTCCAGCAGTTGCCAGGGGCCCATGGCCGAGAGCGTGGGCCTTCCGGCCTGGCGCAGCAGGGCCACCCGCGCCTCCAGAGGAACGGGCCGGCCAGCAGCCGGCTCGGCCAGGGCCAGGTCGCCTGCTGCCGTTCCGGAGGGTGGTGGGGGGATGGCCGCGTCGGCACGGCGCGCCTGGATCTCCCGCAGCTGCCGCGCTTCAGCCTGGCGGTCGGGGTCGTCGGCAGCGGTGGCCGGCAACAGAGCCTCCATCACCTTCGCATCGAGGCTGGAGCGGGGCTCGGTGAATGCCTGCTGGGCCAGGAAGCCAAGGCCCAGAGCCACCACGCTCAAGGGTGCGGTGACCAGAACACGGTTCAGCCCGGGCCGGGCAGACAGCAACTCCAGTCCCCGGCTGGTCCAGCGTCGACACCAGCGCTCAAGCGGCCATCCCACAGCAGTTGACCCGAACCCGACAGGCGGATCATGCCTGAAGACAGCCGCTCGCACACCATCCCGCCCCCCTGTGGAGAGGGTTGCCAACCCACCACGCGCTCGCGCCCCAGCTGATCACACCACCATGGGGCGACCAGGGCATGGGCCGATCCAGTGACCGGATCCTCACTGATGCCGAGGCCCGGTGCCAAGAAGCGCAACTGATAGTCGGCCGGCAACCCCTGCACCGTGGGGGAGCGGCCGCCGGCCGCCAAGGCCTGCATGAGCACCAGGCCCTGCCGCAGCTCAGCGGGCAACTCCTGCACGAGGGCGTCAGCATCGAGACCGGCCAGGTCGTGGTCCGGCGGCATCAGAACCACCCAGTAGCCCAGGTCCGATCGCCAGCTGCGGACCGGTGTTCCCCCCAGCGACGGAACAGGCTCAACGGGCATGGGCGAAACCTCGAGGCCCGCTGAGGGGAGGACCAGCTGGGCGTGGCCCGCACTCGACGCGCTCAGGCTCACCAGCAGCGGCCCTGAGCGGCTGTGCAGGCAGGTGGAGCCCCCGGACGCCAACAGCCCCCAGTGGCCAAGGGCCAGGGCGGAGGCCAGAGTGGCGTGGCCGCAGAGCGGCACTTCACAGCGCGGCGTGAACCAGCGCAGGGCCCAGCCGCCCGCGGCTTCACCGTCAGGCACGAGGGTGCTCAGGGGCAGAAGGAAAGCCGTCTCCGATTGCCGGAGCTGCGCGGCGACCGCCTGCATCCAGGCGACCGGGGCTGGCCGCTCCAGGGCCACCACCGCGGCACCGTTGCCCTGGAGCGGACGCTCCGCGAACGCCGTGATCAGAACGGCCGGCAGGGCGCCCTCGCTCATCGTTCCTCAGGCTTGAGATCCCGCTCCATCAGAGCGCGGACCGCCTCGGGGGGGGTGATGCGACCCTCGATCAGGCCGACCACCTGGGCGCAGATCGGCAAGTGGGCCCCGCCCTGCTCGGCCAGCGCCAGGGCCGCGACGGCCGTTGATGGGCCCTCAACCGTTGCACCGATGGCCCGGATCGCCTCCTCGGCGGAGAGTCCCTCCGCCAGGTGCAGACCGAAGCGGTAGTTGCGGCTGAGGCGGCTGTTGGCCGTGGCCAGCAGATCTCCCAGTCCGGCCAGTCCATAGAGCGTGTCGGGATGTCCACCGAGCTGCTGGCTGAGGCGGCCCATCTCCGCCAGACCACGGGTGAGCAGGGAAGCCTTGGCATTGGCACCGAGGCCCAGTCCATCGCAGACACCGGCCGCCACAGCCATCACGTTCTTGAGGGCACCGGAGAGTTCGGTGCCGATCGGATCGGTGTTCGTGTAGAGCCGCAGTTGATCACAGCTCAGGTCCTGCTGCAGAGACCGGGCCAGATCGGAGTGAAGCGAAGCCAGCACACTGGCCGCCGGCAGACCCTCCTCCAGCTCCCCGGCCAGGTTGGGTCCACTGAGCACCAAGCTGCAGAGGGAGGGGATCGAGCGCTGCCAGAGCTGGGAAGCGGTAAGGAGCTGCTTCAGATTCAGTCCCTTGGTGCAGCTGATCAACGGCAGCCCCGGGGGCCAGTGGGACGCGAGCCGCTGGGAGAGATCCGGCACGCCGACCATGGCGATGGCGCAGACGATCACATCCTGGCCCGCCAGCAGCGCAGCAGGCTCACCACCGTCTCGGCGCGACCAGGTCCTGAGCCGGTGGCCGCCCTGCTGGAACACCTGGCACAGGGCGCGGCCCCAAGCGCCTTGCCCGTAGATGCCGATGCTCAGTGCCATCGGGCCATCATGAGCCATTCCCTTTCGGCCCTGCCCATGTCGACGCCAGCCCCGGGAGCTGGAGCCCCTGAAGGTCCTCAGGGCCTTGACCACTGGCAGGGGGATGCCCTGGTGGTGGGCGGCGGCGGCATCGGCCTGGCCCTGCTCGAGGCTCTGGCGCAGCGGGCCCCTGGCCTGCGGCTGTGGGCCACCAGCCGGCGGCCGTGGCCAGCGGGGAGCGTGGTGCCGCCCGAGCGGGTGGTTGCCCTGGATCTCACGGACGATGCCAGCCTCGATGCCTGCACCCGGCGGCTGGAGGAGGAAGAGGTGCGCCTGCGGCTGGTGATCAACACCGCCGGCCTGCTTCACGACGGTGACCTGCAACCCGAGAAACGCCTGCAGCAGCTGCGACGGGACTCTCTGCAGCGCCTGTTCAGCGTGAATGCCTATGGCCCGGTGCTGCTGGCCAGGGCGCTGGAGCCTCTTCTGCCCAGCCGGGAACCGGTGCATTTCGCCAGCCTCTCGGCCCGGGTGGGCAGCATCGGCGACAACCGGCTGGGGGGGTGGTACGGCTACAGGGCCGCCAAGGCGGCCCAGAACCAGTTGCTGCGCTGCCTGGCCCTGGAATGGGAGCGGCGTCTGCCCCTGGCCTGCGTGAGCCTGCTGCATCCCGGCACCACCGACACGGCGCTCTCGGAACCCTTCCGCCGCTCGGTGCCGGCCGAGCAGCTGTTCACTCCTGAGCGGGCCGCCCACCACCTGCTCGATGTGATCGCCACCCAGGGGCCAACCCACTCCGGCCGCTTTCTGGCCTGGGACGGGTCGACGATTCCCTGGTGAGCCTTGCCTCGTGATCCCTGCCTCGTGATCCCTGCCTGGTGAGACCTCAGGCCTGGGGGGAGGCGGAATGGGCGAAGGCCTGAAGCAGCTCCAGGGGGATCAGTTCCAGGCTGGAGGCTTCGGTGGCCTCCAGCCGCACCGGCGGAGCCACACCGTCGTCGTGGGCCTCCAGCCAGCGGGGAGCACAGACGCACCAGTGGTCACCCGCCTTGAGGCCGGGAAAGCCATAGGCGGGCCTGGGGGTGCTCAGATCATTGCCCTGGGAAAGGGAGTAGCGCAGAAACAGATCGGTGATGACGCAACAGACCGTGTGGCGGCCATGGTCGGAGGGATCGGTGAAGCAGTGGCCGTCGCGGTACCAGCCGGTCATCGGCTCACAACCACAGACGACCAGAGGCTGACCCAGGACATTCAACGCCGTGGGGCTGGGCGGTGTCGTCGATTGATCCACGCGAAATCCCTGGAAAGAGCCTCGAGTCTGACCATCGGCGGGAACGAAATCCAGCGGGGAGGTTGACGGATTCGGGGGGGCAGGCGTTAAAGGTCATTGAGCCGTGGTGCTGGAAGGCCTCCTTCTGCCGCCCTTCCGCCTTGCCTTCAACACCTTCATGAGCTGGGATTTCGCCGAAGACGCTGCCTTCATGGCCCTGTACGACGCCTTCAAGGAAAGCGGTGAAACCTCCGCCATGGAATTTCTCGCCCATGGGGAGGGGGCTTTCCACTTTCAGGAGCTCACCCAGAACGCCGCTGGAGAGGGATTCGATCTGAGCGATTCCACCGACCTCGACGCCTTCCAGCAGGACGTGATCGACACCCTCGAATCGCTCTGAGCCTCAGCCGTAAAAGAAGTCGATCTCCTTGGCCTTGAGGCCGTCCCAGCCGGCGGCCCTGAGACGGGCATCGAGAGTGGCCTGATCGAGGTGCTTGGAGCCGGTCTTGACCACGCGGTTGCGCATCGACTTGCGCACGCCGCTGCGGGCCCGCTGGGCCTCCAGCGCCATCACCTCGTTGTAAAGGCTGAGCATCTCGGCAGGGATGGGGCTTCCATCGAGATCAACTCCGGCGGCGATCGCCGCATCGACACCATCAGGACCGGCGATCGCCATGGCAGATCAGGGAAACACCGTCCCAGCCTGCCACTGCCTCCGCTGGGCCGACCCGGATGCCCTGCCGCGATCGGTCTCAGGCACTGAAATAGCGGGCACGGCTGTGAACCGCCACCAGGGCGGTGGTGCTCTGCTCGGGCTCGAGCTGATCGCTTTCGTCCATGGTCAGGCCAATGCGGCCGGCATCGAGCCAGGCCAGCTGCTGGCGGGAATCGGCCACATTGGGGCAGGCCGGATAGCCGAAGGAGTAGCGGCTGCCGCGGTAGCGCTGGGCCAGCACATCGCGCAGAGCCGACGGTTCCTCCGCCGCGAAGCCCAGCTCCCGGCGGATGCGGGCGTGGGTCCACTCTGCGAGCGCCTCAGCCATCTGCACACCAAGGCCGTGAAAATAGAGGTAGTCGCTGTAGCGGTCGGCGGCGAACAGCTCCCGGGCATAGGCACTGGCCCGCTCTCCCATGGTCACCGCCTGCATCGGCAGCACATCGCTGGGCCCGCCATCGCTGAGATCGCGGAAGAAATCGGCAATGCAGTAGCGGTTGCCGCTCCGCTGGCGCGGCAGCTCGAAGCGCCCGAGCTCCCGCTGGTGGCCATCGGGATCGAAGACCACCAGTGCATTGCCCTCGCGGCCACAGGGGAAGTAGCCGTAGGCGACCCGGGGCGTGAGCAGAAGCTCCTGCCGGCAGCGCGCGATCCAGCTCTGCAGCACAGGTTCGGCCTTCTCGGCCAGCATCGCCTCATAGGCCTCGCGGCTCTGCTCCTGACTCTTGCGCAGCTGCCACTGGCCGGCGAAGAGGGCGTTGCGATCGAGGTAGGCAAACACCTCATCGAGGGGAATCTCGCCATCCTGGATCAGGCGACTACCCATGAAGGGGGGCACAACGGCAGGCTCCTCGGGCACCACCTCGGAGCGATGGCTGTTGACCTCGGGGGCGCTGGCTGTCGCTGGTGAGGCCTGATCGTCCACGCTCGCCGCCTCGGCGCCAGCAGCTTCGGGCTCAACAGCTGGCCCGGGGTCGATCTCCAGGCCCATGCCTGCGGGGGCTCCGGCCAGGAATCCGAGCCGGTCATCCCACTGGCCGGATTTGCGGGCTTCTGTGAACGCATCCATGAAGCGCAGATCGGCAAAGGCATCGCGGCCGTAGATCACCTGCCCGTTGTATACAGAGCGGCAATCCTTCTGGACGAAACGTGGTGTGAGAGCCGCCCCCCCAAGGATCACCGGAGCGGTGATGCCCGCCTCATTGAAAGCCTGCAGATTATCCTTCATGAAGGCGGTTGATTTAACAAGCAGTCCGCTCATGGCGATGCAATCGGCCTGGTGAAGGTGCTGGGCCTCGATGATTGCCTCCACCCCCTGCTTGATACCAAGGTTGATCACCTCATAGCCATTGTTGGTCAAGATGATGTCAACCAGATTCTTGCCGATGTCGTGCACATCACCCTTGACGGTGGCAATCAGAAACTTGGCTTTGGCGCTGCTCACCCCGTCGACCTTCTCCATGTATGGCTCAAGAAAAGCCACTGCCGCTTTCATCGTTTCAGCGCTCTGCAGCACAAAGGGGAGTTGCATCTGACCGGAGCCGAACAACTCTCCGACCACCTTCATGCCATCGAGCAGGAAGGTGTTGATGATCTGCAGCGGCGGGTGGCTGGCCATGGCCTCCTGAAGGGCCGGCTCCAGTCCGATGCGCTCGCCATCAATGATGTGCTGACGCAGCCGCTCCTCCACAGGAAGATCGGCCAGGCTCGGACCCGATGCCCTTGCCTCTTTCGCACTCACCCCCTCGAAGAGTCCAGTCAGCACGGTGAGGGGGTCGTAGGTGCAGATCGCCCCTGCCGCCTCCGATTCGAAACGGCGGCGATCGTTGATCAGATCACGGCAGACCTGCTGATGCTCCTCGGTGATCTTCGCGAGGGGCAGAATCTTGGCAGGGCTGACGATGGCGGCATCCAGACCCGCCTCGCAGCACTCGTGCAGAAAGACGGAATTGAGCACGATCCTTGCCGCAGGAGAGAGCCCGAAGCTCACATTGCTCACCCCCAGCACCACATGAACGCCCGGTAGATTCTGGCGAATCAGGCGGATGGCCTCGATCGTGGCGGCGGCATTGCGGCGGTCTTCCTCGATGCCCGTGGAGATGGGCAGAGCGAGGGGGTCGTAGAAGATCTCATGGGCCGGGATTCCATACTCCACAGCGTCGCGATAGGCCCGCTGGGCAATGGCGAACTTGCGCTCCGCCGTGCGGGCCATGCCCTGCTCATCGATCGTGCCCACCACCACACCGGCGCCGTAGCGGCGGGCCAGCTCCAGCACCTTGAAGAAGCGCTCGTCGCCGTCTTCATAGTTGGTGGAGTTGAGGATGCACTTGCCACCGGCCACTTTCAGCCCGGCCTCCATTTTCTGCCACTCCGTTGAATCCAGCATCAGTGGCAGATTCACATTGGTGACCAGGCGACTGACCAGGTCATGCATGTCTTTCTCGCCGTCGCGGCCGACAAAGTCGACATTGACATCAAGCACATGGGCGTTCTCCTTGATCTGGCCGCGGGCCAGGGCCACCAGCCCGTCCCAGTCTTCGGCGTTGAGCAGATCACGCACCTTCCTGGAGCCGCTGGCATTGAGCCGCTCGCCGATGATCAGGAAGGAGTTGTCCTGGTGATAGGGCGTGATCCCGTAGATCGAGGCCGCCGCCGGTTCCCACTGCAGGGCGGGCCGCTGCAGCCGTTGCTCCGGCAACCGTACGGGGCGGGGTCTGGGCTTCAGGTCCGCCGCCAGCTCGGCCAGGGCCGCGATATGGCTGGGGGTGGTGCCGCAGCAGCCACCGATCACCTGCACTCCCAGATCCTCGACGAAGTGGAGCAGCTGCATGCGCAGCTCGAGGGGCGTGAGACGGTAGTGGGCCACACCGCCCACATTCTCAGGAAGTCCGGCGTTGGGAATGCAGCTGATCACGAACGGACTGTGCTCGCTCAGGTAGCGGATATGAGCCTTCATCTGCTCCGGACCGGTGGCGCAGTTCAGGCCGAGCACATCGATCGGAAAAGGCTCCAGGATCGAGACGACCGCGGCGATGTCGGAGCCCACCAGCATCGTGCCGGTGGTCTCCATCGTGACCGAGACCATCAGGGGCCGGCGCTGGCCTGCAGCCTCGAAGGCCTCCTCAAGCCCCTGGAGCGCCGCCTTGATCTGCAGCACGTCCTGGCAGGTCTCGACGATGAACAGATCGACATCCCCTGCCAGCAGACCCGCCGCCTGCTCGCGGAAGGAGGCCTTCATCGTGTCGAAGTCGATATGGCCGAGAGTCGGCAACTTCGTGGTGGGGCCCATGGAGCCCGCCACGAACCGGGGCTTGGCAGGGGTGCTGTAGCGATCAGCCATTTCGCGGGCCAGCTCAGCGGCCCGTTTGTTGAGGGCCAGAGCCTGATCCTCCAGCCCGTATTCCGCCAGCACGATCGAGGCCGCCCCGAAGGTGTCGGTTTCGATCACATCGCAGCCCGCCTCCAGAAACTGACGGTGCACGGCCTGCACGGCGTCGGGGCGGGTGAAGACCAGATTCTCGTTACAGCCTTCAAGGGCGGCACCGCCGAAATCCTCTGCGCTCAGATCCATCTGCTGCAGCGATGTGCCCGTGGCGCCGTCGAACACCACCACGGGCCGGCCAGGACCATGCAGGTGCTCCAGGAACCCGATTCTGCGGGTCCCTGTCCTTGCCTGCGCTGTCCCGCCAACCAGTGCCGTCATCGCGTGATCGTGCCAGCGATCACTCTAGAAATCAGTCGCGCAGGCGGATGCGGGTGACCCAGTGGTCGTAGCTGGGGTCGTTGCCCACGGTGATCTGGGTGAGCCGCTCCCGAAGCTGCTCCATCACGGGGCGCTCCGTGGGCAGATCGGTGGTCTCCACACGTCGCACAGGGGTCACCCGCGCCGCTGTGCCGCTGAGGAACACCTCGTCGGCCACGAACAGTTCGGTCTTGTCGACCGCCCGCTCGATCACCGGGATCTCGAGATCCCGTGCCAACTCCAGGATGCTGGCTCGGGTGATGCCCTCGAGGATGTCCTGGTCGACCCCGGGGGTGATCAGCACGCCATCGCGCACGATGAACAGGTTCATGCCGCTGGCCTCGCTGACCTTGCCGCGGCTGTTGAGCAGCAGCGCTTCATCGAAGCCGCTCTTCACCGCCTCGGTCTTGGCCAGGGAACTGGTGATGTAGGCGCCGCTGATCTTGCCGCGCAGGGGCAGGGAGCGGTCTTCCTGGCGGGTCCAGCTGCTGATGCGGCAGCTGACCCCATCGGGAGAGAGGTAGTCGCCCAGCTCGATTCCGTAGATCAGAAAGTCGGTCTCGATGTCGTGCAAGCGGGGCGCGATGCCGAGGTCGCTGGTGTAGACGAACGGCCTCAGGTAGATCGGCGTCGTGGGCCTGTTGGCCTGCAGAAAGGCGTCGATAGCGCCCAGGATGGTGCTCTCCTCCAGCTCTGCCAGCAGAAGCCGAGCGCTCTGGCTGAGCCGGCGGGCATGGCGGTCGGCACGGAAGAGAAGGATTTCGCCCGGATCACTGGGATTGGGCAGCGCCCGCATCCCCCCGAAAGCCCCGGTGCCGTAGTGCAGGGCATGGGTCGCGACCGACAGGGTGGCCTCCGCGAACGGAACACAACCGCCCTGGAACCAGGCGTAGGGAAGAAACTTCTGCATGCAGGGTCGCTTGGAAAGGGTGTGGAGCGGGCGGCACCGCACCGTGATCGGGCCACGATCTTCTCACCGTCAGGACCGAAGATGGGCCGATGCATCGGCTTGCGGCAGTTCCCGGCGCCACCGGCGACACGGATGGTCCCTTCTATGTGGAGCAGGCTTCGGCGCCCCTGTTGCTGCTGAGCAGCGCCGACACCGATCTCAGCTCCCTCGCGGGCCTGCTGCGTGACGAACCGGCGCTGCTCAGCCAGGAGGTGCGCGGTCTCAACCTCGCGGCCCTGGATCATCCGGCCGTGATCGACCACTACCTGGCCACCAGCCTGACTGACACCCGGCTGGTGCTGGTGCGCCTGCTGGGGGGCCGTGGCCACTGGAGCTATGGCCTGGAGCGTCTGCGCCGCTGGGCTGAGGGCCCTGGCCGCCAGCTCGTGGTGGTGGCCGGCACCAGCGAAGAAGAGAGCGACCTGGCGAGTCTGGGCACCGTGGCGCCGGCCCTGGCCCTGGCGATCGGCCGCTGCCTGCGGGAAGGGGGGCGCACCAACCTGCGCCGGGTGCTGCTCAGCCTCGTGGCCCTGCTGGCGGGGGAGCAGCGCGAACCGCCCCAGGCGGAACCGCTGCCCGATCCTGCCCCCCACGACTGGCGGGCGGATCCCGGACCCCGGGTCGGCCTGGTGCTCTATCGAGCCCTGCTGCAAGCCGGTGACACCGGCCTGGCGGAAGCCACCCTGGCAGCCCTGCGCCAGCGCGGCCTCTGTCCCAGGGCCCTGTGGGTGAGCGGCCTGCGCGAGGCCGGGGTGCAGCGGGGCGTGGCTGACCTGCTGGTGCGGGAAAAGGTTCAGGCGGTGATCTGCACCACGTCATTTGCCTCAGTGCAGTTCGAGGAGGCGGGACTTGGCGCCCCTCTCTGGGAAACCCTGAACGTTCCGGTGCTGCAACTGCTCTGCAGCAGCGCCGGCCGCAGGCGCTGGCAGACCAGCAGCATCGGCCTTGGGCCCCTCGATCTGAGCCTGCAGGTGGCGCTGCCGGAGCTGGATGGTCGTCTCACCACCCGCGTGGGGGCCTTCAAGGAAGCGGCGGGCAGCGCCGATGAACGGCTCACGACGGCCCTGCACCGCTACGAGCCGGATCTGGAGCGCCTCGACTGGATCGCCCAGCTGGTGGAGGCCTGGGTGAACCTGCGCGGCACTCCCCCGGCCCAGCGGCGCCTGTCACTGGTGCTCGCCAACTACCCCACCCGCAACAGCCGCCTGGCCAATGGCGTGGGTCTCGATACGCCGGCGAGTGCGGCGGCGATGCTGCACTGGCTGGCCGCTGCCGGCTACGACCTCGGGGAGGCGGAGGCACTGCCGCCGGATGGCCAGGTCCTGATCCGCCGTTTGCTGGCGGGCCGCAGCAATGACGCCGAGAGCGGCCACCGGCCCCCTCTCGATCACCTCCCCCTGGCCGTCTACCAGCGCTGGTATCGCGGCCTGCCGCAGGAGGGGCGGGAGCTGATCGAGCGGCGCTGGGGTTCACCCGATCAGGACAGCGGACTGGAGCGCACCGCCGGCGGACCCGGTTTTCCGATCCGGGGTCTGCGCTTCGGCCGCACCCACGTGCTGATCCAGCCGGAGCGTGGCTACGACCGCGATCCCAGCCTCAGCTACCACAGCCCCGACCTGCCACCCACCCACGCCTACCTGGCCCAGTACCTGTGGCTTCGCGAGGTGGAGGGATCACAGCTGGTGGTGCACGTGGGTAAACATGGCAACCTGGAGTGGCTGCCCGGCAAGGGGCTGGGGCTCTCGAACCAGTGCTTCCCCGAATGGGCCCTGGGGCCGATGCCCCACCTCTATCCCTTCATCGTCAACGATCCCGGCGAAGGTTCCCAGGCCAAGCGTCGCGCCCAGGCCGTGATCCTCGACCACCTCACCCCACCCCTTGGACGGGCGGGGCTGCACGGGCCGCTACAGACCCTTGAGGCCCTGCTGGATGAATACTGGGAAGCCTGCCAACTGGGCGGCGCGCGGATCGCACCCCTGCGTCAGCGCCTGGCCGAGACCCTCGAGACCCTCGAGCTGCCGCTGGAGGCCAGCGATCTGGAGGGCCGCATCGATCGCGCCGACGGTTACCTCTGTGAGCTCAAGGAGGCTCAGATCCGTACGGGTCTGCACACCTACGGCCACTTACCCGGCCCGGAGCCGCTGCTGGAGCTGCTGCTCTGCCTGGCGCGCCCGCCCCTGGCGGAGGGGCCGGGACTGACCCAGGCCCTGGCGAAGGATCTGGGACTGATGCTCGACCCCTGGGCCGATCCGGAAGAAGACCCCCTGGATCCGGCCGACCGGCAGCTGCTGCTGGCGGCCCTGGCCCCCGACAGAGCCACGCCCGCCGTCACAGCCGTGGACTCGGCCCAGGCCTGCCGGCGGATCGGGGATGGCGTGGCCCTGCTGGAGGAGCGGGCCATGCACCTGCTGCGTCCCCTGCTGGAACCCCTGGCAGAGGCGCCCCCCTGCGGCACCATCACCCGCTCGGTGCTGGAGCGGGTGCGGGGCGATCTGATCCCGCGACTGCTGCGCTGCGGTGAGGCGGAACGAGAGGCCTTTCTGGCCGGGGTGGCGGGGGAGCGCATAGCCGCCGGTCCCTCCGGGGCCCCCACCCGCGGCCGGCCCGACCTGCTGCCCACCGGCCGCAACTTCTACAGCGTCGATCTGCGCGGACTGCCCAGCGAAGCGGCCTGGGATCTGGGCCGGCGCAGCGCCGAGTTGCTGCTGGAGCTGCACCTGCAGGAGGAGGGCAACGACCTGCGCCACCTGGCCCTGTCGGTCTGGGGCACGGCAACGATGCGCAACGGCGGTGAGGACATCGCCCAGGCCCTGGCCCTGATGGGGGTGCGGCCGGTCTGGGACGGGCCCACCCGGCGGATGGTGGGCCTGGAGGTGATCCCGCTTGCGTTGCTGGGGCGCCCCCGGGTGGATGTGACCCTGCGCATCTCCGGTCTCTTCCGGGATGCCTTCCCCCAGCTGGTGGGCTGGGTCAACCGGGCCACGACCCTGGTGGCGGGCCTGCAGGAGGCGGAATCCGACAATCCCCTTGCGGCGGCGCTGATGCGCGAAGGTCACTGCGCCAGGGTCTATGGCTCAGCGCCGGGAGCCTACGGGGCTGGACTGCAGGGCCTGATCGAAAGCGGCCAGTGGGAGGAGCGCAGCGATCTGGGTGAGGCCTACCTCAACTGGAGCGGCTGGCGCTACGAGGGCAGCGGAGAGGCGATCGCCGACCGCGGCGGCCTGGAGCAACGGCTGCGCCAGGTTCAGGTGGTGCTGCACAACCAGGACAACCGGGAACATGACCTGCTCGATTCCGACGACTATTACCAGTTCCAGGGGGGGCTGAGCGCCGCCACGGAGCGCGTGCGCGGTTCGGCACCGGCCCTCTGGTTCGGAGATCATTCCCGCCGCCAGCGGCCCCGCCTGCATCGGCTGGAGCGGGAACTCGACAAGGTGCTGCGCTCGCGGGTGCTCAACCCGCGCTGGATCGAGGGGATGCGCGCCCATGGCTACAAGGGAGGCTTCGAGCTGGCTGCCAGCCTCGATTACCTCTTCGCCTATGACGCCAGCACCGGCCGGGTGCCGGACTGGAGCTACGGCGCCATCTGCGACACCTGGCTGGGAGATGAAACCCTGCTGGACTTCCTGCGCCAGGCCAATCCCTGGGCCCTCCGCGACATGGCCGAGCGGCTGCTGGAAGCCCACAATCGCCTGCTGTGGGAGGGGGCCAGCCCTGAACAGCTGGAGCATCTCAGGCAGCTGGTGCTCAGCAGTGAGAGCCTGGTGGAGGGCTGAGTTCTCAGGACATCGGGTTTCGATCTCCGATCAGGAATTGATGTCCTTGGCCATGTCCTTGAACGGATCGATGGTGCCGGGCTTAGCCTGTTGCAGGCTGATGCCCGGCTGCTTCTCCGCGCTGCCGTCGCCGGTCTTGCGGCCCGAGGCCGCTGGTCCGCCAGCAGCGTTGACACCGCCCACTGCAGCGCCTCTGAGTCGCTTACCAAGCTCGGCGGAGCTCATTTTTTCGGCGAAGGTCTTCTTGACCGGCTTGGGCACTCCACCGGAGAGGCTGGTTTCGGCGGCCTTCACCTCGGTGCCGGGAAGGCCTGTGCTGGCCTTGGCGAGGCGGGCGGCCATCGAATCCACCTCCTGGATCATTTCCTTGTTCCCGGGATTGTCGGCGTTGCCAGGGAAGGTGTGGCGGATCGTGTTCGAACGCCGCATGAAGTTCACATCGCCCAGGCTGCTGGAGGTGTCTGCATCGAGGTAAAAGCTCTCCTCCTGCCTGGCCTTCGCCGGTTTGACCTTGGCGGCCTTGGAGGAGAAGGCTCCTTCGGAGCGGTTGCCGAGCAGACGATCGAACAGACCCATGGTCAGGGAACGGAAACCTGTCGACGAGCCTAGCGGCCGCCAAGACCCAGCCCATGGGTATCTGTACCGCAACTGGTCAGCAACCCCAGCCGATCGAGCTGGGCCGCAATCGCGTCGCAGACCAGCGGCGAGGGGCGCCAGGAGTCCCCTTGCTCGTAGTCGTAGTAGGCCTCGGCTCCATCGAATCCCAGCTCCGCCGCCGCCGTGATCAGGAGGTGATAAGGAAGGCGGTAACGGGCGGGATGGGCCAGCAGGGCCAGCCCGCCGGCGGCATGGATCGCCCGGCGCACGGCCCCGGCCCCTAGCGCCGGGCCCACCACGGCACTGCCCTCGAGGTAAGGGGCCAGGGCGATATGGCCCGGGTCGAATCCAAGCCCGAGCACATGGACCAGACAACCCTCCAGCAGGCAGCTGATCTCCACACCGCTCCAGAGGGTGGGCACCTTGCCACCCCGCTGCCGGTGCTGCGCCAGCCGTCGCTGCAGCGGCTCGAGGGCGGCCGTGCTGTGGTGATCGGTCACGGCGAGGTGCTGGAGGCCCCGATCCACAGCCTGGTCCACCAGCCGCTCAGGCTGGAGGCTGCCGTCACTGCAGGTGGTGTGGCAATGGAAATTGAGCCGCCCGGGGCAACAGGTGGGCTCCACACCCTGCAACACCGACACCAGTGGATGCTCAGGTGCCACCGGCGAGGGCCTCCTGCTCCAGGCGTAGTCGGCGCCAGCGGGCATAGAACTGAATCGAGCCGGCCATCGCCACCACCAGGGCCACCAGGAACCAGGTGGCCGCACCGGTGGGGAACTGCCCCTTGAACACCACCAGCATCACCACCAGCACCAGCATCAGGGTGGGGAGTTCGTTGAGGGCCCGCAGCTGCCGACCGCTCCATCGGCAGCTGCCCTCCCGCAGCTGGCGCATCAGGCGGTAGCAGAACCAGTGGTAGGCCATCAGAGCCAGCACCACCGCCAGCTTGGCGTGCATCCAGCCCTGCTTCAGCCAGATCGGCTGGGCGACCAGCAAGCCCACCGCCATGGCCACGGCCACCACCATGCCCGGAGTGGTGATGATGTTGGCCAGGCGCCGCTCCATGAGGCTGTACTGCTCCTTGAAGGCGCCACGCAGAGGCTCCTCCAGCGCCTCGGCCTCCACGTGATAGATGAACAGCCGCACGAGGTAGAACAGCCCGGCGAACCACACCACGACCCCGACGATGTGCAGGGTCTTGAACCAGAGATAGGCCTCCGGTGGCAGGGCCGGCAGCGTCATCGTGTGAGAGGGGAGAGGGTGTTCAAATTAGGGGAGCTGCCCATCCCTTCTGGAGCCGCCGCGCCGCCAGCCGCTTCAGCACCAGTGGGAAGGAACGGCTGAGCCGGGTGGTGTGGGTGATGCTGGGACCTTCGGGCCTTCATCCCACCGCCAGCGGTTCGCCGGACGTCTCGCCTTCGAGCGACTCCTCGGGATCGCCGGGATGGAAGTAGGTCCACACCTGCCTGGCCAGGGCCGGACCCATCCCGGGGACCGCGGCGATCTGTTCGGGGCTGGCCAGCTGAATGGCGTCGATCGAGCGGAAGTGGGCCAGCAGATCCCTGACTCGCTTGGGACCGAGCCCGGGAATCTCCGTCAGGCGGGATCGCTTCATGCGCTCGCCCCGCTGCTGGCGGTGGAAGCTGACCGCGAAGCGGTGGGCCTCATCGCGCAGACGCCGCAACAGCAGAACCCCCAGCTGGTCGGGCTCGCTCTCCAGCGGCAGGCTGGCGCCAGGCAGAAACACCTCCTCCCGCTGCTTGGCCAGGGAACAGACCACCAGCTCCTCGTGCAGATCGAGTTCGCGCAGGGCTTCCATGACGGCTGAGAGCTGGCCCTTGCCGCCATCGATCATCACCACATCGGGCCAGTCGTTGAGCCCTCCGGTGTGCAGGGCCGTGCCGGCCGCCCTGCGCAGCTCCGCCAGGTCGGCCCCTTCCGCCTTGGCCTGCGACCAGCGGCGGAAGCGCCGCCGCATGATCTCCGCCATCGCCATGAAGTCGTCGGAGTGGCCGGCACTGATGCTGCTGCTCTGGATCCGGTACTTGCGGTAGTGCTGCTTGGCGGGCAGCCCATCAACGAACACCACCTGGGAGGCCACCGCATCACTGCCCTGGATGTGGCTGATGTCGTAACCCTCGATGCGGCGCGGCGGCTGAGGGAGATCGAGCAGCTGGGCGAGGTCTTCCGTGGCCAGCTGGTGCTGCTCGGCGCTGCGCTGGGCCCGGCTGAGCTCGAAGGCGGCATTGCGCTCCACCAGCTCGATCAGTTCCGCTTTCTGCTGCCGCTGCGGATGCGACAGCCGCACCTTGCGGCCCCGTCGCTCACTCAGCCACTCCTGCACCAGCTCCTGGCGGGGCAAGGGGTGTTGCACCAGCACCTCGGGGGGGATCTCCACGGGCTCCACCTGGCCGTAGTGCTCCTCCAGCACCCGCTGCAGGATCTCGCCCGGTGCGGCGATGCTGGCGTCGGCTGTGTAGCCCAGACGTCCCACCAGCTTGCCGGCCCGCATCTGGAACAGCTGCACCGCCGCCAGCCGCTGATCGCAGGCCAGGGCCAGCACGTCCCTGGACACCGAGGCGTCAGGCAGGGTCATCTTCTGCTCGGCGGTGAGTTGCTCGAGGCCCTGCAACTGGTCACGCACCCGCGCGGCCGCCTCGAAATCCTCGCGCTCGGCATAGCGCCCCATCTGGGCACGCAGCAGGTCCAGCAGCTCGTCGCTGCGGCCCTGGAACACCATCGCCACCTTGCGCAGGGTCTGCTGGTAGGCCTCCGGGCTGATCTTCTCCTGGCACACCCCGGGGCAGCGGCCGATGTCGAAGTTGAGGCAGGTGCGGTCGCGATAGAGCGGCTGGGGCCTCTGACGCAGGGGAAACACCCGTTTCACCAGGAAGAAGGTGCGCCGCAGCAGACCCACGTCCACGTAGGGGCCGTAGAAGCGATCAAGCGGGCTGCGCAGGCGCCGCCGCCTGGTGATGAAGATGCGCGGGTAGGGCTCGCTCCAGGTGATGCAGAGGTAGGGATATTTCTTGTCGTCCTTGAGCAGAACGTTGAAGTGCGGCTGATGGGCCTTGATCAGGTTGGATTCGAGCGCCAGCGCCTCCGCTTCGCTGTCGGTGACGATGAATTCGACCTCGCTGACCTGCCGCACCATCAGGCTGATGCGCGGGCTCAGGTCGTGGGAATCGCGAAAGTAGCTGCGCACGCGGCTGCGCAGGCTTTTCGACTTGCCGATGTAGAGGATGCGATCCTCCACGTCGCGGAGGAGATAGCAACCCGGCTCGGCGGGCAGCTCCTTCAGTCGCTGGCAGAGGCGATCGGGATCGCTCAGAAGGGGCTGGGCGAGGCGGCCCATGGCAGCGGAATCCCGGACCCGGCTCAGCCGCCGTACTGCCAGCCTGTGGGTCCCAGCTCGAGAGCCGCTCCGTCCCGGTGCAGCACGGCGGTCTTCACTTCGGCCACGAACACGGTGTGATCGCCATGGGCCACCTCACCCACCAGTTCGCATTCGACGGCGCCGAGGGCTTCCTCCAGGATCGGCAGGCCCAGGGCACCCAGCCTGTAGGGCGCGGCATCGAAGCGGCCGCCGATACCGTTCTGGGGCTTGAAGAAGACCGCCGCCAGGTCCTTCTGATCGGCCGCAAGCACATTGAGGGAAAAACGCCGGGTGCGCTGAATGATGCCGTTGCTGGTGGAATCGGCCCGCACGGCCAGCACTACCAGTGGGGGCTCGAAGGAGCCCTGGGTGACCCAGCTGGCCGTGAAGCCATTGATGGTGTCGCCTTCGGCCACCCCGCAGATGAACAGCCCGTGGGGGATCTTGCGCAGCAGCGTCTTCTTGGCAGCGGCATCGAGGCCTTCACTGGCTGCGCTGGCGGGTGCATCGGTGGCCATCAGCCCTGTCGCGATCGATACCCCGACTTTAGGCAGTGTGTTCACTGACGGCGACGCCATCCATAGGATCCGCGCCATCGCTTCCCCGCGGGGGGCTCCATGACCAAGCGCCCATGAAGGCCCTCTATCCCGGCAGTTTCGATCCCCTCACCCTGGGCCATCTGGACCTGATCGAGCGGGCTGAGCGGCTGTTCGGAAGCCTCGTGGTGGCGGTGCTCCAGAACCCGAGCAAGCAGGCCAGCTTCCCCCTGGAGCAGCGACTCGACCAGATCCGCCAGGCCACGTCCCACCTGGAGCGGGTGGAGGTGAGCAGTTTCGACGGTCTCACCGTGGACTTCGCACGGAGCTGCGGCTCGGTGGTGATCCTGCGCGGCCTGCGGGCGATGAGCGATTTCGAGTTCGAGCTTCAGATCGCCCACACCAACCGCAGCCTGGCGGCGGAGGTGGAAACCCTGTTCCTCGTCACTGCAGCCCACCACAGCTTTCTCAGCAGCAGCGTGGTCAAGGAGGTGGCCCGCTTCGGTGGGGATGTGCGCCACATGGTGCCGCCGGGAGTGGCGGATGACCTCGCCAGGCTCTTTAATCGGTAGTCCTCTGCCCCGTTGAGATGGCCGACACACGGATCAGCGTGCTGGATCAGATCGATCAGCTCGAAGAAATCGTGCTGGAGGGCAGCCGCATTCCGTTCAGTGGGGGCCGCCTGGTCAATGAGCAGGACGCCATCGAGCTGATGGACGCGGTGCGGGAAGCCATCCCCGCCCAGCTCGACCAAGCCGAAGAGCTGCTACGCCAGCGGGACAGCTTCATCGCCCAGGCCCGCCAGCAGGCCGAGGAAATCATCAGCCGTGCCCGTCAGGAGCGGGAGCAGCTGATCAATTCCGCCGCCGTACGCCAGGAGGCCGAGAGGCAGGTCGCCGAGCTTCGCGAGCAGGCCCGCCAGCAGTGCGAGCAGCTGCTGCTCTCGGCCCGGCAGCAGGTGGCCCAGACCGAACAGGAGCACCAGACCCGCCTGGCCCAGACGGAGCAGCAGTTCAGCAGCCGCCGCCAGCAACTGGAGCAGGAGGCCATGCAGCGACGTCAGCAGCTCGACCAGGATTTTGTGGAGATGAAGCGGCAGCTGAGCGAACAGCACGAGCGCTCCCGTCAGCAGAGCCTGCAGGAACTGGAGAAGATCCGCCAGGAGGGGCTGCGCATCCAGCGCGAAAGCCAGAGCGAGGCCGAGCGGTTGCACAACGATGCCCTGCAGTTCCGCCAGCAGACCCAGCAGCAGTGCGAGGCGCTGATCAGCCGCACCAGGCAGGAGGCCACCACCGTGCAGGACGGAGCCAACCGCTATGCCGAGCAAGTGCTCACGGAGCTGGAAGGACGGCTGGGCGAGCTGAGCAAAGTGGTGCTGGCCGGTCGGCGCGAACTGGGGCGGATCCAGAGCACCGAGGTGTCGGCCTCGGCCGAGCGGGGCCCCACGACCCCACCACCTGCGGGTGAGCAGGCGGCGGTGCCGATCAGCCGGGCTCGGCGGGCCGCCTCACGTCTCAGGCAGGTGGCTGGCAGAGGCTGACGTTCTGCACCTGGCGGAGCAGGACACCGATCATGGTGTTCGGTGCTCCTGCTCCGTTCGAGATCAGGCTCACGTAACGGGGGCCATCACTGGTGCTGAGCACCCCACTGATCGAGCGCACTCCGGTGAGGGTGCCGGTCTTACCGCGGAAGCGGCCCTCCAGACTGGTGCCCTTGTACAGGTTGCGGAGGGTGCCCCGCTGGCCGGCCACCGCCATCGAGGCCATGTAGTAGCCGGCATAGGGATGCTGCCCCATGGTGAGCAGCAGGGCGGTGAGGAAGCGGCTGGTGAGACGGTTGGCCCGGTCGAGGCCGCTGCCATCGGCCACCCGGACACCCTGCAGGGGCAGCCCCTGTTCAGCCAGCCACTGCGTCTGGGCCTGACGACTGACGGCCAGGTCCCAGCTGCCACTGGCCTGCCGCATCAGCACTTCGGCGGTGAAATTGTGGCTTTCGGTATTGGCCAGGCTGAGCAGGTTATGCATCGGAGCCGAAGGCTCCTCGTGGATCAGCACGGCATCCCGGGAGAGAGGTGCATCGGAGGACACCACGCTCAGCTCGACGGCTTTACCCCCCTGGCGCACCAGTTCCCGGTTGAGCAGCGTGCGCAGCCGTGAGGTGGGGTTGGCCACCGCCATGTCGATGGCGTTGCTCGTAAGCGCCAGCCGGGTGATCGGCGCGCCATAGGCCTCGGCCCGATCTCCGGGATGCCAACCCTGGGGCCACCAGGCCTGGGGAGGCAACTCGGCGAGCTGCAGTCTCACCAGGCTGGGAGGAGCACCGTCGGCGCCGCCGGATCCCAGGGCCAGCTTGGCGAAACGCTGCAGCTGGGGGAGGGCCAGGTCGGGATCCCCTTCTCCGGTGAGCCGCAGGGTGCCGTCGGAGAGTCGCCAGAGACGGGTGGTGAGGCGGTAGTCGGGGCCGAGGCGATCGAGGGCGAAGGCCGTGCTCAACAGCTTCTGGTTGGAGGCCGGAACCCGGGGTTGCAGACCGTTGACATCGGCCAGCAGGCGGCCGTTGCCATCGGCCACCGACACGCTCCAGACACTGGCTTCAGACCCCAGGCTCGACTGGACCCGCTGCTGCAGGGCCGGACAACTCACCTGGCTCTGCAGCCGTGGCAGACCGGCCGCCGCCGGGGAACCGGGCAGGCGGGCCAGGGGATCGGCCGCGAGCACAGGCAGGCCAGGCACCAGGGCCAGGCCGAGGGCCAGGGACCTGACCAGATGGCGCCGGGCGCGGAGGATTCGGGGTTGGGACATCATCACCATCTCAGGACTCACCAAGGACAAGACCACTGACCGACCCGTTCAGGCGGTAGTTGCGACCCTCCAGCTCGATCGGGGCACCGATCTTGAGGTTCTGGTTGCCGAAGACGACCCCGCCCTCCGTCTTCCGTCCCTGGCCCTCGAGAACGAAGCGGGCATCCAGGGAACCGACCAGGGCCTGGTTCGGATCCTCTGCGGTGACGACACTGCCATCGGGTTGCAGGGCCACCAGCTTGCGCTGCAGCCGCTGCAGATCCTTGAGCTTCACGGTGCCGTGCGGCTGGTTGCGGATCACGATGCTCACCTTCCCCTCCTCCCGGGCCGCGGCGATGAGTCCTTGGGGATCGGCGGAGGGAATGCCACGCACATCGACGATCACCGTGACCGGCTGCATCGCCCCGGTGGCGGTGGCCACCGCACCACTCAGTTTCGGGCTCCAGATGACACCACCGATGGCCAGCAGCACGGCGGCTGCGGCTCCGATGTCGACCAGGCCCCAGCGGGGCGAACCGCTCGGCGCTGCAGGGGTGGACTCAGAGGCCATGGGCAGGGGGCAGACGCGCAACTTTAAGGAGGGTTTCCCGCTGAGGCCAGGGGGGCTTCAGTTGCGCAGGCTGCCGATGAAGCGGTCGAGGGCCTGCAGGCCTGCCAGCACATCAGGTCCCTGATCCGGGCTGAGGGCTTCCGCCAGCTGCTCCGCATCGGGCTTCAGATCGAAGCAGGCGGCCAGGCGGTAGCCATCGGGATCCAGGCGGTAGAGCTCCCAGGGGCCGGGACAGGCGAAGCGCAGGGCACCGTTCTCCAGGGGCAGCAGGGCATAGGCCGGCCGCCAGGTGGCCAGGAACCCCCGCCGTCGCTCTCGGGCCACGCTGCCGATGCCCACGGCGGCATCCTCGAGGCGTCCGTTCAGCAGCACCACGCCGCCGCGGTGGCCCTGGCAGAGGCGTTCCACCTCCTCGTATTCGGCCTGGGCGGGCTCCACCAGCAACAACAGGTCGCTGGCGGAGGAATCCTTGTCCTGCTCCTGACGCCGCAGCTGATCGCCCAGGGAACCCAGCTCGGGAGCCAGGTCCGGTGCATCACGGCGGGCCAGGGCAGCGGAGCCGGCATCGGGGAAGAGGAGGCGCAGCGAACGCTCTGCAGGATTCAGGCCCGCCAGCAGCCTCAGGGCCAGGGGGAGCAGCTTGAGCCCCTCAAAGCGCAGCTCCATGGTCCAGCGACCGCTGGGGCTGTCCGCCAGGGCCTCCTTCAGGGCCGCCAGGGCCTCACCTTCGGCGCTGCGCAGATCAGCAGGGAGCACGCGAAACCTCAGCGAAGCCCAGCGACCCTACCCAGGCTGTGCTGCCGCCACGGCCTGACGGGCCCGCTCGAAGCGGGCGGGCACCGAGTCGAGCTGCTCCTGGCTCAGCCAGGGGCCCAGGCTCAGGCGCAGGCCACTGGCGGCCAGCTCAGAGGGGAACCCCATGGCCTCCAGCACGGGGCTTCCGCCAGCGCGCCCCGCCTGGCAGGCACTGCCGCTGCTGACGGCCAGGCCCTCTCGCCAGAGGGCCTGCACCAGGCGTCGGCCTGGAAGGGGGCGGCCTGCCCCATCCCGCACCAGCACACTGAGGTGATGGGGCAGGCGCAGGGATGGACAACCAGTCAGCTCCACACCGCCCAGGGCGAGCAGAGCCTGCAGCAGGCGGTCACGCCATGGCTCCAGAGGGTCCTGGCCGGCGTTCAGATCCAGCCGCCACTGGGCCTGCCGGAGGGCCTCGGCGAATCCCGCTGCCAGGACCACCGGCTCTGTGCCGGAACGCAGCCCCCCCTCCTGACCGCCGCCCTCGATCATCGGCCGCAGCTCCAGACCAGTCCGGGCCAGCACGGCACCGATCCCCCGGGGTCCCTGCAGTTTGTGGGCGGTGAAGCTGAGCAGATCCACCTCGAGTGAGGCGAAATCAATGGGGCGATGGCCCACCACCTGCACGGCGTCGCTGTGCAGGATCACGCCGGCGCGGCGGCAGCGCTCAGCGATCGCCTGCAGGGGCTGAAGCGTGCCGACCTCACTCTGGCCCCAGATCAACGACACCAGCCGGGTGGGCGGCTCAAGCAAGCTTTCGAGCCGAT
Source organism: Synechococcus sp. UW140 (assembly GCA_943369245.1). Taxonomy (GTDB): domain Bacteria; phylum Cyanobacteriota; class Cyanobacteriia; order PCC-6307; family Cyanobiaceae; genus Regnicoccus_A. The sequence goes on along the minus strand of CALRMN020000009.1, from coordinate 45,597 downwards.
CCAGCCTCAGGCGGCCCAGGTGATCGACCGGAAGGAGCTCCAGCGTCCAGCCCGAGCCGATCAGGCGCCTGGCGGCGGCCTGCACCGCCGGATGCTCCACGGCCGAGATCAGCAGCCGTCCTGGAGGCAGGGCCGCAGCGGCTCCCAGCAGGGCCAGGTGGGCAGCCTCGGTGCCACCCGAGCAGAAGGTGAGCTGCCGGGCCTCAGCACCGAGCAGAGCGGCGATCGCCTGGCGGCTGCGCTCCAGGCAGTCGGCCGCCGCCAGCCCGTAGCCGTGCAGGCTGGAGGGATTGGCCCAGGCGGTTCGCGTGGCGGCGGCCATGGCCTCCAGGACCGCCTCGGCCGGAGGTGCACCGGCCGAGGCATCGAGGTAGAGCGGCTGCGCCGCACTGCCGAAGGGCGGGGCCGAAATCACTCGGCAGGGCGATCGGAGCCGGCGGTGTCGCGGCTGAAGCGCGCCTGGGTGCGGGCCTCAAGGGACTGAGCCGCCAAGGAGACCAGTTCATCGAGCGAGCGGCTCTGCAGCAGGGCCTCCACCCGGAGACGGGCCTCGGCGCTGGGGCAGTCGTCAGGCCGCTGACAGCCCTCCACACAGGCGATGGCGCAATTGATGTGTTCTGGCTCCGCCGGTTGCGACGCCGCCGGCTCGACGACCCTCTCCGCTGGAGGCGCCAGCACCCCGTCGAACACCTGTTCGGCAGGTCCCGTCATGAACAGATGGTTCGAGCGGGAGTCCCAGTCGATCCAGAGCGAGCCACCGGGGAGATCCAGCCGTGCCGAGCGCGCACTGAGGCCGAGGCGATGGCAGGCCACGAGGGTGGCGCAGGCACCGGTGCCGCAGGCCAGGGTGGGGCCGGCGCCCCGCTCCCAGACGCGCATCACGAGGTGGTCGGGCCTGAGCGCCTGAACGAAGTGCACATTGGTGCGGGCCGGGAAAGCGGGATGCCGCTCAAGCAGGGGACCGAACCGCTCCAGGTCGATCACCTCCACCTCCTCCACCGGGATCACCAGGTGGGGATTGCCCATGCCGGCCGCCGCCGCAGCGAAGAGGGACCCCTCCACCTCCAGCTCGCCCTGGGGAAGCCCTCCCGGGCCGGTCGCCAGGGTGGTGGGCACCTGCTCGGGCAGCAGAAAAGGCTCCCCCATGTCGACGCGCACCGTGCCATCGGCGAGCAGTTCGGGCACCATCCGGCCCGCCATGGTCTCCACCTGCCAGGTCCTCCCCGGCGCATCACCGTCGCTGTCGGCCAGGAATCGGGCCAGGCAGCGGATGCCGTTACCGCACATCTCCGCTTCGCTGCCGTCGGCATTGAAGATGCGCATGCGCAGCTCCCCATCCCCCTCGGGAGGCAGAGCGAGGATCACCCCATCACCGCCCACCCCGAAGCGCCGGTCGCAGATCCAGCGCACCCGCTCAGGGTCGAGGCCGAACAGGTCCTGGGGATCAGCCGCCCCACGCCCGTCGAGCAGGAGAAAGTCGTTGCCCAGCCCCTGGTATTTGCTGAATGCCAGCACGGCCCCGTTCCCGATCCACATAACCTGAATCCTATGGAGACTCACAATCTGGATACGAGCCTGCCCGGGGTGCGCCTCCTCCAGAACTGGGTCAGACAGCGCACGCCCCTGCGGATTCGATTACCGGGCGGCGAGCAGCTCGAAGGCTGCCTCGACTGGCAGGACCCCGAGTTTCTGGCCCTGCGTCTCGCCAGCGCCCAGCAGCCGGTGCTGATCCGCCGCTCCGCACTCGAGACCATCCAGCCCCTGGACTGACTGTGCATTGAGCACCCCTGGGGGGTGTGGCACGATCACAGCCACGCACTCAACGGCTGATGCGAACCGGCCGACCCCGGAACATGGCCGAGTCCGACCAACGATCCAGCCCCGCAACCAGCACGGACAGCAGCCGCTACCGACCCGACGCCATCGAAGCCGGCTGGCAATGCCGCTGGCAGGAGCAGGGGCTCCACCGGACCCCCGAACCCGGCGATAGCGGCGATGACAACGGCAGCGCCGACACGTTCTACGCCCTCTCGATGTTCCCCTATCCCTCGGGGAACCTGCACATGGGTCATGTGCGCAATTACGTCATCACCGATGTGATCGCCCGGGTGCAGCGGCTGCGCGGCCGCAAGGTGCTGCATCCCATGGGGTGGGACGCCTTCGGTCTGCCGGCGGAGAACGCCGCGATCGAGCGGGGCGTGGATCCCGGCGACTGGACCGATGCCAACATCGCCCAGATGCGGGCCCAGCTGCAGCGCCTCGGACTCTCGATCGACTGGGACCGGGAGGTGGCCACCTGCCACGCCGACTATTACCGCTGGACCCAGTGGCTGTTCCTCCAGTTCCACGAGGCGGGCCTGGCCTACCGCAAGGAGGCCACGGTCAACTGGGATCCCATCGATCAGACGGTGCTGGCCAACGAGCAGGTGGATGGAGAGGGCCGCTCCTGGCGATCCGGGGCCAAGGTGGAGAAGCGGCAGCTGCGTCAATGGTTCCTGCGCATCACCGACTACGCCGAAGCCCTGCTCGACGACCTCGATCAGCTCGATGGCTGGCCGGAGCGGGTGCGCACCATGCAGTCCAACTGGATCGGCCGCTCGGCGGGGGCCCTGCTGCACTTCCCGATCATTGCGCCGGCAGCGGCCACCGGCAGCGAGGCCGCCCCCGCGGAGTCGATCACGGTCTTCACCACCCGCCCCGACACGGTCTATGGGGTGAGCTACCTGGTGCTGGCCCCGGAGCATCCATGGGTGGCGGGCCTCACCGCTCCTGAGCAGCGCCTGACGGTGGAGGCCTTCTGTGATCTCGTGAGCGCCCAGAGCGAGCAGGAACGCACTGCCGAGGACCAGCCCAAGCGCGGGGTCCCCCTGGGCTCGAGCGTGCGCAATCCCTTCAACGGCGAGACGATCCCGGTGTGGATCGCCGATTACGTCCTGGCCGAGTACGGCACCGGCGCCGTGATGGGGGTGCCGGCCCATGACCAGCGCGATTTCGTCTTTGCCCGCCAGTACGAGCTGCCCGTGAAGCGGGTGATCGTGCCAGAAGGCGCCCACGAGGAGGCCTATGACGGCGGCGCCTGGACGGGGGGCGGAAGGCTGGTTCACTCCGGACCCTTCGATGGCCTCGAGGCCACAGAAGCCCGCGCCGGGATCGTGGCGCTGGCCGAGGCGGAAGGCTGGGGTGAGGGCAAGGTGAGCTACCGCCTGCGCGACTGGCTGATCTCCCGCCAGCGCTACTGGGGCTGCCCCATCCCGATGATCCACTGCGAGCACTGCGGTGTGGTGGCGGTGCCGGCGGAGCAGCTGCCCGTGGAGCTGCCCAGGGATCTGGCCTTCAGCGGCAAGGGCGGCTCACCCCTCAACCAGCTGGAGAGCTGGGTGAGCGTGCCCTGCCCCTGCTGCGGCGAGGACGCCAGGCGGGAGACCGACACGATGGATACGTTCATCTGCTCCTCGTGGTACTACCTGCGCTACAGCGATCCCCACAACACCCAGCTGCCCTTCGAGCGGAGTGCGGCGGACCGTTGGCTGCCCGTGGATCAGTACGTGGGCGGCATCGAGCACGCCATCCTGCACCTGCTCTACTCCCGCTTCTTCACGAAGGTGCTGCGCGACCGGGGCCTGCTCAGCTTCGATGAACCCTTCCAGCGCCTGCTCACCCAGGGGATGGTGCAGGCCATCACCTACAAGAACCCGCAGACCGGCAGGTACGTGGCCCCGGCCGATGTGACCGATCCCGCCGATCCCCGCGATCCGATCGATGGCGAGCGGCTCGACACCTTCTTCGAGAAGATGTCCAAGTCGAAGTACAACGGCGTCGATCCCGCCGTGGTGATCGACCGCTACGGGGCTGACACTGCCCGCATGTTCATCCTCTTCAAGGCGCCGCCGGAGAAGGACCTGGAGTGGGACGACGCCGATGTGGAGGGGCAGTTCCGCTTCCTGCAGCGGCTGTGGCGGCTGGTGGACGGGGCGGTGGCCCGGGGTCTCCGCCTGCCGATTCACCCGGGCGCACCTGCAGAGGCCTGCACACCGGCTGAGCAGGAGCTTCGCCGGGCCGTTCACGGTGCCATCGCCGCCATCGACGATGACCTCGCCCCCGGCCACTACCAGTTCAACACCGCCGTCTCGGAGCTGATGAAGCTCAGCAACGCCATGGCGGCCCAGCTGGAGGCGGTGGCCGAGCCCGTGGCCATCGAAGCCCTGAGCGCCCTGGTGATCCTGCTGGCCCCCTTCGCTCCCCACCTGGCCGAAGAGCTCTGGCAGCGGCTGGGGGGCAGCGGCAGCGTGCACCTTCAGCGCTGGCCCGTGGCAGATCCCTCCGCCCTGATCCAGGACACCGTGTCCCTGGTGATCCAGGTGAAGGGCAAGATGCGCGGCCAGCTGGAGGTGCCCGCCGATGCCGATGCCGCCACCCTGGAGCGCCTGGCCCTGGAGAGCGACATCGCCCTGCGCTGGCTGGAGGGTCAGCCGCCCCGCCGGGTGATCGTGGTGCCCGGCAAGCTCGTGAATCTGGTGCCCTAGGCCGGGGGCACCAGGGCTTCAGCGTGGTGACGCAGGTGGTCGTCGATGAAGCTGGCGATGAAGAAGTAGCTGTGGTCGTAGCCGGGCTGGAGCCTCAGCTCCAGCGGGTGGCCGGCGGATCGGGCGGCAACCTCCAGGTCATCCGGCCGCAGCTGACTCTTCAGGAAGGGGTCGTCCAGTCCCTGGTCGATCAGCAGAGGCAGCCGCTCCGGCGCTGAAACAATCAGCTCGCAGGCGTCCCAGGCACTCCAGCGGGACTGGTCCGGGCCGAGATAGCGGCTGAAGGCCTTCTCCCCCCACGGGCAGCGGCTGGGGTGGCTGATCGGCGCGAAGGCCGAGACGGAACGGTAGAGACCGGGATGGCGCAGGGCACAGACCAAGGCGCCGTGCCCCCCTATCGAATGGCCACTGACACCCCGACGGTCGTTCAGGGGCAGCTCCCTCTCGAGCAGCTCCGGCAACTCCGCCACCACGTAGTCGTGCATGCGGTAGTGGCGCGCCCAGGGGGCCTCACTGGCATTGAGGTAGAAGCCGGCCCCGTGACCGAAATCCCAGGCCCCCTCTGGATCCCCAGGCACCTCGGGACCCCGGGGGCTGGTGTCGGGCGCAATCAGGGCAAGGCCGAGGCTGGCGGCCAGGCGGTGGGCCCCGGCCTTCTGCATGAAGTTCTCGTCGGTGCAGGTGAGGCCGGAGAGCCAGTACAACGCCGGCACGGATGCACCGGCCAGAGCCTGGGGCGGGAGGTACACCGCCAGGGTCATCGCGCAGTCGAGCAGGGCGGACCGGTGCCGGTAGCGGCGGTGTGATCCGCCGAAGCTGCGGTTCTCACTCAGGAGGGTGATCACGGGGTGGGGCCTCAGGGGTTGAAGTGGATCACCGAGCGGATGCTCTGGCCCGCGTGCATCAGGTCGAAGGCCCTGTTGATCTCCTCCAGGGGCATGGTGTGGGTGATGAAGGTGTCGAGCGGGATCTCACCGCTCTGGAAGCGCTCCACATAGCCCGGCAGCTCCGTGCGGCCCCGCACCCCACCGAAGGCCGAGCCACGCCAGACCCGGCCGGTCACGAGCTGGAAGGGTCGGGTGGAGATCTCCTGGCCGGCACCGGCCACCCCGATGATCGTGGATTCGCCCCAGCCCTTATGGCAGCACTCCAGGGCGGCTCGCATCACCTGCACATTGCCGATGCATTCGAAGGAATAATCCACGCCACCGTCACTGAGCTCGATCACGACATCCTGGATCGGAGCGTCATGGTCGCCAGGATCAAGGCAATCGGTGGCGCCGAGCTGGCGGGCGATCGCGAACTTCTCGGGGTTGGTGTCGATGCCGATGATGCGGCTGGCGCCGGCCATCACCGCGCCGATGATCACCGCCAGACCGATGCCGCCGAGTCCGAAGACCGCCACGGTGCTACCCGGCTCCACCTTGGCGGTGTTGAGCACCGCTCCGATGCCGGTGGTGACCCCACAACCCAGCAGGCACACCTTCTCCAGGGGCGCGTCCTTGCTGATCCGGGCCACGGCGATCTCGGGCACCACGGTGTATTCCGAGAACGTGGAGGTGCCCATGTAGTGGTGGATCATCCGACCGCCCCGGGAGAAGCGGCTGGTGCCGTCGGGCATCAGCCCCTTGCCCTGGGTGCCGCGGATCGCCTGGCAGAGGTTGGTCTTGCCGGACAGGCAGAAGCTGCAGGCACGGCACTCCGGCGTGTAGAGGGGAATCACGTGATCCCCCACCGCCACGGAGGTCACGCCGGGCCCCACCTCCACCACCACGGCACCGCCCTCATGGCCGAGGACGGCGGGGAACAGCCCCTCAGGGTCCTGGCCCGAGAGGGTGAAGGCGTCGGTGTGGCACACACCGGTGGCCACCACCCGCAGCAGCACCTCACCAGCCAGGGGCGGGGCCACCTCGATCTCCGTGATCTCCAGAGGCTGGCCCGCGGCCCAGGCCACGGCTGCGCGGGAACGGATCATGACCGCAAAGAAGCGGAACCTAGCAACGCTGCCGGGGCCAGCTGAAGGGGCTCACCCCTTCTGGAACACCAGGGCGGCGGGTTCGCCCCAGTCGCCCTCGGCTCTGAAGCCGCGGTCATTGCCGCAGAGGTGGCGCAGGATCCAGAAGGCCGCCTCGGGACTGGGGAGCTGCAGCTCCTCCTGGATCGCCAGCACGGAGCGGGGCTGCCCATCGGCCAGCAGGGCCTCCACCCGGCCCTGAAGATCCAGGATCGTGGCGGCGGCCTTCTTGCCCGCCTCCACCCCGGGCTGGTCGTAGGCATTCACGTTGACCAGCTCGCCATAGAGCCCCACGGCCCGCTCGAACAGGGCCACCAGCGCCCCCAGGCTGCCGGCGTCGAAGCGGCGCAGGCTGATCGAAAGGCTCTGGCGCCCACCTTCTGTGAGGGCGGAGCGGGTGCCCTGCAGGAATCCATCGAGGAAGTCGCCGGGGTAGTCGCCTCCAATGGGAGCCACATCGGCGGGGTCATCGAGAGCCTCGATGAAGGTGACGAAGAAGTTGTCGACCCCGTCACGGAGCTGCTGCACGTAGGCGTGCTGATCGGTGGAGCCCTTGTTGCCGTAGACGGCAATGCCCTGATGCACCTGACGGCCATCGCGGTCGAGCCGTTTTCCCAGGGACTCCATCACCAGCTGCTGCAGGTAGCGGCTGAACACCTCCAGCCGGTCGCGGTAGGGGAGAACCACCATGTCGCGCCCTCCGGCACCGCCGCCGGCCACATGCCAGGCAGCGGCCATCAGGGCCGCGGGGTTCTCGCGCAGGCTGGGCACCCGCGTGGCGGCATCCATGCGCGCCGCCCCTTCGAGGAAACCGTGGAGATCGGCGCCGATCAGGGCCGCCGGCAGCAGGCCCACAGCGCTGGTGATGCTGGTGCGCCCCCCCACCCAATCGAACATGTCGAAGCGGGCGAGCCAGCCCTCGGCCTCGGCCCGCTGATCCAGCTGAGAGCCCAGCATGGTGACGGCAACGGCCTGCCGGGCCCAGGATCCGCCGAGGGCCTCCAGGCGGGCACGGGCCTGCTCCATGCCCAGGCGGGGCTCGGGAGTGCCGCCCGACTTGCTCACCACCACCACCAGGGTGGTGCAGAGCCGATCCCCCAGGGCCGAGAGGGTGCGGCTCATCCCCTGGGGATCGACGTTGTCGAAGAAGTGGAACGGCAGCCCAACCCCTTCCTGCTTGAGAGCGCGCAGGATCAGCAAAGGACCCAGACCCGACCCGCCGATGCCGATCCAGAGGACATCGGTGAAGGGCTTGCCGGACGGCGCCGGACAGGCTCCCCCGATCACCTGCCGGCCGAAGGCATCGATCCGCTCCACCTCCGCCTGGATGTGGGCCCCAGCTTCCGGATCCGGTGCCAGTTCGGGGGCGCGCAGCCAATAATGGCCCACCTGACGCCCCTCATCGGGGTTGGCGATCGCGCCGTCCTCCAGGGCCTGCATGGCCGCAAAGGCACGATCGAAGACAGGCTCCAAGGCATCGAAATCGGCCTGATTGAGCGCCATCCGGCTGACATCGACCCAGATGCCCAGGTCGTCGTGATGCCAGAGCAGGTTGCAGAAGCGCTGCCACTGCACCTGGGGCTCATGGAAGCTGTAATCCGGAAGCGTCGTCATGCGGGCGGGTTTCACGAATCGGCTGCCGAGGCTGAACTTATCCGTGGAAGGGCCCCCAAGGAAGCACAGGGGTGGCATGCCACACCGAAGCCGGCCAGAACGGCGTGAATGGTATGGACGGAAACACAAACGACCCCGGGAACAGGGATGTCCAGACAGAGCCGTTAATCTTCAAGAAATATTTTGACTGGCGGAATTTCTTGACGACGCGCCCTGCGACGGTTTCGTTCTCACCCTGGGGCGGTCCGAAACACTGGGCTGTTTCCCTGGCTGCCGCCCTTTCGCTGCTGAGCCTCGCCTCAGGATCTCCCCAGCGACACCTCTCCAGCACCGCACTGATCACCGAGCCCGGCCTGACGGCCAGCCTCAGCACCGACAGCAGCGACCCTGATGCCTTCACCAGTGAAGGGCAGCGTCCCGATCCCATCGATTTCACCCCGGACGAACTGAAGGAGCTGCAACGGCGCTTCGGGGTGCATGGACCTCAGGCCCCTCTGGCTCAACTGTTCACCCGTGGCCTCGATCAACTCACACCGCTGAGGGCCCGCACCGTGGAACGGCTGGAGGTGCTGCGGCCCACAATCCTTCAGGAGAGCCGCCGGCACCGGATCAACCCGATGCTGGTGGCAGCCGTCCTCTTCGATGAGATTCAGCACGCCAAACCCGGCGAGGACCTGCCGCTGGCGGCCCAGTCGGGCTTGTTCAGCACCCATGGACCCGCCCAGCTCGGCATCGGCGAACTCATCCATCAGGGCCTGCTCCCCGCCGAACCCACGGCCGAACAGATCCAGGCCGCCCGGCTGGAGCTGCTCGATCCGAACCGCAACGTCACCCTGCTGGTCGGCAAGTTCGCCCGTCTGAGCCGTGACCTGGGGCTGCCAACCGACCGCCAGCTCCAGGCCAGCCGCAGCCCCCGTGATGCCAAGGCGCTCGCCACCCTTGCCTACCTCCACAACGGCAAGCTCGACTATCCCGCCCGCATTCTGAGCTACATGCAGGATCCTGAACTGCATGCCCTGATCTATGCGGAGCGCAAGCCCCAGCTCTCCCCCCTGATCTGAAGCCAGGGATTCAGCAGAGCTGACCGAGGGCCCCCAGCCGTCTCTGGAGCGCCCCCCAGTTGAAGCTGCGCGGATCGGCACGCTCTCCGCCCAGATCCACCTGACGGTGGGTGGTGATGTGAGCGGCGGGAATCGGGAAGCGGCGCATCCAGTCGGTGAGCACCAGGGCCAGGGCGTCGTACTGCTTGCTGCTGTAGCCGCTGTGGCTGCCGTCGCTGTCTTCCCCATCCAGGGGGGTTTCCAGGCTGATGTGCAGGGCGAAGTTGTTGATGGAGCCACTCACCCGGGGGTTGGTGATTACCCATCGGCCGTTGAAGGCGGAATTACCGGCCCCGAAGGCCCGCTGGCTGGGATCGAGCACATCGATCACCTGGCCATCGAGGCTGATCAGCGTGTGGTAACTCACCTGGTCTTCATCCCTGGGATGGGGGGTCTGGAAGGTGCGCAGGGCTGAGCCGATGCCGTACACGGTTTCATGCAGGACCACCACCTGGGGCGTGGGATCGACCGGATGGCCGAAGGCATCCCTCTCGAAGCGGACCCCGTAGTTGCTGGGATCGATCTGCAGCCGCCTTCGGCGCACGGGCAACGCGGCGAGCTCTCCCTCCAGCTGCAGGCGCAGCCGCGGGTCTAGGTCGACACACTGACGGGCCAGGGGGCTGACCCAGGCCGGGCGTGGTGGCGGCAGGGGTGACGTCCGCCGCGCCGGCGGTTCTGGTGAAGGCTGGGGCTGGGTGACCTGCTCGAGCAGTTGCAGCAGCGACGGGCGGCTGGCGGCCTCCGAGCTGGCGGTGAGATCACGGGCCAGCCAGCCCAGGCACCCCAGCCCCAGGATCGCCCCTCCACCCAGAAGCCCCATGGCCAGGGGCTTACCGCGCAGACGCTGCAGCAGGGTGTTCAACATGGCACCACTCCCAGCCACTGGCGGCGGCGCTCCCCGGCCTCCGGTCCGGCGGCAGGATCCACCAGCAGCCGCCAGCTCTCGATCTGCGGCTCAGCGGCGGTGATGGCCAGGGTGCGCAGATGGCCCCGCCGGCTGATGGTGATGGCCTGGCGCTGCTTTGCCTGCAGCACTGGAACCAGGTCTTCGGGCTTGCGCAGGCGCTGACCATCAAGGGCAATCAGTTCATCGCCCACCATCAGGCCGGCCTCCTGGGCGGGCCCAGCGCGCACGACCCGAACCACCTCCAGCACTCCTCCCTGCAGAGCAGCCTTCAGGCCGGGATCGGGTGCCGGAGCCCGCTGGGGCTCCAGCATCAGCCCCACATCCTGGAGGTAAGCGGGCAGATCGGGATCCTCAAAACCATCCAACCAGGCCGGCAGGCGATCAGCCAGGCCTGGCGAGCGGGCGCTGAAGGCGTCGAGCAGGTCGTGCTCCCGGTAGCCCCGGCCCCAGCGGCCCAGACGGGCCCAGAGATCCCGCAGCACCTGGGCCAGGCACGATCCCGAGCGGCGCAACTCCAGATCGAGCACCAGCGAGAGGATGGAGCCCTTGAGGTAATAGCTGATCTGGTTGTCGTCACTGTTGGCCTCACGTCGGTAGAGCTTCACCCAGGCCTCCTCGGCGCTCTGACGCAGGCTCTGGCCACCAAGACGCCCCGGAGTGAGGAGATAACGGCTGAGATCAGTGCCGAAATCATGCATCACGTCATCTTCTCCCGATAAACCAGCCAGATGGGGCAGAAGCTGGTCGAAGTAGCTGGTGACACCTTCGGCGAACCACAGACCGGGCACGATCACGGGCCGGTCGTAGTCGATGGGACAGAGTGCAGCGGGCCTGAGTCGGCGCACATTCCACTGGTGGAGATACTCGTGGCCCACCAGCTGGAGCAACTGGCGATACCCCTCGGGCTTGAGCAGGGCCTGGCGGCCGAACTGCAGCACCGTGGAGGTGTCGTGCTCAAGACCGCCGTAGCCCTGATCGAGCAGATGCAGCACGAACAGGTACTCGGCAGCGGCTGGGGCGGACTCGCCCATCAACCGGCAGCAGGCCTCACACACCGCCGCCACGTCCTGCAGCAGCGTGGGGTGGGCCCTCAGCAGGCTGTCCGGCGCGGCCTCATCCGGCTCAGCCGGTCTGCTGGGCGCGGTGGCATCCCAGCAGACCCAGCGATGGGGCACACCCGCCACGCTGAAACGGTGCTCATAGTGGGGTCCCGCTTCCACAGGGGTGTCCACGAGGTGATCGAAGTCGGCCGCCAGCCAGGTGCCGTCGGCCTGAAGCGGCAGGGGCACGAAAGCCTGCCAGCCCGCTGGCAGGCGCAGAGTCAGATTGTGGGGACTCCAGCGTTCCCCTTCGACCTGCAGCACCAGGGCCGCAAGGGCCAGAAAACCATGATCGCCGTCGAGGTGGCAGGTGCGCACGGTCAGATCGGCGGCCAGCACGTCGTAGTGGATCTCCAGCGGCTCCAGCGATGACAGGTCCAGCCGCCAGCCGGCGGGATCCGTGCGGCTCGGCAGCAGGCGTTGGGTTCCCTGGCGAATCTCCAGGGATTCAAGGTGACGGACGTAGTCGCGGACCAGGTAGGAACCCGGTGTCCAGGAGGGGAGACGCAGCCGCAGCACTGGAGTGGTCGGCGTGCAGCGGAGGCTGACATGGACCAGGTGGCGGTGGGGCGCGCTCAGGTCCAGGGAAAGGTCAACCACCCGGGCTTCAGGACACCAGTTCGATCGAGGCCATCGGCAGCACGAGGGCAGCGTCCTGCAAGGCGAGCCGGGCGGCATAGCGCCGGGTGAGGCGACCGAGGAATGTCTGCAGGGAACGGGAGCGGCTCAGACGCTGAAGGTCCCCGAGCAGGGCCAGGCTGCCGTCGGCCTGGCGGCGCCAACCGATCCACTGCTCACCGGCCAGGCGAACCCTGAGATCCACTGCTGTGTGCTCCCCGGCAAAGCCCTCGAGCACCCCGGCTCGGATCGGGTCACAGCCGAGGTCGGCCAGGGATGCTGCCAGCAGGTCCAGATCGCGGATCACCGTTGGCAGGATGGAGAGATGGGACAAGACGCCAATGCCCGCTTCGCCAGACCCTAGCGATCCGCCCGGTTGTGTCCAGTGGCCGTTGGCACAGCCCTGGCCCGCTCAGGCCAGCGATCTGCGGCTTGGGGTGATGGCCTCCGGAGAGGGGTCCAATTTCGAAGCGCTGGTGGCGGCCTGCCGCGAAGGCCCCCTGCGGGGCCGTGTGCATCAGCTGGTGGTGAACAATCCCGGCTGCGGCGCCCAGGAGAGGGCCCATCGGCTGGGGATCCCCTGCGCCCTGGTGGATCACCGTCGGCACCGAAGCCGTGAGGAGCTGGATGGCGCGCTGATCGAAACCTTCGCAACCACCGGTGTGGATCTGGTGGTGATGGCCGGCTGGATGCGGATCGTCACCCCGCGCCTGATCGACGCCTTCCCCTCGCGCCTGATCAACATCCACCCATCGTTGCTGCCCAGCTTCCGGGGGCTCGATGCCGTGGGCCAGGCCCTCGCGGCCGGAGTCACCCTCAGCGGCTGCACCGCCCACCTGGTGACCGAGGACCTCGACGGAGGGCCGATCCTGGCCCAGGCCACCGTTCCGGTGTTCCCCGGCGACGACCGCGACACCCTGGCGGCCAGGATTCACAGGCAGGAACACCGCCTGCTGCCCCTGGCGGTGGCCCTCGCCGCCGGCAGGCTCACGGATAGAACGGCAGCAGCGGCAGACCCATCGGCGCCGGTAGGCCGGCCATCAGGTTGAGGCACTGAACCCCCTGCCCCGCCTGGCCCTTGACCAGGTTGTCGACAGCGCTCATCAGGATCAGCTGGCCGGTGCGACTGTCGACCTGTACCGAGAGCAGGGCCCGATTGGTCTGGCGGGTCCATTTGGTGGAGGGGTAGGTGCCCACGGGCAGCACCTCCACGCAGGGGCTGTGGCGATAGGCGGCCTGCAGGACGGTGGTGCAGTCCTCGGCGGTGAGGCCCGGATCCCGCAGCCGCCCGTAGACCGTGGCCAGCAGACCCCGCACCATCGGCATCAGATGCGGCGTGAACTGCAGCTGGATCGGCTGGCCCGCCACCAGGCTGGCGGTCTGCTCGATCTCGCTGGTGTGGCGGTGCCCCACCACTCCATAGGGAGCCACGGCTTCGCCAGCTTCCGCCAGGAGCAGATTCTCCTTGGCGGCGCGACCGCCGCCGGAGGTGCCGGTCTTGGCGTCGATGATGATGCCGCTGCGATCGATCAATCCCTGCTTGAGAAAGGGCAGCAGCGGCAGCAGACTGGCCGTGGGGAAGCAGCCTGGAGCCGCCACCAGCCGTGCCGCGCTGACGCGCTTCTCCTCCCACTCCACCAGGCCGTAGACCGCCTCGGCGCAGAGAAGGTCATCGTGGCGATCGAACCGTTCGGCCTCGCCGGAGTACACCTCCTTCCACTGGGCCAGGGAGCGGTAGCGGTAGTCGGCGGAGAGATCCACCACCTTCACCCCACGCTCCAGCAGGGCTGGCACCAGCTGGGAGGCCAACCCATTGGGCAGACTGAGCACCGCGAAGTCGGCCTCGCCGGCGATTGCATCGGGATCGGGGACCCGCACCACCGGGTTGCCCTCGAGGGGCAGGAAGGGAACCAGTTCGCTCCAGGCCTGGCCGGCACTGCGCTCTCCCCCCAGATAACTGACCACGAATTCAGGGTGGTCCTGGAGCAGGCGCAGAGTCTGAAGGCCGCCATAGCCGCTGGCGCCGATCACCGCGACACGCCGGGCTGCTGTGGGGCTGACCATGCCGGAGGATCTGGGGCGCTGATCGTACCGGGCCCCGATCACGTTGAGACCGCAGCTGATAGAGAATGCCTGACACCTGGTCCCGCTGTTCTGACTGTTCGCTCCGAGCGTTCCGCTCCCCTAGCCGGGGCCTCTGACGCCCCCCCACTGGCTGATCCGGGCCATGACCCGATCCATTTCGATTCGATCGCCGATGCGCTCGCCGGCATCCGTAACGGCGAAATGATCGTCGTCGTCGATGACGAAAATCGCGAAAACGAAGGTGATCTGATCTGCGCGGCCCAGTTCGCCACGCCCGAGCAGATCAACTTCATGGCCACCGAAGCCCGTGGCCTGATCTGCCTGGCCATGGAAGGGGAGCGTCTCGACGCGCTCGAGCTGCCCCTGATGGTCGACCGCAACACGGACAGCAATCAGACCGCCTTCACGGTCAGCGTCGATGCCGGGCCCGAAAACGGCGTGAGCACGGGCATCAGCGCCGACGACCGCGCCCGCACGATTCAGGTGGCGATCCATCCGGCCAGCCGCCCGTCGGACCTGCGCCGGCCGGGCCACATCTTCCCCCTGCGGGCACGCCAGGGAGGCGTGCTCAAGCGGGCCGGTCACACCGAGGCGGCCGTCGATCTCGCCCGTCTCTCCGGCCTGTACCCGGCCGGGGTGATCTGCGAGATCCAGAATCCCGATGGCTCGATGGCCCGCCTGCCCCAACTGGCGCGCTACGCCCGGCGCCATGGACTGCGCCTGATCAACATCGCCGACCTGATCAGCTACCGCCTCGAAACGGAACGCTTCGTGCGCCGCCAGGCCGAAGCCGAGATGCCGAGCGCCTTTGGACAGTTCCGGGCGATCGGGTACCGCAATGAGCTCGACGACAGCGAGCATGTGGCGATCGTCAAGGGGCACCCCGAGCTGGCCAGCGGACCGGTGCTGGTGCGGGTGCATTCGGAATGCCTCACCGGCGACGCTTTCGGCTCCCTGCGCTGCGATTGCCGGCCCCAGCTGGAGGCGGCCCTGCGCATGATCGAAGCCGCCGGGGAAGGGGTTGTGGTGTACCTGCGCCAGGAGGGTCGAGGCATCGGCCTGATCAACAAGCTCAGGGCCTACAGCCTTCAGGATGGCGGCCTTGACACCGTCGAGGCCAATGAGCGCCTCGGCTTTCCCGCCGACCTGCGCAACTACGGCGTCGGGGCGCAGATTCTCAGTGATCTGGGAGTTCATCACCTGCGCCTGATCACCAACAACCCGCGCAAGATTGCCGGCCTTGGCGGCTACGGGCTGCGGGTGGAGGACCGGGTGCCACTGGTGATGGATCCAGGCCAGCACAACGCCGGCTACCTGCTCACCAAACAGACCAAACTCGGCCACCTGATGCACGCCGGCCCGGCCAGGGAGCACACGGGGGCGGGCGGGCCCACGGCGGTGATCTCCTGGAGCGCCACGACCGTGGCGCCGGAACAGGCGGAAGCCGAGCACTGGCCCCAGCTGCGGCAGTGGGCCAGCCAGCGGGGGCTGGAGCTGCTGCGGGAGGAGCATCCCCGGCTGCTGGCCCTGCTGGGTCAACCGCAGCTTGCGCTGTTGCTCGCCCAGCAGCCCGGAGGGGACCAGCGCTTGAGCGAGGCTGATCTGCTCTCCGCCCTGGCCCTGATGGCCGGATGGTCAGGCACCGCGGCCGTGAGCCTGCTGCTGAGTCCCGACGCCCAGCGCAGTGCTCATCCCAGCTCCACCCTGGAGCCCGAGTGCCGGCCGCTGCTGGAGCTCACTCAGGCGAGCCCACGGCTGGCGACGACTCCGGGGGCCTTCGTGCGCTGGGTCTGAACCCCCAGCCTGGGCAGGGACAGGGACCCTCAGGGCAGGATCGTCACCTTCGTGATGCGGGTGCCCTTGCGGATCGCCAGGACCACATCCACGTTGCTGGCCTGACCGAAGACCGTGTGGACACCATCGAGGTGAG
This sequence comes from Synechococcus sp. UW140, assembly GCA_943369245.1. Classification (GTDB taxonomy): domain Bacteria; phylum Cyanobacteriota; class Cyanobacteriia; order PCC-6307; family Cyanobiaceae; genus Regnicoccus_A. The sequence continues at coordinate 29,706 of CALRMN020000009.1, read as the reverse complement.
GCTGGGCGTCATGGCAGAGAAAGAACTGGCTGCCGCCCGTGTTCTTGCCGGCATGGGCCATCGAGAGGGTGCCCGCCTGGTGCTTGCGGCTGTTGATCTCACAGGGAATCATGTACCCCGGGCCGCCGGTGCCGGGCATGCCACTGGCGCCGGCGCGGGTGTTGGGGCAACCGCCCTGGGCCATGAAGCCATCGATGACGCGATGAAAGGCCAGGCCGTCGTAGAAGCCCGATTCGGCCAGCTTGACGAAGTTCGCGACGCTGCCCGGAGCATCGGTATCGAACAACTCGAGTTCCACCGTGCCTGCCTCGGTCTCCATCAAAGCTTTGGTCATGGGGCTCGGATCAAAAGCGGACTGTATCGATTCTCGGGTAGAACGGACCCTGGTCCTGAACGGGGCTCTCCCCACAGTCGGTCAAGCCCATGAGCCCCAACGCCGCTGCCTCGAGCCAGGGCCTTGACCTGAGCCGTGCACGTCTGGGGGTCCTCGGTGGCAGCGGGCTCTACGCCATCGAAGGTCTCGAGGACATCCGTGAACTCACGGTGGACACGCCCTTCGGGCCACCGTCGGACAGCCTGCGCCTGGGACGGATCGGGGGGCTGGAGGTGGTGTTTCTTGCGCGCCACGGCCGCCACCACAACCACCTGCCCACGGAAGTGCCGTACCGGGCCAACCTCTGGGCCCTGCGCTCGCTGGGCGTGCGCTGGATCCTCTCCTGCTCTGCCGTGGGATCGCTGCAGGATCCGCTGCGGCCCCTGGACATGGTGGTGCCGGATCAGTTCATCGACCGCACCCACGCCAGACCCGTGAGCTTCTTCGGCGGCGGCGCCGTGGCCCATGTGGGCATCGCCGATCCGTTCTGCCCGAGCCTCAGCAGGCTTCTGGCCGATGTGGCTGAAAGCCTGATGCCGGCGGGCCGCCAGCTGCACCGCCGCGGTACCTATCTCTGCATGGAGGGTCCGGCCTTCTCCACCCGCGCCGAATCGAACCTCTACCGCAGTTGGGGCTGCTCGGTGATCGGCATGACCAACCACAGCGAGGCCCGCCTGGCCCGGGAGGCCGAGATGGCCTACGCCACCTTGGCCATGGTCACCGACTACGACTGCTGGCACGGGGATCACGCCTCGGTGACCGTGGATCTGGTGATCGAGAACCTGCACGCCAATGCGGCCCTGGCCCAGCAGATCGTGACGGTGGCGGCGGAGAGGATCGATGCGCAGAGGCCGCTCAGCAGCTCCCACAGCGCCCTGCGGGATGCCCTGATGACCCCGAAAGAGCAGGTGCCGGCTGAAACCCGCCGCAAGCTCGACCTGTTCACCTCCCCCTACTGGGGGCCCTTCGAGACAGCCTCTGCAGCTCAGGCCAGCTGAGCACCGAGCTCCTCCAGGGCCTGTCGCACCTGGCCATCGTGGGCCCTCAGGGCTGCATCGGCCTGCTCGGCACTCAACCCGGCGGCGGCCATCACCAGGGCCCGCTTGACCGAGCCACCTGCGGCGTCGAGCAGTTCGTAGCCCCGCTCCCGCTCCACGCCGGCCAGGTCCCTGAGGATGCGCAGGGCACGGTCTTCCAGCTTGCTGTTGGTGACGGCCACATCCACCATGCGGTTGCCGTACACCTTGCCCAGCCGCACCATCACCCCGGTGGAGATGATGTTCAGGGCCATCTTGGTGGCCGTGCCCGCCTTGAGGCGAGTGGATCCCGTGAGCAGCTCCGCCCCGGTGACCAGCCGGATATCGATGGTGCAGGGCATCGGTGCCTGTTCTTTCGGGACGCAGGCCATGGCGATGGCCAGGGCACCGAGGGAACGGGCATGCTCGAGGCCGCCGAGCACGTAGGGGGTGGTGCCTCCGGCGGCGATGCCCACCAGGGCGTCGGCAGGTGAGAAACCCCGCTCGATCAGATCCTGGCGGCCGGCTTCGCGCAGATCCTCGAGGCCTTCGGAACTGCGCAGCAGGGCGGGCGCACCGCCGGCCAGCACCCCCTGAACAAGCTCGGGGGGGGTGCAGAAGGTGGGGGGACACTCAGCCGCATCGAGCACCCCGAGGCGCCCGGACGTGCCCGCACCGAGGTAAAAAAGCCGGCCACCGCAGCGCAGGCGAGCGCTGATGGCCTCCACAGCCTCAGCCAGGGCAGGGGCCGCCGCCTCCATCGCCAGCAGAGCCTTCTCATCTTCCCGGCAGAACAGATCCACCAGTTCGCTGGAGCTGAGCTGATCGAGGCTGGCGCTGGCGGGGTTGGCCTGCTCGGTGAGCAGATGACCCCGGTCGGGGGCGGGGGATGATCCAGCCAGAGCGGCGCCCGGTTCCGTGGGGATCACAGCAGGCCCTCCAGGCGACGGCGGAAAGCTTCGAGCTCGGCACGTTCGGGACTGCTCTCGTCGCCACTGTCCAGTGGAGCCGAAGAGCGGGCGGGCTCGTCCTTCCAGTGGGTCAGATCCATGTTCCGCTCCGGCGGGGCAATCAGCAGCCGCTCCTCTGGGGAGCTGGGCAGGAAGCCGGAAGGTACGAAGCGGGCCTCATAGCCCGCCTGGCCGCAGAACAGCTCCATCTCCTCCCGCTCGATCGCCTCCACGCTGGGGACGGGGAAATCCTGGGCCTCGAGCAGACCCGCATAGCGCTCGGCATCGTCCCGTTCCTCGAACAGCAGCACCACGGTGCGGCCATTCAGCTCCAGGGAGTGAATGCCTTCGTTGTCGGTGCCGGCTTCGAACAGCAGCACATGGACGGGCATGAAGCGAACCAATCCCAGCCGCTCAGTGTCCCATTGATTGTCGCTTGGACCCAGGGCCTCTCACCGATCGCGGGACAATTCCTCCAGCCGTCTGTAGAGCGCCACTTCGGCGTCGCTGAGCTGCTCGGGCAGAACGACGCGCAGCTCCACGAGCTGATCGCCCCGCCGCTCCCCCTGGCTGAGGCCGAGACCGCGCAGACGCAGCAGCCGACCACTGGAGGAGCATGGCGGCACCGTGAGCTGCACCCGCCCGTCGAGGGTGGGCACCACCACCTTGCAGCCCAGGGCCGCTTCGGCTGGGGACAGCTCCAGGTCGTAGAGCACCCGCAGGCCGTCGATGCGCAGCCCATCGGGGCGGCGCACCCTCAGCTGCAGGAAATGGTCGGCTCCGCCCGGGGCGACACCGGCCAGGCGCAGGCGCCAGCCATCTCCGGCCAGGGGAGGTGTCCAGAGCTCCACCGCAAGGCCACCTGGCAGCTCCAGCTCCAGCCGGGTGCCGGCGAGGGCCTGCTCGGGGCTGAGATCCACCACCGTCTCCAGATCGCTGGCGGCCTGCACCGGCGGCGGTGGAGACGGGGCGTGGGTCACCTCGACCGCTGGATCCTCCCGAGGCCGGGAGGGTTCCGTACGGTCCTGCTCGCGATCGGCCTCAGTCTCCCCGGGTTCATCCGAACGGGACTGTCGACCGAACAGGGCGTCGAGATAGTCGTCGAAGTCGGGGAAACCCGTGGCGAAGGGATCGGCGCGCTCGCCCCTCAGCGATCCGGGATCCCGCCCGGCTTCCCAGGCCTGGCGACGGAGTGGATCCGAGAGCACGGCATAGGCCTCGTTGACCCGTTTGAAGCGCTCCTCGGCCACTGGATCGTTGCCGTTGAGGTCCGGGTGCCACCGGCGCGCCTGGGCGCGAAAGCCGCGCTTGAGTGCCGCGGCGTCGGCCCCCGGGCTCAGCCCGAGGACCGCCCAGTGGTCCTCGCCGACCGTGGGGGTGGGGCTCCGGTTCACGGTCTTCAGTCCTCAGCCCAGGGATCGTCGGCCCTGGGGCGTCTGCGCCCCTCGGAGGGCCAGTCGCCTCCACTGCGACGGGAGGGTGCCCGACCGGTTGCCGGTTCGTAGCGATCAGTCCCCGGGGGCTCCCGAAGCGGGGGCTCGAGCCTGGAGCTCTCGAGCCGGGGGGTTTCATACGAGGAGTAACCCTCATCCCTGTAGCCGCCAAAACGGGAGGGGGCTGCCCAGGGATCCCCACCCAAGCGCTCGGAGGGACCGGGGCGAGAGCGGTCCCATTCGTCCCAGTCGTCCTCGTCGGAGAAGAGGTCGTCCTTGATCGAGCCCAGGGTATTTTTGAGGCCCTGCAGGGGGCCGGATTCCGCCTTGCGTTCGCTGATCAGACGGCGGTTGAGACCGTAGAGGGCCTCCTGCAACTGACTGACAGCCAGATCGAGCTCCGCCGGGTCGGAATCGTCGAGCAGGACCTGCACCTCGCGCAGGGCCATCTCCACGGAGCGCTGCTGCCTTTCCGCACCGTAGGGACCGAGCTCAAGGGCGGCGTCCCGCAGACGGCGCTCCGCCTGGGCCACCAGGGTCTGGGCCCGGTTGAGCCGGTCCACAGCCACCCGCTTGCGCCGGTCTTCGGCGGACTTGCGCTGGGCCTCCTCCAGCAACGCCTGAATCTCCTGTTCACTCAGGTTGGAGCCCCCCTGAATGCTCACGCTCTGTTGACGGCCGGTGGTGCGGTCGGTGGCGGACACCTGCAGCAGCCCGTTGGCATCGATGTCGAGCGAGACCTGCACCTGGGGCACACCCCGGGGAGCAGGTGGAATGCCCGAAAGCCGGAAGCGCCCCAGGGATTTGTTGTCCACCGCCATCTGGCGTTCCCCCTGGAGCACATGGATCTCCACCGCCGACTGGTTGGCCTCTGAGGTGCTGAACACGTCCGAGCGGCGCACGGGAATGGGTGTGTTGCGGGGGATCAGCACCTTCATCACTCCACCGATCGTCTCCAGCCCCAGGGAGAGGGGAGTGACGTCGTTGAGCATCAGATCACGCAGATCACCGGTGAGGATTCCGGCCTGGACCGCCGCACCGATGGCCACCACCTCATCGGGATTGACCGACTGGCAGGGTTCGCGCGGAACCAGGGTGCGCACCATTTCCTGCACCATCGGCATGCGGGTGCTGCCGCCCACCAGCACCACGTCGTCGATGTCTTCGGCCGTGAGACCGGAATCGCGCAGGGCCCGCTGCACCGGACGCATCAGGCGATCGAGCAGATCGGGGCAGAGGGACTCGAAGATGCGCCGCTCCAGGCTGGTCTCGATGTGCAGGGGGCCATCGGGGCCCGTGGCGATGAACGGCAGTGAGATCGGGGTGGTGGTCACGCCGGAGAGCTCCTGCTTGGCCTTTTCGGCCGCCTCGCTCAGCCGTTGCAGAGCCTGGCGATCCCGGCGCAGATCGATCTGATGGCGGGCCTCGAAGGCTTCCGCCAGCCAGTCGACGATCCGCAGGTCCCAGTCATTGCCGCCCAGCTGGGTGTCGCCGCTAGTGGCCTTCACATCAAAGACGCCATTGGCGATCCGCAGCACCGACACATCGAAGGTGCCGCCGCCCAGATCGAACACCAGGACCCGCTTGACCGCACTGCGGTCAAAGCCGTAGGCCAGAGCTGCAGCCGTGGGTTCATTCAGGATTCGCTCCACCGTGAGCCCCGCCAGGCGGCCGGCGTCACGGGTGGCCTGACGCTGGGCATCATTGAAATAGGCCGGCACGGTGATCACTGCCGCTTCGACCGCTTCGCCCAGGTAGGTGGCGGCGTCGTCGACGAGTTTGCGCAGAATGCTGGCGAGCAGCTCCTCAGGCGCATATTCCCGTTCGGTGGCAGGGCAGACGATGCGGACGTTGCCCTGGTCGTTGGCTCGAACCGTGTAAGGCACAGCCAGACTGGCGTCGTCGAGTTCGTCCCAGCTGCGGCCGACGAAGCGCTTGAGATTGGCGAAGGTGTTGCGGGGATTGAGCACCAGCTGGCGGCGGGCGAGCTGCCCCACCAGCAACTCCTGATCACGGCTGAAACCCACCACCGACGGTGTGGTGCGACCCCCTTCGGCATTGGCGATCACCTGGGGCCGACCGCCCTCCAGCACCGCCACCACCGAATTGGTGGTACCCAGGTCAATGCCAACGATCCGGCCCATGCATCCCCAAAGCGAAGCCCCAAACTACCGGCTACCTGGCCAGAAGCCGCGGGGCCGGCTCACCCCTGAGCCGCTCGATCCCGGCGTCGTTAAGGCGTTCTTAGTGGTCGCGGGCCTGGTTCGCAACCTAGTTTGAACCCATGGGCAGCCGTCGCGGGCTACTCATCTTCTTTTCTGTAGCTCCATGGTGATCCGATCGGAATCGGACCAGGATCAGTACACCCTGCGCATCCGCCCCTGGGCCGAGCGCACGATCGATGGCGGATTCAGGCTGCTCACGATCGTGCTGGCGTCCCTGGTGGCCGTGGTGCTGCTCGGCATTTTCCTCACGGTGTTCAGCGGGGCCAGGGAGGCGATGGGCGCCTTCGGCCTCTCCTTTCTGGTCACCTCAGGCTGGGATCCGGTCAACAGCCAGTACGGAGCCTTCACCGCGATCTACGGCACCATTGTCTCGTCTCTGCTGGCACTGTTGATTGCCGTGCCGCTCGGGGTGGGAACCGCCATCTTCATCACCGAAAATCTGATCCCCCGCTCCTGGCGCGAACTGATCGGAGTGATGGTGGAACTGCTGGCGGCGATCCCCTCGGTGGTTCTGGGGCTGTGGGCCATCTTCGTGATGGAGCCGCTGCTCAGGCCGTTCCTCAATTTCCTGCACGACAGCCTTGGCTGGTTTCCCCTGTTTTCAACAGCCCCCAAGGGGCCTGGCATGGCGCCGGCGGTGCTGATTCTGGTGGTGATGATCCTGCCGATCATCACCGCCATTTCCCGGGATGCCCTCAATCAGGTGCCCCAGGAGCTGCGCCAGGGGGCCTATGGGGTGGGCAGCACCCGCTGGATCGCCATCTTCAATGTGATCCTGCCCGCGGCCATTTCCTCGATCATCGGCGGAGTGATGCTGGCCCTGGGCCGCGCCATGGGCGAAACCATGGCCGTGACCATGATCATCGGCAACTCGACCAATTTCAGCTGGTCGCTGCTGGCCCCAGGAAACACCATCTCCGCCATGCTGGCCAACCAGTTCGGTGAGGCCGATGGCATTCAGGTGTCGGCCCTTCTCTATGCAGCTCTCATTCTGATGCTGCTCACCTTCGCCGTGAACATCCTCGCCCAGTGGATCGTCCGCAAGTTCAGCCTGAGTTACAACTGAGCAGCCCACCATGACCCCTGCCCAACCGGCCATTCCAGCTCGATCGCTCCACTTCAATCCAGGTCTGAGGCGCAACCGCACCGACAGGCTCTTCACCTTGATTGCAGGGGTATTCAGCCTGATCGCCGTACTTCCCCTCTTCTTGGTGCTGCTCTATGTACTCATTCAGGGGGGCAAGCTGATCAGCGTCAGCCTCTTCACCCAGCTTCCTCCGGCCCCGGGTCTGGACGGTGGCGGCATCGCCAACGCCATCATCGGCACCTTCGTGGTCACGCTGGTGGCCTCCCTGATCGCCATTCCCGTGGGTGTCGGAGGGGGAGTTTACCTGGCGGAATACGCCAGCGGTGGCTGGTTCGCCCAGTTCATCCGTGTCGGCAACGACATCCTGGCCGGTGTGCCCTCGATCATCTGCGGCGTGTTCGTGTACAGCGCGATCGTGGCCACCCGGCTGTTCTTCGGCCAGTCGTACTCCGCAGCTGCCGGTGGCATCGCTCTGGCTGTGCTGATGCTGCCCACGGTGATCAAAACCACCGACGAAGGCCTGAAGCTGGTGCCCCAGGAACTGAGCTGGGGAGCCATCGGTGTCGGGGCCTCGAAATTTGTGACGATCACGCGCATCACTCTGCCCAGTGCGTTCACTCCAATCGCCACGGGGGTGGTGCTGGCCATTGCCCGGGCCGCCGGTGAAACAGCTCCACTGATCTTCACGGCCCTGTTCTCACCGTTCTGGCCCGAGGGTCTGTTCAACCCGATCGCGTCGATGTCGGTGTTGATCTTCAACTTCGCCATCATGCCCTACGAAGCGCAGAACGCTCTGGCCTGGGCCGCGTCGTTTGTACTCGTGATCCTGATTCTTGGAGCCAATCTGTTGGCCCGCTGGATTCGCCGGTTCGCCTCCATCTAACTCATCACATCGTCCGGATTTCACCACCACCGCCCCCTCACCCAGCCATGACCAGCACCCTGAATCCACCTAGCACCAGCTCCACCCTTCCCAGCTGCCTGAGCCTGGAGAACGTCACCATCAGCTACGGCAGCTTCGAAGCCGTGCGCGATGTGTACATGGACATCCCCCGCAATCGGGTGACGGCCTTCATCGGCCCCTCCGGCTGCGGCAAATCCACCGTCCTGCGGGCCCTCAACCGCATGAACGATCTGATCGAGGGCTGCAGCCTGCGTGGTCGAGTGGTATTCGACGGTCAGGACATGTATGCCCGCACGGTGGATCCGGTGGAGGTGCGGCGGCGCATCGGCATGGTGTTCCAGAAGCCCAACCCCTTCCCCAAGAGCATTTACGAGAACATCGCCTTCGGGGCCCGGATTAACGGCTACAAGGGAGACATGGATGAACTGGTGGAGCGCTCCCTGCGCAAGGCGGCCATCTGGGATGAAACCAAGGACAAGCTGAAGGAGAGCGGCAATGCCCTCTCCGGCGGCCAGCAGCAGCGGCTCTGCATCGCCCGTGCCATCGCCGTGGAGCCGGAGGTCATCCTGATGGATGAACCCTGCTCGGCGCTCGACCCGATCTCCACCCTCAAGATCGAGGAGATGATGCATGAGCTCAAGAAGAGCTTCACCATCGTGATCGTGACCCACAACATGCAGCAGGCTGTGCGGGTGTCGGACTACACCGCCTTCTTCAATGCCGAAGCCGTCGAAGGAGGCAGCGGCAAGGTGGGTTACCTGGTGGAGTTCAACGATACCGAGCGCATCTTCAACGCCCCGGTGCAGCAGGCCACCCAGGATTACGTCACCGGCCGCTTCGGCTGAAGACCCCACTGGCCACCCGCCAGTGGGGCTGCCTGGAAACGACCAATCCCCAGAGGGACTGGATGGTGATCCACTCCTTCCTGCTGGCTGGTGGATTGTTTCTGCCCTGGGTCGAGGGAGGACGTGTGTTCTGGCAAACCCTGCCAATCCTTGCCTGCCGGGCCACACCGCAATCGCTCTCGATCAGAGGCAAATCAAGGCACAAAAAAACCGGCTGCAGGAGCCGGCTTGATGGTTGGAAGCGGAGAGGGAGGGATTCGAACCCTCGATAGAGTTGCCCCTATACAGCATTTCCAGTGCTGCGCCTTCGACCACTCGGCCACCTCTCCAGCGGCTGTCATGGGGCAGATGGCAATGTAGCAGTCAGCCCAGAAGCTCCAATTCCATCCGATGACACGAAGCTTCCCGATCACGGTGCACTGGCGGCAGGAACAACGGCTGATCCGATTGGAGGTCCCGGAAGGGGAGTACATCCTGCGCAGTTTCGAGGCCCAGGGGCAGCCACTGCCCTTCAGCTGCCGCAACGGCTGCTGCACCACCTGCGCCGTGCGGGTCATCTCCGGTGAGATCGATCAGCAGGAGGCCCTGGGCCTCTCCCAGGATCTGCGGCGGCGGGGCTACGGCCTGCTCTGCGTGGCCAGGGCCACAGGCCCCCTGGAGGTGGAGACCCAGGACGAGGACGAGGTCTACGAGCTTCAGTTCGGGCGCTATTTCGGCCGGGGGCGGGTGACGCCAGGCCTGCCCCTGGAGGAAGACTGATGAAGCCCCCCGTGCCTGGCCTCTCCGCGCAGGCCCTGCTCGATTCAGCCCTGAAGCCCTCAGAGGTCGAACGGCTGGTGGACGTGGCCCGGGAAGCCGCTGGCGCCGGCGCGGAGGTGCTGGCGCACCACTTCGGCCAGCTGGAGTCGATCCGCGAAAAGGGCCGTTCCGGAGATCTGGTCACCGAGGCCGATCTGGCGGCAGAGCAGGCGGTGCTGACCGTGCTCGAAGACCGCACACCGGAGCTGGGGGTGCTGGCGGAGGAAAGCGGACGCCGCAGCAGCGGCTCGCCTCTGGAATGGTGTGTGGACCCCCTCGATGGCACCACGAACTACGCCCATGGCTATCCCTTCTTCGCCACCTCGATCGGCCTCACCTGGAAGGGTGCACCGTTGCTGGGGGCCATCAGCGTGCCGGCCCTCGAGGAGATCTACTGGGCGGCCCCCGGCCTGGGGGCCTGGTGCAACGACCGTCCCCTGCGGGTGAGTGGCTGCAACGACCTCGCCGCTTCGCTGCTGGTCACGGGCTTCGCCTACGACCGCCAGACCCAGCCCGACACCAACTACGCCGAGTTCTGCTGGTTCACCCATCGCAGCCGCGGCGTGCGTCGCGGCGGGGCGGCGGCGGTGGATCTGGCCTTCGTGGCCGCCGGCCGGCTCGATGGCTACTGGGAGCGGGGCCTCTCCCCCTGGGATCTGGCCGCGGGGGTGGTGCTCGTGGAGCAGGCGGGTGGTGTGGTCAGCCGCTATGACGGCAGTCCTGCCTCCCTGGCCGAGGGGCGGCTGATCGCCTGCACGCCAGGTCTGCAGGCGGCTCTGATCGATGGCCTCGGTCACTGCCGCCCCCTGCCCGGCCACCTGTTCGGCGCTCCGGAGCTCGACCCCTAGCTCCGGTGACCAGCGGCCGCAAGGCACCCGAAGGCGGGTGGGCGGCCGCTCCATAGGATCCAGCCTCTCCCGTCCTCCAGCACCTCCGCCCCCATGGCCCTGCAACCCGCCGCCGGCGCCAGGGATCTGCACCCACGCCAGGTGGACCGCAACCGCCAGCTCTGCCAGCGGCTGGCGGAGGTCTACCGGCTGTGGGGCTACCAGGAGGTGGCGCCGCCCATGGTGGAGCGGCTCGACACCCTCGAGGCCGGTGGCGGCATCGCCGAGCGGGAGGTGGCGCGCCTCACCGCCGAGGAACCGCTGGGGCTGAGGCCCGAGCTGACTGCCTCGATCGCCCGGGCCGCCTGCACCCGCCTGGCCGATCGCCCCAGGCCACTGCGCCTCTGGGCTGAGGGCAGCACCTTTCGCACCTTCACCGGCGACGGCGGCGGTCAGCGCCTCAGCGAGAACCTGCAAAGCGGCGTGGAACTGCTTGGTGTGCGCTCCGCAGCGGCCGATGCCGAGCTGATGGCCCTGCTGCTGGCCTGCAGTGAAACCCTTGGTCTTCAGGCCAGCCATCAGCCCCGGTTGCTGGTGGGTCACCACGGCGTGCTCTCTGCCCTGCTTGACGAGCTGCCGGCCGCCCATCGCTCCAGCGCTCGCCAGGCCCTCTCAGGGTTCGATCCCCTGGCCATCGCCCGGCTGCCCCTGCCCCAGTCGCAGATCGATCGGCTCCAGGAGCTGCTGCGCCTGCGCGGAGAACCGGCGGCGGTTCTCACCCAGCTGCGCCGCCATCTGGGGGAGTGCCCCCTGATCGATGAGCTGGCGGAAACCCTTGAGATCGTGGCCCCCACGGCCGCCCGGCTGGGCATCGGTCTGCAGCTCGATCCCAGCTTCCAGCCCCATTTCGATCTCTACGACGGGATCGTGCTGAAGCTGGTCTGCCTGGGGGGCGAGGCGCCGGTGGAGATCGCCAGCGGCGGTCGCTACGACGCCCTGGTGGGACGCTTCGGGGCCGAAACGGGGGAGGCCGCAGGCGTGGGCTTCGGCTTCTCGATCGAGGAGATCCGGGATCTGCTGCTGCGACCCGGCAGCCGTGATCAGGCCGGGCGGCCGATGCTGGTGGCCTATGGCGAGCGCAGCAGCCTCGCAGCCGCCTTGGAACAGCTGGAACGTCTCCACGGCCAGGGCCGGAGCGCTGAGCTGCTCCCCGATGCATGCCAGCGGCGGGAAGAGGCCGAAGCCGAGGCCCAGCGGCGGGGCTGCTCAGCTCTGGAATGGCTGAACTGACGGGGCTGGCCCGGCGGAATTCAACCGGAGACGGCGCGGTCGGCTGAAACCTCCACGCAGCAGTGATTTCTAAGATTGAACCGTTCAGCCAGATCCACCCCCATGGCCCACAGCATCGTCACGGACATCTGCGAGGGCGTGGCGGACTGCGTCGATGCCTGCCCTGTGGCCTGCATCCATCCCGGCAGCGGCGCCAATGTCAAGGGGACAAGCTTCTACTGGATCGATTTCGACACCTGCATCGACTGCGGCATCTGCCTGCAGGTGTGTCCCGTAAGCGGGGCGATCGTGCCCGAAGAGCGACCGGGGGAGCAGCGGCGCGGCTGAGTTCGGCTGGCCTGCAGCGGCTAGGTGATCGAGCTCAACCAGGCGCCGATGTCCAGCAGTTTCCAGGCCGCCAGCAGCAGAACCAGGGCGAGCAGGCGCCGAATCCACACCTGGGGGAGCCGGCGGCTGCCCAGGTAGGCACCGATGCCTCCGCACACCAGAACCACTGCCGCCGCCGGGGCCAGGACCGAGGGTTCCGGGAAGTCAGCGAAACCTCTGCGCAGGGCCAGGCCACTCGCTCCGGCGATCGAGTTCACCAGGATGAAACCCACGGAAACGGCAGCGGCCTGTCTGGGCAGCAACCACGACCGCAGGATCATCCAGGGCGTCAGAAAGATTCCACCACCGGTTCCCGTCAGCCCGGCCAGCAGCCCAAGGCTGGCTCCGGTCAGGGCGCGCTCCCGCGGCGGCGGCACCAGCAGCGAGCCTGGATCCGCCGCCAGCGCCGGTGCCGTGAGGCGCCAGGCGGAGAACAGCAGGACGAGGGCGATCAGGCGCTGGAGCAGAGCAACCGGCAAGGTGATCGCTCCACCGATCAGGGCGGCGGGCACAGACGCCAGAGCGAGCGGCCGCAGCACATCGCGGCGGAGATGGCCGGCACTGGCGAACTGGACGGTGGCCAGGCTGGCGACCAGCACATTGAGCACCAGGGCGATCGCACGAATCTGAGCTGAAGGCAGCCCGGCGAGCGACAGGACGGCGATGTAACCGGAGGCGCCGGCGTGGCCGACGGAGGCGTAAAGGAAGGCCACAGCCCCCAAGGCGATCAGGAGCGCCGGTGAACCAACGAGAGCGGATTCCAGCTGAAACGTGGCTTGGATGGCCGGGCAGACATCGGCTGGAATCCATTCTTCAGGACTGGCTGTACTGCTGAGCAGGTCCCCACCTGCCATGGATGACACCACCCCGTCAACGCGCTCCCGTCCGGCAGCGATCCATCACCCGCCGATCTGGACGCGAAGCTTCCATAGCCTCAACCTGCTGGTGCTGCTGGTGATGGCTGCCAGTGGGCTGCAGATCTACAACGCCAATCCGGTTTTCGGTGGACGGGGCGGAGCCACCGTGCCGGAGCTGTTCACCCTGGGGGGCTGGTTGGCGGGCGGGCGCGACTGGCACTTCGGCTGCATGGGTCTCTACGCCCTCAATCTCGGGGTCTGGATCCCGCTACTGATCCAGCAGCGCCACCGAAGGCTCGCGGACACCGGCGATGTGGGCACGCTGAGGGCCAGCCAGAACCCGGCCAAGCGGCGGCTCTCGGCCCACCGGCTGGTGTACACCCTGATGTTGATCCTGCTGGCCTTCGGCCTGATCACAGGACTGGCGATGTACAAGCCCGCCCAGTTCTGGTGGCTGTCGGGGCTGTTCAGCTTCGGAGAAGCCTTCGGTGTGAGCAGCTGGCAGACCCTGCGGATCAGCCACCTGGCAACGATCCCCGCCATCGCCCTGCTGATGCTCGCCCATGTGGCGCTGTCCTGGCGGATCGGTGGCCTGCGGCTGCTGCGCTCAATGTTCGCCTGACCCCATGAACACCCCCTCCCGACTGAACCGCCGCCAGCTGCTGGATATCGGCTTGAGCGCAGGCCCCTCGCTGCTGCTGGGGGGGTGTGCCCTGAATGGCTTCAGCGAGGCGGTGGGACATGCCACCCAACCGCTCAACGAACGGATCGAAGCGTTGATGCAGGGGAAGGGCAAGGTGCCCGAGTTCCGCCGCGATCAGGTGGATCCCCAGGCACTGCTGGTCAACAGCTTCAACGGGGTGCCACTACTCGATCCAGATCAATATCGGCTGAGGGTGGATGGGCTGGTGAAAAGCCCCCTGAACCTCGATCTGGGGGGCCTGGCGGCCCTGCCCCAGTACGAGGTCGTGATTCGCCATGTCTGTGTGGAGGGTTGGTCGGCGGTCGTGGCCTGGTCAGGGGCGCGCCTGGCTGATGTGCTCGCTCAGGCAGGGCTCTCCCCCGTGGGCGGCTATCTGGCGATCGAATCGGCCGATGAATACTTTGAGACCTGGGACATCGCCTCAGCCCTGCACCCCCAGACCCTGCTGGCCACCCGGATGAACGGCGCACCACTGCCGGCAGCGAACGGAGCCCCCGTGCGCCTCGCCACGCCGATCAAGCTCGGCTACAAGCTCAGCAAGTGGGTCACAGGCCTGAAGGTGATGGCCCAGCTGGAAGAGCGGCGCGGCACCTGGGAAGACCAGGGCTACGAGTGGTTCGCAGGGCTCTGAAGGCGAGCCTCAGCCGAATCACTTGAGTAGTTGGGGGAACTGCTGCCTGAGCTGGGCCAGCTTGGGCAGATCATGGGCCACCACATAAGGATTGCCGGGGTGGTGGGTGATGTAGTGCTGGTGGTACGACTCAGCCGGATAAAAGGAATTCAACGGCACCACCTGGGTGACGATCGGTTGAGGGAACACCGTCCTGTTGGTCAGTGAAGAAGATTGCCGAGCGGTATTGCGTGCCGACATCCGGACCCTGCCGATTGAGCTCGGTGGGGTCGTGGGCAATGGAGAAATAGATGTTCAGCAGTTGGCTGTCGCTCACCACATCCGGGTTGTAGGTGATCTTCACCGCTTCGGCATGGCCTGTGGTTCCTGAGCTCACCTACTGATAATCGGCGCTGCCCCTTGATCCTCCGGCGTACCCCGACGCCACATCCGACACACCCTTCACCTGCTCGAATACCGCCTCCAGCCCCCAGAAGCAGCCCCCGGCCAGGACGGCCGTTTGGGTGGTATCTGGCTTGGCGGCAATGGGCGGGGCCGCGGAACCGGCGGCAAGCAGGCCCGTGACCATGGCGTTGGTCAGCAGGCCGGCGATCCGTTGCAAAGCTGCCAGAGCAAGGGCGTAGATCGAGGTGACCTTGGCGGACTGGAAGCTGGCGCTGAAGAGGATCTGAAGCGAAAACACCACACTCGAAGACAGGTCCATGGCCCCGTCTCCAACGAGATGGCGGCCATCCAGTTGCAAGGCCAGCGCAAAGATCACCACCTCGGCCAGCTACAGGCTGATCATGGCCAGGAAGAACACGGGCCAGGGAGGCCAGCTCCAGGCCAAGGGCGATGGCCCCGACGCTGGCGATCACGGCTCCCCCCAGAAGCTTTCTCAGCCAGGCGGTGGCCTGAAGGGAAGCTCTCACGATCTTCGCCAGGCGTGCGCCGGCGAGCAGGGCGAGCGTCAGTGATGCGCCGGCGCCGAGGGCATAGGCCAGCAGCAGCAGGGCCGTGGTGGCACACGTCCACTGGATTGCCGCGCCCAGCAGAGCGGATGAAGCAGCCGTTGCCCCGGAGCTTCGGGCCTGATCCGATCGTCGCGACAGATGCTGACCCAACCGGACCAGGGGCTGGCTGAGCCGATCGGCCACGGCGGGAAACAGAAGCGCCAGCCCGAAGGCACCCAACACCAGCAAGGCCGCCATCCGCCCGAAGTGGTGGGCCCGGACCAACCAGCTTTCACCCACCACGGCCAGAACCCCCACGGCGGTGAAGGACAGCACGGTAAGGCCAGGAGCCGCAGGGCCATGGCTGTGAAGGCGAGGAATCAGGGGGAGGGAGGAACCGGTGGGGGCGCGGGGCAGGTTCTCGCCTCGAAATCGCAGCGGTAGAGGGTGGCTTTCTGCCAGTTGAGGGGGATCTCGAGCAGATCCCGGGGGCCGCTGATCCCCTGGGCCATGAAGATCAGGGCCGCCAGGGCGTTGGCACTGACATGCAACCGGCGCCAACGCAGGTGCTTGTGGATCTCAGGCCGGCAGGCCACCGAGAACAGCATGAGGCCGCTGAGCCCGACGCCGCCCCAGAAGTGCGACTGCCAGAAGGCCGGATCCAGCGGGTTGTCGCAGAGCCGGAACACTTCCGGTTGCAACCCCAGGGTGATTACCCCCGCCCAGCAGAGCAGGGCGAAGCTGGCTCGATAGACGGGCCTCTTGACCCGCCAGAGGGCCGCAAGGGCGACCCCGGAACCCACAAGCACCAGCAGCAGCAGCGCCAACCTCCCGACACCCCCCTCAAAGCTCGAGAGGGAATGTTTGGTGGCGATCACCACCGCCTCGGCGAGCAGCACGATCGCCACCACCGAACCCGCCAGCCACTTGCCGAGATCCGCATGATCCCGCCCCACCGTGGGGGGGTGCTTGGCCTGGTTCAGGCGGCGGTCCCGGGTCTGCTGCGCCAGCCGCAGCACCATCCCGAGCAGGGGGTAGACGAGCACCACCGCCAGGGCCGGGTGGATGAGCCAGAGCCAGTCGACGGATTGCATGGCTCAGGGCTTCAGGGGTGCCCAGGCCATCGTGGCGTTGAACTTCTTGCACCAGATCAGCACCGATCCCTGCTTGCTGAGGTCGATCGAGGCGGGTATCACATAGCTCTGGGCACCGGAAGAAGATTTGAGTGGAGCGAGGATCGTGTAGCTGCCTGCCTTGAGCGGAAAGCCGGGAGCCTTGGTCATCGCCAGGGGAGTGGCCGACGGGCTGAAGATCACCTTCAGGTCGGGGGCCATGTCGTTGGTCTTGAAGTCACTGCTGAGCAACAGCAGCTGTTTGCCGCCTTCCTTCTTGATCATGAAGCTGCCGCTCACGGGCGCCTCGGCCTTGCGGAAACTGTGCTTGGCCGTGGCACCAGCCGGGGCCATCATCTTGTCCTCCTTCATCATGCTTTGTGCATGAACGGGAGCAGCAAAACCGCCGAGGATGGCCAGGGCCAGGGCAGCGACCAGGGATTTCGAAAGAGCCGTCATGACGAATGCTGTCAGGGTGAGAGAAGCGCAAGCTGAGATCCCTCTCGGATCAGCTCACGCCTGCTGTCCATACCCGTGAGCAGGTCCATCGGTTTGGGAACCCGTGAGCCTCGGCCTCTCTGGCTGCTGCCACTAGGCATCTACGTTCTGCTCCGGGGACTGGATGCCACGGTGCTGAAGGGTCTTCAGACCTACGGCCTTCAGCATTCGGTGAACGGTCAGAACCCGATCAGTTTCTGCAACGTCTTTTTCTTCGCCCAGCTGATGGTGGGCCTCTCGACCCTGTTGCCGGGGCGCCATGGGCTGGCGACAACCCTCAAGGCCCTGGTGCCCGCAGATCGAAGGCTCCTGGTGACCAATGGATTCCTTGGGATGTTCCTAGGACCCCTGGCCTACTACCTGGCGCTGCAGTCCCTGTCAGTGATCACCCAGACCCTGCTGTTCGCCCTGATCCTGCCGGTCTCAGCCCTGCTGGCCCGCTGGCTGCTGCAGGAACCCCTGCCCAGGGGTTTCTGGCTGAGCCTCACCCTGATCGCCGCCGGACTGCTGCTGCCCCAGATGACGATGGTGGCCATGGAGGGGCGAATGGACGATCTGATCGGCCTGGCCTGGGGGCTGGTGGGGGTGCTGGCCTTCAGTGGGGCTGCTGTGACCGGGCGATCGATCGCTGGCCGAGGCTGGCCTGCTGCGCTCACGCTTGGCCTGGGCTCCACCTGTGCGGCGCTGGCGTTCGGAGCCATCGCCCTGGTGCTGTTCGGCCCCCATCACTTCCTGCTACTGCAGCTGTGGTGGGTTGTTGGCGTGATCGGACTCTATGGCCTCACCCTGTCTCTGGGCAGTGAGCTGGCTCTGCGTCTGTCCTATCGCCACTGCACTGTGGCCTCGGTATCGCTCTGGGGCAGCCTCTCGATCCTGGTGTCCGTAATCAGTGCCGCCCTGCTGCTGGGGGAGCCGATCCAGGCGCCGGCGGCTGCAGGGCTAGTTCTGCTGCTGAGCGGTATCTGGCTGGTCCGAAGATCAAACCCATCCATTCAGCCCCCTCGCCGGTACATCCTCTGACGGCACCAGAACGGCCCAATCCGTGGACCTGATCCCTTCCGATCCCGATGCTCCAGCCACGAGGCAGGTGCAGAGCGGACAGGAGCAGCCTGCTCCAGCTCGGCCAGGTCCTGCAGAAGATGATCTGGTGAACCTGTACGACACCTTCGGGGCTCAGGTCTATCGCCTGGCCCTGCGCCTCTGTCGTTCCAGCCAGGAGGCGGAAGACCTCTGCCATGACGTCTTCCTGCGCTTCTGGCAGCAGGGCCGCTATGAGCCGATGAGGGGACCGGTTCTCGCCTATCTGCTGCTGTTGACCCGATCGATGGCGATCAACCGCATCAACCAGCGTAAGAACCGTTGGCAACTGGTCCAACGCTGGTCCGAGCAGTTGCTGCCTGCGGCCGTGCGCAGTCCCCACGAGAAGGCCGAGGAGGATGATCTGGCCGGCCGGGTGCGTACCGCCCTCGGCTCGATCCCGTCTAACCAGCGGCAGGTTCTGGAAATGGCCTACTACGAGGGCCTGAGCCAGACAGCAATCGGCCAGAGGTTGCAGCTCCCCCTCGGCACCGTAAAAACCCGCTCCAGACAAGGCCTGATCCGGCTGCGGGAGTTGCTGATCGATTACAGGAGCGAACCATGAATCCAACCAACGACACTCCCCGGAGCAACCTCGACGCCCTGCTGGCGGGCCATGCCCTGGGCGATCTCGATTCCGCCGAGTGTGAGCAGCTGGCCGCCCTTCTGCGGGAGAACCCAGCTCTTCAGCAGCGGATGGACGAATTCAAGACCACCCTCGAACTGCTCCCCCTGGCCCTGCCGCTCAGCAAGGCTCCACCCCAGCGGCTGCGCCAGCGGCTGCTGGATCGAGCCGGCAGCCGCCACCACCAACAGAAGGATGATCGCCGAGCTCTGGGAGCCTGGCTTGTGCCCGCGCTGATGGGGCTGGCCCTGCTGGTTGTGGGGATCCAACTTCACCAGACCCGGGAGCAACTGGCCCAGATCCAGCAACAGCTCAAGACGCCGGAAGGGCTCACACCCGTGAGCCGCCATCTGTCCCTGGAGGCCACCGGTTCTGGTCTCAGGGCCAACGGTGAAGTGATGGTGACGGGCAACCCGACCCACAACGTGCTGATGCTGAACGACCTGCCGCCGCCGCCACCTGGCCACCTCTACCGCTTGTGGGCCAATGTCGACGGACGAGTGGTGGGCTGCGTTTCGTTCAAACCGACCGACCAGGGCCATGTGGCAATGCTGATCCCGCCCATGCCCACCAGCCTGGCCACCAGCGTGAGTGTGAGTGTGGAACGTGATCCGCTCGGGGCGGCACCCACTGGAGCGATGGTGCTCACCACCAGCCTCTGAGTGGGAGTTCGGAGACCCCCCCCTGCCACGGCTTGAGCCAGGACGGGTTGGATCCCTAGGGTCGCGCCAGTGACTTGGCTGCCATGACGGTGCTGGAACAGGGACAGATTCAGATCCACACCGAAAACATCTTCCCGATCATCAAGAAGGCCGTCTACTCCGGCCATGAGGTGTTCCTGAGGGAACTGGTCAGCAACGGGGTGGATGCCATCAGCAAGCGGCGCATGGCCGCCATGGGCGGCGACTGCAGTGAAGGCGACGAGGGACGGATCTCCATCCGTATCGATCGGGAAGCCAAGACGCTCACCATCAGCGACAACGGCATCGGCATGACCGCCGATGAGGTGAAGCGCTACATCAACCAGGTGGCCTTCTCCAGCGCCGAGGAATTTCTCGAGAAGTACAAAAGGGAAGACGACGCGATCATCGGCCATTTCGGCCTCGGCTTCTACTCCAGCTTCATGGTGGCGGCCCGGGTGGAGCTGATCAGTCTGAGCGCGACGCCTGGAGCCGAAGCGGTGCGCTGGAGCTGCGATGGCTCCCCCAACTTCAGCCTGGAGACGGGTGAGAGAGCCGAGCCCGGCACCGATGTGATCCTGTACCTGCAGGAAGAGGAGCTGGAGTACATCGAGCCGGCCCGCATCCGCTCCCTGATCACCACCTACTGCGACTTTCTGCCGGTGGAGGTGCAGCTGGAGGGGGAAACGGTGAACAAGCGGGAAGCCCCCTGGCGCAAGAGCCCGCGGGAGCTGAGCGACGACGACTACATCGCCCTCTACCGCTACCTCTACCCCTTCCAGGGTGACCCGCTGCTCTGGGTGCACCTCAACACCGACTACCCCTACACCCTGCAGGGGATCCTCTACTTCCCCAGGCTCAGCGGCCGGGCCGACTGGGAGAAAGGCGAGATCCGCCTCTACTGCAACCAGGTGTTCGTGAGCGACTCGATCAAGGAGGTGGTGCCCCGCTACCTGCTGCCCCTGCGCGGGGTGATCGATTCTCCCGACATCCCCCTGAATGTCAGCCGCAGCGCCCTGCAGACGGATCGCCGGGTGCGCTCGATCGGCGGCTTCGTGGCCAAGAAGGTGGGGGACCGGCTCAAGGAGCTGCACCGCGATGAGCCCGCGCGGTATGCCGAGATCTGGGAGGGGATCGCCCCCTTCATCAAGATCGGCGCGATGGAAGACGAGAAGTTCGCCGATCAGGTTTCAGAGCTCATCCTGTTCGGCACCACCGCGGCGGCGGCGGAGTCCGACCCGATGGCCGTTGGTGAGAAGGCCTACACCACCCTCTCCGGCTACCGCAGCCGCCTTCAGGGCACGGAGGAGCAACAGCGCATCCTCTACTGCACCGATGAAGCCGCCCAGGCAGGGCCGCTGGCCCTCTGGCAGGGGCAAGGGAAAGAGGTGCTCCTGGCCGACACCCTGATCGATGCCCAGTTCATCCCCTGGCTGGAGGACCGCCACGGCGAGCTGAAATTCCAGCGGGTGGATGCCGAACTGGACGCCAGCATCCAGGAGCAGGACAGCAGCCTGACCGATGCGGAGGGCACCGACAGTTCCGAGAAGCTGCGGGAGCTGTTCAGGGGTGCCCTGGCCAACGAGAAGGTGACCATCCAGGTCCAGGCACTCAAGGGGGAGAACACCCCGGCAGCCTTGATTCTGCTGCCGGAGCAGATGCGCCGCCTCAACGACATCGGTGCCCTGATGGAGCAGCGCCTGCCCGGACTGCCGGACCACCATGTCCTGGTGGTCAACCGCCGTCACCCCCTGGTGGCGGGCCTGCAGAAACTCTCCAGTGGCGCCGTCCTCACGGGGGTGGGCACCAGCTCCCCCAGCCAGCAGCTGGCCGAGGAACTCAGTCGCCACATCTACGAACTGGCACGCCTGGCGGTGGGGGGCCTGGAGCCGAACCAACTGGCCGGTTTCCAGCAGCGCAGCGCAGACCTGATGGGACGCCTGATGGAGAGGGGCCTCTGAGCTGGTCGCCAGTTCAGCCCGTGCCCGTCCACCAGAGCAGGCCCTGGGCTGAGAGGCCAGGGGTCAGGGCTGGCCGGTAGCGTTCATCTCCGTCATCGCATCCCGGCCCATGGATCCCAGGCGTGTCAGCCGCCGCCGGATGATCGGGGTTCTGTTCGGCGCCGCTCTGGCGGGAGCGGTGCTGGTGGAGCGGCAGAACCTGGCTGAGGCCGCAGGGCCGGCCGGGGCTGATCCTGGGCGCCTGCACTGGCTGGCCGTGGCCGACACCGGGGGGGGCAACGAAGCCCAGCGAGCTGTGGGCCGGGCCATGGCGGCCGTCCACCGCGCCAGGCCCGTGGATCTGGTGCTGCTGGGGGGAGACAACATTTATCCGAAGGGCGATATCGGCCAGGTGAAGGACATGTTCACCATCCCCTACAAGGCCTTGCTGGAAGCCGGCGTGCCCTTCCATGCCGTGCTGGGCAACCACGACATCCGCACGGCCAATGGCGATCCCCAGATCGCCTACAAGCCCTTCGGGATGAAGGGACGCTGGTACACCCTGCCCAGGGGGCCTGTGGAGTTTTTCATGCTCGACTCCAACGTCAACGCCGACTGGGGACGCCAGCTTCCCTGGCTGAAACGGGCCCTCGCCTCCAGCAAGGCCCCCTGGAAGGTGGTGGTGGCTCACCATCCGATCCATTCCTCCGGTCATTACGGCGACGACGTCGTGGCCAGGAATCGACTGGCCCCCTTGTTTCGACAATTCGGGGTGCAGCTCTACATCAACGGCCACGAGCACAACTACGAGCGCAGCAAGCCGATCAACGGCACCACCTACCTGGTGGTGGGCGGTGGCGGCGCCCATCTGCGCAAAGTGACACCCGGGACCAACAGCGCCCGCGCCATCAGTGTCCACAGCTTCGCCGAGCTCACAGCCAGCAAAAACCAGTTGCTGATTCAAGCCTGGGATTCCAAAGGCCAAGCCATCGATCGAGCGGCCATCAACCCCGCTGGCCAGCTGATCAAGCCCTGACCGCAGCGGATCGTCCAGGCTGAGCAGCGCCAGCAGGTTCCCCGGGCTGATTCAGCAGTAGGAGTAGGAGGTCCACCCCTTTGTTAAGGTGTCTCCTTGGCGCCATCCAGCCCTCTGGTGGCTGCCCGTTCCCTGCGTATCGGTTGCTTCCATGTCCCGGGTTTGTCAGCTCACCGGCAAGCGCGCCAATAACGGCATGGCTGTCAGCCATTCCCACGTGCGCACCAAGAAACTTCAGCAGGTGAACCTGCAGGAACGCCGCCTCTGGTGGGCTGAGGGCAACCGCTGGGTGAAGCTGCGGGTCGCCACCCGCACCCTGCGCACCATCCAGAAAAAGGGCCTCGATGCCTACGCTCGCGAACTGGGCGTCAACCTGGCCAAACTCTGAGTCACCTCAGAGCTCCGTCGTTGTGAATCGCCGCCAACTCCTTGAGGGAGCGCTCGTTCACGCCGCCGCCGCTCTTGTGATTCCCGGATTGACAGCCCCCCTGCTGGGTCGCCCCGGCAAGGCTGATGCCCTGGGGGGAACCCTGCCTGAGCTCGATCAGCCCGCGCCTGGCTTTCTGCTGAAAGGAGTCGGCCCCGGCCTTGATGGCACCGGCACGCTTGGGCTCAACGACTTCCAGGGCCGTTGGCTTGCGCTTTACTTCTATCCAAAGGACTTCACCAGCGGCTGCACCCTGGAGGCAAGGGGATTTCAGCGGGACCTCGAGCAGTTTCATCAACTCGCTGCCGAGGTGGTGGGCATCAGTGCCGATGATGTCACCGAGCACGCATCCTTCTGCGACAGCGAAGGGCTGGTGTTTCCCCTGCTCTCCGATCCCGGCGGGGCTGTGAGCCAGCGCTATGGATCCTGGCTGGCGCCCTTCTCCCAGCGGCACACCTTTCTGATCGACCCCGACGGGGTGCTGCGGGCCCGCTGGGTGGCGGTGCGCCCCCTGGGCCACAGCCGCGAGGTGCTCGAGGAGCTCAACCGCCTGCAGGCTTGAACAGCGGCAGGTTTGTGCTTGCCAACAGCGTTGTTAACGCGGGTGCGATCAGCGCCGATTGTGAGCGGGCATGTCTTTGAATTCCGTGCCGGTCATCGCTGATCTGATCGCGTCCACGATCGTTCCCTTCCTGTTCAAGTTGGTGGGGGCAGTCGCCCTCTGGATCGTCGGTGGCTGGTTGATCCAGTTCGCCCTGAAGCTGATCCGAGGGGGCCTGCGCCGCAGCACCCTGGATGCAACGGTGATCTCCTACCTGCTGAACATCCTTGCCGCTGTGCTGAGGGTGATCCTGGTGGTGGCCATCCTCGGTTTCTTCGGCATCGAGACGGCGAGTTTCGCCGCGCTGCTGGCCGGTGCCGGCGTGGCGATCGGGGCAGCCTGGAGCGGCATGCTCGGCAACTTCGCCGCCGGGTTGTTCCTGCAGATGTTCCGGCCGTTCAGCGTGGGTGATTTCATCACGGCCGCAGGTGTCACCGGAACCGTGGAGGAGATCGGCATGTTCGTGACCTCCGTGCTGGCCCCCGACAACGTGCGCAACATCGTGCCCAACGGCAAGCTGTTCGGCGACACCATCCAGAACTATTCCGTGCATGACTTCCGCCGGGTGGAACTGGTGGCCCAGCTCGACAACAGCGCCGATGTGGGCAAGGCGATCACCCTGCTCAAGGCAGGTCTGGCCACGGTGCCGAATCAGTTCGAGAGCATGCCTGGCGATGTGGAGGTGCTCGAATTCACCGAGCGCGGTCCGAAGCTGGCCGTACGGCCCTACACCCACACCTCCAGCTACTGGCAGGTCTATTTCGACACCAACCGCATGATCGTCGACGTGCTCGGGGCTAACGGCTTCCCCGTGCCGCGCATTCCCGTGGCCATGGGAGCCCCCGGAACCGCTGCCGCGACGGCGGCGGCTGTGAACTGAGCCTCGCTCAGCGACCAAGCCAGCGTTTCAGCAGCTCTCGATGAACGATGCTGTCATGGCGCAGCCCCTCCACCACCTGCGGCTGGGGGGGCTTCTCCAGCTGCTGAAACCACTCCTGCTCGAGAGCACGGGCGTCCTGAAG
Organism: Synechococcus sp. UW140; assembly: GCA_943369245.1. Classification (GTDB taxonomy): domain Bacteria; phylum Cyanobacteriota; class Cyanobacteriia; order PCC-6307; family Cyanobiaceae; genus Regnicoccus_A. The sequence goes on along the minus strand of CALRMN020000009.1, from coordinate 5,451 downwards.
CTGCTCCAGATCAAGGCAGGGACAAGCCAGCGCGCTGGCGGCGGCTTGCACCTTCGGGTCGTAGCTGAGGGCCACCAGGGGGGCACCGGCCAGGGCAGCCACGATCAGTCCGTGCAGCCGCATCGAGAGCACCAGGCTGGCGCCGCTGAAGATCTCCATCGCCGCCTCGGGGGTGGCCACCAGCTCCTCGCGGCTCCGCAGGGCCAACCGCCGGGGGAGCAGCCCCTGGCGATCCAGCTCCATGAGCAACCCCCGGTCCTGGTCCCGGTGAAACGGCAGCCAGATCACCTCCCGATCCGCAGCGGCCGCCACGGCATCGAGGGCCTCCAGCAGGGGAATCCAGCGCTCGCCCTCCAGCAGCGGGGTGGGACGCCAGCAGAGCACCAGTGGGCCTCCTTGCCCATGCCAGGGCCGTGTCGCCAGCGACCAGACCGGATCACTGCCGAGCTGGCCGGGCCGTCCCCAGGCTGCGGCCAGTGCTGCAGAGCCCGGATCACGCCAGCTGCTGGCTTGCACCAGGGTCAGCAGCCGCCGCACCAGCAGGCGGCTGCGGCGCCGGCGCAGGGGTCCCAGTCCCTGGCCCCAGAGCAGCACAGGCTTGCCCTGCAACCGTGCCGAGATGATCAGCGCGGCGTAATAGAGGAGGCTGCGGAAGCTGGTGGCGTCCTGGAGCAAACTGCCACCCCCCAGCACAAGCGCATCACAGCGGTCGAGAGCACGGCGAACCGCCGCGAAATCCCTCCGCGCACAGGTGCGCACTCCCAGGCGCTGCTGCACCTCCCCCTGATCGAAGGCGGTGACGAGGGGACCGCAGCCCTCGGGCAGCTGGGCCAGCAGGGCGGTGAGCAGGGCGTCGTCGCCGAGGTTGTGCTCGCCGTAGTAGCCGCAGAGCAGCGGTCGAACCCCCTTCTGCGCTGGCGCCACCGCACACCCGATTCGATCTGAACGGAGGCTACGGGAGCAGGGACGACCAACCAAAGGCCCCAGGTGCCCGGGATGCCCTCCCGGACCACGACAAGACCGGTTACCTCCTGTTACAATTCTCGCAACACTGCTTCACATGCAATGTCCAGCTCCGATTCCCGCTTCGGTTTCGTCTCCTTCGCTGAAACCTGGAATGGCCGCCTGGCCATGCTCGGCTTCGTGATTGGCCTCGCCACCGAGCTGCTCACCGGCCAGGGCATCCTGGGCCAGATCGGCCTCGGCTGAGCTGCGCCGATCAGCATCCCCGCAACCCCCGTCCTCGAGTCCGGACGGGGGTTTTTCATGGCTGACCAGGTCCAGCGGCACTGGCCGTGAACACCACGCAAAGCACCGACTCACGGCTCACCCCCATCAAGCCCCTGCGCACCCAACTGCAGGCCAGATGGGAGGCCAGTGGCTTTCCGTAGGCGATACGACGGTGCTGCGGCGACCTCCACCACTCCAAGGCGACCCGCTCCGAAGTCCAATACCCAGGGGGAGCCGGACAGGCCAGCACCTCCCCGAGCACGTCCCAGCCAGCCGGCAGCTTCAGGCGCTCAAACGGCGAGGGGATGCCGAGCACACCTCCATGGCTACAGCCACCGACAACGTCCATGGCCGTGCGCTGCTCCATGGCATAGGTCTCCACCTCCCGCTGGATCTCAGCTGGCACATGCGGATAGATGGACCCAGGACGGTCTGCCGGCGACGGCTGACACAGTCATCAATCCAGGGACCAGCGCCAGCACCGCTGAGACGCCATGCAGAAGCCTGCGCCCGAGGCATTGGCGGTTTGACCCCATGGCTCAGGCCCAGCGAATCGGATGATGCCCCCTCAGACCTCAGGGCGCACCCACTCTCCACCTGAGTCCTGGGTTCCGTACATTGCTGGTCCACGTGGGTGCCGGGCGCCATGCATGCCCTTTCACTGCCCACCTGGTGGATCCATGTGGCCTCGGTCCTGGAGTGGATCCTGGCCATGGCAGCCGTGATCCACTGGGGTGAGCGCCGAAGCGAAACCGAATGGCGCTGGCTCGCCCTGGCCATGCTGCCAGCCCTGGTCAGCGCCATGGCCGCCTGCACCTGGCATCTGTTCGACAATCCAGCGGAGCTCCAGGGTCTGGTGGTGTTCCAGGCCGGCACCACCCTGTTGGGCAACGTGGCCATGGCGGCGGCCGCCTGGACGCTGCTGCCCGAGCGGAGCCGGTCGTGAATGTCTTGGGGACCATCGCCGCCGTCTCGCCGGCCGGAGGCTGGCTGGCCTCGCTCGCTGCTGTGGATCCCGGCCCCCTGTTCGTGCTGTCGCTGCTGCCCTATCTGGCCTTCCTGCGCTGGGCCTCGGCCAGCAGGCGTTTCCCGCCGCTGGCCCTGCGCGGCTTCCAGTTCACCCTGGTGTTCGTGGCAGTCACCATCGCCGCCTCAGTGGTGGCGGAGCAGCGTTTCGGCCGGAAGCTGGCCGATGTGGACGCCCTGCATGGGGGGGCGGAGTCCTTCCTGACCTTGGCCAACCTGCTGGTGCTCTGGGGCTTCAGCCGTGGCGGCCAGGAGCCATCGGGGCCGGAGCAGTGAACAAGTCTTAAGCGCCGGTGAACAGCCCGCCGTTCCCCCGCAGGATGGGGCGTCAGTTTTTGATCGACCATGATCGCTCCTCTTCTCGCCATGGCGCCCGCCTCGCTGACCTGGTCGCCGAAGGTGGCGTTGGTGATGATCGTGTGCAACGTGATCGCCATTGGCATCGGCAAGGCCACCATCAAGTACCCCTCCGAAGGTGCCCAGCTGCCCAACGCCCAGTTCTTCGGTGGCCTGAGCCATGCCTCCCTGCTGGCCACCACCAGCCTGGGGCACATCTTCGGCATCGGCGCCATCCAGGGTCTGGCCTCCCGCGGCGTGCTCTGAATCCAGAGCCGAGGCTCGGGCCTGCGACTCTCAGACCCGAGCCGATTATCACAAAATCACCAGAACAAGGCGAGCATGCAAACCGCCTTTTCCAGTGAATGTTTATCTTGCTTAAGTGACAGTGGTGAGCCGCTGCTCGTCATTGATCCGTCTGTGGTCAGCGATCGTTGAATGACGACGCTGGCGCTTGTAGCAACCCTCGATCCGCACGGCCAGATCGCGCCAGCCCGCCGTGGTGCGGATATAGATGATGACTCTCTCTCAGCAGCGATACGGCGCTGGGGGCTGGAAGTCCTGCTGCAGAAAGCACTCCACCACCACCTGGGGCGCCTGAAACACTGGCTTGATCTCAGCGGTGATACAGGCACCTCCTGCCGCTGCCTCCAGGCCTTGGAAGCACTGCAGGCCACGCCCAGGTGCCTGCAGCGCCAAGTGACGGAGTGCTGATCTGCGAGTTGAACAATCAGGCGAAACCTCTCGGCGGCAGCTGCTCATTGGCAGTGAGCGCTGCCGCAAGCCTTAATCAATCCTGCTCACTCCTGAGCTCACGGTGCTGCGTGTGGAGCCGGTTGAGCTCGGTGCGCTCCTGGCAATCGATGCTGGGCTGAACACCCAGCGGGCCAGGCTGCCTGAGAGAAGAGCGATGGGCTCACCTCTGTCAGTACAGGAGAGGCCCTCCTACAGACAAGGATCCACGGCCTCTGCCTTCTGCTGCGCTGTGAACCAGCATGGCGGGACCATCCCAGGCTTGCCCTCAATGCCGGGGGAAGCCCTGCAGATTGCTACAGACTTTTAAGAAGACTCGACAATAGGGTTACGCATCTGAGTTTGGGCAATAGACCGAAAACAGCCCTCATGAAACACGACCATAGTGATCAGGCCACGTCGTCACTGGAGAGGGAATGATTACAACGTATCCGCAATGAACATCATCAGGCTCACGGCGGCGCTTCTCACAAGCGTCACCCTTCACTCTCCAGCGGCACTGGCCATCACATCGGGTTGCAATAACGCCGACCCAAACAGAGTCGTCAGCAACATCAATGGCGACTTCGAGGTGAGCAGGGACCCGCAGGATCCCTCAGGCAACCTCATCTATACCGCCAACAGTGTCAATGGCGCAGGCAGAGTCGTGGTGGCCCGAATCGACGGCACCAGCGGTAATGTGATCGCTGGCTCCCTGACCACCGTCGCCACCAACTGGCTGGGTCAATCCGTCGTCAATGGCCCCGAGGTCGTGCAGAAGCCTGACGGCAGAGTCGGCATCCTGTACGCCGGCCCTGGGGGTGTTCACGGTGTCTTCCGCTCAAATCCGCCGCTGGCCTGGAACGATTTCGCGTTCAGTAACAGCGGCTCTGAAGTCGGTACCAACGCTCCAGCACTTGGCCCAACGATTGATGGGCATTACCCCGGTGCGGGGATGATCTTCAAGCAGTACACCTACGTCGAGTTCCCTGAAAATTTCGACAAGTTCATCGGCTCACTTACTGGCGGCAGTCTGACAAACCTAAAGTCCACAATGACATCGGCAGGACTGACATTCACATCTTTCGGCTTGAGTCCACGAGATGGATATGTCTTCATGACGGCCAATAGTCCAACCCTTGGCCCTGGCATTTACGAAGCCGCAATTGACGGGAATGGTGGCTTCACACCTGGCTCACTGATCAGGCTGGCTAACACAGCGGCTCCAGGAAATTCCAGGGAAGTCCTCAGCGCCATTCTTCACCCCGTCACAAACGAAATTGTCTTGTATGTGGGCACAGGAGTTGCCGGCAGCCAAAATGGAACTATCTCCGTCTTTTCACAATCCCCATCCGGTGGCCCGCTCAGACTCCTAAAGAACGTAAGCGGGCAACTAACTTCTCACTACCGGACAGAAGCCGACAGCCGCAAGACCGTACTCCATTACTACATGAACGAAAGATCCTTAAGACGCCAAGCCTCTTACACATTATCGGTAACAGCAAGCGGTGGACAGTTGGTCGTCGGCAGCCCTAAAAGAATTTCATCGCGGACAAGAGGCGCTGAGCTGGTCTGGTTCTCGGCTACCAACCAGTTTGCTCTATTTTACCGCAGTAACAATACGTTCACCCGCTGCCTAGTTACGCCTTAGGAGTGTGCGGTGAGCTGACATGTCGAACACATGTGCCCCAGCTCGCAGTTGATTTCTGGCTAATTTTGTGGGTTCGACATTTACAGGTCCCCAGAGACAGCAGGATTACAGAGATTTAATCTTGGTTTATCAGCTCTCTTGGCCATTGGGGGATGCACCTCGTGCAATTAGTCGTACATTTCGCCTCCAACGCCGGTTTGATCGCATTGCTCAGGGTGATCAGGTTGTAGGCCATCACGTGGGGAGAGAGGCATGAGAGGCTCAGAGCCGCAGTAGAAAGCTGCCATCCCATGACCTGCTTCTTGTGGAGGGGGGGGGTCAGACTCACCAACCAACCAAAGCGGAATGGGAGTTCGCCATTGGCACGGAAGTGGGCCTTGGCTGATTCCACCAGATCCAACAGTCGGCCTTCATCGGTATCTGAAAGAGCCCTTCGCCTGCCCGGTCACATGGCAACGCAAAACTCGGTGGTCTTG
>CALRMN020000008.1:0-179659 GCA_943369245.1 Synechococcus sp. UW140 | reverse complement strand
GTTGGTGGAGGTGACCCACTCGCAGAACTGGCTCCAGGCAGACGCGCCCTGGCGTTGCTGAAGGGTGGTGGTCATGAGAGCGAGAGGTGTGGCCCCGTGAGGGGTCGGTTAGGTAAGACGACATGCCGGAGCGGGAAACCCGTCCGGTGGGCCCGAAAGCCCTTCGCCTGTCTAAATGTAACAGGACGTTGCGGGATGTGTGAAGCGCTTAAGGTTTGCTTCCGGGTGGATCGAGCTCAGGCAAGGACTGTCCTGGTGCCTCCAGGGGCTATCCATCGACCCCAGCCGGCCCAAGCGGCCAATGAGCAACGAACGCGTGTTGCCATCGCGACATTCCGATGGGAATCCGTACCAAGGCGCACCAAACGGGCTTAAGATTTTCTTTATCCCCTTCGAGAAGGTGAACCCATGGTCCTGATCTGCTGGGATCTGGGCGGCAACCGCTCCGCCGAAACCATGCCCGTCAGCCAGGCGCGCCAGCGCCGGCTCCAACTGGAACGCCTCGGAGCCGTCATCTACTGGAGTGAGCGCCTGGTCAACACCTGACGCTCTTGCTAACTGTTCGGAACACCCATTCGATCCGCCGCGGCGATGCCTGTGCCTCCACGCGCCTCGAGACCCCTCATCGCCGGGGGCCTGGCTCTGCTCGCACTGGGTCTTGCCGGCTGTCCCGGTACCCCGTCCAAGGAAAGTCAGCGCCTGGAGCAAATGGAGCAACGCCTCCAGCAGATCGAACAGCGCCTGGCGAGCCCAGCCCGCCCGGATCCCGCCGACCCCTCCGGAAAGCCGCCTGCCGGGGTCGTCAAGTCGCTGACCTTCCGGATGGACAGCCAGGACGACCGCCTGCGGATCTACTGGGCCGACGGCAGCACGACGGATCTGCCCTGCACCAAGGAGCAGGGCACCTGGGCCTGTGGCTGATCTGGACACGGTCAACCCCTAAGCCGAGCGCGCCTGTTCCATCGTGACATTCATGCGCCAACTCCTTGCCCTCTCGGCCTGCCTGGCCATCCTGTCGGCCACGCCATCCCTGGCCCAGGACAGCTACGAGCTCTTCCCCTTCACCCGCCAGCGGGCCACCAATGTGGCCCGCATGTACGCAGAGCGCCTCAATGGTGGCCTGACGGTCTACCGGCCAGATGCCTGCATGTACAACCGCGGTGGCAGCAACTGCCTGATCAGGGGCGACGCCAATGGGTACATCTTCCGCTTCCTGGGAGGGCCTCCGGGCTGGCAGATCCTGGGGCTGGCGCCCACAGCCGAAACCGAGATCGAAGTCTCCGCCGATGGTCGCTCCGTGGTGAAGGTGATCTACAACGGAGCCCCCCGTCCCCAGGAACCGGCCCCTCAGCAGGCACCAACCCCTCAGCCTGAACCCGCCGCCCCGGCGATCTGATCGCTGGCAGATCAGCCTGGTGCCCAGGCGATATGTCTGGCGAGTTGCTGCAGGCCCTCTGCCCAGGGGTCCTCGCAGGGCCAGCGTTCCCGGCGGGTCAGGCTGAGGGCGATGCCCTTTTCACCGTAGGCCGCCTCATTGATGAACACCGGCCAGAGCGGCTCCGGATCGGTGGGCTGATAGCGAAGGGTTTCACCGCCCGCCGTGACGAAGAGGGGATCGCCGGGGCGGATCACCTGCCAGTCTCGGTGCTGACGCAGCGGATGCAGGCAGGCAGCCGGGCGGCCGTCGGGATGCCGCGGCAGATCGAGGCTGCCCAGGTGGCGGTGCACCGTGAGACCCCGGGGCAGGGTCAGATCACCTCGCCGAGCCGAGGCCAGCACCGCCAGAGCGGCCTCCAGGGCCCGCTGGGTCTGGTGACAGATCGCGGCATTGACCACCCCCTGAGGCACCGGGCCCACCTCGATCACCAGGCCGCAGGGCCAGCGCTCCAGCAGAAAGCCCTGTTGGCTGGCATCGGCCTCATGCAGGTAGATCGGTAAACCCAGCAGCGCCTGGATGCCCGCCGCCAAGGCCAGATCCGCAGGCCTCCGCCCGTACACCACCAGGGAATTGCCCATGGCGGCGGTGGTGCTGTGCAGATCAAGCACAAGGGCACAGGGCCGCGATCCGGCCGGTCCGTGCAGGGCCAGCAGCTCGCGGGCCCGCTGCACCTCCCGGTCAGCCGGGCCCGATGCCTCGAGCAGGGCGCTGGTGAAGGAGCGGTTCAGATCGCGATCAAGGTAGCGGCGGCCTGCGGCGAGGGCTCCGGGATTGCCCATCACCAGCTGCAACGCCAGGCCGGCGGCATCGAGGGCGCCGGGGTGAGCCAGCCAGTGGTCGAGCAGCCAGGGGGCGTTGCGCTCATTGCCATGGGTGCCGGCCACCACCAGAACCTCTGCCGCGCCCATCACCACGCCTCCTGCGGATCGGATCTGAGGCCAGCCTGGCGCAGCGTGAGGCCGCCGCGGGCCAGAGTCGGAGGCAGCGCCCGGAGACACCCATGGCCGTTCCACCCCTGCTGGTCGCCAGCGTGCGCGCCGCCTGGCACTGCCAGTGGCAGCAGCTGATGAAGGGTCTCGGTCCAGCTGACGCGGCCGGGAACTACCGGCGGCCTGAGAGCGCCTTCGCCTCCGCTCCGGAGCTGCCGGCCACAGCCGGCGACACCGGCGTTCATGCGCTGATCGTGGGGCGCAGCTGCCCCTGGGCTCACAGGGCCTGGCTGGTGTGGAGCCTGCGCCAGCTCGCCGGCAGCCTGGAGCTGGTGATGGTGGAACCCGATCCCCAGGCGGGCCGCTGGCGCTTCGACAACCCCTTCGACGGGGCCACAGCCCTGGTGGATCTCTACCGCCGCAGTGGAGGTGACCCAAAAGCCCGGGCCACGGTGCCCGCCCTCTACGACCGCCCCGGCCGCCGCATCCTGGTGAACGAGAGCGCCCGACTGATCGAACTGCTCAACCGCTGGCCCGCGCCAGAGGGAGCTCCGGATCTGCTGCCCGAGGACCGGGCGGAAGCCATCGGCCACTGGCGGCAGCGGCTGCAGAGCACGGTGAACGATGGGGTCTACCGCTGCGGTTTCGCGCGGACCCAGGCCGCCTATGACCGGGCCGAAGCTGAGCTGTTCGCCACTCTGGAGGCGGCGGAGACAGCCCTGGAGCGGGGCGGCCCCTGGCTGTGCGGCGACCGGCTCACCCTGGCGGATGTGGTGCTCTTCCCCACCCTGATCCGCCTGGAGCTGGTCTATGCCCCCCTGTTCGGCTGCAGCCGCCGCCCCCTCTGGAGTTTTCCTGCCCTGATGGCCTGGCGCGCCCGCCTCCACGCCCTCCCCGGGGTCGCCGCCACCTGCTTCCCGTACTCGTGGCGCCGCGACTACTTCGGCGCCCTCTTTCCCCTGCACCCCTCGGGGATCGTTCCAGCGGGCGCGGATCTGGCCACACTGGTGGCAGGCCCTGCTCCCGAGCGACCCCAGCCATGACCGATCGATCCCATCCCGAGGGCAGCCCGGACGATCCGGTGTTCGAGGGCGTCTATGGACCGTTCACGATCACGGCCCTCGACCGCCGCGAAGTGCTCGGCTACCGCCTGGCCCTGCTGGGAGTGGCCCTGGCCCAGGCTGGCCTGCTGTTGCAGTGGGCCAACTGGGGCAGCCAGGGGCTCTGGCCCTGGCTGCTGCTGATGGCCGTGGGGCTGGGGCTGGCCTTGCGCTGGATTCACATCTATCTGCGTCCGCTGCACCGGGCTCTGCAGCTGTTCTGGTTGCTGGGGTGTGCCGGCGGGGTGGCCCTGGCCCTGCGTCCTGGCCAGGGCGCCATGCTCGACACCCTTGCGGCCGACTCCCGCTGGATCTGGGCTGTGGGGCCGTTTTTCGCAGCCCTGGCGGGCGTGGGCTTCAAGGAATTCTTCTGCTTCCAGCGGCCCGAAGCGATCGGGGTGACCCTGCTGCTGCCGGTGGCGCTGCTGGGCCGCCTGGCGGGCCTGCTCGATGACCGCACCACCTTCACCCTGATGGCGGTCGAGGCGGCGCTGCTGCTGGTCCTGACCCTGCGCAAATTCCCCATGCAGGCTGCCGCCGATGTGGGCGACAAAAGCGTCTTTGCTTACCTGGAGAGCCAGAGGCCTCCCTCGCGAGCGTGACCCTGATCAGCCTGGTGGGGGTCAGCAAGGACTTCGGCCTTCGCACCCTCTTTGAAGACCTCAACCTGCACCTGCAGGAGCGTGACCGCCTGGGGCTGATCGGCCCGAACGGCGCCGGTAAATCCACCCTGCTGCGGCTGCTGGCGGGCCTGGAACCGCCCGGGGAAGGGGAGCGGCGCTGCTCGGGGCGGCTCAAGGTGGTGATGGTGGCCCAGGAGCCGGAACTCGATCCCGAGCGCACCGTTCTGGAACAGGTGTTCGAGGACAGCGGCGAGAAGATGGCGCTGCTGCGCCGCTTCACGGAAGTGAGCCAGGACCTGGCGAACGACCCCGCGGATCAGGCCCTGCTGGGGGAGCTCAGCGACCTGCAGGAACGCATGGATCAGGCCAACGCCTGGAGCCTGGAGCAGCAGTGCCGCGAGGTGCTTGAGCGCCTGGGCATCAGCGACGTGCACCGGCGGGTGGGCGACCTTTCCGGTGGATTCCGCAAGCGGCTGGCCCTGGCCGCGGCCCTGGTGGCCGAGCCCGATGTGCTCCTGCTCGATGAGCCCACCAACCACCTCGACGCCCTCTGCATCGAATGGCTGCAGGGACAGCTGGAGCGCTTCCCCGGGGCCCTGGTGCTGATCACCCACGACCGCTACGTGCTTGACCGGGTCGCGCGCCGCATCGTCGAGGTGGACCGGGGCGTGGCCCGCAGCTATCCCGGCAACTACGCCACCTACCTGCAGACCAAGGCCGACGAGGAGGCGATCGAAGCGGCGGGCGCCGCCAAGTTCAAGGGGGCCCTGCGGCGGGAACTGGAGTGGCTGCGCCGCGGTCCCCAGGCCCGCAGCACCAAGCAGAAGGCCCGGATCCAGCGGATCGAGGCCATGCAGGAGGCCCCGAAACGCCAGAGCAAGGGACAGCTCAGCCTGGCCACCGCCCATCGCCGCCTCGGCAAGAAGGCCATCAGCGCGGAACATCTCAGCGTGTGGGCCGAACCGAGCTCGGGTCCTGCCGACGGAGCACCTGGGGCGGAGCCGCCCCTGCTGCGCGATTTCAGCTACGACTTCAGCCCCGAGGACCGGGTGGGGATCATCGGGGCCAACGGTTCGGGGAAATCCACCCTGCTCGATCTGATCGCCGGCCGCCGCCAGCCCCAGCAGGGACGCCTGGAACTGGGCAGCACGGTGAAGCTGGCCTACTTCGATCAACAGGCTGAGGGGCTCTCCAGCGGCCGGGGGCTGGAGCGCAAACTCATCGACTATGTGCAGGAGGAAGCCAGCCGCATCGAGGTGGGCGGGGTGGCCGTGAGCGCCTCCCAGCTGCTGGAGCGGTTCCTGTTCCCTCCCGCCCAGCAGCACAGCCCCATCGGGCGCCTCTCAGGCGGTGAGCGGCGGCGGCTCTACCTCTGCCGGCTGCTGATCAGCGCCCCCAACGTGCTGCTGCTCGATGAGCCCACCAACGACCTCGACGTGCACACCCTCACGGTGCTCGAAGACTTCCTGGAGGATTTCCGTGGCTGCGTGGTGGTGGTCTCCCACGACCGCTACTTCCTCGACCGCACCGTGGACCGCTTGTTCTGCTTCGAAGCCGGAGAACTCAGGCGGCACGAGGGCAACTACAGCGCCTACCTGGAGCGGGCGGCAGCGGCACCCTCAGCGGGCACGGCGGCAGCGGCGCCCATTCCCTCCGCGTCTTCGGCCGCAGCGGTCCAGGCGCCGGCCGCCCCAGCACCCAGGCGCCGCAGCTTCAAGCAGAACCGGGAACTGGAGGAGCTGGAGCAGTCGCTGCCGGAATGGGAAGCGCGGCGGGCCCAACTGGAGCAGGACCTGGCAGGCGGCGCCGGCGGCGACTACTCACGCCTGGAGAGCCTCACCCACGACCTCGCCGCCCTGCTGGAGCGCATCGAGCGCGGCGAGGAACGCTGGCTGGAGCTCAGTGAGCTGGGCGCTTGATCAGCGCTGGATCACATTGCCCCCGGAGCACGGGTGGGGGCCCGTATGGTGGTTCCGAAAAGCTCCGGTAGCCGAAGGCCGGCCTTCCTATGACTTCCATCGACGAGCACATCCGCAAGGATCAGATCGAGATCGAAACGGCCAAAGCCGTCGGCAACGAGGCGAAGGTGCGCCACCTCGAAGACGAACTCAAGTCGCTCGAGGAATACAAATCGCATCACCCCGAAGACGATCACGATCCCAATTCCCTCGAGGTCTATTGCGATCTCAACCCAGAAGCTCCCGAATGCCGGGTCTATGACGACTGATCAGGCTGACCGATCTCCCGTCTGAGGGGGGGGATGGGATGGGATCCGATCCTGGAGCCCTCGCCCTCACTGGATTCCGAGCTCCTTCCAGACCTCAGCGAGAAGTCCGTCGAGACCCGAATTGGTGGCCGCCGAGATCAGCAGCACCTCGCCGCCCCACAGAGCAGCCAGGGCGGCACGGGCGGCCTCCAGCTGATCGGTCGGCAACAGTTCCATTTTGTTGAGAGCCAGGATCCTGGGTCGCTGATCGAGGCCATGGCCGTAGGCCTTCAGCTCCTGCTCCACCACCGCCAGGTCGCTGGTGACATCGGCGCTGGAGGCATCCACCAGGTGCACCAGCAGGCGGGTGCGCTCGATGTGTCGCAGGAAGTCGTGGCCGAGGCCGGCCCCCTGGGCCGCGCCGGCGATCAGGCCCGGAATGTCGGCGAAGACGGTGCCATCGCCGCTGGGCCTGCGCACCACCCCCAGGTTGGGAACCAGGGTGGTGAATGGGTAATCGGCAATCTTGGGCTTCGCGGCGGAGAGCACACTGATCAGGGTGCTCTTGCCCGCATTGGGCAGGCCGATGATCCCCACCTCCGCCAGCAGCTTGAGCTCCAGTTGCAGCTGGCGCTCCTCACCGTCCTTGCCCTCGGTGCACTTCTCCGGAGCCCGGTTGCGGTTGCTCAGATAGTGGGCGTTGCCGAGGCCGCCACGTCCCCCGGCAGCCACCCGCAGCCGGTCACCCGGTTCGGTGAGGTCACCGAGCAGCTCCTCGCTGTCCTGCAGACGCACTTCGGTGCCGCAGGGCACCCGGATCACCAGGTCGTCGCCACTGGCACCACTGCGCCTGTTGGGTCCTCCGCGGCGTCCTTCCGGGGCCTCGAACAGCCGCTTGTACTTGAAGTCGAGCAGGGTCTGCAGATTCGGATCGGCCTCGAGCCAAACGGTGCCGCCATGCCCACCATCGCCGCCGGACGGACCTCCGGCGGGAACGTATTTTTCTCGCCTGAAAGCGACGATGCCATCTCCGCCGCGGCCGCCCTGGACCGCAATGCGGGCTTGATCAATGAACTGCAAGGGAAGACCGCAGAGACTGGGCCGGATGGATCACCAACCCTAGGATCGGCCGGTCGGAGGGCTGATGTTGGCTGAGGTGCGCTTCCAGAAGGTCAGCAAGACCTTCCCTGCCCGGCGGGGCAGTGCGCCGGTGGAGGTGCTGCGGCAGCTGGATCTGACCGTGCACGACGGCGAATTCCTGGTGCTGGTGGGGCCGTCGGGCTGTGGCAAAAGCACCCTGCTGCGCATCCTGGCGGGCCTGGAAACTCCCAGCAGCGGTGAGATCCTGGTAGGGGAGCGCGCCGTGAACGGCCTGCGGCCGGCCCAGCGGGACGTGGCGATGGTGTTTCAGAGCTACGCCCTTTACCCACACCTGAGCGTGGCCGACAACATCGGCTTCGGGCTGCGGCGCAGCCGGCCCAGGACCACCTTCCAGCATCTGCAGGACGGACTGCACCGCTTCACGAGGCGCCTGCCCACCGGGCTGAGGGTCGCCTCGGAGCGGGAGCGGCGGATCGAGGAGCGGATCAAGGCGGTGGCTCAGCAACTGGAGCTCACCCCATTGCTCGAGCGCCTGCCCAAGGAACTCTCCGGCGGCCAGAAGCAACGGGTGGCCCTGGGACGGGCCATCGCCCGCCAGCCGAAGGTGTTCCTGATGGATGAGCCCCTCAGCAACCTCGACGCCAAGCTCCGCACCGGCACCAGGGCGCAGATCGTGGCGCTGCAGCGAGAGCTGGGTATCACCACCCTGTATGTCACCCACGACCAGGTGGAGGCGATGACGATGGGCCACCGCATCGCCGTGCTCAACCAGGGACGACTGCAGCAGCTGGGGACCCCGATGGAGCTCTACGAGCATCCCGCCAACCTGTTCGTGGCCCAGTTCATCGGCAGCCCGCCCATGAATCTGCTGCCGGTGGAGCAGGCTGGAGCCGATCAGGTTCAGCTCGCCGGTCGTCGCTTTCTGGTGGAAGGGGAGATGGCCCAGGCCCTCGAAGCCCGGGCCGGTGGCGGCAACCTCACCGCCGGTCTGCGGGCGGAGCACTTCAAGCTGGCGCCCGCCACCAACCGCAACCTGGCGGCGGAGATCACTCATCTCGAGGCCCTCGGCAATGAAGTGCTGATCAGTTGCCGCCTGATCGAGGGCAGCCATCTGATTCAGGTGCGCACCGACCCGGGTCAGCGCCTGGCGGCAGGTCAGACGATCCACCTGGACATCGATCCCCAGGGATGGCGCTTTTTTGAGGCCAACGGCGAGTCCCTGCCCAGGCCCGATCCGACCCTTACCAAGGCCGGCTCCAGGGGACATCAGGACGAGATCGAGATTGTGCTGCCGGAACTGAACTGAAGCGGACCCTCATTTCGGCCAGATCACGCTGCAGCCCTGACCGCCATCCCCTCGCTCGGCATCACTGACCCGCTCCACCCAGGGCACGCTCGCCAGCCATTGACGCAGACCACGCTTGAGCTTGCCGGTGCCGACGCCATGGATCACCCAGAGGGGGCCATTGGCGTTGCGCAGTTGCTCCTCCACCGCGGCTTCCGCTTCATGCACCCGCATTCCGCGCACATCGACGGTGTTGCGTTCACTGCGCACCTGGGGGCCTGAGCCGCCCAGGTGGCGCCCGCTGGCGCGTACCTCGATCACGGGCTGAGCCGGCTCGGGCGGGGAGGGCTTCTCCCCCTCCAGGCTCTCGATGCCGGAGAGATCCACCTGCAGCCGCAGCACACCGCAGCGCACGCTCAGTTCGCGGCCATCCGCGCTGATCGCCAGCACCTGGGCCGCCTTGCCCAGGGAGAGCAGGCGAATGCGCTCCCCCACCACCGGCCGCCAGCCGCTGGTGGCCCGGCGCCGGGGCTGGGGCGTGTGCTCCTCCTGGAGCTGCTTGAGCCGCACTCCGGCCTGGCGGGCCCGCTCGCCATCGCCGCCGCCCTGGCGCAGCCGTCTGATGATGCGCCGCACTTCCTGCTGCCCGTCGCGGATCGAGCGCTCCAGGGCCTGGCGCCGCTGCTCCTGGAGTTCCGCCGACTGCTCCTGCTGCTGCTGCCAGCGCTGCAGCAGCTCCTCATGCAGCAATTCAGTGCGCGCCAGCAGAGCCGCCGCCTCCTCGGCCGCCTCCTGCTGGCGGCGGCGCTGGTCTTCGAGTCCGCGGATCACCTGATTCAGTTCACCCTCGCCCCGGGGCGCAAGCAAGCCATTGGCCTCGGCGATCACGGCCTGATCCAGGCCCAGGCGACTGGCGATCGCCAGGGCATTGCTGCGTCCGGGGATCCCCCATTGCAGGTGGTACGTGGGGGAGAGGGTGTCGCTGTCAAAGGCCACCGAGGCGTTCTCGAAGCGGCTGTCGGCGTACTTGAGCGCCTTGAGCTCACCGAAGTGGGTGGTGGCGATGGTCAGCCGGGCCCGCTCCGCCAGATGGCGCAGCAGGGCAATCGCCAGGGCCGTGCCTTCCGTGGGATCGGTGCCGGCCCCCACCTCGTCCAGCAGCACCAGGGTGGCGCCGGGTGCCGTGGGGGAGTCCAGCGCTTCAAGGATGCGGGCGATGCGGCGCACATGGCCGCTGAAGGTGGAGAGGTTCTGCTGCAACGACTGCTCATCGCCGATGTCGGCCAGCACCAGGGAGCACCAGGGCAGGTGGGGAGTGCCGGAGCAGGGCAGGAACAGTCCAGCCCGGGCCATCAGGGCCGCCAGACCCACGCTCTTGAGTGTCACGGTCTTGCCGCCGGTGTTGGGGCCGGTGATCGCCACAACCCGCAGCTCCGCGCCCACCGACACCGTGACCGGCACCACCTTGGCCTCACCGCCGCGGCGCTCCTGCCAGAGCAGCAAGGGATGGCGCAGATCGCGCAGCAGGACTGGAGCCTGGGGGTCGGCCGAGAGTTCCGGGCGCACGGCCCCCAGCCATTGGCCATAGCGGGCCCTGGCCAGGGCGACATCGAGGGCCACCAGCACCCGGTGCAGCTCCTCAAGGGCTGGCGCCTCCTCGGCCACCAGGGCACTGAGGCCGGCGAGCACCCGCCATTCCTCCTGGCGCTCCCGCCCTTCCAGTTCCCGGATCTGGTTGCCGAGCGTGATCACCGCCTTCGGCTCGATGAACACGGTGCTGCCCGAGGCGGAGGTGTCATGCACCAGACCCGGCAGCTGGGACGCGGCCGTCACCTTCACCGCCAGCACAGGGCGGCCGTTGCGCTCAGCGATGACGCTGTCCTGGAGCAGTCCCCCCTGGCGGCGCATCAGCTCCTGGAGCCGATCGCGGCGCTGCTGGCGCAGGCCGGCCAGCTGCTGGCGCACGCCAGCCAGCTCCGGGCTGGCCCGGTCCGCCACCCGGCCACCCTCCTCCAGGCAGAAGCGCAGGCGCTGCTCCAGCTCGGGCAGGGTGCGCAGATCGCGCATGAGCAGGGCGCAGACGGGGCGCAGCTCGGGAGCCTCGATCTGGCGGCGCAGGCGGCGGGCCACCGCCTGGGTGGAGGCCACCGCCAGCAGGTCTTCGCCTCCGGCTGTGCCCCCCTTGACGCAATGGCGAAGGGTGCCGCTGAAATCGGCGGCACCCTGGAAGCTGAGCCCGCCCTCGATCAGACCATCGAGACCCAGCAGCTCGCTGGTTTCCGCGAGCAGGCGCAGACTCTCGGCGCGATCGGCAGCCAGGGGCAGGGCCCGGCAGTGGGCGGCGCCGGCGCTGGTGCTCGCGAAGCTGGCCAGGTGGTGACCGAGCCGTTCCCACTCGAGCAGTTCCAGGGCTTCGGCGGCGATCGCCGTCATGGCGGCGGGGCTCAAACCGGCTCCTGCCCTCGTCCGGCCTGGGATCGACTCCGGAGCGGAATCACCGCCTGACCGGTGTTGGAGGCAATTCCGGTGGGGGGCTCGTAGAGCATCTCCAGCCAGTTCCCCTCGGAATCCTGCAGATAGAAGGAAGCGGTGCCATCTCGATGGTCATGGACGGGACCGACCCGGTGCCCGGAGGCCTCCAGCTGGGCATGGACCCGAGCCACCCCGGCGCGGTCCTCGAAGTGGAAGGCGAAATGGGGTCCGGCCTGGCGGTAGCTGGGGGCAAGCAGGGCAATGCCATCGCCGGATTCGGGCGACTGGAGGTAGGCCCAGTCATCGGCGTCCCAGGTGACGCGCAGACCGAGCGCCTCGTAGAAGGCCTTGGCCCGGGCCATGTCCTGCACCCGCACGGCCACATGGCCCAGTCGCTGCACGGCCATGGCCGTTCCCTGACGCTGGCGCCATTCTGAGTGGCCGGTGGGCACCACCGCGGCTGGGCCGGCTTGGCTCTGCACCGCCGGGCTCAGCCTTCACGCAGCCAGCGGGCGGCCTCGCAGGCGTGATACGTGAGGATCAGATCGGCCCCGGCCCGCTTGAAGCAGAGCAGGGTTTCCAGCACCACCGCCCTCTCATCGATCCAGCCCCGCTCTGCGGCCGCCTTGACCATGGAGTACTCACCGCTCACGTTGTAGGCGGCGATCGGAAGTTCGGTTTCGCCGCGCAGGCGGTGGATGATGTCGAGATAGGCCAGGCCTGGCTTCACCATCAGGATGTCGGCACCCTCCTGCTCATCGAGCAGGGCTTCGGTGAGCGACTCGCGGCCATTGGCCGGATCCATCTGGTAGGTGCTCTTGTCTCTGGGGATGGGTTTGCTGGAGTCGGTGCGAGGGGCGGAATCCAGGGCTTCGCGGAAAGGGCCGTAGTACGCAGAAGCGTATTTGGCGGTGTAGCTGATGATTCCCACGTGCTCAAAGCCCTCCTCATCGAGGGCTTCACGGATCGCGCCCACGCGGCCATCCATCATGTCGCTGGGGCCGATCAGATCAGCGCCCGCCCGAGCCTGGGCCACCGCCTGGCGGCAGAGGATCGCCACGGTGTCGTCGTTGAGCACCTCGCCTTCAGAGCTGACGATGCCGTCGTGGCCATCACAGGAGTAGGGGTCCAGGGCCACGTCGGTCATGATCGCCATGCCGGGATGGTCCTGCTTGAGCCGCCGGATCGCCCGGGGGATCAGGCCACCCTCGTTGAAGCATTCAGCGCCGTCTTCGGTCTTGAGACCATCGGCCACCTTGGGGAAGAGAACCACACAGCGGATACCGAGATCCCAGGCGCGGCCCACCTCCTCCACCAGACCCTCCAGACTCCAGCGCTGGGCGCCGGGCATGGCGCCGATCGGCTCGTTGGTGGCCCCCTCATGGACGAAGAGGGGGTAAATGAAATCGGCCGGGCTCAGCTGAAACTCACGCACCATGGCCCTGAGGGCCGGCGTGCGGCGCAGGCGGCGGGGACGGTAGGTAAGCTCCATGCAACCAGAATCAGTTTCTGAATCCTATAGCCCCACAGGCTCAGAATAATTCGAAAAAACAACCTGAAGCAATCAGTCTTCAAACAAACCAAGCAAGAATAGCAACAATGAAAAAACCAGTCAGCGCACTTATTTGATAAATTTTATCCACGCCGTTGATCCTTCTCAATGCATCACCTTTCTGGTGGTCAAGAGATGCTGCATAAACATTACTGCCCCACAGAAACAGCACGAACAACACAAGCGAAACAATGTAGGAATACGCATAGAGAAAATCAAGGAAGGTAAGATAACTCAGAGATGGCAACTCAGCCTTGTATGATTGCTGGAGAAAGATCAGAGTCAGCAGGGCGGTAGAGGGGATGGCCAGGCGGATTTCACCGAGCTCCCCATCCAGCAGGGGGGCCAGCAACACAATCAGCATCACGATCAGAAGCGGCAGGATCCAGGTCACGAAACTGGAAAATGGATCCCCTCTCATCACCACCTGAACGCTGAGGCGCGAGTAATCCAGATCGCCCTGATCCAGCCCCCAGTTTGTACCGTAGGAGTGCAGCGACGATACGGAGCGAATGGACTCGATATCATAACCATTGATCGATGCATTACTACCAACCTTACTGTTACCAGGATCGGCATCGGGAACAAGCACAACATTCCCCTGTTGACGGGCCAATGCGTCCGGTACAACTTCAAGAACCAGTGGCAAAACCAGGCGTTCAAACGGTGACCGCCTGAGATCGACATCGGGGATGTAAAGACTCGTAGAAAAACGAAAGAGTTGATAAAAACGATCTCCAGGCCTGGCCACCGGCGCTGCCGAATCCGGCTGGATCAGGGCGGATGACGAATTCACCTGATTGGTCATCTCCACCAGCTGAAGAGGGGTGATTCCTTCAGCCTCCATCAGGTTCTGCACCTGCCTGGGCCATTCCAGCCAATAGAACCCCTCGGCATTAAAGATCCTCTCCCGCAACGACAAACTGTGAAGGTTCTCGATGAACGTGCCGACCTCGATCCCGATTCCGTTCAAGTCGACAAGTTCGGTCCCAGGGTTCACCAATCTGGACTCCTCCTGAACCAGTGCCCTTGGCGAACTTCGTTCCGACGGAACAACCGCCTTCAGGGCGACCAAGACTCCGATCACCAGAATCGCCAACCAGAACCACCGCCGTTGCTGAGCCAAACTCAGACCAATCTCTTTCGTGAGAAGTCTGCTGGATCAACCGATGGGCCGTTGCGTGGCTTCAGAGCCTGGCGGCCTTCATCCACTCGCGGCGAGGATCGAGGCTGCGGACCTCGCGCAGCTTCTCCAGCAGCTGCCTCTCGGTGTCGCTGAAGTTCTCCGGCAGCTTGAGGGTGAGGCTGAGCAACAGATCGCCACGGCCGTCCTTGACGGGCCAGCCCTTGCCCTTCAGGCGCAGGCTGCGGCCGAGGGCCACGCCGGGGGGGACCTGCACGGTGGCTTCCCCGTCGGGGGTGGCCACCCTCACCTCACCGCCCAGGGCCAGCTCATCGAGGCTGAGGGGCAGATCGGCGCGCAGCTGATCGCCATCCAGGCGCCAGATCGGGTGGTCCTGGAGCTGAAGATTGAGATAGAGATCGCCGCGGCGGCCCGTGCCGGGCTGCAGGTTGCCCTTGCCCTTGAGCCGGAGGCGGCTGCCGCTCCGGACCCCGGCCGGGATGCGCACCTGTACCCGCTCCTCATTGACGGCCAGGGTGCGCTCGCAGCCGCGGAACGCTTCGGCAAAGGTGAGGCTGATGGTGGCTTCCGCGTCCAGGTTGAGGGTGCCGCTGCGACCCGTCGCCGGTCCGCCGAAACCGCTGGAGAAGCCGCCGGGAAAACCGCCTGAGAACCCGAAACCACCGGGTCCTGCCCCGAAACCGGAACTGCCCTGGGCTCCACCGAAACGGCCCAGCAGGTCGTTGATGAAGTCATCGAAGTTGCCGTAGCGGCCGAAATCCACATCGAAGCCCGGCCCCCCGCCAGCCCCACCACCGGCCTGGCTCCAGTACTGGCCGAACTGCTCGTAGCGCCGACGCTTGTCGGGATCAGAGAGCACCTCATAGGCCTCGCTGATCTCCTTGAACTTGGCCTCGGCCGTGGCATCACCGGGGTTCACATCCGGGTGGTACTGGCGGGCCAGCTTGCGAAACGAACGCTTGACGGCATCGGCATCCGCGCTGCGCTCGATGCCCAGCACCTTGAAATAGTCGCGGTAGCCGTTGGCACTCATCGAGGCAAGCTCATCGGTTCGCGAGGCGGCGCATCTGAGCTCCAGTGTCCCAGCCCGCGGCTTGAACAGGTGGCCCCGGAAAGGGCGGAAGCCCGAACGCAGCCTTAGCCTCGGATCATCTGAACATGCGATGTCCATGCCTGACGCCCCATCCGGCCACCGGCTGCCCAGCCGGCTGATTTCCCTTGCGCTGATGAGCCTGAGCCTGGTGCTGGTGGGGGCCGCCGGCAGCAGCCGCAACCCGGCACTCGCCCGAGGTGGCAGTCCATCGGGCAGCACCAGCGGCAGCGTCGGGGAAGCCGTGAGCCCGTCCACGGCGGAGCAGAAGGCACTGGTGGAGCACCTGCGCACACGGGGAGCGGTCTTCTACGGGGCCTGGTGGTGTCCCCACTGCTTCCATCAGAAGAACCTGTTCGGCACCGAAGCGGGCCGGCGATTGCCTTACGTGGAATGCGACAAGGATCAGGCCGGGCGTGAACGCTGCCAGGCGGCAAAGATCAGGGCGTTCCCCACCTGGGATCTCAATGGTGAACGGCGTGAAGGCCTGCTGACCATCGAGGAACTCGCGGTCTGGAGTGGCTTCAGAGCCAAGGCCGGGGGCGGCGCCGCCAGCAGCCGCTGAAGCCGGTGGCGATCAGGAGAAGCCATAGGGGGCGGTGGTGTCGCGCAGGCGCTGGGCCAGTTCCTTGATCACGGCCTGAACGATTTCCGGATGATCCGCCATCAGGGCCTGCAGAGTGGCCTGCTCGATGCGGTAAAGGGTGGTGGGATCGATCGCGCTGACGGAAGCCGAGCGAGGTTCGGGATCGAGCGCGGCCAACTCCCCCACGATTTCGCCTTCGTCAAGCTCCACCACGGTCTGGTCACCGATGTGAATGCGCACCCTGCCGTTGACGATCACGTACATGGAGGTGCCGAGATCCCCCTTGGAAAACAGCAGCTGGCCCGCAGTGAGATGCACTTCCTCCACGGCTTCAGCCAGCTGGATCAGCACCTCTGAGGGCGTGGTCGCGAAGATGCCGACGGATTGAAGCCTCTGCAGCTTGTAGAGCGTGGCCGCACTGGTCATGGGGTTGCGGGAAGGCTGGCTGTAGGACGTTCAGAGCAAGGTCTGCAGGCGATGACGCCGTGCTGCCATTCAGTATGTCGTCAAAACGGAGGCACTTCCAGCTGGTGAGCGTCTGCAGCGCAGGCAGATACAGAGAGGGCATGGCGGATGGTGATCAACAACCGCTCGAAACCTTCGCTGTCTTCCAGTCCCTTCCAGAACCACTGGGTTTCAGCATTGCACTGCTCCACCTGCTCCCTGAGGTCCGCCGGCAGGGCAGACCAATCAGGAAGGTGGGGCAGCTCAGGGCGGCTCATGATGGGCCGCTGGGTCAGCAGTTGTAGACGCCAACAGCACAGCGACGCACGGTGCGCCGGCCCACTCCGGCCACGCTGACGGGCGTGAGCGGACGGCCGACGATGGCTTGCGCCGGAGGTACCAGGGCATTCAGGAGCTGACCTGGGAAGGTCTGCAGCGGGCCTGAGCCAGCCAGGGCGAGGGCGGCAAGCAGAGCAGCAGTCTTGTGGGTAGTGGTCATGGAGTTCCTCGTTGCACGAAGTGACTGGGCAGTTCGCCCATGGACTTGATGGTCTTCAACTCATCCTTGCTGATGGCCCTGGCCCCCGGGGGTGGAACAAAGGTGAAGGACTGGCCGACAGCCGCGGATCCCGTCTGAAAGTCACTGATTTGAACGCTGTACTGAGGTGAGCCAGGTACCGTCGTGGAGGTGATCACGTAGCGACAGGGGTAGGGGCGCTTCCCTTGGGCGATCCAGATCTGGAAATCGACATCCTTTTTGCGGAACGCGAGGTGATCACACTCGACACCACCCACGACGCCGCTGCCGAGATCCTTGACATCCGTGACGCCCTCGGTGAGTTCGGCATAGGCATTCGGCAACAACAGGTCCGCAGCCGGGAGCGGTCTGCGGTACTTGTCCTTGAGCTCATCCACCAGGGTTTCGATCGTGCCCTTGAATGGAACCTGCATGTAGACGTTGGCCTTCTTGCCCAGCAGGGTGAAGGTGGAGCCGTTGAAGACCGTTTCGACGTCGGCGAAACCGGTGGATCGGGTGGCACGGATGCGACCGGGGCGTGCCAGCGACACCGTTCCGGAACTGGCCAGAGTGAGACGTTGCTGCTCTGAGGTAACGACATCCAGATCGGCGTCGTAACGGAATGACATGGCCTGCTGCGCCGACATGTAAGTGTTCATCCCCTTGAGCAGCGCCAGCGCTTCAGCCTCAGCCGCCCCTGCCCCAGGGGTGGCGACCATCCCCGCTGCGACAGCGATCAAGCCTGCACAGACCCGAGAGGAAAGGCTGCGGGCAACGCCTGGCTTTAGAAATAAATCCGGTAGTTCTGTTGACATTGTCACTCTGTTGCATCTATGGAAATTACGGCCTTGGCGCCAGCGGATTACCGCCCAAAGATCCGCAATCGGAACCTTCTCAGCTTAGGGCTTGGCTCATGCGTGGCAACCACTGAAGAGAACTCGAGAGGTGCATCGATCGGCCTTCACTGTGATTTTTTATGTCATATCCAGGCAGTCATGTCCTTCCTGCACGAGCTCAATCAGAATATCTAGCTCCAAATCCCCTTCAAGGCCTCGAATCGGTCTTGAACGTGGTGTTGCCCCGCCCGGTGCGGGTGTTGACCAAAGCGGGTTTGGAGGAGGCCAGCCGGTGGTTGGCGGAGTCGCTGGGCACGATGCACATCAAGCGGGACGGCGATGTGATTGAGGTCCAGCGGGTGGCCGTGGTTGGCAACAGGAACAGGGAAGGGGTGGCAGGCCCTGGCAGAAAAACTGGTCTCGAGATTCATCGATGCCGAGGCCCGTTTCTTCGAGGGCGCTGATCATGCCCTGGCTGAACCATGCATCCGGCAATGAACATGAGATCCAATTGAGCGGCCCGGGCCAGGACCTCTGGATTGTCACCGCCTTGGTGGAGTCCAGCCGAGTGCTGAAAATGTGGAATCAAAAAACAATCACCGCGCCACACTCCCAGCCCATGGGTTCACTTCGCCGTGAACTTGGACCCCGAAACGCAGACTTCATACAGAAGGGAAGGGGGCCTTCCAGCCCCCCATGGGTCATTTGGGTGATAAGGCTGACCTACCCCATCTCCCTATAGGAGTCAGGCAGCCACAGGGGCGGTCTGACGGGAGAAACGAACGATGTTGTTCGCTGTTACGGGTTTGCTCTTACCGAGCAGGCTTCAGTCACCCTCCTCATACCCCGTCGAAACCATTGCAGCCCCCCGAAAACCGCCGCTGCAGCGGGATGGAATGGAGCTGAGCGGAATCGAACCGCTGTCCGAAGCACCGGTGTGAGCCACCTAGTCCGCCCGAGGACGGACCTTGTCATTGTGGCAGCAGACAAGGGCCTGCGGGCAGAGCGGCAGGGTGGGCATGACCGAACCCAGGCACCGGAGCGAAACCAGAATGGGCCGATTCATCGGCGAGCCGCTGGCTGGTGTGGCCGTGCTGCCCCCCGGCCTGGAGGAGCAAGGCGCCGCTGAGCTGAAGGACCTGGGCGCCACCTCGGTGCAGGTGTTGCGGCGGGCCGTGGCCTTTCGGTCCGGGCTGGAAGGCTTCTACCGTCTGCAGCTGCAGGCCAGGCTTCCCTTCCGGATCCTGCGGGAGCTGGCCCGCTTCAGCTGTGACGGCCCCCGCCAGCTCTACGAGGCCGTGGCTGGCGCCGTCGACTGGGACCAGTGGCTGCCGCCGAGCCGCAGCTTTCGGGTGGATGTGAGTGGCAGCCTGCCTGGTCTGGCCCACAGCCACTTCACCGCTCTGCAGGTGAAGAACGCCCTGGTGGATGGGCAGCGGCAGCGCTGGGGCGAGCGCTCCTCGATCGATCGCGACGACCCCGAGCTCTGCCTGCATCTGCACCTGGGCCAGGCGCCTGGAGGACGCGGCGGCGTGGGGGTCCTGAGCGTGGACGGGGCTGGCGGCAGCCTGCACCGACGCGGCTGGCGGGCCGCCGTGGGCCTGGCGCCGTTGAAGGAAAACCTTGCCAGTGGCCTGATCGCGCTCACGGGCTGGGATGGCTCGGTGCCCCTGGCCGATCCCCTCTGCGGCTCCGGCACCTTGTTGATCGAAGCCGCCTGCCGACAGCTCGGCCGCGTGCCCGGCCTCGATCCCCTCGGAGGCGCGCCGCGGCCGCAGCTGCTGCGCCACTGGCCCGATTTCCAGGACACGCTCTGGGAGCGGGAGGTGCGGGCCGCCCAGGCTCTGGCGGCGGAGGCCCCCGCAATGGCTCCGATCGTGGGCCTGGAACGCGACGCCGATGTACTCGGGCAGGCCCGCGCCAACAGCATCAGCGCCGGCGTGGCGGAGCACGTGCAACTGCAGCAGGGCGACTGCCGCGACTTCCAGCCGCCCAGCGGACCTGG
Source organism: Synechococcus sp. UW140 (assembly GCA_943369245.1). Lineage (GTDB taxonomy): Bacteria > Cyanobacteriota > Cyanobacteriia > PCC-6307 > Cyanobiaceae > Regnicoccus_A. The sequence continues at coordinate 160,331 of CALRMN020000008.1, read as the reverse complement.
GGTGATCGTGTGCAACCCGCCCTACGGCGCCCGGCTCGGTGGTGGCGATGACCTCGAAGGCCTCTACGCCGACCTCGGCGCGATGCTCAAGGAACGCTGCTCGGGTTGGAGCCTGTGGCTGCTCAGCGGCAACCCGGAACTCACCGGTGCCCTGCGCATGAAGGCCCGGCGGCGGATTCCGGTGAGCAATGGCGGCATCGACTGCCGCTGGCTGCACTACGAGATCCGCTGAGGCACAGGCTCCGCTTGTGGCCCCTAGGCCTCCTCGTCCTCGCCCTGTGGGCAGGCCTGGAGCACCTCCTGGGTGTGGCGGGCCAGCAGCGAGAGCATCAGCTCGAAGAGGAACTGCTCGCTGCGCTCCAGATCGGCTTCGGCATTGCTGTAGTGCTGGCTGAGCTGGGCCACCATCGTTTCGCTGGGGGGCAGGCTCAGCACCAGGGAGAGCAGCAGCAGCAGACAGCCGCCGAGATAGGAGCCTTCATCCCCGGCGGTCTGCAGCTGATTGGCCCGCTCGCACACATCGGCGTAGCCGATCTGCTGCAGGTGATGGAAGCCACAGGCGCAACCGGTCTGCAGGCGCAATTCGGCCCGGATCTCCGGCGACAACCGCCCCAGGCTGGTGGAGCTGGGCACCGACTCCCGGCGCAGACTGCTCCAGATCCGGCTGGGCACCGGCTCCGATGGCAGGCCCTCGGGCAGAGCCTCGGCCAGATCGTGGCAATCGATCAGCATCTGGCACCAGAGCTCGGTGAGCAGCACGTCCTGGCGGCGTTGTTCCGCCGTTTCCTGCTGCGGCGAATCCTGATGCGGCTGCTCCAGCTCCGCAGGGTCGTGGCTGGAGCTGGGGAACGGCTTCGGGCTCATCGGCCCAGCAGGGCACGGGTGGTCTTGCTCAGTCCGGCGGTGGTCTGGGGCAGATAAGGGCCCTGGATCAGCTGACCGCCGATGCGCAGCAGCACACCAGCCAGCACCAGATCCACCAGCAGCAGCAGCAGCACCGCCTGCAGCCAAGCCCAGCCAAAGCTCTGGTGCAGCCACAGCACAAGGGCCACGTGGCCGCACACCGAGGCCAGCAGCATCAGCGTTCCGCCGGCCGCCAGCAGCACGCCACCGCTGATCAACCGCCGCTTCTCGTGACCCACCTCCTGCAGGGCGATGCGCACGTGAAGGTCCATGACCGACGTCACCAGCGCCGTGACACGACCCGCCGCCACCCGACCCATCCCGGAGCCGCCTGAGCCCCGCCCCCGGCGCTCATCGTCGGCCGGACTCATGAGGAACGCCGGCCCGGAGCCAGCAGCAGTCCGGCGATCAGGCCCACCGCCGCCGCCACGCCCACCGCCAGCAGGGGGCGTTCACGAACAGGCTTCTCGATCCGGGGCCGCAGGCTGCTGTTGAGTTCATCGAGAAGATTCTCCAGCTGTTCCTCCAGAGGGCCGATGCGATCCACCAGGTCTCGGGTGCGATCGCCCGCCACATGGACCAGGTCAAGCAGTTGCTCCTGCACGCCGCTGGCGGTGCGACCGGTCTGCTGGGCGATCACCGAAACCACCTCATCGAGGCTGCCGCGGGTGGCCTCCAGGGTTTCGCGGGCCACCTGCGGCCACTCACGCTGGATGGTGGGCAGCAGGGCGTCGAAGCGCTCGCGGAAGCGGTCGCGACTGACGATGGGGGTTTCGGGTTCCATGGCGTGACGTTCCTCGGGGACTCTGGCCCTCACGATAGGTAGGGGCTTGAGATCGTCACCAGCTCCGCTAGGTTCTGGGTGCTCAGCACTGCACGCGGGCCTGTTGGTTTACATCAATCAGGTCGAACTCTCTCAGTTCAAGTCGTTCGGCGGAGCGATGGCGATCCGGCTGGAGCCATCCTTCACCGTGATCACCGGCCCGAACGGCTCAGGCAAGAGCAACATCCTTGATGCCGTGCTGTTCTGCCTCGGCCTGGCCAGCAGCCGCGGCATGCGCGCCGAGCGGCTCCCCGACCTGATCAACAGCGCCGCGGTGCGTCAGGGCAAAGCCGCCGAAACGGTGGTGAGTGTGCGCTTCGACCTCAGCGACTGGCAGCCCGATCCGGCCGAAGCGGGGCTGGAGGCTCCGGCGGAGGGACCCTGGATTCAGACGGGGCAAAAGGAATGGACCGTGAGCCGGCGATTGCGGCTGGCCCCCGGCGGCACCTACAGCAGCAGCTACAGCGCCGACGGAGTTCCCTGCAATCTGCAGCAACTGCAGAGCCAGCTGCGACGACTGCGGGTGGATCCCGAAGGCAGCAACGTGGTCATGCAGGGAGATGTGACCCGGATCGTCTCGATGGGTGCCCGCGAGCGCCGGGGACTGATCGATGAACTGGCCGGGGTTGCCCTGTTCGATTCCCGCATCGACCAGACCCGCGCCAAGCTCGATGAGGTGCAGGAGCGCCAGGAACGCTGCCGCATCGTCGAGCAGGAGCTGCTGGGGGCCCGCCAGAGGCTGGAGCGCGACTGCGCCAAGGCCCGCACCTATCAGGATCTGCGACAGCGCCAGCAGCTCGGCCGCCTTCAGGAACAGGTGCTCGCCCATGAACAGGCGGGCAGCCAGCTGGAGGGCCTGCGCCGGCGTCAGCAGGCCCTGGAGGCCCAGGAGCAGAGCGACCGCACGGCCCTCGCCGCCGCCCAGGAGGCCCTGGAGCTTGCCAGCGCAGAGCTCACCCTGCTTCAGGCCGAAGTCAAGGCCCTCGGGGAAGACAGCCTGCTGGTGGTGCAGGCGGAGCTGGCCGGCCTGGAGACCAGCGCCCGCGAGCTGAAGCGCCAGGCGGAGCGGCAACAGCAGCAGGCGGAGGCCCTGCAGGGACACCGCCAGGAGCTTCAGCGCCAGCACGCCGCGTTGCAGCGCCAGCGCCAGGAGCTCAGCGCCGATGACCGGCACACCAGCGCCCTGGCGGCGGCTGAGCAGGCCTGCCTGAGCGCCGAGGGCGCGGTGGAGCTCTCCCGACGGCGGCTGGGGGAGGTGGCAGGCCGCTCCGGCACCTGGCTGGAGGAGCAGAAGCACCGCAGCCAGCGGCGGCAGGAGCTGCAGCAGACGGTGGCGCCCCTGCTGGCGGAACAGCAGCAGCTCTGCGAGAGGCTGCGCCAGGCCGAGGAGCGCCTGCTGGAACTGGAGGAGGAGCTGGCCAGCGATGGCAACGCCGACCAGGAGCAGCAGCGGCGCCTGCAGGAGCTGCTGGCCGAAGCCGAAGCCGTGCAGACCCAGGTGGAGCAGCAACAGAGTCAGGCCCGGGAGCTGGCCGAGACCCTGGCCCTGCAGCAACGCACCCGCGCCCGTCTGGAGCAGGAACAGGCCCAGCTGGAGCGCGAGATCGCCCGGATTGAAAGCCGCCGCGACACCCTCCAGGAGAGCCGTGGCACCGGTGCCCTGCGCCTGCTGCTGGAAGCGGGTCTGGGGGGGCTGCACGGCCCCGTGGCTCAGCTGGCCGAGGTGGAGGAGCCCTTCCGGCTGGCCCTGGAGGTGGCCGCCGGCAGCCGCCTGGCCCAGGTGGTGGTCGATGACGACCGCATCGCCTCCCAGGCGATCGAGCTGCTCAAGAGCCGCCGGGCCGGTCGCCTCACCTTCCTGCCGCTCAACAAGATCCGCGGCGGCGGCAGTGGCGGTGGCAGCGGCAGTGGCGGCCATGCCGCCCTGGAGCGTGGCGGAACCGGTCGCTCCGGCGCCGGCGGGCTGGTGGGCCGTGCCGTCGATCTGCTGCGTTTCGAGCCCGTCTACGCCGAGGTCTTCCGCCACGTCCTCGGCGACACCCTGGTGTTCGAAGACCTTGCCAGTGCCCGACGGGAACTCGGCCGCTGCCGGGCCGTGACCCTGGAAGGGGAACTGCTGGAGCGCAGCGGCGCCATGACCGGCGGCAGCCTGCAGCAGCGCTCAGGCCAGCTCAGCTTCGGGCGGGCCGGCGAGATGGACGAAGCGGAGCCCCACCGTCGCCGCCTGCTGGAGCTGGGGGAGAGTCTGGTGGTCTGCCGCCGCCGCGAGGCCGATCTGGGCCGGCAGCTGGAGCAACTGCGCCCAGCGCTGCAGGAAGGCCAGCAGCGCCGTGCCGCCCTGGCGGCGGAGCGGGCGGCGGCGGAGCGGGCCCTGGGGCCCCAGCTACAACGGATGGAGCAGCTCCAGCAACGGCTCAACCACACCCGGGAAGGCCTCGAGAGCGGCCGGCAGCGCAGCCAGGAGCTGGAGCGCGAACTGGCCCCCCAGCTGCTGGACGTGGCCGGACTGGAAGCGGCCGAGGCCGAAGCCCAGGCGTCTGGAGACAGCGCCCGCTGGCAGGGCCTGCAACGCGACCTGGAGGCGGCCGATCAGCGGTTGGCCACTGCACGCGAGCAGCGGGACGCCCTGCTGCTGGCCCAGCGGGAGCGCAGCTTGAGCCTCACCCGCCTCGGGGATCAGCTTGAAGCCCTCGCCGTGGAGGAAGCGCGGCTGCAGCAGGCCGTGCTCAGCCTGGCCGAAGAGCACCGTCAACGGCGCGAACAGGAACGTCAGGGCCAGGAGCGCCAAGCAGAGCTGGAGGGGCAGCAGCAGCTGCTTCAGGAACGCTTTGGCGAACGGCGCCGGGCCCGCGATGCCGCCGAAGCCCAGGTGGCCCAGCAACGGCAGGCCGTGCAGCAACGCCAGTGGGACCTGCAGCGGCTGGGGGAGGAACGCCTGGCGCTCAGCGAGCAGGAGCGGTCTCATGCCCTGCGGCTGGACGCGATGGAGCGGGCCCTGCCCGATCCACTGCCCGAGATCTCCGAGGAGCTGCGCTCAGCGGGCCTCGAGGCCCTGCAGCAGGAGTTGCAGCGGCTGCAGCAGCGCATGGAAGCCCTGGAGCCGGTGAACATGCTGGCCCTGCAGGAACTGGAGCAGCTGGAGCAGCGCCTGGCCGACCTCGCCAGCCGGCTGGAGGTGCTCTCCAGTGAACGGGAGGAACTGCTGCTGCGTATCGAGACCGTGGCCACCCTGCGCCAGGAGGCGTTCCTGGAGGCGTTCCACGCCGTGGATGGCCACTTCCGCACGATCTTCGCCGGACTCTCCGAAGGCGAAGGGCACCTGCAGCTGGAGAACGAGGCCCAGCCCCTCGAAGGCGGGCTCACGCTGGTGGCCCACCCCAAGGGCAAGACCGTGCGCAGGCTGGCCTCGATGTCGGGTGGGGAGAAATCACTCACGGCCCTGAGCTTCCTGTTTGCCCTGCAGCGCTTCCGCCCCTCCCCCTTCTATGCCCTCGATGAGGTCGACAGCTTCCTCGATGGGGTGAATGTGGAACGGCTGGCCGCGCTGATCGCCAGCCAGGCCGATCAGGCCCAGTTCCTGGTGGTCAGCCACCGCCGGCCGATGATCGCCGCCGCCACCCGCACGGTGGGAGTGACGCAGGCCCGCGGCGCCCACACCCAGGTGGTTGGGATGCCCACCGCCGCCTGAACCGGTGCTGTGGGTCACAATGATCCCACCATCCACTTCGCCGACACCCGCACGGGATCTGGCCTTTGACCTCCTCCTTCCCTCCCTCCGCCGACCCTTCCGGCACCGCCCCCAGCGACAGGCTCTGGCTGCGCTCCGAGCTGATGGGAACCCAGGTGATCACCCGCGACACCGGCCGCCGGCTGGGGGTGGTGGGTGAAGTGGTGGTCGACATCGACCGCCGGGAAGTGGTGGCGCTCGGTCTGCGTGACAACCCCTTCACCCGCTTTCTGCCTGGCCTGCCACGCTGGATGCCGCTCGATCGCATCCGCCAGGTGGGCGATGTGGTGCTGGTGGATTCCGCCGATTCCCTGGCGGAGGGGTTCAACCCCGATCGCTACAGCAAGGTGATCAACTGCCAGGTGATCAGCGAGTCGGGCGAACAGCTGGGTCGGGTGCTGGGCTTCAGCTTCGATATCGAAACCGGAGAGCTCACCACCCTGGTGCTGGGGGCCCTCGGTGTTCCGCTGCTTGGCGAAGGGGTGCTCAGCACCTGGGAACTGAGCGTCGAGGAGATCGTGAGCAGCGGGCCCGATCGGATCATCGTGTACGAGGGCGCCGAGGAGAAACTCAAGCAGCTGGGCAGCGGCCTGCTCGAGAAACTGGGCATCGGCGGCCCCAGCTGGGAGCAGGAGGAGCGGGATCGCTTCCGCCAGACCATGGTGCCGGTGGAGAACCAGCTGGCCTCCGGACAGCCCAGCGTCCAGGAGCAGCGCCGGATTCAGCCCGCCTCCAGCCGGGCCGTGCAGGTGGAGGAGCAGGAGGAACTGGAGTATGTGGAGCTGGAGCGCCGCCGCCAGGAGCCCCTGCGCCAGCGGCGGTACCTCGACGAGGACGAGTTCGACGACGAACCAAGACGCCGAAGCCCCCTGCCCCGGCAGCCCCGTCAAGCACCACTTCGCTCCAGCGGAGATGAGCAGCGGCAGCCGCTGGATGTGGAACCCGAGCCCTACCGGGAGGGGCAGGATCCTGAACCAGAGGTGCTCGAGCCCCCAGCCCGGCCTCGCACGAATGAGGAGCGCTTCTCAGATCCCTGGTGAATCCTGGAAGTGGCCGGCCAGGCCTCAGTCCGCCGGCTTGAAGTTCAGGGAGGCGGAGTTCACACAGTAGCGAAGGCCCGTGGGACCAGGGCCGTCGTGGAAAAGGTGGCCCAGGTGGGCCTCACAGTTGGCACAGCGGATTTCCGTGCGCACCATGCCGTGGCTTCGGTCCTCGATGGTGGTGATCGCTGCGGGATCGAGCCCGTCCCAGAAGCTGGGCCAGCCAGTGCCGGAATCGAACTTGGCGCTGGAGCCGAACAGGGGCGAACCGCAGCAGATGCAGTCGTAGCGGCCCTCCTGCTTGGTGTTCCAGTAGGCACCGGTGAAGGCCCGCTCGGTCCCGCCGCAACGGGCCACCTGATACTGCTCGGGCGTGAGACGCTCGCGCCAGTCGTGATCGGAGGGGGCTGGTGTGGCGGCCGTGTCGGAGCTGGCCATCGGGCAAGGGGCTTCTGCTGCCATCAATTTAGGCAGCCGGCAGAAGCTCCTGCACCATCGCCGCCAGGGCCGCCACGGCCCCGGGCTGGCCGCGCAGGCTGCGCAGATCGTCGCGCTGGCCCCGCAGCCGCTCGGGATGGGCCAGCCACTCATTGGCCTCGGCAGCGATCTCCGCGGGCGTGATCGCTCCCACCCTCTCGGGCACCACGGCACGGCCAGCCGAGATGTTCGGCCAGGCCAGAAACCCCCGCTGGCGCATGCGCCAGGCCGTGAGCGCCAGGCCCAGCAACCAGCGCAGCAGGGGGAGGCGCGCCAGCAGACCCAGCCAGCCGTCCCAGGCCTGCATCACCTGCAGATGCTGAGTGGGCACCAGCACGATCATCGGCACACCGAGGGCCCCGAGTTCAGCGGTGTTCGCCCCCACGGTGGTGAGCGCCAGAGCGCACTGGCTCAGGGGACCATGGGCCGGATGCTGCTCGAACAGCAGGATGGGAGTGCCGGCCCCGCTGATCAGCCAGCGTTGGCCGGAGCCCGGCTCCGGCTCGAGCAGCCGGGGCGGCTGACCGCCGTACTGGCGCTGAATCGGATTGCCGCTGCCTCCGTAGGCCATCAGATCGGCCACGCTTGTGGTGGGTGCCACCGGCAGGATGAAGTGACACCCGGGCCGCAGGCGGGCGAGTCGATCGGCGGTCTCGAGCAGGAAAGGAACACCCACCTGCAACTTCGCCCGTTTGGAGCCGGGCAGCAGGGCCACCCATTCCCCCTCGGGCAGGGGAGCCACTGCCCGGGCCTCCTCGGAGAGATCGGCCATCAGATCCCCCACCACCGTGCAGCGCTGGCGCCAGCGGGGAGGCAACCGGGTGGCGGCCTGGGGGCCCATCGCGGCGATGCGGTCGTTCCAGCGCGGCCAACGGGCCACCCACTCGGCGTAGGTGAGGTGGCGGTAGCCGAGGCGGGCCGAGAGCAGCACGGTCCAGAACTGATCGCCCCCCAGGAAGACCACCACCCCATGGGCTGGCCAGGGTCCATGGCGTCGGGGGCTGAACAGAAGCCCCCAGAAATTCCTGGCCGGCACGATGCGGGAGAACAGGCGGAGGTCACGGGCCACCCGCGCTTCGCTGCCGGTGGCGTTGGGGCAGGGCACGAGCACCAGCTCCAGGGAGCACGCCGCCCCCGGAACAACGGGCTGAAGCTCCAGCTGACGATGCAGGCGCTGGGCCAGGGGGCGCACCCAGGTGGTGAGTTCGCCAGGGCCATTGCACACCAGCACGATCGCTGTGGTGGGCGTGCGGCTCAGAGGCGGCTCTCTCAAGTTGTGGAAAGGAAAAATGCGGATGGCGAGACTTGAACTCGCAAGGCCGAAGCCACACGCCCCTCAAACGTGCGTGTCTACCAATTCCACCACATCCGCGTGGCCGTCAGGAGTCTGGACTCCCTTCGGCTCGTCAATATACCCATCGCCGGTCCCGGCCTCCACCGCCCTGCGGGGTCAAGGGTCAGCACTGATACAGTCCGCAGCGGCCTTGACCCACCACGGATGCCCATCGGCAAGCTGCTGATCGCCAACCGTGGCGAGATCTCCCTCAGAATCCTGCGCACGTGCCGCGAACTGGGCATCAGCACGGTGGCGGTCTACAGCACGGTGGACCGCAACGCCCTGCACGTGCAGCTGGCCGATGAAGCGGTCTGCGTGGGGGAAGCCCCCAGCAGCAAGAGCTATCTCAACATTCCCAACATCATTGCCGCGGCCATCTCCCGGGGCGCCGATGCGATCCATCCAGGTTATGGCTTCCTGGCCGAGAACGACCGTTTCGCGGAAATCTGCACGGCCCACGGCCTCACCTTCGTCGGTCCATCCCCGGAGGCGATCCGGGCCATGGGGGACAAATCCACGGCCAAGGCCACCATGCAGCGGGTGGGAGTTCCCACCATCCCCGGCAGTGAAGGTCTGCTGGAGGATGCCCGGGAGGCCTCCGTGCTGGCGGGGCACATGGGCTTCCCGGTGATGATCAAGGCCACGGCCGGCGGTGGTGGCCGTGGCATGCGCCTGGTGCAGGAGCCCGAGCAGCTTGAGGGACTCTTCAAGGCCGCTCAGGGGGAGGCGGAAGCGGCCTTCGGCAACCCCGGCCTCTACATGGAGAAGTTCATCGAGCGGCCCCGCCACGTCGAGGTGCAGATCCTGGCCGACCGCCACGGCAACGTCGTGCACCTGGGCGAGCGCGACTGCTCGATTCAGCGCCGACATCAGAAGCTGCTGGAGGAAGCCCCCAGCCCAGCCCTGGATCCGGAGCTGCGACGGCGCATGGGCGAGGCGGCGGTGGCGGCAGCCCGCAGCATCACCTATGAGGGCGCAGGCACCGTGGAGTTCCTCGTTGATCGCAGCGGCAGCTTCTATTTCATGGAGATGAACACCCGCATTCAGGTGGAGCATCCCGTCACGGAGATGGTCACCGGCTTTGATCTGATCGCCGAGCAGCTGCGCATCGCCGGGGGCGAGCCCCTGAGCATGCGCCAGGAGGACGTGCAGCTGCGGGGCCACGCGATCGAATGCCGCATCAATGCCGAGGACCCACAGCAGAACTTCCGGCCGGCACCGGGCCGGATCACCGGCTGGTTGCCACCGGGGGGGCCGGGCGTGCGGGTCGACAGCCACGTTTACACAGGCTACGAAATACCCCCCTTCTACGACTCGCTGATCGGCAAGCTGATTGTCTGGGGGCTTGATCGCGAGGCGGCCGTCAAGCGCATGCGCCGGGCCCTGAGCGAATGTGCGATCACTGGGATCCCCACCACGATTGACTTCCACCTGGCCCTGCTGGATCGGCCCGAGTTCCAGAGCGGCGATGTGCACACCAAGTTCGTGGAGCAGGAGATGCTGCCGCCGGCTGATCCGCGCACCTGACCAGGCAACGTACCGCCCACCTCAGGCCAGGGACTGGCTCTGGCGCAGCACCTGGGTGAGCACCCCCTGCTGACCCACCACCAGCTCCCTCAGCAAACTGATCAGCCCCACCCAGATCACCGGGGTCACATCGACGCCGCCGATGGCGGGGATCAGCCGGCGGCTGAAGCTCAACAGCCCCTCGGTGGGCCAGCCGATCAGGCGCATCGCGCCGCGGTTCAGATCCACCTGTGGATACCAGGTGAGCACGATGCGGAACAGGAACAGCAGGGTCCAGGCCGCCAGGGCCAGGGCCAGCACGGTGTGGAGCACCGGCAGGGCAGAGACCAGCACGGAGACGGCCGTCACAAAGCGGTAAGCAGCGGTGGTCCCATCGTAGGAAGCGGGCACCGCTGCCTAAGATCCGGTGCGGATCCCATGGCGCTATGACCCCATCCCTCTCCAACTTCCTCAGCAGCCTCGTGTATGGAGCGCTGATCGTGGTGATTCCGATCACCATCGCCCTGGTGCTGATCAGCCAGAACGACCAGGTCGACCGCAAGCTCTGAGCTGCCGCTGATTCTTCCGTTCCAGGTCCCTAAGCTGGAACTGCCGTTCACCTCTGGCGGACGGGACAAGTCGTTCGCCTGAGGTTTCAGACGTGGTCAATGCCAGCCTGAACTGGGCCAGCATCGTCGGCATCGTGTTGGCCGTCGGTGGTGCGTTCCTCTACTTCATGAGGAGCTTCAAGCCAGCCCTCGCCCGCGACTACGACGTCTTCTTCGCCGCAGTGGGTCTGCTCTGCGGCGGGATTCTCTTCTTCCAGGGCTGGCGGCTCGATCCGATCCTCCAGTTCGGCCAGTTCCTGCTGGCGGGCACCACCGTCTTCTTCGCCTACGAAAGCGTGCGCCTTCGGGGCGTCACCACCGAGCAGGCGCGGCGCTCCTCATACTTCGACGACGACGAGCCCATGCCTTCCAGGCCAAGGGTCGGCGGTCGCCCAGGCTGGGATGACGACGTCGAGCGCTTTGAGGAGCCCCAGCCCCTGCGCAGGCGGATCCGCTCCCCCATCAACGAAGAAGCGGACGACGAACCCGGCTTCTATCGTCCCCGTCGTGAGGCGGCCCGTCCCGCCATCCCCGAGCGTGCCGCCAGCCGCCGCCCCGCGACCGACAGCGACTGGGACACCCCCGAGACCAGCCCCCGAGGGGAGCCCGACGCCTACAGCTCCCGCAGGGCCGGGGTCTCCAGCACCGCGCCATCCAGCACCGCACCTTCAGGACCTGCCTTCGGCTCCCGCCGGCGGGAGCGCGACAGCGGCATCGAGCCCCGTCGCGGCAGCCGGCCGGTGCCCAGCGTCGAGACCATGCCCCGCTCCAGTCGCCGGCCTGGCCCTGCCGGGGCTACCGATCCGGCGTCCAGCACTCCCCCTGGCGTCCCCCAGGGCACTCCGATCCGCAGCCGCCCCACCACCTCAGCCACCAACAATCCTGTTTCCAGTTCAGCGCCCACGGGCACCCCTGGCAGCCCCGTGAGCGACGCCGACTACACCCCCCTGAGGCCCACCCCCTCCAGCAGCCGGCCCCGGGACAACAGCTCCCGTTTCGACAGCTGATCACCCTGCCGAGGCCCCGCTCACTGACGGTGACGGCGGCGGCCCTGGCCATTCTTTTGAGTGCATGCTCCCTGCCGTGGGCCCGCAGAACCCGGCCAGCTCCAGCCGCTGGCTGGTCGTCGAGCCTCAGCCGCCAGGATCCAGCCCTCAGCGGTGATGGCCGTCTGCTGGCCAGCGTGGTCGAGCGCCAGGGTCGCTCCACCGTTCTGCTGCAGGAGCGCGCCACTGGCCGGGTGTTGCCCCTGCGCCACCTCAGCCGCTGGCAGCCCCACACTTCCCCTTCCCTGAGCTGGAGGGGCCGCTACCTGGCCCTGATCGTGCAGCGGGGCGACAGGCGCCTGGCGGTGATCGAAGATCGACTCACCGACCGGCTGCTGCCTTTGCCCCTGCCGGGCGGGCGCGAGCCGGTGCGACTGAGCCTGGCACCCGACGGCCAGCGCCTAGCGCTGCAACTGGTCTCCGCTGGCCGCTGGCGGGTTGAGGTGTTCGAGCTGGGGGGTGTGCTGGAGGTGGATCCACCGGGCGGTGTGCTGCTGCGCACTCCGGCCGGAGCCGCGCCATGACACCCCAGGGGCGCCAGGTCTCAGGCGCCGCCCAGCCGCGGCTGGCACAGCTGGGGTTGACCCTGCTGGCCGCCGGCCTGCTCACCGCCTGCGCGGCCATACCACTGCGGCCCCTGCCAGCCATCAACCAACGGCTGGAGCAGAACGGCAGCAACCGCGATCCCTCCCTGAGCGGCCGCTGGCTGGCCCTGATCAGCGGGCGCGACGGGCGCGAACGGGTTGAGCTGATCGACCTTGATCAGAACCGGCCCGTACCCCTTCAAGGCCTGAACCGCCCCGACGCCCAGCCCCTGAACGTCAGTGTGGATGCGAACGGTGAGCGGATGGTGCTGATCCGCCAGCGGGACGGCCGCACCGAACTGGCGCTCTACAGCCGCAGCAGGGCGAGTCTGCAGCCGCTGCCAATTGATCCGCCAGGAGTGCCCCGGCAGGTGCAGCTGGCCGCCGATGGCCGCGTGCTGGCGGTGCAGGTCAGCCGCGGCGGCCTCTGGCAGGTGGACCTGATCGAGCTGCCGTGAGGATCAGGGCACAAGGCCCGCCCAGTGCAGGAAGGTGTCGCCGCTGAGGGCCTCAATCAGCAGAACGGCAGCAAAACCGAGCATGGCGAAGCGACCGTTCACCCGCTCCGCGTAGCTGCTCCAGCCGAACGCCGGAACTTCGGAGGTGGTGGCACTGGTGGCGGCAACAGTCTCAGGGTCACCGGCAGGAACTGGGGATGGCATCAGGGCTCACGGGTGCGGCCAAAGTCATAACCGGCGGCGGGCAGCAGCCGCCAGCCACCCTGGCCGTCGAGCTCGAGCACGGTGTCGTGGAAGGCCACCAGGGTGGGCCTGTGACCCACGCTCACGAAAGCCATCTCCCGCTCCACAAGCAGCTCGTACAGGGCCTTCTCCGTGGCCACGTCAAGGGCGCTGGTGGCCTCGTCGAGGACCACGAAGCGGGGGGAGTTGAGCAGCAGCCGGGCGAAGGCGAGGCGCTGCTGCTCGCCGAGGGAGAGCAGCCGGGGCCAGTCCTGCTTGATGTCGAGGTCGGGATAGCGATGCACCAGCTCGGGCAGGCGCACCTCCTCGAGCACATGGCGGAGCTGCTCGTCGCTGAACCGGTCGGTGGGCTGGGGGTAGCAGAGCTGCTCCCGCAGGCTGCCCAGCAGCATGTAGGGCTTCTGGGGGATGAACATCAGCTCCCCCACCGGCGGCCGCTGCACATGGCCGGCGGCGGGCGGCCAGAGGCCGCTCACCAGCCGCAGGAAGGAGGTCTTGCCGCAGCCCGAGGGGCCCACCACCAACAGCCGCTGGTTGGCGGTCACCTCCAGGCTGAGGTCCTGCACCAGCAGGCGGTTGGTGCGGGGCGGCACCAGATCCACATGGCTCACCAGGATCGATTCGGGGCGCACCGCACCGGCCCCGGCGCCCATGGCGCCACCAGCAGAGGCCTGCTCGGCGGCCACGAACTCGGCCATCTCGGCAGTGATCGCCTCCACCTTGCCCTGGAAGCCCTCGAGCCGGCTGATGGAGGCGGAGAAGGCGGCCAGCCGGTCGATGTTGTTGACGATGTAGCTGACCGAGAACAGCACCTGGGAGAAGGCGATGCTGGCCTGGCCGAAGACACCGAAGTCCACCTGCTTGGCGAAGTAGATCGGCGCGATCACCAGCCAGGGCAGGAAGCGGGAGAAGTAGTCGTAGGAGCGCTGGATCACCTGGATCAGGGCTTCCCAGATGATCAGCCGGTTGTAATTGACGATGACCCCATCGAGGCGGCGCTCACCCTCCTTCTGCTCCTGGCGCTCTCCCCGGTAGAAGGCGATCGACTCGGCATTGTCGCGGATGTGGACGAGGCCGTAGCGGAAATCGGCCTCCAGCTTGAGCTGCTGATAGTTCAGATTGACCAGCTTGCGGCTGGCGAACACGATCAGGGCCGTGCCACCCACTGAATAGGCCAGCAGCCAGAGGGCCAGGGTCTGGTTAATGCTCCAGAGAACAATGATGAAACTGAAGAAGGTGAGCAGGGCGGCGATGATTTCCACCGTCACGCTCAGGCTGGTTGCCGTGAAGCTGGCCGCGTCCTGGGAGATCCGCTGGTCCGGGTTGTCGATCTCCTCAATGCTCTCGTCGTTGGGATTGAGAACGTAGTAAGCCCGGTTGGTGAGGTAGCGGCCGAGCATGCGGCCGCTGAGCCATTCCCGCCACATCAGGCCCAGCTTGGGGATCAGGTAGCTCTGGATGGCGCGGATCGGCAGGGCCAGCACCAGGCAGAAGGCGTAGATCGCGACGATCTTCCAGAACTCCTCCTCCTTGTAGGCCACCAGAACGTTGTCGATGTTCCGGGCGATGTAGCTGATGCCGACGTTGATGCCATTGATCACCAGGATCAGCAGGGCGATCACCCCGAGCAGCACCCAGGGCAGCCAGCGTCCCTGGCGCAGCTTGCCCCGCAGGGCCACGAAGCAGCCCAGCCCGGCTACGAACAGCACCATCACGACCACGCCGATCGGACCGTTCCAGATCGCCGCCACCTGCTCGGGGACCCCCGGCACGAAGCGGCTGCGCAGGTCGGGGATCCAGGCACCGGCGGCGGCCACCGTCCCGGTGAGGAGCAGCAGGGTGATCCCGACCACCACCGCCAGCAGGGCCACCACCAGCAGCAGGAACTGGCCGCTGCCACCGCCGCCTTCGTCAAGAGGCAGGAAGTAGGGCTGGGCCAGGCGCTGCAGCTTGGCCAACTGCTCGCGAAGGGCCTTGAGGGGTCGCATGAATGGTTGCGAGTCGGCTCATTGTCGCCGCTGGCGGGCGTCAGCCGGGGGGCCAGAGCAGGGGCCGGCCACCGATCACGTGCACATGCAGGTGAAAGACCGTCTGTCCGGCCTCAGCGCCGTTGTTGATGACCGTGCGCCAGCTGCTCAGCCCTTCCTGCTTCGCTACCTGAGCCGCCACCAGCAGCAGGTGGCCCAGCAGGGCCTGATGGCGGGGTTCGGCGTCGGCCAGGTTCACCAGCGGCTCGCGCGGTATCACCAGCACATGCACGGGCGCCTGGGGCTGGATGTCGCGGAAGGCGAGGCAATGCTCATCGGCGTGCACCTGATCGCAGGGAATCTCGCCCCGCAGGATGCGCCCGAAAATCGTGTCGCTCTCAGCCATGACGCCTCCGCCGTGAACGGCAACGGGTGGGGGGGGTGTGAGTGGGGGTGGGACAGGCCGGGCACTGACTGGGTGTCCGACGCCTGAGCGCCGATGTTGGCACGCTGCAGCAGCGCCACCCTGCAGGGCCTGGAGGCCAGGGAGGTGGCGGTGGAGGTGGACATCGCCCCCGGCCTGCCAGGGCTTCAGATCGTGGGTCTGGCAGAAGCGGCCGCGCGCGAGTCCCGTGAGCGGGTTCGGGCCGCCCTGCGCAACAGCGGCTTCCGCATGCCCCTCACCCGGGTGATCGTGAGCCTGGCCCCGGCGGATCTGCGCAAGCAGTAACTCGTACGAGTAGACACACTGCCTTAGGATGGTACTCGCTGCTCAGCCATGCCCAGCCGACGTCCGTTCGCCTACTTGCGTGTCTCCACCGACGACGCGCATCAGGACACCTCCCTTGAGCGTCAGCTCTTCAGCGCCGTCCGCTGTGGCGTAGCCGAGTCCGACCTGCTGGTAGAGCGCGAATCCGGCCGCAACTCTGCTCGCCCCCAGTGGCTCAGGCTGCAAGAGCTGATCCGCGCTGGTGAGGTGAGTTGCGTCTGGAGCGATCGCAGCGACCGGCTCGGCCGTGATCTGTTTGAAGTCCGGTCCTTCTACGCCACCTGCTCTCGCAGCCGAACCGAGTGGAAGTTCTGGAGCGAGCCCTGGCTCAACTCCGACGCCCCGGAAGCGGCCGAAATCCGCGATAGAGCCGCCTATGACAGCGAGTGCGAAAGCCGCCGGATCGGCACCCGCGTCCGCCATCACTACGAGCACGTCCGCTCCCTGGGCGTGCCGGTGGCCCGCAAGGCGCCAATGGGCCTGCAGCTGGAAGGCAGGGGAGAGGCCAAGCGGTACGAGCTCGATCAGAGGCCCCTGGCTGGCGCTGTGACCGTCGCTGACGCTGCTCGCCACCTGGTCGACGACTACCTGGCGGTCGGCACTATTCACTCCGCCCTGGTGCGCTGGCGGGGCTGGCTGCAGGGTCTCAACCCTATCCACGAGCCCAAGGCCTACGCAGCGGCGCTGGCATTCACTCCAGACGGTGCCGGTGACTGGCTGGAGCTGTGCGCCGCTGAATTGCAAGGCCATGTCACCCTCCGCCGCCGCGAGGTGCTCCCGGCTGAGCTGGGCCAGAAACCAAAAACCCGCAGGATGCCTTGGCCCGCATGGGAGTTAGCCCGTGATCGACACGAGGCCCTGGTAGACCCGATCACGGCGCGAAAGGTGTTGAGCCAGCTGGCGGAGAACTCCAACCGAGGACGCGCTCGTGCCACCGCCACCGAAGCTCGATCCCCCGGCAGCGTGTTCCCGAGCTTCTCCCGGCTATGCGTCTGCGGGGCCTGCGGCTGCAGCGTCTCAGTGCAGGGTTCCCGTGACGCCAGAACACCCGGACGGCCACCGCATCGCTCCATCCGCTGCCGTAACGCCAACGCAATCAGGCGTCGATGCAATGAACCAAGCATCGGTGAGAAGAAATTGATTTATCAGTTGATGCCGCTGTTGGTGGCAGAGAGCCAGCGCGTAAGTGAGCTGATGATCGGCGTCGCTCCGATGCTCGCCACGGCGGAAGTTGATCCGGCTCTGGTGGAGCAGTTGGAGCAGACCCGAGCCCTGGCAGCGGCCACCGGACTGCCGGCGCTGCGCTCCGCCGTGCTGGCCATGGAGTCGAAGGTGGCCACCGCTGTCGCCACGGTCCGGCAACATTTGGAGGTGGAGCAGGGCCGGAAAGCTGCAGCCCAACGGCTGGCCGTGATGCTGCCTTCGATTGGCCCCGATCTCTACACGCTGCCGGCCGTCCGCCGATCGGTGATGAGCGCGATCGAGCGAATCGAGGTAAAGGGCGGGCAGGTGGTGGCGGTGACGCTGGCGGCTGGGTGAGCGCCGGCCGACCCAGGTGAGACAGCCCCACCCCTCAGGCACCCATCCCCCCGGCGCACCTCCACCCCGCCCCCCCCCTGGCCTGCTGCCGGGGCTGGAATCAGATAGGCAGTCTCGGCTGATTGCTCGGATTCTTGAGGTGCCCTGTGGCTAAACGAACAATTGGTTCACGGACCCGCCCACTTCACCCTTGTCCACTCTCCAATACGAGCAAAGGCAATACCCTGGAAGGGGTGTCAGCCTTGGACCTGGAAGCCATGAAGGATCTTATGCTGCAAGTAAGGGAGGGATTGGGGT
Source organism: Synechococcus sp. UW140 (assembly GCA_943369245.1). GTDB lineage: Bacteria > Cyanobacteriota > Cyanobacteriia > PCC-6307 > Cyanobiaceae > Regnicoccus_A. The sequence goes on along the minus strand of CALRMN020000008.1, from coordinate 143,008 downwards.
GGATACCGGACCCGCCGAAATACTGTTGATTAGACCGCGTTTCCACGGTTGCATGGGGTGCGTAGGATATTTGCGCGGCTAACCAACAATTGCTGGAGCCGACACCGCCTGCTAGCCGAACGACGTTCGGTAGAACGGCGGTGCGGCTCAGCTCTTAGTTAGGTAGTTTACGCCTACAGATCGCCTTTAGCGTATAGTTGAATAAGCTGTTTGAACTGGTTGTCAACTCACTGACATTCCTACGGCCACTTGAAGCAAAATGGACTACCTGCTGAAATGAACAACGAAGAGTTCGAGGTCAGGATGCGATCGGCTGATATTGAGCTTAGACTGCAAGGTTATTCTGTTGGACAACGGGCTCATCTGGCCTTTGACAAGATATCGCCCGACTCCTCCTTCACCTTTCTTCCTTCATGGCAAAGAAAGCGATTTCCAAATCGAGAATATGAAGGGCAGGATCTTTATGAAAAGGTTCAAGAATGGTATAGCCAACATTATGGCGAACGCTCTCAGTGGATTCTTCGCCTAGACTCGTTGCCAATCATTGTATTGGATGATATCTATTTTATCCGAATACCTATCTGCTTTGGCGCTGGGCCTCACCGGATAGAAGTCATGGAGCTGGTTGAGGGGTTCACCCCACTGACGGGATCATTGCTTGCAGGCGAAGAGATCAACGCAATAGCCCGCACATTCGAAGAGGGGTATCATCTAATGCTTTCCATTCAGAACTTATTCAACGTAGTACGATCTGATTCAACAATGCCTAGGCTTGTGAGTGATCCATTTCTCATTAGCGCAGATCGCGATCGTGTAATCGCAGGAAGAAGCCTCGCCATTCCCTATGACACAAATAACTCGGCCTTTCATTCGCAACAATGGGCAGAGAAGATGCTTAAGTCTCTGCTATTCTCCGTAGAGGGCATAGAAGAGATCTCGATCGAGAAAGACTTTCGCCATGGAATACTCAAGATCTGGAATCATTTAAAGACTAGGTGCGAAGACAGCGAGCATCTAGAAGACAGCATTCGGGCTGTTTCAAACATCAGGATGCGAGTAAGATATTCTAGGGAGGAGATGCGGCTTAGTGATGCAGTAAATATCTTTTGGGACTCCCTTAGAGTATCTGCTTATTGCGCTGAGATTCTCCAGCGCTTGCCCCATAATCCAGCAGATGCTTCAAATACTGCCTAACATCGCCATACACCTGAGCCGCCTCCGTAGGGCCATCAGCTTCGCTGATTACACCTTGCGGCCAGGTGATGGCGAGCGTTAACAAGACCAATCCATGCAACTACCAGCCTTTACTCTTGCAGTCCTTCGTACTGATCAGCGACTGGGGGCTTTAGGGCAACCTGTTATTCCAACCCTTGGTAACATTGCCACTGCATTTGATGCATATAAAGCTGTACGCATTGTAGACGTCGGAAACCGGCCGCTCTCTTGGTGTTTCACGGATACCTCAGCAGCCGCAGCGCTGGGAAGGATTGTGGAAGGACCCATACACTCAGTAAATGATATTGCTTCGGCAGAAGAAGCGCTCAGGGCAATTCTTCTTTATGACTTTGTCGAGATTCTTGTTCCTTGTGCCAAAGCGAAATATGACAGCGGGATCATAGGTTATCATCGATTTGACAAGAAGGAAAGAAATGAGGCTGCGTTTGAGGCCATAAGAGTGGCCCCTTGCAGGGATTTACTGTATGCGTCTGAATTCATCAGGATCTCCAGGGAAGAAATAGTCGAAAGCACAAATCTCGACAGCAAGGTTGTGGGCCGCTCAAGTTGTGACGACTCACTTGCATATGGACTTATTACTGGATCATGTGCAGATCTTGCAAATGCCCTACCAATGACGATTGGAGCAGCGGCCCATTTTGCCAGCAATGCATTGCAGAAGCCACTTCGCCCCGGGGTAGGAGGGTTTATCAATCAGCTCTACAGCAGAATCAACAAGCCGTGGATGGAGGTGGCTCAATCACAGCCACACCTGTGCTGCGATCTAAAATTGCCCCCGCTATTGGCAATATGTCTGAATCGAACATCTGACCGGGCAGACCTGCCGGGAGTTCTTGGTGAACTCCGGCAAGAGTTAGCGGACGCTCGTATTGAGCTGAATTCTATGAATGAGATGCTTGAGAGTTCAAATAGCCAAGCAGAGATAATTCGCCAGTCCATGCGGATTCAGCAATGCTTTGATGCGATTGTGCCCGAGGCGTTGATGACTAATACCCAACGCAAGCAAAGACGAATTATGTCCGTCTTTCGTATTCTTAAGCCAATACCTCAGCTCTATAGTGCTGCAGTGGATCCACTTTCGCTGGACCCCTCTCAGTTTGCTGATGTATTTGACTCAGTGCAAGCGACCATACTCAATGAGGGGAGAATCGTAAGTCGTAGTAGTTCCGCACTTAAGTTCTCAGCCTTGCTTCGAACTGGGTCTATCCGAGATATAATGACATCACATTTTAACGACGACGAGCTTCGGTTGTTTTGCTGATCACTTTGCTCTCCATCACGGTGAAACGGCATTGCTAACATTGCCATTCACCTGGGCCGCCACCTATGCTTCTTGCTCGGTCCAATAGGCCATTGGCGGCCAGGTGATGGCAAACGTTAGATGCGCAGCGACAGTAGACAAGGCACACCTCGCTGCCTAAGCTGCACAATGATAGCCCTGTTAAGTTAGTCTCCAGCCTTTGAGTAGCATGACTGAACAAGAGATTCATTATCTTAAAAGCTCTTCTACTGGTTTTGAACTCAGTGTCCGTGCTGAGAGTATTCGAGCCACGATCAAGCGAACATTTTCTGAGAAGAGTCCACATCGTGCAACACTGCTGAAAGAGCTTAGCGATCTTGAGCAGAGTCTCTCGCCTTCCCTCCCTTTCCTTTCTACTCAAGAGTTGGTGAGAATTGAAAATGAAATCGCCTGGGCAGCAAGCCCCGAAGTCCTAGCTAATATTATCGACAAGTATTCTGAGCTGATCAGGCCTGCAGGTAGACAAGAGATACAAGAAGCAATTCGGCGCGGCCAACTTCGCTGGAGCGATGAGGTTGTCTGGCTTTTCTAGACAGGGCCCATCGTTAACCTCTGAGGCGGGGAACCGCCCCTGAAGGGGGCTCCCACCTATGAGCAAACGCCGCACCCACAGCCCCGAGTTCAAGGCCAGGGTCGCCATGGAGGCGATCAGTGGCCGCAAGATGATCCAGTAGATCGCCGCTGATCAGGCGATCCACCCGATTCAGGTGAGCTAGTGGAAGAAGCAGATGCTGGATGGCGCCACCTAGCTGTTCACCCGAGGCAAGAAGAACAAAGACAAGGAGGACGGACATCACCTACATCCCCCGACAGAAAGGCCTTCTGCAGCTGGTGGCGGTGGTTGATCTCTTCTCCAGGCATGTTCTCAGCTGGAGGCTTTCCAACAGCCTTGACACGGAGTTCGATCTGGATGCCCTGGAGATGGCCCTCGCTGGTGGCCGCAGGCCCGAGATTTTCCTCTCCGATCCCCCTGGGTTCAGGAAAGAGGTCACCCCTCCGATCCGTACCCTGGGGCTTGAGGCCTGAGGTTGAATAGCTTGCTTGGATAACCATCGGAGAACAAACGGACAGAACTGTGATTTGACGTTTCGCCAGACTCCTATGAGGTCACTGAGTGTTCTCCGATGGTTGTTCAGCGATGCCATCCGACAGATCCAATGCAGGGCACGAAGCCAGTTCCGGACAAGGGTCAGGACAGCACCGGGAGAACCTCCGTCATGGTCACAGTTTCGCCACCACGCCGGCATGAGCTGCATCCCAGTGCTCACCTGCCACTACACCAGGGCCTGATCGCCAATGGGGAGCACCTCACCCGCCGATGCCAAGGCTGGACTGACGACATGGCGCGGCAGCGGGGCTGGGCACCGGAGGTGGCATGAGCACCCGGCGAAAGGTGGTGGGCGTGATGGGCGCGGGGGAGGGAGCCTCCGCTGAGGCTGTGGCCCTGGCCGAGGAGCTGGGGGAGTGCATCAGCGCCCGGGGTTGGGTGCTGCTCACCGGTGGCCGCCCGGCGGGGGTGATGGCGGCGGCCAGCCGCGGCGCGGCGCGGGTGGATGGGCACCTGGTGGTGGGGGTGTTGCCCGATGAAGGGAAGGGTGATGAGAGGCAATACACGGCGGACCTGGATCTGGCCGTGTTCACTGGCATGGGCAAGGCCCGCAACGTGATCAACGTGCTCAGCGTCGATGTGGTGGTGATCTGCGGGGGCGGCGGCCCCGGCACAGCCTCAGAAGCCGCCCATGCGCTCAACGGCGGCCGGCCGCTGATCCTGCTGGCGGTGCCGCCGCTGTGGCGGGACTTCTTCTGCTCCCTCGGGGGGGCAGTGGAGAGCGCGAGCGATGTGCAGGAGTGCTGCCGGTTGATCGAGGCCAGGCTCCGAAAGGCATGAGCCGGTCTGCACCGCGTGTCCCGCTGAGCCCGCAGGAGGGATGGCTGAGCGATGGCCGCCAGGTGCTGCGCTTTCGACCGACCCGCTGGGAGCGCACCTACCAGCGGCTGGAGATCACCATCGGCGAGTTGCTCCCCGATCAGGCGATCCCCTTGCTGAAATCGCGCCGGGAGCTCAGCCGGGCTGAAGCCCTGAAGCTCTGGGAGGAGAAACGCAAGGCGGGCTGGGCGCCCTGCATCCCCCAGTGGTGATCACCACCACCGCCCAAACCGATTGACTCCCACCAAGCTGAGCTCAGAACCGATGGCCACCTCCTTCCCGATGAGAAGCAGCCACCAGCCACGGCGTTATCGCCTGGTCGATCGACAGGGCCAGCCCCACTGCGTGCTCGATGAGCACTTTGAGTCGACCAAGGAGGCCTGAACGTTTGCCACCCGCTGGACTGATCAATCAGACATGAAGGTGTGGGGCCCGGAGGCTGATTTACTGAGGCGTCACCGGGCCGAGGCGCGGCGCCAGGGAGTGATCTAGGAGGGGCTGCAGGGGGGCATCGGAAATGGCTTGGTCGGCGTTCTGTGTGTAGACCACTGTGTAGAGCTGGGGCTCGGCCTTCAGGACCAGTCCCTTGAGCCGCTCAAGATGCTCCGCAAAGGCAGGGCTGGCCCGCATGGCCAGATAGGCCTCGACGGAGCTGAAGTGGGCGTAGTTGACGGCGCGGGTGTGATCGAGGCTGAGGTGCAGATTGGCGCTGAGGCTGCCCGGGAAGACGCCTTGCAGGCGCTTGTATTCGCCCACCTGGGTGGCCACGAAGGCCTCCGCCTGATCCGGGTCGAAGCTGAAGACGTTGATCAGCACGATGCCATCACCGACGCGGATCTCGTTGATGGGAAAGCCGTTGTCAAAGCTGGCAGATGTTCCGGTCATCGATGGGGTGCAGGGAAGGTCTCAGAGGATGCCGCCATTCACCTGAAGCGTCTGGCCGTTCACCCAGCGGGCGTCATCGGAGGCGAGGAAGGCCACCACATCCGCCAGATCGGCGGGTTGGCCGAGGCGACCCAAGGGAGTGGAAGCGATCAGATGGGCCAGGGCATCGGCTGGCATCACCAGGCCGTCTGTGTCGGTGACCCCGGGGCCGATCTGATTGACGGTGATGCCGCGGGGGCCGAGCTCCTTGGAGAGGGCCATACCGAACTGCTCCACCGCAGCCTTGCTGGCGGCGTAGACGCCTGCGGCGGGCAGGGCCTGGCGGGTGGCACCGCTGGCCAGATTGATGATCCGGCCACCGTCAGCCACGTGGCGGGCCGCCTCCTGGAGGGCAAAGAAGGTGCCGCGGGCATTGGTGCCCATCACCCTGTCGTAGTCCTCTTCCTCGATCTCCGTCGTGGGTTTGAACACCGATACCCCGACGTTGTTGACGACGATGTCCAGATGACCGAACTGCTCGAGCACGGCGGCGAACAGGGCCCGGGTCTGGCTCACCTGGCTGAGGTCGGATTGGAGTGCCAGGGACCGCACCCCACCGGCTCGAATCGCGGCCGCCACGGCCTCTGCCTTCTCGCGATTGCCGGCGTAGGTGAGCACCACATCGGCTCCATCACGTCCCAGCCGCTCAGCGATGGCCCGGCCGATGCCACGGGATCCGCCTGTCACCAGGGCCACCTTGCCTTGCAAACGGGTCATCGTCGTTGTGGTGCTTCGAGGACGGAGGAGATCGGTCGGTAACCTATGGCGGCCCGCCATGGAAAGGAAGGGCTTACCTTCAGGTGCGTTGCCGGGCCAGGCTCGTCATCTCGAATGAGCGCAACCCTGCCGACAGGGACTGATCCCATCGAAGGCACCACCTTCGTGAGAGCTGCCCTGAAGGTGCTGGAGGGCAAGTGGACCTTGCCCATCCTCTGGCAGCTGCGGGAGAACCCTCAGCGCTACGGAGATCTGCGCCGCGCGATCCCGGAGATCAGCGACAAGGTGCTGACCCAGTACCTGCGCGACCTGGTCCGCGATGGGCTTGTGGAGCGGGAGGAGGTGCCGACCAGGCCGCCGCAGGTGAGCTACTGCTTCAGTGCCTATGGCCGCAGCCTTATCCCCGTCCTCCAGACGCTCTGTGCCTGGGGCCAGCTGTATGTGGAGCGCTAAGGCCGCTCCGCATCTGCCCCTGGACGGGAGCTGAGGGGCTGGGTTCTGGGCTCGATCGAGAAGCTGCTCAGGCTTCCCGCTGGCTAGAACGACTGATGACTTTGGAGCCCCAGGGTGAATCTCGAGCGCCTCCAAAGACTCTTCACGGTTCCGTTGTTCCCGCTGGGCCCCCAGAGGTTTTCCCTGCTGTGGGTCCTTGAGATTCTGCTGCTTCTGGTGGCCGTCACCCTTGCGGCGCGGCTGTTGAAGCGTCTGCTGGCCGGCCGGGTGCTGCGCCGGTTCTCCCTGCCGGAGGGGCGGCGAGAGGCGGCCGCCACCCTCGTGTCCCTGGGCCTGGCCGCCCTGGGCTATGTGGTTGTGGCCCAGGGAATGGGGCTCGACTTCGGCGCCCTCGCCGTGATTTTCGGGGCCCTGGGTGTGGGGGTGGGCTTTGGGCTGCAGGAGCTCACCCGCAACCTCAGCAGCGGCCTCACCCTTCTGATGGAGGGAAAGCTGAAAGTGGGGGACCTGATCGAGTTCGGCAACACCACTGGATACATCCGCGAGATCTCGATCCGCTCCACCGTGATCCGCACCTTCCAGGGCGCCGAGATTGTGGTTCCCAACTCGGCCATCACCAATGCGCCAGTGAAGAATCTCAGCTACCAGAGCCCGGATGGTCGGGTGGACGTGGAGGTGACCGTGGCCCACGGCAGCGACGCTCTGGCCGTGACCGAAGTGCTGCTGGAAGCGGCGCTTGCCGAGCCCTCGGTGCTGGCCGATCCGCCGCCGAAGGTTCTGCTCCATGGACTCCAGGGCCAGGGGCTTGCGTTCGAGCTCTGGGCCTGGACCTCGGCGATCCATGCCAGCCTCAGCCTCCGCAGTTCCCTCAACTACGCGATCGAACAAGGGCTCCGCGAGCGACAGATCGAATTGGCTGGGGCCCGTCAGCAGGTCCAGCTGCTGACCAACAGACACGTGGCCGGGAAGGACGGAGAGTCGGAAAACCGGCGCCCGCTACGCACCTCCCTGCCGGAACATCCCTGCTTTCACAGCATGGATGAGCGCCGCCTGCGGGAGCTGGTGGGAAGCGGCGCCCGCCGCTTCCTCCCCACCGGCACAGTCCTGGTCCGTCAAGGTGAGGAGGGTCGGTTCTTTCACATGGTGCTGAGCGGCGCCATGGACGCCATCCACGAAACCGAGCGGGTCAGCCGCAAGCTGTTCACCTTCGACGCTGGCGAGTTCTTCGGCGAACTGCCGCTGCTGCTCCAGGTTCCTTACCCCACAACGATGGTGGCCGCGCAGGACACGACGCTGTTCGTCGTTCCCAGCGGCAGCTTCCGCGCTCTGCTGGCCTCGAGACCCGAATTCGCCGACACCGTGGCCCGGGAGGTGGCCCGGCGCAGCGACGTTCTACGCAGCTACGAGGACTGTCTGCGCAAGCGTGGCCTGCTCGAAGACGCTGATCTGGGTAATCCCCTGCAGTGGTTCCGGGAGCGGCTGATGCGGGTGCTGGCGGGCCGCCCGCCGGTGTCAACGGTCGAGGTGGAGCAGTAGGTCACCTGCTTTTGATGGGCAATGTCTGCAGTCCTCCACGGGCGTCAGACCCGAATGTTGGGGTCGATCACATCACCTTGCTTGGGGGATCGCTCTACCAGCTGGCGAGCAACTCCCGCAGTTCCGTTCTGAGTTACCGCAGCTCCTTGGCCTGCTCACGCTCAAGATCAGCGGGAAGCAGTAGCCCTGTCCGCTGATCAAGCACCTTTGGACCCGTCTGCTGAATCTTGATGTTAGCCATCAGCGCGTTGAATTCTCAGCATTTCGCATGCGCCTCGCTGGAACTCATAGCTCACCCGCTCAATCGAGACCTGGTGACCAGCAGCACGCAACATCTCGACACTCCCTTCAAGATGGGGCGAGATTGCACCACCCAATGCAAGAAGTGGAAATATCCTGACTTCTTTGGCAACTCGGCATAGCTCCAGCAGCGAAGAATGGTGGAACGCCTCGTCCAGCTGGCGGCTATACAAGAAAAGAAGATGCGAGCAGAGGGCCAAGTCGAAATCGGCGTCAGGGAATGGCAGAGATGGTAATTCCGAGTTCAAGTACCGACCCTCAGCCAAGCCAGCTGGATAATCAGCTAAGAAATCTTGCATGGCGGTCATGCGGACCTGCCCGAGCTCTTCGACCGAAGAAATTGCTTCCCAGACGAACTCATTCTGGTTCTGCCTGGTCTGATCAATCACTTGCTCATAGGTCGCGGCAATACGAACTTCGATATCGGCTTTGTTGAATGCATAAATTGGATCGCAAGACACAACACTTGCCCCTCTTCTTGTTGCTTCGGAATTGAAGCTAGCCGGTCCATCCCCACAGCCAAGGATGTGGCCCGCCATATCGGCATCGGCCAATGAAAACATCGCAGCGTATTCGTCAAACGAACGACCCCATGGGACGACCTGATCTAGGGTAAACATGGTATCTCTGATAATTGGCTAACGCTCTGCTCGCCTGCCGCAGAGATCTCAAAAGGCTAGCGGGCGGACCTTTTCTGGGGCGGTCAGATGTAGCAGGATGTCATGCCGATATCCTCAGGTTATAAACATAGAAGTCTTGATCGCGAATCCAACCAGCCTGCTCGTACAGATGTTGAGCCGCCTGGTTGCTGATAGCAGTTGAAAGTGTGAGTCTTATGGCTCCTAGCTCCTTTGCGAACTCAGCCGCTGCATTGAGGAGCATCGTTGCAATGCCTTGTTTGCGAGAGCTCTCCACTACATACAAGTCATTGAGTATAAAGGCCCGTGCCAAAGAAACAGAGGAAAAGCTCGGATAGAGCTGACAAAAACCCACAGCAGTTTCTTCGATCATCGCAATGAAGAGGACTGATTCTCCATGGTTGAAACGCTCCAGCAGGAATCGCCTGGCTGCCTCAACATCACTACAGCTTCCATAAAAGACACGATAGGCATCAAGCAGCGGCGCAAGAAGCCGCAGATCCGAGAGCACGGCTTGTCTGACTTGAACTTGCTTCATGACCTCAGTATGCGGCTTAACACTCACTATCGCCTGGCCGCGGAGAGTGGTGGCATCATTAATGGCACTTTTCGGAGGCAGCTCAGATGTATGGTGAAGTTAGAATTCTAAAGTTTACAGAATCAGCTTGAGAAGGAGGTCCTGGAAGCGATCTGTGGCTGATGTAGTGTGCGTTCAACCATAGGCGCTCTGATGCACCGCCGCCCATCAACTCTATTGGCTCTCTTCCTGATTGGGGGGTGTGTTCAAGCACCGATTAGCACAACATCATCCAAGCCTCCCGCAACTGTCGCAGCTTCTGAACGTCCTGTACCTCCGGCGAAGCCAGGTTCCACCCTGTTCGAGAACGTTCGAATCTTCAATGGCACCTCAGCCAAACTCACGCCGGCAGCCAACGTGCTGGTGGTAGGCAACACGATCCGCACGATCTCCTCGGCGCCCATCACCTCGCCGCCGGGGGAAACGGTGATCCGGATCGCCGGTGCAGGGCGGGTGCTGATGCCAGGTCTGATCGACAACCACGTGCATGTGCTGATGAGCGCCAGCAGCCAGGCCGATCTGCTCGATCCCAAGGTGGAGCCACAGGTCCTGCAGGAGCGGGCCACCGCCGAGGCGGGCCGCATGTTGCTGCGGGGCTTCACCAGCGTGCGCGACCTGGGCGGCCCAATGCTGGTGGACCGGCCCGCCATCGACCGGGGCAGCCTGCCCGGTCCCCGCATCTATCCAAGCGGGGCGATGATCTCCCAAACCTCCGGGCACGGCGATTCGCGACTTCCTCACGAGCGTTCACGCCGCTTCTTCGGGGAGGTGTCGAGGGGAGAGAAGCTGGGGGCGAACTTCATCGCCGACGGCCGCGATGAGGTGCTCACCGCCACCCGCGAGGATCTGAGGGCTGGGGCCAGCCAAATCAAGGTGATGGCTGGTGGGGGAGCGGCCTCGGCCTATGACCCGCTCGATGTCACCCAGTACACGCTTGATGAGATGAAAGCCGCCGTGGAGGCGGCCTCCGACTGGGGCACTTACGTGACGGTGCACGCCTACACCCCGAAGGCGGTGCGGCGGGCGATCGAGGCCGGGGTGAAGTGCGTCGAGCACGGCCAGCTGCTCGATCAGGCCACGATGCAGCTGCTGGCGCAGAAGGGCATCTGGCTGAGTCTGCAGGCCCTCGATGAGGCCCCTCCCACGGCGCTGGAGAACGTGCGGCAGAAGAAGCACACCGTGGTGGCAGGAACTGACAACGCCTTCCGTTGGGCGAAACAGTTCGGAGTGAAACTCGCCTGGGGCACCGACTTCCTGTTCATGCCGGCCCAGAACGTGAAGCAGAACTCCGATATCATCAAGCTGAAGCAGTGGATGACACCGGCGGCGGCCCTCAAGCTGGTGACCCATGACAACGCCCAGCTGCTGGCGCTCTCAGGCCCCCGCAATCCCTATCCCGGAAAGCTCGGCGTCGTGGTTCCCGGCGCCCTGGCTGATCTGATCCTGGTGGATGGCAACCCGCTGGAAGATTTCAATCTGATTGCCGATCCTCAGAAACGCTTTCTGGTGATCATGAAGGACGGCCGTCTTTACAAGAACAGCGCCGGGCCACAGATCCCTTTATGAGTAGATCTAACGCTGCCCCTGAGTGGCAGGCAAAAAGCTATTGCTATCGAAGCCGACTAGACGGCGGCCTGTCCACTCTAGGGGCTTGTTCGAAGGTGTCGCATCTCCACAGGCAGCGTTTGCGGACCTACTCCTCATCTGCAAAGCTCAAGTCACCTCCGCTTCACTTCTCACACTGGCTCTCAACCTCAAGCCAAGGGCCGAGATGACCTTCAGGATGGCAGGGACGGCTGATGGCGCTTCACGAAGCCATGGCCAGGGCCAGAGCCGCCTCCTCCGCCCACACCGATACCGAGCCGCCATTGCAGCGCCATTCGGCCCAGCCGTCAGCGTTGGTGGTGATCGGGTCGCTGATGTGACCTGTGAGATCGCGGAACGTGGTGTTCTTCTTGCCCACCTCCATCCATTTGCTGCCGGTGGGTCCGTCGCTCATCAGCACGGCCATGGCATGGGGATGGTCCTGGCTGCCGAGTCGGGTCCAGCCGATCGTGTTGTAGTTGTCGAAGTAGTCGTACTGAGCGCCGTAAGCGAAGTGGTTGCGGGCGAGCAGCAGTTTGTCGAGGATGGCGCGGTGACTTTCGAGCCAGATCTCGTACTCGTTGCCGTCACGCCCCCTGTCCTTGTAGTGAGCCCCGTAGTAATCGGGGTGGAAGATGCAGGGATACCCCTCCCGGCGCAGCAAGATGATGGCGTAGGCGAGGGGTTTGAACCAGCTTTCCACCACCGATTCCAGTGCCTGCAGCGGCTGGGTGTCGTGGTTGTCCACCAGGGTGACGGCGAGCAGTGGCATCTCCTTCATCAAGGTGCCATCCAGGATTGTGCGCATGTCGAAGTTGCCGCTGGCGCGGCTGGCACGATGGAAGTTGTTGTGTAGCGGAGCATCGAACATGCACATCCGGCCCCCTGTATTGCCCGCATACCAACTGAGGGTCTTGATGTCGTAGGTCCAGTACTCGCCAACAATGAAGAGGTCCCTCTGGGCATAGTTCTCCAGGTACTGGATCCAGTCACTGAAGAAGTCGCTGTTGATGTGTTTGATGGCATCGAGGCGAAAGCCGTCCACGCCCACGTGATCAAGCATCCATTCACCCCAGTGCTTCAGCTCGCCCCGCACCTCCGGATGGTTGATGTCCAGATCGCAGCCCATCAGGTAGTCGTAGTTGCCGCTTTCCAGATCCACATTGCCTTCGAACTGCTTGTCCCTCATCCTCCAGATCGCCTTGAAGCCAGGATCGAGGCTGTTGTAGTCCACCGAATCGAAGTGCCACCAGTGCCAGTCCATGCTGGAGTGCAGCTTGTTACGGCTCGGGAAGTTGAAACCCGTCCAGGATCGGATCGTGCGGGCTTCGCCGAGGGCGTTGTAACGGTTGGATGGATCGAAGGGAATGGCTTCGAAATCCTCCTCGAAGTCCGCGGCCATCTTGTGGTTGAACACGGTATCGGCGTACACCTGAAGCCCCAGATCCCGGCAGTCCTTCACGGCCGCCAGATACTCACTCTTGGTGCCGTACTTGGTACGCACGGTGCCCTTCTGATTGAATTCGCCGAGGTCGAACAGGTCGTAGGTGCCATATCCCACATCGTTGGCACCTCCGATGCCCTTGTTGGCCGGTGGCAGCCACAGCCCGGTGATGCCTGCTCTGGCCAGGGCCGGCGCCTCGCTGCGCAGTCGGTTCCAGTGCTCCCCGTCGGCGGGGATGTACCAGTGGAACCACTGCATCATCGTGCCGTTGTATTCCCCAAGCCCCTTCTTGCTCAGCAGAGTCTCGGTGTGGGTGTCGAGCCACTGACGCAACAGGATCACTGCCGCTTCGCCGGTGTCGCGCTCCGGATCCCTTTCAGCCTCAAGAACGAGGTCCCTCAAGTCCTGAAAGATGTCGTCCATGAAGTCCGGCGCGACTGAGGGCAGATTATCCCTGGTGACAGCGAGGGGTTGTGTCTCACCACGCCGCTGCTGTGATGGAGGCGACACGGAGTCAAGCGCAGGCCGATGTGCACGAAAGCCCAGGGCTGTGTCCTGGCTGTCTGGGTTGGCGATCGGCAGGCTGCCCGGCAGCCACCGGCTGCTTGTGAGTCCGTCCCGGCCATGGCATGGGCCCATTCCCGGCAGAGTCCCTGGTGCGGAGTGGCCGTAAAACCAGCTCACGGCTCGGGCGAGACAACCTCAGAGGAGTGGCCGTGTTGCCGCGCGCCGGTGATGCGGGCTCCAGGTTCCTGAGCCCGCCGGGAGCCTGCCTGAGACGGACGATGGGACGCAGTCCCAGAGGATCGATGGGCAGATCAGTGTGCTGCGGCAGCTCCGAAAGGAACTGCAGGGCCTGCTGGCAGAGCGATCCCGCCCAGGATGATGCGGTGATCTGCCCCAATTTCATGTGTGACCGCCGCCAGGTGAAGCGATGACCCGGAGCCGCGTCCAGCTCCCTTTTGCGTCCCCATGCTGCTAAGAGGCAGTGGACAGGGAGCAGAGCAGATGGACCTTCACCGACTCGCGACCACAGCAGGACTCGGAGCGCTCGTCCTGTTGCTGGGGGCTCCAACGCTGTCACAGACCCCTGCCACGGCGCCCCCACCAGGAGGCCGGACGGGAGCGGGCTTGATGGGTCCTGGGCGGCTTGGCACCCAGACGATGGACCAGCACTTCATCGTGATGATGATTCCTCACCATGACGGGGCGATCGCCATGACCGATCTCGCCCTCACCCGCGCGAAGCGACCCGAGATCAAGGCCTTAGCCCGCAGCATCAAGGCCAGCCAGACGCAGGAGAACACCCAGATGCGGACCTGGTACCGGCAGTGGTTCGGCGGCGACGTTCCCAGCTGGACGACCGGAGCAGCCATGGGCAGAGGCGGCATGGGTATGGGGATGGGTGGCGGCATGGGCATGGGCACGAGCCTGGCCGCTCTGAAGAACGCCCCTGATTTCGATCGGGCCTTCATCGAGCAGATGATCCCTCACCACCGCATGGGCGTGATGATGGCCTCGATGGCCCAGAGCAACAGCCAGCATCCGCAGTTGCAGGCGATGCAGCAGGCCATGGTGAAGGCCCAGAGCCGGGAGATCGAGCAGATGACCCAGTGGTATCGCAGCTGGTACGGAGCGACCTGAGCTTGAGCGTCTCTGCCCGCCCATCCAGCACCTTCCGCCAGACGATCACCCCGTTCCATGACCCCCCACCCGGTGCTGAAGGGCAGAAGCCTGAAAAGACATCAATCCGAGCGCCCTATGCAAGGTCAGCGGGGATGGGCACTTGAAGCGGCATGACAGCTGCTGCCAGCCGACGGCCGCCGCTCTCCCCCAAGGAGGACTGGCTGATCCATGGCTGCCAGGTGCTGCGCTTTCGCCCGACCCGCTGGGAGCGCCAGGTGCAACAGCTGGAGATCACTACCGGCGAGTTGCTTCCCGAGCAGGAGATCCCCTTGCTGAAATCATGCCGGGAACTGACCCGGGCTGAGGCCCTCAAGTTCTGGGCTGAGAAACGCAAGGCGGGCTGGACGCCCTGCAGTCCCCAGTGGTGATCACCACCACCGCCAATACCGATTGATCCCCACCAAGCTGAGCTCAGGAACGATGGCCACTTCCTTGCCGATGAGCAGCAGCCACCAGCCACGGCGTTATCGCCTGGTGGATCACCACGGCCAACCCCACCTTGAGCTCGATGAGCACTTCGATTCGATCGAGGAAGCCTGGGCGTTCGCCACCCACTGGTGGCAGCAGCAGCAACCCGCCGGCGAACCGGCCACCCAGGTTGGCCTTGGTTTGGAGGTGAGCACCGAGAGCGGCAGCTGGCGCACCCTTCGCCACCCGCAAGGCTGAACCTTGTAAAGGCGAGCCCATAGGCCGCCCCCGCCCTACAAAGGGGGCAATATTTCTACTGCAGATATCATAAAATGGCCTCCGTTGCATCTCACTTGAAGAAGCTTGTTGGTCCACTGCGAAGAGCATTGATCTATGGCCTGATTAGTTATGGTGGGCTTGTTCTGATCAACAACTCAGAGCTGGACCTCCCCAACATGTGGATCGCGTATCTGCCGATGTTTATCGGTGTCTATGTGGTGACGCAGTGGCTCGACAAGAAGCTTAGGGATTGAATACCTTAGGGTTGGGTTCCTCTTCATCAATCGATGACCAGAGCGAGTTTGCAGATCACAACCAGTCGATCGGAATCGCGTCCCAGCCGGCGGGATCCCACGGGGCCATCAGCGCCTCCAGCCCCCGCAGCTCAGCGGCTGCTTCCGGCAGCAACCAGGCCTCTTCCCATCCATCCTTGATCACCACTGGCATGCGGTCGTGGATCACACGCAGCAGGGCGTTGGGGGTGGTGGTGAGGATGCAGCAGGTCTGGAGTTCGCTGCCATCGGGAGCGATCCAGTGGTCCCACAGGCCGCCCAGCCAGAAGGGGGTGCCGTCCTGGCGGCGGATCCAGTAGGGCTGCTTCTTCCCTTTGGGGCCATGGCCTTCCCCTTCCGGCGGCGGCCGCCATTCGTAGAAGCCATCGGCCGGCAGCAGGCAGCGGTGATGGCGCCAGGGACCACGAAAGAACGGCTTCTGGCTCACCGTCTCCCTGCGGGCATTGATTGGCCGACTCTTGCCGCGAGTGTCCTTCAGCCAGCTGGGGAGCAACCCCCAGAGTGCGTAACCCACCTCCAGCCGGCCCTGCTGCTGCCGCTGGATCAGCAGCGGTTCGCCGGGCCGCACCTGCTGCCGCGGCTGGTAGTGCTCCAGGAAACCCTCCGGCAGAGGACCCTTGAGCATTGGCAGCAACTGATCGATCGTGGTGGTGAGCGAGTAGCGGCCACACATCAGCGATGCCTGCGGATCGAATTGGGGGTGCTCCCAATCTGGGTGGCCTGACTCCTGACTACTGGCCGTGCAACCGCAATGCCGACTGACATCCAGGAGGAGCAAATCTGATGGGACTGTGCCATGCCCACGCTGCCTTGGATCGTTTGGACCTGCGACCGCTGGTGGCCCTGTTCGCCGTCCTCTCGATCGGATGGTTGGGGCCCCTGCAAGCCGCCAAGTTGGCTTCACCGGCGGCAAGCAGTTGGTGGTGCTGGTGGGCCAGAAGAAGGCCCTGGCAATGGCCGTGAAGAACCACCTGGGCCGCCGGCGCTGCGGTGGATGGGTTTGCCGTACTGACACCACGGTCAATCGGATCTATCAATGAATCAGAGGCCTCGACCAGGGCAGCGCGAGCCCAAGCCCTGCAACCGGCCCAAGGGCGCCCGACACGGGGCGCCCTTCTCATTGGCTTCTTTCCGGCATCTGTTGGAGCAACGCCTCAACGATGGCCACCTTGTCCTCCAGCGTCTGGTCCCGATCGGTGCGGGTGTTGACCTTCACGGTGGTGTAGATGCGGGGGCAGCCCATGGCGTGCACGGCCGTATGGCAGGCCTCGATGGCTTTGAAGACAGGCGCCCACTCGCCTTCGATCGCGGTGCCGCTGGGGTGCAGCTGGATCTTGAGGCCGGCGTCTAGCAGCACCCGCTCGCAGGCAGCGATGTAGGGGGCCAGGGCCGTGCGGATCTGGGCCCAGTGGCGCCAGACTCCCCCAGCAGCAGCCCGGCAACAGGATGGTGAGCAGGAGCAGCCAGGGCAACACCGCCAGTGACACCGCCTTCCAGGTGCCTGGCACCACGGTGTTCGTGGGCCAGCGGCGGCGGGAGCGGGCCAGCATCGACATCATCAACTTCAGCCCCGAGACACTCGAGGAGTGGCACGGAGCTGATGTTTCCACCTGCCGGACCTGCAGTACCGGACCGACGATCAGTTGGATCAACGTCAACGGCGTTCACGACGCCGCGCTGATCGAGGAACTGGGCGATGCCTTCGATCTGCACCCCCTGAGCCGCGAGGACATCGCCAACACGTCCCAGCGGCCGAAGTGGGAGGAGTTCGGCGGCTATGCCTTCCTGGCGATGAAGATGCTCGACGACGGCGGGCCCGCGCGCGGGGTGACGATTGAGCATGTGAGCCTGATCCTGGGCCCCACCTGGGTGCTCTCGTTCCTGGAGGACGAGGGAGATGTGTTCGAGAGCGTGCGCAAGCGACTGCGCACCGCCAGCGGTCGTGTGCGCATCATGCCGGCCGACTACCTGGCCTTCTGCCTGATGGACGCCGTGGTGGACCACTACTTCCTGGCGGTGGAGCGGATCGGCGAGGGGGTGGAGTTGATCGACGAGCAGGTGATCAGCATTCCCAGTCCGGGCGACATCCACAGGATCCACCGCTTCAAGCAGCAGATGCTGATCCTGCGGCGGGCTGTGTGGCCCCTGCGGGAGGTGGTGGGGGCGATCGTGCGCAGCGAATCTGAACTGCTGGGCGAGCGCACCAAGGTGTTCTGGCGCGATCTCTACGATCACACCGTGCAGGTGATCGACATGGTGGAAACATCGCGGGATTCCCTGGCCAGCCTGCATGACACCTACCTCTCCAGCCTCAGCAACCGCATGAATGAGGTGATGAAGGTGCTCACCGTGATCTCCACGATCTTCATCCCCCTCACCTTCCTCGCCGGTGTGTACGGCATGAACTTCGAGCACATGCCCGAACTCAAGTGGAAAGAGGGCTATTACATCGTCTGGGCGGTGATGGTGGCGATCGGGGTGCTGCTGATCGTGTACTTCCGAAAGCGCCGCTGGATCTGAGCGAAGCCCCCCATCAGCTCCTAAGCCGCGCCCAACAGCTCATCCCGCCAGATCCGCCAATCGTTTCTGCGCCAGCTGTGCCTGGGCTTCCGCCTCCGCCAGGTTGGCTTTGCACTAGGTCACCACCTCCGGGGTGCCGTTCCGGTCTCAGACGTTGCCCTCGGCAAGCTCTTTGAGCATCTCCTTCTTCAGTTCGGTGGAGTCCCAGGCCCGATATAGCCGGTAGGCATGCTCTCATAAGGGCTGGATCAGTTTTTGGAGTCCACGCCACCTCGGCAGGGCTGCTACCCAATATCACGGCACCACCCGCCTGCGCATCAGTGCCGACTGAACGATCGTGGAGCACCCCGACGACTTCGATTTCGTCGGCCCCACCTTCGTGCCGGTGGCGGTGGTGGATGGCTTGGTGCGCTGGGTGTACCAGCGGTTCGTGCCATGAAGGCTGCGGGAGTGGTCCATCACACCATCAGCAACACAACTTCATCATCGATTGTGTCTGTTGTTTTCCACATCCCCCCTTTCATCGGCAGGGATGGTGAAGACAGCATGGGTAGACCGAAGGGCAAGGAGCTCCAATCGTTTTACATACCGTCCCGCTGTTGGCCGCCACCTGTCTGACGGGATTCGCGATGCTGCAACTGCTGTTCAGCATCGGATCGTTCTGATCGGCCGTTCGCTGGTGCCAGAAGCAGCTGACTCCAGAAAGCCTCAGGTGACTCAGACAAAGGCAGCGAACTGTTGGCTGCCGGTGCAGGGAGAGAAGGGAGGAGCTACTGAGCCCAACCCAAACGAGCGGACCGTTGAGACCCAACACGGTGTCCTGTTCCCCCGGCAGTGCCATGCCTGCTCCGTCTGCCATGCCTAGCTAACGCTCCAGCTTGCTGGGAATGGCCTTGAGGCTGCCGGAAAGGCTCTGACGGGATCGGCTTCCACCCCAGGAGGCCAGGTATAGGCGTGTCTCGGTGTCCAGCTGGCGCAGGTCGGAGAGGTTGGCGTTCTCAACGATCGCGCCGGTGCCGGCTCCCGATTCGAAATCCGGTACTGTTCGTGGATCTGCCGGAGTGGACGCTTCGGCAGTGCCGTAGAAAAAACGTGTCCGCTCCAGACGGGCGCCCTCGAGATCTGCGCCACTGAGGTTGACTGCCGCCAGGTTGGCATCCGCCAGATCGGAACCCCGCAGGTTGGACCCGCCCAGGTTGGCGCCGTTGAAATCCACCCCCCGCAGGTCCGCGCCCGAAAGATCCACCCCCCGCAGCATCTGGTTCAGGTAGATCACGGGCACCCCATCGAGGCGGTCCACCTCGTAGTTGCCCTCCCCATCGAGAATCGCCCGGCCCAGGCGTTGGTCCCGGCGCAGGGGCGTGAGCAGGCGGGCGTGGGCGAGGAAGCGCAGGATCTTGGCCTTGCCCTCGCTGTCGATGCTGCCCAACACCGCCGCAAGGCGGCCTTCGGCCAGCATGCGCTCAAGGGGCCAGTCCTCCAGCAAGCCGTCCTCATCGCTGACCAGCTCGGAGAGGCCCTGAATGAAGCTGTCGATGGTCTGGGCCTGGGTGATGCGGTTCATCTGGGTGGTGAGCCGCTGGTCGACCACGAACTGGCGCCAGGCGATCACCAAGGCCACAAAGGCCACCAGGATCTGGCCGAAGGCTCCGATCACCCCCTCCCCGACGGCCCCGATCGCGGTCCAGTCGCCGCTGCGGTAGATCGCGGCCAGGGGTTCCCACCAGCCCAGGGCCAAGCTGATCGCCACCGCCCCCAGCACCAGACCGAGCAGGGCCAGGGTCTGCACCGTGGCGGGCTCCTCGAGCCGCGAGCGCAGCACTACCCACAGGGGCGGCAGCAGCTGCATCAGGGAGAGGACCAGGGTGAGGAGCCCCCCCAGCAGGGCCAGCCAGGTCCAGCCCAGGACCAGGGCCGCCAGGGTGGCGAACACCGCCAGCAGCAACTGCAGGGCCGGCAGCTCCTTGACACGGGCAAGGGCCGCCCGGCTACGGAACGGCAGTACCGGTCGTTCGTCGGGGGTGGCGGCCATGGCGCTCAGGCCGCCTGGAAGTAGAAGCCGGCCGCCAGGATCAGGTAGGCCGCCAGCAGCAGCACCCCCTCCAGCCAATCGGAGCGGCCATCGACACTCACCAGGTTGCTGACCACCACAGCTGTGATCACCGTCACGAGTTCATAGACATCAAAGCTCAGATCAAGGGGATGGCCCAGCAGCGGCCCGATCAGCACCAGCACCGGCACCACCAGCAGGGCCACCAGCAGGGTGGAGCCCAGCGACACCGACACTGAGAGATCCATCTTGTTCTTGTGGGCCATGGTCACGGCGGTGAGGTACTCGGCCGTACCGCCCAGCAGGGGCAGCAGCACCACACCGGTGAACAGGGCCGTGAGCCCCAGGCCCTCGGTCACGGTCTCCACCACGCCGACGAACAGCTCCGATTCGTAGGCCAGCACAGCGGTGGCCGCAAGCAGCACCCCCATCCAGGGCAGCAGCGGCGGCTTGCTGGCGCTTGCACCGGTATGCCCGTGGGGCGTGCTCTCCTGGGCTTCCAGATCGGCCTCGGCCACCTCGTAGAGGCTGCGGTGGGTGCGCAGCGAGAACAGCAGGGTGAGGCCGTAGACCGCCAGCAGCACCCAGGCCACGAAGGTGGAGAAGCCCTGGGTGCGCTCCGCCGTATGGCCGCCCGAGAGCACCGAGAGGCTGGGGATCAACATCGCCAGCACCGCCAGAGTCATGGCCGAGCCGTTGACCCGTGCCACCACCGGCTGGAAGGTCTGCTCGCTGCGGCCGATGCCCCCCACCAGCATCGAGAGCCCCAGTGCCAGCAGCAGGTTGGCCATCACCGTGCCGGTGATGCTCGCTTTCACGATCTCCACCAGGCCGGCCTTGAGGGCCACCAGGGCGATGATCAACTCGGTGGCATTGCCGAACACGGCGTTGAGCAGAGCGCCGATCGAGGGGCCCAGGGTGATCGAGAGCTCCTCAGTGGCGGTGCTGAGCCAGATTGCCAGGGGGATGATCGCGATCGCCGAGGTCACGAACACAGCGCCATCTCCCCAGTGCAGGGCCTCGGCGGCGATGGACACCGGCACCATCGCCAGTAGGCCGATGGAGGCCGTACGGCGCAACGACATGGACCGACAGCGAATGGCGCGCATTCTGCTGGCCCTCACACCGGCCTGCTCGATCTCAAACCTGGTGATGAGTTCGAAATCAACCTCGGACGCAAGCAGATCCGCCTGATTCCTGCTGGCGGGGCTGACGAGGAGAATTGAGGAACACGCTCGTTGATTGAGGCTGACCTCAAGCCAATTGGTCACAGGACACCAGAAAGGCGTTGCGTTGTCGGGCCAATTGGTCAGCACCCACAGTCACACAACATTTGGATGATGGACGGATGTCACGTCACAGGCACCGTCCCCCGGATGGCATGGGCCCGCGCCGGCAGGGTGATCGGGCCGCTGCCGGCCGGCTGCAGGCGGGCTCGCAGCAACTCGCGGAAGCCGGAGCGTTCCTCCTCGTTCATAGCGGCGAGGGCCTGACCGGCGCTCGGACCACCGAGGAGGGTGCTCCAGAAATCGTCGAAGTCGGTGAAGGTACGTTCCACGCTGATCACTCTCGTCTGGATGTCCATCAGGCCGGCGGTGGCCCAGAGCTCCCGCAACGCTTCAAGGCGGGAGGCCTCGGGACTGGGGGGCATCGGTGTGGAGCGGCCGATCGCGCTCAAGGTTTCCGTCACATCCCGATAGGGGAACCCCCCACCTTCCATGTCCCAGGCGTAGGCGGCCACGGTGCCACCGGGGGCCACGACCCGCGCCATTTCTGCCACGCCTTTTGCCGGCTCGGGCACGAAGAAGATCACCAGCGGCATGACCGCGAGATCAAAGGCGGCGTCAGCGAACGGCAGGGCCATGGCATCGGCGTTCACAAACTCGGCGCTCTGCAGCAGTGGATGCTGCCGGGCAAAGATGAGTTGCGCATCTGATGGGTCGATGCCGACGAGCGAGAGCGGTTCACACTGCTCAGCAATCAGTTGCGAGAAGGCGCCATTGCCACAGCCCACATCCAGCCAGCGCAGGCCGGGCTGCGGCGCGACCCAGTCCAGAACTTCCTGGCCGGCGAGACGGCTCCAGACCCCCATGAAGCGGTCGTAAGCGGCCCCATCGGTGAAGCGGATGGGTTCACTGGTCATGGCCATACGGTTCCATGGGGTTCAAGGCTGCTCTTCACCAACGCTTGCATGCCAATCCCTCCCCCTCGGCGCGTTGGGTTGTACCTTGCCATGGGCTTTGTTGTCGTACCAGGTTGGTTCAGCAGCTGCAGGCATGAACTGCGTGCTGTGCGAGATGCTGCTGAGCACTGAGGCCATCCGCGGACATTTGGCACCCGCGGCCGCTTTGGATCTGCAAGGCCCCCGATGCCAGCAGTAATAGGAGGCATTCTGGGTGTTCTTGACAGGGCCCATGGTTCACCATCGACGCAGGACCCCCTCCCCTGGATTGAGGGCTTCAACCTTGAGTTGCAGCGCAATGATGCTTGGGGCGACTCAGACGAGACAGCAACCTGGCGGCGAAATCAGGCCATACGCAGCAGCCGTGCAGGCGAATCGACGCTTGGGATCACCAGCTCGCCAAGCTAGTGAGCGACCTCGATGCCTTCATACAGGCTGCTTCGCCTGAACTGCGGCAGTCCCAATGGATTGGCAACGCTCTGGTGGCAGAGCAGACCTAGGAGCCGAGCAGCGCTGTGCACTCCAGCCGCTCCTGACTCGCATCCCTGAGCTGAAGCCGTGTTCGAATCGTTTCGGCTAGGTGGTCGGCGTCGTCCGCGACGCCGCAGAACCGAGCCGACCCCCAGGTCTGGAGCCAGGGAAGACCGATGAAATACAGACCCTTGCTGTGGGTGACGCCACGCTGATGGGATGGATACCCCGCGCCATCGAACACCGGCACATCGATCCAGCTGAAGTCTGCGGCGTAGCCCGTGCACCAGATCACTGCCGCCAAGGGTTCGTTAGCCAGATCCATCACGTCCTCGCCTGCTGTTTTCGGATGCCAGCAGGGCTGATAGGGGGGATCCTCCGGTGTCTTCAACCCTTCCTTGACGATGTAGCTGTCGATGGTGGCCCGGATGCGGCCATACACCGCATCAGCCTGATCCAGGCTGGCGGCAAGATCGTCGGCGAAGTGGATCTTCCCTGCACCGAACTCGCGCAGGCGACCATGAAGCACCATGCCAGCAACGGCATGGCGACGAAGATCGATCTCGCGACCCCCATCGCGCCCGGTGAGGTAGTGATTGGTCTTGTTGCGCACCAGCCTGGGATCGGGGTGCTGATCGATCGGCAGGGAGTAATAGCCCATGCAATCCAGCCAATCCACCACATCCCTGCCTCGGTAGCGCCGTGGCGAACGGGGCGCCGAACCCACGCTCAGGTGCACCCGGCGGCCGGCCAGGAACAGATCCTCGGCAATCTGGCAGCCTGACTGGCCGCTGCCCACCACCAGCACGGATCCAGGCGGCAACTGATCAGCGTTGCGATAGTCGCGGGCATCCAGCTGCCGCAATTCTCTGGGCAGCCGCTCAGCCTGGGGATGGCGCCTGGGGTTGTGGTAACCGCCGGTGGCCACGATCACGTGATCGGCTTCAATTTCCCCCTCGCTGGTGGACAGGCCGTAGGTGCCGCCAAGGCGAGTCAGTCGATGCACGTTCACCCCCTCGCGCACGTCGGCTGCGATCCGCTTGGCGAAGCGACGCACGTAAGAAACGATCTCGGCGCGACCCATGAACCCTTCCGGGTCCTCACCGTCGTAGGGAAAATCCGGCAGACGGCATTGCCAGTTTGGGGTGACCAGGCAGAAGGAATCCCAGCGCTGCTGCTCCCAGGCATGGCCGATCCGGTGTTTCTCCAGCACCAACGGCCGGATGCCGCGACGTTGCAGACAGGCCGCCAGCGACAGACCCGCCTGGCCGCCGCCCACTACCACCACCTGGTGTCTTTGGGGTACGGCAGTCGGCTCCGGCACGGCTGATCCAGAACGATCGACTGTTCATCTTCCGTGTGGCCATGCTGCCGGCCGGTAGCCATGGCCACTTCCCGGATTCCCCTGAGGCAGGAGGCCCGGCAGGGGGTTTCGGTCGTATCGGACACACATGACGAAACTTCACGTGTGGCATGTTGCAGCCTCCACCCAACAAGCCGTTTCCCCATGCCAGAGGTCACCCGCCCCGCCAATCAACCGGGTGATTTTCTCGTCGATTACGAAGAGAAGGTGTTTCCCGACATCAAGGCTGAGCCCGGTGAGAAGGCCCTGGTGACGTTTCACACCGTGGCCTTCGAAGGTTCGATCGGCCTCGTGAATCTTCTCCAGGCGAGCCGGCTGATCAACAAGGGCTTTGAGACCTCAATCCTGCTCTATGGACCTGGGGTAACCCTGGGGGTGCAGCGCGGCTTTCCCAAGTTGGGCGATGCCGCCTTCGACGGCCATCTCAACTTCAACGCCCGGATCCAGAAATTCATGGATCAGGGCGGCAAGGTCTACGCCTGTCGCTTCGCTCTTCAAGCCCTCTATGGCCATGGGGAAGGGGCCCTGATTCCCGGCATCACCCCGGTCAATCCCCTCGATGTGCTCGACATCGTGCTGATGCATCGCAAGGAAGGAGCCTTCATCCTCGATACCTGGACCCTCTGAGGTCCCCTCCCCAGGGTTCCCCATGGCCAGCACGATCACCGTCGCGGCGGCTCAGATAAGGCCAGTGCTCTTCAGCCTCGAAGGATCGCTGGCTCGGGTCCTCGCCGCGATGGGAGAGGCGGCCCAATCCGGGGTCGAGTTGATCGTCTTCCCGGAGACGTTCCTTCCCTACTACCCCTATTTCTCCTTTGTGGAGCCAGCGGTATTGATGGGACCGTCCCACCTTCGGCTCTACGAGGAAGCCGTGGTGATCCCCGGCCCCCAGATCAACCGGATCGCCGCTGCCGCCCGCCAGCACGGCATGCACGTGCTGCTGGGGGTGAACGAGCGTGATGGGGGCAGCCTCTACAACACCCAGCTGTTGATCGATGCTGCCGGCGAGGTGGTGCTGAAGCGCCGCAAGATCACCCCCACCTACCACGAACGCATGGTCTGGGGCCAGGGGGATGGGGCCGGCCTGAAGGTGGTGCCCACTTCCCTGGGCCGGATCGGAGCCCTGGCCTGCTGGGAGCACTACAACCCCCTGGCTCGCTTCGCCCTGATGACCCAGGGGGAGGAAATCCACTGCGCCCAGTTCCCCGGATCACTGGTGGGCCCGATCTTCTCCGAGCAGACCGCCGTGACGATGCGCCACCACGCTCTTGAGGCCGGCTGTTTCGTGGTCTGCTCCACCGCCTGGCTCGATCCAGCCGACTACGCCGCCATCACCCCGGACACCTCTCTGCACCGGGCCTTTCAAGGGGGCTGCCACACCGCCGTGGTCAGCCCCGAGGGCCGCTATCTGGCCGGGCCGCTGCCTGAGGGGGAGGGGCTGGCGATCGCCCAGCTGGACCTCTCCTTGATTACCAAACGCAAACGCATGATGGACAGTGTGGGGCACTACAGCCGGCCTGATCTGCTGGGCCTGCGGATCCATCAGGAACCGGCCACCCACGTGACACCGATGGTGACCCCGGCCGAGCCGATGGAGGTCGCCTCAGCGATCAGCGCTTCGCCGAACAACGCGGCTTCCCTACCCCTCGCCTCGCTGCCGATACCAGTGGAGGAGGTGCGCCATGGCTGATACCGCATCCGAGGCCTCGACCACAGCCGCGAACCGCCGACGCCTCCTGACCGAGCTCCAGGTGCGGGGCGTGGTGGATCCTGCCGTGAGCGGCAACCCGGGGCGCCGGGGTGGGGCTGGCCCCTCGGATCACCGTGCATTCACCATCGATGGCAACACGGTGATGGTGCCCGTCTTCAACACCGTTTCCCAGGACTCGCCCTATCGGCTCGAGGAATCCGCCCCTGGATCGGTGAGCGTCACCGACCAGTCCGGCAGGAGCCTGGCGTCGGTTGCGCCCCCCCCTGAGCCGCGCTTCTACGGGCTCAGCACAGCCGAGGGGATCCCCTACCGCTCGATCGCTCTTTTGCATGGCCGCGACGTGCTGGCCACCACCCTGCTGCAGACCTGCGTCCGCTTCCGTGACCGCAACCAGTCGTGCCAGTTCTGCGCCATCGAACAGTCGCTTGAAGATGGGCGCACGGTGGTGCGCAAGACCCCGGCCCAGGTGGCCGAGGTGGCCGAAGCAGCCGTGCGGCTCGACGGCGTGCGCCAGTTGGTGATGACCACGGGCACCCCCAACAGCGACGATCGCGGCGCCCGGCTGATGGCCGAGACAGCGTCAGCGGTGAAGGCTCGGGTGAATCTGCCGATTCAGGGGCAATGCGAGCCCCCGGATGATCCCAGCTGGTACACGCGCATGAAGCAGGCAGGCATCGACAGCCTCGGCATGCATCTGGAGGTGGTGGAGAAGGAGGTGCGCCGCAGGATCCTGCCGGGCAAATCGGAGCTGAGCTTGGAGCGGTATTACCAGGCCTTCGCTGAGGCCGTGGCCGTGTTCGGCCGTGGCCAGGTGTCCACCTACCTGCTGGCGGGTCTTGGCGACAGTGCGGCCTCGCTGATCGCCTGCAGCGAACGTCTGATCCAGATCGGCGTCTATCCCTTTGTGGTGCCGTTCGTGCCGATATCCGGCACTCCCCTGCAGGACCACCCCGCCCCCGGCACCGATTTCATGCTGGAGATCTACGAGGCGGTGGGGGGCCTACTGCGTGGCTCCGACATCCGCGCCGATCGGATGGAGGCAGGCTGTGCCAAATGCGGTGCCTGCTCGGCCCTGTCCCTGTTCGAAAACTCTCCCTGAGCATTCTGAGCCTCCCCCCCATGATCTTCATCGATCCCAGCAGCCACGACATCGGTCGCAGCATCAGCTCGGCCCCTGCCGCGTTCACCCCTTCGGTGCGATGGGGAATCGGTGTGGATGCGGAGGATTTCCGTCTCTCCCCGACCGCCAGTTCCGAGGATTTCTCCTTCCATCTTCTGCGGCCCTGCTCCCGGCTGGTGGAGAACTACTGGCAGCTGAGAAGCAGGATTTTTTGCCAGGAGCAGCTTTTGTTCGAGGAATCCGATCGCGATGAGCTGGATGCCAGCGCCTATCCCATTGCCGCCCTCTGCCACGGCACCGCACGGGCCGGCAACGTGGTGGGAGTGGTGCGAATCGTTGAGGTGGAAAAGAGGGTCTGGCAGGGCGGGCGTCTGGGGGTGGATGCCGATTTCCGCCGCCTCAACCAGATCGGCAAAGGATTGATCTGGAAGGCGGTCACCACAGCCCATGGCTGGGGTTGCGACCGCTTCCTGGCCACCGTGCAGCTTCAGAACGTGCGTTTTTTCCGCCGGCTGCACTGGCGATCAATCCAGGAACTGGAGATCAAAGGGATCCGCCATCACCTGATGGAGGCCGATCTGAACTACTACCAGCCCTCTCTCGAACGCAGGCCGTCCGCGCTGGCGGCATGAGCTTGCAAAGCCTGGAATCCCTCAGCCTGCGGCTTCGTCAACACCCAGGCCTACTGGGCAAGCAGGACATTCAGGCACCTGCTTCCACCTTCCCCTCGCAGCCGTTCCCGGAGCTGGGAGCCGCCGCGGCCCTCGGCGACGATGCGGCTCTGTTGCCCACATCGTCTGGACCGCTGCTGCTCGCCTGCGAAGGGATCGATCCGCAACTCGTCAACGAGGATCCCTGGTTCGCCGGCTGGAGCGCCGTGCTGGTGAACCTCAGCGATATCGCCGCCATGGGCGGCACGCCGATCGCTGTGGTCAACAGTCTCTGGTCCACCGGCAGGGAGCACGCCGATCAGTTGCTGATGGGGATGCGATTTGCCACCGAAAAATTCGCCGTGCCCATGGTGGGTGGCCACACCAATCTCCACAGCCCCTACAACGCCCTGGCGGTGGCCGTGCTGGGCACCACTCCGGGGCCGGTCCTTTCGGCGCGGGCCGCACGCCCCGGTGATCGCTGCCATCTACTGGTGAACATCAGCGGGCGTTTCCATCGCCATTACCCCTTCTGGGATGCGGCGACCGATGCAGAACCGGAACGTCTCCGCCGCCAGCTGCGCCTGCCGGTGGAACTGGCGGCTGCCGGCATCGTGCATGCGGCCAAGGACATCAGCATGGGCGGCCTGGTGGGCACCGCAGTGATGTTCGCCGAGGCGGCGGATTGCCGCCTCGAACTCCATCTCGATGCCCTCCAGCCACCGCCAGGGGTGGAACTGGAGGAGTGGCTCACCTGCTTCCCGAGCTATGGCTTTCTGCTGGCCGTTGCTCCTGCCCGTGCTGCCGCCCTTCTGGAGGCCACGCAGATGGATCCCGAACTTCTCTGTTGCGAGATCGGCGCTTTCCATCCCGGGGGAGTGGAGCTGGTGCTGGTGCAGGGAGATCAGGCCTGCCGGCTTTGGCAGCAGCGGGAGCAGCTCACCGGCTTCGGAGCCCTCGAGGACGCATGAGCTGATCAGGCCTGAAGCAGCGGTACCGCTGCTGGGCCGCTCTGTCGCTGACGGTTTGGTGACGGTATTGACTGCGTACCAAGGCGTTGCTTCCGATACTGATTTCCCCTCGCTGTCTGACTCCCCGTGCCGGAAGTACGCCTCACGCTGGAGTGGCCTGACGGCATAACCACCGAGCTCTACTCCCCCTCCACGGTGATCCTGGATCACCTCCGCCCCGGCCAGAGCCTGCCCGTTGCCGAACTGCAGATCCGTGGCCTCGACGCGCTGCACCAGGCTTCCGAGCGGGTGCGTGCCCGCTACGGCTTTGCCTGCACCCGTACCGATGAGGAAGCGCTGAAGCTGCAGAACAGCGTGGCCGCCTATGGGTCAGATCAGCTGGTGCGGATCCTCGCCCAGCCATGAGCACCTTCCTGCAATAACTACTCACCCACAGCCCATGACCCAGAAACCACCCCTGCCCCCCTTTGATCGCGAGGCGGCGATCCAGAAGGCCCGCATGGCTGAGAACGCCTGGAACTCGCGCGATCCCGAGAAGGTTTCGCTGGCCTATACCGAAGACAGCTTCTGGCGTAACCGGTCCGAATTCATACGAGGACGCCAGGAGATCGTGGCGTTCCTGAAGCGCAAGTGGGCCCTGGAACAGAACTATCGGCTGATCAAGGAAGTGTGGGCCTGGCACGACAACCGAATCGCTGTGCGCTTCCAGTACGAATGGACAGACGATGCAGGCAACTGGTTCCGCGCCCACGGGAATGAGAATTGGGAATTCGATGAGGGTGGCTTGATGCGTCGCCGTGAGGCCAGCATCAATGACGTTCCCATTAGCGAATCCGATCGACGCTTTCACTGGCCGCAGGGTCCGCGGCCGGAAGGCCACCCAGGTCTGACGGAACTGGGGCTTTGAACCCACTGACCACCGCCTGCGGGATCACCGGCGCTGATCGATTGTTACAACCCAAATGCGTGGCGAGAGCCGCTGGGCTGATCGAGGCGATTTCCTTTGATCGGAACAGGCTTTTGGTGTCGGATTGGTTCGTAGGCTCTTGATCTGTTAACAGCCCCGTCGTTGGCAATCGAGTGGGCCAAAGCAAGATGAATTTTACTGGGCCACCTGATGCGAATCCCCGCTCTTGCTGTGGTGGCTCTGCTCGCTCTAACCACTGCGCAACTGCCTGCCGTTGCCAAGGTGCTGCCGGAAGGCAGGCCCAGCCCGGGCAGCTTCTATTGGCAAAAGGTCTAGAAGAGCGACAAGAGCATCCAGTACATCTGCCGTCCTAAGAAGGAATCAGGCATTCAGAAGGATGCCAAGTGCAATGGAGCCAAAGCCGCCAAGCCTTGATGGTGATGGGGATTGAGTTTGACGGAGTGGATTGAAATTCCGGGAGTTTCTAGGGTGCGTTCAACCGCAGCTTCTAAAGCTGAATGTGGTTTACTGAGTTGTTACTTCCAATCAATCGCTGGATGCTGCAATGGCCCTCACTGGAATCGAGCTGCTCGCCAAGGTCAAGGAACTGGGTGATGTCCCCAAATCGCATCTGGTGCGGGAGTCGGGCTATATCAGCACCAAGAAGGACGGTGGTGAGCACCTGAACTTCACGGCGTTCTACGAGGCTCTGCTGGATGCCAAGGGCGTGAGCCTTAGAGAAGACAACGGCAAAACCAAAGGGCGCGCTGGCCGGACCTTGAGCAATGTGGCCACCGTGCAGGGCAATGGCAATCTGTTGATCGGCAAGGCGTACTCCGCCCTGCTGGACCTCAAGCCTGACGGTGAGTTTGAGATCAAGCTGGGTCGTAAGCAGATTCGCCTGGTGCCGGTCGGTGGGGCCGACGAGGAGGAGTGAGGGAAGCGTCCATCTCGGTTACGGGTGGCGTCAAGGCCTCCGTCACTGTTTGCGGGAGCCACAACTTTCCCTAGCTGTTCTGTCTCAGCAGGTTGTTCAGTGACAAGGTGTGAGGCCTTGGGAAGGGCGGTGACACCCCGACCCTGGCGACCTCACACCCAATCGTCAGCTGAACAACGTGATGGGACTACACAGTTGGGCAGGGGGGGCAATGGAGTTCCTGGCGCCAAGAATTCTGTCCGATTCCCCAAGCCCAGGCTCTGTTGCAACAAGGTCGCCTTCAGATGGATGGTAGTGGTCATAGCAAGGCCTGCAAGAGCCTCCGATGAAGGCACTGTCACCCGCATCAGACTGTTGTGTCAACGATCAGCCTGGCGGTAAGCTTTCGCCAATCCACTCGTTGCACTCATGGCTCTTACCGGTGCTGATCTGCTTGCCAAAGTCAAGGAGCTGGGAGAAGTCTCCAAGTCCGAGCTGGTCCGCGCCGCTGGATATGTGAGCACCAAGAAGGACGGCAGCGAGCGGCTGAACTTCACGGCCTTCTATGAGGCGCTGCTGGAGGCCAAGGGTGTCAACCTGGGGCAGGGACTCGGCACAGGCAGGGGTCCTGGGGGCCGCAAGCTGAGCTATGTGGCCACGGTGCAGGGCAACGGCAACCTGTTGGTAGGCAAGGCCTATACCGCCATGCTCGACATCAAGCCGGGAGATGAGTTTGAGATCAAGCTCGGCAAGAAGGCGCTGCGTCTGGTCCCTGCCGGAGCTACTGATGAGGCGGGTTGAGGCTCCATCTCAGAGCAAGGCTGAATGTGATCGGTCTCACTGGAGCAACCGGCAGGACACCAGAAACGCAGTGACGTAGTCCGGCCACTTCGCCACCACCAGCAGTTCACGGGGTTTGCGGGCAAAGCCCTTCTGGGAGAGGGCGGTAAACTCCACCAGGGTGTCGTAGGTGAGCAGGGCGCGACCTGTTTCGGCGACCTCACAGGCCTCGAGAAAATCCTGGCCCTGCTCCGCCAGACAGTGCTGATAGGCCTCCTCGAAATCCATCCCCTCGTCCTGCAACCTCAGGAAGGTGTCCAGCTCAGGTCGGGTGTGCTCCAGGAGGGAAGGGAGTGCACTCACCGAGCCGATGCTGGCGCAACCCTTCTCTGTGTGCATCAGCACCATCGTGGCTTGCAGGCTCCAGCTGGGTTGGGCCAAAAGCTTCACCATCGCGATCACCAGGGCATCCTTGTAGTCCTCTGCCAGCGTCGTGAGGGTTTGTCGTAGGTCCATCAAGCGGCAGGCGGAGGATGTCACGAAAGGCCCGAGGCCCTGGGATGACAGCGGGGAAGAGGCGCATGTCTGAGGAGGGGGCTGTTCAGCTCCTACATGGGTGGTCCCCTGGGGTTAGTTCGTACCCGGGCACGACACTCGGATGTTCTGTTGGCGGCGTGCAATAAGGGTTTATGCCTACGGAGCTTTTGCTATGGCTCTCTCCCCGGTCGACAGTTCCCTTGATGGAGCTGGAGATGTGTAAGCCTCCAGGCTGCGAGCTGATCTGCCAAGCCGTCCTGGCAAGACCAATGACCCATGATCCAATGGCGTTGGTTAACGACGGGCCCATGAGTACCGAGGCCCCAACACCTTCGCCGCGGTTGATCGATGGTCCCGATGCTGCCCCGGCCACCGTGCTGCTGGCCCATGGGGCCGGCGTACCCATGGACAGTCCGTTCATGGAGGCCATGGCCTGCGGATTGGCGCAGAAGGGCTGGCGGGTGGTGCGCTTCGAGTTTCCGTACATGGCCCGGCAGCGCAGGCTGGGCCGCCGTCAGGGTCCCGATCGTCTGACCGTGTTGCAACGGTCCTTCCGCCAGCAGGTGTGGCTGGAGAAGGGCGAGCGCCCGCTGATCGTCGCTGGCAAGTCGATGGGAGGCCGAGTGGCCAGCCTGCTGGCGGATGACCTGAGCAGCCGATACGGAGTCCACGGCTGCCTGTGCCTGGGCTATCCCTTCCATCCGCGCGGCAAGCCACTGCAGCTGCGCACTGAGCACCTGGCCGCCATACGGACTCCGACCGTGATCCTGCAGGGGGAGCGGGACAGCTTCGGGCGCCGCAATGAGGTGGAGACCTACACCCTTTCGCCGCAGGTGCAGGTGCGCTGGATCCCCAGCGGTGACCACAGCTTCAAACCTACCTGCGGCACCGGCTTCAGCGAGGAGGAGAAATGCGCGACTGCAGTGGCCTTGAGCGATCAATTCTTGCGGGAGCTGCTTGGCTGCTGAACACCGACTTTCTACGCCTTTAGTCAGCACTGGGACGTTCAGCCAGTCTGCCCGCTTGCTGGGCTGCCTCCACACAGCGATGCGTCCGGGGTGTCACGTCGTCCTGGCTCTGGACGGGGAGCAGGCAGGCCTCCGAGGCTTCCAGTTTCTGACCGCCAGGGCAGAGAGTGCTCTACTGTTATGCCCATATGGCGTGACAGCCGCCGAAATAACATGACTACCCCGGCCTGATTAAGCTTACCTAAGATAGTGGCGCGGCCAGTCAGAAGGTGGGGATCTGTGTCAGCTGCAACCAGTACGCTCTAGCCTAGTCAAATCACCGAGATTCTCAAGTCCTGATTCTTTGATCAAAAATCCATTACTCGTATCTCGCCGGAGTTAGCGGCATCTACTTTATTCTTATCGACAGGAGGTGCCAATTAGGTATTTCTGGCGATTACTTGTTGACTCCATCTACACAATTCTGAACGAGTTGCTCAGGGTCGGAGCTGTTGCCAAAGTTGGCATGGACACATCGCATTACAGCCCATGCACCATCCTGCCGGAGGCTTGGAGCCTGAATATAATAAGTAAATCCCCAGCCCAAAAGTGCGCCTAGCGAGATCCAGTGCAGGGTGTAGTTTTCTGATTTCATGCTTTAAATTCTAGCAGAAAATCTCGAGTCCGGCTACACCATGTTGTTGGGATAGACTGCGTTGGCCAGGGTCCAGTGCGGGAATGCCTCGAGGACCACTGCTAACGGCACGGGACGCCACTGGGGAACCCTGATCGCCCCCCCCGCGGCTCAACAACGTCCCTATGACGACGTTCCTGGCCTAGAAGTTTCCCCTTGGCTGTCAAGAAAGGCCAGATAACTTTGTTGAGGCGCTATGCATGCACTCCAGCAGAATCAATACATTCAATACTCTTGTCGAATGATTCGTGAAGTTTATCAAACTCAAATATGCCTCCAAGATGAACAGGGTCCTGTGCGTTGAACTCTGCGAAAACAGCTAGCTTCTTGTCATCACTTCGCGAGCAGAGAATAACTACCGCAGCGGCCCGGGGCTCAGATCACCGAGACCGTGGAGCCCTTGATGCCTTGCATGGAGCGTGCAATCTCGAACGCCTTTTCGGCAGGCACGAAGCGCATCTTCTTGACCGGCTTGCCGCGCTTGCCAAAGAACTGCAGCTCTGAGGGATAGGCACCGCCCTTGATCCCACCGGGATAGAAGTGCACGATCACGCGGCGGATTTCGCAGGAGGGGGCTTGCTGGGAGGCCATGGCCATGAAGGCGAGGAACCCGATCTCGCAGCACGGCCCGCACAGGGAAGGCAAGGGGCGGAGCGCAGCGACGCCTTGCGCAGCCCTTGCCGAACCGAGCAGGCCAGTGCAGCTTCGGGGTCTCCTCGCCGGGCCATGGCGGAGCGCATCCGCTCCTTGCTGGTGTTGCCGCGTTCGGGTACGGCTCTCGTGGATCAGGCGGTGGTTAGACCCGACTGATGATCAGTGCGCGGAACCGGCCATGACTAGTGGTTGCGTGACGGGTGGCTTCAGCGACTTCGCCGGAAGTCCCAGGGCTTCACCTCGTTTTCCGAGCGCCAGACGCCCTGGCGGTAGCGCTGCGCCTCGTCCTCGGCGCTGAGGTAGGCGTTGGCATTGCAACTGCTCAGGTACCGCCGGTAGACGTAGGCCTGGCCGCGCCGGACCATCTCGAGATTGACGTTGCTGCCACCCACAAGCACCTCGGCGACGGTGCGTCCGTAGCGGTCCACGGTCTGGGGGCGGATTACGACCGGGCCGCTGCCCAGGAGTTGTCGCAGGGTCTGGGTAGAAGCGGCGCCACTGGCGCCCTGGGCGGTCTCGGGCGTGTCGATGCAGGCAAGGCGGATCGTGACGGGCTGACCATTGCTGCTGCGAACCCGGATGGTGTCGCCATCACCCACAGAGATCAACGCCACAGAGCCGCTGGCCTGTGGCGTCGTGGGTCGGGGCCTGGAGCCAGATCGCCTTGGCGAGGCGGGAGACGCCGGGTTGATCTGGATGGACCCAGTTCGTCCTCCGCCGCAAATGGATTCGCAGGGGATTCCGTCCCCATCACCATCAATCCGGGTGTTCCCGGAGCGCAGGGAGCGCATTGCCTCCTCGCACGTGCGGAAGCTGGAGCACCGCTGCGCCGCCACAGGCGTAGAGCTGAGAAGCAGGCCCAGAGAGGAGATGCCCACCAGCCAGACCCCAGAGATTGTTGATGACTTGTTGATCGGCTTTATGGCAGCTTGTGCGGCGTCTCTCTTGGACTGCTTTTTCTCAACAGGCGGAGACTTTCTGGTCACATTCCACCCGGAGGGTCATAGGTGCCGTGCCAGCCAATCAGCACTCTTCCCATGTCATCCATGAAGTATCGACTTCCCTTGGGGATCCGGATCAGAGTTCCTCCGTAGGCGACAAAGATGTCAGCCGTTGCCAAGGCTGACTTGCCTTCATCCCAGCGATTGCTGCTTGGCAGAACTTCAGGATCAGTCGGAGGGCCCCAGAGCTCTTTGTCCCTGATGCAGGTTTGCTCCAGCAGCTCAGCCAGCTTGGTGTGGCCTTTCTGTTTGGCGACATCTGCTGGTGTTCGTGAATCATGCGTGCGTGCATCGATCGCCGCCCCGCGACGGATCAGGTCGCGGCAGGCTGCTTCATGGCCGAAGTAGGCGGCCTGATGCAGAAAAGTCCAGCCGGATCCGGACTTTTGGTATCGGCTGCAGCGGTTACCGAGTGCCGGTGCCTTGGCCCAGTCCTCCAGTAGTTTGTGCCAATGGCCCTGTTTGGCTTCTTCATAAGCTTCCTCGATCAGACGCTGAAACTCGTTCACAACTGCATTCCTTGAGGGATCGTCTGACATTCCCAACGCATCCAGGCATTTTCCCGCAGGCTAGGACTGGATCTGGTCAGAACCCACATTGATCACTGCTTTAGCTTCCACCACAGACTCTTGGATGGCTGAGGAGGGGCCTTGCATGCAGGTAAAGCCACGTTGCCAGCATGTTGTCCCGCGCTATTGAAATTGATGCTGTGATGCACTGGATGCATTGATGTTTCACCGTTCGTACTGCTCCGCAGTAATGCCCAGTTGTTCGCCACTCGATCCTGGAAAAGGCCGGTTGAGCGACAGCCGCCATGTCCTTGGTTTCCGCTCCCTTGGAAGGCTGCACGACGACTATCGGCTGGAGATCACGGACGGGGAGCTGTTGCTGCATGAGGCCATCCCCCCGCTCAAACGGCTCCAGGAGGTCAAGCGCGATCAGGTGCTCAAGATCCGGGCGACCAGGCGACGCGAGGGGTGGAAGCCATGCTCTTCCCAGTGGTGATCCCTGTGGTGGGAGGTGACTCCTGACCTGACGATTGCTGCTCGTGACATCTGGAGTGGATTGCGCCCTGCGAGGAGCGGGCGCTCCTGAAGCAGCGCCCGCTTGGATCTGCCGCAGCGGCCGATGCTGATCAGCCCTCGCCGCTGAGCTCGGGCCCGCTTGGTGGCGCGGC
The DNA here is from genome assembly GCA_943369245.1 of Synechococcus sp. UW140. Lineage (GTDB taxonomy): Bacteria > Cyanobacteriota > Cyanobacteriia > PCC-6307 > Cyanobiaceae > Regnicoccus_A. The sequence goes on along the minus strand of CALRMN020000008.1, from coordinate 107,055 downwards.
CGCAAAGCGCTGACACTGCTCTTCCTCCTGGCTGAGCCGGATGTTCTGGATGCGATCGAGAACCTGCTCCACCAGAGGCAGAGCCACGAGCTTCAGGAACCGCCTCTCCGTGGGCGAGAACGGTGCGCCATGGGCCCGACGGGCATCCGGAGCCTCGAGCACAGCGGTGATGGCCTCCCTGCAGCTGCGCAACAGCACAGCGGGATCGGTGGAGATTGAGGACGAACTGGGCATGGGAGCAGACGCCAGATGACGCGCGGGCGGGACGCCCCCAGACCCGCCCCGCAAAGGCAAGGGTCGGCCGCCAAGCCGACTCGCAACGCCCTTGCCGCGGGGCGGATGATGGGAAGGCCCGCCTCCCGCACCCTCCGCTGCCAGGACGGTTGGGGATCCTGGTGGCGAAGCAACCCAGTGTTGGTTCCGCTCAGCTAAGCCCCACGTCCACCGGTTGAAACCACTGCATCCCCGAATCTGGCGTTTCTTGCCATGCAGCACGGTATGCCAATGGCCTCGGCGCCAGTGGGGCCGGATCTAGGCGCTGCTGATGTCGTCCGCAGTACCTTCTGACGGGGTTCTTCGGGTTCGATCGAGTAGAATCTTGTCGAACTGCACCGGCTCTAGAGGCTTTGCTGCGACTGTGTCGTCAGCCCCTCCAGCTGAGAAGCCCTTGCCTCTGGCACCATGTCAGCCGTGCCAGTGGTGAGCAGACCTGACCGGAATATCCTGGACCGCAATAATTGAGCTACTGCATCCCAGGTTGGGATAGACCTGCAAGCATTCAGCAGCAAAACATCGCACTGATGCCAAGCATTTATGCTGCGCCGCGTGATCCGTACGAGGACTAATTCAATCCCAGCTGGCGTCTCCTGTCCCTCCTCTTCGCCGCTTGCATCCATTCGGGATCACCTCCTTTCCCTACTCTTCGCCAGATATACAGCTGGATCACCATATGGAGGTCCTCTTCAAACCCATCTGAGTATTCGTCGTGACTGTGCCAGTCCTCAAGGTCGCCAGTTGAGATGGAAAAGCCTGCCTGCTTCGCGATGAGCTCGACGTCGTCCACACCAGAAGTATGTGATATCTTTTCCTGTGTACAGGGATTCGAGTGTGCGAACTCCAAAAATGCCCTAAGTTGCTCTTGTGACACGGGCGCAAGCCTTGCGTTTGGCCAGTAATCTACAATTGCCACGGCTCGACTGCAGAGGTGTTAAGGCGCCTTCGAGGCCCTTTTGCAACTCCCCTACGTAGCGTGCAACCGATCAGGGTTCCGAGGAGGCTTTGAGGCTCATGAAGCGTTAAAAGCATGGCCCTGCCATCCGACCTCTCTGCGCGCTGCGCGAAGCAACACAGAAAGCGCTTAAGACAAAGAAGGAATGGCTCGTCGAAGCTCAGCACGTAGTCGAACTGAGCACAACTGGCGGAAAGGCTGAACATCACAATCCTTGAGAAGTGGATAAGACGAATGCCCTCCATCCTCAGAAAGGCCATGTCGCAACCCTGTATTGCGAGCGCCTGGCATGCCATCTAGAGCCGCAAAGTCAAAGCGAAGAACTCTTTCAAGAGGATTGACCTGTGCGGCCAGAGACTCGCGTTCCAATGCAACCCCCTTGGCTTTCCTGATGTCATCCATATCCAGCAGCGGCTTTAATTCCTCTAGGGCAAGAAGTTCCTCTTCGACGATAATCGTCCAGGCTGAGTGCTCGCCAGGAAGGATGTCCTGTTCAGCTTCAAACGCTTTCATCTGCAACAGGCAGCCGTAGAGCCATCGGTAGTAGGACTTTTGGGGGATGGGCTTGGCCTTGGAGACTGCTCCTTCTGTCTTGCCTCTGGCAGTGGCATCGGACAGCCTGACCGATGGCTCTTCGAGGCTGCCTGGCTGCATCTCGCATTCTTCTTCCCATGGGTCAATGTCGTTAGCGCGAAGAAAGTCGGCAACATCGCCATCTGCCTCAAGCGACTTGAACCAAGCCCAGCCTCTGCGAGTCAAGGAGTCTCCATACTCCTCGACCAATCCTCTGCGACGCAATGCTGCTCTGCTAGGGCCGTTTCCGCGCGGCGCCTTTTTGCCCTGAGACTTCCTCGCCAGAATGATTAATTCAGCCTTCATCGAGCCGCTCATAGGATCCATTGTCAAATCCTGGAAGGCATCGATGGCGCCAACAGCGAGGTAGCCAGCTGCTTTCGAGATGTTGTCCCAGATGCTCATAGAAGCCTCCGACTCCAGTCCTGCGCACTCTCTAGGGCCAGCAGATAGTCTGCTACCACCTCCTGCTCCACCCAGTCCGGCATGAGGTCTTGAAACTTGCTCAGCCGGTAGTTCGGCAGCGACTCAGCCACATTTCTCCAGAGCTTGTCGTCATCCCAGATCTCGGGTTTGGCCAGCTGCTGGATAGCGTCATGGAAACGCTCGGGCGTAATGCCTTCCCCTTTGGCTTTGACAAGGAAGTTGTCCGTGGTGATTTTCCAGTCGCCGCCCACAGCCTCCAGGCCGTAGCGCAGCGTGGCGTTGATCTTGCCGCCACCAAACGTCCACCAGCGCACTTCGCCCTCCCTGGTGTCTATGCCGGCGCGACTGGCTTGGAAGAGGGGCTGGATTGCCTCTCGCTTCTCCTCAAGCACAGCGGCAGCCTGCTCATCGAGATAGGGGAAGGCTGTGGAGGAGAGCAGGATTTCGCGCATCTTCTGGCATACCTCGAAGCCAAGGAACTGGGGGATGTAGCCGCCCCAGGTCGGTTGCTTCCCTCGAGTGGCAGGATCCACAAACACACGACGGTCATCGTGCTGGATGCGTTGGACCACCCAGCCGCGGCCACCTAGCAGGAAGCTGCTGACGCCATCGACCAGGCGATCAACGAACTCCTGCTGCAGCGACCCGAGCGGCTGCCCTGCTGCGGTGACGACCGTGTAGCTGACGGGGCTGGTGAATACCGCGAACAGCTCCATGAAGTTCTTGCGGCCAAAGCGCTTCTCGGACTTAGGGCCGATCACCATCTGACCCGAGGCCTCCCGTAGTCCGCCATCCGCCAGGAGCCAGCGGATCAGGCGATCAAACTCCTCGCGGCTGATTCCGGAGAAGTCCGGCACCTTCGAGAGGTGAGCCCATGCCTCTTCCTGGCTAATTCCCCCTCCAGCCAGCGCCATGGTGAGCAGCTGGTGGATGAGCACAGGCCAGCAGCGGTCCTGCACTGGCACAGCCTCCACCCATCCCTGCTTGGCCAGCTCGATCAGCGCGGTGGCCTGCAGCACGCTCTCGCTGGATTCACAGAAAAAAGTGGTGTTGGCGGCCTGGCCGTCACGCCTACCTGTCCGGCCCATCCGCTGCAGAAACGAACTCACGCTGTCCGGGGCATCGGACTGGAGCACCCGATCCAGGTCACCCACATCGATGCCCAGCTCCAGGGTGGAGGTGCAGACGATGCAGGCGCCCGCATCGGTGGTGCCCCGATGGAACGTCTCCTCGGCAAGCAAACGCTCTTCCTTGGACACGGCGCTGTGGTGCACAAAGACTGTGGTGCCGGCCCGCCGCATCGTTTCGGCCACCTTCTCGGTGACCGATCGGGATTGGCAGAAGAAGAGGCTCTTCTGCCCCTCCGCCATCCGAGCGGCATCACGGGCGAGCAAACGCAGCTCCGGCCGGTGCACCACCAGCAGTTGGCGTCGGCTGGTTTGTTTCGGCGGATCCACCACCTGGCCTGGCCGCTGGGATGAGCCTTTAAGCCAACCGAGGATCGCGTCTGGATTGCCCACCGTGGCGCTGAGCCCAACCCGCTGCAGGTCATGTCGTGACAACCGGGCGATGCGCTCCAGCACGCTCATCAGGTGCGCCCCGCGGTCGGAGCCGGCAAGGGCATGCACCTCGTCGATCACCACGATCCGCAGGTCGCCGAAGAGCTTGTCTTCCTCCACCCGCTGGGAGACGAGCATCACCTCCAGGGATTCGGGGGTGGTCATCAGCAGCTCGGCCGGCTCCTTGAGGAACCGCCGGCGGGAGGAATCGTCGGTGTCGCCATGCCACACGAAGCGACGCAGGCCCACCATTTCCGTGTAGAGGCCAAGGCGTTCGGCCTGGTTGTTGAGCAGGGCCTTGATCGGCGCGATGTAGATGGCGCCGACCCCGTCGGGAGCCGCCTCCACCAGCTGGGAGATGGTGGGGAACATCGACGCCTCGGTCTTGCCCCCGGCGGTCGGCGCCAGGATCACAGCGTTGGCGCCAGCCAAGAGCGCTTCCCCGGCCTGCTCTTGCACGGGGCGGAGGCTGCTCCAGCCGAGGCGGGCAACGATTGCCTCCTGCAGCCGGGGCGCCAGGCGGGAGAAGATGCTCACTCCAGGCCTCCTGCCAGCAGGCGACGGGAGCTCACCACACGTCTTCCGTGGGGATCAGCTCAGGGCCGTCCTCCAGCCCGCTGGCCTCCGGTTCATCGAAGGGGGCTGAGTCGGATGTGCCGCCCAAGCGTTGTTGTTCCTCTGGGGTGAAAGCACTGGTGCTGATCTGACTGGGATCGAATCCGTAGAGCTCCATCGGCACGTAGTCGTCGTTTTCCTCCACCAAATCGAGCTGGGTCACGAACTCGCGCAGGAACTGCCTCGGCACTACGCCCACATCGCCTCGGAAGCCCTTGGTCACCTCTGCCACCAGACGGTCGATGAAGTGGAGGCTCACCCGCTCCTCCAGCACTGATCGCGTGGCCAAGGGGTAGAGCTCGCGCAGGCGCAGGGCAACGGAGCGCAGTCGCTCAGCATCGAAGGGCACCAGCTCCAGCTGCGCCTGACGCAGGCTGGCGAAGGGTCCCTGCTTGAGGAAGCGGATCCGATCGTGCAGCGGGGTCAGCCCCGCCACACCGTGGCGCGTATCGAAGAACTCGGGGGTGCCGGTGAACAACCAGAGCATGCCCGGGTAGGAGCCGGCAGCATCTGCGATCTGGCGGATGCCGTTGAGTGACTTGTGGCGGGAGTCCGAGCGCATGCGCAGGATCGTTTCCGCCTCGTCGATCACGATCAGCAGGCCCTTGTAGCCGGCCGCCTTGACGATTTCCAGCACACCGCGGAGGTAATCGAGGGCATCCCGGCTGCCGATGTCCCCCTTGATCCCGGCCACCTTCTTGGAGGCGGCAGCCACATTGCCACTACCGCAGAGCCAGGAGATCAGAGCTCCGGCCTCTGTCACCTCGCCTTCCTGTTTCAGAAGGAAGATGGTCTGGATCACCCGGATGAAATCCTGCGGCGCCTGACCGCCGGTGAGGGAAGCCAGGTCGGCCTCCAGTCGCTGCTGCACCTTCTCATCGAAGTCAGCGGCGTCTTCGTCTTCGCCGGCGGCGATCAGGGCGTCTTCCACGCGAGCGATCCAGCGATCCAGGATGTCGCTGAGGGCACCCCGGGGACAGGTGGAGGTGCCGAGCTCGGTCATCACCTTGCGGTAGACGTCGTCGAATCGATGGAACTTGAGGTCGTTGTCAGAGACAACGACAAAGCTGGTGGCGAAACCCCGCTCCTGGGCATCGAGCAGGGCCAGGCGGGCCATGAAGGTCTTGCCGCAGCCGTAGCCCCCGCGCAGAAACTTGATCGTGCCCTCCCCGCCACCGGCCAGCTCCAGCTGGCGGTGCAGTTCGCCGCGCTGTTTCTCGATGCCCACCGCGAAGGTGTCGATGCCACGCTCAGGCACCAGCCCCTTGCGGAGCGACTCGAAGACGTGCTCGACGTCCTTGGCGGTCAGGGTGCTCATCAGCTCTGCTCCTTCACGTAGCGCTTGACCTCGCCCACCACGACCACGCGGACGGAGAACGGGGCCCGACTCGCCAGATCATCGACCTGAAGGGCAAAGCGCCGGGCCGCCCGTGGTGAGCCAAGCATGGCAGCCACCTCCTGTTCGGTGATGACGCCATGGACCGCCAGGTGCGCGAAGAGTTGGCGGATGCGCTCATTCTCAGAAAGCGCCATCAACCAGGCCGGCACATCACTGCCTGGGGCGACCGGGGTCGGGGCGCCAGCTCTGGCCTCAGAGGCTTGCGGCATGCTGGCCAGTGCACTCACCAGGAAACGGGCGTCCGGGATGCAGGGGGCGACTTGGTCGGTGGCGCTGGGGTGGAAGACCTCCACCCGCACCTTCTCCTGGCTGTCGCCACTGAGGCGGAAGAAGAGCTCGAAGGCTTCACCCACCGGGGCCTGGATCACGCTGCCGCTCAGCTGGGCTGTGCCACGGGCCTGGGCCAGCTCCACCTGCAGGCTGGGGTCGTCTGGGCACTTCAGGGCCAGCTCAATGCGATTGCGGCTGCCAAAGGACAGCGCCAGCTGTTCCACCGTCTTCACCTGGATCTCAAGGCAGTGGAGGCCGGCCACGCCCTGACGCTGCTGGGCTTCGATTTGGAACTGCTGAGATGAGCCGCCGGTCGCAACCCGGTGCTGGAGGGTGAGCACCGGAATCAGGCGCTCCTGAAGGCTGTTGCCGCCATGCACGAAGCGCATGTCGTGCTTACCGGTGTCGAACACGGCGGTGTCCTCCGGCATCATCAGGTGCCCATCCACGCCCTGGTAGCCGAGATCAGCCAGGGCCACGCGCACCTCGTCGTCGTGATTGGCCGCATGGGGGCGGAAAACATGGCGTCGGGATGGAACGTTCCTGTTCCCATGGCGCCGCACGGCAGGCCCTGATCCTTCGTTGAGCAGGAAGCCGTGATCGGAGGTGATCACGAAATTGCGGATGCCAGCTGTGCGCAGCCGCTGCCAGGCCGCCCTGAGGCTTTGCAGTACCCGATCGAATACGTCGAGGCCCACACCCTTTTCGCCAGCGGAATCAATCTCACGGCTATGCACCATCAGCAGGCGGGACTGCTCAACCTTCTTCTTGAGGGTGTCGGCCTTGAGGCTGGTGACCTCCTCCAGCGTGAGCTTCAGGCAGTTGCCGCCAGCGGTGCGGGCTTGCATGGCGCGCACACGCGAATCGGGGCTGTTCACCAGAAATTCGCCAGCACGGAACCCCTGGATGGAGCCGCCATCACTGGAAGACAGGCTGGGACTGAGGCGGCCCTGGGAGACCACCGGCGCCAGCACGTTCATCCCCACCTCTGTCACGGTGGGAAGCTCCGCAAGCCGCGCCTTGAGCTGAACGGTGGAGGCCGGCGTGTCCTGCAGCTGCTCGAACAGCTCAATCGCCATCTCGTAGCGAAGCGCATCCACGAGAAACACTGCGCAGCGCTGCGAGTCGCGGATCAGTGGCTCCACTTCGTCGTGGAAGAGCTGCCGCTGCTGCAGCGATGGATCCGGCAAAAAGCCGTGCTCTTTGCAGAGCGCGTTGAAAGCGATCGCCCAGCGATCGGCCCACTGGCGCCAGAGCTGACGCAGCCCATCGAGCTCCACCAACAGCCGCTCGAAAGCAGGGATCTGAGGCGTGAGGGCCGTGAGACGCCGTTGTTCCAGCAGCCGCTGGGCCTGATCCACCGCAGCACCTCGCTCCACGTAGCTCGCCACCGCCTGTTCAAGAGAGGGAGTGTTGCGCTTTAGATCACCGGCTTTCCTGATCGCCTCACCGAGGCGGGCGGCAGCGGCGATCAGCTGCCAGGTCTCGTGACGGGCGGGATCCTGCTGGAGCCAGAACGAATCGCTCTGCTGCTTGCCATCGCTGCTCAATCGCTGGGCTGCCCATTGGGCAGCGCTACTGAATTCCTGACGATGAAGGGCGTCAAGGGCGGCCTCGAGGACCGTGCTCTCCTCAAAGCGGAAGGTATCGATCCGGCCCAGGTCTTCCGCTTTGGCCAGCTGGCGTTCTTCCCCCAGCAGGAGCTCAGTTTCATCAGCGGTGCGCTGATAGAAGGCCGTGTGGCGAAGGCGCAGGTGACTGGCCAACTCGCGGCACGTGGTGACCAACCGCGCAGGGATCGTCTTGGCAGCCTCTGCCGCTGCTCCTAGTGGAAGACGTTTGAGGTCGTGGACGTATTCGACAACCAGGGCCCAGCTGCTGATGATGAACGCCAGGTCATCTCGTTGTTGCCGGGTGGCGGGCCTCCCCTGTTCCCAGCTGGCTTGCTCGAAGTCGACCTGAGCAAGCGCCGACATCATGGCGTTGCTGATCGCGGCTCCTGGATCGTCACTGGCGTCTGCCGGAGGCGTGGGCTGCGTTGTGGGGCGATGCCAGTTCCCCGGCAACGCCAGGGTTGCCTCCATCGCGTGCAGGAGCTGAGACCGAGCGTCTGCGGAATTGATCTGTCGGCAGAGCGGGCCGTCGCTGAGCAGCTGCTCAACCACGTCCACCACAGGGGTCGAACGGATCTGCTCGTAGAAACCACCACCATCGGCCTGAAGCTGAGCCTTTAGCCAGGCATCAGCCATGGCCAGGGTCTCGGGCTCGCTCGACACAAACTCGTCGATCCTTTCCGTAGGTACCTGCCCTGCGGCCACCTCACGAATCAGGGTGTCGAGTGCTTTGCGGTAGCGGGTGCCGCTGCGGTACAGCCCCAGAACCGGGGTCTCCTTCACCGTGTCTTCTGTGAAACCAGGCAGGTGAATCAGCAAGCGCGGTTGGTCAGAACCGGCAGCCACCGAATCGAGCTCCAGCATCAGGTTCAGGTGACTGCCGCGGAAGCCATGCACGGCATAGGGGAGATTGCCTTTGGCTCGCTGGGCCTGGAGCTCATCCACGAGCTGGTTGTAGAGGCCATCGCGATCGAGCCAGACCACGATGCCGTTCTGCTGCACTCGCTGGCGAAGCTCAGCTTCCAGGGCAGCAGAGATCGGCCCCAGTGGGCTGCTCATACACCGCCACCATCCAAGGCCAGGACCAGCCCTGGCTGGATGGTCTGCCAACCAATCGCGGCTCTGCCCTCTGCTTCATCGGGTGCCCGCAAGCTGAAAACCTCGCCCTGCCGTTCGCTCAGGCGCTGTTCCATGGCAGCCACCATTTCGGGGATCACCGACCAGATACTGGCCTCAAGGATTCGCATCTCATTGACCACCTGGCGGTTGTCACCCCGACCCATGCGGCGGGTGGCCTCCTTCTCAACTGCCGCTAGTGCCTCAACGGGGTGCTTGGACAGCCAGGCCAAGCGATGAGGAGCGTCGGCTTCGTCGCCAAGGTCTTTGCCGCCGGGGCAGTAAGGAGCTTCCTCGATGCGGAAGTCGGGCGCGATCTCCTGCTGCAGGCGCAGCTCCCAGGCCCAGGCACGTTCGGGGTGGTAGCGCCAGAAGCAGCCATGGGCTACCGCCAGGGAGGGGTCCTTCCGGCACTTCGCATCCACGCGCGTGGGCCAGTAGCGCATGGCCAGGTGGGCCCAGTCGTAGTCCTTCTTCCCTTGGGCGCTCGCGAGTTCCTTCCACCACTTCTTGGGATCCTTCCACTGCGGCTCCAGTAGCGGCCAGAGCGCGGCGGAGTTGATCATCACGCCGTCATCCAGGTCGGGTGAATAGGCAGCGTCCTGTTCTCTGGCAGGGCAACGACCATCGGTGGGAGGTGCTCCGTGGTCGGCGCATTGCTCCACGGCTGAGATGAACTCCTGAAGCTCTTCGCGCCAGCGGCTGAGCTTGCCGATGAGGCTGTCGGCTGCGCGGGCGGCCTTGCGGTCCTCGGAATCGCGCACCTGGCGGAGGTCGTCCAATTCGCCATCGATGCGAGAACGGGCTGGAATCAAGTGATCGGCTATGAGAACCTTGAGAGTCCTGTCATCCATTCGATGGATGTTGACCCATGCCACAAAGGTTTTGCCGGAGGAGCTCAGCGGCCAGTGGATCGGACGGTTCTCATACATGCCCTTATGCACATCTTTGAAGAAGTCCAGCCGCAGCCAATCGCGCAGGCTGCGGTTTGGGGCAATCGCTGAGCCATAGCGAGGCCAGGCTTGAAGCAGTGGGGCCGCTGCGGCTTGGCCGAGATCATCGCGCTGATCGTTCTCCTCTAACGAGCCATCAAGGAACAGGATTCCTGCGGGGAGGGCATGGGAGAGATCAGCGATGCTGGGATCAAGAATCCCAGGCTGATTGCTTGTGGTGGGCTGTCCGTGATCGTCGACGGGGGCGAAGCGGCTGAGTGCGACTCCCAAGGCGAAGCTCAGGTGATCTGTGGGGGGCTCGGGGTCGAGCTCTTCGATGTATTCGGGGGGATGGGATCCTTCAGGACGATCGACGGCTTGCTGGGCCCAATTCATGGCCGAGCGCCAAGGCGATGCCCCCGGAGACTTAAACTCAAATGAGGCCTCTCTGGCTGATTCGTGAATGGAGAAGCAATCCTCCAGTCTTGCCAATATCTGACGCGCCTCTGGATGCCGAACTAACGGCAGTCTGTTTACATCTCCTACCTGATAGTTGACCCCTGGGTTGAGCATGTCTAGTATTCGCTTGGCATGGCTGGAATTCAGATAGCATGCAATTTCTTCGGTATTTTCCGGGAAAAGAGAAGAGCCCTTGTCTCCAAATACACCGGGATATCGATGAATTCTCGCTGAGAATGAGCTCCCCACCATGGAGAAGGCTATTCCATTGCGTCGGAAGTAGAAATCCTCGCTGCGGATCTGTCGCGTATAGCTTGAATACAGGTATCCTGTGTAAGACTTTACCTCCAGGCCGTTGTTTGCCCAAAGAACAACTTGCCTCAAAGGCTCAATCCATGCAGCTCCGTCCGCACCATTAATAAACGATGAGTATTTCTGCATCAAAAAGCTGGAGCAAGGCACCTCCCAGGCATTTCGCGTAAAGCGAATGCTGTTGCTAGTGGTAGCGCCCACTCGCACGGGCATTTGAGCTCCGATAAGCACTCCATTCTTATAGGCCTCAATGTCACCAGTGGTAGCAGAGTAGGCAATTGGCCAGCCAGGAATAGCCCTAAGGCTTATAGCATTAAATCCAACCGGATCTTGCGTGCAAGACAGCAAGGACGCCTTGACCAAGAAATCAGAGTAGGTCCTCCCGGAGTGCTCATCGGTAAAACATTTAATTGCGATTGACCGCATATCATCGCGAGCGGGAAGCCTCTGAAATACACATATCGATGCTTTAACGTCTTTAAGCTCCGCAAAGGCGCCCCAGTCAAGATCGACAAGCAGCCGGAGGCGGCTTTGCGTCAAGATATTTTCCCTTAGGTCGCTAAACTGGCCAAGAGCCGTCAGATCTTTAGGTGTAACCATACAAAATAGACCACCTTTGCGTGCAATCTCTTGCCCCCTTAGCACGAAGCACGAATAAAGATTTGCCTTTCCTTGGCTGTAATTAGATTGAAGGTATGGAATGTCTACCGTCTTTTGGATGCCCTGATACGGTGGATTGGCAATTACCAATTGATAGGTGTTTCCCCTTAGCAGTCGCACAAACCGGACTCCAGCGGCAAGTTGTTCGCCGTGGAGCCGCAGACCCAAATCGCTTGCATTGGAGTGCCGTGCTAGGAATTGCTCCAGCAACTTCTGCAGGTCGGCGCGGGCTTCGACAGCGGTGAAATCCATCTCAGCCTGTAGAGGTGGAGCTCCACCTGTGAGATCTAGTTGGACCTCCTGAGCTTTGGCACGCAGTGATTTAATGCGGCGCTCCTGCTGTTCGATCGCGGCATCTACAGCCTGATCGATTTTCAGCAGGCTGCCAAGGTGATCCGCACCTCGAAGAGCCTGCAGGATCTGGCTGGTGAACTCCCCTGCAATCCCCGTCTCAACCTCAATATCAGATCGAAGGTCAACCAAGGCTGGGTCGTCATCTGGAAGATCCGCGAGCCTCAGGTTAGGCGCCACTAGATTCAGCTGTTCGGGCTCAATCTCGGGACAGAGCGCTTTCCCTTTCAACCAGAGCGACGCAGCTGCGATTTGCACTGCCCGAGGATCAATGTCGATTCCATGCAGCGTGTGGGCCAGCAGGTGCTCCGCAATCGCCCTCACGCGCCATTCGGGCGCGTCCTGCTGTCCGCGATGCCTTGCTTCCTCCTGGAACAGGGCCAACAGCAGGCCCAGCGCCACTACTAGGAAGTGGCCTGAACCCACAGCTGGGTCGAGAATCTTCCACTCACGCACGGATGCAGGAGCGAGCTCCACAGCCTCATCAGGAATCTCCTGCCCCAGCAGGAAGTAAGCCCAACGCCGTTCTTCTTCCGTTTCCAGCGGCATCAGCTCTGTGAGGCTCACATCACCTACCGCCCGCTTGGCACGCCACTCAATGCGGCGCTCCTCCAGCCGCTGCAAGGTGCCATTGGCTTGTACCTCAGGAGTCCAGCCGTTCTTCTTGCAGAGCGTGAACCACATCAGGCCCAGGCTGTTCTGCAGCATCCAGTCCACCATGTAGCGCTCGGTGAACATCTGGGTTTTGCTGGCGATCTCGTGAGGCTCGATCTTGCCGCCGTCATTGATCTTGGCATCGAGTCGTTCCCGCTCTGGATCGTTCCAGTACTGGTAGACCCAGCCGAGCGTCATGTCGTCGCTCCAGCAGGTTTCCAGCTCCTCCTTGTTCAGCTCCTCGACTGCATGGCGCAAGGTGGCGGCTGGGATGGGGATCAGATCCGCAATGCCTGCTGAACCAAACAGGCCCGGCAGATCTTGCGCCAGCTCCTCGCACACCAGCTGCAGCAGGAAGCCAAAGCCCTCAGTTGGGTCATTGCGAACGACACCGCGAGCCAGATCACGGAAATCCTGATATGCGCGGCTGTTCCAGCCCCCTTTGATCAGGGCAGGTTTCTGTAATGGCTCCCCAGAAGGGCCAGGTTCCTCCATCAGCCGAAGGATCACCAGCCGGTTCAGCAACGTGTAGGCGGCCTGCTGTTCGGCCTCCCGTAGAAACTCAACTCGCTCTCTGCGATGGCCACTGGCCGACTGGGCCCGCACCAGCTCATCAAGCCAGGTGTCGAGGCGCTTGCGCTTCGTTCGAGCGGCTTCATCCAGCCCGGCATCCTGAGGCCTAACCGACAGCCGGTACGCCGACTCTGTGGCGAGCTGCAGATCCTCTAGCAGTCGCTGCCGTAGCCCACGATTTGTGGTTGATGACTGCTGACCACGAATTGTGATCGAGAGCGCCTTCTTGGCATCAGGGGTCATCGCCATAGGTAATGACCTCACAGAATCCGCACGCGGCCGCCGTTCTGTACCAGGGGCAGCAGGCGCTCCTCAATCTCCCGCACCAGGGCCTTCACGTCCTCTTTGGAGTTGAGCTCGCGGTTGTGCAGGTCCAGATCCACAGTTCGGGTGAGCTGCTTGATGGGCCCGGTTCTCTCTCGTATGCGATCCAGCGTCGCCATCGCCTCGTTCTCGGCCCGTTGCATCCGCGCTATGAACGGATCCTTCAAGTCCACCAGGCTTGGCGCAATGGCCTCCGCATCAGTGGGCGTTGCGCACTCGGAGAAGGGTTTGAGCACCGCATGGCTCTGGTCAGCACCAAGGGTGCTGAAGCCACTGCAGCCGCGCACTTTTTGGCGGCTTGCCTCGATCCGTTGCTCCTGCTCCTGCAGTAACTTGCCGCGCTCGCTTCGGTAAGCGTTGCGAATTTCCTCCAGGTCGCCCTCGATCTCCGCCAGCCCGCGCCATGGTTCAGGGCTATCGAGCTTCTCGCGCACGCGCGTGGCGGCTGCGTCCACGTTGCTGGCCTCCACCCCCAGGCCTTCCAACTGGACAGCCATCCGTGCCACCACGGTGTGCGCCTGTTGGAGCGCCTCCACCGTTGCGTCCTTCACTTCAGCTTCCAGCACCTGCAGCGTCGTGAGCCCATCGCGCAGGGCATCGAGGTTGCGCAACACGGCCTGGACCGTCAGGCGCGTCTGCCTGGGGTTACGCAGGCACTGCTCCAGCGCCGCCTGCAGCTTGTTCAGGGCAGGGGGATCCTCGAATTCCAAATCCTGGGGAAGCCGGCTCAGCCTGAGCTGAACGTCCCGTAGCCGTTTGGCCAGATCAGGAAAGAGCTCCGACACCGCATCGGCAATCGGCCCCTCCTCCCGGTCCAGATCTTTATGGAGCAGGTCGTCGAACAACTTGCAGATCCGGGCCCGATCCTGGCGACTGATGCCACCATCTCCACCCTTGCTGAATCGCGCCTTCTTGAAGCCGCGATCCCTGTCGAAGAGGTCCTGCACTCCGGCATCCCGCCGGGCGGTGATCTCAGGGCCGGTTTCCGGTTGGATGGCGATCTTGCCGTCACGCAGCAAGCCAGCCACGCAGGCCTTCACCACGCCCGGCGCATAGCCGTAGGGAGCGGAACCGAGGGTCTTAAGCAGTTCGGCGCCTTCGAGGCCTTCGTCGTCTTCGATCGTCTGCAGCACCCGCCGCGGAATCTCACCGCTGCACGAGGGCACGTAGCGGCCGGTGTCCAGCTCCAGGATGCCCAACCCCTCGGGCAGGAACTTCGTCGAGGCGCCATTCAGGTCTTGCTGCAGTAGCTGGTTGAGTTCAGTCGGCAGAACCTGGATGGCTCTGAAGTACGGATAAAGCAGAGGGAGGGCCTGGTTTCCGGCAACCAGCAATGCCGCCGCGAACGACTGGCCGCAGTCCTTGGGATTCAGGCTCCTGCCCTGGAAGTAGATCGAGCCATCCATCCAGCTTTGGGCAATCGCTTGCTTCAGCTGCGGGATCAGCGCATCGCGGCGTGTCTGCTCATCGAGCAACAGCCGTTGCCGCGCCGCCGGGAGCGACTCGCGCCGTGGCTGGTAGCGCTGGATGATCGCCGAGGAGCGATGCAGCTCCTTCGCGAGGTCTTCCACGGCATCACTGTTGCCGGCGATCCAGAGCAGGCGTTTCTTCAGAAGCGGATCATCTGCGGAACGGCGGATCCAGCTGCTCTCCACCCGTTCATCCAGGGGTAAGCAACGCAGATCGAGAGTGAGGCAGGCGTCGTCACGTGGATCCAGCAGTTGGGCGTCGATGGCATAGCGCCCATCCGAGTAGCGCATCTCCCAAGGGAAAGCGCGACCTTCGATTTTTGGACGCTCCACGCCGGAGGCATCACCCATCAGCAGTTTGAGGCTCTCCTGCAGCTGCTTGCTCAGGTCCTGCCGGCTGAAAGGGAAGTCGTCGCGCTCGCGCTCCCACTCTTCCCCAGCGGTCGACTGGATCTTGTAGCCCTGCTTCTCGGAGTAGCCCAGCAGGTTGCGTCGACGCAGCTGATCAAGGGCATGGCGTACAGCGGGCTGCTGATTGCCGCCGTCCATGCGGTCGGCCAGGCACTTAGCCACCAGCTCTTCTGATGTCGGCAAGCTGTCTTGAATCAGCTCCAGCAGGGCCACGGCCTTGGCGGCCCGCAGCATCAGCTCGCTGCCCTCCCCAGTGCACTGCGCCTGGATCCGTGCCATCGACGCCTGGGTGTCGGCATCGAGTGCCGTGTACTGCACCTCGTAGACCCGATCCAGACTTACCAGGGTGCCGATCGGCTGATCTGCCAGTTGTTGCCGGCGGAACAACTCACCCAGTAGCTGCAACAGGCCGCGAATCGCCTGGTCATCGCCCTGGGCACGGCTGGAGCGTGTGCGCAACACTGAGGTAATCCGAAGGACCAGCTCGATCTGCCCCGGTAGCAGCGGGTAGACATCGACGAATTCATCGGCTGTGGCCTCCTCGCAGCCGTAGGCGTAGAGCTTGAGGTCGGCGCGATGGCGCCCAAAGCGCTCCCTCAGCTCAGCCGCTCCCTCGGTGGTCTTGGCGAGGATGCGCTGGTGCACCACATCACGGATATTGGTGGGCGCAAGGTGCACCTGCAGCTGGGGCGGGAAACGGTCCTTCGCCCACGACAGGAAGGTGTCACCGGCAGCCTCATCCAGTTTCTGCTGACCCAGGGCCAGCAACCAGGCCTTCCCGCGCAGCGTTGATCCCAGAGCCGAGGCAAAGGCGCGTAGACGGTCCGTCCGGTCTCGGTTCGTCAGGACGTACTGGGACACCTCATCGATCACAAGGAACAACGTGGCATTTGGACTGCGGTGCTTGAGCATGTCCCTGATCGCCTTCACCACCTCTTCCGGCGAATCGCGCCGTTGGTGCGTACCAGCTCGGCTCTCAAACCAGGACATGGGGTCCCGGTAGAGATCCGGGAATACCTCCGACATCACCAGCGAAAACTGCTCCTCGGCGAGCTGCTGATCCTTGACGGCGCTCCAGGGTTCACCGAGCGTCTGCTCGGCTCTTTCCAGGAACATCGGCCAGTGCCCATCCCGCTCGAGCTTCAGCTCGAAGTCGGCAACCAGGGGTTCGGTCGAGCAGTAGCCCAGCCGCTTCTGCACCTGCCCAAGGGCGACGGCATGCACATGCTCGTTGTCACGGGCCACGCTCCCGATGTCGAACACGACAGCCATCGGGTCGATCTTCTTGCGCAGCGCATCCCAGGCCTCCTTGAATTCAGCCGCCAACGGTGAGCTGTCCCGCTTCAGCCAGGCCTCTGAAAGCGCTGTGCCATTGGGCAGGGTCATCCCATCCAGCGCCAAGCCGAGCAGCTTGGCAAAGATCGATTTCCCGGATCCAAAGAAGCCCGAGATCCAGGCCGTCGGCAGCTCCGGCCCACCAGGTTTCTCCAGCTCTCGGGAAATCCCGTGAAGCAGACGCACGTATTGCTCGTGGATGCCATCAGGCACTCGTTGTCGATTCGGATGCCCTTCCGGCCAGCCCCCGGTGATGATGTACTCGCTGACCTCCGCCTGAATTTTTTCGGGGGTCTGCTCGTGGAAATACACCACAGGCGAGATGTCCCGGGTGACATCCGATTTGAACAGTGTGTAGAGGGGCTTGGATGTCATGGCTCTCTCGTCAGGGGTAGATGCGGGGTCGGTAGTCGCTATCGGGTGTGAGCAGGCCCATGAACGACAGGGATGTGGGCCCCTGCTTGGTGCCTGGATAGAGCAGCACCACAGGCACATTCCCCGTCTCCCCGTCGAGGTGCCGCAGCAGGGCAGACGAGCGGAAGAACGGATATAGGCCCCCCGCTCGCCCAATCAGCACCAGTGTTCGATCCGCTTCATCGGGGTGTTTCTGCACGAAGTCCTTGATCAACCGCTTGCAGTCCCCGGCCAATCCATCGGGCCCCTCCACCAAAGGCAGCAACTTGCTCTTGAGGTAGTTCAAACCCCGATCGAGCCGACGGTCTGCCATCCGTTTCTCCATGGCGATCACCTTCTCGGACCAATCGTCAGGCTGTGAGCGAATGCGATCCAGCAGGAGCTTCTGCAGATCAATCGAGAGCACAAACCACCCTTTGGTCACCAGTTCGGCGATCAGTTTCTGGACTTGAACGCGCATGTCGTATTCGTCCTTGGGGTCGTACTGGACGATCGCGAAGCGGTAGTTCCGCATCGTGCTGATGCGCGGTCCGTCCTCTGGATCAATGAGATCGCGCCGCAGGGCCTCGATGGCGGTTTGGACCTGGCCAAACAGAGGCAGGGTGCTCATCATGCCGCTACCAGCTCCCTGTGTTCAGGACCGGTCAGGCCGGACTGGGCAGCCCACTCCGCCAGGTCGCCATGCTTCCAGCCCATGTCGACCAATTCACCCTGACGACCAAAGCCCAAGTCCGGCAGACGTTTGAGCCGATCGGTGAGGAGGCCGTCCTCCAGCCCAACTGAGCGCAGGTAGGGATTCGCCAGCAACGTGCCCTCGAAGTCCACCTCGCGCAGGAGGTGGAGCAGGTAGGCAAGGGCTTCATCCGGAACGAGGGGGAACACGATCGGGCGTGGATCCCGCTTGCCCTGGATCAGACCGGCACTGTGGGCCGTTGACAGGAGCTTGCTGGCCAACTGAAGACGTGTACTGCCTGACCAGCGGCCACCGCCGACATCCCCCAGCCAGGTCACCAGCTGCTGCTTGCTGATCGTTGGTTGCCCCTGCAACAGCAGATCAGGAAGGAAGGTTCCACTGAACTGGCGGTAGAGCGGATCGCTGAGCTGCAGATGCCAGTGGCAGATCAGCTTCTGGGTGTCACCGCCCATGCACTGCCAGCGGTGCAGCACCTGCAGTGCCGCCGGGAAGGCCTCGTAGCGGGCCCGCAGATTCGTCAGCAGCTCGCGCAATCGATCCAGGCTGCGATGGCCAAAGTGCCCAGCTTCAAAGGCTTCCTCGGCCTTCATTGGCCGTTGGCTGTCGCTTTCAGCCCAGAAGATCCGCGAGTTCGCGGCCTCGAGCGTGAACTTGAGTACACGGGTATGGATCCGGTCTTCCTCCCTTGGCCGCAGGGTTGGCTTGCTGGCGGCTGTCTTGCTCATGGCTTCACGCGGAAGTGCGGCAGCGGATAGGCCTCTCCAAGGGGGGCCAGTGCCGCCACCAGGTGCTGCACTCTGCGGTCCAGTCCAGCTGGTACTGCCCCTTTGAGAAGGCGGCCCGTCGGCACGGCATCGGTTGGCACAGGGCCATGGGCCTCAACCCATTGCTGGAACTGGCCCCTGACCCAGGGCTCGTATAGAGAGGATCCGAGCACCTCCACCAACCCGGGCAGTACCTCTTGGGGGGGGAGACCACTTCTCTTGTGTGCCAGGAGGCGCTCGTCGATCTGCTCATCCAGCTCAAAGCCAAAACAGAACAGTGTCACCAGTTGATCGGGGTCACTGGCTCTGGCCCGTAGCTCCTCGTCCTTGCGCCGTGCCGCTTCGCGCACCGCCTGGAGCATCGCCCATGGATAGGTCTTGGGAAGCAAGCGGCGCAGCAGGTCCTCGCCACCGAACTGCGACACCAAGTCCGTCTGCCACCAGCCCAGCCGTGGCTCTTCACCGCCCTCGCCAGCCCAGGCTACACAGATCTGTGCGGTTAGGGCCAGATCCAGGGCTGAGTTTGGGTTCAGAGAAGAGGCAGAAGCTCGCTCGGCTCTTTGATCAACCGGGTTGTCCAGCTCTTGGAAGCTCACTACGAAAGGCTGGGAAGGCGAGCTGACCCTGATTCTGCTGCCTCGGCTCTTTAGGTGTTGTCTCCTGACACGGCTTGGTGCATGGCTCCCGAGCACATCAAAGCGGGGAGGTCAAACTGATACTCCATGGGGTGTTGAGACTGATCAAACTCAGCTGACCCCATCAGGGGGGTGTTATTTCCCTCCATCGGTCGGCACGACAGAGCTGCACCATCGCCAGGATTGGTCCACTGCTTGTCTTCGATGCTGCTCCTCTGCCCGCTCTTTCCCCTCACTGCCGCGAAGGTCGCCGGCCTGCAGGCCACGGTGCTGCTGCTGCTCACCCTAGTGATCAAAGCCAGAGTCCAGATCAAGGCTGCTTCGGCGCTTGGTTTGTTCCTGCTGGCCCTGCAAACGCTCGTGTTCCTTACCGCCTCTGGCGCCCTGGGCCTGGCGGCTATCGCCGCTGGGGCCTTTGCTCTGAACCGCCGCCAATCGCAGCCGGCTTGACCACGCTGCCGCCATGGCGGCCCCTTTTGCGGGCTGCCCGCGAACGAGAAGGCCGCTCACCAACGGTCCGCTGGCTGCAGCTCGCCACCGTTGCCGCCGATGGCACCCCACGGGTTCGCACCCTGGTATTCCGCGGCTGGGCAGAAGGCGCCGCGCTGGACCTGCTAACCGACGGCCGCAGTGCCAAACCGGCCGAACTCCGGCAGCAGCCCGCCGTCGAACTGTGCTGGCTGCTGCCCAAGGCCCGCTGTCAGTTCCGCCTGCGCGGGGAACTTCTGACCTTGCCTACTGATGTGGAATTGGAGGAGCGGCAACGGCATTGGCAGGGTCTCACCCCCGCAGGCCGCGCGCTCTGGGGCTGGCCCGAACCGGGAGCTCCGTTGGATGACGCAGCCTCCTTCCCGGGTGAGCTCGCGGACGACACTCCATTGCCAGAGCATTTCCTATTGCTGCGGATCGGTCTCGAGCAGGTTGAGTTGCTGGAGCTCGGCTGTCATCCACATCAGCGCCGTCGTTGGCGCCGGGAAGGCCGTTGGAGCGAGGAGTGTCTGAATCCCTGAGGGGATGCCAGCAGGTGTCCCCTGCGTGCGTGGCCGCGCAAGGGCGTTGAAAACCGGCCCGCCGAAGGAGGTGAGATGCCCAGGGCATTGGGTTCTTGGAGCTCCCCAGCCATAGTTACAGCAAGCCAATCCGATCCCCCCCCCACCCAGCGACTTCGGGCTGCGGACTACTCAGCAGCAGCATCCAGCTGAATCCAGACAAACTCAGCAGACTTCGAGAACCTGTCGCAGCCTTCGGAACCGCCATTCCGCAGCCCTGTAAGGGCGCCCAAGTGATCCAAGCGGCGGGTGGCTCACGATCTCCACCAGGTCCCGAAGCTCTTTGGGACCTGGGCCGTCGATGTAGAGGTAGGGATGCCCCTCTTTCTCGCTGTCGTGCCGAAGGATCAGAAAGGGCTCACGGCGTGGGTCGTGATGATCGACTGACCAGCCCGCACACTGTCGGATGCGTTTTTCGGTGTAACCGTGAATCAGACCTTTAGGCCCCCCAAGATCCCTTGGGGTTAGTGGCTCCTCGTCAGTAACGGGTGTCTGCCAATACCTGCTGCCGGACGAAT
This sequence comes from Synechococcus sp. UW140, assembly GCA_943369245.1. GTDB lineage: Bacteria > Cyanobacteriota > Cyanobacteriia > PCC-6307 > Cyanobiaceae > Regnicoccus_A. The sequence continues at coordinate 86,702 of CALRMN020000008.1, read as the reverse complement.
AGACCTGTGGCGAGGGTTCAGGCATCCCAGCTGCTGTCCAGCGCTCGAACAGCTCTTGGTTTGAAACACTTACCTGCACAATGGATCCGACACAATCTCCCCATAGGCTACTGAAAGTGGCCGAACCCACCAAAGCACCCTGCAGGCCTTTCCCCGGACTTCCCCCAATGTGAAGAGGGGTGCTTCAGGTCCTTTCTTCTGCAGCGTGGCTCCGGTTGGCAGCGCTCTTTGAGAAACAGCTACCCGCCGCAGAGCGCCGCGCGGCTCAAGCTTCATGACCTCTGCCGTGCGGTCTGGTGCCAGCAGCCACCCTTTCAAGCTGGTGGCCTTCGTTTGCCTCGCGGTGTTCGGCCCACTGCCACCAGACCCGCCAGGGGGCAGGCAACACCCGTACTCCGCCGGCCCGCCCTAACACCTGCTTGGGCTGGGCTCGATAGCTGGACCTGCCACCTTCCAGCCAGGGCGCCGTGGGTCCAGGCCACGCGAAAACTCTCTGTTCTGTGAGCGCATCATTCAGCGCCTGTAACCGCTGAGTTGCCGGCTGACCTGCGGCTCTACGGATTGCGCCATGCCTTCGCCCTGAGACTCGGGCTGGAACTGCAGCTGTGAGCGCCAGGAGCGGCCGAGCTGATGAGTCACAGCCCAGCTATCCATCTGCAGGTGTACAGAGGATGGCACAACCGCTTGCGCCTGCAGACGAAAGCACAAGGCCAGTACAGCAGAAAACAATGGAAACGATACAGCCAAAATCCGAGAAACTCTTCCATTGTTTGCTCTTTGCAGGTGCATTATTTGGGATACAGTCTGTTCATGACAGGTCGATCCGGCCCGTCCAGCTGTTTTCTGCAACCAGGATGTTCACTTTAACTACACGAGAGGTGGCGGAATTGCTGCGCGTCAGTGATGCCACCCTGCGGCGCATGCGTCAGAGCGGTGTCCTGCGAGCCGGTATTCATTTCCGAGCCATTGGGATCGGGACGCAGCGTCCTCCTTTGCTCTGGGACCCCGAGAGCGTTGAAGAAACGCTGGCGAATCGTTCGCGGCATTTCTTGGCCTGAGGGAAAGACCCCCCCCGCCAGCCAGTGCAACAGGGACAGATGAAATCCGCTGCTATCAATAGTGGAAAAAGCCAGACCGCCAAGCGCAGCTGATTCGCCCCTGGGCGAATCCAAAGACCCACATCCGCCCAATTGGCATAATCGGTTGCCCGAGCTGGAAGGCCTCCCAGCCAACCTCAATCTCGTCCATTCTGCCGACGGGAGCCTCCTCTCCCTCGAGCACCGCGACAAGCTCCGCCGCTCCGCCCTGACCGACGCTCAGATCAGCAGCGCCGGCTACCGGACCGATCAAAGGGGCCACCTACAGATCCCCTACCTGCAGCCCGACGGCAGCCAGCAGGCCTGCCACGACGGCCGACCGTTCGCCCGGTTCCGGCTCACTGATGCGGAAGTTGCCGCCGATCCGAAAGGTGGGAAGTATCGCTCCCCCAAGGGCGAGGGCTGCAGGATCTATCACTCTCCGCTGGCCATCGCTGCAGGCGGCTACCCGGACCGGCTGGCGAGTGTCCACCTTCCGCTCAGGATCACCGAGGGCGAGCTCAAGACCGACGCCGCAACCGTCCACGATCCCAAGCGCGTCACGATCGGCCTAAGTGGCGTCAACTCATGGGTCGACCGCTACGACGGCGGCGACGGGTCAAGGCCAGTGATCGAGCTGGAGGAGATCCCCATCGAAGGCCGTGAGGTGCGGCTCTGTTTCGACAGCGACGTCCAGAAACCCAAGGTCCGCGCCGCGCTCAGGAAACTCGCCGAGTGGCTCCATGAACGCGGAGCTCACGTCCTGATTGAACGCCTGCCCAATGCCATGGAGCAGCAGCCCGACGGCAGCCCCGTGAGGCTGGGCCTCGATGACCTGATCTATCACCACGGCGCCAAGTTCTTCCGCGATATCACCGACGCCGCCGAGGCTGCCTTCGTCACCAGAGGCAAGGGTGGCAACGCCGAAACCGTCTTCCGTCTCCCCGATGAACCATCCGGCCCCGAGTCAACCTTCCGCCGTGCCCTATTGCTCCATGGGCTGATCGGCCACGAGTGGCGAGCTGATCCCGAGCACCGCGAAGCATGGTGGACATGGACCGGCACTCACTGGGCACCCGTCGCTGGTAACGATCAACTGCTCCACCGGATCGAGCAGTTCTTCGATCGACAGGGCTGGCGTGAGGCTCGGACCGGCGGCAACGTCCAGTCCTTGCTGGCCGCCTTTCGCCGCAAGGTTGGCTCCCTGAATCCTTCCGCGATGACCGGTCTCCTCCCGTGTCAGAACGGCGTGCTGAGGCTCTCAGACCTCGCGCTGCTGCCCCATGACCCAACCCACCAGAACACCTGGGCGCTGGCCTTCCCGTGGCAGCCAATGGCATCAGCCGGCCGTATCGAGACCTTCCTCGCAGAGGTGCTCGGCGACCCTGCCGATGTGGCGATCATCCGCGCCGTACTCCTCCGAATGGTCGCCGGCCCGAGGTGGAAGGGCTTCGTCGAACTGGCTGGCCCGCCCGATTCAGCTAAGTCCGTCATCGGGAATATCTTCGAGGCCCTGGCCGGATCCAATGGTTTCGTGTCCATGGAGCTGGCCTCCCTGGAAGACACGTCCGCACGATTCGAGACCCTCCGGCTACGCGGGAAGCGGCTGGCAATCATCAATGAAGCCGGCTCCTATCACGGGAAGCTCGAACGCCTCAAGGCACTCTCAGGCGGTGACCTGATCCGCGCAGAACGCAAGGGTTCGACCCGCGAGTGTGACTTCCACTTCCATGGGTTGATCGTCGCGATCGGCAACGCCCCGATCCGCTCCACCGACACATCCGCCGCAGTCCTGAACCGCCGCCGCTCCATCTCAACCCCCAGGGCAATCCCGGTCGCACGGCAGCGCCCGATGCTCGACCCTGCCGATGGGGGCGGCTGGGCTGGTGAGCTCGCGCCGCATCTCCCCGGCCTCCTGAGATGGGTGCTGGCGATGACCCCCGCCGAGGCCACCGCCGCGCTCTCCACCGCCAACGTCAGCCCCGCCAGAGCCGAGTCCGAGCTGGCGATCCTCCTCGACTCCGACTATCTCGCAGCCTGGGCGGATGAACACCTGATCTTCGATCCGGCTGCCGTCGCACGGGTCGGCGACGCACTCCAGAACGCCGCCGATTTCCTCTTCCCCAACTACCGGCAGGCGTTGGAAGGTGCCGATGCCAGACCCCTCTCCGCGAAGAACTTCAAGACGAAGCTCGTGGGACTGCTGCGCGACCACCTGGGCCTTCCCCTCCCGGCCGGCCTCACGAGCACCGGCTCGTACCGGGATCGCTCCATGGGATCCCTCGTCCCATCCATACGGTTCCGCTCTCCAGTGGATGGAGACGTCCCTGGAGTGATCCGCCATGCCATGCAGCTCCGAATGAGCCAGCCCGTGATGGATGGAGACGGCAGCGAGATGGCAGCGAGATGGCAGAAACCTAGTGGGGGGACGGATGGGATGGATGTGACGGATAGAAGTCACTCGCTGATAGCGCGAGAAAAAAAGCTGGAGAAACTTTCTCCCTATATGGGGAAGTCGGATTTATCCATCACATCCGTCACATCCGTCCCTGGACAGGGATCTAGCCGTCACGCATCCATCTCCGACCCATCTCCATCCATCACGGACCCATCCCCGTGCCCCCCGGAGGTGGGGAGCCCCGATCACCGCGCCCGCGTTTTGGCCATCCCGATCGACGCCCCGGTGGAGATCCGCGAACCGGGCAAGACGTCCATCAATGGCCACCGGATGCTCAACCCCCTCGGCGGCTCAGAGCACTGCCAGCTCACCGCCCCCGATGGCGGCACTGTGCAGCGCCCCAAATCGTGGGTGTGGCCCTGCACAACTCCCTCGGCGTGATCCGCACCGGCCTGCTGCTGCGCCGGCCCCAAGTCAGCAGCAACCCTGACCTCTTTGACCGAGAACCTGATGAACCGAACACAGCGCCGCCGCTCCCAGCGGCTTCCTGTTGTCAGCACCCGAGCTTGTCCCTGCTGTCGAGAAATCTCCTTCAACTGCCCTAATCCCCGCTGCGCCCACCCCTACGAAATGGAGCTGCCAGCCGACCAGGAGCCCACCGGCTCGGCCGGCTGCCGCTGCATCCGCTGCGGCAGCCGCGTTCACGCTTGATGTGATCGGCTGGGTCAACGCCAACGACCCGACTCGACAGAGCCTGGAGAAGGCCTTGCTGGTTAGGGAGGAGGGCCGCCCATGACCCACCACCACGCTCACCGCCCTAGTCGTCGCCGTCGAGGCCGTGGTCGAGGCTTTGGGCCCGTCCAGTTCGACCGGACCCCGACGGCTGAGGAGATCAACGCGAACAGCCGGGAGATCACACGGGAGGGCTGCTTGAGCAGCCCTGTCATCACCACCACCACCGAGGACCAGCCATGACCACCACCACCAATCGCCAGCAGCAAGCCATCGACCGGCTGCATCTGCTCACTGACAAGTACATGCAACTCGTCGGGTACGCCCGCAGCATGCCTGCTGATGATCCGTCATGGGAGACCTACCCCTCTCACATCAAGGAAGGCGCTCTTAACGGCCAGTCGCGAGTGGAAGAACACTTCCCCGACGAAACCGACAGCCTGGCTTGCCCCGATAGCGGCGACTGGGAGCACGGCTTCAACAGCGGGATGCTCGCTGCCGCACGGCTACTGCTCGCCTACCTGCACCCGCAGGCTGATGGGGTGGAATGGGATCAACAGATCGAAGACGCTGAAGAAGAGTTCCCTGAGCTGTACACCTGATCGCCATGCTCGCCACCGCCCGCCACAAGACCCTGCCGCCCTGCAGGCCCTTGTCCTGGGCCGTGGGGCTTCGTGGTGTTAAGCGCCATGGAGCAGGCCAGCGCCGCTGCGGGTGCGCTGCGGAGCAGCCTGCGACCACGACCATCCAGCCGGGAGACGACGCGACTGACCATCTGCAGAAGCACATCGCCTAAGGGCCCGGCCGCCTGGATGAGGCATGGCCTCAAACGTTTCACCTGCTCAAGAGCGACGCCTCCCCTCGGCTGCTGGTGATAGCCACCGCGAGGGTGGCACAGCTGCGCCTCAGCAGACTGGAGGCACCAGCAGCAGCCCGGCAGCCATGACCACCCGACCCCGCAACGACGCAGGAGATGATCTGCTCCAACACATCAACCAGCCTGGCCCGAAGGATGACCGCTGGACCAGCACTTGCCAACGTCGCCACTATAACGCGCCGGAGGTGCTCAACGATCGAGCGCAGCAGGGGCCGCGGTGAGCAGTCGAGGCACCCCGTGCGGGTCCTCCCTGGGGAGGGGGAGAGGGTACGAGTTATTTTGCTCGTGCTTTTTCGCTAGCGCCAGACTTTTTTAGGGGTTACATCGTCCTGTTTACATCACTAAACTCGATTAGATTTCAGCAGATATACCAACACCCCTCCCCATTATTCAAACCCAATGGCCAGTGGCTTGATGGTTACATTGGGGCGGAACCACTGAAGTCAGGTTACCTCGATCGGCGCGAAGCTCTCGCGCCACCTACTGCCGTCCCGAGCGCTGGTCAGCAGCGGGCGGACTTGCATGGCTGCCGTTGAGAGGGCAGGTCAGTCAGGCGCTGGAGGCCCACAATCGTGACCCCCTCGGCCAGGGGGCGGGCCTTGCTAATGGAGCGCCCCCGTTCGCCTGGGATGAACTGTCTACGCCGCAGTCACGGCCGCCCGTGGTGATCAGCTGAGGCACTGGCTCCGTGCTGGTGAGCCTGGCCCAGGCAGCGACCCTTGGAGTGGTGTAACTCAGGAGGTCCTGTGATCCTTTCTTGAGGCTGAACAGGGGCAGTCAAAGGCTCCTGCGTGGAAGCTGACTACACAGCTCCATATATCTGCTATGGCCCTTGATCGCTGACTTCGCAACTGAACGATCGAGGATTCTTGAAGTAACGCTGCTGGAGGAGCTGGCCGCCTCCGCTGGCGGCGGCAGCGGCCAATTCAGCCTGATCGCTATCGGGGAGCTCCAGAGGCTCTTCGGGCTCCGGGATCTTGGCCATGGTGGCCTCGGAGAAGAAGCGCCGCCGCTCCAGTTGCAATTCCTCCTGCTGCTCCAGCAGCTGGCTGCCTACCGGTCGCACGATCGCCGCGTCGTTAGGGAAGATGCCGACCACGTTGGTGCGGCGTTTGATCTCCTTGTTCAGGTGCTCAAGCGGGTTGGTGCTCCAGATCTTGCGCCAGTGCTCCTGGGGGAAGTGCAGGAACGCCAGCACGTCGTCCCGGGCGGCCTCCATCACCGTCACAGCGGTGGGGAACTGCTTACGCAGCATCTCCGTGACCCGCTGCCAGTGGCCCCGCACCTGATCCGGGGCCTGGATCACGAACACTGCTTTCATGGCGGCCGCCACCATGTCCTGCCCAGCTTTCGGAACATGGCTCAGGAGGTTGCGCAGAAAGTGCTCCCGGCAGCGCTGCCAGGAGCAGCCCTGGAACATGCGCTTGATCGCCGCCGTCAGCCCCAGGTGAGCATCAGAAATCACCAGTCGCGTACCACTCAGCCCGGGCACCATTGCGATCCACGCACTCGAGGATGGCATCACCAGCTGAGGCTCAGCCAGGGGATAGCTGCCTGTGTCTATTTGTTCGTGTCACTACAAGGAGGGGCCGGGTTTCGATCTGCCGATCGCCCTGGGGCTGCTGCTGGCCTCGGGCCAGCTCTCGCCCGAGCTCATGCAGGGGATCTGGAGCACCGGGGAGCTAGGCCTCGACGGCAGCCTGCGGCCGGTGCGTGGAGTGATGGCCCTGGCCCTGGCCGCCAGGCGCGCCGGGGCCAGGGCTCTGGTGGTGCCCCGGGCCAACGCCGGCGAGGCCGCGCTGGTTGCGGAGCTGGCGGTGTGGCCGGCGGCTGATCTGGCGCAGCTGATGTGCTGGCTGGCGGATCCGCGGGGCATTCCGGTTCCGGCTCCCGCCCCGGCGCAGCCGGAGGCGACCCAGCCCGACCTGGCCGAGGTGATCGGTCAGGCCCATGGCCGCCGTGCCCTGGAGATCGCCGCGGCTGGAGGCCACCACCTGCTGCTGGTGGGTCCGCCGGGCAGCGGCAAAACGATGCTGGCGCGGCGCCTGGCGGGTCTGCTGCCGCCCCTGCCCCGCCAAGAGGCCCTGGAGCTGACCCAGCTCTATTCAGTGGCCGGACTGCTGCCGGAGGGTGGCGCCCTGATCGGCTCGAGGCCCTTCCGGGCACCCCACCACAGCTGCACGGCCACGGCTCTGGTGGGCGGAGGCGCCACACCGAGACCTGGGGAGCTGTCGCTGGCCCACCACGGCGTGCTCTTCCTCGATGAACTGGCGGAGTTTCGCCGTGAGGTGCTGGAGCAGCTGCGCCAACCCCTCGAGGAGGGGGAGGTGTGGATCAGCCGCTCACGTCAGCAGAACCGCTTCCCCTGCCGCGCGGCACTGGTGGCGGCCACCAACCCCTGTCCCTGCGGCTGGTTCGGTGATCCGGAGCGGACCTGCGGCTGCGGCGAGGCGCAACAGAAGCGCTACTGGTCGCGGCTGTCGGGCCCCCTGCTTGACCGCCTCGACCTGCAGGTGGTGATGGGTCGACTGGACCCTGGTGACCTGGCGCGCAGCTACGGCCTGGGGGGAGCCCGGGCTGCCGGGCCGCAGGAGAGTCCCGAGAGCACGGCCATGGTGGCGGCGCGGGTGATGAGGGCTCGGCGGAGGATGGCCCGCCGCAATCCGGGTGGTCAGCCCAATGGTCAGCTTCCGGGCTCGAGTCTCAGGAACCTGGTGGAGCTCAGTGCCGGGTCGCAGCTGCTCTGGCAACAGGCCATCGCCCAGCGGGGCCTGAGTGCCCGGGCTGGAGAGCGGCTGTTGCGGGTCGCCCTCACCCTGGCGGATCTGGAAGGAACCCAGGCCGTGAGCGCTCAGCACCTGGGAGAAGCCTTGTCGTACCGGTCATTCGACCAGATCGGCAGGGAGACGTCCTTCAGGAACGCTGGGCGGGGTGCAGCCGAAGCCACGAAAGCCAAAGTCAAAACAAAAGAGCCTGCTGAACAGCAGCGCCAGGGCTGATCAACCCCTGCTCAGGCCCAGCCGCAAGAGATTCAGCGGCGACGACGGCGCTGCTGGGCCTTGCGCTTGTACTTCTCGGTGGGCGTCTCGTGGTGACGCAGGCGCTTGAGGTCGGCGAAGATGCCGGCTTTGGACACCTGCCGCTTGAAGCGGCGCAGGGCCGACTCGATGCCTTCGTTTTCGCCGACGGTGACCTGGGTCATGAACCACGCAGTGGGGCTTGTTGAACGTCAATGTAGCAATCAGCTCAGCGGCACCCGATCACGGCTTGGCCTGGGTGCCGGGGACCGGTGAAAGGGTCGCCGGAGTGGCCGGCGCGGCGGAGGCCGCAGGATCAGACGCGGGGGAATCAACAGCAGGCGGATTGGTTCCCGGAGCCTGGCCGGAGGTGGTGGTGGCTGGGGCCTGAGCCCCGGACTGGACGGCCTCCTGGCCCGGCCAGGTGTCCCGGTACAGGTAGACGTGGCCCAGGGCGCGGTTGCCGAAGTGGCGGCGCATCAGCTTCCAGCCTGGTTCGGGAACAAACAGCAGGAAGCCGTCGCTGTGGCCCTGGGTGCGGGCCACCACCACTTCGGGACCCGCCTGGTTGCGGCCCGGTGCCGCCAGCAGGATGTTGTCGCTGCCCTGCCGCACCACGCTCAGCCGGTACACGGTGCCCAGATCGCTGCCGCCCACCCGCAGGGAATAGCCATTGCCATCCATGTAACGGGAGCAGATGCCGGTGAAGTCAAAGGTGGCCAGCAAGGGCTCCACCCGGGCCGGGGACGATCCGCTGGTGGAGAAGCAGGGGCGGCGATCACTCACCTGCTCGTAGATGTTCAGCTGGGCGCGGAGGCCATCACCGATCGGTGCCGCCACAATCACGAACTTCGACTGATCCAGGTCACGGGCACTGAACAGAGCCCCCTGGGCCGCGACGGGGCCGGCAGCCGGAATGCCCAGCACCAGCAGTGCCGGCAGGGAGGACACCAGCGTGCTCAGCGATCGCAGGAGGAGCGGCAGTGGCGCGAGGCGCATCGGTGAACGTGGAACGGCAAGCCTGATCGTAGAAGTGAGATCAAACGACGCCAGGGGCGCTCAACTGGCCTTGTTGAGACGAATTGCGACCAGCAGGCTGATCAGGGTGCCGGGCAGACAGGCCGCCAGGATCAGCCTGGTGGTGAGTACGCCCAGGTCCGGCTCGCCATAGGAGAGTTCGAAGACCGATCCGGTGGCGGCGATTCCAAGCACGCAGGCGAGCCCGAGAAAGACCCCTGCGAGGGGTTGCATCGGCATGGGGAATCAGCGCTGGGATTGGACATCATCACGGCGGAAGCCGTGATCCTTGAGCTCCTCGTTGAGGCTGAGCTCATCGCTGACCAGATCGACGAAGAGCACCCCCTTGAGATGATCCATCTCGTGGAGGATGCAGCGGGCGAGCAGGCCATCGGCCTTGATGCGGCGTGGACGCCCCTGCTCGTCGCGGTAACTGACCTCTGCCTCGCTCGGGCGCACCACGGAGAGATACACCCCAGGAATGCTCAGGCAGCCCTCCTCGTAGGTGTTGAGCACCGCGCTGGTGGCGTTGAGTTCCGGATTCACCAGCACCATCGGCGGCGTGGCGGGGTTCTCAGGATCGAGGTCGATCACCAGCAATTGCTTGTGCACGCCCACCTGGGGTGCGGCCAGGCCGATGCCGTGGGCGCTGTACATGCTGCGCAACATGTCGCGGGCCAGCTCGCGCACCGATTCATCCACCTTGCTGATGCGCTTCGCGGGCTGGCGCAGCACCTGATCCCCCAGCCTGTGGATCGTCAGCGGGGGGGTGTCGAGCACCTGCTTGGGGACCTGGACGGTGCGGCTGGTCTGCTCCGCCTGACGGGCCATTTTGGCGAAGCTGCTGGCCAAAGCGTCACCTGAAACGATGGTGCGATTGTAGGAGCCGCTGGTGGGACACGGTTCAAGGCAGGGTTCAGGCGCCAGGCCGGGCCGGCCCCTGGCGGCATCGGCGGTGGTGGGACGCACGCCCCGGATCAAGGAACCCCAGCTGCACCGAGGCCGGCTGTTCTGGCTGGAGCAACGTCCCGCCGAGCAGGGGCGCACCACCTTGATGATGAGACCCTCGCCCGCAGCCGAGGCGATCGAGCTCACCCCCGGCGACTGGAACCTGCGCAGCCGAGTCCACGAATATGGCGGCGGAGTGGTGGCGGTGGACCGGGGGCCGGCCGGCCCCAGCGCGGGCGGGCCGGTGGTGGTTGTGAACGATCGCGATCGCTGTCTCTGGCGCCTGGAGACCGACCGGCCGGGGGTTGAGCCCATGCGGCTCACCGGGCCGGGGGAACGCGCCTTCGCCGATGGGTTGATCGATGGGCGGCGACGGCGCTGGATCGGGGTGATGGAGGCCGGCGGGCTCGATCAGCTGGTGGCCGTGCCACTGGAGGGGGGTGAACCGCAGCTGCTGCGCCAGGCCCTCGACTTCTGCGGCTATGCCGCGCTCAGCCCCGATGGCGGCCAGCTGACCTGGGTGGAGTGGCAGCAGCCGCACATGCCCTGGGACCGCACTCAGCTGTGGCTGGCGGACGTGCTGACTGGCGGAGAGCTGGGCCCGGCGCGACTCATCGCCGGCTCCGGCGCTGCGGGCCAGCCGGCGGCATGCTCGGTCTTCCAGCCCCTATGGCTGGCGAACGGGGATCTGGTGGTGGCCAACGACCGCCACGGCTGGTGGAACCTGGAGCGGCTGGAGGCCGCAGGCACTGGGGCATGGCAGCGGCTGCTGCCGATGGAGGCTGAGTTCGCCATGCCGCAGTGGGTGTATGGGATGCGCACCACCGCCTGGGATGGCCGCCAGCTGGTGGCGGCCGCCTGCGTGCAGGGTCGCTGGCAGCTGGGCCGCGTGCGGCTCAACGCCCAGGGCCCAGCCGGCGGAACGGACCAGGCCCTGGCGCGCTGGGAGCCGATCCCCTGCCCCTTCGATGATCTCGAGGGGATCTGGGCCGAGGACGGCCAGCTCGTGGCCGTGGCCGCCGACGCCAGCACCGAGGCGGGCCTGCTCAGCCTGGATCTGGCCAGCGGCCGCTGGCGACACCAGACGGCCGCCGAGCTGGCGGTGGTGCCGGCGGCTCAGGGCCTGCCGCCGGCTCAGGACCTGCCGGCGGCTCACTCCAGGCCAGCGGACGGCGGACGCCCGGCTGAGGCCCTCTGGTTCGAGGGCTACGGCGGCCGCCCCACCCACGCCTGGTATCACCCGCCCCAGGGAGGAGGCAGCGTGGGGGCGCCGCTGCTGGTGAAGGGTCACAGTGGACCCACGGGCATGGCCCGCACCGGCCTCAATCCGGCAATCCAGTACTGGACCAGCCGGGGTTGGGGCGTGGTGGATGTGAACTACGGCGGCTCCACGGGCTTCGGGCGTGCCTACCGCGAAAGGCTTGACGGGCTCTGGGGTGTGGTGGATGTGGCCGACTGCTCCGCCGCGGCCCGCGCCCTGGTGGCCGCGGGCCGCGCCAGCCCTGAGCGGATCGCGATCGAGGGGGGCAGCGCCGGTGGTTTCACGGTGCTGGCCGCCCTCTGCTTCAGCGATGAGTTCCGTGTGGGGGCCTGCCGCTACGCCGTGGCCGACCTCGCCGGCCTGGCCGACAGCAGTCACCGCTTCGAGGCGCGCTACCTCGATGGCCTCGTGGGTCCATGGCCGGAGGCGCGCGCCACCTATGAGGCCCGATCCCCGCTGCACCACGCCGACCGGATCCGCTGCCCGGTGATCTTCTTCCAGGGTCTTGAGGACAAGGTGGTGCCCCCGGCCCAGACCGAACGGATCGTGGCGGCGCTGGCAGGCAACCGGATCCCTGTGGAGCTGCATCGCTTTCCGGGTGAAGGGCATGGATTCCGCAGCGGCACCGTGCAGATTGAGGTGCTGGAGGCCACAGAGGCTTTCTTCCGGAAGCACCTCGCCCTCTGATGCCCTTCATTCCAGTCAGCGTCAGCATTCTGGTGGAGGCCGTGGAGACACCGGCCGTGGCGCTGGTGGCCCTGGGTCTGGTGCTGGTGGTGGGCCGCAGCCTGGGCCATGTTCTTGGGCTGCGCCACTGGGGCATTCCCGAGGCCCTGCTGGCCGGAGTGCTGGGCCTGCTGGTGGCACCGGCAGGGTTCCTGCCCCTGATCAGCCAACCGGTGATTGACGTCTGGGATCAGCTGCCCCTGGTGCTGCTGACCCTGGTGTTCGCCACGCTGCTGCTGGCCAAGCCCCTGCCCAAGCTGGCCGGTCTCTGGCGTCCGCTCTCGGCGCAGATGCTGCTCGCACTGACTCTCGCTTTCGGCCAATACATGGTGGGCGGTCTGGTGGTGCTGCTGGTGCTGCAGCCTCTGCTGGGGGTCCACCCCCTGATGGCCTGCCTGATCGAAGTGGCCTACGAAGGCGGGCATGGCTCGGCGGCGGCGATGGGTGCCAGTTACGCCAGCCTGGGCTTCGAAGGCGGCGAGGCCCTGGGTCTGGCCATGGCCACCGTGGGACTGCTGGCCTCCACGGTGGTGGGTGGGTTGGTGGTGCTGCTGGCCCGCAACCGGGGCTGGCTGATGGGGGGCTCCACCATCGCTTCGGGGGTGGAGCCCCCTGCCGGCCCTGAGGCAGGTGTCTCGCCCAAGCAGGCTGAAGCGCTCGCCGCCCAGGCTCTACAGCCGCTGCCGCCCCCCCCGGAGCTGAGGGTTTCGGCCCTGGCCCTCAACCTGGCCCTGACGGGACTCGCCGTGGCCTTCGGTGTGGTTGCCCTGGCCGGTCTGCGTCTGGTGGCCGACCACGTGGGCGGTGGTCTGGCGATGGTGATCGATGTGTTCCCGGTGTTCCCCCTGGCCCTGGTGGGGTCGCTGCTGGTGCGCTGGCTGCTGGAGAGCTTCGGCAAAGACCACTGGGTCTCGACGCGGGTGCAGAACCGCCTGGGCACCGTGTCGGCCGATCTGTTGATCACGGCGGCCACGGCCTGCCTCGATCTGACCCTGCTGGCCCATGACTGGAAATCGCTCACGGCCCTGGCCCTGGCCGGCCTGGCCTGGAATCTGGGGGTGGTGTTGCTGCTCGCGCCGCGCATCCTGCCCTCGGCCTGGTTCGAGAGGGCGATCATCGAGTTCGGTCAGGCCACGGGCGTGGCGGCCAGCGGCTTGCTGCTGCTGCGAATGGCCGACCCGCTCGATCGCAGCGAGGCCCTGCAGCCATTTTCGATCAAGCAGCTGCTGCTTCAACCGCTTCTGGCCGGCGGAGTGATCACCGTGGTGGCACCGCTGGCGGTGAGCAGCTGGGGTCTTCCCCTGTGGACCGCGTTCTGCCTGGCACTGGTGCTGCTCTGGGGAGGCCTGGGACTGGCCCTGATGGCCGGCTCCCGAACCCCCGCCTGAGGCCCTCAGCGCACCATCGCCGCCACGTTGCCCCCATCGACGGTGAGCACCGCGCCTGTGGTGCGCTCCATCAGGGCCAGGGCCACGAAGGCCTCGGCCACATCGCTGGCCCGCACCTCCTCGCCCAGCAGGTTGCCGGCCATGTAGGCCTCCTCGCTGACGCCCCGGGCGGCGGAGCGTTCCTGGATCATGCCCTCATCCAGCAGGCCGGAGCGGATGCGATCGGCATTGATGGCGTTGGCGCGCACCCCTTCGCTGCCGCCCTCCAGGGCGTACTGGCGCATCAGAGCCATCAGAGCCGCCTTGGCGATGCCATAGGCGCCGAAGCCTGGGCCGGGATTGAGCGCCTGCTTGCTCACGTTGAAGAGCAGCTGACCACCCATTCCCTGGGCACGGAAGATGGCGATCGCCGCCTGGGCCACGCTCTGGTGCGCGAAGAGGTTGAGCTCGAAACTGGCCCGCAGGTCGGCGTCGCTGAGATCGGCGATGGCGCCGCTCCAGGCGGCACCGGCATTGCTGACCACGATGTCGAGGCCGCCGAAGTGGCCCGCCACCGCCGCGAGCGCCTGGCGTACCTCCTGGGGATCGGTGAGATCGCAGGCAAGACCCAGGGCACGGCGCCCGCAGCTGGCCGCCACCTCCACGGCCTGCTCTCCCTGGCGATCGAGCACAGCCAGATCGGCGCCGCACCGCGCGAAGGCGCGGGCGGTGGCGGCCCCGATCGCTCCGGCGCCACCCGTCACCAGCACCACGCGTCGGGCCAGCGGCAGTTCCTTGGCCTTACCGAGCTTGGCCTGCTCCAGGCTCCAGTACTCCATGTCGAAGGTGTCGTCCTCACCCACGGGCTGAAAGCGGCCCAGGGCCTCCGCTGCCAGCAGGGTGCGGGCCCAGGCTTCGGCGATGTCGGCGGTGACGGAGGCCTCCTGGGCCGAGCGGCCCACGCCCACCAGCCCAAGTCCGGGGATGGCCAGCACCCGCGGCAGGGGATCCAGCGGCGTGCGCCCGCCGCCGACCCGAGCATTCTGGCGAGCCACGTAGGCCTTGTAGTCGGCGATGAACGCCTCCAGCGCCATGGCGGCGGCCTCTCTCCAGGGGCCCAGATCGCCGAAGGCGGGCGGCAGTACCAGGGCATGGGCCTTGGTGCGGATGACGTGATCGGGGGTGGCCACACCGCGTTGAGCCCAGTCGGCCAGACGCTGATCGTTGACCGCCCCCAGGGCGGGTTCTGACGGGCGGAGATCAAACAGCCAGCGGCTGGGGGCAGCTTCTGCCCTGGCAGCCCGGCTGAGCAACCCGCGCAGCACCGGCAGCACGGCCGCCGCGGGGATGGGGGGCTCCAGCAGGGGTCGTGGCCTGGCCTGGGCGCTCACCCGGGCCAGACGCGCCTCAGCCTCTCCCACCAGAGCCAGCATCCGCCCGTAGCTCTGCTCGGCCGTGGCACCGAAGGAGAAGAGACCGTGCTGCAGCAACACCATGCCTTCGAGCTCCACCCCGGCGGCCATGGCCCGCTCCTCGGCCGTCTCATAGGCCTCAGCCGCAGCCTTGGCCAGGGCGAAGCCGGGCATCACGTAGGGAACCAGGGCGACACGATCGCCATAGACCTCCCGGCAGAGCGCTTCGGCGCCTGGCTGATCGGCCAGGGCCAGCAGGGCGATCGAGTGGGTGTGATCGACGAACTTATGGGGCAGGAACGCGTGGAGCAGGGCTTCCACCGAGGGATTGGGAGCAGCGGGGTCGATCAGGTTCCGGCGCTGGGCGGCCACCATGTCCTCATCGCTGAGGCGCTCGAGAACCCTCAGAGCCTGGAGGGGCTCCAGGCGCACGGCCGGGTGGCCGGGGGGCTCGATCGTGGCCAGGTCCCAGCCGCTGCCTTTGACGCACAGCACCGGGATGGTCTCGCCCAGCAGGCCGGTGACCTCGGTTTTCACCGAGGTGTTGCCGCCGCCGTGCAGCACCAGATCGGGGTCGCTGCCAAGTAGTCGGGCGCTGTAGGTGCGCAGGGCCAGATCTCTGCTGATGCCCTCGGCGCCGTAGCGGGCCACGGCGGCATCGGCCTCGGCCTGTGACCAGCGGTTCTGACTCGGCATCCGGCGGAGTGGCGGCGATTGACCAGGAGGCTAGGGAAGGGCGCAGCGGCCGAACCGTGCCAACATCAAGGCCTCTGAAGTCGGCAGCAGCCGCCGCCGCGATGGGGCGATTCAGCAGGTCCGGTCGGCGCCGGCAGGTACACACGGTGGGCGGCGGCAGCAAAGCAGGGCTGGCACCGGGAACGATGGTGTTCGTGGGCGAGCGCAAATGCGAGCGCACCCGTGTCGACATCTTCGATTACAACGCCGAGCAGCTGAATGAAGTCCAGGATGTGGAACTGAGCCAGTGCTTCGAGCAGGCCCTCGCTGAAAACAGCGTGACCTGGATCAACGTCAACGGCATCCACGACTTGGCCTTGATCGAAAGTCTCGGCCAACACTTTGGCCTCCATCCGATGACGCTGGAAGACCTAGTGAACACCACCCAGCGACCCAAATTGGAGGAGTTCGAATACTATCTCCTGATCGTGATGAAGATGATGGAGTTCGAGCGCAGCAGCGCCTCGATCAGCATCGAACACCTCAGCCTGATCGTGGGTGAGAACGTGGTGCTCTCGTTCCTTGAGGATGAGGGGGACATCTTTGATTCCCTGCGTGAAAGGCTGAGGAAGGACAAGGGCCGAATCCGGAAACTCAAGGCCGACTATCTCGCCTACGCTCTGATGGACACGGTGGTGGATCACTACTTCCAGGCCATTGAGCAGATCGGTGATCGCATCGAGGAAATCGATGACAAGATTCTCGAAGACCCAAGCCCGGATGACATCCAGGACATCCACTATCTCAAGCGCGACGTACTGACCCTGCGCAAAGCGGCTTGGCCCTGCCGCGAAGTGATCAGTGCGATCGAGAAGGCCACCTCGCCGGTGCTCACGGCCAACACCCGGGTCTACTGGCGCGATCTCTACGACCACTCCATCCAGGTGATCGACATGGTGGAAACCTATCGGGACATCCTCGGCGGTATGCACGACACCTACCTCTCCAGTCTCAGCAACCGCATGAACGAAGTGATGAAGACCCTCACGATCATCTCGTCAATCTTCATCCCGCTCACGTTCATCGCCGGCGTGTATGGCATGAACTTCGAGAACATGCCGGAGCTGCGCTGGCGGCTCGGCTACCACGGCGCCCTGGCCGTGATGCTCATGATCGGAGTGAGCCTATTGATCTACTTCCGCCGCCGCCGCTGGCTCTGAGCCAGGGGCCACCGGGCCATAGAGACCCCGCAGTCCGGCTTCGCTGGCAGGTGCCACACCCCGCTCGGTGATCAGGGCTGTGACCAGCCGTGCCGGGGTGACATCGAAGGCGGGGTTGAAGCCCTCACTGCCCTGAGGCGGAAGCTGGACCGTGACGAGCTCACCTGCTGAGGACCCGCTCGAGGCCAGTCCCTGGATGTGGGTCACCTCCTCGGGGGAGCGGGCCTCGATCGGGATCCCGGCCACCCCGTCCGCGAGGCTCCAGTCGATGGTGGAGGCGGGCAGGGCCACGTAGAAGGGCACGCTGTTGTCGTGGGCGGCCAGGGCCTTGAGGTAGGTGCCGATCTTGTTGCAGACATCCCCCGTGCGGGTGGTGCGGTCGGTGCCCACGATCACCGCATCCACCAGGCCGTGCTGCATCAGGTGACCGCCGGCGTTGTCGACGATGACGGTGTGGGGCACCCCCTCGCGGCCCAGCTCGAAGGCGGTGAGGCTGGCGCCCTGGTTGCGGGGGCGCGTTTCATCCACCCAGACATGGATGGCCAGCCCAGCGCGGTGCGCCTTGTAGATCGGTGCCAGGGCGGTGCCCCAGTCGACGGTGGCCAACCAGCCGGCGTTGCAGTGAGTGAGCACATTCAGGGGCTCCTGTCGCCGCTCGGGAGGCCGCTTGTCCGCCAGCTGCTGCAAAAGCACCAGGCCGTGATCGCCGATCGCCTCGCACATGGCCACATCCTCATCGGCGATGGCGGCCGCCTCCGCCGCCGCTGCGGCGGCCCGCTCGGCCGGGGGCAGCGGCAGCACCCGCTCGCGCACCCGCTCGAGGGCCCAGCGCAGGTTGATCGCGGTAGGGCGGGTGGCGTTCAGCAGCTCGAAAGCCGCCCCCAGGGAGGTATCCCCTGGATCCGCCTGCAGGGCGAGCATCAGGCCGTAGGCGCCCGTGACACCGATCAGGGGAGCGCCGCGCACCACCATGGTGGTGATCGCCTCGGCGGTCTGATCGAGCGTGGCGAGCGAGCGGGTGCTGAAGCTGTGGGGCAAGCGGGTCTGATCGATCACCCCCACCGAGCGGCCGCCGTCCTCGAGCCAGATGGTGCGCCAGGCCTTGCCGTCGATGTTCATCGGATGCCGCGTGCCACAGGTCGCCGGCCCCATGCTGACAAACCGCGCTCCACCCGGGCACCGAGCCAGGACCAGCGGGTCCCGGAATGGTTCCTAGGCTGATGCGGACCTCGCCGCAAGGCACCATGCCGAGCAACCCCGTCACCTGGTTCGAGCTCAACGTGAGCGACATCGAGCGGGCCAAGTCCTTTTACGCAGCCGTGTTCCAGGTGGAGTTCCAGGACATGTCGAACCCGGAGATGGACTACTGGTGCTTCCCGATGGACGACAAGCAGATGGGCGCCGGCGGCGCGCTGATGCGCATGGCCGGCTGCGAGCCCGGCAAGGGCGGAACGATGGTGTACTTCAGCTGCGAGGACTGCGCCGTGGAAGAAAGCCGCGTGGTTCCGGCCGGCGGCCAGGTGTGCCGCCCGAAGATGGCGATCGGCGAATTCGGCTTCATTTCCGTGGTTCTCGACACGGAGGGCAATCCGATCGGGCTCCATTCCATGCGTTGAACTGGTGTGTCGGCTCTTCAGCGCACGCTGGCTGGATCCCACGCCTCGGGACCGATCACGAAGAGGATGTCGCCCGCCAGCAGGCGGGTGTGGCCGTGGGGATGCGTGATGGGTTCCCCGGCGCGGGTGATCGCCAGGATCGTGACATTGTGCTCCGCGCGAAGGCCGCAGCTGGCGATGGTGTGGCCCACCAGCGGGGACTGCTGGCCCAGACGCAGGGAGTGGGTGGTGAGGTGGGGTACTGCCACGCGCAGGTCGCTCACCGCCGTTGACTCCGGTGAGAGGCTGCGGGCCATCTGGCGCCAGTCCCCGCGCACTTCACCGATCAGCCGCTTGATGTCGTCGCGGGGCACGAGCATCCGCGCCAGCACACGAGAGAACACCTCGATCGACACCTCCAGTTCATCGGCGATCACCTCATCGGCTCCCAGGGCCAGCAGGGTTTCCACCTCGCGGAGGTAGCGGCTGCGCACGAGGATGAAGGCGTCGGGAGCAAAGCGGCGCGCCAGTTCCACGATGCGCCGGGCACCGGCTGGATCATCGATCACCACAACGATGGCGCGGGCCCGATCGGCATGCACCAGACGCAGGATCGGCTCCTGGCTGGCATCGCCGTAGTGAATCGGCTCGCCAGCGCTGAGGGCGTCGCGCACGATCGCGGCGTTCACATCCAGCACGGCATAGGGGATCTCACAGCGCCGGGCCGTGCGGGCCAGGTTGGCGCCGGTGACGCCGAAGCCCACGATCAGGATGTGGCCGCTGAGACCATCGGTGCTGCCTGAGCTGACTGGCATCAGACGACGGCGCTCGAGCCGTCGCAGGGGGGTGGTGGCCACCCAGGCGGCCAGCCTGGGACCACCGGCCACCAGCGCTGGGGTGAGCATCATGCTGAGCACGGCCACATCGAGCACGATCTGGAAGATGTCCGGCCGAAGCAGGCCGGTGCTCACGCCGGCCTTGGTGGCCACCAGGGAGAATTCACCCACCTGGGCGAGCGCCAGTCCGGTGAGCACCGAGCCGCCCAGGGGCAGGCCCACCACCAGGGCCGAGCCGGCGGCCACCAGGGGTTTGACCAGCACCACCCCCAGGGTGAGGAGCAGCACAGCGAGCGGGTGGGCGAGCATGAACTGGATGTCGAGCAGCATGCCGATCGACACGAAGAACAGGCTCATCAACACATCGCGGAAGGGCAGCATCACCGCCACCGCCTGATGGGAATACTCCGACTCCGAGAGAATGAAACCGGCCAGAAAGGCACCCAGCGCCAGTGACAATCCCAGCGACTGGGTCATCATCGCGATGCCCACGCAAAGGCTGAACACACCGAGCAGAAAGGCTTCCGAACTGCGGGTGCGGGTGATGCGTTCCAGGAGCCAGGGCACGATCCAGCGCCAGGCCAGCCACGCCACGAGGGCCACAAGGGCAATCCTCCCCAGCAGGGCCGAGATCGCCCCTGCTCCCGACGCCGCCCCCACCCCCGCGAGCAGGGGAGCCATCAGCATCACGGGAACCACACCCACATCCTGATAGATCAGGATCGCCAGAGTGGTGCGCCCATGCGGTGTTTCCAGCTCGGCACGCTCCTGCAGCATGCGCAACACGATGGCCGTGCTGGAGAGCGCCACCACGAAGCCCACATACACCCCCTGGCCGGGTGAGAGCCCCAGCCCCGTGCAGATCGCCCCCACCAGGGCTGCAGTTCCAAAGAATTGCAAGGATCCACCGATCAGAAAGTGCCGTCGCAGACGCGCCACATCCGCCAGGGAGATCTCCAGCCCGATCACAAACAGCAGCAGCACAACGCCGATCTCGGCCAGCAGTTCGATCTCGTGCACGTTCTGCACCAGCTTGAACAGATCCGGTCCGGCCAGAACACCAGCCAACAGCAGGCCGATCGAACTGGGAATGCTGAAGCGGTGACAGAGCACCACCGCCACGGCCGACATCGTGAAGATCACGACAATGTCGAGCAAGAGGGATGTCATGTCACTGCCACTTGCGGCCATCGGTGCTGCGGTACGTTCCCCCACCCTGGTTGCCCCCGCCGGCACCCAGGGCCTGCATCAGCAGGTACACCTCCAGCGTGTCTCCCTTGCGCTCGATGCTCTGCTCGAAGCAGAAAGCAAAGGGATAGAAGTCGGGCTTGAGCACAAGTTCCCGGCGGAGACTGCGGCGGGTGACCTCAAGCTTGTAGAGCTTGCAATCCTGCAGCAGAAACGCCAGCTCCTGGCCGTTGAGGGTGGTCTGGAACACGCGGCCTCCCTTGGGGGCCACGTCCTGCTGCAGCCGCTCCAGCCGCCGGGCGGGTGAGTTCCAGAGGTGCAGCGTTGTGATCAGCGCCAGGACAAGGCCGCCCACCAGGGCCAGCGCAGGGAGGGGCCTCAATGCAGCCATGGGCGAAGCCCGGGCGAGGTTTCAGGTTACCGGGGCTCAGGGGGGAGCCCTGAGACGATCGCTAAGTCACCGGACTTGCCGGGTCACGTCGTCTGGATGGAAAGGTCAGGCAGTGCCTGGCCGCCGCCGAAACAGGACTGCATAACCCATGGCCATAAGCCCACTGTTTCGGACCGCACTGCCGATCGTCTGAAGGATGTCCGGGGAGGGAATGAGCGCCAGAAGCAGATTCAGGGAGAGACCCGATGCAAAGAGCAGCAGGGGCCACCGGGGCCGCCAGCCCGCAAGCAGTGCCGACCAGACGAACAGGAAGCCTCCGATCACCATGACGGCACCGTGGACCGTGTACAGGGTGCCCAAACGAGACCACAAGGCCTCGTAGGTGGGAATTCCCTCAGCGATGGCATACAGAGTTGTATGAGCAAAGTAAGTGAAAGCAACTCCATAGAGACCTGCACCGATGAGGCCAAGCAGGTTTTGCCGCGGTTCATACACGGCGTAGAGACCGAGAAGCAACCAGGGCATCGGCAGGAAGGCGACGTAGTTGAGCCAGAGTTGTGCTGTCGAAAAGCCTCCGTGGCTCCACTCCAAGACGTCCGTGGTCAAGTGCAGCGCTGGTGCGACAAGAGCGGCGATGCCCACGGCTATGGCCAACTGGGACCGGGGAGGTTCACGATGGTTCATCGGCACAAAGGATCAGGCGGCCTGATGCCTGGGAAGACGAAGTCTTGGCATGGCGGCGAAGACGAACAGCATGACCATGTAGACCGAGCCTGAGACTTGATCTCGGCTGCTGATGTACTGCGCGATGGACCGTTCCTGAAGGATCATGGCGAGGGTCAACTCCGCTGCAATGACAAGGACCAGGGCCAGGCCGCCAGTGATCAGCGAGCGGATCGGCGAGCAGATTGCAGGAAAGCGGCGAAGAATGTGCCCAGCTGTCAAGTAGATGACCACAGCCATGATCGGCATCTCCGCAAGTTCCGCCCATCGTTCACCGATGCGCGGGACAACGAGGGGGACCCTGAGCAGGCCGAGCAGGAACCCGGCGCCCAGAACGATGACGCAATACGCGAAACCAGCTTGGATGGCTTTTGACATGGCTGCGTCTGTCAAGGAAGCTGGATTGAGAGAAAATCCATGCTCCCATCATCTGAAGCCTGAACTCAGCCGCGTCGAGAAGAGGCTCGGCTGGAGTGAATGGAAAGGACACTTCACGTCGACTCCATGAGCGCCCTCAAATGCGCCAGCTCCTTGTCCACAAGAGTGACGTGCTCGTCAACGAACGGCCTGCTGAACGCAGGCGCCTGCAAGAAACGCGATGACGCGATCCTTCGGGGCTTCAGACTGCACAACAAGCTCAGCCACCCCCAGGGCCATGGGTCCACTCTCCCCGCTTGTGAACACCCTGCGCCGCACGCCACCGCTGGTGTTCGCGATGGCGGTGCTGGCAACGGGTCTGGTGGTGGCCAGCAGTGTGCTTGTGAAGGGGATCCGCCGCGGCAACGACACCATCACCGTGACCGGTTCCAGCACCGAGCGCATCACCAGCGACTTCGTGGACTGGACCGTGGAGGTGACCCGGAGCGCGCCGACCCTGCAGGCCTCCTATCGGGAGCTGCAGCCGGAAGTGCAGCGCACCATCGCCTTCCTGCGGCAGCAGGGCATCGCCGCCGATGCCATCAGCCGCAACCCGATCAAGTCCGAAAAGGTAGACGTGCGCGACTCCCGCACCGGTGAGCTGCAATCCACCACCTTCACCACCCGCCAGCAGATCCGCATCAGCAGCCCCGAGGTGGAGAAGGTGGCCGCGGTGGCCCAGCAGATCGGTGAGCTCGTGGGCCAGGGGGTGCCGCTCACCATCAACGATCCGGCCTACACCTACACCAGGCTCTCCGAAAAGCGGGTGGACATGCTCGCCAAGGCCACCCGTGATGCCCGGCAACGCGCCCGCGAGATCGCCCGCCAGGCCGGCTCCCGCATCGGCGTGATCACCCAGGCCGACACCGGCTCCTTCCAGATCACCGTGCCCAACTCCACCGAGATGAGCAGCTACGGCTCCTACGACACCACCACGATCGAGAAAGACATCACCGCCGTGATGGGTGTGACCTTCCGGGTGGAATGAGGGCCCAGCACAGGGTCCGGTGTCACGTCGCCCCAGTGGCGACCACGGCCTGAAGGAGCTCTGTTGCCCGTTGAATGATGGCTGCGGCCATCGGCTCACGCTGCATGACGGTCATCGGGCCTTCGCCAAAGTACAGACCATCTGAGACAAGGAAGGTCAACCGGATGTTGTCGCGTTCTGGAGGCGCCCGTCGGGTCTCCGTCCAGGGACCGATGGCGTTGACGACAGGCTGGGACACAGCGAACAGGCCATGAACCAGGTGAGCCATCGATGGAGCTCCGTCGACCACGGCAATCCTGCCGCTGTGATTGATGTAGCGAACGCCTCCCTCGGAATACGCCGCAAGCGTATCCAGACCTCCGGCAAGAGGGACTTCGACGATGACGCCGAGCAGTTGCCTGGAAGGCACTGACTGGCCGTCATGACGCAACTGCTGATACGCCAGGTAGCGAACCCGCCCGTCCTGGTTCCCGTCGGCCGCCAGGGTTCGAAGCGCCTGGAGATCTGGCGGAGCAGATGCAAGAGTTGCCTGCCACGGCGCTGGCTCCTCTCCCGAACGTGCCAAGAAGGCTGACGCGTTGTCGCAGAACAACAGGTTGTAGATCGTGTTGGCCGCCTCCGAGGAGTATGGGGAATATGGGGGGTGAAGCGGCATGATCGTCGGTGGCGAGGAGCTTTCGCAGTATGTGATGTCCAAGGCAGAGTATTCACCTCCCGATCAAAGATTGTTTTCAAGACATTTTGAGCCGGCTGCTTGGTTCGATATCTCCTGACAGCCGGCTCCACCTCTGGCGTTAAGCAGGTGAACGCACGACCTGAGGCCAAATCTTCACTCCCAGACTCAAAGACTACATTTTTATACATCTCTGGAGCAAAGCCAACCTGACCTTTGAGACGAGGCCATCGAGCACTGAACCAAGCAAGATCATGACATCTGTGACCGGCGAATCTTTGATCAGTGCTGAGAAGCATGATCCAGTCGTCTTGAGACATTCAGATTCTGCTCCGGGCTTCGCAAGGAACAGCTCAGAAGTTCATTGGATTCGTGACTTCAGATGAAAAACTTGCATGGATCACTTCCGAGATACGTGTTCCTGGCGCGGGAGCTGGAGGCCGAGACCCGGCTTGAGCGGCAGTCGACCACTGGGCCAGGTCAGGGAGAATCGCCGGCATGAACCTCACCAACGAGCTGGCCAAGCAGCGCAACCGCGATGCGGCGGAGCGCACCTTGATGGCCTGGATCCGCACCTGTCTCTCGCTGATCAGTTTCGGTTTCGGCCTTGACAAGATCGTCGCTGCCATAAAAAGTCAGTACGGCGTGGTGGGCCACGCGGGCCTGGGGGTACGGCTGGTGTCAATGGCCTTCGTGCTCACCGGCATGGTCGCGATGGCCTTGGCCACGGTGCAGCACCGGCGGGATCTGCGCCGCCTCAACAGCGACGCGTTTGTGTATCGCGAGGAGCGCTCGATCGCCACCGCCACTGCCGTGAGCCTCACTCTGATCGGCGCCGTCGCCCTGGCGATGCTGGCCTACGGCGGGCTGGCGCTCTGAGCCTTCGCAACTCCTCCCTTCCCTTCCCCTGATCTCCATGGCCCAGGCCTCTGCCGCACTCGTCGGCCTCACCCTGTTCACGATCATGTTCGCCCTCGGCCTGGGGTTGCAGCTGGATACGATCGCGCAGTTGCGCCACAGGCCCGCCCTGGTGATCCGGGTGCTGATCGGCTCCTGTGTGCTGGTGCCCCTGGTGGCGCTGGTGCTGATGAAGTTGCCCCTGAGCTTCGCCCTCTCCCAGCCGGCCCGCTTCGGCATCGCCCTGATGGCGGCCTGCCCGAGCGCCCCGCTCACCCTGCGCAAGGTCGGCAAGACGGGGGGCGATCGCCAGCTGGCGGCGCTGCTCCAGGCCTGCGCGGCCGTGGCCGCGATCGTTTCGATTCCCCTGCTAGCTGATCTGTTCCGGGCCTCGTTCGGCATCGATGGCTGGGACATCGCCCCCCGGGAAGTGGCCCTGCAGGTGGGCAAGGCCCAGGTTCTACCGCTGCTGGCCGGCCTGCTGCTGAGGCGCTGGAAGCCCGAATGGGTGGCCCGGCTGGAGGGGCCGCTCGACAAGCTTGCCAACGGCCTGCTTCTGCTGCTGATCGTGGTCGTGCTGATCAAGGCCGGCCCCTTGCTGGTGCCGTTCGTGGCCTCCAACTGGCTGGCCCTGGGCTTCATGGCGGTGATGGTGGCGGCGGCCCTGGCCATCGGCTACCTCATGGCTGGCCCTGAGCCTCGCGAGCGCACCACCGTGGCCCTGGTCACATCGATGCGCAACCCGGGCCTGGCGTTGCTGTTCGCCACCACCTACGGCACCGGGATGCCCGGCCTGAAGCTGGCCGTCCTGGCCTACCTGCTGGTCACCGTGCTGCTTTCGATTCCCTTCCTGCGCTGGCAGAAAGGCCTGCAGGGGGCGGCTTGAGCGGCCTGTCCCCTCGCCGTAGCAGCCTGTCCCCACCAGGCTCGTGTTCAAGGGCGTCGCTTGACATCCAGGCAGGGTCGCTCGCTCCCTACGCCACTTCCAACGGGTTTGTTGGATCTTCAGGACGCATCGTGCCGTCGTGAATCACCCGAACGAAAAGGAAAGCACCTCCTTCGATCGAATCACTCCAATCGATCTCAGCTTTTCTCCGGTGGTGGAGGATGCCCCTTATCGCTGGCTTCGCAGCCTCGGTCTGAATCCGCGGCAGGGCCAGGGGCTGGTGACCCATGACAACGCACAGCTCCTGGCGCTCTCAGGCCCCCGCAATCCCTATCCCGGAAAGCTCGGCGTCGTGGTTCCCGGCGCCCTGGCTGATCTGATCCTGGTGGATGGCAACCCGCTGGAAGATTTCAATCTGATTGCCGATCCCCAGAAGCGCTTCCTTGTGATCATGAAGGACGGTCGTCTTTACAAGAACAGCATCGTGCCACAGACACCTTCATGAGTAGATCTAACGCCAGAGTTCAGCTGCAAAGCGGCCCACTCAGGACCGAAAGCCACAACGGAGCCGCGGGCCGCTTTGTCAGCTGCAACGACTCGTTAGGTGACACGCTCACCAGAGAGTAGACCTGCCTCGCCTAGATACTCCATGAAGCGCGCCAGATCAGCGTCCGGCAGGGGCAGAACAAATGAGGCTCGCTCTCTTCCGAGCCCGCCGTACGAGTTCCCCACCACAATCGCGGCGCTCCTGTCTCGAACCCAGATGCGGTCGTGGACCACGGGCGAGTCGGTGTGTGTTGCCTGCACACCGGCTTTACCTAGCACGCACTTGAAAGCCGTACGGATCTTCTTGGTATTTCCGTGTGCCGAACTGTAGACAACGTGCAGCTGCGTGAGCGATTCGCTCTGGAGGCGGAGCGACTTTGCCAGCGATTCGACGTACTCCTCAGCGCCGAGCCCTTCACCGCCATATATGTAAGGATCGACTACGATCAATGAGCGGGCGCCTCGGGTGAACTCCCGAATCTCGCTAAGGCCCTCTGCCCTGCGGCCGGGCGTTACTAGGAGTTCGATCGCGCGTTGGGCATCCTGACCACCGAAGGCGCAGCGCGCAGTGCCACTGAACCGACGAACGTCCTCGCGCAACTCATCGATTGCGCGCCAGAGCCGGTAGGCATCGAGACGGCTCGGCAGCCATAACGGCGGCTCGAGTTCATGAGCAGCGCCGCCGGCATCGAGATGCTCAAGCATCGCGTCGATGTAGGCGCGCTCGGCAAGCAGCATTTCTCGCATCGTGGGATTCCGTTCCTGTCGTTGCATTTACTAGTGAGTCCGGGTGTCACCTAACGCTGCCCTTGAGTGGCAGGCAGGAAGTGGAAGGAGGCGACAGTAGATTGCTTGCGGTGGCCTGACCACTCGAGGGGCTGGTTAGGAACTCCAAGAGCAAACCTCAATTGTTCTTCGGCTCATCATTAATGGTATCTGCCCTAAACCAGTCTGGTGGTCTCGACTCAAAGGTCTTAGGGGTGGGCTTAACATGATATGCTAATATCATGCCTTCGTGTTTGAGGTCATGACTAGTTTCCTCGAAGTTAAGATAGGGGCCGTAAGCCTCGCTTAAAACCTCATATGCAGGCTGATTCAGAAGTGTTTGACCGGCCGGTGCGCCGCCCAGTCTGCATGCGTAAACAACAGGTGGGCCGACTACTGTGAGTGCACCAGAAACCTGCACAAGATGCAGCTTTCCATAGTCAATTCCAATGCCAAGCCCTGTGTCTTGGAGAACAGAGATGAAGCTACTCCGATGCATTCTATAGTGTTCGCGAAATATCTGATGACATCTAATGGCTGATGAGATTGCGTGAAAGCCAGCGTCCTGACCACTGTAGAACTCAGGGAAGAACGCAAGAATTCCATCTCCAGTAAACTTATCAAATACGCCAAATGACTCAAGCACTTCTTGTGTCAGCTGACGAGATAATTTAGAGACAAAGTCTGCATACTGCTCAGGCTTGCGTGCCTTGAGCATTAGTTCCGTTGACCTGCGGATATCCATGGAGACCACGAAGCCAGTGCATTCCTTGGACTCCAGGAATTGATTTCTGAAAGAATGATCAGCTTCGAGTAGGCTTTGAGCCGCAGGATGGACTTGGTTTAGCAGAAAAGCCAACCGCTCCCTTTGGTGTAGTTGCTCGAGACTTGAATCTAATTCGGAGATGCGTGCCTGTAGTTCTTTTTGGTTTGCTTCTCCGGCAATAAGAATAGCGCTTTTTCTTTCTATCTCTTCTCTCAGCTGGCGAATCTCACTTTCAAGCCCATCATCAATGTCGCTGTCTGATGTAACTTGCAGTGTCTTCGGCAGCTCGTTTTGCAACCTCCCGACGTCCCAGTTTAAAGCCCGAAGAGCTTCAGTCTGTCGCTGGATCGTCGAGCTGAGGTCCATAGCCCTAAGGGCTTCAGATTGAAGACTAAGCGACTTCGACCAATCCAGCGCCTTAACTAGATCAACCCACGCAGGAGATGAAGTATAGATATTCTTGACTGCGTCTGCCAATCGAGCTGTACCGGACATATTGGCCGATAGATTGCGTAATGCAAGACTAGAGTCCAAGGATTTACTCAAACGAGCAATCTCGCTTTGCACTGCTTCGTAATCAACGGGCTGCAAGCCCTTTTTTTGTGCTGCTGCTTTTCGCTGAGGCTTGTCAGTCATGATCGGATCTTATTGAAGTGTGCCTAACGCTCGCCATCACCTGGCCGCAAGGTGTGCTCGGCGAAGACAATAGCCATGCGGTGGCGGCACAGGTGCATGGCGGTGTTAGACATCAGAAGGGATCTCCCAGTCAACCGTCTGTTGCCCCAAAGAACGTAGACGCCGATTGAGCTGTTCCTCTCGGAACCTCATTCCATCGGCAAGAAATCCAATCATTGTGTCAGCATCTCCGTTAAGCACTTGGCTAGAAAAGAGTGTTTGACTCTTGCAATAGTACATGTCGATCTTATTCAAAAAAGCTTGGGTTGACTCAAGAAGTTCATTGATCTCACCCACAGTGGCATTTGAAAGAGGTGAGCCTGCATCATCTAGGTGAGTTAGGAGGTCATTGTGCGCAATCTTTTTATTGCGGTGCTTTCGCGCCTTGACCTCTGAACGTCTGGCATCGCTTAACACTGCTTCAAGTTCACTGACCAAATCGTTATCATTCTTCTCCCGAATAGAATCAAGAAGGTACTCAAGGCAAAGGTTGTTATTGCTGCCCTGCTGTGGCTTGTCTAAAAGTCTCCCGAGTGTTAAAAGGGCATCAGTAATAAGGGCGTCACGGGTTAATGCAAAGAAGACCGCACCTGTCTGAGAAAGCAAGGTGCATCGGGCCTCGCTCTTTCCGAACAGTTGCATGACAAGCTTCCATTTGGCTGAAGCATCAGAAGCTTCATTTAGCATAAAGAAGAAAGACTTTTGCAGGTCTCCAGGCATCCCTTTTCTAGAGGTCTGTTGAGCAGGGGTCTGTGGTTGTTCTGAAGCCGGGATATGCTTGAATTGAATGGGCGACATTGATAGTAATGCTGGAGCTTTCTACTGAAAGCTTAGCGCGCCATGCTTTCAGCGATACGGAGTACCTGAATTCCAAAGGCCCAAGATCAGAGGCGGGCCAATGATTGAACACCAAGATAGCCTCGCTCACGTCTTAGGCATGATGACGTCAGACCTCTTATGGGGTAACTCTGACAGCCAGGTAAAGAGCCACGAGCATCTTCAAGTCTGTCAAAAAGCTAAGTCTACCCCCTCGCGGAAGGAGCCATGTGATGCGATCTCTCCTTGGCACGAGCCACCATGATTCCCGTCCTCTGTAATCTCTCCATCTCTAGAAACATACCCCATAGTGCGTGCAGTCCTAGAATCAACTGTTGGTCTTGCTCTAGTGTCTTTGTGCGAGTTAAGCACTTCCCATAATTGCCTATCTACTAACCTCTTCGCTAGTTGCATAGCGGGCTACGGAGCATAAAGAAGTCGTGCAGCCCTCCACTCATGCCTCTGCAATGAAGTGCGTTCAGATATCTATAGCGCTTCGATCCTTCTACCAGCAGAAGCCGAGAGCAAGGAAATTCTCCTGTAGTACATCGAAACCCGGTGGGCGTTTCTAGGACGACTGGGGGGAAAGACCATGTTCCATTAACCCAGTCGTTAGCAGTCTGCAATGGTATACCATCCCTGTGATTTACACTGTGAAAGACATTGTAATCCCATTCAGCCTCTGCGGGGCTTCCAAAAAAGAAATGCACGCTAGAAAGAAAGTCCTCAGCAGAATATGTACGGGTTTCCCATGTTAGGGTATCAAGAGGGAGAAATCTGAATGGGCTATTGTCCCAGTGCCTGTAGATCCACTGCTCTGCAATGGGCTCGCATACATTTGCCAATGCATCTTTGTGCTGTGACCACCAGCTCTCAAATGACTCCTTTTCAGACGTATCATGTCCATTGGGTCGAAGTGCCTGAGGCCAAATACATCTTGACTCAACAGAGAGGGGGAGATCAAGCATGTCGTTGATTGTGTGTCTAACGCCAGAGTTAAGCTGCGAAGGCGGGAACGTGATGCCTGCCGCCGCGATGGCCACTGCGCACCTTCGTCAGCTTCAACGATTCGTTAGACCGGTGGCGGATCATAGGAGTGCCACCAACCAGCTGATGATGGCGCCTACGATGCCTCCGATAAGGTAGTTTGGCAGTTGTCCCCGGAAGGAGTTCGCTCGGTCAATCTTTGAGTTCAGCTCAGCGACTGTCCTTGTCAGACCGGCGATCCCCTCGGCGAGCGCGTTCCGTTCTTCGACGGGAAAGTCCGTACGCTTCGCAAGTGAGAGCGCAATGCCAGAGGCATCCATAGGCCGCGTGGACGTCGCCGACACCCGGACGAAGGCGCCCTCGTCTGATAGCACCGGACCTACCCCCGGTCCAATCTCGATCACGCCGACTTCCTTGCCCTCGACTGGGTGGAAGCTCAGCTCTGTAGGCGGAGCCGGATGCACGCCTTGAAGCGCCGCCGCATAGGTGCGCTGCAACTCCAGACGATCCACGCCGACGATACTTCGTGGCTCCCTGACGCCGACGAGCACGACGCCCCCCGCGGAGTTGGCCATACCGCTAAACAGGCGTGCGAGTATTCGCGGATCTCGGATACGCTCCTTGAACTCGACGGTCTGCGTTTCCCCGATGGCGAGCAAGCGCTCAAGTTGATCGTGCGTGAGCGTCATTCGATGCGTGTAGTGGTCTAACTTGTCATTGGACGGTTCTGAGAACCAGCCCGACTCACTCCGTTGCTTCTGTGAACCAAGTCCATCGTGTGGATGCGTCTCGTCTAAAAACCCCAAGCAGCCTAGATCCTTCCGATCCTTAAGGAGAACCCTCATGTGGTTCTCTGGTCAGTGAACCACATGTTCGTACAGTTACATAAAGTCTGCGGGGCTGCTCACACCTAGGGGTCCACGGTTGAGCACATGGGTGTAGATCATCGTGGTGCTCACGTCCTGATGACCCAACAATTCCTGGATCGTACGGATGTCCTGGCCCCGTTCCAGAAGGTGCGTGGCAAAGGAATGGCTAAAGGTATGGCAGCTGGCAGCTTTGCTCACTCCAGCATCAGCCACCGCCTGCTTCACGGCCCGCTGCACCACGGTGGGGTCAAGATGGTGTCTCCCCTGAGCCCCTGTTCTGGGATCCAGCCAGCGCTTCTGCTGGGGAAACACCCACTGCCACGCCCATTCCCGATCTGCGTTGGGATACTTGCGTGCCAGAGCGTATGGCATGAGCACCCGGCCCCATCCGGCCGACAGATCCCCCTGATGAAGCCGTCGCACCTCAAGCAGATGCTGCCGCAGCGCAGCCATCTGGCTCTGGGGAAGCATCGTGAGCCGATCCTTTCCTCCCTTGCCATCACGAACCACCAGTTCGCGACGCTCGAAGTCCAGATCCTTGACCCTCAACCTCAGCGCCTCCATGAGCCGCAGACCACTGCCATACAGCAGCCCCACGACCAACGCCGGCACACCCTCAAGGCGCTGACGGACGGCTTTCACCTCCCCCTCACTGAGCACCACCGGCAGCCGCTTGCGCGTCCGTGCCCGCACCACACCGTCGAGTTCCAGATCCCGCTCCAACAGCTCCCGGAACAGAAACAGCAGCGCACTCAAGGCCTGGTTCTGGGTTGAGGCACTCACCTGCAGGTCCACCGCCAGGTGATTGAGGAAGGCATTCACCTCGGGACTGCCCATCTCCCGTGGATGCCGTCTCCCGTGAAAGCGCAGAAATCGGCGCAGCCACTGCTCGTAGGTCTTCACGGTCCGTCGGGCGTAGTGCCGCACCTGCAGCTCCTCCCGGTAGCGCTGGATCAATCCGGGGGAGCGGGCTTCAGGAACCACGAGCAGGGGTTGGGCAACATGCGTGAAGAGTTCCCACGCCAGGGCGCCTACGCTCACCGCACGATTGGCGGCAGCACGCACCGGCTGCCCTGCCTCAGGCATGGACTTCTTCGACCGTCAATGGAGCACCTACCGCCGGGTGGTCGACCACGACCTGATGGAGCATCAGGCGCTCTCGGCGGCCACCACCGCGGCGATCGAGGGCTGGCTGGCCCAGCGGCCCCAGGAATCGTCACCGCCCCACATGGTGGATCTGGGTTGTGGGGATCTCGCCCTGCTGGCCCCGTTGCTTCGACGGCTGCCGCTGGGCTCCTACATCGGGCTTGATCTTTCCGCACCCGTGCTGCCCAGGGCCGCCACCCAGCTGGAGGGGGTGCCCTACCCCTGCCAGTGGCGGGAGCAGGATCTGCTGGCCTGGGCCGAAGCGGAGCCCGAACCCGAACCGGTCGATCTGCTCCATTCAGCCTTCGCCCTTCACCACCTCAGCGACGAGAACAAGTCGAGGTTTCTTGAGCTTTGTCGCCGTCATCTTTCGCCGGACGGACTCCTGCTCTGGGCTGATGTGTTCCGCGAGCCGGGGGAAGCGCGCGAGGCCTACGTGGCGCGCTATGTGGAGCGGATCCGCAGCGGCTGGACCCCCCTCGAACCCGAGCAGCGCCAGCAGGTGATCGACCACCTCAGCCAGTTCGATAACCCGGCCGATCGTGAGGCCATCCAGCGCAGCGCCGAAGCCTGCGGCTGGCGGTGGCACTGGCTCTGGCAGGGAGCCCACCACGCTGAAGCCCTGGCCCTGCTCACCCCGGTACGTTGAGGGATATGCCAGAGACGATGCACCGAAGCCTGCTTCTGTTGCTGGGCCTGGTCGCCGCTGCCGTCAGCACCGGCTCCAACGCGAGCGCCGCCGAGCTGCAGCGTGCCATCCCCGAACGCTTCCGCGGGGAATGGCAGGACAGCCGCCTCCCCTGCGGCTCTCCGATCAAAGGGGAAACGCGCCTGCTGCTGCAGGCAGGCACAGTCACGTTCTACGAAAGTGGCGGCCCCGCCGTCGCGGTTGTCACCAGCGGGACCTCGGAGCTGGCCTTGATCACCGCAATGGCCGGGGAGGGCCAGACCTGGCTGGATCTGCGCCGGTTCCTCCTCTCCCCCGACCAGTCCACCCTGACCGACGTCACCCATACCGGGTCGCCAGACCAGGACAAGCCGTTCGTCCGCAAGCGCTGCCCGCCACAACGCTGAAGCCGGAACGCTCCATGGGGGCAAGGCTGAATCCGTTCAGGGCCGGATGTCCACCGGTGTGCCCAAAGCCGTGCGCGGAAACAGCCAGCGGGCCGCGGCGCTCGAGGTGCGGATGCAGCCGTGGCTGCGGGCCACACCGAAGCACTCCCCGGCCTTTTCCTGCCAGGGTGCCGGATGCAGGCAGAGGCGATCCGGAGCCAGGCTGCCGCCGCTGAGACACATCACGTTCGGCACGGCGGGGATGCGGTAATCGGGCCCCACCAGCGTGGTCTCCCTGTACTTGCTGCCGATCTGAAACCGCCCAGTGGGGGTCGGCGTCACAGGGCGGCCCGTCGAGACCAGGGCGGCATAGAGCAAGCGCTGCTGATCGTCGTAGGCGTAAAGCTTCTGCTCGGAGAGATCGATCAGCAGCGCCGCCACGAGCTCCAGCATCAAGGAGCTCCCAGCTCAGCCGTGCTCCCGCAGGAAAGCCACGCTGCTGGCCAGCTCCTCGGCAAAGCGGTCGATTTCCTCGAGGGTGGTGGTGAAGCTGAGGCTGGCGCGCGCTGAACCGCTGATGCCGTAATGGCGGTGCAGAGGCTGAGTGCAGTGGTGCCCGCTGCGAATGCAGATGCCGCTGGCATCCAGCAGGGAGGCGATGTCGTTGGCGTGCAGCCCCTCCACCACGAAGGCGGCCAGGGCACCACGGTCGGGCTGCTGCTGGGGGGTGGGCCCCAGCACCCGGAGCCCTTCGATCGCTTTCAGCCGCTCGAACAGGTGGGCCGTGAGCCGCTGCTCCCAGGCGTGGATGCGATCGAGGCCCAGGGCATTGAGGTAATCGATGGCGGCACCCATGCCGACAGCCTCACCGATCGCCGGTGTGCCCGCCTCGAACTTGTGGGGCAGCTCCGCCCAGGTGCTGTGATCCAGATAGACGTCCTGAATCATCTCGCCGCCGCCCAGGAAGGGCGGCATCGCCTCCAGCAACGCCTCCCGCGCCCAGAGGAAACCCATGCCCGTGGGGCCGCAGAGTTTGTGGGACGACCCCACCAGGAAATCGGCGCCGAGGGTTTTCACGTTCACCGGCAGGTGCGGCAGGCTCTGGCAGGCATCCACCAGCAGCAGCGCACCGGCGGCATGGGCCAGATCCGCGATCGCGCTGATCGGGTTGTGACAGCCGAGGGTGTTGCTGATCTGCACCACGCTCACCAGCCGGGTGCGCTCGCTGATCTGCGCGCGCAGATCCTCCAGATCCAGCTCACCGCTGGCAGTGAGGCCGGCGTGGCGCAGGCGGGCGCCGGTGCGCGCGGCCAGCTGCTGCCAGGGCACCAGGTTGCTGTGGTGCTCCATCACCGTCAGCACGATCTCATCGCCGGGACGCAGGAAGGCATCTCCCCAGCTGCGGGCCACCAGGTTGATCGCCTCGCTGGCGTTGCGGGTGAACACGATCTCCCGCGGCGTGGCGGCACCCACGAAGCGTGCCGTCTTGTCGCGGGCGCCTTCGAAGGCATCGGTGGCGCGGGCGCTGAGCTGGTGGGCGCCCCGGTGGACGTTGGCGTTGTCGTGGCGGTAGTAGCGCTGCAGGGCGTCGAGCACCGCCCGGGGCTTCTGGCTGGTGGCGGCATGATCGAGGTAGATCAGGGGCTGGCCAAGGCAGGCCTGATCCGCCAGCAGCGGGAAATCAGCACGGGTGAGAGCAGCCAGATCCTCGGTGGCGGCCAGTGACGGGACAGGAGGCTGGAGAGCGGGGGCGGAGGTGGTGAACGGCATCGTGATCAGCCCTCCCCCAGCATTCGCTGCAGCGGCCTCCAGGCGGCCGCGGCGGCAGGCAGCGCCCGCAGCACCTCTTCGCAGAAGCCGCGCTTGAGCAGTCCGGCGGCCACCGCCGCCGAGAGGCCCCGGCTCTGCAGGTAGAACAGTTCGTCGGTCTGGAGCCGGCTCACGGTGGCGCCATGGGCGCAGCGCACGTCGTCGGCCACGATCTCCAGCTCGGGTTTGGTGTCGATCCGGGCCTGATTGGAGAGCAGCAGGTTGCGGCTGAGCTGGGAGGCATTGGTGCGCTGGGCGGCCCGGGGCACCTTCACCGCCCCGTTGAACACGCTGCGGCCACGGTCGTCGGCGATGGCTTTGTGCAGTTGATCCAGCTGGCCTTCAGGTCCACGGAATTCCACACGGCTGTGGGTGTCCGCCAGCTGCTGGCCATCGGCCAGCTGCAGGGCCTTGAGGCTGGTGATGGCGTCGCCGTCCACCTGGACCACCCGCGGCTCAAAGCGCGAGAGCGCCCAGCCGTGGCTGGCCCACGTCGACTCGAGACGGCTGCGGGGCTCCTGCTCCACCGCCAGATGGCCGAGGAAGCAGGCCGGGCCCTCACCGAGGGCAAGCAGGCCATGGCGCAGCGTGGATTCGCGGCCCAGATGGGCTTCGATCACCAGGCTCGAGAGGCTGCCACCGGAACCGAGCTGCACCTGGAGCACCTCCAGGCTGGCCTTCTCCTCCAGCAGCAGCAACACCCTGACGGGGCGCAGCACACCGTCGCCGGCGGCCTGGCTGACCAGCTCGAGGGTTGGCGCCACTGCACCACTCACGCGCAGGGCCAGAACCCGGGTGGCGCTGGCCTGGTTCAACTCCACGGGCCAGTGCTGTTCACAGCTGCAGGCGGCCAGGGTGTGACCCAGGGCCTGCTGCACTTCTTCAGCACTGAGGGGCGACAGTCCAGCCGGCAGGTCCTGGCCAGCCAGCAGATCATCGGGGGCATCGAGCCAGAGGCGCACCGCGGCGGCGTTGGGCTCGGGCCAGTCGCCGGGCTCGGCGACCGGCACAGGGGCCGGGGCCAGGGCCGTGAGCGGGGCGAGGTCGGTGAAGCGCCAGTCCTCCTGGCGGCGGGAGGGCAGCGCCTGGCGGGAGAGGGCCTCCCGGCCGCGCCACTGCACCGCTTCGAGCGCACCGGCCGGGGCCGGCAAACGGTCCAGGAAGGTGGTCACCCAGGAGGAGGCGTCCACCGCAGCGGAGTTGGACATCGCAGCCACCATCAGGCCACCTCCAGCACGGCCAGCTCCTGGTCGACCCAGTCGTAGCCGCGATCCTCCAGCTCCAGGGCCAGCTCCTTGCCGCCGGTGCGCAGGATGCGGCCACCGGCCATCACATGGACGTAATCCGGGGTGATCACATCCAGCAGGCGCTGGTAATGGGTGATCAGCAAGGTGGCGTTGTCAGGGCTGGCCAGGTGGTTCACGCCGCCCGCCACGATGCGCAGAGCGTCGATGTCGAGGCCGGAATCGGTTTCATCGAGGATCGCCACCAGGGGATCGAGCAGAGCCATCTGCAGAATCTCGTTGCGCTTCTTCTCGCCGCCGGAGAAGCCCTCGTTCACGCTGCGCTCGAGGAAGGCCGGATCCATCTGCACCACCTCCAGACGCTCGCGCACCAGGTCCTCGAAGGCGAAGGTGTCGAGCTCCTCCTCCCCTTTCTCCAGGCGGCGGGCATTGGTGGACACCCTCAGGAACTCGAGGTTGCTCACGCCGGGGATCTCGACGGGGTACTGGAAGCCCAGGAACAGCCCCGAGCGGGCCCGCTGCTCCGGTTCAAGATCAAGCAGGTTGGCGCCGCGGTAGAGAACGCTGCCGCCCGTGACGGTGTAAGCGGGATGGCCGGCCAGCACCTTGGAGAGGGTGCTCTTGCCGCTGCCGTTGCGGCCCATCACCGCATGGATCTCTCCGGCTTTGATCGTGAGATTCACGCCCTTGAGGATCGGCTTGTCCTCCACTCGGGCCTGCAGGTCAACGATTTCGAGAAGGGTATCGGCGTCGGGGCGAATCACAGCTGGCGGATCAAGGGAAACAACAAAGAAAGGAGCCAAGCTCCAGGACAACGACGTCTGGGGGATCAGCCCACAGACCCCTCCAGCTTGAGGGCCAGGAGCTTGTCGGCTTCAGCCGCGAATTCCATCGGCAGCTGGTTGAACACATCGCGGCAGAAGCCGCTCACCATCATCGACACCGCTTCCTCGAAACCGATACCCCGGCTCTGCAGATAGAAGAGCTGATCGGCGGAGATGCGGCAGGTGCTGGCTTCGTGCTCCACGCTGGCCTCGGGTTGCTGCGAGCGGATGTACGGATAGGTGTTGGCAGCCGCCTGATCACCGATCAGCATCGAATCGCACTGGCTGTAATTGCGCGCACCCCGGGCTTTGGGACCGATCTGCACCAGCCCCCTGTAACTGTTGGAGGAACGGCCGGCGCTGATGCCCTTGCTCACGATCGTGGAGCGGGTATGGGGGCCCACATGCACCATCTTGGTGCCGGTGTCGGCCTGCTGGAGGTTGTTGGTGAGGGCCACGGAGTAGAACTCACCGACTGAATGGGCTCCCTGGAGCACACAACTGGGGTACTTCCAGGTGATCGCCGAGCCCGTTTCCACCTGGGTCCAGCTGATGTGGCTGCGCTCGCCGCGGCAGTGGCCGCGCTTGGTCACGAAGTTATAGATGCCACCCACACCGTTCTCATCACCGGCATACCAGTTCTGAACGGTGGAGTACTTGATCGAAGCATCGTCGAGAGCCACCAGCTCCACCACCGCCGCATGCAGCTGGTTGGTATCGAACATCGGGGCGGTGCAGCCCTCCAGATAGCTCACCGATGCGCCTTCTTCGGCCACGATCAGGGTGCGCTCGAACTGGCCGGTGTCTCCGGAGTTGATGCGGAAATAGGTGGAAAGCTCCATCGGACATTCCACGCCCTTCGGAATGAACACGAAGGAGCCGTCGCTGAACACAGCGGAATTGAGGGCAGCGAAGAAATTATCGTTACTGGGAACCACCGTGCCGAGATAGCGCTCGATCAGCTCTTGGTGATCCTTGACGGCCTCACTGATCGAACAGAAGATCACTCCGTGTTCCGCAAGCTTCTCGCGGTAGGTGGTGGCGATCGAGACGCTGTCGAACACAGCATCAACAGCCACATTGCTGAGACGCTTCTGCTCGCTCAGGGGAATGCCGAGCTTGTCGAAGGTTTCCAGAAGTTTCGGATCCACCTCATCCAGGCTCGCCTTCTTCTCCTGCTGGCGAGGAGCGGCGTAGTAGATCATCTCCTGATAATCGATCGGCGGATGCCCCAGGGCCGCCCAGTCGGGTTCCTCCATCCGCAGCCACTGCCGGTATGCACGCAGACGGAAATCAAGCAGGAACTGGGGCTCGTTCTTCTTGGAGGAGATCAGCCGGACGACATCTTCACTGAGACCTTTGTCGATCTTGTCGGTTTCGATGTCTGTGACAAACCCATATTTATAGGGTTGACTGACAAGATCGCCGACGCTGGTGGAGCTGCTCATGGCTTTCAGGCGGCAGGGGGCTGGGTGTGGGTCTTGATCTCCTCAAGGCCGATGGTCTGCTGCTCACCGCGGAAGGGATTGTCTTCCGTGAGGAAAAGCATGCAGTGGCATTCCTTGCGTTCCCGCATCGGCACACAGGGGCAGTTCCAGAACGCCTGCTCCGCCTCGGCCTGCTTGTCCTCGTAGTGGCGGCAGGGGCAGAGAGCGGCTCCCAGCTGCTCCTTGTGCCGGGCCAGCCCTTCGAGAACCACAGCCGTCACCCCGGGATCGCTGCAGAAGTAGGTGTCTGTCCGCTTGGCGTAGGCCTCGGCGAAGCGCCGGATCAACTCCAGGCTGTCGCTGCTGGGGGCGGCCGTGGCTGAGGGGGCGTCGGACATGAATTCAGAAGAACGAGGGAGGCACCGAGGCCGGAGCGGAGAACCCGGCGGCGGTTGGCGGATGGGGAACCCAGCGACTGCAGGGCGGGGGAGACTGCTGGAGATCCCGGAAAGAACCAACGGACCGGGGTGACGGCACCATTGAATTACGAAACCCGATCGTTTCGTTACTGGCCACCTTAGGGCAGCCGAGCTGGCGGTGGGGCTGGCGCCATTGTGAACTGCCCGTTGCCACAACTGCCGAAAGAGCGTGGCAATGTGTGCAGAAGGTTCGCGACCGGACGAACCGGGCTGAGTGTTCGATGAGCGCCTCCACCCAGGCCCCAACCCGAGAAGCAGCCCTGGCCCTCCTCCTGCGTCAGGGAGAGGCCACGGCTGCCCAGCTCGCCGAGCTTCTGGGGGTGTCCGTGCAGATCATGCGCCGCCATCTGCGCAGCCTCGAGGACGACGGACTCGTGGCCAGCAGCTCCAGCGGAGAAGGCCCCGGTCGCCCAAGCAATCACTGGCACCTCACCGCCGAGGGCCACGACCAGTTTCCCAACGGCAGCGAGAACTTCGCCATCGGTCTGCTCACCTCCCTGGCCGACAGCCTGCCCGCCGACACCGTGCAGACCCTCCTGCGCCAGCAGGCCATCGCCAAAGCCCTCGATTACCGCAGCCGGATCGGCACGGGCACCCTGCTCGAGCGGCTGGAGCGGCTGGTGGAACTGCGCTGCAGCGAGGGTTACGTCAGCGACTGCCACCCCGAGCCCGACGGCCACTCCTGGTGCATGAGCGAATTCCACTGCTCCGTCTCCCGCCTGGCTGAACAGTTCCCCGTGCTGTGCGACCAGGAACTTCAGCAGATGCGCCACACCTTTCCCGACTGCAGCGTGGAGCGGGTGCACTGGCGTCTCGAATCGGGCCACTCCTGCGGTTTCCGCATCACCCCCCGCAGCGGGGAAGCCACCCAGTTCCCCCAGGATGGCTGAGGCCCAGGTCGGCCCCCTCGCCAGCGGCGACCTGGCCCTCCTCGAGGCCACCCTGCTCCCCAGCCTCGAGCGCCACCACCTACGCCTGCTGGCCCACTGCCTGCGCACCCTGCAGGAGGTGGCCGGCAGCCGCTCCGGTCCGCTTCCGACCCGCCCGGCCCTGCTCGCCTGGATGGCGCGGCACGGCACCCTGGCCGCCGATCCCGATTTTCAGCAGGTGTTCCTCGCTCAGCTCGAACGCGGCGCCGTGCAGTTGCAGGAGCTGGCGGCGAGCCGGGGCTTGGATCCTCTCGCCCTCGACATCGGCGACCTGATCTCCTGGGCTGAGGCGGAGGCCAGAACCCGCCTCAGCCTCTCCAGCCAAGCCCCGCCACCAGGCTGACCCCGGCCAGGGCCAGCACCGCCGCCAGCAGCCCGATGGGGCCTGGCCGATCTCCTTCCAGCCCCGCCAGGGGCAGTGCCAGCACCGGGGCGGTGGCCAGCAGGGCCACGGCAAGGCCGGCCGGCAGATGCTGCAGGGCCGTCTGCTGCAACACGATGCCGGCGCTGGTGCCCAGCAGAGTGGCCAGGAGCACCAGGGGCCATCGGCGCCTCAGGGGCCGCGGGCGCACGCCCGGGGGCGGCAGCCGCCACAGCAACGGCAGCATCACGAGGGCCGCCGCCGCCAGGCGCAGGGTGGCCGACTGCAGCGGAGGCAGAGCCGAATCCCGCAGGGCCGCCCTCGAGAGCAGGGCGCCGGCACTGCCGCACACCAGGGCGGCCAGGGCCAGCAGCAGGCCCAGGTGCTGCCCTCCAGAGGGCCGTGGCACCAGGTCGGGTCCGCCGGCCGGGGGCTGCTGGCGGGCCACCAGCGCCACCGACAGGCAGATGAGCGCCACCCCCACCCCCTGGGGCCAGCGGGGCCACTCGGCCAGGAACAGGGCCCCGCCCAGCAGCGACAGCGCCGGGCCACCCGCTTCGAGGGTGAGCGTTCGGCGGGTCCCCAGCCGGCGCAGGGCCGCGAAATACAAGCTGTCACCCAGGGCGATGCCGAGCACACCGCTGGCCAGAAGCAGCAGCAAAGCCGGGAGGGGCACCAGCCAGCCCCCCAGCAACAGAAACGGCAACTGGAGCCCCACCGCCAGCAGGTTCTTGACCAGGTTGAGCTGGGCTGCGCTCAGGGAGGTGGGCAGACGGCGCCAGAGACTGCTGGACACCGCCCAGCAGAGGGCTGCGGCCAGGGCCGCCACGACTCCCGTTGGGGCCACCGGGAACGGCTGGGGTGAGGGAGTTGCGATCATCGTTGCAACCGTGCTGCCCCCGTGAGCGTTCCGATCGCCGATGCCCTCAGTTTCTTCAGGCTCAGCTGCGGGCGCTGGCGCTCCCAGCGCACCAGCCACCATCTGCTGCACCGGCGCGCGGAGGCCGGTGGGTCGATGATCGAGGTCATGGAGGTGGAGGCCAGTGACCCGCGCCTCAGGGCGATCGCTGAACTGCACGACCAGGACCCTGCGGGCCTGGTGGGGGGCTGCCAGGTGCGCTGGAGCGGCTCGATGGCCTGGGACAAGGCCGGCGAAGCCCACCAGGGGGAGTCGGTGTTCGGTCTGATCCCCACCGACGCCTCGGGGCGCGAGGGATTGCTGCTGCGCGACCGCGGCTACGCGGAGACCGCTCCGGTGGCGGGCCACTTCCGCATGGATGAGCGGGATGGCCTGCTGCTCACCACGGCCTACGAAACGATGAGCAGCCTGGAGCGCTTCTGGTTTCCCAACCCCAACCTGCGCCTGCGCACCAGCACCGTTGAAGGACTCTCCAACACCGCCTCCTTCTGCATGGAAAGCCGCTGTCCGGAGAGCGACGATGACGGGGAGACCGCCGATTCAGGCGAGGGCGCCACAGGCCTGGCCGCCCCCCCTCGCAGAGCGCTGGTCTCAGCCTTCGGCTGGTAGGGCGGTCTGGCCCCGGCGGGCGTGTCAAACGTTACGGACTGTGAGCCCTGCCGCCCCGGACGGGGTTCGATCGGGCCTGACTTCTACGATCCACAGCGACGGATGACGATGTTCGCGTGGCGATCCCGCTTCTGAAGTACGCACCCACCAGCCAGAACTCTCGAGTGAAGGCGTTTCGCGTGGGCTCCGACGAGGATCCGAAAGGCGTCTCGCTTGACAAGGCCTTTGATCGCAACGCCCAGAACGTGGTGATCGAAGCGGCCTACCGTCAGATCTTCTTCCACGCCTTCAAGGTCGACCGCGACACGATCCTGGAGTCGCAGCTGCGCGATGGCCAGATCACCGTGCGTGATTTCATCCGGGCCCTCTGCCTCTCGGATACCTTCACCCGCAGCTTCTACAACCTGAACAGCAACTACCGGGTGGCGCGTCACCTGGTGGAGAAGCTGCTGGGCCGCCAGGTGTATGGCAAAGCCGAAGAGATCGCCTGGTCCGCGGTGATCATGACCAAGGGCGTGGCCGGCGCCGTCGATCAGATCCTCGACAGCGACGAGTATCTCGAGAACTTCGGCTACGACACCGTGCCTTACCACCGCAACCGGG
The DNA here is from genome assembly GCA_943369245.1 of Synechococcus sp. UW140. Lineage (GTDB taxonomy): Bacteria > Cyanobacteriota > Cyanobacteriia > PCC-6307 > Cyanobiaceae > Regnicoccus_A. The sequence goes on along the minus strand of CALRMN020000008.1, from coordinate 44,555 downwards.
TGGTGGGCTCCCGTGAAGTGGGCGAAACCCCCTTCAACATCACCTCGCCCCGCTACGAGGCCTACCACCGGGGCATCTTGGGCTTCCCCCAGATCGTCTACACCGGTACCGCCAAGTCGTTGCCCCAATGGGCGCGGCAACGCAAAGGTGGCTTCCCCGAGGACTACCTGCCCTGGGTGCGCTCCCTGCCTGCCCTGCGGACGGGCGCCGCGTCCTCGGGCAACACCAGCATGGATTATCTCTCCAAGGTCCCCTACCGCAGCGTCGGCCGCTGACACCAGCTGCCTGCCTCGAGGTTCCTTCAGAACGGCGGCTCACCCCGCCGTTTTTTCATGGCCATCCGGCGAAGGCCCAGTCAGCTGTTGCTGACGGAGGGCGCCCGGAGGACTGAGATCGGCGGGTTTCATCCCAGACTGATCCCAAACGAAATCCGGAGAAACGGTGACTCAGGCTCTCTCGTCCTTGGCTCGCATGACCCTGCGTCAGCTTCGCCAGATCGCTAGTGACCTCGGCGTGAGCCTCTACAGCCGCAAATCCAAGGAGGAGTTGCTCAACGAAATCCACAGCGTCAAGGGCGAAGGGGACTTCACCAGCTCCGAGCCATACCCAGCACCCGGTTCCTCCTCTCCGAGTCTCGAGAGCCTGGAGGCCGGCTTCAGCCCGGCTCCGCGCCCCGAGGCCGAGACCAAGGTGGTGTTCCTGCCCCGGGACCCCCAGTGGGCCTACGTGTTCTGGGAGATCGCCGAAGCCGAGCGCACCAGGGCCATCGAAGCCGGCGCAGGTCAGCTCTGCCTTCGTGTCGCCGACGTGACCGGACTGCCCTCGGGCGCCGCGCACCCCCACACGCTCCAGGAGGTCACCGTCGACAGCCATGCCACCGAGTGGTACCTGCCAGTTCCCCTCAGTGACCGCGATTACCGCGTTGAGCTGGGATACCGCAAGCACGGTGGGGGCTGGCTCTCCATGGGCTTCTCCGCTGTGGCCCGGGTGCCTGCCCTGCATCCGAGCGAGCAGATCCTCGATCAGTTCGTGCCCTTCTCCCTGGAAGCGGCCCCCTCGGACACGACCGTGGCCAACGCCTATCCGCACAGCAGCCCCAACGCGACCGGAGCGGACAGCGGCCTGCACGAGCGCCTCTACCAGACCGCCACAGTGCGCTGGAAGCATTTCGGCCGCGGTTCCGAAGCCTTCCACGAGCTCGAGGACTCCGACTCCGCATCAGGTCTGCGCAGTCTCCACGATTCGGGCATCGGCCTCTGGGCCAGTGGCCGCAACGAATCGGGCATCGGTGGTGTGGCGCCCCGTCAGCGTTCCTTCTGGCTCGTGGCCGATGCTGAACTGATCGTCTACGGCGCCACCGATCCGGCCGCCAAACTCACGATCGGCGATGAAGAAGTGCCCCTCTCCCCCGATGGCACCTTCCGGGTGCAGGTGCCCTTCCGCGACGGCCAGCAGCTCTATCCCATCCAGGCTCTGGCCGCCGATGGCGAGCAGAAGCGCAATATCACTCTGAAGTTCGAGCGCACCACCCCCGAAGACAACAGCAACCCATCCAGCCAGGCCGTGGCTGAGTGGTTCTGATGCGCACGTTCGTTGCCCTCACCCCGCTGGCCGGCACCCTCGCCCTGCCGTTCCTCGTCCCCATCCTGATGGTGAGAGTGGGCATCGGCACGGCCGTCGGCATGGCTGTCCTGGTGAGCACCCTCTGGTTTGTGCTGATGCTGCGCACTGCCGAGATGCCAGGTCACCACTGAGATCAGTCCAACTCCCCCGCAGCGGGGAATGCTCAGGGCAGCCGCCATGCGCTGTCCGTGAGTCCCCAGTCCGCCGTCGAACCCTCCAGGCCAGCCACCCGGGCATTCGCTCTGGTGGCTGGCCTGCTCGCTCTTGGCCTTGGTGGTTGCTCCGCCACCGCCCGCATCCTGGGCTCACCCCCAGCAGATCTACCTCTGCCGGTGGGTATGGAGGTGGCCTTCAACCAGCGCGCCGACCACCACTACCGGAGCCCGGTCAACGGCGAGCGCCGCAGGGGCGACGACCTCGAGCGACTGGTGCTCGAAACGATCGAACGGGCCGAGAGCGACATCGTCGTGGCCGTGCAGGAGCTGTCCCTGCCACGGGTGGCCGAAGCCCTCGTGAAGCGCAAACGCCAGGGATTGCGCGTTCGGGTGATCCTCGAGAACACCTACAGCACCCCTTTCAGTGAGCAGCTGCCTGCGGGGCTGAGCTCCCACCAGCTCGGGCGCTACCACCAGCTGCTGGCCCTGGCCGACACCGACCACGACGGACACCTGAGCGCCAGCGAACGCGACCGGGGCGATGCCGTCCGCATCCTGCAGCGTGGCGGCATTCCTCTGATCGACGACACGGCCGATGGCAGCGCGGGCAGTGGCCTGATGCACCACAAGTTCATGGTGGTGGACCAGCGCTGGGTGGTGACCGGCTCCACCAACTTCACCCCCTCCTGCATCCACGGCGATCCCGACGACCGCCGCACCCTGGGCAACGTCAACCACCTGCTGCGCTTCGAGAGCCGGGAGCTCTCCGCGCTGTTCGACAAGGAATTCAACCGGATGTGGGGAGATGGCCCCGGCGGCCTTGCCGACAGCCGTTTCGGCATCGCCAAGGAGGAAGGGCCCCTGCAGGCCGTGATGGTGGGACCCACCCGGGTCGAAGTGCTCTTCGCTCCCCACCGCCGCAAGGATCCCAACCAGGGACTGCTGCTGCTCGATCAACGCCTGGCCCTCACCCAGCGGCGGCTGGATCTGAGTCTGTTCGTCTTCTCCGCCCAGGGGCTGGCCGACCGGCTCGCCGAGCTGCGGCAGCGGGGCGTGACGATCCGGCTCCTGGCCGATCCTGGCTTCGCCAGCCGCAGCTTCTCGGAGGTGCTCGATCTGCTGGGGGTCTCGATGCCGGATCGCTTCTGCAAACTGGAGCAGGGGAACAGCCCCTGGCCGCGGCCGATCGACGGCGTGGGCACACCACGCCTGGCTCGCGGCGACAAGCTGCACCACAAGTTCGCCGTGGTGGATGGCAAGACCGTGATCACCGGTTCGTTCAACTGGAGCCCGTCCGCCGCCCATGGCAACGACGAAACACTGATGATCGTGGAGTCGCCCCAGCTGGCGGCCCACTTCACCCGTGAGCAAGACCGCATGTGGCAGGGGGCGGAACTGGGGATCACGCCCCGCCTGCGGCGCAAGCTGGAGAGGATCCGCCAGACCTGCGGCCAAGGCACACAGCGGCCCCTGACCGCCGCAGCGCAGCACCCATGATTCCAGCCCCATCCCCCCAGGCCGTCGTGATCGTGGGGGCTGGCCCGGCCGGCGCGTCCCTGGCGATGCTGCTGGCCGAGCGGGGGGTGCCGGTGACCCTGGTGGAACCAGCACGGGATTTTCAGCGCCAGTTCCGCGGCGAGGGGCTGATGCCCTCGGGCCTGGCGGCCCTGGAGGCCATGGGCTGCGGCCCCCTGCTCGCCCGCCTGCCCCAGCGCCCCCTCAGCGCCTGGTCGTTCCAGCTGCACGGCCGGGAACTGTTTCGGGTCGAGGAGCCCCTGGAGGGAGATCGGCCCTGCACACTGATCTCCCAGCCGGCGCTGCTCGACGCCCTGCTGGAGCGGGCCAGCCTGGCCAGCGGCTTCCTGTGGCGACCGGGGCAGGCAGTGGTGGATCTGATCGAAGCCCGGGGCCGCATCGCCGGGGTGGTGCTCAGCGACGGCAGCCGGCTTGAGGCCTCCCTGGTGGTGGCCACCGATGGCCGTTCCTCGCTGGTGCGCCAGCGCTCGGGCCTGGAGCTGGAGCGCCGGAGCAGTCCCATCGATCTGCTCTGGTTCCGCCTTCCCAGCCACCCCCGCTTCGAGAGCGACAACGTCTTCACGATGCTGGTGGGGGAGGACGGCAGCGCCTGCAGCCTCTTCCATGGCGCCCTGCCAGGGGAACTGCAGCTGGGCTGGGTGCTCAGCCCCGGCGAGCGGATCGAGCGCAGCCCCCAGGAATGGGGCGAGGCCTTTGCAGCGATGGCCCCCGGCTGGCTGGCCGATCACCTGCGCCAGGTGGCCCCAGCGATCAGCGCGCCGCTGAAGCTCTCGGTGCAGGTGGGCTGCTGCCCCCGCTGGCACCGCCCCGGTCTGCTGCTGCTGGGCGATGCCGCCCACCCGATGAGCCCGATCCGGGCTCAGGGGATCAACATGGCCCTGCGCGACGCGATCGTGGCCACCAACCACCTGCTGGCGCCCCTGACGGCGGGCGATGCCGCGGCCATCGACAGCAGCCTGGAGCAGATCCAGGCCCAGCGCTGGCCGGAGATCCGACGGGCCCAGGATTTGCAGCAGCAGGAAGCCCGTCAGGCCCAGCTGCTGCGTCGGTCACCCCTGCTGCGCCGTGGCCTGGTGCAGCTGGCTCCATGGCTGGGGGAGCGGATCGGACACTCCTGGCGGCAGCGCCAGAGGCCCCTGCGGCAGGGCCTGGCACCGGTTCAGCTCTCGGTCTGAGCCGCCGCCATGATGGGGGAAGTTGCTCCCGCGCATCGATGGTCCGATCAAGCCTTGCCGTCACGCTGCTGAGCGCCGCGATGCTCGCTGCGCCCGGCCTGGCCATGGGCCCGGCCCGGGCCAACGACAGCTTTGCCGTCTACCCCGGCACCGAGACGCTGCGCCAGGTGCAACTGGCCGCCCTCGACTGCGGCAGGGAGAACACCGCCGCCACCTGCGATCGGGCCCGCAAGTTGGCGGATCCCCTGATGGATCACCCGCTGCTCTCGGGCTTCTGCAAGGACGCCCTCTGGGCCGTGGTCCAGATTGCCGTGACCGACACGAGCAACAGCCTCAGCCGCCGTGACGGCATCGATGCCGCCGCGGAGAAGGTGGTCAGCAGCTGCCGGCCGGTGAGCAAGCCCGTGGCCAACAAGGACGGGGCAGGCTCTTCAGGCGGGCCTGATGCAACAGGCGGTGGTGCTCCGGGCGCCTCGGGCGGGACTCGGCCCTCCGGCTTCGGTTTCGGATCGCTCGGCCGCTGAGGGGTGGTCCCGGCCCGGTGGCCGCCCTCAGCTCAGGGAGTCGTGGCCACGGGCGTGTCCGAGAGCTTCAGCAACTCCCTGGAGGTGCGCTCCATGAAATCCATCGACCAGCCGGTGGTCACCACCGCCCGGTTGGCCAGATCACAGAGAGGGGAACGATCACCCTGGGCCTCACAGCTGGAGGACAGACTGAGCAGGGCATTGGTGAGCTTGCCGGTGAGGCAGCTCGTTGTGCCGGATTTCTCCAGAACGGCCGTGGCCGCCGCCCGGCTCACGCTGATGGCCTGGGGCAGCGGCCTGGCCGGTGCAGCGCCCATCACTCCGGCCTGAGCCGAGTTGATGGACAGGGCGACCAGCGACAACATCAGCCCCTGGATCCGGCTCGACTGGGCGCAGGGGAAGGCCATCGGCTTGGAGTTCACGCACTCGTCGCAGGCTAGCCAGGCGGCCCAAAGATGCCAAAGGGTGCCCGACCTCAGGGCTAGCGTGGCATGTCTCCAGGTTGGCATCCATGACCAGCAGCGCCTCTTCCGATGCTCCCGCCGCTGCCATGAATGCCTCTCCACCGCCATCGGTTCGTGAGGTGCTCCTGAGCGCCCCCTTCACCGACCAGAAACCGGGCACGTCCGGCCTGCGCAAGAGCAGCCGTCAGTTCGAGCAGCCCCATTATCTGGAGAGCTTCGTGGAGGCGATCCTCCGGGTGGTGCCCGGAGTGGCGGGGGGCACGTTGATCCTTGGCGGCGACGGCCGCTACGGCAACCGCCTGGCCATCGATGTGATCGCCCGCATGGCCGCCGCCCACGGCGTGGCCAGGCTGATCACCACCACCGGCGGGATTCTCTCCACCCCCGCCGCCTCGAACCTGATCCGCAAGCACCGGGCCATCGGCGGCATCATCCTCTCCGCCAGCCACAACCCCGGCGGCCCCGAGGGCGATTTCGGCGTCAAGGTGAATGGCGCCAATGGCGGACCGGCACCCGAATCGATCACCGATGCCATCTACAGCGCCACCACCCAGCTGGAGAGCTACCGGATCATTGACGCCGGGACACCGTCCCTGGAGGCACCCGGAACCTGCACCCTGGGCAACCTGCGCATCGAGGTGATCGACGGGGTCGACGACTACGTGGCCCTGCTGCAGGGCCTGTTCGACTTCGACGCGATCAGCGACATGCTGCGGGGCGACTTCCCGATCGCCTTTGATGCGATGCATGCCGTCACCGGTCCCTACGCCAGCCGCCTGCTGGAGGGGCTGCTCGGGGCCCCGGCCGGCACGGTGCGCAACGGCACCCCCCTCGAGGATTTCGGCGGCGGTCACCCCGACCCCAACCTCACCTATGCCCATGAGCTGGCCGAGCTGCTGCTCGATGGCGACGCCTACCGCTTCGGGGCCGCCTGCGACGGCGACGGCGACCGCAACATGATCCTGGGCCAGCGCTGCTTCGTGAACCCCAGCGACAGCCTGGCCGTGCTCACCGCCAATGCCACCCTGGCCCCCGGCTACGCCGGCGGCCTCTCCGGGGTGGCCCGCTCGATGCCCACCAGCGCCGCGGTGGATGTGGTGGCCAGGGAGCTGGCCATTCCCTGCTTCGAAACGCCCACGGGCTGGAAGTTCTTCGGCAACCTGCTTGATGCCGGCCGGATCACCCTCTGCGGGGAGGAGAGCTTCGGCACCGGCAGCGACCACATCCGCGAGAAGGATGGTCTCTGGGCGGTGCTGTTCTGGCTGCAGATCCTGGCCACACGCCGCTGCTCGGTGGCCGAGGTGATGGCCGGCCACTGGAGCCGCTTCGGCCGCCACTACTACTCCCGTCACGACTACGAAGCGATCGCCAGCGACAGGGCCCATGGCCTCTACGACCGCCTGAAGGCCCTGCTGCCCTCCCTGGTGGGGACCGGCTTCGCCGGCCGCAGCATCGCCACCGCCGACGACTTCAGCTACGTCGACCCGGTGGATGGCTCCCTCACCAGCGGCCAGGGGCTGCGCCTGCTGCTGGATGACGGCAGCCGGGTGGTGTTCCGCCTCTCCGGCACCGGCACCCAGGGGGCCACCCTGCGCCTCTACCTGGAGAGTTACGTGGGGTCCGGCGGCAACCTCGATCAGGATCCCCAGCAGGCCCTCGCCGATCTGATCACCGCCGCCGACCAGCTTGCCGAAGTCCGCAGCCGCACCGGCATGGAGCGGCCCACCGTGATCACCTGAGCTGCCGCCCCTGCCTCACTCAATCGCTCCGCTCATCGAGAGGGGCACCGGGCTCGCCGCGGCGGGTGAGGCTGATCTGACGCAGGCTTTCGCCCCAGACGCCGCAGAACGCCGCCATCACCGCCACCACCACCCAGAAGCGGGGATGAATCGGTGGCAGCAATTCGCCGGGTGTTCGCGACACCCGGTGGGCCAGGGTCAGCAGCACCAATGCCGCAGCCAGATTGATCATCCCCGCCAGCACAATGCGGCGGCGGTCGACCCGCAACTGGCGCCTCGGTTGGTATCCGACGGGCCGGGGCAGGGGCATCTCAGGCGGCCGGTCCCGCCGGCAGCACCGGCTCGGTGGCCTTGCTGGCCGGGAACCAGGCTGCCTCCAGTTGCTTCATCAGCACATAGAAGGAAGGCACCACGAACAGGCTGAGGCCTGTGGCCACCAGCAGCCCGCCGAAGATCACCGCCCCCAGCGACTGCTGACTGAGGGCACCGGCGCCGCTGGCCACCAGCAGGGGAAAGAAACCGGCCAGGGCCGCCATCGCCGTCATCAGGATCGGGCGCAGCCGTGAGCAGGCTGCCGACATCGCCGCTTCCGCCGCCGTCATGCCCTGCTCCATGCGCTGGTTGGCCAGATCCACGATCAGGATGCCGTTCTTGGCCGCCAGGCCGATCAGGGTCACCAGGCCCACCTGGGCATACACGTTGTTCACCTGGCCGCGCAGCACCAGGAACATCAGCGCCCCGAGCATGGCCAGGGGCACGGTCATCAGAATGATCAATGGATCGATGTAGCTTCCGTACTGGGCGGAGAGCACCAGGTACACCACCACGATCCCCAGGGCGAACACCAGAATCGCCAGGGCGCCGGCCTGCACCTCTGATCGGGTCAGTGCCGACCAGGCCGAGCCGATGTTGGCGACATTGAAGCGACGGAACACCTCTGAGATGGTGTCGATCGCCTGGCCACTGCTCTTGCCGGCGGCCTCCACCCCCTGGATCAGCACTGTGCGGTAGAGGTCGAAGTGGCTGATGATCGGCGGGGCGCTGTCCAGGCGGGCCTTCACCACATTGGAGAGCGGCACCAGCTCGCCAGTTCGGTTGCTGATGTTGAGGTTGTTCAGGTCCTGGATCATGCCGCGATGGCTGGCATCCGCTTGCACAACCACCTGCCGGTACTGCTGTTGCTCGTAGGTCTGATTCACGAAGCTGCCGCCGGTGAGGGTGCCCAGCGCCTCCATCGCGGAGCTGTAATCGATGTCGAGCGAGGCCATGCGGTCGCGGTCCACATCCAGCCGCCAGACCGGGGCATCGCTCACGAACTGGGTGTAGAGGTTGCCGAAGATGCCGGTGCTCCGGGCTTTGGAGATCAGCTCCCGCGCCAGGCCGGACAGTTCGGTGGGGCTGTAGCCGCCATTGCTGAGGTCGTTGAACTGGAAGGAAAGCCCCCCCTGGGCACCGAAGCCCGGCACGGCGGCTGGTGCCTGGGCCAACACGATCGCACCTGGGATCTCAGCGAAGGCCTTGTTCATACGCTTGATGATCGCGTCAGCGGACTGCTCGGGCCTGGTGCGCTCCTCGATCGGCTTGAGGCCGAAAAAGAAGATGCCCTGGTTGAGCGAGCCGCCGTTGAAGCCGGCCCCACCCACCAGCTCCCCAGACAACACATCGGTTTCCTTGGCAATGATTTTGCGGGCCTGATCCGCCACCTCCATGGTGGCCTCGATCGAAGCCTGGGCCGGCAACTGAATGATCCCCAGGCCGTAGCCCTGGTCTTCGGTGGGCACGAAGCCGGTAGGAATGAGCACGAAGGCCGCACCGGTGACCAGAACCCCTCCCAGCAGCGCCACCAGCACCAGTCGCCTGAGGCGAATCACCTGTTGGAGCAGGGCGGCATAGCCGCGGGCCACCTGCTCGAAGGCCTTGTTGAACGCCGTGAAGATGGGCATCAAGAAGCTGCCCACCACCGCACCCAGCACCCCGAGCACCAGGGCCAGCAACCAGCCACCGGCCAGGGTGCCGTAAAGGGCACCGAATGCACCGCCAATTGCCATCCAGCGCCAGCCGCGGGGCTCGGTCTTGCCGCCCCCCAGCAGCAGCGCCGACTGGAGCGGCTTGCCGGTGATGGCGTTGAACGTGGAAACGATGATCGAAAACACGATCGTGAGCGCGAACTGGCGGTAGATCACCCCGGTGGCTCCTGGGAAGAAGGCCACCGGCACGAAAACAGCCAGCAGAACGAGCGCAGTAGCCAGGATCGCCCCAGTGAGCTCCTTCATCGCGTTGGAGGCGGCCACGAACGGCGGATCTCCAGCCTCGATCCGGGCCGAGACAGCCTCCACCACCACGATCGCGTCGTCCACCACCAGGCCCGTGGCCAGGATGATCCCGAGCAGGGTGAGCTCATTGATGGAGAAGCCGAAGGCCTTCACGAACACCATCGCTCCAAGCAGCGCGATCGGCAGTGCCAGGGCAGGCACGGCCGTGGCCTTCCAGTCCTGCAGGAACAGAAAGATGATCAGCAGCACCAGCACCACGGCATCGCGCAGGGCATCGAGGGCCCCTTCGATCGACGCATTGATGAAGTCGGTCTGGTCGAACACCTTCTCGAGAACCACACCCGGCGGCAGGGTGTTACGGAACTGGCTGAGCACCTGATCGACCGCTTTAGCGGTGGTGATGGCGTTGCTGCCCGGCAGCTGGATCACGCCGAAGCCGACGGAGGGGTGGCCGCTGATGGCGTTCACGGCCGCCTGATTGAAATTCTGAAACGCATACTCAGCCCGGCCCACATCCCCTAGGCGAATCAGTCCCCCATCGGGCCCTTTCGCCAGAATGAGTTGCTCGAATTGTGCAACTGTTTCAAGATTACCATTAACCAGAATCGGGAATGTGCTGCGATTATTTGGCAGAGATGGCGGGCCACCGATGCTGCCAGCGATCACCACCACATTCTGCGACTTCAACGCGTTCACCACATCGGTGATGGAGAGGTTGAAGCGGGAGAGCCTCAGTGGATCCACCCAGAGCCTGAAGGCTGGATCACTGGCCCCGAAGATGTTCACCTGACCGACTCCATCGGCGCGGGTGAGGGGATAGAGCAAATTGAGCTGCACCAGTCCGTTCAGATAGTTGCGATCGAACTGTCCTTCGCTGGAGGTGACATTATAAACAAGCAGATAACTGCCTGAGGTCTGTTGAACCGTCACACCCTGGGCATTCACCTGGGGGGGCAGCTGGGGAGTGGCCGTCTGCACCCGGTTGAGCACATTCACCTGGTCGATATCAGGATTGGTGCCAGGCTTGAAATAGACATTGATCTGACTGCTGCCCTCACCGGTGCTGGTGGAGGTGATGTAGTCCATCCCCGGGGCACCGTTGATCTGCTCCTCGAGCGGGCCGGTCACGGCACTCTCCACCGTGAGTGCATCGGCGCCCGGCAGGCTGGCGTTCACCTGGATCGTGGGTGGGGCGATGTTGGGGAGGTTCTCGATCGGCAGCAGAGGCAGGCTGATCACCCCCGCCAGCAGGATCAGCACACTGCACACCGTGCTGAGCACGGGGCGGCGGATGAAGGTATCCGACAGGCTCATGGACGAGTCTGGGGAAGCGAGGCGCCGTTGGCCCTGCGTACCGCCAGGCCACTGCGCAGCTGGGCCAGGTTGCCGAGGATCACCGCATCGCTGGTCTGCAGTCCCGCTTCAACCGGGTAGACACCGGCCTGGAGTGTTCCCAGGGTCACGGGCACCTGCACGGCCACCAGGGAACCAGCCGGTGGCGGCGGCTCGATCTCCCGCCCCAGGCGCTGGCGGGCCTCCTGGGGGCTCAGGGCCAGGAAAACGAATGTCTTGCCGGCCTGCAGAAGCACTGCCTGGGCTGGGATGGCAAGGGAACTGGCCTGGTCGAACACCAGGGTGGCATTCACCCGCTGGTTGTTGCGCAGGGAGCCCTGCGCATTGGCGAAGGTGGCCTTGACCAGCAGGGTCTGGCGTTCCTTGTCGAGCGAGGGGGCGACGAAACTCACTGCACCCCTGGCCACCAGCTCGGAGCGCCTCGGCACCCGCAGCAGCACCGGCAGACCCTGGCGCACCCGGTAGGCGTCTTCGCCGGCCACATCCAGACGCACCCACAGGATCGAGTTGTCGATCACGCTGGTGACCACACCGCCGGCACGCACCACGTCGCCGAGCTTGGCGTTGATGCTGCCCACCTGACCGGGAATCGGTGCAACCACGTTCTTGTAGCCCAGGGTGGCCTGCTTGGAGCGCAGTTCGTCGCGGCTCTGCAGGGCCTGGGTGATGTAGAAATCGCGTTCCTTCGTGGAGACCGCTCCCTGATCATTCAGGAAGATGTAGCGCTCGGCGTTGAGGACATCCTTGCGCGCTTCCGAAGCAGCAGCATCCGTGGAAGCCTGCTGCTGCACCTGATCGAGCCGAAACAGCACTTGCCCACGCTTCACGCGCTGACCTTCCTGCATCGGCATCGCCACGATGCGCCCGTCGATTTCGGCAGCGAGCTTCACATCGCGGATGGCCTCGAGGGTGCTCTGATAATCAGCCGAATCAAGGAACGGCAGAGACCGGGGACTGACGAGTCGTACCTCGGGGGGGAGGGTGGCCTGCGGCTGCGGACGCCCGCATCCGACTATGGGTAGCAGAATCGCCAAGGCTGCTATGGCGACGGGGTTGACTGGCAACCTCAAAGAACCCATTCAATGTTGCCAACCATAACGGCCATGCCATGAATGGCCACCGAGACGATGGCCCACTGCATCGACAGGCTTCCATCTGCGGGTGATGGCCACCCGTCAGGGTCGATCGCGCCCGGATCCGCCCCGGAGCGTGCGCGGGTGGTAGGCCGGATCTGGGTTGGTGGCCTGCAACTGGCGCACGGTCTCCAGGGTGAGGCCGGCAAAGGCCCCGAAGGCGCAGAAGATACTGAAGAAAAGGGCAAACGTGCGCGGACTCACCTCCACCGGCGTGTGGGTCACCACCGCATGCAGCATCAGGGCCACGGCAGCCCCCAGGCCACTGCCGATCATCCCGGCCAGCAGGATCCGACGCCCCCGCAGTGGGACCTGAGGGGCCATCAGGAGGAGCCCCTCTCGATTAGCTCCCCATCCGCAGGGCCAGGTAGCGGAGGTGTGGCGGGAGGCACCAGCTGCTTCATCACCACATAGAACACCGGCACCACCAGCAGCGACAGCACCGTGGCCACCAGCAGACCACCAAACACCACCGTGCCCAGGGAGGCCTGGCTGCGGGCGCCGGCCCCATCCGCCAGCACCAGTGGCAGAAAGCCGAACAACGAGGAGATAGCCGTCATGATGATCGGGCGCAGACGGGAACGGGCCGCCTCCTGGGCCGCCTCCAGGGCGCTGGCGCCGGCGGCCATGCGCTGGTTGGCCAGATCCACGATCAGGATCCCGTTCTTGGCCGCCAGGCCGATCAGCATCACCAGGCCCACCTGGGCGTAGATGTTGAGCTCGTAGCCGCGGGCCCCCAGGAAGATCAGGGCTCCAAGCATGGCGGTGGGCACCGTCATCAGGATGATCAGCGGATCGCTGTAGCTCTCGTACTGGGCCGCCAGCACCAGGTAGACCACCAGGATGCCGAGAGCGAAGATCACCACGGCCAGGGCCCCCGCACTCACCTCCTCCCGGGCGATGCCGGTCCAGTCGTAGCCGATGCCGGGCACATCCAGGTCCTTGAACAACCCCAGAATCCCCTTGATCGCCTGGCCCGAACTGCGCCCCGGCGCCGCGGAGCCCTCCACCCGGATGGCGCGGAAAAGGTTGAAGCGCGGAATGATCGAGGGGCCAGTAACCGGCTCCACCGTGAACACCTCCGCCAGGGGCACCGTCTCCCCTTTGGCATTGGTGACGAAGATGGCCTTCAGCCGCTGTGGCGTGGCTCGAAAAGGGCCGTCCGCCTGCACAAAAACCCGCCGCACCCGGCCCTCCTGGAAGGTGTCGTTGACGTAGACACCACCGAAGTAGAAGCTGAACACCCGCATCGCCTGGCCGTAGTCGAGGCCCAGGCTGGACAGCCGGTCACGGTCGACAGTGATGGCCAGCTGGGGGGATTCGGCGCTGAACTGGGTGAACACGCGGCTGAACAGGGGCCGCCCATCCGGGCGCGCCTGGTTGGCCTTGCCGATCAGCTGGCCCGCCACCCCGGCGAACTGGGGAAGGTTGAGGGCTCCACCGCTCTGGTCCAGAAGCTGAAACTCAAAGCCGCCGGAGGCGCCATAGCCGGGAATGGAGGGGGGCTCCACCACGAACACCCGGGCCCCGTCAATCACCGTGAGCTTGCGGTTCAGCCGCTCCACGATCGCGTCCACCGATTGGTTTGCGTCGCCGCGCAAATCCCAATTCTTGGTGCCGAAAAAGAACAGGCCGCGGTTGGGGGCATTGCCATCGAGGCTGGCGCCGCTGAAGATCGCCGCACCGGTGATGTCCTTTTCACTGCGCAGAATCTCGGCCACCTGGGCATTGACCTGGCTGGTTTTCTGCACAGAGGTGCCGTCGGGCGCCTGCACGAAGCCGATGGCATAACCCTGATCCTCCACCGGCACGAAGCCTGAGGGGATGGCGTTGAAGGCCACGCCGGTGAGCACCACACCCCCCACCAGCAGGGCCATCACCAGCTTGCGGCGGCCCAGCACCCAGCCCAGAGCGCCGTCGTAGCGCTGCTCGAAGCCCCCGTAGAAGCGGTTGAACCCTCTGAAGATCGTGGGGGTGAACCAGCCCAGGGCCAGGCCCAGCAGGCCGAACAGCAGGATCGGCAGGGGCCTGGCAAGGCTTCCGCTCCTGAGCAGGCCATAGATGGCCCCGATCACCAAACCTCCAATGGCATAGACCCGGCGGGTTGGCGGCGGGCTCTCACGGGCCAGCAGCAGGGCCGAGAGCATCGGCGAAAAAGTGAGGGCGTTGAAAGTGGAGATCGCCACCGAGAAGATGATCGTGGCGGCGAACTGCTTGTAGATCGTGCCGGTGGCGCCTGGGAAGAACAACACAGGCAGAAACACGGCGAACAGCACCAGCGAGGTGGCGATCACGGCACCGAACAGCTCGTTCATGGTGGCCATGGCGGCCGCCACGGCCGAGAGCCCCTCCTTCTTTTTCGTTGAGGTGTCTTCAATCACGGTGATGGCGTCATCCACCACCAGGCCCGTGGCCAGCACCAACCCGAACAGGGTGAGCTGGTTGAGCGAAAAGCCGAATGCCAACACGAAGGCAAAGGTGCCAACCAGGGCAACGGGGATGGCGATCCCTGGCACCAGGGTGGCCTTCCAGTCCTGCAGGAACAGAAACAAAATAAGAACCACCAGCAGAACCGCATCCCGCAGGGAGCCGGTCACCCCCTCGATCGAGGCGTTGATGAAGTCGGTGTTGTCGTAGATGATCTGCTTGCGAATCCCCGGCGGCAGAGTGGCTTCAAAGGTGTCGAGCACCTTCTTGACTCCATTGGACACCTCCAGGGCATTGCTGCCGCTGAGCTGGTAGACCGCCAGGCCCACTGATGGCACGCCGCGCAGATCGGTGGCTCCCACGTCGAAGCTTTCGCCGCCCAGCTCGACACGGCCCACGTCGCTCAGGCGGATCAGGCCCCCCTCCGGAGTGGTGCGCAGGATCATGCGCTCGAATTCCTCGGGGGTGCGCAACCTCCCCTGCAACTGCACAGTGAAGGTGAACTGCTGTCCATCGGGCGCCGGCGCCCCGCCCACCCGTCCGGCGGGCACCAGGCGGTTCTGGGAGCTGAGGGCCGCCACCACGTCGGCGGAGGTGAGCGTGTTGGCGGCCAGCCGGTCGGGGTCAAGCCAGAGGCGGATCGCCAACTGGCGGTTGCCGAAGTAGACGATGTCTCCCACACCCCGCACCCGGCGAAGGGCATCGGTGAGCCCTTGATCGAGCAGGCCGCTGATCGTCTCGATGCTGAAAGGGTTGGCCGGATCCTCACTGACGAAGTTGGCCACCAGCAGGATCGAGTTGGAGGCCTGGTTGACCACCACCCCCGACTGGCGCACTTCTTCGGGCAGTTGGGGCTGGGCCAGGGCCACCCGGTTCTGAACGTTGACCTGGTTGATGTCGCCGTCGGTGCCGCTAGCGAAGGACACCGTGATTGCGCTGGTGCCGTCGGCGGAACTGTTGGAGCTGATGAACTCCATGTTCTGGACGCCGTTGATCTGCTGCTCCAGCACGGCGGTGACCCCCTGCTCGACGCTGAGGGCATCGGCGCCGTTGTAGCGGGCTGTGACCCGCACGGTGGGCGGGGCGATGTCCGGCAGGTTCTCGATCGGCAGCAAGGGGATGGCGATCAGCCCGGCAAACACGATCAGCAGGCTGCACACCACGGTGAGCACCGGCCGGACAATGAAGTTGTTGGAAGGTGACATCTGGCGATTCCCTAGTTCGCCGTCACGGGCGTGCCATGACGCAGGGTGAGCAGATTGGTCGTGATCACCCGTTCACCGGGTGTCACACCGCGAAAAACCGCATAGCGGTTGTTCTGCAGGGGTCCGAGTTGCACCGGGCGCTGCAGGGCAAAGCTGGTGCCCGGGGGCAACTGGCGCAACTGGTCCAGGGAGGCCTTGCCGGGGTTCTTCTCCAGATCCTGCAGGGTGCCGAGGGCGAACACGAAGCTCTGGCCAGCCGTCTGGGTGATGGCGGCGAAGGGCACTGAAGGCAGATCAGCCGCGTCGAGCTGCACCCGGGTGCGCAGACGCAGGCCGGTACGCAGAGCACCGGTGGGATTGTCGAATTCGGCCTTCACGAGCAACGCCTGGGTGCCGGCGTTCACAACCGGATCCACGGAGCTCACGACCCCGCGGGCCAGAACCCTGGGCGACAGGGGCTCCTGCAGGGTCACCGGCAGACCGGGCCTCACCCGGGCGGTCAGCACGCCGGGAACGTCGATGCGGGCGGTGAGGCGGTCGTTACGCACCACCTTGGTGAATGGATCGCCGGCACGGATCACATCACCCACCTTCACCTGCAGATCGCTGATCACCCCATCACTGGGGGAGCGCAGGTCGCGGAAGGACAGATCGGCCTCCCTGGCCCGCAGGGCCTCCCGCGACTGCACGTACTGGGCGCGGAACTGATCGCGCTGCAGGGCACTGGCAGCCCCTTGGCGCACAAGGAACTCAAAGCGCTTGTAATTGAGCTCGTCCTTCTCCGCCTGCGCGCGCAGACTGGCCACATCGGCTCGTACCTGAACCTGATCGAGCACCAACAGCAACTGACCCTGACGAACCACATCGCCCTGACGCACCAGCAGGCGCTCGATGCGACCGCCGGCCTGGGCCGCCAACTGCACCACGCTGAGAGCTTCAAGGGTGCTGATCGTGTCGACGTCATCGCTGAAGCGGGCCAGAGCGACCGGTTCGGTCTTGACCTGGACCTGTCTGGGGGGCGGCTTGGGTGGATCGCCGCAGCCACTGAGACCAGCCGCCAGCAGACCGAGAGCGGCCGGGATCACCAGACAGGAACGCTTCACGCACGGTGACAAGAGTTGCCCGATTCTGCAGGCCCGTGCCTCCCCCTGCAGGGCCTGAGGGTTGATCCCAGGATTGTCCGCATCCCGCCAAACGCTTCTTGAGCGATCTGTTCAGCCATCAGGGGGAGATCAACCGCCAGGCTCTCGCCCCTCTGGCCGATCGTCTGCGCCCCCGCAGCCTTGAGGAATTCGTGGGCCAGGAGGAGATCCTGGGCCCCGGGAGGCTGCTGCGGCGGGCGATCCACGCCGATCGGGTGGGGAACCTGATCCTGCACGGCCCGCCGGGGGTGGGCAAGACCACCCTGGCGCGCATCATCGCCAGCAGCACCCGCGCCCATTTCACCAGCCTCAACGCGGTGCTGGCCGGGGTCAAGGACCTGCGTGTGGAAGTGGAGGCGGCACGCCAGCGGCTGGAACGCCACGGACTGCGCACGCTGCTGTTCATCGATGAGGTGCATCGCTTCAACGTGGCCCAGCAGGACGCCCTGCTGCCCTGGGTGGAGAACGGCACCGTGACCCTGATCGGCGCCACCACCGAGAACCCCTTCTTCGAGGTGAACAAGGCCCTGGTGAGCCGCTCGCGGCTGTTCCGCCTGCAGCCGCTCGAGCCCCGTGATCTGCGGGTGCTGCTGGAGCGCGCCCTCGCCGACGGGGAACGTGGGTATGGCGAGCGGCCGGTGGAGCTGACCCCCGAGGCCGCCGATCACCTGCTGGATGTGGCCGGCGGTGATGCCCGCAGCCTGCTCAACGCCCTGGAGCTGGCGGTGGAGAGCAGCGCCGCCGATGACACCGGGGTGATCCGGATCGACCTGGAGATCGCCGAACAATCGATCCAGCAGCGGGCCGTCCTGTACGACAAGCAGGGGGATGCCCATTTCGACACGATCAGCGCCTTCATCAAGTCGCTGCGGGGATCGGACCCCGACGCCGCCCTGTTCTGGCTGGCGCGGATGGTGGAGGCCGGTGAGAATCCGCGCTTCATTTTCCGGCGCATGCTGATCTCCGCCGGGGAAGATATCGGTCTGGCGGACCCCCAGGCGATCGTGGTGGTGGAGGCCTGTGCGGCGGCCTTCGAGCGGGTGGGTCTGCCGGAGGGGCTTTATCCCCTGGCCCAGGCCGCCGTCTACCTGGCCGGTGCCGAGAAGAGCAACAGCCTGCTTGGCTTCTTCGACGCCCTCAAGAGCGTGCGGGCCACCAACCGCCAGGAGGTGCCCTCCCACCTGCGCGACGCCAACCGCGATGGGGCGGCCTTCGGCGATGGGGTGGGCTATCGCTACCCCCACGCCTACGCCGAACACTGGGTGGCCCAGACCTACCTCCCGGCCGCCCTGCAGGGGGAAGTGTTCTGGCTGCCAGGTCAGCTCGGCTGGGAGGGGGCCCTGCAGGGCCGGCTGCAGCGGCGGCGTGCCGCCCAGCTGGCCGCAGCCGCTGAGACCACAGCCGACTCCGGCCCCCTGCTCAGCAGCGGTCCCGACGACGCGGAGCTGGAACGCTGGCTGCAGCGCCAGGCCGCCGCGGAGGGCGAGCGACTCGATCAGCTGCGCCAGCGCTTCTGGCAGGGGGCCAACTGGCGGCGGCAGGACAGGACGCTGATCCTGGCGGCCCGATCCCTGCTCTGGGCCCTGGATCCCCTGGAGAGCTGCCCGGAGGGCGGCGTGGTGATCAGCGTGGATAGCGCAGTGGATCAGGAGCGCCTGCAGGCCCAGAGCCAGCTGCTTGACAGCCTGCGCAGCCCCCGGCTCCTGCTGCTGGATCCCACCAGGCCCGGGAGACTGAGCGAAGCGCTCGAACCCGGCGAGCGCTTTGAGTGGCTGGTGGGCCGCTCGCCCTTCCAGGGACTCGCGCCGGAGCTGTGGCAGCGGTGGCTCGAGGAGCTGGTTCAACTGACCAGCCCCGGGGCGCAGTGGCGCCTGCTGCTGAGCGAGCCGCTGCTGGGTCCCGCCGGGGCGCTGGCCGAACAGCTGGCCAGACCTGGCGGCTCAAAGGCTGCCCTGGCTGACGAAGCTCTGCTTGAGCTTCTCCTCCGCGTCAGCCTCGAAGAAAGCGCCTGGCTCACCCCCACGCCAGGGTCAGCCGAGCTGACGGCAGCGCTTGAGTCGCTGCACTGGCAGGTGCAGCTCGAGAGCTGGCAGGAGTCACTGACCCTGGAGCTGAACAAGGCCACCTGTCAGCGCTGGTTCGGCCCGGACGCAGCCTACCGAAACCGGCTTGAGACCGTCCTGAACCGTGCGGAAATCGCCAGGCTGGAAGCCGGGTTCCTTGGTCAACTCAGAGCGTTGCTGCCCCAGCGACTGCGCCACCATCGCCTGATCGCCCGCCGGGGGGAATATCCATGAAAAAGCCCCGGGATGGCCGGGGCTTGATTCAGAGGAGTCCGGCCGGAACCAGAACCCTGATATCACCAGAGGCCGCGGATGGGCTCAGGCTGAGGGGTGAAGACAGGGGCAGGGGCAGTGCGCACCTGAGCCACGGGATCCAGCATCTGGTTGGCCTGGATGCAGGCAGGCAGGAAGACGTACCAGGAGAGCAGAGAGGTGCACTGGGCTTCGCCCTGGCACTTGCCTTCGGCGCAGATGTTCTGCTTGCCGTCGTAGGTACCGCAGGTGTCAGCCAGACGGAAGTCGACAGGCAGGGCGGCCATGATGCCGGCCGAGGAGATCGAGCCGTCAGCGGCGTCGGCGATGATCGCGCCGCGGAGTCCCTGAACGGCGTAGGTGGTCATCGTCCAGTAGGGAAAGTAGCTGCGGGTCTGGTTCTTGAGGAACTTGACACCAGCGTCAGAGTAGAGGAAGCGGGACACGCCCACCACATCGACGCTGTAGCTCTTGGCCAGACCGGTGCGGAGCTCGCTCGCGGTCCAGCCGGAGCGGGAGATGCCGCCGGCAAGACCACGGTCGACCACATCACCGGTTTCGATGAAGGTTTTAAAGGCATCCAGATTCGTGGACCACACGGCACCACCGGTGTTCCAACGAACGGGAAGATCATTGTCCACAGCGGCCGAAGCGGGCAGGGCTGTGGCTGAGATAGCGGCTCCGGCAAGGAGACCGGCGGCAAGACGCTTCAGCACGGGAAGGCGAAGGAACATCTCTAACAACTTAGACAGGCGAGTTGCACTTGCCAACAACTTGAAAGTGAATCCAGACAGACTCTGGGCTGGCCCACCCCGTTGCCTCTTCAGGGGGTCGGCCGGAGGGGCCTGGGGCTCCCGAGCGAGCGCCATCCCGGCGGGCAACCGAGGCGGTCGGACTGAAAGGGGAAGGCCCCCGGCGTGCCCTCTCCGCGGCAGACCACCCCTCGCGGCACACTTTCAATGGCTTCCACCCGGGCCACGTAGGTCTCCTTGCCCGTCCGGGGGGTGAGCCTGAGCTGGGCGCTCTGGTCCTCCACCTTCAGGTCGACCCTCATGTCCTGGGGAGCTTCAATACCCAGCACGTCAAGGTAACCGCTGAAGCCACCCCAGAAGTAACGGGTGATCTGAGCGCCCACGAAGCGGTTGAGCAGCAGGGCCGCCTGCTGACGCTGATCGAGCAGGGCCTCCTGGGCTTCGAGATCGGCCAGGACAACGGACGCCGAAGCCCCCGGGCGGCTGGCCAGGGGCGGCTGGAGAGTGAGCTGGACCAGACCGGCGACTCCGATCAGCGACAGGAGGGTGGAGAGGCCGAGGCGAAAGGCGAGGGCCATCGGGCTTCGGGAGGTCGACTGACCCTACCGGCGACCTAGGGTCAACCCTGGCAATCGTCGAACCATGACGCTGCAGATCGGAGATCCGGCCCCCGCCTTCACCCTTCCCGACCAGAACGGCACACCCGTGTCGCTGGCGGACCTGCGGGGAACGCGAGTGATTCTTTACTTTTATCCCAAGGACGACACTCCTGGCTGCACCAAGGAAGCCTGTGGTTTCCGCGATCAGTGGGCCAGTTTCGAGCAGCACGGAATCAAGGTGCTGGGGATCAGCAAGGACGAGGCCGGCAGCCACACCAAGTTCATCGCGAAGTACCAGCTGCCTTTCACCCTGCTCAGTGATCCCGAGCCCTGTGCGGTGGCCGCGGCCTACGACAGCTATGGGCTGAAGAAGTTCATGGGTCGTGAGTCCATGGGGATGATGCGCCACACCTTCGTGGTCGACCCCGAAGGGAATCTGGAGCTCATCTACTGGAAGGTCAAGGCTGAGGAGATGGCCCAGCAGATCCTCTCGGATCTGGGTCTGAGCTGAGGGCCACCAGCGCCTCCAGCGCCAGCTCCGGAGCCGGATTGAAGGGCACCTCCTCCGCCTGCAGCAGCGGGGCGAGCGCCGGGGCATCGCCTCCGGTGAGCCAGAGCGCGGAGGGCTCCACCAACTGCAGGTCACGCCAGGCCTGGGCCACCGCCGCCGCCAGGCCCCTCAGGCACCCCACCCGCATCGCCTGCTCTGTCTCGATCGGCCAGGGGTCGTTCGCCTCGACGAAAGGAACCAACCCCTCAGGGCCGGGCACCAGCAGCGGCAGCAGTGCCGTGGTCCGCCCCAGGGAGCTCAGCTGAGTGCTCACACCGGGCTGCAGCCTCCCCCCCGCAAAGACGCCCGTCGCCCCGACCCGGGTGAGGCTGAGGGCCGTGCCCGCATCGGCCACCAGCACAGCTCCTCCCCCCAGCTGGCCCTGGCGCTGCCAGGCCTGCCAGCCCACCAGAGCGCGGTCGATGCCCAACCAGGGAGGAAGCTGCTGAAGGGGCACCCGCTCGAGCCGCAGGCGCCGGCCCTCCAGCTTTGTGAGCTCACTGAGGCTGTCCGCTCCCTGAAGGGGCAGCGGGCCCACGGCCGCCCAGGCCCGCAGCCGCTCCCACGGCAGCAGGGCCGGATCAGGGGGAGGCGGGCCGTGGCTGAAGCGCAGGACCGAGGATCCGGGGTCGGAGCCCGCCTCGGCCAACGCTTCAACCCAGTGCCAGCGGCTGTTACCGATCAGCAACCAGAGATCGCCGGCACCCACGGCTCAGATGCCCTCGCCCATCACTCCAGGTAGATGGATGCCGCATTCCTGCTTCAGCCCCCCGAAGCGGCTGGCGCGGCCGTTCCCGTCGTCAGGACGGCTCGAATGCCAGTCGCCCACGCTGGAGTAGCCCTGCTCGAACAGCGGATGCTGGGGCAGGGCATGGCTCTCCATGTAATAGAAGACCTCTCGCGGCCCCCAGGAGAGCAGGGGTCGCAGCGACCAGCGCCCTCGCACCGCATCGAGGGGGGCCATGGCGCCGCGGTGATCGGTCTGGCCACCGCGCACCCCACTGGCCCAGCAGTGCACCCCCAGCTCCTGGAAGAGCCGATCCAGGGGCTCCACCTTGCGCAGGTGGTGGTAGGTCTGAAGATCTTCCACCCGACCGGTTTCCCAGAGGCGTCCGTAGAGCGCCTCCATCCGGGCCGGGGAAAGATCCGCCTGGGCAACCTTGAGATTCAGGTTGAGGGCTGTGCAGAGCCTGTCGGCATAGAGGTAGGTCTCGCTGGGGAGGTAGCCGGTATCCACCCAGAGCACGGGGATCCTCTCGCTGAGGCGGCTGGCCATGTGCAGCAGGACGGCCGACTGGATCCCGAAACTGGTGGTGAGCGCGAACCCCTCGCCGAAGGTCTCATACCCCCAGGCCAGTTGCCCAGCGGCATCCAGGGGCTCCAGAGCACGCCAGGCCTGTTCCGGCTCGACGGTCCGGCCCAGCCGATCCGTCGGCAACGGGGTCGTGGTGAGGCTGGTCATGACGTCCATCATCTCCTCCGGGGCAGCACCGCTTGTTCCCTGGGCAACACCACTGGTTAGGGTTTGATCAACCCCAGACGGCAAGGCCATTCGCCCATGGAGGAGCCCAGCAGGCGCCCGGCCACCACGTCCCCACAGGCGCCCGGCCCCACGCGGCCGGTGCTCATAGCCGGCGGCGGCTTCGGCGGTCTGTACACAGCCCTGGCCCTGGCGTCCCACCGTCACCACCCGCCGATTCTGCTGGTGGAGCCCCAGGAGCGGTTCCTGTTCCTGCCCCTGCTGTACGAGCTGCTCTCGGAGGAATTGCGCAGCTGGGAAGTGGCCCCCCGCTACGACACCCTGCTGGCCAGCCGCGGAGTGGCCTGGCTGCGGGACGGGATCAGCCGCATTGATGCCCGCGCAAGCTGTGTCCACACCGAGCAGGGTCGAGAGCTGGCCTATTCGCGCCTGGTGATCGCCACCGGCAGCCGCGGCACCAGCTACGGCATTCCCGGGGTGGATGAGCTTGCCATCCCGTTCCGCAGCCTGGCCGACGTGGAGCGACTGAAGGAGCTGGTGCAGCATCTGCGCAGCCACCCCAGGCCTCTGCAGCGGCTGGCGCTGGTGGGGGCCGGACCGAGCGGGGTGGAGCTGGCCTGCAAGCTGGCCGATCTGCTTGGGGGCAGCACCGTGATCGAACTGATCGAACAGGGCGCCGATCTTCTGCCCCAGGCCCGGGCGTTCAACCGCGAGCAGGCCCGTTCGGCGCTGCTCCGCCGTGACATCCGCCTGCGCACCCACACCCGGGTGCTGGCCCTTGAGCCCGGCCGCCTGAACCTGAGCCTGACGGCGGGGGAGGAGGGCAGCAACCGCGAGAAACTGCCGGTGGATGGCGTGATCTGGACGGCGGGGGTGACGGTGGCCCCGCCCCCGATCGAGCCTGCCGCCAGCCTCGATGACAGGGGCCGGCTGCTGTGTGAGCCGACCCTGGAGCTGGAAGGGACTCCCGGGGTGTTTGCGATCGGTGATGTGGCCCACGTCGCTGATGCCGATGGGGAACCCCTGGCGGCCACGGCCCAGGTGGCCTTCCAGCAGGCCGACTGCCTGGCGGAGAATCTGTTGCGCTCGCTCGAGGGTGAGTCATTGCAGCCGTTCCGCTGGAAGGATCTGGGCGAGATGATCAGCCTTGGCATCGGTGAGGCCAGCCTCACAGGCCTGGGCCTGACCCTGGCGGGACCTGCCGCTTACCGCATCCGTCAGCTCACCTACCTCTCGAGGCTGCCGGGACTGCCGCACCAGCTCAGGGTGGCGGCAGGCTGGTTGAGTGATCTCGGCCGCCCCCCGAGCGGGTCTCGATGAGGGCGCCCCTGACCCTGAACACGGGCGCACCCGCCGCGCTGCTGCTGGATGCCATGGGGACATTGATCGGCCTGCGCCGCTCCGTGGGGCACACCTATGCAGAGGTGGCCCGCGGTCACGGGGTGATCGTGGAGCCGACGGCGATCGATCGGGCTTTCCCCACTGTGCTGCGCCAGGCTCCGCCCCTGGCCTTCCCCGGCCTGGAGGGCCCAGAGCTGCTGGCGGCCGAGCGGCAGTGGTGGGGGCAACGGATCGAGGACACATTGCGCTCGACCGGAGGCGACATGGAAGAGCTTGACCTTCCCCCTCAGCTGGCTCCTGAGCTGTTCGAGCGCTTTGCCGAGCCGGATCTCTGGCGGGTGTATCCCGATGTCATCGGCCCCATCGGCCGCTGGCACGGATCTGGCCTGCGCCTGGCGGTGGTGAGCAACTTCGACCAGCGCCTGCACGGGCTGCTCGAGGCTCTCGGCCTGGCGGAGCTGCTGGAGCTGGTGGTGGTCTCGAGTGCGGCCGGTGCCGCCAAACCCAGCCCCCAGCCCTTCAAGCTGGCCCTCGACGGTCTGGGACTCCGGCCCGAGCAGGTCTGGCATGTGGGCGACAGCCCCGAGGATGTGGAGGGTGCCCGGGCTGCCGGGATCCCCTGCCTGCTGATCCGGCGCCCTTGAAACAGTCCGTCCTCGCCGGCCGTGTCACAGGGCTGCGGCCCGCCCAGAAACGGCGCTTGGAGCGCCTGGCCCAGCGCCGCCACCCGGAGCAGGGAGGGGCCGACCTGCTGGGACTGCAGCGGCTGGCGGCCGAGGCCAGGGAGCTGGAGCTGCCCCTCAGCCTGGTGGTGGATGGCCGCGGCCTCTGCCGCCTGCTGTGGGTCGGCCCCCTGGAGCAATCGGGCCGGCTGATCGAGCGCCTGCCTGGCTCCGAGCGGCGTCAGGGCCACGATCTACGGCTGCTCAGCTGCGTCGGACGGGGTCAGTCGCTGGAGCCCCTTGGCAGCGACGCTCTGGTGGGCATGGACCTGCAGCCCCTGTTCTGGCTGCGCTTCAGCGACCGTGCCCGCTCCGGTGGTCGCTGGCCCGCCGCTGTCTACGGGCTCAGCCGCGATGAAGCCCAGCCCTGGAGCTGCCGGCTGGAAGGCGAGCTCGCCGACCTCTGTGATCCCGGCATCAATCCCGCCGAGGCCAGCGAGCTGGAAGGGGCAGGGGCGATCAACCAGACTCCGCAGGGGCCCGAGCGGGTAATGCTGCTGGCGCTCGTGAGCGGCGAGGAGAGCGAGAGCCAGCGCGACATCGCTGAGATCGAAGGGCTGGTGCGCAGCGCCGGTGGTCTGCCGGTGGGGGTGGTGCGCCAGAAGCGCCAGCAGGCCGCCCCGCACACCCTCTGGGGCGAAGGCAAACTGCGGGAAGCGGCGCTGGAGGCCCGCCGGCTCGGAGCCACCCTGGTGGTGACCGACCGTGAGCTCACCCCCGTGCAGGCCCGCAATCTCGAGCGGCTGCTGGATCTGCCGGTGAGTGACCGCAGCGAGCTGATTCTCGACATCTTTGCCCAGCGGGCCGCCAGCAGCGCCGGGCGCCTGCAGGTGGAACTGGCCCAGCTGCGCTATCGCCTGCCCCGGCTGAGCGGCCGTGGCCTGAGCCTCTCGCGCCAGGGGGGCGGCATCGGTACTCGCGGACCGGGCGAGACCCAGCTGGAGAAGGACCGCCGCGCCATTGCCCGCCGGATCGAGCGGCTGCAGCGCGACGTGGAACGGCTGGGGGAACACCGGGCTCGCCTGCGTCAGGGGAGGGGTGGGCTGAAACGGCTTGCCCTGGTGGGATACACCAATGCGGGCAAGAGCTCACTGCTCAACGCCCTCACCCAGCCCGTGGCCGGGGAGGAGGTCCTGGCGGAGAACAAGCTGTTCGCCACCCTCGATCCCACCACCCGCAGGCTGGAGTTGCCCGATGGCAGCGGAGCGGTGCGGCGCCTGCTGCTCACTGACACGGTGGGGTTCATTCGCGAATTGCCGCCGCCACTGGTGGAGGCCTTCCGCTCCACCTTGGAGGAAACCCTTGAGGCCGACGGATTGCTGATCGTGGTGGATCTGGCCGATCCAGCCTGGCCCGTGCAGCTCGAAACCGTTCACACCATCCTCGATTCCCTCGGCAGCCACGCCCCCCGCCGCCTGGTGGCCAATCAGATCGATCGCTGCCCCGCCGGCGCCCTGGAGCTGGCCCGGTCTTTCGACGCCGATGTGGTGTTCATTTCCGCAACAGAAGGGCTGGGATTGCAGCACCTGCGCGAGATACTGCAAGATTGGCCGCAATCCACGTAGGGATTACGTCCATGGACGACCTGCTTCAGGCCGCCCTCCAGCCCCAGGCCCTGATCACCCTGATGGTGCTGGCCCTGGCGATCGTGCTGTTCATCACCGGCTGGCTCGCCCCGGAAGTCACGGGTCTTCTGGTCGCCGGTCTGTTGATGGCCACAGGAGTGCTCAAACCCGCTGAAGCCCTGGAGGGCTTCGGCAGTCCTGCTCTGCTCACCGTGCTGGGCCTGTTCGCGCTCTCGGCGGGCCTCTTTCGCTCCGGCGGCCTCGATCGGCTGAGGGGCCTGATCGGCTCCGATGCGGTCCGCAGTCCAAAGCGCATGATCCTGCTGCTCACCACCCTGGTGGCACCGGTCTCGGCCTTTGTTCCGAACACCCCGATCGTGGCCTCCTTGCTGCCCGTGGTCGAGGGCTGGTGCCACCGCCGCGGAATCTCGCCCTCGAAAGTGCTGCTGCCGCTGTCATTCGCCACCGTTCTGGGGGGAACGCTGACGCTGATCGGCAGTTCGGTGAACCTGCTGGCCAGCGAAGTCAGCAACAAATTGGGTTACGGCGCCTTCGACCTGTTCAGCTTCACCCCGATCGGGATCGGGGTGTGGCTGGTGGGGAGCCTGGTGATGGTGCTGCTCTCCGACCGTTTCCTTCCTGATCGGGGCAGCGACGATCGCGACCTGGCCCGCAGCTTCAGCGGCAGTGGATACCTCACCGAAGTGATGATCCCGGCGCGCTCGGAGCTGGTGGGGAAATCCATTCATGGCACCCGCCTGCAGCGGCGTTTCGACGTCGACGTGCTTGAAATCCACCGCAATGAAGAGCGCTTCACCCCACCGCTGGCCGACCGCAGCTTGCTGGAGGGGGATCGCCTGGTGCTGCGTTGCACCCGGGACGACCTGCTCAGGCTGCAGCAGGAACACACCATTGTTCTTGCTCCTGTTCCTGAATCCGAAGAGGCCGAATTGGCGTCCCAGGCCTTGGCCAACCTGCGCATGGTCGAGGTGCTCCTGCCAGCCGGCTCGACCCTGGCCGGGGAAAGCCTGCGCGAACTGCGCTTCCGCCAGCGTTACAACACCACCGTTCTGGCCCTGCGCCGCGGCAATGAGGTGTTGCGCGAGCGGCTTGGCAGGGCAACCCTCAGGGAGGGCGATGTGTTGCTCCTGCAAGGCCCCCAGGATGCCATCCGCGGCCTTCAGGCCAACAATGACCTGGTGGTCCTCGAGCAGATCGAAGACGATCTGCCGACCGTCAGTCGCAAGGGCATCGCCATGGTCATCGCCGTCTTGGTGATCGTGTTGCCCACCTTCAAGGTGCTGCCCCTGGTGGCGGCTGTGCTGCTGGGCACCGTGGCGATGGTGGCCACCGGTTGCCTCCGCACGGGGGAACTTCTGCGCTCGATCCGTCTGGATGTGATCCTGCTTCTGGGCTCCCTGGCCAGCTTCAGTGTGGCCCTGGAGAAAACCGGCCTGGCGGAGGCCATGGCGAAGTCCCTGCTGATCGGATTGCAGCATTGGCCGATCTTCTGGGCCCTCGCTGGGGTTTTCCTGTTCACCACCCTGCTCACCGAGGTAATGAGCAACGCGGCCACGGTGGCGATGGTGATTCCAATCGCGGCCAAAGTCGCCGTCGGCCTCGGCATGCCGCCGATGGCCTTCATTTTCACGGTCCTGTTCGGAGCCAGCCAGAGCTTCCTCAGCCCGGTGGGCTACCAGACCAACCTGATGGTGTTCGGTCCAGGCCGCTATCGCTTCCTCGATGTGGCCCGCTACGGATTTCCCCTCACCGTGGTGATGACCCTTCTGGTGCCCTGGCTGGTCTGCAGGCAGTTCGGGATCTAGACCCTTCGGTGCCTAACCTGACCCGTGCCTGGGATGCGGCCGCGGAAGGGCGCCCCTTCCCGCCACGACCCTCTTCCTCTCCCTCCAACACGCTTTTTTCCCATGACGCTGCAACTCGGCGACACCGTGCCCGATTTCACCCAGCAGTCCCAGCTGGGTCCGATCAACCTCTACGACTTCGCCGGCGACAGCTGGGTCGTGCTCTTCTCCCATCCGGCCGACTACACCCCGGTGTGCACCACCGAGCTGGGTGAGGTCTCGCGCCTGCGCCCCGAGTGGGAGAAGCGCAACGTCAAAACGATCGCCCTGAGCGTGGATTCGGCCGAAAGCCACAAGGGCTGGATCTCCGACATCAACGAAACCCAGTGCACCGTCGTGGATTACCCGATCCTGGCGGATTCCGACAAGACGGTCAGCGATCTCTACGGCATGATCCATCCGAACGCCCTCAACAACCTGACGGTGCGCTCGGTCTTCATCATCGATCCGAACAAGAAGCTGCGTCTGCAGATCACCTACCCCGCCAGCACCGGCCGCAATTTCGATGAAATCCTGCGGGTGATCGATTCCCTGCAGCTCACCGACCACTACCAGGTGGCCACACCGGTGAACTGGAAGGACGGCGAAGACTGTGTGGTGGTGCCCTCCATCGCCACCGAAGACGCCCGCGTCAAGTTTCCCAAGGGTGTCACCGAGATCAAGCCTTACCTGCGCATGACGCCCCAGCCGAACAAGTGAGCACCCAGCAGGCCTGAACGGACCAGCCCGGCAATCGCCCTCATGGGCCTGTCCACTCCCGCCTCCGGCGGGATTTTTTTTATCTGGCCGGTGGCGGGGGACAGGCGCAGCGGCTCGCGGTGGGTGCGGGTCACAGAATGGCTCCGCATGCGGATGAGCCTCGATGACCAACT
This sequence comes from Synechococcus sp. UW140, assembly GCA_943369245.1. Lineage (GTDB taxonomy): Bacteria > Cyanobacteriota > Cyanobacteriia > PCC-6307 > Cyanobiaceae > Regnicoccus_A. Next base: position 15,745 of record CALRMN020000008.1, on the reverse strand, counting down.
GGTGGCGCTGGCAGGGAGCCGGATCGGCCGCACCGGACAGCTTCGCGGTGATCGGGGTGGGCCGTTTCGGCACAGCCGTCTGCAAGGAACTGGTGCGCTGCGGTGCCCGGCGCCAGGTGGATCCGGCCATCGAGGCCCGCACCTTCGACTGCACTGATGAAAAGGTGGTGTTCCCCTCACGCATGCAGGGAGAGCAGCCGGCCCGTCAGCTGGTGTGCCCCAACCTCCTGGAGCGGCTCAAACTCGACGATCGCAACAGCATTGAGGAGATCCAGGTCCCCCAGTCCTTCATCGGTCGCTCCCTGTGCGACCTCAACCACCGCAAGAACGATGAGCTGAGCGTTCTGGCCGCCGGCCCGGAGAACCGGTTCTCGGTGAACCCCCCGGCCTCGCACGTGCTCAGCGAGGGGGATCTGCAGGTGGTGATGGGAACCGTTCAGGCGCTCGCAGGCCTGCCCCGGCTGTGATGGTCCCTGGGCGTCCCAGCCTGGTGCTCGGACTGATGAGCGGCACCAGCGCCGATGGGGTCGACGCGGTGCTGGCCAGCTTTCAGGGCCCCCTGGCGCGCCCCCGTTGGCGTGTGCTCCACCACTGCTTCCATGCTTACCCCAGCGATCTGAGGGCCCAGCTGATCGCAGTCGGGCAGGGTCAGCCACTGGCAGCGGCCGCACTGCTGGATCTGGCCGAAGCCGTGAGCGAGGCCCAGGCCGAGTGCGCCCGCCGCTGCGATCCAGGCGGCCGCGCCGAGCTCGTGGGCTGCCATGGCCAGACCATCTGGCACCGGGCCCCACAGGGGGGCCGGCGCGGCGCCAGCTGGCAGCTGCTGCAGGGGCCGCTGCTGGCCCAGTTGCTGGAGCGGCCCGTGGTGTTCGATCTGCGCGCCCACGACCTGGCCCTGGGGGGGCATGGCGCCCCTCTGGTGCCCGCAGCCGATGCAGCCCTGCTGGAGCCGATCGGGGGCTGGCGCGCCGTGCTCAACCTCGGCGGGATCGCCAACCTCACCCTGTTGCCGCCAGCCCAGGGCCCCGATCGCCAGCAACCCGTGCGCGGCTGGGACTGCGGCCCGGCCAACAGTCTGATCGACCTGGCGGTGAGCCGCTTCAGCCAGGGCAGCCTCAGCTACGACGAGGGAGGCGCCTGGGCCAGCCGGGGCGTGGTGCAGGAGGAGTTGATCCAGTCGTGGTTGCAGGAGCCCTTCTTCCAACAGCGGCCACCGAAATCCACCGGCCGGGAAGAGTTCGGCCTACCGGATCTGGAGCGGCGTCTGCTTGATCTGGAGCAGCGGGCGGCCACCGCTGGAGCCCCCCTGGAGCCGGCCGACGCCCTGGCCACCCTCACGGCCTTCAGCGCGGCTGTGGTGGCGTCCGATCTTCGCCATGGGCCCAGCCCACTCGAGCTGGTGGTGGCGGGAGGCGGAGCCCGCAACGGGATGCTGATGGATCAGCTCAGGCGTCGCTGCCGGGGGCTGTGGGTGCGGCCGCTGGCGGAGCTGGGCCTTGACGAGGCCGCCCGTGAGGCCCTCGGCTTTGCCCTGTTCGCCTGGTGGCATCACCATGGCCACCCCGGGTGCCTGCCATCGGTGACCGGGGCTCGCCGTGCAGCGGTGATGGGGGTCAGGGCTGATCCGACCCTCTGAGCCCGAAAGGAGCGACTCAGGCGCTGGAGCGGGGCAAGCGCAGGCGCCGCGGCAGCCCCCGCAGCCGTCGGGGCTGGCTGCGCTCCTGACGTTCCAGTACCTCGCGGAAGCGCTCGGTGGGCCTCCCGGGGCCGCTGGCGCGCTGGCCCATCACCGGGGGACGCTGAGCTCCTGCCAGCTCGAGGCTGTCGAGCCCCCGCTGGATCAGCACCTTGGCCATGTTGCTCACGGTGCGCGATTCCGCTTCGGCAGCCGCGGTGAGGCGGTCGCAGAGCTCCTCCGGCAGCACCACCTGAATGCGGGGGGACTTGGGGCGGCCGCTCGTGGAGGTCTGGCGAGTGGCCACAGCGGAACAGATCCCACGCGTTACACACCAGTGTACAGAGATCCCAACGGATAGTATCCGGCACTAAGATTGAAGTGCTCCGAGCACGAGCCATGCCCAACAGCGCGCTCACGTCGGCGGCAGGACAGCCTCCGAAGCCACGTCGCACCAAGGAGCGTCAGGCCTCCCCCGGGACCCCCAGCACCCGCGGGGCCGGCTCCAGCGAGGTCGAGGTTTCAGCGGTGATCAGCACTTACCTGCTCACCCATCTGCATCATGTGCTGCAGCGCGCCGAGTTCAACGCCCTCCAGGAAGGCCGCCAGCCCCTGGCCGCCAATTACGCCCAGCTGCGCCAGCTGCTCTGCCTGGAGGCCCGCAGCCTGGAGCGCCCCCCCGGCGGAACCGAATCAGGCGAATCTGTGGAGCCGCCTCAGGCCGCCTGAAGGTTTTTTCGCCTGACCTCCATGCTGGGCCGCGGGAGTCGTGCCGATCCTGTGCGCCCTCTTCTGACGGATTCCGGCAGGACACATCATGGCTGGCCTGGTCTCCGGGCGCACTGATCGAGCTGAGTCATTTCTGGGGGTGAACCCGCTGCCTGAGCCTGAGCCGGTCGTGGTGACACCTCCAACAACAGCCAACAAAATCTGGCCCTGGCTGGACAGCCGCCATAGGGTGCCATGTTGAGAGTTCCGCCTGTTACCGCCAGGCCATCACCCATGACCGAGCACCCGCCCGAACCGGCCGCCGCGGCCAACGCCGCCGCGCTCTACGAGCGGATCCGCTCCGATGAAGTCCTCACCCAGTCCCTGTTTCGCCAGGCCCTGCAGGATCCCAAGGGCACGATCGAGCGGATCATCACCATGGGAGCCGATTTCGATCTGCCCGTCACAGAGGCATCGGTTCGCGAGCATCTCGCCTCCCTCGACGATCTGGACAGCAAACAGTGGCTGATCAAGGCCCGCGGAGGGCTCTGACCCCAGGATTGCCTCACTCGCTCAGCTCAGGGCCTCTGCCGGTCGCCGGGGACTGACGGCTCGGCCTGGATGGCCGGCACCTGGCGAGGCTTCTGGCGCAGCTCACGGTCCCCCTGGGCCCAGCTGAAGAACAGCCAGTAGCTCACGATTGCCAGGCCGGCCGCCACCACGAGCGCCGCCACCTGCTCCAGACGTTTCACCATCAAGGGCGGTGGCGGGAGAAGACTTGCAGTCTGCCCCGCCACCGATCGGATCCGCCCATCTGGCGAGGATCGAGCCACCGCGATCGGGCCGAGCGGAGATGATGACGTTTCACAGCTGATCCGCCCAAACCGTGCTCCGTCTGGAAAGTGTCTCGAAGATCTATCCCACTGGCGAGGTGCTGCGGGATGTCACCTGGGAGGTCAAGGCCGGGGACCGGGTCGGTCTGGTGGGCGTCAATGGGGCCGGTAAATCCACCCAGCTGCGGCTGATCGCCGGCCTGGAGGAACCCAGCACAGGCCAGGTGGTGCGCCAGGGGAATCCCCGGATCGCCTACCTGCGCCAGGAATTCGACGTGGATCTGGACCGCAGTGTGCGGGAGGAGCTCTTCCAGGCTTTCGGCGAGGCGGCCGATGTGCTGATCCGCCAGCACCGGGTGGAGCACGAGATGGCCAGCGATCAGGCGGCGAGCGATCCCGGCCACCTCGATGAGCTGATCCATGAGTTGGGCCGGCTGCACAGCCGCTTCGAAGCGCTGCACGGCTATGAGCTCGATGCCCGCATCGACAAACTGTTACCCACCCTCGGCTTCACTCCCGAAGGGGCCGAAGAGCCGGTGGGAGCCTATTCCGGCGGCTGGCAGATGCGCATCGCCCTGGGCAAGATCCTGTTGCAGGACCCGGATCTCCTGCTGCTGGATGAGCCCACGAACCACCTGGATGTGGAGACGATCCAGTGGCTGGAGGGGTATCTGCTGGAGCAGGAGGTGCCCATGGTGGTGGTCAGCCACGACCGCGCCTTCCTCGACCGGGTCTGCAACCTGATCGTCGAAACGGAGCGCGGTGTGTCACGCACCTACCTGGGCAACTACAGCCAGCACCTGGAGCAGAAGGCCCTCGAACGGGAAGCCAGCCAGGCCGCCTTCGAGCGCCAGCAGAAGGAACTGGCCAGCCAGCAGGCCTACATCGACCGCTTCCGGGCCAGCGCCACCCGCAGCACGCAGGCCAAGAGCCGCGAGAAGCTGCTGGAGAAGGTGGAGCGGATCGAGGCCCCTCTCGAGGGCGTTTCAGGCCCCCGCTTCCAGTTCCCGCCGGCTCCCCGCTCGGGGCGCCAGGTGGCGGTGATCGACGACCTCACCCACAGCTACGGCGAAAAGATCCTCTTTCTGGGAGCCAATCTCGAGGTGGAGCGGGGGGATCGCATTGCCTTCGTCGGCCCGAACGGGGCGGGCAAATCCACCTTGCTGCGCCTGGTGATGGGGCTGGAACCCCCCGACGGGGGCCAGGCCGGTCTGGGGGAGCACAACGTGGTGGCGGGCTACTTCGAGCAGAACCAGGCCGAAGCCCTCGATCTCGGGCGCAGCGTCGTCGACACCCTGTTCGAGGCCGTGCCCGACTGGACCCAGACCCAAGTTCGCTCTCTGCTGGGCAATTTCGGCTTCAGCAACGACGATGTGTTCAAGGCGGTGGGCCAGCTCAGCGGCGGCGAGAAGGCCCGACTGGCCCTGGCGTTGATGCTGCTGACCCCCTGCAACCTGCTGGTGCTGGACGAACCCACCAACCACCTCGACATTCCCGCCAAGCAGATGCTGGAGTCGGCCCTGCAGGGCTACGAAGGAGCCGCGCTGATCGTCTCCCACGACCGTTACTTCATCTCCCAGGTGGCCAACCGCATCGTGGAATTGCGCGAGGGCGAACTGGTGCTCTACCGGGGCGACTATGCCTACTACCAGGAGAAAAAAGCCGAAGAGGCCGAAGCCCTAAGCCTCGCCCAGCAGGAACGCGCGAAACAGGCCCGCCAGGAGGCCAACCGGCAGAAACAGAAGACCAAGAGCGAGGCACGCCGCGCCCGGACCGGGAGCTGAACGGCGTAAACAGACCCCTCAGCCCTGGATCAGCTGAATCTCTAAAGCAAGCACAAACAACTTCATCTTTCAGTAAGCAAAAAGACTCAACTGCCTGGACCCGCCGGAATGATCTCCATATCCTGACTTTATCCCCATACCCAGGTCCGGCGCATGACCCATTCCTTCGGCCATCCCCCAGCCAGCCAGGGCGGAGCAGGCTCCCCCCTACCCGCCATGGGCATGGCCGTGTTCACCACCGCCACCAGCCTCGGCCACGACGACGGCGGTGATTCGGTGGAGAGCTACTTCGAGTGCATCACCACCTGCTCCCTCGACGACGGCGAGTGCATCACCCAGTGCGTGGAGCAGCTCAGGGAGCACCACTGAGCCCCTCCGACACCATGGGCAGACCCTGACAAGAAATCGGTAACTCTGTGCCGGTCGCTACGCGAGCATCCGAAACACTTCGTAGCATTGGCGTGGCTTCACTGCCCCGTCGCGATGCCTCGTATGTCCGAACCGCTCGCCCTCAGCCTCGGCCAAAAGTTTGAGCTGGAGCGCATGAGCCGCATGATCGATTCCACTGGAGATCCCCAGTCGTTGCGTGGCCTGGCCAAGCAACTGCTCCAGGCCTGGCACACCCAGAAAGCCGCCACGGAATGGATCATGCGCCAGCAGCTGGGAACCCCCAGCCAGTTCGGAGGCCTGGCGAAGTCAGCCCCTGGTCTCTCCCGCGAGAGCTCCTCCCAGCCGAATGTCAACGGCTCGATGGATGTTCTCTGAATCAGGGTTCGGCGCCGATCCAGCCTGGAGGGGAGCCCATGGTTGCCATGGTGCTCCCTTGTCTTCCAGGGGTCATCTCGGTGGCGCTCACCTGGTCTGTCTTCCCACACTGTCCATCCCCATGGGCACCACCTCAAGCTGAACCGGGGTTCCGCCCCGCATCACCCTGAGCGCCATCGGCCGCCCCACACCATTGGCCTCCACGGCCTCCACCATCTGAGACGGACCGGCCACCGGCTTGCCTGCCGCCGCCACGATCACGTCTCCACTGCGTAGGCCAGCCCTTGAGGCCGGGCCTCCAGGCATCACCGAACGCACCAGCGCACCGCCACTGAGGCTGCGCTTCAGTTCGGGGGGAAGATTGTCCAGCCCCACGCCGATCATCGGGTGACTGACACGGCCCGTGGCCAGGAGCTGATTGGCGATCTCCCTGGCCCGGTTGATCGGAATGGCAAAGCCCAGACCAGCGCCGGGACCTGAGCGAACAAGGGTGTTGATCCCCACCACTTCACCGTCGGCATTGAGCAGGGGGCCACCGGAATTGCCCGGATTGATCGCCGCATCGGTCTGAATCAGGTCCAGCCGCTTGTCGGTGATTCCGAGCTTGGCCACGTTGCGGTTGAGGTTGCTGACGATGCCCATGGTCACAGTGTTATCGAGCCCATAGGGGTTCCCTACCGCGATCGCCCAGTCCCCCACCTGAAGAGCGTCGGAATTGCCCAGGGGGGCCACCGGCCAGGGGCCTGGCTCCATCAACCGCACCAGGGCCAGATCGGTGAGATTGTCAAGACCGATCACCTTGCCCTCGGTGCGCCGCCCATCCTTGAGCCCCACGAAGACCCTGTCGCTTTTCTCGACCACATGGGCATTGGTGAGGATCAGCCCATTGGACTGGAAGATCACGCCGCTGCCCTGGCCCCGCTCCGTGCGCTGACTCGGCTGCTGGGCCTGGGGGAAGAAGCGCCGGAAGAAGGGATCGAGCATCATCCCCGGCGGCAGTCCGCCGCTGCCCGGGCCCACCACGGTGCGCTCGGTGTCGATCGTGACCACGGCAGGACCCGAGCGGCGCACCGCATCAGCCACGAACGACTGGCGGGAGAGGGAGGCGGCCGCCGCAGGCCTGGCCAGGGCAGGCAGGGGAGCAAGTGGCAGCAGAGGAGATCCCAGCAGCAGAACCAGGGGCAGAACGGGGCGCAGGGGCCGGTGCCAGCGGAGATTCATCGTCGTCACGGCAGGGAAGCACACGAGTTTTTGGACCGTAACGGCAGTGGCGGTCTGCACGTAAGGCCGGTCACCCGCCAAGGTGTGACGAAGTGCAGCGGGGAGCACCCACACGAACGGCCAGGCCACCACCTAGGCTTAACAAAGATTTGTAAACGAATCATGGATACGAGCTCCCTGTTGCTGATCTTTCTGGCCTTCGGGGCCGCTTGCAGCAGTCTCTGGGCCTGGAAGCTCGCCCAGGGAGCCTCATCCAGGCAATGATGGAAGTGTGAACGGGCTTTCCCCCAGCACCGCCGAGACGCCGATGGCACCGTTGTTGTCTCAGACCTTTCCGATCCTCTACGGCGCCTGCATGCTGCTTCTCCTTTGGCAGGCCTTCAAGGTCATGGCGAGGGGGTTCTCGGCCGTACCCCGCCCAGGCGACGTCGGGGGCTCAAGCTCCATGGCTCCCACTCAGGCTGACCTTGTCCAGCCTGCGGGAGACCGCACAGGCAGGCTGACCATCCATCCCGAGCTGCTCGATGCCGATGGGCAGATCACCTCTGAGGATCTGCTCACCGTGCGCTTCGGTGGCGACAACGACCCCCCCAAGCTGCCGGCCCAGTCCGACTGATCCGGCTCCTTCATATCTTGGTGCGAGCCATCCGGCTGGTACAACCGGATGGTGAACCCGAGTTCTGGCGGAGGCCGAGAATTGGATCAGAAAACACGCATCGTGGCTGCTGTGCTGCGCGGACTGAAGCTCCCCCCCCGCTTCCGTCTTCACCTGATCAAGGACGACCCCATTCGCCTGGAGCTGAGCCTCACGCCCGCCTACGGCAAGGACCCGATTCTGGTCGGGCTGGTGGAATCCCAGGACCTGGTGGCCCGCCGCGACCGTGAAGGCCGCATCCCCCGCGACCTGCAGGGCACCTGGGACTGGACCGTGCGCCACGGCAAGGTGAGCACCGGCGGCTGGAACCCTTACCTCAAAGAGGCCCTCCAGACCATGTTCGAGACGGGTCTTCCGGCGATCGTCTACGAGGAAACCACCGGAGAGTCTTATCACCCGGTGGATGGGGCCCGTCACGTGCGCTGATCAGCGGCGCCCGGCTCTGTGGTCATTCCAACGTGTGGCTACGAAACGTGGCCATCCACACCGCCCACCCCATCGGGCGGCGTTAAAACACTGGTATCCACTTCTTCCGATTTTCTTCATGTCCTCTCTGGGCCTGTCCGTCGGGCCGCTTGTGCGCTTGCTGGCATCCCTGGGATTGCTCAGCACTGCCCTGCTGGCTCTTGTCCTGCGGCTCCTCAGTTGAGCCCCGTGGCACCGCTTCAGACGCCTTCCCCTGCGGGTTCGATCACCCCCCGCTGAACTCCATGGGCTTCCCCTGCAGCCGCCACGGGGAAGCGTTGCCGATCGACCCGCTTCTGCCGGAGATCGTGCGCCAACTCCCTCCTGGCGGCACCCTTCTTCTCCAGGCCCCGCCCGGGGCCGGCAAGACCACCCGCGTCCCCCTGGCCCTGCTGCAGCACCTGGCCTCCAGCGATCGTGAGCTGGGCAGCATCCTGATGCTCGAGCCTCGTCGGCTGGCTGCCAGGGCCGCGGCAACCCGTCTGGCCGCAGCCCTCGGCGAGCCGGTGGGCGCCAGGGTGGGCTACCGCGTGAGGCTGGAGCAGCGCTGCTCCAAGGCAACCCGCCTGGAGGTGCTCACCGATGGCCTGTTCCTGCGCCGCCTTCAGGACGATCCCGCCCTGGATGGCGTGGCGGCGGTGATCTTCGATGAGTTTCACGAGCGACGCAGCGACACTGATCTCGCCCTGGCCCTGCTGCGGGAAGCCCGCCCTCTGCTGAATCCCCAGCTGCGGCTCCTGGTGATGTCGGCCACACTCAATCTGCAACCCCTCAGCCAGCACCTGCCGGAAGCGGTGGTGATCAGCAGCGAGGGGCGAAGCCATCCAGTGGAGCTGCACCACCAACCGCCAAGGGAGAGGGAGTCCCTTGGGGCCCAGGTGGTGCGCGCCCTGGAGGGCCACTGGCTGCGGGAGGAGGGGCACGATGCCGGGACAGCCCTGGTGTTCCTGCCTGGGCAACGGGAGATCCAGCTGACGCTGCGGGCGATCGAAGCCACCCGCTGGGGGCAGCGGGCGGAACTCCAGACCCTGCACGGAGGGCTGTCTCTGGAGGCCCAGAGCCGCGTCCTCGGCGCCAGCCACCATGCCGGCGGCAAGGTGGTGCTCTCCACCGGCATCGCCGAAAGCTCTCTCACCATCGAGGGCGTTCGCCTGGTGGTCGACAGCGGTCTGAGCCGGCGCAGCCGCTTCGATCCCCGCACCGGCATGGACGGGCTGGTCACCGTGCCCGCCAGCATGGCCAGCGCCGAGCAGCGGCGGGGACGGGCCGGCCGTCTGGGCCCCGGGCGCTGCGTCAGACTCTGGTCGGCGGCCGAGCAGCACCGGCGGCCGCCCTACGACCCCCCAGAGCTGCTGGAAGCGGATCCACTGCCCCTGGTGCTGCAACTCGCCCGCTGGGGGGCCGGACTGGGGGAATCACTCCCCTGGCTGGACCCGCCTCCGCAGGCCGCCCTGCGCCAGGGCCTGGAGCTGCTCGCTCAGCTGGGCGCCGTCGACCAGCAGGGGGTGCTCACCGCCCATGGCCGGGCCATGGGCCAGCTGGGGCTGCATCCCCGCCTGGCTCACATGCTGCTGGAGGGGCAGCGCCTGGGCCGGGCCCGGCTGGCTTGCGAGCTGGCGACTCTGCTCAATGAACGCGACCCCCTGGCAGGCCAGGGGGCGGGCAGCGACCTGATGGCCCGCCTCGACTGGCTGCGCCAGGAGGGGCGAGATCCCCGGCGTGGGCCGCTCAGGCAACTCTGCCGGCAGCTCCAGCAGCAGTTGCAGGGGAACTCCCTGCCAGCCGGCAGTTCCTCCCTGGCGGAGGCTGAAGCCGCAGCATGGCTTCTGAGCTGCGCCTATCCCGAGCGGATCGCGCTGGCACGCCTGGAGGCGAAGGGGCGCTTTCTCATGCGCAGTGGCCGTGGCGCCCAACTGCCGGCCCACGACCCCCTGGCTGGCCACACCATGCTGGCAGTGGCCACGGTGGACGGCAGCGGCAGCGATGTGCGCATCCTCCAGGCCTTGCCGCTGCAGCGCCAGAGCCTGGAGAGGCTTCAGGTCGAGCAGGGCTGCCAGTTGCCGCTGGTGAGCTGGGAGCCGGCCGAGCGACGGGTGCGGGCCGTGATCGAGCGGCGGCTCGGGGCCCTGGTGCTGGAGCGTCGCCCCTGGGACGATCCGCCAGAAGCGACTGTGCTGAGGGCGCTGCTGGAAGGCATCCGTTCGCTCGGACTGGGGGTGCTGCCCTGGACCCGCGACAGCCGTGACCTCCAACACCGCCTCACCCTGGCCCATGTTCGCCTGGGAGAACCCTGGCCCGACCGCAGCGAGGCGTCGCTGGAACGAGAGCTGGAGCAGTGGCTTGGGGATCAGTTGCTGGGCCTGCGCGCCCTGGATGATCTGCGCCAGATCGACCTGAAGGAGGCGCTCTGGAGCGGCCTGGCCTGGGAGCGACGCCAGGAGCTGGAACGCCTGCTCCCCAGCCAGATCATCCTTCCCACCGGGCGCAGGGCCCGGCTGGAGTATGGCAGTGGCGAGCCTGTGCTCGCCGTGAAACTCCAGGAACTGTTTGGCCTGAGCGAGGGGCCCAGAGTTCTGGAGGGTGAGCTGCCTGTGAGCCTGCATCTGCTCTCCCCAGCCAGGCGCCCAGTGCAGATCACCCAGGATCTGGGAGGTTTCTGGCGTGGAAGCTACGCCCAGGTGCGCCGGGAGCTCAGAGGGCGCTACCCCAGGCATCCCTGGCCAGAAGATCCCGCTCAGGCAGTGCCCACTGCGTCCACCAGCCGCGCCCAGACCCGCAGCCGCCAGGGATCAACCGGACAGCCCTGAGTCAATCGAAGCGGGGATCCCGAGCCCAGGGCGCGGCCAGTGCAGAACACGTGCAGCCCTGGTCTGCTGGTCATGGGAGCTTCCCCGAGGAGACGGCGTCGCGGCTCCGACCAGTCTGGCCGGCAGACCGGAAATCCGAACAAGAAATTGACCGCAGCCCGACGTCAAGCCAGCTCCAAGATTCGTTACACTTGAGCGGCCCGCTGGAGCCACCCATGTCTGACACCACCCAACCTCGCTTCGGTTTCGTCAACTTCGCTGAAACCTGGAACGGCCGACTGGCCATGCTCGGTTTCGTGATCGGCCTGGCCACCGAACTGCTCACCGGCCAGGGCATTCTCTCCCAGATCGGCCTGGGTTGAGCCCACGAGATCCCTCCTCGCTCGTCACCAGGATTGATCCAGGCAACCCCATCGCTTCCGTCAAGTGGAGGCGGTGGGGTTTTTAATCGCGCCGTCATCTCCATTCTGGCTGGAGCGGCGGGTTGAGCAGCCAAAGCCCGCACCCGCATCGCCTGAGCTGTCAGCCAGAATCATCGACTCCCTCGGCATTTCGTGCCTTTGGCTCCGTTCTTCGTCAAGAATCGGCGTGATGGTTCACGCCTGTTGAGCACGGTCCTGGTGATCGCCGCGGCGGGGCTGATTCGTTTCGACCACCCGTTCGGCCGCCTGCTCTTTCTGACGGCCTCGGCGATCAGTCTCTACTGGGGGTACTGCTACGGGCGGCTGGAGCATTGACACGCGTCACATCCAGCGGGGCCCCGGAACTGGCGGCAGAGACCAGTGGCCAGCCTCTGCCCCGTTACAGCGTCAGCGACCTGAACCGCTCGATCGGGACCCTGCTGGAACGGGGCTTCGCTCCCCGATTCCTGCTGGAGGCCACGGTCTCTCGGCCGCAGCTGAAAAAAGGCCACCTATGGATGACGCTGCTGGATGAGACGGCCTCGATTGCGGCGGTGGTGTGGGCCTCTCAACTGCCGCGCCTGAGCTTCACACCAGCCGATGGCGATGGGGTGATCATCGTCGGCAAGCTCAACTTCTGGGGCGCGCGGGCCAGTCTCAGCGTCCAGGCTCTCGATATCCGCCCCAGCCTGAGCAGCGTCCTCCGCCAGTTCGAGCGTGTCAGGGAGCGCCTTGAAGGCAGCGGTCTGTTTGATCCCTCCCGCAAACAGCCCCTGCCTGAATGCCCCGCGGTGATCGCGCTCCTCACCAGCAGCCCCAGCTCCGCCCTGGCCGACATGCTGCGCACCGCAGCCGAACGCTGGCCTGCCACCAAGATTCTTGTTGTGCCGATCCCCGTACAAGGAGCCGTGCAGGCCAGCATCTGCGCGGCCCTGGAGCTGGTGGGTCAGGCCGCCGGCCGCCTGGGCATCGAAGCAGTGGTGCTGGCTCGAGGCGGCGGCAGCCGCGAAGATCTCGCCGTCTTCGACAGTGAGGAGGTGGCCCTCGGCCTGGGGGCCCTGAACCTGCCGGTGGTCACCGGTCTCGGCCACGAAGACGACACCACGATCGCCGACCTGGTGGCCGATTACCGGGCCGCTACGCCGACGGCGGCGATCGTGGCTCTGCTGCCCGACCAACGAACCCTGCGCCAGGAGCTGCGACAGCGACAGCAGCAGCTGCGGCAGACACTGCGCTGGAGAGTGGATCGGGAGCAACAACGGCTGGTCGCGCAGCGCCAGCGCCTGCAGCAGCTCCAGCCCCTGGAGCTGCTGCAGCGGCACAAGGCACAACTGCAGCAACGGCGCCAGCTCATGGAGGCCCTCTCGCCCAGGCAATTGCTCAAGCGAGGGTTCTGCCTGGTGCGCAGCGACACCGGCCAGTTGCTGCGCTCGATCGAGCAGGTGGAGGTGGGTGAGGGCCTTCAGGTTCAGTGGTTGGATGGAACCGCCGATGCCCGGGTCACCGGACGTCGTCACGAGCACCCGGAGCCATGAGCACCCGCAAGCGTCAGCCCCCCTCCCAGGCGCCGGCCGAAGCCAGCTGGCTTGAGGAGACCCAGCACCTGACGTTCGCGCAGAGCCGGACCGCCCTTGAGCTCACCCTGGCGGCGCTGCAGTCGGAAGAGCTGGAGGTGGAAGCCATGGCGGGGTTGTACAGACGTGCCGTGGCCTATGCCGATCGCTGCGAGCAAGTGCTTGAGCAGGTGCAGCAGCAAGTGGAGGAGCTAGATCTGAACGTCCTGGAGCCCGGACCATGAGACCAGCGAACAACGAGCCCGGATCAGGGCCCAGCGGTGAGGCCACCGTCGCCACAGTGGTGAGCAAGGCGCCAACGCCATGGTTGCAGTGGGTGTACCTGTCTCTGGCCGTGTCAGGCGCCATCTTCCCCTGGCTGGCCAACGCTGAATTCATCCGCGACTACGGCCAGGCCTTCAACCTGGCCCAGTTCATCGAGCTAGCCAACGCCAACCCCGCGGCGCGTTCACTGTCAAGAGATCTACTGATTGGAGCGACTGCCGTCACCATCTGGATCATCAGTGAAACCCGCCGGCTGAAGATGCGCGGGCTGTGGTTCGTTCTGCTCGGCAGTGTGACGATTGCCTTCGCTTTTGCGGCCCCATTCTTTCTCTTCTTGAGAGAACGACGTCTGCTGGAAATCAGCCGAAAAAAGCCTTGAAAAGCCTTAAAGAGTTGATAGAAGCGACTCTTGATCCACCAATCTTTGCATCCTCATAAAAAACGTCAGCAACTGCGTCAATGGGAGCATGGCAACATGCCGCCATCATGATCAGCGCTCAACGTGAATCAACATCCTTTGACTCCACATCAATCGTGACATCACTGACATCGAGATTGCCATCTTCGGGAGACACTTCAGTGGGGAGGCCACCGCTTGTCCACATCCAGGACGCGAGGCCCCTGGGTAACTCCTGATCAACAGGAACAGACTGGGTGTAGGAGCCTGGAGCACTGTCATTCCTGCTGGGAAGCGGAGCACCACAAGCGGGGCAGGTTGTTGCAGCCATGGTGGTGAGACCACAGACCGTACAGGTACGAACACGCCTCTTCAGGATCTGAAAAGCAACGGCTCCAGCACCGGCCAGAAGCAAGGGCAGCAGAAGCACGGCCAGGGTGAGACCACCCAGCAGGTCCAGCAGCAGGCGGCCCAGGGGAGTGGGGGCGGCCAGCAACAGGCCAGCTACCAGGATCCAGAACCAGGGCAACGGCCGTTTCATCAGCGCTGAAACCGTGAATCACTCTCCAACCAACGCTCAAGGGCTGCGAGCGCCTCCACTCCGGCCCAGGCACAAACCAGCGCGCCGAACAGAAAAGCCACAGCGAAACCGGCCACCATCAGCACTGGGATCAGGGTCAGGGTGAAGAATGTCCCCACGACACAGGCACCAACTCCAGCGCACAGCAATAGAAGGGCCGTGGGGAGTGGACGCAAGGTCAGATTTGATTGGGCCAACGCAACATCTTCAGCTCTGATCATCGTCGCTCACTCGTCCGGCTTCTTGAATGAGGGGCCGGTGTGGATCTCCGAAGAGCCATCAGCGGGTAACCCTCTGGGACCCCTCCACAGGGGGAGAAACCTGAGTGAGGCCAGCGCCCAGGTCAAAGTGCTCGGAGGTCATTGAGCCTGAGGTGGACAACACCACGCTGTAGGCGACACCGAAATAGTAGATCAGCCCCAGTAGCCAGACCCACAGAGTCAGCACCAGGACCCCACCGATCAAGCCATAGGCCTGGAATCGTGTACCTAGAGACACAATGCTTCGACCTACGGCCAGATTCAACAGTGTGTATGCAGATCCAACAAGAACTGAACCAGGCAACAGCAGGTGCCAACTGATTCTCCGAGAAGGCAACAATCGCAACAAGCCAAGCGATACCAACGAAGCAACCAACAGAGACACCAACAGATCAGCCAGCGCTGATACAGGAAACAGGTAGTGATACACCCAGGCAAGAGGAGCAGCCGTCAGACCTCGCCAGGTTTCAAAACCCATGAAGCGAAGGTTGACGGTCAGTTGATCCATCACGAACAAGGTTCCCACAGCCAACAGGAACAGCGTGGCCTTCAGACGCAACATCAGGAAACGCCTGATCACGAGCACAACATTCTGCACAACGGGCAGAGGCTCCTCCGCAATCCGCACCCGGGAGTCCCGCTTGAAGCGCAAGGACCAGAGATGATCCGTGCCTCGCTGCAGGCTGAGATAAGCATTACTGGCGGTGATCAACAACACAGCAACACCGAGAAAGCCGGCCCCACCCCGTTGCCTATAAAGTTGAAGCAGAGTCGATTGCACGACCCGCTGAGCCGATTCCGGCAACAGCTGAGATGTCCAATCAAGGATCTGACTGGTCAGGCCATCATCCCGCCCAAGGATCCAACTGGCAAGCGCAAGAATGATCAGAAGGATCGGGAAAAAAGATTGAAGAGTGTGATAAGCAAACGCTGCACTCAGATCAACGCAATCGAAATGATTCCAGAGTCGACAAGACCACCACAACCGGCGCACAAACCGCTTCAGGCGCTTCCCAGCACGATCAGATCTTTGATCGGCCTCCGAAGCATCCACGTCGTGCCAAGCAGGTAGGAATCAATATCAGCCTAAACGCTCCCTGCCAAGACGGCATAAGACTCAGGGCTCCATTCCAGCCTGCCCAAGCTCGCTGCACCAACCAACCCGCAGGCTGCTGCGCTGCGTCGCTGAGCCACAGCAAAAGTACAAGGCCCCTAGCCCATAAAAAAAGCCACCCGTGGGTGGCTTTTCTCATCTACTCTCAGCTGTGCTGGAGTGATCTTTGAGCGTTCAGATTGTTTTATCCTGGCATTGAGCTATTTTTGCAGGAAGCTACCCTCCAACTATCTTCGCCGCTA
>CALRMN020000007.1:0-191514 GCA_943369245.1 Synechococcus sp. UW140 | reverse complement strand
CCGCGTGATCAACACCTGGGCTGATGTGCTGAACCGCGCCGGTCTGGGCATGGAAGTGATGCACGAGCGCAACGCTCACAACTTCCCTCTGGACCTGGCTTCCGCTGAAGCCACCCCTGTGGCGCTGACCGCCCCGGCGATCGGCTGATCCTGAGGAGGACCTTCCGGGTCCACCTCCCGTCAACAGGGCCTAAGCCCCATGGCCCCCCGCAACGCGGGGGGCTTTTTTTGGGAGGTGGCAACGCGGCCGGTGGATCTGAAACGTCGGCGTATCCGTTTCGGGCCCAACCATGACAGATGCGTTATGAAACAACAACATCTGAAAGCTTTGAAAGCTCTTCCATAACTCAACGGTAGTGTGATTGCTTGTTGTTGCTGGTTGGGCTCTCTGGCTTTGGTAGAGGTTATGACAAAGAGGTAGTTGATCAGTGCGTCCTGAACGCGCTGTGGATTTCATGGCCATCAATCTTTTTGAATGGTTCAGCACGGAAAATTCCAATGCCTCCAACGTCTTGGTGAGCCTGACGGAAGGGGTGGAACTCAACGGATCAGACTCGGTCAATACCGCCAACAACACGGATGTGATCCTGGGAGTTGGCAAAAATGGAAGTGACGCACTTGGAGCGGGAGGCGCTGGAGAAACCGGGGTCTTGATTGAAGGCGACCTGTTGATGGGCAATGGTGGTGACGCAGTCGCTGGAACTGGAGGCAATGGCGGAAATGCAGGCGGGTTTGGAGGAAATGGTGGGGCCGGGATTCAGGTGACTGGGCTGCTGGATCTAGGCAATGGCGGTGATGCCGCCGTGGGATCTTCCTTCTTTTCGCTGAAAGGCAATGGGGGAAATGCACTCTTTGCCGGTGGTCGTGGTGGGGATGGGGTACTGGTGAAGGATGGTGGGCAGATCCTCTCCGGCAATGGCAACGACTTTCTCTATGGCAACGGCGGTGATGGTGGAGGTGCAATTGGGTTGGGCGGCGCTGGTGGAAATGGCATCTCCGTCAAGGGGACTGGCTCTGAAATCAGCACCGGCAATGGCGACGACCTGATCACGGGAGTGGCGGGCGGCGGCGGCTCAGCTATTGGTCCTAATGGAGAAGATGGTTTTGGTATCTACAACAACGTTGGGGCTGTCGGCTGCTTCAAGCCCTGTGACCCGATCACTCACTACGGAATCAACATGGGCCGGGGTGACGATACGCTTGATGCCTCCTTCGGGGGATTCGGAGGTGGCGGCTCTGTCGCAATGGGCCACGGCGACGACGTCGTGCGTGGATTCGGCCATCAGATCATTGATGGTGGCCAGGGCTATGATTCCCTTCATCTGGGAGATGGAGCCTTCGAAGCCACCGCTCTAGAATGTAATTGGACCAGCATCACGGCTGGCGGTACGACGATGTATGTCACCGGGTTCGAAAATATCATTGGTGATGTAACCTACGTGTAGTCCGGCCTAAAGTGCCACTGAACGCCTGATCCTTCAGGGGCGGGGCGCTTGGCCGGCGGCCCCGCTGCGGTGGGGCTATGTCTTGGAGAATTTGTGCAGGCAGTAACTAGGGAACGGCCGAGCGGCTGAGTCGGAAGCACGTTTCTACAACTGAAGCCGGTGATCGGACTTGAACCGACGACCTACTGATTACGAATCAGTTGCTCTACCACTGAGCTACACCGGCATCTTCATGAAATTAGCATTCAGGGGTTCCACAGGCTCCTGGTCCATGCCTTCGACTCGGTCCAAGCCCAAGCCCGGCTCCACCCCCCTGGATCCGGAGTGGCGTGAGCGGCTACTGGCGGAAGCCAAGGCCCCCTGGAAAGGACTGAGGCGTGCCCTCTGGTTTGCCCTCGCCGCCTCGGGAGCGATCGGGCTGGCCGCCATGGCCCTGCGTGCATCCGCGGGCTCGGAGGTGGCCTCAGGAGACCTGCTCATCCAGCTCAGCGCCTGCATTGGATTTGGCTTGCTGCTCTGGCGCGACCGCTGAGGGGATGGGGGTCGCGGCCTGGGGTTGCCCGTTCTGGATCAGGCTGAGCGGATTGGGGAGGAGCAGCGGCAGCCCAAGACTCAACCGCTCCCGTTCGAGTGTTTCATGAGCCATGGCGGGCGTTCCCTCCACCTGCTCAGGGCTGCGGCTGAGCAGCCAGATGGCCTGGACCAGCTGCTGTCCCTGCCAGACCAGAATGGCCAGCACGGGCACGGACAGCAGGATCGTGACCAGCCGGGAGGCCTCCGGCAGAGGAGCGATGGCCGCCATCTGGGCGGAGAGGGAGTCGAGACGCCAGACCGCCGGCAGCAACAGCAGCGCCCAGGCAGCGGCCAGCAGGCGAATGGGCAGTGGCGCTTGCAGTGCACTCAGACGCCGCTGAACCTCGCGGCGGCCCCGGGCCGGAGTCTGCAGCAGCAGC
This sequence comes from Synechococcus sp. UW140, assembly GCA_943369245.1. Taxonomy (GTDB): domain Bacteria; phylum Cyanobacteriota; class Cyanobacteriia; order PCC-6307; family Cyanobiaceae; genus Regnicoccus_A. Next base: position 189,116 of record CALRMN020000007.1, on the reverse strand, counting down.
AACGACCAGCAATCAGCCGGCCGCTGCCACAGCAGCACCGCCGGCAGCAGGGCGCCGAGCGCCCAGAGCAACAGCCGCTCGACACCTGGGACCGGACCTGGATCGGCGCCCGCCAGGATCAGCACCACGGCCAGCAGCTCCGGCGGAATGGCTGCCAATCCGAGAAGCTGCAGCCAGAGCAGGGGTTCGCTGCGGGGGCTCACATCAGGTGCTGAGGGTGCGGCGTTGGGTGACCAGCTTGTAAGCCATCACCCGATCGCCGTCCTGCCAGTTGGCGAAGCGATCGCAGCCGATGCCGCACTCGAAGCCCGTGGCCACTTCCTTGACGTCGTCCTTGTTGCGGCGCAGGGAGTCGAGATCGCCCTCGAACACCACCTGCTTGTTGCGCTGGATACGCACCTTGCAGTTGCGCTGCAGCTTGCCGCTGGTGACGTAGCAACCGGCCACGGCGCTCTTGCCGATCGTGAACACGGCGCGCACCTCCGCTTCCCCGAGGGGTTCCTCCACCAGCTCGGGCTCCAGCAGGCCTTCCATGGCCAGCTGGATGTCTTCGAGCAGCTTGTAGATCACGTCGTAGTCGCGGACGTCGACGCCATTGGCGTCGGCGGCCCGTTTTGCACCGGAGGCCATCGAGGTGTTGAAGCCGATGATCACGGCACCGGAGGCGGCCGCCAGATCCACGTCGGTTTCGGTGATCTCGCCAGGGGCGGAGAGCAGCACCCGCACCTGCACCTCGCCCTGGGGCAGCTGCTCGAGAGCCCCCAGGATGGCCTCGACACTGCCCTGGACATCGGCTTTGAGGATGAGATTGAGCTCCTTGAGCTCCCCTTCGCTGGCCTGACCCGACATCGATGCCAGCGAGACCCGGCGGGAGGCCATCTGCTGGGCCAGGCGGGTGGCACGGGCTTCGTTGGCCCGGTCCCCCACCACCGAGCGAGCGATCTTCTCGTCGGGGTAGACCTCGAATTCATCACCGGCCGTGGGCACCTCACTGAAGCCGAGGGCTTCCACCGCCGAGGAAGGACCTGCGGTCTTGACCCGCTTGCCGGAGTCGTCGACCATGGCGCGCACCTTGCCGAGCACCGGCCCGGCTGCCACCACATCGCCGGCCTTGAGGGTGCCGTTCTGGATCAGCAGGGTGGCCACGGGACCCTTGGCCTTGTCGAGGTGCGCCTCGATCACGGTGCCCTTCGCCATCCGGTCCGGGTTGGCCTGGAGGTCTTCGACCTCCGTCACCAGCAGGATCATCTCCAGCAGTTTGTCGATGTTCTCGCCCTTGGTGGCACTCACCGGCACCATCACGGTGGTGCCGCCCCAGTCTTCGGAAACAAGCTCCAGGGCGGAGAGTTCCTGTTTGACCCGCTCGGGCTGGGCTCCCTCCTTGTCGATCTTGTTGATCGCCACGATGATCGGCACTTCCGCGGCCCGGGCGTGGCTGATGGCCTCCAGGGTCTGGGGCCGGACGCCGTCGTCGGCGGCCACCACCAGCACGGCCACGTCGGTGACCTTGGTGCCCCGGGCCCGCATGGCGGTGAAGGCTTCGTGTCCCGGGGTGTCGAGGAAGGTGATGCGACGGTCTTCGCCCGCGTGGGGAATCGTGACCTGATAGGCGCCGATGTGCTGGGTAATGCCGCCGGCTTCTCCGGCTGCCACGCGGGTCTTGCGAATGGCATCGAGCAGGCTGGTCTTGCCGTGGTCGACGTGGCCCATGACCGTGACCACCGGCGGGCGGCGGATCAGGTGCTCGAGGTCACTGGCCTCGATCATCTCGACGGTTTTCTTGGCGGCCTCCTCCACGTCGTCCTGGAGGACGGGCACACCAAACTCCTCGGAGACCGTTTCGATCGAGGAGAGATCGAGGGTCTGGGTGACCGTGGCGATGATCCCCTTGAAGAACAGGGATTTGATGATCTCGGAGCTCTCCACGCCCAGGCGGTCGGCCAGCTCCTGCACCGTGAGGTTGCCCTCCGGCACGATCAGCATCTCGGGCCGGGTGGCCTTGGCTTCCCGGGCGGCGCGCAGTTCCATGGCGCGGCGCCTCTGCCTCTGGCGGGTGGTTTCCTTCTTGCGCTTGCGCATCGCCACCACGGGCTTGGCGCCCGGCGTGGTGGGACGGGTGCGCGGCTTGGCCGGCCGGGCCAGGCTGGCCTGGAGCACCATCGCTTCGTGCTCGCCGGCGAAGCCGCCGGTTTCGGCGGTGAGCGCATCATCGTTGTCGCCGATGATGTGAACCTTCTGGCGCTGCTTCTGGGGCGACTTGCTGCGCAGGGCCTCCAGCTTGGCGCTGTCGTCCCATTCCGGGCGCCGTGCCCGGCCTGGCCCTGCAGCCTGGGGTGTGCGGAAGGCCGGTTTCCGCGGGGCTGATGGCGGGGTGGCGGTGGGGCGGGGGGCGTCGGGACTGGCTTCGCTGCGCTCGGGCCGGCGAGGGGGTGCAGCGATCGGGCGGCTGCCGGGTTTCTGGAGCTGCATCAGCTCGCCAGGGGCCACCGGCTTGCGCATGCCCTGAGGCATACCGGGGCGCACCGGAGCTCCTGGTCGGCTTGTGCCTCCGGGGCCGGCGGCATCACGTCGGATCGGTTTGCCCACCAGCTCCAGGGGGCTGCGGGCCTGGGTGGGCCGACCCACCTGCGGGGTGGGCCGCGGCTGGGGCGCGCCGGCAGGCCGCTGGCTCAGGGCCGGGCGGCCTGAAGGAGGTGCCGGCCGGTTGCTGGGGCCGGGCTGGCCGGGCTGGGGTCGGCCCACCAGTTGCGGACGGCCCGCGCCCGTGCCTGAGCCGCTGGCCGTTCGCACGGGGGCCGGGGCCCCGGGGCGTTGAGGCGAGGTCGGCCGAGCGGGGGCAGGGGCAGGGGTACTGCCCCGGGGCACGGGGCGGGGGCTGGTGGCGGGCCGGGGACTCGGGCTGGCCGCTGCAGTCGAATCGGGCTTGCGCACCTGGGGTGGCTCGGGCTTGCTCACCGGAGGCGCAGACGGGCGGCTCGGGGCACCCGCAGGTTTGGCCGGAGCGGCTGAGACCGGGGTGGGCTTCAGAGGTGCGGACGGCCGGGCCGGCGTGACGGAGGCGGGCGCCTGACGTCCGGCCTGGGGCACCACTTTCCTCACCACTGTCGGCTGATTGGGAGCCGCCGGTTTCGTCAGGGCGGCCGGAGCCTGCGCCACGATCTCCGGCCTGGGGGCGGGCTTGACGATGAGTGGCTTGACGGCCGGGACAGTGGCCGAGGCAGGGGCTGCAGGCTTCTGCGGGCTGCCTGCTGGCTTGTTGGCCGGCGGCTTCGGCTTGGCGGCAGCAACCGAACCGGCCGGGGTGGTGGGCGGCGCGGGAGCGGCCGGGGCGGCCTTCTTGACGGACAGGATGGCCTTGGCCGGCTCACTGGCCGGTGGCGTTGGCCGGACGGGCTGGGCCACCGGGGCTACGCCACCGTTGCCGGGGGTGCTGATCAGGCTGCGGATGCGCTCGGCCTCCCTATCGCTGATGGAGCTGCTGTGGCTCTTGACCGCAATGGACAGCTTCTCAGCGGCGTCGAGCACGTCCTTGTTCTCCAGGCCAAGGTCCCGGGACAGCTCATAAATTCTGACTTTGCCGCTGCTGGTCATTCAGGTCTCCGATCGGTCGGGGCACCGTGTGCCTCCGAGCCCCACGCGCGGTGCGGCCACTGTTCATCTTGCCTCAGAGGCTGCAGCGCGTGACTCGCTCAGCCGTTCCTCCAGTGCCCTGTAAATGGAATCCGACACCTGACAGCGCAGGGAGCGCTGCAGGCGTTTGCGGCGCCTGGCCTCCTCGATGCAGCTGCTGGAAGGACAGACATAGGCCGAGCGGCCCATGGCCCCGGTGACGGTCCCCTCGAGCACCACCCCATCCCCGAACTGGCGGATGATCCGCCAGAGCAGGCGGCGATCCTGCCGTTCCCGGCAGGACACGCAGCGCCGCAGCACCACTCCTCCGCTCACTGCAGTTCGGTGGCGGATTCGGTCTCGACCTCAGTCGCAGCATCGACTTCGACTGAGGTCACGTCCTCGGTCTCTGCCGCCGGCTCCGCCTCGCCATCCGCTTCGGTTTCCCCGGCCTCGGCGTAGCTGTCGTACACCTCCTCGTCCTCGGGCAGGGGATACAGCTCCCGCAGGCGGGCATCCTCCTCGGCACGGGCGGCCTGCTCCACCGCCAGGCGGGCTTCGGCCTCGGCCTGCTGCCGCTCATCCTCCTCGCGCAGGGCGATCAGCTCCGCCGCCCGGGCGTCCTCACTGACCTGGTCATAGTCGGCGGCATTTTTGATGTCGATCTTCCAGCCGGTGAGACGTGCCGCCAGACGGACGTTCTGGCCCTCGCGGCCGATCGCCAGGCTGAGCTGGTCGGGGGGGACGAGCACATGGGCGTGCTGCCCCTCAGGGTCCACCAGGCGCACCATCTCGACGCGTGCGGGGCTGAGGGAGTTGGCCAGGTACTGAGCCGGATCGGGTGACCAGCGGATCACATCGATCTTCTCGCCGCGCAGCTCGTTGACCACCTGCTGGATGCGGGAGCCACGGGCGCCGATGCAGGCCCCAACGGGATCGACTTCCCTCTCGACACTGTCAACGGCCACCTTGGTGCGCGGGCCGACGGCCCGTGAGGGGGGATTGGCTTCACGGGCCACTGCCACGATTCGTACCGAACCTTCCTGGATTTCCGGAACTTCGTTCTCGAACAGGTACACCACCAGACCAGCATTCGCCCGGGAGACGAACAGCTGCGGTCCGCGGCGGGGAACCTCACTCACTTCCTTGAGGAAGACCTTGAAGGTGGCGTTGGCCCGGTAGTTGTCGTTGGGGAGCTGATCCCGCCGCGGCAGTTCCGCCTCCACCTCAGGCCGGCCCAGGCCTGAACTCACGGCCATGATCACCGACTGGCGCTCGAAGCGGATCACCCGGGCGGTGAGCACCGGGTCTTCGAGATCGGCGAATTCCTCCTGGATCATCCGGCGCTGCTGGTCGCGCAGCTTCTGGGCCAGCACCTGCTTGGTGGTGGCGGCGGCCATGCGGCCGAAGTCGTCCTTCTCGGGGGTGACATCGAGCACCACGGTGTCTCCAACCTGGGCGTCCTCGGCCACCTGCTGCACCTCGGCCAGGGCGATCTGGTGGTCCTCGCTCTCCACCTCCTCCACGATGATCTTGCTGGCCAGCACCAGGTAACCCTCCTCGTCGAGGTCGAGGGCCACATCGAAGTTGCTGAAGTAATCCTCCTCGAAGGGGTCTTCGCTGATGCCCAGGTAAAGGGTGCGGCGGTAGCGCTCGTACCCCTTGAGCAGGGCTTCGCGCAGGGCCGCCTCCACCACCTGGGTAGGAAGTTTCTTCTCCTCACTGATGTCCTCGATCAGGTTCTGCAGACCGGGGAGGAGAACGAGTGCCATCGGATCAAAAAGGGGTGAGGGGAGGGGGAGGGAGCGGAAGCGGTCAGTCCGTGTGGGGTGTGACCAGGCGGACGGAGATCACATCGGAACGGGGGATCCGGCTGATGCGGCCGCGCAGATTGAGCTGGAGGTGCTCCTCGTCCCTCTCCAGCAGCAGTCCTTCGCGGGTGGTCTCCAGGCCCTGGCCATCCCGGAAGCGCACCGCCACGGGGAACCCGCGAAAACTGTGGAAGTCGCGGTCATCGAGCAGCTCCTCGCCGATCCCAGGGCTGCTGACTTCCAGAACAAAGGCCTGGGGCATCAGCTCGCTGGCTTCGACGACTTCGCCGAGCACACCGCTGAAGGCGGCGCAGTCGTCAAGGTTGACGTCCCGTCCGTCGGCGTGGCGGATCTGGAACACCAGCGTGAGTGGCAGCCGGTGGGCCTGGATCTCCACCCCCTGAAGCGCCAGGCCGGAAGCCTCGGCGAGCGGGGTGACCAGACGCTCCAGATCGGGGATGAGTGGATGGGGCACCGGCGGAGCTGAAGAGCGGGTCGGACGCCCGACCGGCCTCTGCAGAAAACTGCCCCTGAGCACAAGGTCGCCTGGGAGGCAGCACTCGATGGTCAGGGTGATGCCCGCCGGGCATGAACTTGAGCGTACAAGCCGGCAAGGCAGACCCTGGCGCCTGACGGTTCAGGCTGACGGTGCTGCCCCATCCGGCGCGTCGAACAGACCGAGGCTGGGGGCCTCCCCGTAGAAGTCGTCGGCGCCGACCTCGCCCCTGAGCGCCTGGTCCTGGTTGAGGCAGCGTTGGGGTTCCCTGACGTACTGGCAGACCCTGGCCCAGAGCTTGGCGCGGGTTCCTGGAGCCCCCTGGCTGAAGATCACCTGGTCCTTGCCGCCCACCATGCCTTGGATCTCCACCTGGCAGAGGGCACATCGCACACGGGTGCCGGGGGGGATCGAGGCCATGGGCTGGCAGCGCTGTTGCGGCAACTTAGTGTGAAGGCCCCCATCCGTGGTTCCTTCTGTTGCGACCCCTTCAAGAGCGGGTCCCCATCAGTCAGACGGATTCAGGGGTGGTGTCCTCAGGCGGTCATCCGCGCAGGGTTCTGCAGCTCAGTGATCCCCATCTTCTTCGTCAGGGGCGGGGTCGCTACAGGGGCCGCACCCCCCTGGCTCAGCTCCGCCATGGCCTGGAGCAGGCTCTCGCCGCCCTTGGGGAAGTCCCGGATCTGCTGCTGATCAGCGGTGATCTCTGCCAGGACGAGAGCTGGGGAGGCTATGTGCAGCTCCGAGAGCTGCTCACCGCTTCCGGGCTGCCCGTGGCGCTGCTGCCGGGCAATCACGATCACCCCGCCCTGCTGCAGGCGGCCCTGGGGCGCCATGCCGTGCTGGCACCCGCGGAGCTGCGGCTTGGCCCCTGGCGTCTGCTGCTGCTCTCCAGCCATCGCAGCGGGGACATTGGCGGCTGGCTCGGCTCCCGGCAACGGGACTGGCTGCGGCAGCGCCTGCTGGAGGAGTCCTCCCCCGCCCTGGTGGTGGTTCATCACCCACCCCTGCCGATCGGCGATCCGGACTTCGATGCCATCCGTCTGCGCGATGGCGCCGAGCTGGCCGGGATCCTCCTGGCGACGTCCTCAGCCCAGCTGCTGCTCTGCGGTCATGTCCATCAGCACTGGCAGGGACTGCTGGGGGGGCAGGAGGGCATTCCCGTTCCCGTACTGGCCTGTCCCTCCACGCTCTGTGCCTTCGGGGCGGTGCAGCCCTGCCCGCTGGGCCGCCCGGAGGACCCGGGCGGCCGTCTGCTGGAGCTGCATGACGACGGGCGCTGGAGCCAGCGGCTGCTGCGTTGGTCGCCCTGGCCGGAGCCAGCGGCAGCCGATCCAGCGACCTAACCTCGGCTCCATGTGCAGTCCTGCTCACGCCCGCTCCGTCGTCGGTTCGACTCCGCCCCTGCGCAGCTTCTGGGCTGGCCGCTGGCTGGCTTTGATGCTGGTGATCGGCCTGACCCTGGGGCTGCCCTCCAAGGCCCTGGCACTCGCCCCCGAGCTGCCCGCTGCTGCTGCTCCGGCCAGCGTTTCGCCGCCGGCTGCTGCGCGGACCCACAATTTCGTTGCCGAGGCGGCCCGCCGGTCCAGCCCATCGGTGGTGCGCATCGACACGGAGCGGGAAGTGCCCCGCCAGGCCTTCGATCCGGCCCTGCTTGATCCGCTGCTGCGCGATCTCTTCGGCGACCCGGCAGGCAGCAGCCGTGAGCGGGGCCAGGGCTCCGGCGTGGTGATCGACGCTGGGCTGGTGCTCACCAATGCCCATGTGGTCGAGAGGGTCGATGAGGTGGTGATCACCCTTGCGGATGGCCGCCAGCTCGATGGCACCGTGGTGGGCGCCGATCCCGTCACCGATCTGGCGGTGGTGCGCCTCGAGGATGCCCCCCGGGACCTCAAGGCAGCTCCCCTGGGCAATTCCGAAGCCCTGGAGGTCGGCGACTGGGCCATCGCCCTTGGTAGCCCCTACGGCCTGGAGCGCACGGTCACCCTCGGCATCATCAGCAGCCTGCACCGCAACATCAACAGCCTCGGCTTCGCCGACAAGCGGCTCGATCTGATCCAGACCGATGCAGCCATCAACCCGGGCAATTCCGGCGGGCCGCTGATCAATGCGGCCGGTGAAGTGATCGGCATCAACACCCTGGTGCGCTCCGGTCCCGGCGCCGGCCTCGGCTTCGCCATTCCGATCAACCTGGCCCGGGGAGTGGCCGATCAGCTGCGCACAGGCGCCGATGTGGTTCACCCCTATCTGGGCCTGCAGCTGGTTCCCCTCACGGCTCGCCGCGCCCGCGAGAACAACCGTGACCCTGAGGCGGTGCTGCAGTTGCCTGAGCGCGACGGCGCGTTGGTGCAGAGGGTGCTCCAGGGCAGCCCGGCGGAATCCGCCGGGCTCAGGCGTGGTGATCTGGTGGTGGCGGCGGCCGATCATCCCGTGGCCGATCCCGCCTCCCTGCTCCAGCGGGTCGAGGCCTCTCGTGTCGGTGAGGCCCTGCCCCTGAAGGTGGTGCGGGGCAACCGGGAACTGCAGCTCTCGATCCGGCCCGCCGCACTGCCGCGGGCATCCTGAATCGCCCCGAGCCAGCTGGGTTCTCCAGGGGTTCAGCCGAGAGCTTGCTACGGTCACAAACCCTGGTTCCACCCCCATGGCCGAGCTGCAGGACCGGATGAAGCTGGCCGTGGCCACGGCCGCCGTCGATCAGATCCGGGACGGCATGGTGCTCGGTCTGGGCTCCGGCTCCACCGCTGCCCTGATGATCCAGGAACTCGGCGCCCGCCTGCAGCGGGGTGAACTCTCCGGCATCACCGGGGTGACCACATCGTTCCAGGGAGAGGTGCTCGCCGCTGAGCTGGGCATCCCCCTGCAGAGCCTCAATGCCGTGTCCCGCATCGACCTGGCGATCGATGGTGCCGATGAGGTCGACCCTGCCTTCCAGCTGATCAAGGGGGGTGGGGCTTGCCATGTCCAGGAGAAGCTGGTGGCCCGACGGGCCGACCGCTTCGTGGTGGTGGTGGATTCCAGCAAGCTGGTGGAGCGCCTCAACCTAGGGTTCCTCCTGCCGGTGGAGGTCCTGCCCGGGGCCTGGCGCCAGGTGAAGGCGGAACTCGAGGCCATGGGCGCCACCGGTGAGCTGCGCATGGCTGTGAGGAAGGCAGGCCCGGTGGTCACCGACCAGGGAAACCTGGTGCTCGATCTCAGCTTCGCCGGCGGCATCGCCGATCCAGCAGCCCTGGAGCAGGCGATCAACAACCTGCCGGGGGTGCTGGAGAACGGCCTGTTCGTGGATCTCACCGACCAGGTCCTGGTGGGCGAGATCGTCGATGGGAAACCACGGGTGCGGGATCTCGAGAGGGTCAGCCCGTCAGCCTGAGTGATTCAGTCGAGCCGGCGGCGCACGGAATCGGCGTGGCTGTGCAGCCCCTCGCTTTCGGCCAGGGTGATCACCGCTGGCCCGGTGGCCTCAAGGGCCTGGCGGTTGAAGGCGATCAGGCTGGTGTGACGCATGAACGTTTCAACGCTCAGGGCACCGGAGAACCGGGCGGTTCCGGAGGTGGGCAGGGTGTGGTTCGGACCGGCCAGGTAGTCGCCCACCGCTTCGGGGCTCCAGGCGCCGATGAAGATCGCCCCGGCGTTCTCGATCCTTCCGGCCAGGGGCTCGGGCCGCTCCACCAGCAGCTCCAGGTGCTCCGGTGCGAAGTGATCACTCAGCCGAGCGGCGTCTTCCAGGGAAGGGCAGAGCACGATCAGTCCCCAGTCCTCCAGGGCTGCACGGCAGAGATCCGCCCGGGGGTGGTGGCGCAGCTGCTGTTCCAGGGCCTTGGGCACAGCCGCCGCCAGGGCGGCGCTGGTGGTGAGCAGGATGGCCGCCGCCAGGGGGTCGTGCTCGGCCTGGGCGAGCAGATCGGCCGCCACGTGATCCGGATCGGCGCTCTGGTCGGCGATCACCAGCACCTCGCTGGGGCCGGCCAGGGAATCGATGGCCACCTGGCCGTACACGGCTTTCTTGGCCAGGGTCACGTAGAGGTTGCCAGGGCCGCTGATCACATCCACCCGCGGGATCGATTCGGTGCCGTAGGCCAGGGCGGCGATGGCCTGGGCCCCTCCGACCCGGTAGACCTCCTCGACCCCGGCCAGGTGGGCGGCGGCCAGGACCGTGGGGTCGGGTAGTCCCTGGGGACCCGGGGGAGTCACCATGACCACGCGCTTGACCCCGGCCACCCGGGCTGGAACGGCATTCATCAGCACGGTGCTGGGATAGGAGGCCCGTCCTCCGGGCACGTAGAGCCCGGCCCTGGCCACCGGACGCCAGCGGCGCCCCAGGCGCTCGCCGTGCACACCCGTCACCTCCAGGTCGCCGGGCTTCTGACGCTGATGGAAATCGAGGATGCGCCGGTGGGCCAGCTCCAGGGCGCTGCGCAGGTCAGAGGGGCAGGCCTTCCAGGCGCTGGCAAGCTCCTCGCGGGGTATGCGAAGGGGATCCGGGCGGAAGCCGTCGAACCGTTCACTCAGCTCCAGCAGGGCGCCATCGCCTTCTCGCTTCACCTGCTCGAGGATGGCCTCTACTCTGGCGGCGGCCTCCTGGCTGGCACCGCCACTGGTGCGGCCGGCGATGCGTGTGAGCCTGGCCGCGGCTGCATCGAGATCGTCCAGGCTGTCGAGGGCCAGGGCTGGTGCGGGGTCGCTCAGGGTGTTCGGCACGGGCAAAGGCGCTGGCGGAGGGCGGCGCAGCTGGGTCAGTTTCGCAGGCTAGAGCTGGCTCTCCGGGCGGCGGGCCTTGAGGGTAAGATCGACAACTGCTGAATCAGCGCTGAACCCGCCTGTGGCCAATAACAAGTCTTCGAAGAAGCGCATCCTGATTGCCGAGCGCAACTGGTTGCAGAACCGCACCTACAAGTCGGCGGTGCGCACGCTGATGAAGCGCTGCTTCACGGCTGTGAGCGCCTACAGCCAGGAGCCCGGCGAGGACAACAAGACGGCCGTTCAGGCCAGCCTCAACGCCGCCTTCAGCAAGATCGACAAGGCCGTCAAGCGCGGCGTGATCCATCGCAACACCGGCGCCAACCAGAAGTCGCGGCTCAGCACCGCCGTCAAGCAGGCCATCGAGCCCGTTGCCGGCAACGCCTGAGCGGCTCGCCGTCCCCATGACCGTCAACACCATGCCCGCCGTGGCCACCGCGCTTCCAGCGCTGGTTGACTCCCACTGCCACGTGGTGTTCAGCACCTTTGAGGCCGACCTCGAGGCGGTCGCCCAGCGCTGGCGTGAAGCCGGGGTGGTGTCCTTGCTGCATGCCTGCGTGGAGCCATCCCAGATCGCTCCGATCCGGGCCCTGGCCGATCGTTTTCCGGAGCTGCGCTACTCGGTGGGGGTTCATCCACTCGACACCGAGCACTGGGGACCCACCACCCAGTCGGTGCTGCGTCAGGCCGCCCTCGACGACCAGAGGGTGGTGGCCATCGGTGAACTGGGTCTGGATCTCTTCCGGGACTCCAACCTGGAGAGTCAGCTGGCGGTCCTGGGCCCCCAGCTCGATCTGGCTGTGGAGCTGGATCTGCCGGTCATCATTCATTGTCGCGATGCCGCTGCGGCAATGCTTCAAGAGCTGCGCCAGCGACAGGCTGAGGGGCGTTGCCCCCGGGGGGTGATGCACTGCTGGGGCGGCACCCCACAGGAGATGGCGTCATTCCTGGATCTGGGGCTCTACATCAGCTTCAGCGGAACGGTCACCTTCCCCAAGGCCGTCGACACCCATCTCTGTGCCCAACAGGTTCCCGCCGATCGCTACCTGGTGGAAACCGACTGCCCTTTCCTGGCACCGGTTCCTCGCCGTGGCAAGCGCAATGAGCCCGCCTACGTGGCCGCCGTGGCCAGCCGTGTGGCGGAGCTCAGGGGCGAGGCCTTGGAGCAGGTGGCGGCTGACTCAACCGCGAATGCTTTACGCCTCTTTGCCCTTCCAGGACCATCTGAGCCCCATAGTGTATGATGTTTTATTGGCCTGGTAGCGTGAGCGCACCATTGTCGAGGTCGGCAGCTCCGATTCGAGATTCGTCAGCGTGAACACGGCAGGGTTCTCCCCTCACCCGGGGAGAACCCTGCCGTGCCTTTGGCTGTCCCTGCGGCAGTCCAATGCGTCAGGCGTGTTCCCGCCGGCGCAGCCCATCCACCTTTTCACCCGTTCCTGCAGGTCCCCGCATGAGCAGCGCGATTCAGGTCGCCAAGACCGTCACTTACCTGCCCGATCTGGTCGAGGTGCAGCGGGCGAGTTTCAAGTGGTTCCTGGAGAAGGGTCTGATCGAGGAGCTCGACAGCTTCTCCCCGATCACCGACTACACCGGCAAGCTTGAGCTCCACTTCGTCGGCACGGAGTACCGCCTGAAGCGGCCCCGCCACGACGTCGAAGAAGCGAAGCGCCGCGATGCCACGTTCGCCTCGCAGATGTATGTCACCTGTCGGCTGGTCAACAAGGAAACCGGCGAGATCAAGGAGCAGGAGGTCTTCATCGGTGAGCTGCCGCTGATGACCGAGCGCGGCACCTTCATCATCAACGGTGCCGAGCGGGTGATCGTCAATCAGATCGTGCGCAGCCCCGGCGTCTACTTCAAGGATGAGCAGGACAAGAACGGCCGTAAGACCTTCAACGCCAGCCTGATCCCTAACCGGGGTGCCTGGCTGAAGTTTGAAACCGACAAGAATGATCTGCTCCACGTTCGCGTTGACAAGACCCGCAAGATCAACGCCCATGTGTTGATGCGGGCGATCGGCCTCTCCGACAACGACGTGCTCGACAAGCTCCGTCACCCGGAGTACTACAAGAAGTCGATCGAAGCGGCCAACGACGAAGGCATCTCGTCGGAAGATCAGGCACTGCTCGAGCTCTACAAGAAGCTGCGTCCCGGTGAGCCCCCATCCGTGAGTGGGGGGCAGCAGCTGCTGCACAGCCGTTTCTTCGATCCCAAGCGCTACGACCTCGGTCGTGTGGGTCGTTACAAGATCAACAAGAAGCTGCGTCTCACCATTCCCGATGCGGTGCGCACCCTCACTGCTGAGGACGTGCTCTCCACGATCGATTACCTGATCAACCTCGAGCTCGATGTGGGCGGGGCTTCCCTCGACGATATCGATCACCTCGGCAACCGTCGGGTCCGCTCCGTCGGGGAACTGCTCCAGAACCAGGTGCGGGTGGGACTCAACCGGTTGGAGCGGATCATCAAGGAGCGCATGACGGTCGGTGAGACCGAATCCCTCACACCCGCGCAGCTGGTCAATCCCAAGCCCCTGGTGGCGGCGATCAAGGAGTTCTTTGGCTCCAGCCAGCTCAGTCAATTCATGGACCAGACCAATCCCCTGGCGGAGCTGACCCACAAGCGGCGTATCAGTGCCCTTGGCCCAGGCGGCCTCACCCGTGAGCGGGCTGGCTTCGCCGTGCGTGACATTCACCCGTCCCACTATGGCCGCATCTGCCCGATCGAGACCCCTGAGGGTCCCAATGCCGGTCTGATCGGTTCGCTGGCCACCCATGCTCGCGTGAATGAATACGGCTTCATCGAAACTCCCTTCTGGAAGGTTGAGAACGGTTTCGTCCACAAGCAGGGTGATCCGATCTACCTCTCCGCCGACCTCGAAGATGAGTGCCGCGTCGCCCCTGGTGATGTGGCCACCGATGCCGATGGCCGCATCCTCGCGGAGCTGATCCCCGTCCGCTACCGCCAGGACTTCGAGAAAGTGCCGCCGGAGCAGGTGGATTACGTGCAGCTTTCACCGGTGCAGGTGATCTCGGTGGCTACCTCGCTGATTCCCTTCCTCGAGCACGATGACGCCAACCGGGCCTTGATGGGCTCGAACATGCAGCGTCAGGCCGTTCCCCTGCTGCGGCCCGAGCGCCCCCTGGTGGGCACGGGTCTTGAAACCCAGGTGGCCCGCGACTCGGGCATGGTACCGATCACCCGGGTGAATGGCGCCGTCACCTTTGTGGATGCCACGGCGATTGTGATCCGCGATGAACAGGGCACCGATCACATCCACCACCTGCAGAAGTATCAGCGCTCCAACCAGGACACCTGCCTCAACCAGAGGCCGATCGTCAGTCAGGGTGATCAGGTGATCGCCGGCCAGGTGCTCGCCAATGGTTCCGCCTGTGAGGGTGGCGAGATCGCTCTGGGACAGAACGTGCTGATCGCCTACATGCCATGGGAGGGGTACAACTACGAAGACGCGATCCTCGTCAGTGAGCGGCTCGTCCAGGACGATCTCTACACCTCGGTGCACATCGAGAAGTATGAGATTGAGGCCCGTCAGACCAAGCTCGGACCTGAGGAGATCACCCGCGAGATTCCCAATGTGGCTGAAGAAAGCCTGGGTAACCTCGATGAGATGGGTATCATCCGCATCGGCGCTTATGTCGAATCCGGTGACATTCTTGTCGGTAAGGTCACGCCAAAGGGCGAATCGGATCAGCCGCCGGAAGAGAAGTTGTTGCGGGCGATCTTCGGTGAGAAGGCCCGCGATGTGCGCGACAACTCCCTGAGGGTGCCCAGCACGGAGCGTGGCCGGGTTGTTGATGTGCGCATCTACACCCGGGAGCAGGGGGATGAGCTGCCGCCCGGGGCGAACATGGTGGTGCGGGTCTATGTGGCCCAGCGACGCAAGATTCAGGTGGGCGACAAGATGGCCGGCCGCCACGGCAACAAGGGCATCATCAGCCGCATCCTTCCCCGCGAGGACATGCCCTACTTGCCCGATGGCTCTCCGATCGACATCGTTCTCAATCCCCTTGGTGTTCCTTCCCGGATGAATGTGGGTCAGGTGTTCGAATGCCTGATGGGCTGGGCTGCCTCGCACTTGGACTGTCGGGTCAAGGTGGTGCCGTTCGATGAGATGCACGGCAACGAAACCTCCAAGAACACCGTGCAGAAATATCTGGAGGAGGCTGCCAGCGTGCCTGGCAAGGAGTGGGTCTACGACCCTGAGAACCCCGGCAAGATCCAGCTGATCGATGGCCGGACCGGAGAGCCCTTTGATCAGCCGGTCACCGTGGGTTATGCCCACATCCTCAAGCTCGTCCACCTGGTCGACGACAAGATCCACGCCCGCTCCACCGGTCCCTATTCCCTGGTCACCCAGCAACCCCTGGGCGGCAAGGCGCAGCAGGGAGGCCAGAGGCTCGGGGAGATGGAGGTCTGGGCCCTGGAGGCCTACGGGGCCGCCTACACCCTGCAGGAGCTGCTCACCGTCAAGTCCGACGACATGCAGGGCCGAAACGAGGCCCTCAACGCCATCGTCAAGGGCAAGCCGATTCCACGCCCCGGCACTCCGGAATCGTTCAAGGTGCTGATGCGCGAATTGCAGTCGCTGGGTCTGGATATCGCCGTCTACACCGATGAGGGCATCGAGGTTGATCTGATGCAGGACGTCAATCCCCGCCGCAGCACCCCCAACCGGCCCACCTATGAGTCCCTCGGCGTCGCTGATTATGACGACGATTGAATCAACGCCCTGAGCTTCACCGTTTCACTCGACGTCCGCGCGCCCTTCGGCCATGACCAACAGCAACTCCCGCACCGAGAACCACTTCGACTACGTCAAGATCACTCTGGCTTCGCCGGAGAGGATCATGCAGTGGGGTCAGCGCACCCTGCCCAATGGTCAGGTGGTCGGTGAGGTGACCAAGCCGGAAACGATCAACTACCGCACCCTCAAGCCCGAGATGGATGGGCTCTTCTGCGAGAAGATCTTCGGCCCCTCCAAAGACTGGGAATGCCATTGCGGTAAGTACAAGCGGGTTCGTCACCGCGGAATCGTCTGCGAGCGCTGCGGCGTTGAGGTCACCGAGAGCCGGGTGCGGCGTCACCGCATGGGCTTCATCAAGCTGGCGGCTCCGGTCTCCCATGTCTGGTATCTGAAGGGGATTCCCAGCTACGTGGCCATCCTGCTCGACATGCCCCTGCGGGATGTCGAGCAGATCGTCTACTTCAACTGCTATGTGGTGCTCGAGCCGGGCGACCACAAGGACCTCACCTACAAGCAGCTTCTCACCGAAGATGAGTGGCTGGAGATCGAGGATCAGATCTACGCCGAAGATTCCGAGATCGAGAATGAGCCCGAGGTGGGCATCGGCGCCGAGGCACTCAAGCGCCTGCTTGAAGACCTCAACCTCACCGAGATTGCCGAACAGCTGCGCGAGGATATCGCCGGCAGCAAGGGCCAGAAGCGGGCCAAACTGATCAAGCGGCTGCGCGTGATCGACAATTTCATCGCCACCGATGCCCGCCCCGACTGGATGGTGCTCGATGCCATCCCGGTGATCCCCCCCGACCTGCGCCCGATGGTGCAGCTTGATGGCGGCCGTTTCGCCACCAGCGATCTCAACGATCTCTACCGCCGGGTGATCAACCGCAACAACCGCCTGGCCCGGCTGCAGGAGATCCTCGCGCCCGAGATCATCGTCCGCAACGAAAAGCGGATGTTGCAGGAGGCTGTCGATGCCCTGATCGACAACGGACGCCGCGGCCGTACCGTCGTGGGTGCCAACAACCGGCCGCTCAAGTCACTCAGCGACATCATCGAGGGCAAGCAGGGCCGCTTCCGCCAGAACCTGCTGGGCAAGCGGGTCGACTACTCCGGTCGTTCCGTGATCGTGGTTGGTCCCAAGCTCAAGATGCACCAGTGTGGCCTGCCCAAGGAAATGGCGATCGAGCTGTTCCAGCCGTTCGTGATTCACAGACTGATCCGGCAGAATATCGTCAACAACATCAAGGCTGCCAAGAAGCTGATTCAGCGGGCTGATGATGAGGTGATGCAGGTGCTGCAGGAAGTGATCGAAGGTCATCCGATCATGCTCAACCGGGCCCCCACCCTGCACCGGCTCGGCATTCAGGCTTTCGAGCCGAAGTTGGTGGATGGCCGCGCCATTCAGCTCCACCCCCTCGTCTGCCCCGCCTTCAACGCCGACTTCGACGGTGACCAGATGGCCGTGCACGTGCCCCTGGCCATCGAGGCCCAGACCGAGGCGCGCATGCTGATGCTGGCGAGCAACAACATTCTTTCGCCGGCCACCGGTGAGCCGATCATCACCCCGTCCCAGGACATGGTGCTCGGCATCTACTACCTCACCGCAGTGGATCGCAAGGAGATCAAGCCCAGCTTCGGTGACCGCAGCCGCACCTTCGCTGGCCTCAATGACGTGATCAATGCTTTTGAGGAACGCCATCTCGATCTGCACCAGTGGGTCTGGGTTCGCTTCAAGGGCGAGGTCGACGACGAGGACGAAGGAGAGACCCCCGTGCATCAGGAGACCCTCAGCGATGGCACCCGTATCGAGCAGTGGAAGTACCGCCGCGACCGCTTCGACGAGGACGGTGCCCTGATCACCCGTTACCTGCTCACGACCGTGGGCCGGGTGGTGATGAACAGAACGATCATCGACGCGGTGGCCGCCACCTGAACTGACCTGCAGCAACACGTCGTTGCCCTCACCTGGTGCTCCAGGTTTTCTTCATCGGTCTTCTTTTTTTGCTCGCCGCCATGACCACCACCCCCTCCAAGCCCAATTCGCAGGATCGCCGCGCTCCCCTGAGCAAGGAACCGCCGCGTTTCCGCAACCGGGAGATCGACAAGAAAGCCCTGCGCAATCTCGTGGCCTGGGCGTACAAGCACCACGGCACCGCAGCCACGGCCTCCATGGCCGACGACCTCAAGGATCTGGGCTTCCATTACGCCACCCAGGCCGCGGTCTCGATCTCCGTGGAAGATCTGCGCATTCCCTTTGAGAAGGCCCGTCTGCTGGAGGAAGCCGAGCAGCAGATCACCGATACCGAAGAGCGCTACCGGCTGGGGGAGATCACGGAGGTGGAGCGGCACACCAAGGTGATCGACACCTGGACCGAAACCAATGAGCGGCTGGTGGAGGAGGTCAAGAAGAACTTCAACGAAAACGACCCCCTCAACTCGGTCTGGATGATGGCCAATTCGGGCGCCAGGGGCAACATGTCCCAGGTGCGACAGCTGGTCGGCATGCGCGGCCTGATGGCCAACCCCCAAGGGGAGATCATCGACCTGCCGATCCGCACGAACTTCCGCGAGGGTCTCACGGTCACGGAATACGTGATCTCGTCCTACGGCGCCCGCAAGGGCCTGGTGGACACGGCTCTGCGTACCGCGGACTCGGGCTACCTCACCCGCCGTCTGGTGGATGTCGCCCAGGACGTGATCGTGCGGGAGGACGACTGCGGCACCACCCGAGGCATCCCCATCCATGCGGATGAAAAGGGCCGTTTCTTCGCCAAGCTGGTGGGACGTCTGGCGGGTGAGCCTGTTCACGGCTCCGATGGATCCCTGCTGGTCGAGCGCGACGGCCAGATCGACAACGAGCTCTCCCGCCGGATCGAGGCCGCTGGCGTCAAGACCGTCGTGGTGCGCTCACCCCTCACCTGCGAAGCCGCCCGCTCCGTCTGCCGCAAGTGCTATGGCTGGGCCCTGGCCCACAACGAGCTGGTGGATCTGGGCGAAGCGGTGGGCATCATCGCTGCCCAGTCGATCGGTGAGCCCGGTACCCAGCTGACGATGCGCACCTTCCACACCGGTGGTGTGTCCACGGCCGAAACCGGCGTGGTGCGCTCTTCGGTGGCTGGAACGGTGGAATTCGGTCCCAGGGCCCGGGTGCGCTCCCATCGCACCTCCCACGGTGTTGAAGCCCAGCTCTCCGAAACCGATTTCACCCTTTCGGTGAAGCCCAGCGGCAAGGGCAAGATCCAGCGGCTCGACATCACTTCAGGTTCTGTACTCTTCGTCGCCGATGGCGATGAGGTGCCTTCCGACATGGTGTTGGCCCAGATCTCCGCTGGCGCCGCAGTCAAGAAGAGCGTGGAGAAGGCCACCAAGGATGTGATCTGCGACCTGGCGGGTCAGGTGCGCTACGAGGACGTGATTCAACCCCGCGAGTCGACCGACCGCCAGGGCAACATCACCCTCAAGGCCCAGCGACTCGGGCGTCTCTGGGTACTGGCGGGCGACGTGTACAACCTGCCTCCCAACGCCCAGCCCGTGGTCAGGGGCAATACCGCTGTCACCACCGGTGAGGTGCTGGCCGAGAGCCGCCTGGTGAGCGAGCACGGCGGTTCGGTGCGTTTGCGCGATTCCACTGGTGATTCCCGTGAAGTCCAGATCGTCACCGCCAGCCTCACCCTCAAGGACTGCAAGCTGGTGGGTGAATCCACCCATTCCGGTGAGATCTGGCATCTGGAGGGCAAGGACAACATCCGCTACCTGCTCAAGACCCAACCGGGCAGCAAGATCGGCAGCGGTGAGGTGATCGCCGAGCTGGCCGACGACCGCTTCCGCACCCAGACCGGTGGTCTGATCAAGTACGCGCCCGGTCTATCGATCAAGAAGGCACGCTCCGCCAAGAACGGCTACGAGGTGTCCAAGGGTGGAACAGTTCTCTGGATTCCCCAGGAGACTCACGAGATCAACAAGGACATCTCCCTGTTGATGATTGAGGACGGCCAGTGGATCGAGGCCGGCACTGAGGTGGTCAAGGACATCTTCAGCCAGACGGCCGGGATCGTGACCGTGACCCAGAAGAACGACATCCTGCGCGAGATCATCGTGCGTTCGGGAACCCTGCACCTCGTCAGCGACGCCAAGATCCACGCCCGCTACAGCGACGAAGGGCGCCTGCACAATCCCGGCGAGGAGATCGCCCCTGGCCTGGTTCCCGAGGCGATGGTGTTCGTGGAGGCTGTGGATACCCCAGAGGGCGGTGCCCTGCTGCTGCGGCCGGTGGAGGAATACCCCATCCCCGACCAGGCCCACCTTCCCGAGCTGGCCAGCATCAAGCAGAACGGTGGCCCTTCCCTGGGCCTCAAGGCCACCCAACGGCTCACCTTCAAGGACGGTGAGCTGATCAAGTCTGTGGATGGTGTCGAGCTGCTGCGCACCCAGCTGATCCTTGACACCTTTGACACCACCCCCCAGATGACGGTGGATGTGGAGGCTGTTCAGGACAAGCGGGCCAAGACGATCGAACGTCTGCAGCTGGTGATCCTCGAAACCCTGCTGGTTCGTCGTGACACCCTCTCCGATGCCAGTCACGGCTCCACCCACACCGAGCTGCAGGTGGAAGACGGCACCAGTGTCAAGAGCGGCGATGTGGTCGCCACCACCCAGATCCTCTGCAAGGAAGACGGCGTGGTGCAACTGCCCGATCCGGTGGAAGGAGAACCGGTTCGTCGCCTGATCGTCGAGCGTGAAGGCGACACCCGCGGGATCGACATCGGCAGCGCCGAGATGGCCGTGAGCGTCGGTCAGCGCCTCGTGGATGGTGAGCCTCTCGCCAGCGGCATCGAGGCTCCCTGCTGCGGTCAGGTGGAAGCCATCGATGGCAGCCTGATCACCATCCGACTGGGCCGTCCTTACATGGTCTCGCCGGATTCGGTTCTGCACGTGCGCGACGGCGAACTCGTGCAACGCGGGGATGCCCTGGCGCTGCTGGTGTTCGAGCGGCAGAAGACCGGGGACATCGTCCAGGGTCTGCCCCGGATCGAAGAACTGCTCGAAGCCCGCCGCCCGCGGGAATCCGCCGTGCTCTGCCGTAAACCCGGCACCGTCACCATCAAGCTGGGCGAAGACGACGACTCGGTCACCGTCTCCGTGATCGAGCACGACGACGTCAGCACCGATTACCCGATCCTGCTCGGGCGCAACGTGATGGTGAACGATGGCCAGCAGGTCACGGCCGGTGAAATGCTCACCGACGGTCCGATCAATCCCCACGAACTGCTGGAGTGCTACTTCGAGGACCTCAGGGACCGCAAGCCCTCGATGGAGGCGGCGCAGGAAGCCATCTCCAAGCTGCAGTTCCGCATGGTGCAGGAGGTGCAGAACGTCTACAAATCCCAGGGGGTCACCATCGATGACAAGCACATCGAGGTGATTGTGCGCCAGATGACCAGCAAGGTGCGCATCGAAGATGCCGGTGACACCACCCTGCTTCCCGGTGAGCTGATCGAGCTCCGCCAGGTGGAGCAGGTGAACCAGGCCATGGCCATCACCGGTGGCGCCCCCGCCGAGTTCACGCCGGTGCTGCTGGGCATCACCAAGGCCTCGCTCAACACCGACAGCTTCATCTCCGCCGCCAGCTTCCAGGAAACCACCCGGGTGCTCACCGAAGCGGCGATCGAGGGCAAGAGCGACTGGCTGCGCGGCCTCAAGGAGAACGTGATCATCGGTCGCCTGATCCCCGCAGGCACCGGCTTCGGTGGCTTCGAGGAGGAACTGCGGGCTGAAGCCGGCCCCCACCCCGACATCCTTGACGAGGAGGCCGGCAGCTACCGCCGTGTGGCCAATCTCCGCCCGGACTACACGGTGGAGATGCCCGCCGCTGCCCCTGTCACCAAGGCGGTGCTGGAGGACCCTTCCGAAGATGAGCTCGATGCGGTCCGCAGCAAGCGAGGCATCGAAGCCGCCACCAGCTCTTTCGCGGCCTTTGCCAGGCCCACCCCGGAGGACGGTCTGGAGGAAGAGCTCATCCCTGATCCCGCGGCCCTTGAGGGTCTGCAGGAAGAGGGTCTACTCACGGAGGACTGATCCCCTTGCTTGAACCCACGCTCGTTCCGAAGCGGCGCCTGCCCCGCTTCGGTTTCCACACCCACACCGAACGGCTCAACGGCCGTCTGGCCATGCTCGGTTTCATCGCTCTGGTGGCAGTCGAGCGCTGGCTCGGCCATGGGCTGCTGATCTGGTCGTGATCGCCGCCCTGCCGCCCAGGCCCAGGCCCGTGCCCCTGCTGGGCCTGGGCCTGGGCGAGCTGGAGGCGTGGGCCATCAGCCAGGGGCAGCCTGCTTTTCGTGGCCGTCAGCTGCATGACTGGATCTATGCCAAGGGGGCCCGCCGCTTGGCAGACATAAGCGTTTTGCCCAGGGCATGGCGCGAGAGCCTCGCTGCCGAGGCGGACACCGCTGGTGCCGATGCACTCGGCCGCTCCAGGGAACTGCAGCGCAGCGTGGCCAGGGATGGCACCACCAAGCTGCTCCTGGGGACCGCCGATGGCCTCAGCCTCGAAACCGTAGGCATTCCCTCCCGTGATCGCCTCACGGTCTGCGTCTCGAGTCAGGTGGGCTGCCCGATGGCCTGCCGCTTCTGCGCCACTGGCAAGGGCGGTCTGCAGCGCTCCCTGGCGGTGCACGAGATCGTCGATCAGGTGCTCTGCGTGCGCGAGGTGATGGCGCGCCGCCCCAGCCATGTGGTGTTCATGGGCATGGGCGAGCCGCTGCTCACGATCGATTCGGTGCTGGGGGCCATTCACTGTCTCTGCACCGACCTGGGCATGGCTCAGCGCCAGATCACGGTGAGCACCGTGGGGGTGCCCAGCACCTTGCCCACCCTGGCCGAGCTGGCCCTGGAGCGGCTTGGCCGGGCCCAGTTCACCCTGGCAGTGAGCCTGCATGCCCCGGATCAGGGCCTGCGGGAGCAGCTGATCCCCACGGCCCATGCCTATCCCCTCGAGGCACTGCTCGACGACTGCCGCCGCTATGTGGAGATCACCGGCCGGCGGGTGAGCTTCGAGTACATCCTGCTGGGGGGCCTCAATGACCACCCCCGGCAGGCGGCGGCCCTGGCGGGGCTGTTGCGCGGGTTTCAGAGCCACGTGAACCTGATCCCCTACAACCCGATCGAGGAGGAGGACTTTCAGCGTCCCAGCCCCGAGAGGGTGGAGGCCTTCCGGAGGGCGCTGCTGGAGAGGCATGTGGCCGTGAGCGTGAGAGCCAGCCGCGGTCTCGATGAAGATGCCGCCTGCGGTCAGCTCAGGCGGCGGGCAGCGGTCGCCTCACTCTGACCACCGTCGAGCCTGGGTGTGCTCCACGGCAACGGACAGGAACGAACAAGCGGTGCGCTGTGCACAGAGCCGGTGGCGGTGGCCCCGGAGGTCGCCTCAGGTGGGATCTTTCGCTGGATCAAAGGCGCCGCGGGGGCCGGTGCCGTTCCAGGGGGTGAGCCTCAGCATCAGCAGGAAGGCCGGCAGTGCCGCCCCTACCGTGAACAGGAAAAAGCTGCTCCAGCCCACCCGTTCTGCCACCAGCCCGGCCGGCGCGGCCAGGATTGAGCGGCTCAGGGCATAGACCCCGGAGAGCAGGGCGTACTGGGTGGCGGAGAAACGCGGGTTGCAGAGGCTCATCAGCAATGCCACGAACACCGCTCCCACCATGCCGCCGCCGATGTTCTCCATGCCTACGGCCAGAACCAGGGCGGTCTTGCCGCCACCGAACTGGGCCAGGGCCCAATAGGAGAGGTTGCCCATCGCTCCGATCAGGGCGAAGAGCCAGAGCGAACGGTTCATGCCCAGACGGCTGAAGAGCACCCCGCCGAGCACCGTGCCGATCATCGTGGCGGCGATGCCCCAGCCCCCCTGCACCGCCCCGATCAGCCCGGGACTGAACCCCTGCTGAATCAGGAAGGGAACGGCCATCAGGCTGAGCAGGCCATCGGGCCAGCGGTAGAGCAGAACCAGCAGAAGCAACAGAGTGGCCCGCCCGAAGCCGGTGCGGCGCAGGAAATCACGCGCAGGGCCCACCACCGCCTGCCGCAGGCTGGTGACGGGATGCTCGATCGGTGCCAGCCGCGGCGCCGCCAGGGTGAACGGAACCACCGCCAGCAGCAGCGCGGCCGAGGCCAGGAACGCCGCTGGCCAGCCGAAGCGGCCGGCCAGCATGAAGCCGCCGGCACCGATGGCCAGCATGGCTCCCCGATAGCCCATGGCGGAGGCGGCCGCTCCGCTGCCCCGCTCCGCCGGCGGGAGTAGGTCGGTGCGGTAAGCGTCGACCGCAATGTCCTGGGTGGCGCTGCAGACGGCCAGCAGCACGGCCATGAGGCCGATCGCCGTGAGGCTGGCCCCGTCCGTGCCTGGTCGCAGCAGGGCCATGGCCGCGATCACCCCCACCAGGGTGATCTGCAGCAGCAGCAACCAGCCACGCCTGCGGTCCGGCCAGGGCAGCGGCCAGCGATCGAGGGCCGGCGCCCAGAGCATCTTCAGGGTGTAGGGAAGCTCCGCCAGGCCGAGCAGGCCGATCAGGCTCAGGGGCACATTGTTGGCCGCCAGCCATCCCTGCAGCAACTTGCTGCCCACCATGTAGGGGGTGCCGCTGGCCACCCCCTGCGCCGTCACCGCCACCAGGCGGCGGCGGGGGCCGGAGGCCGCCTCGACTGCTGCGATGCGCTCGCTGGCTGGTTCGGGTGCCAAGGGCCGGACGCGACTGGGCGAACCCTACGGAAGTCCGATGACCCCAGCATTCAGAATGGGGCACCTCCCTGGCCTGTGCCGTGTCGTTCTTCCGCTCCACCCTGTTGCCGGCAGCCATCATCGTGCTCTTCGGTCTGGCTCTTTTTGCGGTGAGTGCCAGGATCTGGCTTCCGGGTGACATGGCCGCCCCCGCTCCGATCGGCTGAGGGCCATGACTGACCAAGCCAACCCCGATTCCGGCGGTTCTCCGCCTGCCTACGCCTACGGTCCGGCCGAGCTGGCCTTCGACCCGGAATTGCTGGCTGGCGAGCTGGCCCAGGAGCTGTTGGGGGATCCTCTCGAGGATCTCGATGCACTCGAGCCCGCCGAGGCCGACATCGCCGCGGAATGTGACCTGGGGCTGGAGTGGCTCAAGGGCGGCCATGACCAGCGCATGCAGGGGCTGCGCATCTTCTGTGAACACCGCGACCCCCGGGCGATCCCGCTGCTGCTGCCTCTGTTGGAGGCCACCTGCCCGATCCTGCGCATGAGCGCGGTCTATGCCCTGGGCCGCAACCCCGATCCGCGTGCGGTGGCCCCCTTGCTGGCCCTGCTGCAGGACGACAGCAACGGTTACGTGCGCAAGGCGGTGGCCTGGAGCCTGGGCAATTACCCCGAGTCGCCCGTGCTCAACCCCCTGATCCGGGCCCTGCAGAACGACATCGCCGCCGTGAGGCTGTGGGCGGCGGGATCCCTGGCGGATGTGGGCGGCACGGGAGCGGCCAAGGCCGATCAGGCTGCCGCCCAGTTGCTGGTGAGCCTGCGCATCGATTCCGAGCCGGTGGTGCGTAGCAACAGCGCCTGGTCGCTGGGGCGCCTCTACGACCACCTGGTGGATCCGCGCCAGGGGGAACTGGTGGAAACACTGGTGGCGGTGATGCTCCAGGACGGTGATTCCACCGTGCGGGACGAGGCGCGGGTGGCTCTGGAGCAGCTGGAGAGCCCGGCGGTGCTGGAGCGGCTGCAGACCCTGGTGGAAGACGGTCTGATCCGCTGAGTCGGCTCCCTGCAGCGGCAGGGGAACCTGGTTAACATTCGCCCACCTGAGTGAGCCTGGATGGCCCAGACCACCATCCGCTTCCGCATTCGCCCCGATGGGCGGGTCGAGGAGCTTGTGGAAGGCGTCCAGGGTGCAGCCTGCGAGCAGCTCACCGAGCGGATCGAGAACCAACTCGGTTCGCTGGAGCAGCGCCGCTCCACCTCCGAGGCCTTCCAGGCCGCGGCTCAGGCCGTCACCCCCTCGGTGAGCCTGCACCAGCGTTCCGCCTGAGTTTCACCCATACCCTTCGGCCCGCCCCGATGTCCCACTTCAGCACCGTCAAGACCGAACTGCGCGACCGCGTGGCCCTGCTCGAGGCCCTGCGTGATCTCGGCCACGAACCCGAGCTGGGGGAGCGGCCGGTGCGTGGTTACCGCGGCCAGACCGTGCTCGCCGATGTGGCCCTCACTCACAACGACGGCTGCGACATCGGCTTCCGCTGGAATGCCGAATCCGGCACCTATGAGCTCGTCACCGACCTGGAGCTGTGGAAGCAGCCGATTCCGGTCGAGCGTTTTCTCGCCCAGATCACCCAGCGCTATGCCCTGCACCAGGTCCTGGCGGCCTCGGCCCAGGAGGGCTTCCAGGTGAGCGAGCAGACCTCCAGCCTGGATGGTTCGATCGAGCTGGTGGTTACCCGCTGGGATGGCTGAGGTCGATCCCTCCCTGGCCTTCGCGGCACCTTCCCGCTCCAGGGAGCAACCCAGCGGCCATGAGCCGTTGCTTGGAGGCAGCCTGCGCCAGCAGGCCGTCTGGGTCGACGAGGCCGTCTGCATCGGTTGCCGCTACTGCGCCCATGTCGCTGGCAACACCTTTCTGGTGGAACCGGTCTGGGGCCGTTCCCGGGCGATCCGCCAGGACGGCGACAGCACCGAGACCATCCAGGAGGCGATTGACACCTGTCCGGTCGATTGCATCCACTGGGTGCCCTACGAGGACGTGTCCCGGCTCGATGAGCGTTTGCGCTCCCAGGAGCTGCTGCCCCTGGGCTATCCGAGCCAATCCCGGGTTCAGCGCACCTTGCCGCGGCCATGACCGTTCCGGGCCGAGCAGGGCTCCGGCCACCGGTGTCACTGGATGCTCCCCTGCCCACCCGCCGCTTCGGCCGCACGGAACTGGCCATGCCGGTTCTGTCGCTGGGGGGAATGCGTTATCAGCAGAGCTGGAGCGATCTGCCGGCCGGCGAGATCACCGCCGGGAGCCAGGCCAACCTGCGCGCCATCCTGGAGAAGGCCGTGGCTGCCGGCTTCCATCACATCGAAACCGCCCGCCATTACGGAACATCCGAGCGGCAACTGGGTGATCTGCTCCGGGAGGTGCCCGATCCCCGGCGCATCCTCCAGACCAAGGTGCCGCCCCACGAGGATTCCGCCCAGTTCGAGGCCGAGCTGGAGCTGAGCTTTGAGCGGCTGCGCATCGAGCGGCTCGATCTGCTCGCGATCCATGGCCTCAATCTGCCCGGGCACCTGGAGCAGACCCTGCGGCCTGGCGGTTGCCTGGATGTGGTGCGGCGCTGGCAGGAGCAGGGCCGAATCGGCCATGTGGGCTTCTCCACCCACGCGCCCCTGCCCCTGATCCTCGAGGCGATCGCCAGTGATGCCTTCGACTACATCAACCTGCACTGGTATTACATCCGCCAGGACAATCGCCCGGCCCTCGAGGCCGCCCGCCGCCACGACATGGGCGTGTTCGTGATCAGCCCCACCGACAAGGGTGGCCACCTGCACACCCCTTCCGAGCGGATCAGTCAGCTGTGCACGCCGCTGCACCCCATCGAGTTCAACGACCTGTTCTGCCTGCGCGAGGCGGCGATCCACACGATCAGCGTGGGCGCTGCCGGCCCTGCTGATCTTGACCTGCATCAGCAGGCGGTGGCGCGCCTGCCCGAGGCCGAGGGCTGGCTGGCCCCGGTGCAGGAGCGGCTGGAGCGCGCCAGGCTCGAGGCTCTCGGCGCGCGCTGGTTCGAGAGCTGGAGTGATGGTCTGCCCTCCTGGGAGGCCACCCCTGGAGGGCTGAACCTGCCGGTGCTGCTCTGGCTGCACAACCTGCTGGAGGCCTGGGACCTGGAGGGTTTCGCCCGCGCCCGCTATGGCCTGCTGGGCCAGGGTAGTCACTGGTTCCCCGGCGCCAATGCCGAGGCCCTGGACAGGGATGTGAGCGAAGCCGATCTGCTGGCGGTACTGACGGCCAGCCCCTGGGCCGAGCGGATTCCGGCGCTGCTGCGGAGCCTGCGCGAGCGGCTGGGGGGCACCAGTGTCCGTCGGCTGATGGCGGATGCGTGATCGGGCTCAGGCCAGGGGCTGCTTGGCGGGCAGACCCACGGCTCTGGGATAGATGGCGGGGCAGGGGGCGCTCGGCCTCAGCACCACCGCGTGGCGCACGCCCCGTCCCCCCGGCAGGTCGATCCGCTCCACCTGCTCCACCTCGGCGCGCAGGCAGGTGGCGGCCCGCTCCAGGCAGGCCAGATCCTCCGGGCTCCACTGGCCTCGATAGAGCAGGGCCCGCCCGCTGGTGTTGAGCAGGGGTACCAGATACTCCGCCACCACCGGGGCGGCGGCCACCGCCCGTGCCATGGCCCAGTCCTGGCGGCCGCGGCAGCTGCGGGCGTGACCGGTGACCTCCGCCCGCTCCCAGCGCACCTGCACCCGCTCGCCCAAGCCCAGGCTGGCGGCCATGGCCTTCACCGCCTCCGCCTTGCGCCCGACGGAATCCACCAATGTGAGGTGGGCGGCCGGCAGGGCGATCGCCACGGCCAGACCGGGGAAGCCGCCACCGGTGCCCACGTCGAGGCAGCGCAGGGGCTGCCTCGGGTCGTTGAGCTGGGCGCGCCAGGGCCAGAGGCTGTCGTAAACCTGGGCGATCCAGTAGTCGTCGCCATCGATCAGGCGCGTGAGGTTGAGGCGAGCGTTCCAGTGGCGCAGCTGTTGCTGCAACGCCGTCAACAGCTGCAGCTGCTCTGGGGTGGGCTCCCAGCCCAGGCTGTCCCAGAGGCCAGCCGGAACCGGATCGGCGGGGGCCGTCATCACTGCAGCACCGTTGGTCAAGCTCTCTAGGATCACCCAACCATGGCGCGTGGTTGGTGGCAGGCGGCGAGCACCCGGTCACGGGCCCATCCCTCTACGCGCTGCTTGGTCTGCCGAGCACAGCCACGCCCCAGGAGCTGCGGCAGGCCTTCCGCTCCCTCAGCAAGCTCTATCACCCCGACACCACCACCCTGCCGGTGGCCGAGGCCCAGGACCAGTTTCGCCGGCTGCAGGAGGCCTACCTGGTGCTGGGCGATCCTCTGCGCCGCTCGGCTTACGACAGCCAGCTGCGTCTCGCCCTGCTGCAGCGCGTCGAGGCCCTTGGCCCGCAGCCCGCCAATCCCGTTCCGGGGCTGGTGGTGCCGGGGCCGGCCGCGGAGCGTCGCCCCCTCTCGGTGCGGCGGGCTTTTTCGGGGGGGGAATGGTTCGCACTGGTGCTGCTTGCCCTGGCCCTGCTCTTCAGCCTGGTGCTGGGGCTGGGACTGGCCTGGTGGCGCGGGGTGGAGCTGGTCACCCAGCCCCCGCTCAGCACTTCGGCCAGGGATCCGATCGAGCGGCACACTGAAGACATCACCGCACGCCTGCCCGGGGATGAGCTCCTTACCCCCCCTACAGACGCCCCTGTACAACCACCCGCTGCCAGCGCTCGAGCAGTGGTTGAGTGATCTGGGCGCCTCGCGGGACCACGCCGAACCCTGCCTCTGGGACCTGAAGCAGCCATCGTGGAGCGCCCGCATCGAGCTCGAGGTGGAGGAACTCAAGGTGAGCTGGGAGCATGGCGGCAGCATCACGGTGCGCCTGTTTCCCTATGGCCTCAGTCGCGCCGATGTGGAATCGGCGATTCTGGCGGGACCCTGAGGGGTCGGCTTCAGCACAGAGGGCCTGATTCAGTTCAGCTGATCGAGGCCTGAGCGGATCACGCCGTAGCAGTGCTGCAGCTGGCTCTCGCTCAGGCACAGCGGTGGCAACAGGTAGACCACATGGCCCAGGGGCCGCAGGAACACCCCGGCCTCGAGGGCATGGCGTTGCAATCTGCGGCCGGCGGGGTGCAGATACCCCGGCCGCTCCACCGCCAGATCGAAGGCGGCGATGGTGCCGCACAGCCGCGGCCGCTGCACCAGCGGATGAGATGAAAGGGCCTGCAGATGGGGCCGGTGGCGTGTCTCGAAGCCCTCGTGCAGCGCGGGCTGGTGCAGCAGCAGATCCAGGCTGGCGTTGGCGGCGGCGCAGCCGAGAGGATTGGCCGTGAAGCTGTGGCCGTGGTACAGGGTGTGGCTTGGATCGTCGCTGATGAAGCCCTGGTAGATCCGCTCGCTCGCCAGGGTGACACCCATCGGCAGGAACCCGCCGGTGAGGCCCTTGGAGAGGGCCATCAGATCAGGGCGGATGCCGGCCCGCCCACAGGCGAAGAGGGTACCGGTGCGGCCGAATCCGGTCATCACCTCATCGGCGATGAGCAGGGCACCGGCCTGACGCACCCTCTTCTCCAGCTCACCAAGGAAGCCTTCGCGCACCATCGCCATCCCGCTGGCCCCCTGCACCAGCGGCTCGAGGATCACCGCGGCGGTGGGCACCTCCAGCAGCCGTTCCAGTTCTGCCAGGGCCTCGGATTCCTTTCCCTCCACCTCTGGGTCGTCCCACCAGGTGGCGGGCCAGGGGGCACGGGCCACTGGGGAGAGGAGGGGCTCGAACGGCGCGGAGAACAGGGATCGCTCCCCCAGGGCCATGGCCCCGAAGGTGTCCCCGTGATAAGCCCCCTCGAAGGCAATCAGCTGATGCCTCACGGAGCCCTGGTTGCGCCACCACTGCCAGGCGATTTTCAGGGCCACCTCCACAGCGGTGGAGCCGTCGTCGGAAAAGAACAACCGCTCCAGTCCGGCTGCGGCGCTGAGCCGGTCGGCCAGAAGCTCGGCGGCGGGATGGCGGAAGTTGGCGAAGATCACCTGCTCCAACCGCAGGGCCTGCTCCGCCACGGCCATGGCGATGCTCGGCTCGCCATGGCCGTGCAGGGTCACCCACCAGCTGCTGATGGCATCGATCAGCTCACGGCCGTCATCGAGCTCGAGAAGGGCGCCGCGGCCTGCCACCACCCTCAGCGGGGGATCGGCCCGGGCCACCTGGGTGGTGGGGTGCCAGAGATGGGGATGCCAGTTCAAGGGTTGCTCTGCGGCTGAATCAGCGGCACTGCTTCTCCAGGCGGGTCGTATCGGAGGCCCAGGGTCCGCAGTTGAACCAGCGCACCATCCCCAGCTCCACATCGGTGAACAGCACAAGGATGCCGGTGCAGAGCAGAGCCACCGATGCGCTGACCAGCAGATTTCCTCGCGTCATCGGGTCAGGCTACGGGCCAGGCCGCTGGCCTGCCATTGCTCGGCAAGGGCGGTGCGATCCAGCCGGGGCAGGGGGGGCAGGCAGGCCAGCACCGGCGCTCCGGTCATGGCCTCCAGGGTGCGGGGGTTGTCAGGGTGGAGGGGGCCGTTGAGCACCAGGCCCAGCAGGGGGATTCCTCGGTTGCTCAGGGCTTCCATCGAGAGCAGGGTGTGGTTGAGAGTTCCCAGTCCGCTGCGGGCCACCAGCAGAACCGGCAGGCCCCAGCGCCGGATCTGATCGATCTGGAGGCTGTCGAGGCGCAGGGGCACCATCAGGCCGCCGGCGGTTTCCACCACCAGCGGACCGCTCACCCGGGGCAGCGCCAGGCGCTCCAGCTCGATCGGCCGCTTCTCCAGCTCAGCGGCCCAGTGGGGCGACACCGGATGGCTGTAGCGGTAGGCCTCCGGCAGCAGGCGCACGGCGGCTTCCGCCGGCGTGAGCCCGAGCATGGCCTCGACCCTGGCCATGTCGCCTCCCTCCTCCAGGCCGCACTGCACCGGCTTCCAGTAGTGCGCTCCAAGCCCTTGCACCAGGAGGGCGCTCACCACGGTCTTGCCCACATCGGTGTCGGTGCCGCAGACCACCAGGCTTGTCATCGCTTCTGTTCCGTTGAGGGTTGATGGCCGAGCAGCAGCAGCACGTCCCAGCTCAGGCGCTTGTGTCCGTCTTGCTCCCGGGGCCAGTGGGCCTCCAGCCGCCGCCAGGCCCCGACCCCCAGGGGTGCGGCGGCGGTGCTGCCAGCGCCCACGGCCCCCATGGGTCGGAGCAGGGCCCGGCCGCTGGGGCTGCTCTGGCTGAAACGCAGGGTCGTTGCCAACCGCAGCTCAAGGCGAGGGGCGGCCACGGCCAGCAAGCGGGGCCGCTCGGGCAGGGCCAGGGCTGTGCAGGGCACGCCGGCGGCGTCTGCCGCCTGGCGCCATTGGGGGAAGCTGCCGGAGATGGGAACGGCCAGCCCCAGCCAGCCGCCCGGTGCCAGGGCCTCGCACCACTGGCGCAGGCTGGCGGCGGGATCCTCCAGCCAGTGCAGCGCGAAGCTCGAAACCAGCAGCGCCGCCCCTCCCAGGTCCGCGGGCAGGCCGTCGTTGAGGTCCCAGAGCAGCTGGGGCGCTGAAGCCAGCGGTGAGGCAGCCCTGGCGCGGACCTGGCGGGCTTCCTGCTCCAGCAGGGCCGCGCAGGCATCGAGACGCAGCAGGCTCCAGCCAGGGCGCTGCTGCTCCAGGGCGCTGCCGAGCAGACCGGTGCCGGCCCCCAGGTCCGCCATCGGGCCATCAGGGAGGGTCAGGTCGCGGCAGTGGCGGGCCAGCCGCCAGGCCACGGCCCGCTGCAGGCTGGCGGCGGCGTCGTAGTGGCGGGCACGGCGGCTGAAGGCCAGTCGCACCCGCTGGGCCATCGAGGGGGCTGGGCGGAGCAGGACCATCAGTGTCCGGCCTCCAGCCAGTTCAGGACCGGCTCCACCAGATCGCTGCCCAGCAGGCTGTGGCCGGCAGTGGCCAGGGACCAGTGCTCAGCGTCCGGCAGGGCTTTGCCCAGGGCCGCTCGGCTCTCGGGCGCCACGATGCGATCGGCCCCGGCCTCCACGATCAGGCTGCGGGCGCCGCTGGGGAAGGCGGGAGGCACGGCGCTGCACTGCTCCAACAGGAGCAGATCCTGACGCAGCCGCTCCACTCCATCGGGCGGCATCACCCCTGAGGAAGGCCCCGCCGGCAGCAGCTCCACCGACGCGGGAGCGGCGGCCTCACGGAGGAAGTCGTTGAGCATGGCGGTGCTGTCGCCGGCCTCCAGACGCCGGCCCATGCCGCGCAGGGCCTGCCGCCAGCGCCGGCTCTCGGGCCCGGCGGGGAGGAAGCGCCCGAAGCTGGCCAGCAGCACCACCGCCTCCGCCGCCGCCAGCACAGGTGCCGGCAGCAGGTGCAGTCCAAGGGAATGCACGATCACGGCCCTGGGACCGCCATGCTCCGGCCAGCGGGGGGCCCTGGGGGGGAGCTGGCCGTAGCCGCGCTCACCGCTCTGCCAGCTCCAGCCCCGGCGGGCCGCGGCCTCCTGCCAGGGACGCCAGGCCCGGCTGTCGCCGGCCCAGCCGTGCATGGCGATCAGGTCCAGGGCAGGACGACTCATGGGGCGGGTGCGTGAGGCCAGACGGCCAGAGACTGGAGAAGACGATCAAGGCTGCCGTGGGGCAGGTCACGCCGCAGCACCAGCCGCAGGCGCGCCGTTCCTGCCGGCACCGTGGGCGGGCGGATCGCGACCCCCAGCAAACCGGCCTGCTCCAGGTGGCGCTGCAGGTCGAGGGCCAGGGCGTCATCGCCCAAGTGCAGCGGCAGGACCGGACCCTCGCCGGGCGGGCGCTGCCAGCCGGCGGCCTCGAGGCCATCCCGCCAGCGCCGTGCCCGGAGCACCAGGGCTGCGCCCTGGCCGGGATCGGCCTGGAGCTGCTCAAGGGCCGCCAGGGCCGCGGCAGCCAGCGGTGGAGCCAGGGCGGTGGTGTAGCGAAAGGCCCCGGAGCTCTGCAGCAGCCACTGACCCACGGGCCCATCGGCGGCGAGGAAGGCCCCGCCAGCGCCGAAGGCCTTGCCGAAGGTGCCGCTCACCAGGCTCACTCCCGCCAGGCCCCAGGCCAGGCCGCGGCCACCGGGGCCGAGCAGCCCGAGGGCGTGGGCCTCATCCACCAGCAGCAGGGCGCCGAACTCCTGGCAGGCCGAGGCGATGCCGGCCAGATCGGGGCTGGTGCCCTCCATGCTGAACAGGCTTTCACTCACCACGAGCCGGCGCCGGCCCGGCTCACTCCGGGCCCCGCGCTCCAGCAGGCGGCGCAGGTCGCTCAGATCGTTGTGGCGAAAGCGCCGCAGCTGTGCGCCGCTGGCCTGGATCCCCACCAGAAGGGAGTGGTGGATCAGCCGGTCGGCGATCACCTCGCTGTGGCGGTCGGCCAGGGCCAGCACCGCAGCCAGGTTGGCCTGAAAACCGCTGGGGAAAAGCAGCACCTGCTCGCGCCCCAGCCACTGGGCCAGCGCCGCCTCGAGCCTGACGTGGCAGGGGCGCGTGCCGCTCACCAGCCGTGATCCGCCGGAGCCCACCCCTTCGCTCTGGATTGCGGCCATGGCCGCCGCCTTCAGGCTGGAGTGGCCGCTGAGCCCGAGGTAGTCGTTGCTGGCCAGATCAAGCAGGGGCGTCCGGAGTGGGCCGGCATCGCCTGGCAGCAGGGTTGCGGCGGGGCCGGGGCGGAACGTGCGCAGCCGTCGCTGCCGCTGCTCGGGCACCCGGCCGAGGGCCTGCTGAATCGAATCGAGCGGATCACGGGCCACGCGAAAGGCACCGCCAGGGCAGTTGCTTGCACCCCACTCTGCTTGCTGGGCAGCCCATAAGATTGGGTGATGCAAACCGCCGGTTCCGACGCTCCACCTGATCCGGCGGCGATACCAGAACGTGTGGCCGAGAGCAGCAGGCCAGAGTCGGGAAAGAATCTGGCCATGGGCTCCACCGAGGTGCCCCCCCTCGATCAGCTCTTCCCCTTCCCCCTGGATCCCTTCCAGCTGGAGGCGATCGATGCCCTCAACCAGGGCCATTCAGTGGTGGTCAGCGCCCCCACCGGCTCCGGCAAGACACTGGTGGGCGAATACGCCATCCACCGGGCCCTGGCCCATGGCCAGAAGGTGTTCTACACCACTCCCCTCAAGGCCCTCTCCAACCAGAAACTGCGCGATTTCCGCAAGCAGTTCGGGGCTGATCGGGTGGGCCTGATGACTGGCGATCTGAGCGTGAACCGCGAAGCGCCGATCGTGGTGATGACCACCGAGATCTTCCGCAACATGCTCTATGCGGAGGTGGACCGCGGCGACGATCCCCTTGCCGACGTGGAGGCGGTGGTGCTCGATGAGTGCCACTACATGAACGACTCCCAGCGCGGCACGGTCTGGGAGGAATCGATCATCCACTGTCCGCCGCCGGTGCAGCTGGTGGCCCTCTCAGCCACGGTGGCCAACGCCGGGCAGCTCACCGACTGGATCGAGCGGGTGCACGGCCCAACCACGCTGGTGATGAGCGACCACCGGCCGGTGCCGCTGGCGTTCAGTTTCTGCAGCGCCAAGGGCCTGCACCCGCTGCTCAACGAGCAGGGCACGGGCCTGCACCCCAACTGCAAGGTGTGGCGGGCGCCCAAGGGGGAGCGGCGCAAGGGCAAGAGCCCGAAACCGCCGCAACCGGAGGCGGCGCCACTGCCCTTCGTGGTGGCCCAGATGGCCGAGCGCGACATGCTGCCGGCGATCTATTTCATCTTCAGCCGCCGCGCCTGCGACAAGGCGGTGCGCGACCTGGGCCGCGTCTGTCTGGTGAGCGAGGCTGAGCAGGCCCTGATCGTGGTCCGGCTCGATGCCTTCGTGGCCGCCACCCCGGAAGCGGTGCGCGAGGGGGGGCACGCCGAGGCCCTCACCCGCGGCATCGCCGCCCACCATGCCGGCGTTCTGCCGGCCTGGAAGGAACTGATCGAGGAGCTGTTTCAGCAGGGGCTGATCAAGGTGGTCTTCGCCACCGAGACCCT
The DNA here is from genome assembly GCA_943369245.1 of Synechococcus sp. UW140. GTDB lineage: Bacteria > Cyanobacteriota > Cyanobacteriia > PCC-6307 > Cyanobiaceae > Regnicoccus_A. Next base: position 153,968 of record CALRMN020000007.1, on the reverse strand, counting down.
GGCCGCCGGCATCAACATGCCCGCGCGCACCACGGTGATCTCGGCTCTCTCGAAGCGCACCGAGCGGGGTCACCGGCCGCTGATGGGCAGCGAGTTCCTGCAGATGGCCGGCCGGGCCGGCCGGCGCGGCCTGGATGTGCAGGGCTATGTGGTCACGGTGCAGAGCCGTTTCGAGGGGGTGCGCGAGGCGGGAGAGCTGGCCACCAGTCCTGCCGATCCGCTGGTGAGTCAGTTCACCCCCAGCTACGGCATGGTGCTGAACCTGCTGCAGCGCTACGACCTGGCCAAGGCCAAACAGCTGGTGGAGCGGAGCTTCGGTCGCTATCTGGCCACCCTGGATCTGGTAGAGGACGAATCCAACATCGCCTCCCTGCGCGCCCAGCTGGCCCAGCTGGCGGGTCCTACAGCCGACATCCCCTGGGATGACTTCGAGGCCTACGAGAAGCAGCGGGAGCGGCTGCGGGAGGAGCGGCGCATCCAGCGAATCCTGCAGCAGCAGGCCGAGGAAACCCTGGCCCATGAACTCACCCTGGCGCTGCAGTTCGCCAGTGAGGGCACTCTGGTGAGCCTGAAGGCACCCCAGCTGCGGGGCCGGGTGACCCCGTCGGTGATCGTGGCCAAGCAGAAGGGCTCCGGCCAGTTCCCGCTGCTGCTCTGCCTCACCGATGAGAATGTCTGGATCCTGGTGCCCTGCCATGGGGTGGTGAGCCTCCATGCCGAGCTGAGCTGCCTGCAGGTGGACTCGATCGCGGCACCTCGCCTGGAACATGCCGGGGAGATTCGCCATGGTGACAACGCCAGCGGTGGTCTGGCCCTGGCGGTGGCTTCGATGGCCCGCCGCCACGACATGCACACCCCCCAGTACGACCTGGCGGGGGAGGTGCGCAGTCAGGCGGAGCTGGTGCAGCGGCTGGAGGAGGAGCTCGAGCAGCATCCCGCCCACCGCTGGGGCGACCGGCGCCAGCTCAAGAAGCAGCGGCGGCGGATGGAGGAACTGAGCGAGGAGATCGAGGAGCGCCAGAGGCTGCTGCACCACCGCGCCAACCGCCACTGGGACACCTTCCTGGCCTTGATTGAGATCCTGCGCTCCTTCGGTGCCCTGGCCGGAGCGGATGGCCTGGAGCCCACCGAGGTGGGTCGCACCGTGGCCGCCCTGCGCGGCGACAACGAGCTCTGGCTGGGTCTGGCCCTGATGAGCGGCCACCTTGATGAACTCAACCCGGCGGAGCTGGCCGCAGTATTCGAGGCGATCAGCACCGAAGTGAACCGCCCCGACCTCTGGAGCGGTTTCCCGCCTCCTCCTCGAGCGGAGGAGGCCCTGCACGACCTGAGCGGCCTGCGCCGGGAGCTGCTGCGCCACCAGGAACGGGCCCATGTGGTGGTGCCGGCCTGGTGGGAGCCCGAGCTGATGGGGCTGGTCCATGCCTGGGCCCGCGGCAGCAGCTGGAACGACGTGATCGCCAACACCTCCCTCGATGAAGGCGATGTCGTGCGCATTCTGCGCCGCACCGTCGATCTGCTGGCCCAGGTGCCCTACGCCGAAGCGATCAGCGAGCAGCTTCGTACCACCGCCCGCAAGGCGCTCCAGGCGATCAACCGCTTTCCGGTGTCGGAATTCCTGGATCTGCGCGCTGAAGCCGCCCCCGGTTCACCGCCCGTTCCTGCCACCCCGGCCACGGAACGCCCGGCAGCACCCCAAACAGCCTGATCGCGGCGCCATCAGCCATCAGAGGAACGGGAGTGCAGATCCAGCAGGCTCAGATCCCAAGCCGCTCCCAGATCACATCCAGCTGGGCGCGGTGCAGATCGCTGGAGAAACACGCCTCGAGCTGATCAGGATTGAGCCGTGAGCTCACCTCGGGGTCGGCGGCCAGGTTGGCCCGGAAGTCGCCTCCCTCCCGGTTCCAGGCATCGTGGGCGTGGCGCTGCACGATCCGGTAGGCGTCTTCCCTGCTGAGGCCGCTCTCCACCAGGGCCAGCAGCACCCGCTGACTGAACACCACCCCGCCATAGATATTCAGGTTGCGGGTCATGTTCTCGGGATATACCCCGAGACCCTTCACCACCGCCGTCATCTCCCGCAGCATGAAGTGCAGGGTGCAGGAGCAATCGGGCAGCATCATCCGCTCCACCGAGCTGTGGCTGATGTCGCGCTCATGCCAGAGGGCCACGTTCTCCAGGGCCGCGATCGTGTAGCTGCGCAGCACCCGTGCCAGGCCGCTGATCCGTTCGCTGCGAATGGGGTTGCGCTTGTGGGGCATCGCCGAGCTGCCCTTCTGCCCCTTGGCGAAGTTCTCCTCCACCTCCAGCACATCGGTGCGCTGCAGATTGCGGATCTCGGTGGAGAACCGCTCCAGGGAGGTGCCCACCAGCGCCAGGGTCTGTACGTATTCCGCATGGCGGTCACGGCCGATCACCTGGGTGCTGGCGGTGTCGGGTTCCAGGCCCAGGCTGGCGCAGGTGAGGGCCTCCACCTGGGGGTCGGTGTTGGCGTAGGTGCCCATGGCCCCGCTCACCTGACCCACCGCCACCACCTGGGCCAGCCGCTCCAGCCGCTCCCGGTTTCGCTCCGTTTCGGCCAGCCAGCCCGCCACCTTGAAGCCGAAGGTGATCGGTTCGCCGTGGATCGCATGGGAGCGACCGATCATGACCGTGTCCTTGTGCTCCGTGGCCAGGGCCCGCAGCGCGGCGGCCAGCTGATCGAGCTCCACCCGCAGCTCCGCCACCGACGCCTTGAGCTGCAGGGCCAGGCCCGTGTCGAGCACATCGGAGCTGGTCATGCCCACGTGGATGTAGCGGCCCGCATCGCCCACGTGCTCATTCACGTTGGTGAGGAAGGCGATCACGTCGTGGCGAACCTCCGCCTCGATCTCCAGGATGCGTGGCACCTCGAAGCGAGCCCGCGCCCGGATCTCAGCCATGGCGTCCTGAGGCACCCGCCCCAGCTGGCAATTGGCGCCGGTGGCGGCGATCTCCACGTCAAGCCAGCTCTGGAATTTGGCCTCTTCGCTCCAGATGCGGCCCATCTCGGGCAGGGTGTAACGCTCGATCAAGGGCCAGCGCGTGGCAACGTCCTGGTCAATCTATGGGTCGACCCCAACGGGATCCCGATGGCAGGCAAGCAGCGGCTCGATCAGCATCTGGTGGCGCTGGGCCTGGCCGCAAGCCGTCAGCAGGCGCAGCAGCTGATCCGTGCCGGGCGGGTGCGCAGCGGCGACCGGGTGCTCGACAAGCCGGGCCTGGAGGTGGCGCCGGATCTGCTGCCCGAGGTGAGCCACCCACCCCGCTTCGTCTCCCGCGGTGGAGAGAAGCTGGTGGCGGCCCTGGAGGCCTTTCCCCTGGAGCTGCCGGGACGCATCTGCCTCGATGGCGGCATCTCCACCGGCGGCTTCAGCGACTGCCTGCTTCAGCATGGGGCCGCGCGGGTCTACGGCATTGACGTGGGTTACGGCCAGACCGCCTGGAGCCTGCGCACCGACCCCCGGTTGGTGCTGCGCGAGCGCACCAACCTGCGCCGCCTCACACCCGAGGAGCTCTACGGCCCCGATGACCCCTGGCCCGACCTGGCCGTGGCCGATGTCTCGTTCATCTCCCTGGCCCTGGTGCTTCCGGCCCTGCGGGCTCTGCTCAAGCCAGCCGCTGCCGAGGCCGTGCTGCTGGTGAAACCCCAGTTCGAGGTGGGTCGCGAGCGGGTGGGTAAAGGCGGTGTGGTTCGTGAGCCTGGCGCCCATGCCGAAGCGATCACGGCCGTGATCCGAGCGGCTGCAACGCACGGCTTGTGGCCCTGGGGCCTGATCGCCTCACCGCTCACCGGCCCCGCCGGCAACCACGAATACCTGCTCTGGCTGCGTTCGGATCCCGCAGCGGCTGATGCACCGGTGACGGCCGATTCGATCCGCGCCCTGGTGAACCGCACCCTCTCGGCTGGCTGAGCACCACCAGGCGATCCGAGCACAAAACAGCCGGAAATCCTTTGGGATCCCCGGCTGGATGGTGTTGAAGCGTTGTCTGGCCGCTGAGTCAGATCGCGGTGCTGTCGCGGTCGCCGGTGCGGATGCGGATGACGGTGCCCACGGAGCTGATGAAGATCTTGCCGTCGCCGATCTCGCCCGTGCGGGCTGCGTCCTGGATGGCGGTGACCACCGTGTCCACCCGGTCGTCGTCGACCACCACTTCCAGCTTGAGTTTCTGCAGGAATTCCACGGTGAATTCAGAACCCCGGTAGCGCTCCACCTGGCCCTTCTGCCTGCCGAAGCCGCGCACTTCACTCACCGTCATGCCAACGATGCCGGCATTCACCAGGGCCACCTTGACATCTTCCAGCTTGAACGGACGAATGATGGCCTCAACTTTTTTCATGGAGTCTCCAATGGTTCGGATCAAGTCTCTCAGGAGGGATCGCTGAGAGGGAGGGAAAGGTTGGGGATGCGGTTGACTCGGAGTCCTGCGGACAGGGCATCCTGACAAAGCCGATCGGCGGAGCTTGCACTCACCTGAACTCTGCCGGTGGCCAGGTGGGACCACACGGCATCGTCGAAGTGGGTCTGTAGCCAGACCATCCCCAGAGCCGACTGGGGCTTGAGGCGAAAGCCTCCGTGACTGCTGGCGAGGAGGAGGTCCATAAGGAAGACCCAGCGCACTGCGGCCATTAGGCCTGAGTGCGCTGGGCTTCGGCGTAGCTGTTGCTACGGGCCCGTCGGGCTGTCGGGCTTCAGCCCGCCTGCAGGTCGCGTTGGGCCTGCTGCTGACGGTGGTGATAGACGTGCCCGCGGTAGTGAAGTTCAAGGCTTTCATCCACCGGCTGGGGTTCATGCTTCAGCGGCACGCGGTAGTGAACACCTCGGTATACATGCTCCACTGGGTCGACGCTGGGGAGCGGCTGGTGCTGGTGGGTGCCGTAGGGGACACCCCGGTAGACAAGTTGGCCTTCCGTCATGACTGGAGCCTCAAAGGGATGGAGATCACCGTCCCCGCAGGTTCGGTGCCGATTCGTGGGAAGGAGCGTTGCTTCGCCTTGCGTGGGGCTACTTCCGACAGGAGGGCTGAAGGGCCCTCCGAAACATGTCCAACGTTTTGTCCTTCAGCTCACTTCTAGCGAATGCAGCTGTTCAGAGCGAACAAAAACGTGGTCTGCTTCAGTATTCTTCACGCATTTGCCGTTCCTACGATCGGCCCCACGTCGTCTCCCGTCCTGCCACCGCCGATGTCGTTTCCTTCCAGCTCCACCACGGCCATCTCCGGCTCCACCTCCACCTCCACTTCCGCATCAGCCGTGGAGTCCCCGGAGGGGACCGTTCGCCCGCGCTATGGCGAGCGGCAGATCAGCGAGGAGGTCCCGCTGATCTGCTTTGACAATCCCCGCCGGGGCCGCGCCTACGAGGTGTCGATCGAGCTGCCGGAGTTCACCTGCAAGTGCCCCTTCTCCGGCTATCCCGACTTCGCCGTGCTGCGCCTGATCTACCAGCCTGGCCCGAGCGTGCTCGAACTCAAGGCCCTCAAGCTCTATGTGAACAGCTGGCGCGACCGCTGCATTTCCCACGAGGAGGTGGCCAACCGCATCCTCGATGATCTGGTGGCCGCCGCCACGCCGGTCTGGATGCAGCTGGAGGCCGACTTCAATCCCCGCGGCAACGTGCACACGGTGATCCGGGTCAGCCATGGTCAGCGGCAGGCCTGCTGAGCTCAGCCTCCGCTCTCAGTTGGTCCAGCAGCAGAGGCAGTTCATTGGCCAGGGCCGTGAGGTTGCGATTGCAGAGTCCGCCCACATGCAGCTGGCCCTGATCGTCATCGGCGATGGCCCAGAGCTGACGGGTGGCGATCAGGCTCAGTCCGCCGCCCAGAAGGGCAATGGCGAAACCGCCGTAGACCAGCGGGACGCCCGGATCCCTCTTGAGCAGCAGCCCGCTGGCGGGCATCACCTCCACCACCTTCAGGGGCAGACCGGCGATCTCCAGCGCCTCGCTCCCGGGGGTGATGCGGCCGATCAGCTGGGCCTGGGCCGAGTAGACATCGATCGGGCCCAGTTCACTGCTGAGGGCCAGCAGCACCGGTTCTGATCCGTCCGGCCGGGTGGGCAGGGCCAGGCCCCACACCTGCTCCCCGAGCTCAGGGAGGCTGCGCAACGGCAGCTGCAGCAGGGGGCTGCGCCCCAGTTGCACGGTGATCGCCGCCAGCGACCAGTCGGCCTGATAGATGGTCATCCCCCGGAAGCGCAGGGGATGGTTGACGCTGATCTCGCTGTGCCGCAGGGGCTCTCCTGCGGCGTCGAGCAGGCGTAGCTCGGAGCGGAACTGCTCGGGCCGCCCGGCAGGATCACGGTCGATCCGAAACGCATCGACCGCCAGGGTCATCTGGTTCTCACCGCGCTGGTTGAGCAGTTGCAGGTCGTGGCCAGGGGCCAGGAAGCGCTCCAGCCGTTGTCCGGCCAGGGCCCCCCAGGCGGCCCCCACCATCAGTACCACCAGGCCGGCATGGACCAGTAGCGGCCCCACCCGTCCGAGAATCCCGCGCCGGGCGGCCAGCCGATCACTCTGGGTCCTCAGCTGCCAGCGCTGGCCCTCCAGCAACTGGGCGAGGGCGTCGAGGTCGGCGCGGGGCTGGGCTGTTGGCAGCGATTCGGCCAGGCTCAACTTGCTCAGCTGGCGGGGGGAGCGATAGTCGATCCAGCGCAGGGCTGCCTGCAGGGCGGGCCACTGGCGCCGCCAGCTGCAGAGCACCAGCGAGAGGCCCAGCCAGGCCAGCAGGGCAAGAAACCAGGCGCTCGCATAGACATGGTCCAGCTCCAGCCTCAGGATCCAGTCGCCATCGAGCAGTCCCAGCCAGGGCCTGGCGTCGTAGGCCTGGTGATACACCTCGGCCGTTTCCTGTTGGGGAATGATCGTGCCCAGGCCACTGGCCAGGGCGATCACCAGGAGCAGTCCGATGGCCAGCCGCAGATCCGAGATCCAGGCGGCCAGGCGGCTGAGGGCCTTCATGGCAACTGAGCCAGCAGGGTGAGCCCGCCGCTGGCAAGCAGCACCACGCCACTGATCGGCGGGATCCAGCGGCTGCGTTCTCTCAGGGCCAGCAGCCGGGGCATCGCCGCAGCCGCCGTGCCCGCCAGCATCAGGGGAATCACCTGACCCGCTCCGAAACAGGTCAGCAGCAGCATCCCCACCACAGGCTGTCCCTGCTGGGCGATCCAGGCCAGCAGCACCGCCAGGACCGGCGTGGTGCATGGGCTGGCCGCCAGGCCAAAAGCGGCGCCGGCCGCCAGGGGGGCCAGAGGGGCTGGCACCCGCTGCCGCCACAGCTCCGGATCGGGGCCGGCCGGCAGGGGCAGACGCAGCAGCCCCAGAAGGTTCAGGCCCATCACCACCGCCAGCAGGGCCACCACGGTGGGCACAATCCCGGGCACCTGGCCGTAGAGCCGCCCGAGCAGGGAGGTGGTACCCCCAAGCATCACAAGGGCCGCCACGATTCCCGCGGCGAAACTGAGGCTGCGCTGCCAGGCCCGCCGAGGCGTCTCCTGGCTGGAGAAGCCGGCCATGTAGGCCACGGTGATCGGCAGCAGCGAGAGTGAGCAGGGTCCCAGACTGGTGAGCAGACCAGCGCTGAACACCACCGTGAAGGTCAGCGGCCCAGGTGTGGTGAGTGAGCGCTGAAGCAGCTGCTCACTCCAGAGGGCAAGATCCGAGAGGGGCAGACCTGTCATCCAGGAGGGAGACTCAGCCTATCGGGGCAGGGTTGGGGCTGGCCCCGCCACCGGGTGTACGCCGGTTGCGCTGCGGATAGCTCTCCCAGCCGCGGGATTCCAGCGAGCAGCGGATCAGCAGGCCGGCTGTGAGCAGGCTGGCAAGCAGGGAGTTGCCTCCGTAGCTGATCATCGGCAGCGGCAGGCCTGTGGTGGGCATCGAGCCGCTGGCCACGGCGATGTTGAGGATTGACTGGCCCACCAGCAGGGTGGTGGCTCCGATGGCCACCAGACGCTGCTGATTGCTGCGGCAACCCAAGGCCACCCGCAGTCCGACGAAACCGAACAGCACCAGGAACAGCAGCAGCACCACAGAGCCCACATAACCGAACTCCTCGGCGAAGACCGCGAAGATGAAGTCGGTCGACTGGATCGGCAGGTACTGCAGCTTCTGGGTCGATAGGCCGAATCCCTCGCCCAGCACCCCACCGGAACCGATCGCCAGCAGGCTCTGCACCAGCTGATAGCCGTCACCCTGAGCGTCGCGCCAGGGGTTGAGGAAGGAGACCACCCGCAACCGCTGGTACTCGTTCACCATGATGCTGGCGGCGCCCAAGGCCCCTCCGGCCGCTGCGGTGCCCAGCAGTGAGAGCAGGGGAAGACCGGCCGCCAGGGCCATGAACCAGAGCAGCAGTCCAGTGAGCGCGGCGGTACTGAGGTTGGGCTGCTTGAGGATCAGCAGCAGCAGGGTGGCAAAGGTGCCCAGCCAGAGCATTTTCTGATCCAGGCCGATGCGCTTCCAGTGGGCGAACAGGGAGGCTCCCTGCAAGACCACAAAGGGTTTCACCAGCTCGGAGGGCTGGATCTGGATCGGTCCGATCACCAGCCAGCGGCTGGCGCCATTGACCGTGCTGCCCGCCACCAGGGTGAAGGCAATCAGGGCCCCACCGATCAGCACCGCCGGTCCGGCAAGCCGCAGCCAGCGCCTCAGGGAGGTGCGCATCGCCAGCCAGAGCAGTCCCCAACTGGCGACCAGCCAGATGGCCTGGCGCTTGATGTAGAAGGCGGCATCCCCGTTCTCACGGGCGGCCACCCACCAGCTGGCCGAGCCGAGGATCAGCAGTCCGGCCACGCACCAGATCGCCACCATCACCAGCAGCAGCCTGGCTTCCGCCGGCCACTGGGCCCAGACCAGAGCCGGGGGAGATTGGCTGGCCTCGGCCACGCTCAGCTGCTCGCGCGATCGTGAGTTGGCTTGACTCCTGGGGCGTCGGGTCATGATGGCCGGCAAGGACTTGCGCCAGCGGCGCAGTTCCCCATTCAGCCGTGGCTGCAGCCTCGGGGGAAGGGGGTTGGGACAAAAAAAAGCCCGGCCAGAGCCGGGCAGTGCAAAGTTGACCAGTCAGGAGCGGTAGTTCTGAGAGCTGTCAGTTGCCGACGTTGACCTGACGGCGACCCGTGACGAGCTCAACCTTGAGAATCTTGCCCCCCTGCTTCATGATCCGCTGCTGTTCAGCGAACCAGCTCTCGTAGGGCACCCACTTGGTGAAGAAGGTGTTCTGCAGTTCCCGCTGACTCCTGACCTTTTCAGGACAGGGAATGCAGGCCGTGATCTTGAACAGGCGCATGTGGTGATCCTCGCGGGTTGGGCGTTGGGTCGGGATCAGTTGCCCAGGCCGGAGCTGATGTAATCGAGGTAGGTGCCCAGTTCACGACCGGCCTCGGGGCCCACCAGCGAAGCAGCGGCTTCCTTGATGGCCTGGATCGACTGGACGGTGGCGCCGATGGGCACACCCAGGGAGTTGTAGGTCTCCTTGAGCCCGTTCAGTACCCGCTCGTCGAGAATCGAAGTGTCACCCGCCAGCATGGCGTAGGTGGCGTAGCGCAAGTAATAGTCAAGGTCGCGGATGCAGGCTGCATAGCGACGGGTGGTGTACATGTTGCCGCCCGGACGGGTGATGTCCGAATACAGCAGGGTCTTGGCGACGGCTTCCTTGATGATCGCTGCCGAGTTGGCACCGACGGTGGCCGCTGCGCGGACACGGAGCTCGCCGCTGGAGAAATACTGCTCCAGACGTCCGATCGAGGAATCGTCCAGGTAGAGACCCTGGACGTCGGACTGATTGATGACGTTGGTGATCGCGTCTTGCATGTGTCCTGGGAAGAGGCGGTGGGCAAGGAGAGGCGAAGCCTCAGGAGAGGGCGCCGATGACGTAGTCGAAGTAGAAGCCTGCCTCTTCGGCGTCGGCTCCCGAGAGCAGCCCCAGGGAGGCGTTCTTGAGCTCACGGACGACCTCGGCCATGGCCTCCAGGGGAGTGCCGAGCGCGCGATACATCTCGCGAGCGCCGATGATGCCGATTTCTTCGATCGGGGTGACGTCACCCGCCACAACGCCGTAGGTCACCAGGCGCAGGTAGTAGTCGACGTCGCGCAGACAGGTGGCCGTCATTTCCTCGCCGTAGGCGTTGCCGCCGGGTGAGATCAGGTCGGGACGCTTCTGAAAGAGGGCGCCGCCGGCCTGCTTCACAATGCGCTCGCGGTTCTCACCCAAGACCTGAGCCACGCGCAGACGGCGTTGACCGCCGGCGACGAAGGACTTGATCTGGTCGAGTTCGCCAGGGCTGAGGTAGCGGGCTTCGGCGTCCGCGTTGATGATCGAGTTGGAGACGATGCTCATGCAGTTCTGCCTCGAAACAAGCGGTCGCCGTAATGGAGACCGATATCCGGTGGGTAAGGGATGCCCCTCGCTCCTTCACTTCGTTGACGTGAACGCCGACGGTTTGATCGGGAGAGTGGGCTGGCGATCAGGCTTGCCGACCGCCGAGTCATTCTGCGGCAGAGGGGGGCACCCCTCCCTGAGCCGGTAACAGTTCTTCACGGCGGTGTCATTGGGCCAGATCCCTTGGCCGGCAACGACTCTGGCTTGTTCTGCGCCTAAGGGAAGACCCCTGAGTTTGTTCACACTTTGCAGGCCTGTCGGCGCGTGCCTGGCTAATTCCTCATCAAAGATGAAGCTGAAGAAATCATCTTTCCATGAAGAAATCCCCCGAACTTCCGCCCGGGGGGTGAAGGATCATGGCCAGGGGTTCAGATCGCCCCGCGCGGTGGCGGGGTCAGTCCGGCGTTGCCGGCATAGAGCAGGGCCGTGCGATTCACCGTGGCGAGGGGGATCCCATCGGCGGTGGCCATACCCCTGATGTAGGGAACCGTGTCGCGGCCGAAGCTGTCGGCGAACTCCTTTCCTGAGAGCAGATCGTCGAGGGCGTCCATCTGACCCTTCTTGCCCCGGGTGGCCAGGTATTGGCTCACCTCCCTGGGCTGGGCGGCTCTGCCGAGCAGGGCGAGGTAGGCGGCCGAGGCCGCCCGCAGCGGAGCCATGCGGTTGAGCCGTTGCTGGAAGAGATCGGAGCCGGCGATCACCGCCACGAATTCCGAGACCGACAGGCGCCCATCGCGCAATTGTGACTCGGCATCACCCAGGCGCTCGGCGGCCAGGGGGACCCGGTTGAGCAGTTGCCGGTAGGTGGCTTCGATGACCTTCTGGAGCATGGCCTCATCGGCTCCGGGGATCAGCATCACCGGCTGGCCGAGGCTGCGGCGTCGGCTGAAGCCCTGGGGACGTGCTCCATCGAGGGCCTTGGACATGGCGGCCCCGGGCTGGGGAGCCACCGCTGCGCTGAAGCCATTGGAGCTGACCTGGGCGCTCCAGCCGCCTGCCATCTGGCCACGAACCGCTGAGGCGGGCCCCCGAGCTGAGCTGCCGACGCTGGCACTCCAGCCACTGGACGCCGTGCCGGGCCGGGATGGGGTGACCCTCCAGCGGCGACTGGGTTCGGGAGGTTGCCGCAGGCTCTGGGGGGTGCTGTCAGCAGATGTGGCGGGAGCCTCTTCGCCTTCGGCGAAACGGGCCGTCCAGCCACCCACCACCTGACGGAGGCGGCGGTCGGGCAGGTTGCGCGGTGTGATGTCACCACTGCTGCGGAAGGTGTTGGACGAGCCGACCTGAGGCCGGCTCACCGGGGTGAGGTCGGGAATGGCCGAGGGATCGAGGGCGCGGCGGAGGGCGGGAATCCTGCGGGCATTGAGGTCCGTGGGGGTGACGAAGCGCTCGTAGGGAACGGTGTCTTCCCCGAAGGCCGCCAGGTATTCCGGGCTGTTGACCATGGCGTCGACGACGCCGTAGAAGCCCAGTCGCGCCGCCGTGTCGAAGTAGCTGTTGATCTCACGCCGCCCGAAGGTGGGCCGCCCGAGCAGGCGACGGTGCATCACCTCGATGGCCTTGGTGATGTACAGGTTGGCCCAGTAACGGCGGCGGAAAGCGTTCGAGCGAGCCACCTGGCGAATGAACTCGCGCAGGCTGATGTCGCCGTTTTCAAGCTTGATCTCCTCAACCTTGAGATGCTCGCCGGCATAGCCGGTGGTGCCGAGCACCTGCACGTAGACGGCCCTGATCACGGCCTGGGTGCTGGATTCGGTGCCGCGGATGCTGGGTTGGCCGCCGCGGCGGGGCACCGAGGCGCCACCAGTGGCGATCTGCTGCAACCGCACCACCTTCGGACCGACGCGCCGGGGAGTGGATGCCCGGAACTGGGGGCTGTCCATCTGACCGGGCTCGGCCATGCCGTTGCCCACCAGGATGCGCCGGGTGTCGTCGTTGAAGGGGGCAGGCCGAGTGGCCACCGAGGCCGTTCCCGAGGGGAAGATCGCCCCGTAGTTCAGACCCAGGGGATCGTTGCCTCCGCCGTAGGGGTGCTGATCGGGGAGAGGCTGGCGGTACGACGCGTAGAGGGTGATGTATTGAGGGGCCCCTTCAAAGGGCGCACTGAAGCGGAACAGCTTTCGGTTCGATCCCCAGCCAGCGCTCTCCTGGGCCTCTTCACCGAGACCGCGCAGGTAGGGGACGGTTTCCTCCCCGAAGGTCTGGGCGTACTCCTGGGTGTTGATCAGGGAGTCCACCAGGCCGGGCAGTCCCTGCTGGCTGACGATGGCGAAGTAGCGGCGGAATTCCTCGATCGTGCTCACGCCTCGGCCGAGGAAATGGCGGAAGGCCAGTTCCACTACCCGGCTGTTGGAGAAGCGGCCGTAAAACTGACGTCTGTATTCCTTGCTTCGCCCCAGGGCACGGATGAACTCCCGCATCGAGAGTTGACCCTGGGACACCTGGGTGGCTTCCACGGGGGCCACCACCTGGGAGTAGCCCTTGACGATGTCGCGCTGGAACACCTGCCGGTAAGCGGCACGGATCACCTCGGCCTTTTCGCGGCCGGAGAGGCCCGGCTTCATCACGAAACGCTGGCGGGATTCGGCGGCCAGGGCGTAGATGGCCGGCAGCTGAAGACCCTGGTTCTCGGGGCTTCCCAGGCGTTGGCGCGCGGAGGGGGTGGGAACCGCCAGCTCCTTGAGCAGCACGTTGAAGCAGTCGATTACCAGCTGCCTCGAATCCGCGTCCTTGCGGAAGAGGTTGGCGGCGGCGGCACGCATCTCCTGCAGGGCCACATTGGTGGCGGCCAGGGAGCAGGCCTTCTCGAGCACGTCGCGCAGGCCGCGGGTGTTCACCTCCAGGATGCTGGGATCACCGGCCACCAGGGCATAACCCACATAACGCAGGAACCAGCCCATGTCGCGCAGCGACTTGCGCATGCGATCGGTGCCGTAGCGCGCCACGCTGATCGGGCTGAAACCGGGGGGGAGCACTACCCGCACATCGGCATCGGCCTGGACCCCTTCGAGGATCCGGCCCAGAAGGCCGGAGCCACCGCTGCCCTGGGCGAAGGTGCGCACGGAGGTGGCCGCTGCCACCTGGTCACTGGCCAGGGGCGTGGTCTCCGGCTGTCCCACGTTGAAGGGGGTCAGCGGAGCATCGAGATAGGAGAGCGGCGTGCCGCCGGCGAAGATCCGGTTGGCGGCCTTGGCGACGATCGCATCGGCATTGGCGGAGATGAGCCGAGCCGCCTCCACGCGGGCCGAGCCGCTCCGGTAGAAGTTGAGAAGGATCTCGAGCTCCACCTTCTCGGGAAAGCGGTCCTGTTGCTCCGCCTGACGGACGCTGGAGAGCGGCAGGGTGTCGTAAAGCTGGGGGCTGACCCTGGTGCTGCCGCTGCTGGCGGTCACGGTCATGAACGGGCGTGTACCGGGCGGAGCCACGTTACGGCTGTGCTCCTGTCCTCCCGCCTGGCATGAACAAATGTTTGCAGCGGACTGCCCGCGGACCGTCCCCGGCTGCCATAGATGGGCCTTGGGCGGGCCCGGCCCATGAAAAGCTCCCCATGGATCGCAACCCTCCGCCGATGAATCCAGGCCCCGCCGATGCCGCCACGCCGGCGGTGAGCGCCTTCTACGACCGCTTCCCCTATCCGGGAGATCCACTTCAGGACGGCCCTCCACCTGGCTACAACTGGCGCTGGAGCTATCCCTGCGTCAGCAGTGCCTGCACGGGACGCCTGCCGGAGGCGGGCCCGCCTCCGCGGCTGCTGGATGCCGGCTGCGGCACCGGGGTGAGCACCGATTACCTGGCTCACCTCAATCCCGGGGCGGAGATCCTGGCGGTTGACATCAGCGCGGGTGCCCTTGAGGTGGCCCGCGAGCGCCTGCGCCGCTCCGGTGGCGCCAGGAACTGTTCCTCTCTGCGCCTCGAGCAGCGCAGCCTGCTGGAGCTCGAGGGTGAAGGCCCGTTCGATCTGATCAATTCGGTGGGGGTGCTGCACCACCTGCGTGAGCCCGAGGCAGGGCTGCAGGCCCTGGCGTCACTGCTCAGGCCCGGCGGCCTGCTCCACCTGTTTCTGTATGCCGATGGCGGCCGCTGGGAGATCCACCGGGTGCAGCGGGCGCTCACGGCTCTGGAGGTGGTGGGAGATGGCGACGGCCTGAGGCTGGGCCGCGCCCTGCTCGAGCAGCTGCCGGAAACCAACCGCCTGCGCCGCCACCATGAGCAGCGCTGGGCCCTCGACACCGCGGCGGATGCCAATTTCGCCGACATGTACCTCCATCCCCAGGAATCCAGCTACGACCTGGCGGGCCTGTTCCACTTCGTGGCCAGTGCCGGCCTCGAGTTCGCCGGCTTCTCCAACCCCGAGGTCTGGGATCCGGCCCGCCTTCTGCAGGGGGAACTGCTGGAGCGGGCCCTGGCCCTGCCTGACCGACAGCGCTGGGCCCTGGTGGAAAGCCTCGACCCCGATATCAGCCACTTCGAGTTCTTTCTCAGTCGAGGCCCCCTGTGCGTCAGCACCTGGGACAGCGACGAGGAGCTGCTCTCGGCCAGCGGACGACGGAACCCCTGCCTGTGGGGCTGGCCGGGGAGCACGCTGCTCGATCCTGACCTCAGGCCGATCGAGCTCGACGATCAGGAACTGGCGCTGCTGAAGGCCGTGGAGGTCGCGCCGGAGTCCACCCCGATCGCCGGGTTGTCCCTGGGCTGGTCGCCCGATCAGCAGGTCGCCGTGGCGCGCACCCTCTGGAGCCGCCGTCTGCTGTTGCTGGCCCCTGCCGGCGGCCACTCCGGCACTGGGATGTAACAGCATTGTGATAGATTCCGCGCGCCTTTTCCGATGTGCTGACGCGCTTGCAGGCCACCCCCGCATCCGGCACCCCAGCCGGGCCTGATTCCCCTGAGGTGTCCCCCCAGGAGGCTTCTGATCTGCGGTCGACTCTGCTGCGTGGCCTGGCCGGGAGAGAACTGGCGGTCCCCAACCTGGTGCCGCCGGCCCTATCCCCCGAGTCCGCCCCCGTGGTGGATACACCGGACAACGGCATGGACGAGTACCGGCGCCTGCAACGGCGTCTGTTGCTGTCCACTCTGCTCGTTTCAGTCCTGGCAGTCCCAGTGGCGGCCTACCTGTTCGATCGGACCACAGCTCTGAGCCTCTCGGTTGGAGCGGTCTCCGGCATGCTCTACCTGCGGCTCTTGGCTCGCAGCGTGGGTCGTATCGGTCCCGACTCCAAGCAGGTGGGCAAGGGTCAGCTTCTGGTTCCGGTGGTGCTCGTGCTCGGCTGCTCCCGGATCCCTCAGCTGGAGATCCTCCCAGCCCTGATCGGGTTCCTGCTCTACAAGCCGGCGCTTCTGCTCCAGGCCTTTGTCCGCCCCTGATCAGCGATCCTTCGATCTCCTGATCACCCCATCCGTCGCTTCAGCGGCACCTCTGTACCTCTCGATGGTTCCGTTGCCTCTTTCTCTTCCTTTCGCCGAACTGGAGGTGGGTCAGCACCTCTACTGGCACGTCGGTGGTTTTCAGATCCATGGCCAGGTCTTCCTGAGCTCCTGGCTCGTCATCGGCGCGCTGCTGGCCCTCGTGGTGGCCGGCACGCGCAACCTGGAGCGTGACCCCAGGGGTGTGCAGAACCTGCTGGAGTTCATCTGGGGGTATCTGCGTGATCTTGCCCGTGAGCAGATCGGCGAGAAGGCGTACCGCGATTGGCTCCCCTTCATCGGCACCCTGTTTCTGTTCATCTTCGTGAGCAACTGGGGCGGTGCCCTGGTGCCCTGGAAACTGATTCACCTGCCCAGCGGCGAGCTCGGCGCTCCAACCGCCGACATCAACACCACCATCGCCCTGGCGTTGCTGGTGTCCCTGGCGTACTTCTATGCAGGCCTCAGCCGCAAGGGTTTCCGGTACTTCGAGTACTACGTGGAGCCCACTCCGATCATGCTTCCGTTCAAGATCGTCGAGGATTTCACCAAGCCTCTCTCCCTCTCCTTCCGTCTGTTCGGCAACATTCTTGCCGACGAACTGGTGGTGGCGGTGCTGGCATTCCTTGTGCCCCTGGTCGTGCCCCTTCCGGCCATGTTCCTGGGGCTGTTCACCAGCGCCATTCAGGCTCTGATCTTCGCCACTCTCGCCGCTTATTACATCGGTGAAGCAGTGCACGAAGAGCATCATTGATCCGTCAAGGCTGATCAGCCGCCTCCGGGCCGGTCGGCCGTTCTGCTAAATCTCCTGCGCGCAGGTCCGGTCTGAACCGGGCCCGTCTCCCAAAGCGGAGATGTCCCAGGCGCCAGGTTCAACCCGCGCTCTTCCGGCGCCCCACATCCCCAACGTTCCACCATGGATTCCATCACTTCTGCAGCGTCTGTTGTGGCTGCCGGTCTGGCCGTCGGCCTCGGTGCCATCGGCCCCGGCATCGGCCAGGGCACCGCTGCAGGCGGAGCTGTCGAGGGCATTGCCCGCCAGCCCGAAGCCGAAGGCAAGATCCGCGGCACCCTGCTGCTCTCCCTGGCGTTCATGGAAGCGCTCACCATCTACGGCCTGGTCGTCGCCCTGGTGCTGCTGTTCGCTAACCCCTTCGCCGGCTGATCTCCTCTGGCAGGAACGGGGCACCGGGGCTGAGGCCACGGTCCCCGATCCCTTGTCCCACTGCTCCAATCCGTCCCCTCCGGCCCCAGGTCGGCGCGGTCCACCCGATCCCTCCAGCGTCCCCGCCCCATGACCAGCTGGCTACTGCTTGCCGCAGCAGGTGCTCCCGAGGGAGGTCTCTTTGACCTCGATGCCACCCTGCCGCTGATGGCGGTTCAGGTCGTCCTCCTCACTTTCATTCTCAACGCTCTCTTTTTCCGCCCTGTCGGCAAGACCGTCGAGGAGCGTGAGAGCTACATCTCCACCAGCCGCGCCGAAGCCAAGCAGCAGCTGGCTCAGACCGAGCGGCTGGAGGCTGATCTGCGCCAGCAGCTGCGCGAAGCCCGCCAGCAGGCCCAGGCTCTGATCGTGGATGCTGAACAGGAGATGGATCGTCTCTACCGCAGTGCCCTCGCCGCGGCCCAGGCGGAAGCCAACGGCAGCCGCGAGGCCGCCCGGCGGGAGATCGACACTCAGCGCAAGCTGGCTGAAGACACTCTCAATGGTGAAGCCGACCGGCTCGGCGATCTGATCGTCACCCGTTTGCTGGCTGCCCAATGAGCATCGTCAACCCGATACCAGCCCTTCTGGCCAGTGAGGGGGGCTTCGGCCTCAACCTCAACCTTTTCGACACCAACATCATCAACCTGGCGATCGTGATCGCCGCGTTGGTCTGGTTCCTGCCCAAGGTGCTCGGCGGGATCCTTGAGACCAGGCGTGCGGCCATTCTCTCCGATCTCCAGGATGCCGAGCAGCGCCTCAAGGAGACCACAGCTGCCCTGGCGGCCGCCAAGCAGGATCTTGCCGATGCCCAGATGAAGGCCGAAAAGATCCGCAGTGATGCCAAGGCCCGTGCCGATGCCCTGCGCCTCGACAGCGAGCGCCGGACCGTCGAGGAGATGGCTCGCCTCAAGCAGGGTGCCGTCGCCGACCTTCAGTCAGAAGCCTCCAGGGTGAGCGAAGTGCTTCGCCGCGAGGCCGCCCGCCGGGCAGTCGAGCGGGCACTGGCTTCCCTCCCCGGCAAGCTCGATGCCGAAGCTCAGGCCCGGTTCATCGACCAATCCATCAACAGCCTCGGGCAAGCCTGATGCCGCTTCTCAATTCCATCTCCACGCCCTACGCCGAAGCCCTGCTTCAGGTGGTCGATCAGCGCCAGGAAACCGATCAGGTGGCCAAGGAGGCCAAGGATCTGCTTGAGATCTGGCATTCCTCCCCAGAGCTGCGCGCAGCCTTCAGTTCCCCGGTGCTCGAGCCTGAGGCCAAAAGGAATGTGCTGGTCACTCTCTTCGGCAACGACGTCACCCCCACCTTCCTGACGCTTCTCAAGGTGCTGGCCGACCGTCAGCGCATCGCCATCCTCGATGCGGTGCTGGATCGTTTCCTGGAGCTCTACCGGGAGCAGCGCGGCATCGCCCTCGCCCGGATCACTTCCGCATCCCCCCTGAGTGAGCAGCAGCAGCAAGCTCTGCACACCAAGGTCCTGGCCGTCGCAGGCACTGACAAGGTCGAATTCGACCTTCACATCGATCCGGCCCTCATTGGTGGCTTCGTCGTCAGCGTGGGTTCCCAGGTGATCGACGCCAGCCTGGCCGGCCAGGTGCGCCGCCTCGGCCTGGCGCTGGCCAAGGCCGGCTAGCTCTCCCCCCACCAACCGCCTCTCCCCTTCCTTCCATCGTCTCCCCGCCAGGGGATCTCCACCCATGGTTTCCATCCGCCCCGACGAGATCAGCGCCATCCTCAAGCAGCAGATCGAGGACTACGACAAGTCCGTTTCGGTCAGCAACGTCGGAACCGTGCTTTCGGTGGGTGATGGCATCGCCAGGATCTACGGCCTTCAGCAGGTCATGTCCGGCGAGCTGGTTCAGTTCGATGATGGCAGTGAGGGCATCGCCCTGAACCTCGAAGACGACAACGTCGGTGTCGTGCTTCTGACGGATGGCATCGGAATCCAGGAAGGAAGCACCGTCAAAGCCACCGGTCGGATCGCCGAGGTGCCCGTCGGCGAGGCGATGCTCGGCCGGGTGATCAACCCCCTGGGGGTGCCGATCGACGGCAAGGGCGAAGTCGCCACAACCTCGACTCGACTGATCGAGTCGATGGCCCCCGGCATCATTCAGCGCAAGTCGGTGCACGAGCCGATGCAGACAGGCATCACGGCCATCGACGCGATGATCCCCATTGGCCGAGGTCAGCGCGAACTGATCATCGGCGACCGCCAGACCGGCAAGACCGCCATCGCCATCGACACCATCCTCAACCAGAAGGGTGAGGATGTCGTCTGTGTCTACGTGGCCATCGGGCAGAAATCGGCCTCGGTAGCCAACGTCGTCGAAGTGCTGCGTGAGCGCGGCGCCCTGGATTACACCGTGGTGGTGGCCGCCAGTGCCTCCGAGCCTGCGGCCCTTCAGTACCTGGCCCCGTACACCGGTGCCGCCATCGCCGAGTCCTTCATGTACGACGGCAAGGCCACCCTGGTGGTCTATGACGACCTGACGAAGCAGGCGCAGGCCTACCGCCAGATGTCGCTGCTGCTGCGCCGTCCCCCCGGCCGGGAGGCCTACCCCGGTGACGTGTTCTACTGCCACAGCCGCCTGCTCGAGCGGGCCGCCAAGCTTTCCGACGCCATGGGCAAGGGCAGCATGACCGCCTTGCCGATCATCGAGACCCAGGCCGGCGACGTGTCGGCCTACATCCCCACCAACGTGATCTCGATCACCGATGGCCAGGTGTTCCTGAGCTCCGAC
The DNA here is from genome assembly GCA_943369245.1 of Synechococcus sp. UW140. Taxonomy (GTDB): domain Bacteria; phylum Cyanobacteriota; class Cyanobacteriia; order PCC-6307; family Cyanobiaceae; genus Regnicoccus_A. Next base: position 134,225 of record CALRMN020000007.1, on the reverse strand, counting down.
CTGTTCAACTCCGGTCTGCGTCCTGCCATCAACGTGGGTATCTCGGTGAGCCGTGTGGGTGGTGCCGCCCAGACCAAGGCGATCAAGAAAATCGCCGGCACTCTCAAGCTCGAGCTGGCCCAGTTTGATGAACTGGCCGCCTTCTCCCAGTTCGCCTCCGATCTCGATGCCGCCACCCAGGCGCAGCTCGGACGCGGCAAGCGTCTGCGCGAGCTGCTCAAGCAGCCTCAGTTCAGCCCGCTGCTCCTGGCCGAACAGGTGGCTGTGGTGTATGCCGGTGTCAAGGGCCTGATCGATGATGTGCCTGTGGATCAGGTGGTCCAGTTCTGCCGTGAACTGCGCGATTACCTCAAGACCAACAAGCCCGAGTTCATCACCAAGGTGCAGTCGGAGAAGCAGCTCAGCAGCGAGGCTGAGTCGATGCTCAAGGACGCCATCACCGACGTCAAATCCACTCTTCTGGCCGCCGCCTGAGGTCCCCACACCATGGCCAACCTCAAGGAAATCCGCGACCGGATCAGTTCGGTCAAGAACACACGCAAGATCACCGAGGCCATGCGCCTGGTGGCCGCCGCCAAGGTGCGCCGTGCCCAGGAACAGGTGCTCCGATCGAGGCCCTTCGCCGATCGGCTGGCCCGGGTTCTCGAGAATCTTCAGTCGCGCATGCGCTTCGAAGATGTGGCCAACACCCCCCTGCTCCAACAGGAGCGCCCCGTCAGCCACATCACCCTTCTGGTGGTCAGCGCCGACCGGGGTCTCTGCGGTGGCTACAACGCCAACATCATCAAACGCACGGAGCAGCGCTTCGCTGAGTTGAAGGGTCAGGGCTTCGAGATCTCCCTCGTCCTGATCGGACGCAAGGCCACCACCTACTTCCAGAACCGCTCTTATCCGATCACGGCCACGTTTACGGGCCTCGATCAGGTGCCGAACGCCCAGGAGGCACGCGCCATCGGAGATCAGATCCTGGCTGAATTCCTGTCCGGCTCCACCGACCGAGTGGAGATGGTGTACACCAAGTTCATCAACCTGGTGAGCAGTGCTCCGGTCTCTCAGACACTGTTGCCGCTCGATCCCCAGGGCATTGCCAGTCCTGACGATGAGATCTTCCGTCTCACCACCCGTGAAGGCCAGCTGGCGGTGGAGCGAGGCAAGGCACCGAACCAGGAGCCTGTGCTCCAGTCTGATTTTGTTTTTGAGCAGAGTCCGGATCAGTTGCTCAACGCCCTGCTGCCTCTCTATCTGGAGAACCAGCTGCTGCGTTCCCTTCAGGAGTCAGCGGCCAGTGAGCTGGCCAGCCGGATGACGGCCATGAACAACGCCAGCGACAACGCCAAGGCCCTCGCCAAGAGCCTCACCCTCGACTACAACAAGGCCCGCCAGGCGGCCATCACCCAGGAGATCCTGGAAGTGGTCGGTGGTTCCACAGCCATGGCCTGAGACGGATCGAGGCATCCTCAGCCTGTTTCCCCTGGCGGTCGCCAGGGTGCAACTGCAGCCTGATCCGCTTGACTCGGCTCTGATGCTTCAACAGGTGCTCTCTCTGCGCGGGGAACAGGACGCCAACCCCGATCCAGGTTGCGCCTGGACCGGGGACTTTCATGGTGTCTGGCAGTTGCATCAGCGCCCTGAGTTCCGATGGCTGCTGGATCAGGTGAACCGCGAAGCCCAGCATTACCTCCGGGCTCTCGGCTTCGATCTCGGGCGCATCAGGCTGCATCTGCAGCGCTGCTGGCCCGTGGTGGCGGAGCCGGGCCAGGTGGTGGGGCGCCACCACCATCCCAATGCCCATCTCAGCGCCGTGTACTACCTCAACGGTGATGGCAGCGGCCGCAGCGGTTGCCTGCGCCTCTTCGACGGGCGCTGCAGCAATGAGCTCGTGCCCGGCCTGGCGGTGGGCCATGACGGCCCGATCGCCTCCGGCCATCCCCTCAATGCGGGCTGGCATGACCTGGCCCCGCAGGCTGGTCTGCTGGTGCTCTTCCCCTCCAGCACCGACCACGCCGTGTTGCCCAGCGAGGACGAGGAGGACCTGCGCCTCTCGATCAGCTTCGATCTCTGCCTCACCGCTCCCGCCTGTGGCCCCGGCCAGCCCCAGCCGGCGGAATACCTGGCCCCTCATCCCGGCCAGTGGCTGGAGCTGCCACTCGATGGCGCTCCGCCGTCCTGGAAGATGGAGGGGTGAACCGCTGGATCCACAGCCCCCCGCCGCGTACCCACCACGCCATGAGTGACAGCTTCACCGTGACCGCCGAGCTAGGCGGCGTGATCCACACCTTTTCCTGCCGGGCGGATCAGACCGTGCTGGCGGCGGCCGAGGAGGCCGGCGTTCCCTTGCCCAGCTCCTGTTGCTCCGGGGTCTGCACCACCTGTGCGGCCCGTCTGCGCGAGGGAGACGTGCATCAGCCCGATGCGATGGGTGTCAAGGCCGAATTGCAGGCTGAGGGCTATGCCCTGCTCTGTGTGTCCTATCCCCGCAGCGATCTGAACCTGTTGGCCGGCCAGGAGGATGCGCTCTACGAGGCTCAGTTCGGCCAGTTCCAGCGCTGAACGCATCTCCTGTGCCCCAGCTCGAGACAGTGGACTTCTGGTTGGAGGCTGCCCCCGGCCCGCTGCTCCCCCAGGTGCGATCAGCCCTGCTCGAGCGAGGTGAGCCCCTGCGCTGGGCGATCACCGCCGCCCTGCCTGCTGAGGAGGTCAACCAGCTGCGACGGAGGCTGAGGATCGAAGCGGTCCTGCTTCAGATCCCTTGAGCAGACCCCTGCCCACCCTGCTGGTGATCCCCACCGGTATCGGCTGCGCCATCGGCGGTTATGCCGGCGATGGCCTGCCGGCGGCCCGGCTGCTGGCGGCGGCCTCCGGTTGCCTGATCACCCATCCCAATGCTCTCAACGCGGCTGCCCTTTACTGGAGTGATCCGCGAATCCACTACGTGGAGGGCTGGGCCCTGAACCGCTTTGCGGCGGGCGACCTGGCCCTGGCTCCTGTCGCCTCGCAACGGGTGGGCCTGCTGCTCGATGCCGGCATCGAGGAGGAGCTGCGCCTGCGCCACCTGCAGGCGGCGGACGCCTGCCGCGCCAGTCTGGGCCTCTCGATCGGCCCGGTGCTCAGCACCGACGTGCCCCTGGAGGTGAGCCTTTCGCTCGGCCCCAGCGGGGTGAGCAGCGGCCGGATCGGCCGGCCGGATGCCCTGATCCGGGCGGGGGAACGCCTGCGTCAGGCCGGAGCCACCGCGATCGCCGTGGTGGCCCGCTTCCCTGATGACACTGGCAGTGAGGTCCTGGCCTCCTACCGAAAGGGCAGCGGCGTGGATGCCCTGGCCGGCGCTGAGGCCGTGATCAGCCATCTGCTCAGCCGTCAGCTGGGGCTGCCCTGCGCCCATGCCCCGGCCCTGGCCCCCCTGGCCCTGGATGCGCGCCTGGATCCCCTGGCGGCGGCCGAGGAACTGGGCCACACCTTCCTCCCCTGCGTGCTGGTGGGTCTGAGCCGCGCCCCCGATCTGATCCCCCTGAGGCCCGCCTCCGGGCTTCAGCTCCCTCCTGAGGCCGTGATTCATCCCAGCCGGATCGGCGCGGTGGTGGCGCCAGCCGGTGCCCTGGGCGGCGAGGCTGTTCTGGCCTGCGCGGAGCGTGGCATCCCTCTGATTGCCGTGGAAGGCAACCCTTCCCTCCTGGAGGTGAGCGCCGAGCGTCTTGGTCTGCGCGCGATCGCAGCAGCCAGCTATGCGGAAGCCGCCGGCATGGTGCTGGCCCTGCGCGAGGGCCTGCAGCCCGAGGTTCTGCGGCGGCCCGTGCCGCCCCTGGAGGAGCTCAGCGCAGACAGGCCATCGGATGGCGGGTCGGCATCCCCAGGGCCCTGGCCACTCCGGGATGGCACACGGCCCCATCCACCGTGTTGAGGCCGGACAGCAGCTCCGGCCGCTCGGTGACCGCCTCCACCAGTCCCCGCCCGGCGATGCCCATGATGTATGGAAGGGTGACGCTGACCAGGGCCTCGGTCGAGGTGAAGGGAACGGCACCGGGCATGTTGCCCACGGCGTAGTGCTGCACGCCGTGGATGGTCACCACGGGATCGGTGTGCGTGGTCTCACGGCTGGTGGCGATGCAACCCCCCTGATCGATGGCCACATCGACGATCACCGAGCCGGGCTTCATCCGTTTCACCACCTCCTCATCCACCAGGGTGGGGGCCCGACTGCCGGGGGTGAGCACGGCGCCCACCACCAGGTCAGCGCTGGGCACCAGCCGCTCGATCAGGCTGTTGCTGCTCACCAGGCTCACCATCCGGCCGATCCGCTGGGGCTCGAGCATGCGCAGGCGCTGGGGAGTGTGATCCAGCAGGAACACCTCCGCATCCATGGCCGCGGCCACACGGGCGGCATGCCAGCCCACGGTGCCGGCCCCGAGAACGATCACCCTCGCTGGACGCACCCCGGAGCAGCCGCCCATGAGCACCCCTCTGCCGCCGTGGGGTTTCTCCAGCAGATGGGCCCCCACCTGGGCGGCGAGCCGACCAGCGATTTCACTCATCGGGGCCAGCAGCGGCAGGTTGCCGTTGTCGAGCTGGACGGTTTCATAGGCCACGCCGGTGGTTCCCGCCTCCAGCAGGGCGCGGCCCACCTCGGGGTAGGCCGCCAGGTGCAGGTAGGTGAACAGCACCTGATCACCCCGCAAGAAGGAGAACTCCTCCGGCTGTGGTTCCTTCACCTTCACCACCAGGTGGGCGCCCCAGGCCTCATCGCGCCCCACCAGGCGCGCTCCCGCCTCGGCGTAACTGGCGTCATCCATGCCGGCCCCCTGGCCTGCTCCCGCCTCGACACGCACCTCGAGGCCCTGCGACACCAGTTCCCTCACCCCATCCGGGCTGAGGGCCACCCGCTGTTCATCCCGTTTGATCTCCCTGGGAACACCGATGCTCGCGATCGGTGCCGCTGGGCCCATGCTGGCCATGCCAATGAGAAGCTCCTTCCAGGTTGGCGGGCTGGCCGCCGGATCGCCAGCTTTCGCCACGGATTGGGCACTGACCCCTCAGCTGAGCCTCCCTCAGGTGAGGGGGCCGGCGGCGATGGGCATGCGCCAGCCCCCGCCGAAAGCCCGGCCACTCACCTTCAGCAGGGGTGCCGCCTGGCGGCGTTTGAATTCGGCCGTGCGCAGCAGCCGGTACACACGTCGTGCCAGCTCGCCATCCACCTGCCCCTGGGCGAGCAGCTCCTCCGGTGAGAGCAGCTCCTCGATGTAGGCCCTGAGCAGGGGATCGAGCTGGTCGTAGTCGGGCAGGGAATCGGTGTCGCGCTGGTCGGGCCGCAGTTCGGCGCTGGGGGGCTTGGTGCGGATGGCGGCGCCGATCAGTTCGTCCCTGGCGGGAAGGCCCAGGGCCTGGCGGCAACCGGTTGCCGCCTCGCTGTCGAGCCATTCGCAGAGGCGGAACACGGTGGTCTTGTAGAGATCGCCGATCACCGCGAGCCCGCCGTTCATGTCGCCGTAGAGGGTGCAGTAGCCCACCGCCAGCTCCGACTTGTTGCCCGTCGAGAGCAACAGGCGGCCCTGCTGGTTGGCCACCGCCATCAGCAGCGTGCCGCGGATGCGCGACTGCAGGTTCTCAGCGGTCAGCCCCTTGGGCACCCCGCCCAGAACGGGATCCAGGCCGCGGTCGAAGGCCCCCATCAAGGGCTCGATCGCCACCGTCTGGTGGGGGAGCCCCAACCGGTTGGCGAGATCGATCGCATCGAGCCGGGACCCGGCGGAGCTGTAGGGGGAGGGCATCAGCAGGGCCTGCACCTGCTCGGGTCCGAGGGCCGCCGCCGCGATCACGGCCACAAGGGCCGAGTCGATGCCGCCGCTCAACCCCAGCACCACCCGCTGGAAGCCGCATTTGCGGGCGTAGTCGCGTACTCCCAGCACCAGCACCCGGAACAGCTGCTCAAGGGGCGCCGGCACCGGGGAGACTGGGGCCGCTGGTGGCCTCTCCCGGGAGCTGGGCTCCCAGATCTCGAGGGCCTCCTGAGCGCAGGGCAGCTGGTGCAGCACCCTGGCCTGGGGATCGATCACGAAGCTGCCCCCGTCGAAGACCAGCTCGTCGTTGCCTCCCACCTGGTTCACGTAGACCACCGGACACCCCAGCCGGGCCGCCGCCGCCGCCGCCAGCTCCAGCCGCAATTCCGGTTTTCCCTGAGCGAAGGGGGAGGCGGAGAGGTTCAGCAGCAGGTCGGGGCGTTGGGGCGCCAGCTCCGCGATCGGGTCGGCACCCGCCAGCCGGTGTCCCTGAACCCGCTCCTCCACCCAGAGGTCTTCGCAGATGGTGAGCCCCAGGCGCCAGACCCGATCGCCCACCGGCCACTCCAGCAGGCAGGCCTGATCACCTGGCTGGAAGTAGCGCCGTTCGTCGAAGACGTCGTAGCTGGGCAGCAGCCGTTTGCGCGCCACCACCCGCCAGCTGTCCCGTTGCACCAGGGCGGCGGCGTTGTGCAGGGCCGGCAGCTCGCGGCCGGCGATCGGATCCACCAGGCCCAGCAGCAGGCCCAGACCCGGCGGCAGCTCGGTGGCGAGGGCCTCGAGCACCCGCCTTTGCTCCTGGATCAGCGAGGGGCGTAGCAGCAGATCCCGTGGGGGGTATCCCCAGAGTGAAAGCTCCGGGGTGATCACCAGATCGGCACCCGCCGCTGCGGCTCGCCGGCTGTGTTCCAGGATCTGGGCGGCATTGCCGCCCAGATCCCCCACGAGGGGATTGATCTGTGCCAGGGCAAGACGCATCAGCGCGGGGGAAGGCGGCTGGCCAGACAGGAGCGCAGACCATAGAGATTCTCCTCCAGCAGCACCGGCCAGAGCTCAGGCGGCACCAGTTGAGGGTCGGGGTGGCGGCGGATGGCGGAGCTGGCCGTGGCCGGGATCTGCAGGGGCAGCACCTCCACCCTGCCGCCCCGAGAGTTCAGCTGCTCGATCTGCAGGGGATCGAGCGGCCAGCCCAGTCTCGGGACCACCGCCAGACGGCAGCGGCGCAGGATCTCATCAGCGGCGTACCAGCTCTGGATCTGGGGCAGCAGGTCGCTGCCCACAACGAAGACGAGCTCTGCCTCCGGCCACTGCCGCGCAGCCTGCTCCAGGGTGTCGAGGGCCCTGGGGCTGCTCAGGCTCTGGTCGACCCGCAGGTTGGGACTCTCCAGGCCCTTCACCACCGCCTCCAGCAGGGCCGCCCGCACAGCCAGCGGTGCCCCATGGCTCTTGAACGGGTTGTCGCTCGCCCAGGTCCTCACCAGGGGGTAGCGCCGGGTGAGCCCCGCCAGCAGGCTGCGGTGGCCGAGGGTCGGTGGATCGGCGCTGGTGCCGAACAGCGCCACCGAGGCTGGCTGGCCGCCGGATTCACTCACGGCAGCAGACTGGCGTTCACGGCCTCGCGGCCCTCCAGCTGCCACTGCTCCAGCCATTGACGTGCCTGGGGGTCATGGCGCCCCAGGCGGTGCAGCAGCGCCCCGGGGCGGGCTCGGCCGCGCTTGGCTCCGTTGACCAGGGCGGCGGCAGCCAGACGCCCGGTCCGGCGGGTGGTCTGGATCGCCAGGGCCGCCTGGGCCAGGGCCACCGGCGCCGCCGGAGCCAGGGACAGCCCGGCGGTGGCCGGCGCCGCCAGCAGCAGCAACTGGCGCACTCCTCCGAGCAGCAGCTGCAGGGCCAGCTGGGCGCCCCCCAGCAGGGCGCTGTGGCCGGAGAGGCGGCTCAGCAGTGCCCTGGCCTGTGGCCCACTGAGCGGCAGGCCGTAGAGCTCGCACAGTTGCAGCACCAGGGCCGTGTCCAGGGCCAGCCCTCCGGCCAGGTCCAGCAGAATCAGAGGGTTGGCCGCCACGCCGGTGGCCTTGAGGGCCGCGAAGCGTCCGATCAGAGTCTGGGCCTGGCGGCGGTGCTGCCGCAGGCGCCAGTGGGAGAGCCGCTGGTTGAAGCGATCGCCGGCCGCCAGGGCGTTGAGAGCCAGCAGCAGCCCCCCATGGGCCCGGAGCAGGCTGCTGAGCCGCTCGCGCAGGGGCTCCACCAGCGGCGGCAGGGGCTCGCTGCGCACCCGCCCGTCCGCCCGCAGCACTCCACCCCGTGGTGCTGCGGCAACGGCCACCAGCTCCAGCTCACGGGCCCCGGCGGGCAGCCGCCGGCGGATGCTGGCCAGCAAGGCCTCCCGTTCCCCCTCTGGCCAGCCGTCGATGCGGTTGACCACCAGCAGCAGGGGTTTGCCCGAGCGCAGCAACTGCTGCACCGCCTCGGCCTCCACCCGGCTGAGGTCGCCATCAAGCACCACCAGCACCAGATCAGCCCCCAGGGCCACCCGGGCCGCCAGGCGTTGCCTGGCGGCGGCGGCCACCTCATCGATGCCGGGGGTGTCGACCAGCTGCACCTGCAGCGGCCCGGCCATCGCCCCGGGCCAGGGCTGCCTCTGCTGCTCCCTGGTGGAGCCATGGGCCAGGTCGGTGGCGAAACGGTGCTCCCCGAGCAGGGCATTGAGCAGGCTCGATTTGCCCACGCCCACCCGGCCAAGCACGGCCACATGGAGCTCCCGGCGCCGCAGCCGCCCCAGCTGGCGATCAATGGCGGCGAGTTCCGGCCCAAGGCTTGAGCGCTCCCGAGCGCTCAGAGCCAGCTGGCCGCGCCAGCGCAGGAGCAACTGCTCACAACGCTCCAGAACTGGTGGCGGGGCCACGGCCGTTGCCGTCATCCCTGGGCCTCCCCACCGGGTTGGGGCCGCCGCCACCAGCCCGCCAGCACCGCCAGCACGGCGTCGGCACCGATCACCCCCACGAACCCGCCGAATTCATCCACCACCACCCGCACCGAATGACTGCTGCGGCGGAAGGCGGTGAGCAACCGGTCGGCGCGGATCATCTCCGGCACGAATTCCACCGGTTCGGTGAGGCTGAGGGCGCTTTCGCTCCCGCGGCCCTCCACCAGGGCCACCAGCAGACTCTCCCGGCTGGCGACCCCCAGCACCTCATCCACCTCCTCACCGAGCACCACCCACCAGCCGGCAGTGTTGGTGAGCAGAAGATCGCGCACGCTCTCCAGGGGCGCATGGCCCGACACCGTGGGAGCGGCCACCCGGGGCACCATCAGATCACGGGCGGTGAGATCGTTGAGCTGAAACACCTTGGCGATCATCGCGGCCTCGTCGGCTTCGATCTGGCCTTTCTGAGACCCGAGACGGGCCAGCAGTCGGATCTCCTCCTCGTCGGTGGTGAGTTCGCTCTCGGCGGTGATCGCCGGCATGATCCGCTCCAGCAGGATCACCAGCGGCAGCATCAACCGCAGCATCACGCTCACGGTCGCGGCGCTGGCCAGCGACACCGGCAGCGCCAGGCGGCTGCCCACAGCCTTGGGCAGGATCTCCCCGAACATGATCACCAGCACGGTGAGCCCCACGGAGAAGAGGGGGAGGGCCACCCGGTCGACGTCGAGCCTGGAGAACACCCAACCGGCGTAACTGCCCAGCATCAGGCTGCCGAAGATGTTGAAGCTGTTGTTGAGGATCACCAGCACGGCCAGGGCGCGGCCCATGCGGTTCTTGAGGTCGAGCAGGGCCCTGGCCCCCCTCACCCGCCTCGGCCTGCTGGCCAGTTCATGCACCCGCAGGGGATTGACCGTGAGCAAGGCCGCCTCCACTCCGGAGCAGACAGCCGACCCGATCAGGATCACCACCACCAGGGCCGCCAGACCCAGGAGCTCATTCATCGGGTTGTCGTCGCGGCCGATCGCGGCATGGGGAGACGTTCATTCAATGGGGTATGCCATCTTCTCGCTAGAGGCGCAGACCCCATGGTGATCCCCCAGGCCGAGTTCCACCAGCGTCGTGTGCGTTTCCTGGAGGCCCTGGGTGGTGCGGCGGCGGTGATTCCGGCGGCACCGCTGGTGCGGCATCACGCCGATGTGGAGTACCCCTTCCGCCAGCAGAGCGACTTCTGGTACCTCACCGGCTTCGATGAGCCGGGGGCCGTCGCCCTCTTCCTCCCCCACCAGAGCGACAATCCCTTCGTTCTGTTCGTTGAGCCCAGGGATCCCTCCGCCGAAGTCTGGAACGGCTTCCGCTGGGGCTGCGAGGGGGCGGTGGAGCACTTCGGAGCCGATCTGGCCCACCCCCGAGCCGAACTGGCCTCCCGCCTTTCCGATTACCTCCAGGGTGCCGAAGGCATCGCTTTCCGTGTGGGCCGCGACGCCGCGGTGGAGTCTCTGGTGCTTCAGGCCTGGGGCCAGCAACTCGATCGTGCGCCGCGCACGGGCCGTGCGGCCCTGGGGCTGGTGGCCCCCTGCCCGATCCTGCAGGACATGCGCCTGCGCAAGAGCCCGGCTGAACTGGACCGGCTGCGGGAGGCTGCGCGAATTTCCGCCGAAGCCCATGAGCGGGCTCGTGAGGTGGCCCGACCGGGGCTGAGCGAGCGCCAGATCCAGGCGGTGATCGAGCAGCATTTCCTTGAGCAGGGCGCCCGCGGTCCGGCCTATGGCTCGATCGTCGCCGGCGGCGACAACGCCTGCGTGCTGCACTACACCCGCAACGACGCGCCGCTTCGGGACGGGGACCTGCTGCTGATCGACGCCGGCTGCAGCGTTTCGGATTATTACAACGGTGACATCACCCGCACCTTCCCTGTCAATGGCCGGTTCAGCGGTGAGCAGCGGGCCCTTTACGAGCTGGTGCTCGAGGCACAGCTGGCCGCCATCTCCAGCGTGGCTCCCGGCGCCGATGCTGAGCAGGTCCACGGCGCGGCTCTGCGGGTGCTGGTGGAGGGCCTGCTTCACCTGGGCCTGCTCAACGGGTCGGTGGACGACCTGATCGAGCAGGGGGCCTACCGCCACCTCTACATGCACCGCACCGGCCACTGGCTGGGCCTTGATGTCCATGACGTGGGCGCCTATCGCCTCGGGGAACATCCTCAGCCGCTGGAGCCGGGCATGGTCCTGACGGTGGAGCCGGGGCTCTACGTGAGCGACCGCCTGGCGGTGCCCGAGGGACAGCCTCAGATCGACGAGCGCTGGAAGGGGATCGGGATCCGAATCGAAGATGACGTGGCGGTGACCGAGGTGGGGCATGAGGTGCTCACCGCCTCCGCCCTCAAGGCGCCGGCTGCGATGGAGCGTTGAGCCGGCCTGCACCCAGCCAGCTCAGGAGCCGGTCTGGTTCCAGGCTGGCGGTGCTGGGGATGATCCGATCCGCCCCTGCCGAGCGCAGTCGCTCCTCGTAGCCCTCACGGGCGTTGGCCAGCTCCGGTCCGTGCAGATGCGGCGGGGCCACGGCCAGGCTGAGCAGTTTGAGGTCCGGGCGCTCGCGCCTGGCGGCCACCACGGTGTGGACATCGGCCACGGTGTCGCCCAGGTAGGCCACAGGTAGCGCGCCGCCCGAGGGGGTGGTGCCGAGTGTCAGGGCCAGACGCAGTAAGCCTGTTGGATCAGGCTTCTCGGGAGCCTCGCCCATGGCGATCAGGGGCGGATCCACCAGGCCGAGGCGCCCCTGAAGCACGTAGCGGCAGGAGGGCGGCTCCGCGCCGCTGACGAAGCCCCAGGTGATGCCCGCCTCCTCCAGTGCCTGAAAGAAGCCGTGTTGCACGAGCAGCGGTTCGCTGCCGATGAAGCCCCTCCAGCCGCTGGGATCGCCGTCTGGATCGCCGCCGAAATACAGGCGGCTGAACACCTCCACCACCAGGTTGAGGGGAGGTGGCGGCTGGAGCCCCCCCCGGCGCCGCAGCAGCTCCAGCGTGGCCTGCCAGTCGTTGTTCCAGTTCCCCTCGGCCTTGAGGGCGTCGATCTCCTCAGGTTCCGGTCGCCAGCCTCCGAAGTGATGCACGGTTTCGGCAATGGCCCGGCGGTAACTGCCACTGACATCGCGGATCACCCCGTCAATGTCGAAGAGAAGGACGGCGCGCGGCTGCAGGGAGACTGGTTCAGAAGCTGGTACGTTAGTTGTTTGCCTTTTTGCCTTGAGCGCCGAAACCATGACGGCCCCTGACAGCGCTGCCACGACAGACACCCCCGCTGAGGCGGCCGTGGCGGTGATCGCCGCTGATGAGGCTCCCACCCAGGGGCGTCCTCCATTGCGGGGAGCCAGTGCCGCCCTGGCCACGGCCACGGTTGATGAGGATGGGGTTCCTTCCGGTCACACCCCCAAGGCCGATGAGGGTCGCTTCCTGCTCAAGATCCTGTGGCTTCCCGACAACGTCGCCCTGGCGGTCGACCAGATCGTGGGTGGTGGCCCCAGCCCCCTCACGGCCTACTTCTTCTGGCCCCGGGAAGATGCCTGGGAAACGCTCAAGGGTGAGCTCGAAGCCAAATCCTGGATCACCGACAACGAGAGGGTCGAGATCCTCAACAAGGCCACCGAGGTGATCAACTACTGGCAGGAAGAAGGCAAGGGCAAGGCCCTCGAGGAGGCCAAGGTCAAATTCCCCGATGTCACCTTCTGCGGTACGGCCTGACAGGCTCCGTTGATGGGCTGAACGTCTGATGGACAGGATGTCCCATCCTTCCGGCGCCCCCCTGGGGGCGCTCCGTTGGGTCTGAAGGACCCGGAGATGTCCATGGACAACCTCGTGGGACGTCACACCTCGGCCACCTAGCGAGCCTTGATCACCCCCCCGAAGTCGCTGGAGGTGATCAGGGCGGGAGAGCTGGCCGTATCGACCGTGAAACGGCGGCTTTCGCTCTGGACGCTGCCGTCGGGATAGACGAAGGTCACCACGCCTTCGAGGGTGACACTGGAGCCCTCCTGGCTGCTTTCGCGCAGGTCGGACACGCTCACCCGCTCGAACTGGTTGAAGAAGGCGGGATCGAACTGATCGGCCGCAGCGCCCCCGAAGAATTGGCGGGCCTGGTCGTAGGCCTTGCCGTTGAGGGCGGCGTACAGACCCTGCACGCTGGCGATCGCCTGATCGGTGTCGGCCGCAGGCGGCTGCGGCGGAGTGGCCGGCTCGGGTTCCGGCAAGCTCGGTTCCCGGGGCGGCGTGACGGGCTTGGGGGCGGTCACGGCTGGTGCCGAGCTGGGCCTTGGGGTGGAGGGGCTCTCAAGGTTGCTGCGGGGGGACTGCTGCAGCAGCATCACGGCGCCCACCAGGGCCACCGCCAGGCCGCCCGTGAGGAAGGCAAGAAAACCGAGCAGGGCATTGCTGCCCCCGCCTCGACTGGCCGGAACCTGCACGGATGGAGTGACTGGAGCCGGCTTCGGCTTCACCAACGGCTTCACCGCAACTGACCTGGCCAGTCGGGGTGCTGACGGACCACGTGCCTCCGTGCTGGGCATGGGCATCGCGGCCGCCGGTGGGTCTGGGGCGTCTCTGGGCGGCAGGTCGAGAAGTCCCTCCACCACGCTCTCCATGCGTTTGCTGATGGCGGGATTGAACACCTCCTCCAGTTCCTGCATCAGCCGGGGCAGCAACCGCGAGCCCGAGAGGGGCGGGCTCTGGCTGGCCGCACTGGCGAAGGCGGCCGAGAGCACCAGATGGCGCAGGGCTGGCAGCAGCTTGATCTGCTCCTCGCCGCAGAGGTCGCCGGCCAGCGCCTGCAGACGACGCCCCTCGGCGCCGCGGCCGTGCTGGAGGTCGCTGAGCACCTGCTGCCTGAGGGCGGCTCCGAGCTGGTGGTCGTTCATCGGGCGGGGAGATCGGGGATGGTCGGGGGTTGCCACTGCTGCTGCAGGGCAGCAGCGAGGAGAGGGCAGAGGCCGAGGGCCGTGAGGGCCTCCCCCTGCACCATCCCACCAGTGGCGGGATCGAAGCTGCTGGCGATCAGGGCCCCGAGGGGATCCAGATTGGCCCCGCTCAACAGGGATGGTGCTGCGAGCCGCCCCTGGCGCAGTCCGGTGAACTGGCTGCGCCGGCTGCTGAGGCTGCCGGCGATGGCGCCGGTGGGGCCCTGGCAGAGCTGGTCGATCTGGCGTCGCACGACAGCTGCCGGAGGGGACGGCAGGCTCCTCCGCTGCTGCAGCCAGAACCAGCCCCCCCCAAGGCCGGCGCTGGCCACCAGCAAGGCCCCGAACAGGATGGGCCTCCGAGCTGGCAAGGTCCTGGCCTGAATGGATTGCTCGATAGTGGGTGTCTCCTCGCAGGGGGTGCCGAGACGGCCGTGCAGGGCCATCGCCACCGACACGTCGTCGCCGCTGCCTTCGCTGGTGATCTGATCCAGGTTCGCGGTCAGCACCTCGCTGGCGCCGGCGGCGGGGGTGGCCATCAGGTGAGCGGCGAGCACCAGGAAGTCCGCGTCGGTGGCGCACGACTTGCGGATGCCATCGGTGCTCAGCAGCAGGCCGAAGCTGGCTTCCGGGTGGTTGATCGGCTCCAGCCCGCTGCGGAACAACTGGGCGGCCTGCTCCAGGCAGAGGCTGCCGGTGGCCTCACCGCCGCCAACTTCAGCCGCCTCCTCGCTCAGCAGTGACGCGTGCCCATCGGCGTCCACCCGCACCAGATCCCAGTCGCCCAGACCTGTGTAACCCCACCAGCGGGGGGCCATCACCACCAGCCCCAGGGTGGTGCCGTAGAGGCGTGACACCTCGGCCTCCGGGGCCATGGACTGCTGCTGCCAATGCTGCCGCACCAGTGTCAGCCAGCGGCTGTGGATCCGTTGGGGCAGCTCTGTGCCCAGCCAGTGGGCCAACGCATCGAGCCCCGGGGCCTGTGCGCCCTGCAGCGCCCAGAGGCTCAGGTGCTCCTCCACCGCCAGCAGCGCCTGTTCACAGGCCAGGGCGCTGCCCACGTCGCTGAGGGGGTAGTGCTCACCTCCATGGCCATCGGCCACGGCCATCACTGCAACGGGCTGGCCGTCAAGGCTGCGGCAGCGGACGACGCCCACTGCGTCCTGGCAGGAGCGGCCCTTTCGCTGGTGAGCCGCACCGATGCGCCGGGCCTGCAGCGGCGGCCTCCAGCCGCTCACCACACCAGGGGGCCGACGTCGTCGGTGGGGTCCATCAGGGTGGGAGGCAGATCCGGCAGGGGGATGTTGGCCTGGGGCCCCAGGCCCGCCATGCGACTGGCAGGCATCGAGGCGGCGCCCACCACGGCGGTGGAGGCCCACTGGATGTACTGGGCCAGGGAGGTGGCGTTGCTGGCCTGCAGGGGCCGGCGAGGCGAGCGACCCGAGCGGTGCAGGGGCGTCTTCCCACTGGCTCCGGGGATTTCGCCGGCGGGAAGCCCACCGCCGGGATCGCTGCCGATGAACTGCTGCAACACTTCGGTGTCGGCATCGTGGCCCATGGCGATGGCCAGGCGCACGGCCTTCTGGGCCCAGGGCTGGCGCATCAGACTGGCCAGGCCGGCGTCGAAGTCGTCGGTGGGCTGGCCGTCGGAGATCAGCACCAGCACCGGCGGCAGCGCCCGCTCCTCCATCGGGGGGGACCGCAGCACCGCGGCCACCAGCTCCAGCGCTTCGCCCATAGCCGTGAGGCCGCCGGCCTGCAGATCCAGCCACTGCAGCCGTTGCACCTCCGTGGGCTCCTCCAGGTGCCAGGCGGCCCGGTCGGCGAAGCTCACGGCCCGGACCAGCACTCGCGCCTCGGGGTTCTGGCGGGCCACCTCGGCCATCCCCGGCAACGATTGTCGAATCGCCTGGTTCAGGGCCTGGATCTTGCCCTGGGCCGCCATTGAGCCGGAGCAATCACAGATGTAGATGAAATGCAGCGGCCTGTTGGCGAGCCGGACGTTGGGGAAGGGCATCGGATCTGGGCGCGTGAGGAGGCTCAGGTGGGCAGCTCGACCGCTCCGGCCTGTGTGGTCAGCCGCACCAGTGGCGCGAGATTACAGGCTTGTCCAGACTTCACCACCACCCGGTTGCCGCCCCTGAGCTCGGCCTGCCAGGCCTGGCCGCTGAGGTTGCGCAGTCCGAGCAGGGAGCCATCGCTGGGATGGGCCTCCACCCGGGCCAGCGGCTGATCCAGCCGCAGGGGCAGCAGGTGGTCGAAGTGATGGGGATGCAACTCGTTGCCGTCCGCCGCCGTCACCTGGCCGTGGGGCAGCCGCAGCCTGGTGGGCGGCGGCACGGGGCAACCACAGCTCCAGCACAGGGGGCCTGGATCGCTCGGTGCCGGGAATGTTTCCTGGCCGCAGTGGACGCAGAGCTGACGCTGGTCGAGGGCTTCGGCCAGGACGGCCATCCACTGGCCGGTGAGCGCCCGGTGCTGGGGGGCGTGCAGCCCGGCGCAGAAGGTCTGCTCGAACAGATGCTTGATCGGCTCGGGGTAGATCGGCCAGGTGATCAGGGCCGCGGCGTGCTCGATCGGGTCGGGACGGTTACTCGGATCGGCCGGGTCGAAGATGAACAGCGGGTCTTCGCCGTAGAGCCGGCGTCGGGCGGGCTCATCCAGGCAGCGGATCGCCAGTTCCCGGCGGCCCCGCAGTGGGTCGTGGCGGGTGAGCAGACGGAAGATCAGCACCGCCAGGGAGAAGAGGTCGCTGTTGGCCCCCGGCCGGGCCATGCCCATCAGGATCTCCGGCGCCATGAACCCCGGGGTGCCCAGCACGCTGCCCAGATCCCGCCCATCCACGTCCACGTTGTCGTTGTCGCAGATCAGGATGCGGCCGCTGGAGGGCTCGAGGAACAGATTGCCCAGGGAGATGTCCTTGTAACAGAGGCCCTTGAGGTGCAGGGCATGGAAGGCTTCGGCCAGAAAAAAGCTGGCCCGCAGCACCTGGAGCAGGCCGATCACCAGGTGGCCGCCCACATGCTCATGGGCCCCCACGAACCCCGGAGGGCGCAGCTCCATCAGATAGCCGAAGCCCGGTTCGCCTAGGCGCAGCAACGGCAAGGCACCAGGGCCAGGTTTCACCAGCGCCAGGGGCCAGAGGAAGGCCTCGCTGGGGGCCGTGGCGCGGATGCTCTCGCCCAGGCGCCGCTTCAGGTGCGGATCGCGGGCGATGCACGCCGGCAGATACCACTTGAGGGCCAGCCGCTCGCCGGCCACCTCCACTTCGAACACCTGGCCCTGGGTGCCGCCCCCGAGCCCGCGAAGGACCCGGACCGGGCCGGAGATCCCCTCCAGGTCAAGGCTGGCGCCTTCCGGCAGGATCCAGGTCACGGAGGGCTGGCTCGGGGTTTCAGGCCTCCAGACTCTGGCCGATGGCCTTGCGGATCCCGTTGCGGTGGGAGAGGGCCGTGAGCCGGTTGGCGAAGCTGCGGCGCTGGGCGCGGCCATCGCGCAGCACCACGGTCAGGGTGTGCTCCTTGCGGGAGCCCAGCAGGATCCAGCCGGCCAGGGCCGCCACCTCCAGCGGCCAGAACAGGACCGGGAACGGCAGAAGCAGCAGGCCCCCCAGGCAAATCAGCAGCCACCAGCTGAAGATGTGGGGATGGCGGGGCAGGCTCTGCACGGTGGCCGACCGGATCTGATCCAGGGCGATCTGCTGGCCGCCGAAGTCGAGGCTGCTCACCACCGGAGCCACGGACTTGGTCGCGACCGCCACGGGCCTGGCCGCGGGCTGGGCAGTGGCGGCCGGAGCGGCGAGTTCGAAGATCAGCACGGGACCGCTGAGACCCAGCCGGATCTCATCGCCATCGGCCAGGGGGCGGCACTTCTGGAGGCGTTCCCCCTGCAGAAAGGTGCCATCGGCGCTTTGCCAGTCGCACACCACCCAGCTCTGATGGCTGCTGGAGTGGCGGACCACCGCGTGATGGGGCGACAGCCCGGTCTGCTCAGGCATGCAGAGACGGTTGTTGCGCTCACGCCCGATGGTCAGGGGCCGGGCCGGATCGAGCAGGGCCACCTTGCCCGGCTGATCCCTCAACCGCAGCTGGGCTGATGGCGGGGTCATGGGTTTCCGCGGCGGCGGCGCCACCACAGGCGCCAGTCGTCCAGGAGATCGCTCCGCCAGCCGCCATCGCCCGTGCGCTGCGGGGTGACCCGGCCGGGGAAGATCAGGGCCTTGCTGGCCAGCAGCAGGGCCACCAGCACCAGCACCAGCAGCACCCAGCCCGGTATGGCCCCCAGCCAGGTGGCGGCGAAGCTGGCCCGGATCGCATAAAGCCCGATCGTGATGGCCAGCCAGAGCCTGAAGGGCTCCCAGGGATCGCGCTGGCGCAGCACGGGGCGGGGACATCGCTGCGCGTAGCGTATTCCTGGGCACGTCTGGTTCTTCCCGCATGGTCGAGCGCTCCGCTCCTGAGAGTGCCTGCGAGCCGGTCTCGGGAACCAGCACTGGGCACAGCGCCACGCCGCCGCTGGCCGGTGGTCGCGGCGGGGCATGGCGGCATTTTCTGGCCGCCTGGAGCCGTGGCGGACCCGAAGGACGCCCCGCTGCCATCCGCTCGGCCTGGGGCCAGTTGCTGGAGCGCCAGGCCGTGGCGGAGCTCTGGCTGGGGGAGCGGCGGGTCAGCCGAACCGTGCTGGGGGAGAGCCGCTACCGCATCGGCCGCGATCCGGTCTGTGAGTTGCCGATCGAGGCGGAGAGCCTCAGCCGCGTGCACGCGATTCTGGAGAAGCCGCGCCCCGGAGAGCGCGATTTCGCCCTCGAAGACTTCAACTCCGCCAACGGGCTGTTCCACCGAGACCGCCGCATCCGCGCCATTCGCCTGCGCCACGGCGATCAGGTGCAGCTGGGTTCGCCTCTCAAGGGATCGGCTCCGCGCCTGCGTTACCTGCATCCCCGCAGCCCGCTGGAGCAGGCGGTGCACCTGCTGGGCCTTGGCAGCCTGCTGGGGTCGGGGCTGCTGGTGGGGGGGCTGCTGCTGGCCTCCACCGTCGGGGGCGGTTCACGGATTCGCCTGATCTCAGGCCCCGTGAAGATCGTCTCGGCTTCGGGGCAGCAGATCGATGCCAGGGAGGGCTCCGCCACCGCCCTTCCTTCCCTGCAGGCCTATCCCCTGCATCTGCGCCAGGCCCTCCTGGCCTCGGAGGAGGCGCGCTTCGGCTGGAACAGCGGCGTCGACCTGTTCGGCACCTTGCGCTCGGTCCTGCTGGGCAGCGGCGGCGGCAGCGGTCTCACCCAGCAGGTGGCCCGCATCTACTACCCCGAAGTGGGCACCGACTACAGCCTCAGCCGCAAGCTGCGGGAGCTGTGGGTGGCCCTGCAGCTGGAGGTGGGCTACAGCAAGAACCAGATCCTGAAGATGTATCTGGACCGGGCCCATCTCGGCCTCGGTACCGATGGCTTCGAGCAGGCCTCCAGGCTCTACTTCCGCAAGTCGGCCAGTGATCTGGACGTGGGTCAGGCGGCCTTCCTGGTGGGCCTGCTGCCCAGTCCCAATGGTTACAGCCCCTGCAATGCCAAGGACCCCACCGCCGGCCGCGAACGACGCGATCTGGTGCTCAAGCTGATGCATGAGCAGGGGTACCTGCGCGATCAGCAGCTGGTCGATGCCCTACGGCGCCCCCTGAACATCGATCCCTCGGCCTGCCGTGAGTCCAGCTTCTCCAGCTATCCCTTCTTCAGCGACTACGTGCTCGGGGAGCTGGAGGGAACCCGCTTCGGCCTCAATCTCTCGGAGAAGGCTTCAGGCGGCAATTACTACGTGGTGAGCACGATCGACCCGAAGCTGCAGCAGCTTGCCCAGCAGCAGTTGCAGCGCTTCCTGGAGGGGCCGGCCGCGCAGGTGGGCCTCAGCCAGGGTGCCTTGATCTCCCTTGACTTCCGCAGCGGCAAGATCCTGGCCTACGTCGGCGGCGGCGATTACTCCCGCTCCAGCTTCGACCGGGTCCAGGCCATGCGCCAGCCCGGCTCCACCTTCAAGCTCTTCCCCTATCTGGCGGCGCTCGAGGCCGGCACCAGTCCCGACCAGCCCATCTCCTGCGCCCCCCTGGCCTACGTGGCGGGTTGTCGCCATGGTGCCGCAGGGGGCAGCGTCAGCGTGGCCAGGGGCTTCGCCGATTCCGAGAACGTGGTGGCTCTGCGCCTGGCGGGGATCGCGGGCCTGAAACAGGTGGTGCGCAAGGCCCGCCAGCTGGGGATCAGCACCCCCCTCGACCCCGACTTCAACACCATGCTCGGCGGCCGTGAAACCCTGCTCTACGAGATGGCCCGGGCCTATGCCGTGGTGGCCAACGGGGGTCGCAGCGTACCGATGCATGGCGTGAGCAAGATCTACGACCTGGGCATCTGCCGCTCGATCTACAGCCTCGCCACCTGTCCGGAGCGGGGGGTGACGACCCCCATCGGTGAGAAGCCTCGCCAGCTGCTGCGTGGGGAGGATGCTGCAGTGATGGACGATCTGCTGGTGGGGGTGGTGCGCAGCGGCACGGGACGGGCCGCTGCGGTGGTGGCCGATGCCCGCGGCAAGACCGGCACCACCGACAACGGCGTGGATGTGCTCTTCATCGGCTACTCCCCGGCGCTGGAGATTCTCACCGCCGTCTGGATGGGCAATGACGACAACCGGCCGGCGCAGGCGGCCAGCGGTGCCTTGGTGGCCGAGTTCTGGGGGCGGTACATGGCCGCGATCGGGTCGGGGCGCCAGACCTGAGATCAGCCCCTGAGACCGTCCCTCAACAGCCCGCTCACCCTCCGGATCCCCTCGACTTCAGAGCCAGCTGCACCAGGGTGTCCAACCGGTTGAACACCGCCCAGGCCACCCCCAGCACCAGTCCCCACCACCACTGGCTGCTGAGTAAGCGATCGAGGGGACGACTGTCGTCGTCATCACTCTGGCGGGGCAGCTGCCAGCCCATCTGCAGGGCCCCGTACACCAGCAGCAGCACCCAGGTGGGAATCTCGATCGGGCCCAGGTTGAAGGACAGAGCCCGCCAACGCAGCAGGCTGGAGGCGGCCGCCAGGCCGATCAGGGCGCTCACCGCCCCGGCGGCTCCATCCCAGCGACGCTCCGTGGTGCACCGCTCCGCCACCAGGAGCGCCAGGGCTGTGGTGGCCAGGCTGGTGAGCGCATAGCGCAGCACCACATCGGGAAGCGGCAACGGTGAGGGAGCTCGCAGGATCAGCAGCAGCAGCGCCACGTTCACAACCGCTTCGAGATGGTTGTGATGGATCCACGGGGCGGTGATCCAGCGCCAGGCCTGGCGGGGCTCTGTGGCATCCGCCTGCTCGAGGGGCCACTGACGCCGCGCCCGCTTCAGCGGGCCGAGGCTGAGGGCCTGCAGCAGTGCCAGGGTGAGCGCCAGCACCAGCCAGCCCTGCCAGTTCCACGGCCTGAACAGCCAGTGGTCGAGCTCGCCGCTGAGCCAGCGCAGCACCAGGGCAGCACCCGCAGCCAGGGCCAGGCCCGGTCCCATGGCCTGCAGGGAGTGCCAAAGCGACTCCCCTGGAGGCCGCAGGGCGGGGGGGGTGACCGGTGCTGACGGGGGGCTTGCCTCAGCGCCGGCCCCAGGGCCCTGGGGCCGTGACAGCGCCACCCCCGTGGCTGCCTCCAGCAGATCCAGCAGTTCCTCCAGCACAGCCGGGGCATAGGTGGTCCCCAGCTGCTGGGCCAGGAGCTGTACGGAGGTGCTGCGGCCTGCACCGCTGTCCTCAAGTGCCTTAAGGAGCAAGGGCTGGTCAGCTAGGTCCCGCACGGGCCCCTTGAGTCGTTCCTCGGCCCCGAGCAGATCCACCAGCCGGTTGGCGATGGCCCTGCCGTTGTTCAGTCCCGGGCTGCGGGCCTCGTGCCAGGCCCGCAGCTGCAGCCCCAGCTCCCGTCCCTTGCCCTTCACCGCTCCACCAGAGTGGCGTCGTCTTCAAAGCGTGCGGCGGCGGCTTCAGTGGCCTCGCAGCTGAACAGGGCCGCCGCCAGCTTCGGGGAGAGGGTGAAGGTGGTCATCCCGGCGGCGGCAAGCCGGCTGAGGTCCCTGGTGGCCCGCAGGCTGGCTACCAGCAGCCGCAGGCTTGAGCCACTGCGGTCAACGCATTGCTGCATCGTGATCAGCTCCTGATGGCCGTCCCGGCCCAGATCCTGGATCCGGCCCAGGTAAGGGGCGATGTAGCGCGCACCGAGAGCTGCAGCCATAAGCACCTGGGGCGGCTCGTAGCAGGCGGTGAAGGTGAGCGGAATGCCCTGCGCGATCAGCGTCACCGCCGCCCTGGTGCCGACCCTGGTGAGTGGAACCTTGATGGTGATCCTCCCCGGGGCCAGCTCTGAGAGGGCCAGGGCACAATCCAGCAGCGCCTCAGGCTCACGTCCCCAGGCCTGCAGGTGCAGCTCCTGGCAGCCGAGATCGAGAGCCCGGCTGGTGAAGGAACGCAAAGCTGGTATCCGGCAGACCTGGCCGGCCTGCCGTAGAAGCGTGGGGTTGGTGGTGATGCCGTGGAACAACCCATAGGGCATCCACTCCTCCCAGGCGAGAGGATCAGCCGAATCGAGGAAGAAACGCAGGCTCATGGAGAGCCCCGCGTCCTCAGTTGGCGCGGGTGGCCTGGAGCCTCGCGCGAGAGCGGGCCAGGTTCTGCTGCGCCTTCACTTTCTCGGTGCTGGGAGGCTGACCCTCAAAGTCAGCTGCCTTCTGCTCGGCCATTTCCAGCTCCTGCTCAGCCTTGCTGACATCGATGCGCGTGCCGAGCTCGGCACCGTTGACCAGCACGGTGACTTCATTGGCCTCCACTTCAGCAAAGCCACCCATCAGGGCAATGCTGGTCCAGTCCTTGCCGGCCCGAAGACGCATCACGCCCACATCAAGGGCCGTGAGCATGGAGACGTGGCCGGTGAGGATGCCCACCTGACCGGAGGTGCTCGGCAGGATCACCTCATCGGCCGTGCCGTCGAAGACACTCTGGTCGGGAGCCAGAACACGCAGGTTGAGAGTCATGGGGGTGAGTGCTCAGGAAGCGGATGGGATGGTGGAACTCAGCCCTTCTTGGCTTCGGAGGCAATCTTCTGGGCTTTGGCCCTGACCTGATCGATCGTGCCCACGAGGTAGAAAGCCTGTTCGGGAAGATCGTCGAGTTCGCCGGCGAGAATCATGTTGAAGCCCTTGATGGTTTCCTCCAGCTTCACGTATTCGCCGGACTGGCCTGTGAAGATCTCAGCCACGAAGAAAGGCTGGGAGAGGAACTTCTCGATCTTGCGGGCCCGGTCCACCGTGCGACGGTCATCTTCGGAAAGCTCGTCCAGACCCAGAATCGCAATGATGTCCTGCAGCTCTTTGTAGCGCTGAAGGGTGCTCTGGACAGCCCGGGCGGTGCGGTAGTGCTCATCACCCACCACTGAGGGCTGAAGCATGGTGCTGGTGGAATCGAGGGGATCCACAGCGGGGTAGATGCCCTTGGAGGCCAGACCGCGGCTGAGCACGGTGGTGGCGTCGAGGTGGGCGAAGGTGGTGGCGGGAGCCGGGTCGGTGAGGTCGTCGGCGGGAACGTAGACCGCCTGGATCGAGGTGATCGAGCCTTCGAGGGTGGAGGTGATGCGCTCCTGAAGCTCACCCACGTCGGTGCCGAGGGTGGGCTGATAGCCCACGGCGGAGGGCATGCGGCCCAGCAGGGCGCTCACTTCGGAGCCGGCCTGCACGAAGCGGAAAATGTTGTCGATGAACAACAGCACGTCCTGCTTGTTGACGTCGCGGAAGTGCTCAGCCATGGTGAGCGCCGAGAGGCCCACACGCATACGGGCGCCCGGGGGCTCGTTCATCTGGCCGTAGCAGAGGGCCACTTTCGACTTGCTGAGGTCCTCGGAGTTGATCACTCCGGATTCCTTGAATTCCTCGTAGAGGTCATTGCCTTCGCGGGTGCGCTCGCCCACGCCGCCAAACACCGACACGCCGCCGTGCTCCTTGGCGATGTTGTTGATCAGCTCCTGGATCAGAACGGTCTTGCCGACGCCTGCGCCACCGAAGAGGCCCACCTTGCCGCCCTGTCGGTAGGGGGCCAGCAGGTCGATCACCTTGATGCCGGTTTCGAACACCTTGGGCTTGGTCTCCAGCTCGGTGAGCTTGGGAGCGTCGCGGTGGATCGGGGCGGTGAGAGTGGTGGAGACAGGACCCTGCTCGTCGACGGGTTCGCCGAGCACGTTGAAGATGCGGCCCAGGGTGGCTTCACCCACAGGCACGGAGATGGGTGCGCCGGTGTCGAGTGCTTCCATGCCGCGGACCAGGCCGTCGGTGGTGCTCATCGAGACGGCGCGGACCCGGTGATCACCCAGCAGTTGCTGCACCTCAGCGGTCAGGGCGACGTCCTGTCCGGCTGAGTTCCGGCCTTCGATGCGCAGGGCGTTGAAGATTTTGGGAAGCTTGCCTGCAGGAAATTCAACGTCCAGTACAGGACCGATCACCTGGCGGACGATGCCCTTGGTGCCGGTGGAGGCGCCGGAGGTTGCGGGTGCAGCAGCCATAGGTCAAGAAAAGGTTCGCGCAGCGGGTGCCCCCCGCCTTAAGCGGCGCAACCTTACCACTCCAGTCAGCCGGGCTCAGCGTTGACCCCGCAGCCTCAGGGCCCGTGGCAACCGGCGGCGGCGGTTCGGTGACCCGCACAGGGATCTGATTGCCGTGGCGCAAGGGCTCCGCCTAGGTTGGCAGTCGACGGGCTCGAGTGCCAACTCCCCGTTGTCGTGGCGCCGAAGGCGTCACTCTGTCGCTTTTGCATGGAACCATGGCTGCTGTTTCTCTGAGCGTTTCCACGGTTAAACCCCTTGGAGATCGCGTGTTCATCAAAGTGTCCGATTCGGACGAAAAGACTGCTGGAGGCATCCTCCTGCCCGACACCGCCCAGGAAAAGCCCCAAGTGGGTGAAGTGGTGCAGGTCGGCCCTGGCAAGCGCAGCGACGACGGATCCCGCCAGGCCCCTGAAGTGAGCGTGGGCGACAAGGTCCTGTACAGCAAGTACGCCGGCACCGACATCAAGCTCGGCGGTAACGAGTTTGTTCTTCTCTCCGAGAAGGACATCCTTGCCATCGTCAACTGATCACCGCTGCTGATCGGGGAAGTCAGGCCATCCGCAGATCGGCAGCCTGCTCTTCCTTCGCTTCATTTTCGTTCCCCTAAAAGAAATCATTTCTCCATGGCCAAGCGCATTATTTACAACGAGAACGCCCGCAGGGCCCTCGAAAAAGGCATCGACATCCTGGCTGAAGCCGTTGCCGTCACCCTCGGTCCCAAGGGACGCAACGTGGTGCTGGAGAAGAAGTTCGGTGCACCCCAGATCATCAACGACGGCGTCACGATCGCCAAGGAGATCGAACTCGAGGACCACATCGAGAACACCGGTGTCGCCCTGATCCGTCAGGCCGCCTCCAAGACCAACGACGCCGCCGGTGACGGCACCACCACCGCCACCGTCCTGGCCCACGCCATGGTCAAGGCGGGTCTGCGCAACGTGGCCGCCGGCGCCAACGCCATCACCCTGAAGAAGGGCATCGACAAGGCCTCCGACTTCCTCGTCAAGAAGATCGAGGAGCACGCCAAGCCGATCTCCGACTCCAATGCCATCGCCCAGGTGGGCACCATCTCCGCCGGCAACGACGAAGAGGTGGGCCGGATGATCGCCGACGCCATGGACAAGGTCGGCAAGGAAGGCGTGATCTCCCTGGAAGAAGGGAAGTCGATGACCACCGAGCTGGAGGTCACCGAGGGCATGCGCTTCGACAAGGGCTACATCTCGCCCTACTTCGCCACCGACACCGAGCGGATGGAAGCGGTGCTTGAGGAGCCCTACATCCTGCTCACCGACAAGAAGATCGGCCTGGTGCAGGACCTGGTGCCCGTGCTCGAGCAGATCGCCCGCACCGGCAAGCCTCTGCTGATCATCGCCGAGGACATCGAGAAGGAAGCCCTCGCCACCCTGGTGGTGAACCGTCTGCGCGGTGTGCTGAACGTGGCCGCCGTCAAGGCTCCCGGCTTCGGTGACCGCCGCAAGGCCATGCTCGAGGACATCGCCGTTCTCACCAACGGTCAGCTGATCACCGAAGACGCCGGCCTCAAGCTGGAGAACACCAAGCTGGAGATGCTGGGCACCGCCCGCCGCATCACCATCAACAAGGACACCACCACCATCGTGGCCGAAGGCAACGAGGCGGCGGTGAAGGCCCGCTGCGAGCAGATCCGCAAGCAGATGGACGAAACCGACTCCTCCTACGACAAGGAGAAGCTGCAGGAGCGTCTGGCCAAGCTGAGCGGTGGTGTGGCCGTGGTGAAGGTGGGTGCCGCCACCGAAACCGAGATGAAGGACAAGAAGCTGCGCCTGGAAGACGCCATCAACGCCACCAAGGCGGCCGTTGAAGAGGGCATCGTTCCTGGTGGCGGCACCACCCTGGCCCACCTGGCTCCTGCCCTCGAGGAGTGGGCAGCTGCCAACCTCACCGGCGAAGAGCTGATCGGCGCCACCATCGTGGCTTCCGCTCTCACCGCTCCGCTGATGCGGATCGCCCAGAACGCCGGCGTCAATGGCGCCGTTGTGGCTGAGCATGTCAAGGGCATGCCGTTCAACGAGGGCTATAACGCCGCTACCGGCGAGTACGTCGACATGCTGGCTGCCGGCATCGTTGACCCCGCCAAGGTGACCCGCTCCGGTCTGCAGAATGCCGCCTCGATCGCCGGCATGGTGCTGACCACCGAGTGCATCGTGGCCGATCTGCCCGAGAAGAAGGAAGCGGCTCCCGCTGGTGGCGGTGGCATGGGCGGCGACTTCGACTACTGATCCCCGGGGAGGAGCGGTCACAGCGCTCCTCCTTCACGATCGAATCAGGGGGGGCATGGCCTCCCCCCTTTTTTTGGCCTGTTCTTGAGAGATCGGTCCCGACGCCGGCCTTCAGTTGGCCTTGAATTCAAGGGCTACGCCGTTGTTGCAATAGCGTTTGCCGGTGGGTCGGGGCCCGTCATTGAAGACGTGTCCCTGGTGACCGCCGCAGCGGCTGCAGTGGTACTCGGTGCGGGGCACCAGCAGTTTGAAGTCAGTCTTGGTGGCGATGGCCGAGGGCAGGGGCTGCCAGAAACTGGGCCAGCCGGTGCCGCTGTCGAACTTCGCCGAGGAGCTGAACAGGGGCAGGCGGCAGCCGGCGCACAGGTAGGTTCCCTGGCGCTTCTCGTTGTTGAAGGGGCTGGTGAATGGTCGTTCGGTTCCTTCGCGCCGCAGCACGTCGTAGGCGGCTGGGCTCAGACGCTTGCGCCATTCACTGTCGCTGAGCTGCCAGCTGGGATCAGCGGCCTTCGAGGCCGCCTCGGCCCTGGCACCTCCCCAGAGCGAGCCCAGCAGAACGGCAATGGTGGCGAGCAGTCCGCGGCGTTTGATCGGATCCACGGGCAGGAACGGAGGCGAAGGGAACTCTGACTGGATACCTGACCTGAGGCGGAGCCCTCAGCGCAACCAGCCGGCACTGAGCACGATCGCCAGGCCGAGAAACAGCCCGAGAAGGGTCCAGCTGATGCGGTTCAGGGTGGCCTCGGCACTTCGGGCGCTGCTGAACATTGAACCGCCGCTGCTGGCCAGCCCGCCCATGCCATCCCCCTTGGGGCTATGCAGGAGCACGCTGCCGATCAGCAGCAGGCCAACGGCAGACCAGACCCAGGACAGAACGGTGGTAAGCATCCTGACAACCTAACGAACGGCTCAGACCTGCAGGGCCTGGGCAAAGGAGGCCGCTGGGCTCACCAGATCCAGCGGCTCCACCAGGGAACTGCCCGTCATGCTCGAAGGCTGGGGCAGCCCCAGGATCTGCAGCAGAGTGGGGGCGATGTCGGCCAGACCGCCGCCCTGGCGCAGCTGGGGTGCGGCCCCGTGCCCCCCGATCTTGCGCTTTTCTCCTTCCACCAGGATCACAGGCACCGGATTGGTGGTGTGGGCTGTCCAGGGGCGGCCATCCTCCCCTTCCATCAGCTCGGCATTGCCGTGGTCAGCGGTGATCAGCAGGGTTCCGCCCAGGCGGTTGGTGGCTTCCACAAGACGGCCGATGCAGTGATCGACGGTGGCGATCGCCTGCTGGGTGGCGTCCATCCGTCCAGTGTGCCCGACCATGTCGGGGTTGGCGTAGTTGATCACCACCAGGGAATACACGCCCTTGTTCAGGGAGGCGATGCAGTTGTCGGTGAGTTGCTCAGCCGCCATGGCCGGGGCCAGGTCGTAGGTGGCGACGCGTGGGGATGGAACGAGATGGCGATCCTCGCCGGGAAAGGGCTGCTCGATGCCGCCATTGAGGAAGTAGGTGACGTGGGGATACTTCTCGGTTTCGGCGGTGCGCAGCTGGCGAAGCCCGTGGGCGGAGACCACCTGGCCAAGCAGGCCGTCAAGGGATTCGGGTGGGAACGCCACCGCCACGGGCAGCCCCAATTCGTACTGGGTGAAGGTGACTACATGCAGGGGGCTGATGCGCATGCGCTCGAAATGATCGAAGTCGTCGAGCACCAGAGTGCGGATAAGCTGGCGCACCCGATCGGGTCTGAAGTTGAAGCAGATCAGCCCATCGCCGGGCTTGAGCGAGCCAGGGGCGAGGCGCAGTGGTTCGAGGAATTCATCATTGATGCCCTGGGCATAGGCCCCCTCGATCGCCCCCTTGAAGGAGCGAGAGCTGATCTCGCCTTCTTCGCAGAGCAGGCGGTAGGCCTTTTCGGTGCGCTCCCAGCGGTTGTCCCGGTCCATGGCCCAGTAGCGGCCGCAGATGGTGCTGATCCGCCCCACTCCGGCCGTCTCCACCTGGGCTTCGATGCACTCCAGATAGGAGATGGCGCTCTGGGGGGGCGTGTCACGGCCGTCGGTGATCACATGGATGCAGACGTCACTGAGACCGCGGGAGGCGGCCCATTGCAGCAGGCCACCGAGATGATCGATGTGGCTGTGAACGCCGCCATCGGAACAGAGCCCGAGCAGGTGAAGGGTGCCACCGTCGCGAAGCAGCCGGTCGGCCAGCTCATTGAGGGAAGAATTGGCCGCCAGGCTGCCGTCGCGGACGGCCTTGCCGATCCGCACCAGTTCCTGGCGGATGATCCGGCCGGAGCCGATCGTGAGATGGCCCACCTCTGAGTTCCCCATCTGCCCGTCAGGCAGACCGACATCCCCTCCGCTGGCCTGGATCAGGGTGTGGGGATAGGCCTCCCAGAGGGCATCCATCACCGGAGTGCTGGCACTCTGAACGGCGTTGTGATGAGCGTCCTCCCGAAAGCCCCAGCCATCGAGGATGGCCAGCACCACAGGGGGGACTGAGCCATCACGAGAGGAGACCGAAGCTGACTCCCGGCCGGAGGAAAGGGTTGGAGATCCGGAGGTGGAAATTGCGCTCACCCTGACTTCCCGAATGGTCGTTCAAGCGTCTTCCGAGGTCAAGTTACTCCCGATGGTCCTTGAACCAGGCCGCAGTCCGTGGCCGTCAGCTTTTGGGAACATTCCCGGCTTCATACGATGGACTCACCCATTTCGGTTCCTTGTGAACACTCCCACGGCGCCGTCACCCGATCAGCGGCGGGTCGAGATCCTCTCTGCCGACGATCTCGCTCGTACGGTGCGCCGCCTTGCCTCCCAGGTGCTCGAAGGAGTGGTCGACAGCCGCCAGTTGCTGCTGCTGGGCATCCCGACCCGTGGGGTCGCCCTGGCGCGGGTCCTGGCCCAGCAGCTTGAGGAGCTCTGCGGTCACCCGATCGACCAGGGGAGCCTCGATCCCACCTTCCACCGTGATGACCTGGAGCGGGTCGGCACCCGCCTGGTGGAAGCCACCCACCTGCCCTCCGACATCGAAGGGCGGCAGCTCGTGCTGGTGGATGACGTGATCTTCACCGGGCGCACGGTGCGGGCGGCTCTGGATGCCCTGCACACCTGGGGGCGTCCCGATCAGGTGCGGCTGCTGGTGATGGTCGACCGTGGCCACCGGGAACTGCCGATTCAGCCCGATTTCTGTGGCCGTCTGGTGCCCACCAGCCGCCATGAGTCGATCCAGCTCTGCCTGCGCCAGACCGATGGCGAAGACGGTGTGTTCCTGATTCGCGCCCGTTGAACCGGGCCCTCCAGGACAGGCATTCCGGGCCTGGCCTCTCAGCCCACGGCTTCGAGTTCGTCGGGGCGGAAGTGGGCCCGGAAACGTCCGAACGCCACGATCACCGGCAGGGTGGGGCTGATCGGCTTGCCCTTCCAGTCGTCCAGGACCTGCAGCACTTCACCCTGCTGTCCCAGAAGATCGAAGGCCTTGCCGCGGTGCTCCGGGTGGGTATAGACGACCACGCTCTGGCAGACCTTGACCTGTTCTCCGGGCTTCATGCGCAGGGGACCCTGTGGAAGGTCCAATCCTGTCATGGGCCTCAGGGCTGAGGGCGGCCCTGGGGGCCTTCAGCGGCGGCAGGTGGTCTCCGGGCCCGCCTCCACCACCCGTCCGCCCAGCTCGGCACAGGCCTTGGTGAAGGCAGTCCACTCATCGACGCCCGTGGCCAACTGGCGCTGGACGGCGGCATCGAGGCTGGCGGTGGGCACGCTGTCGAGCGGCTGATCACCGTGGCTGTGGTGCTCCTGTTCCTTGCTCTTCAGCCCGGCGATGGCCTGATCCACCTGCTTGCGCAGAGGCGCCGTCGCCGTGGTCCACCAGGGGTGGTCGATACGGTTGAGGGCATCGAGGGCTTCCCACCAGCGCTTCTCGGCCACCAACTTCACAGCCCGCTGCTGCTGCAGCTGGTTGCGTGCCCAGAACTCGCGCAGGTTGTCGCCGAGGGCTGAGCCGTCGGGCCGGTGATGTTCTCCCATCGGCTTGAGCAGGGCGAGGGCCCCGTCCAGGTCTCCCTGCTGGAATCGGGAGAGGGCCCGGTTCTTGAGGTCCTGCTGCCAGGCCAGCAGCTGCTGGCGGTCGGCCTCGGTGCCCGCGACTGAATTGGCCAGCAGCAGTTGCAGCTTGAGGGCCTCCTCCGGCTTCTGCTGCCGCCAGAGCTGTTCCGCCTTGGCCCTTCGGCAGCGGCCCTGCTCAGCCGGAGCACGCCCGCTCAACCAGCGCAGAGAAGCCAGCTGGTCGCTGTAGCGGATGCAGTCATCGAAGCGCCCCTCGTTCGCGGCCCGCTCCAGCCGGCGCGGCAACTGGGATTCCCACCACCAGGCGCCACCGACCCCAGCTGCCACCAGGCCGAGGGTAAGAGCCAGCCAGAAGCGCGGAAGCCTGTGGCGGCGGATGGCCAAGATGGGCAATCAATTCTGTTTCTCCGTTCTATTAACAGAGGGGCCCGATAAGCACGTCGAGGGGGCAGCCGCCGTGTCGTCCACTGCCGCTGGTCTGGTGTCGACGGGTCAATCATCAGCGCACCGGACCGAGCACCCTGGCGGGTGTGAGGGTGCCGACGAGCAGGTCTTCACTTTCGAGCAGCAATTGCCCCTCGGCGTCGATGCTGAAGCGGAGCCGCATCCGGTCGGTGCCGCAGGTGCCGGGGGGGTCGAGGGTCACGGGGGGCGGCTGAATCCTCCAGGGCTCAGTTCTGGATTCGCCAGCGGGCCGGCGCCGCACCTGGGGAAGACCGTCGATGAAGACCACCTCGCTGCGTTCCTCCTCGACCGGCTCACCGAGTACCAGCTCCAGGCGGCTCTGCCCATCGCGGCTGCAGCTGAGCACCATCTCCAGGGGCTGGTCTGTGGGCCAGCTCTGGCCAGCCAGGAAGAGCGGGTGCCAGCGGTGCTCCCCTCCGCGCTGATCCCAGCAGCGCAGTGACACCCCCCGGGCCAGCACGTCCTTGAGCCGCACCCCAGGCGTGAGGGCGAGGGCCCCGAGGGCCACCGCTTCCACCGGCCGCTGGTCGCGCAGAGGGATGGAGCCGCAGCGGTCGGCCAGCCAGTCGCGGATGCTGGGCAGACGGCTGGTTCCTCCCACCGGCAGCACGGCATCGATCTGCTCGCGGTCCAGTCCCTTCGCGCGCGCCGCCGCCAGCACCCGCTCCAGCAGGCCGTCGAGCAACTGCAGCAGCCCCCGCTCACGCAGCAGCCGATCAAGCTGGGTCCGATCGAGGCGCAGAGCTCGGCTGCCGGCGGCTGCTGAGCTCCAGATGCCTTTCACCTCCTCGGCTTCGCTCAGGCCGCACTTGAGCCGCTCGCTGATGTCCAGCAGGCCGGGGTCATCTCCAAGGTCAGGTGCGAGGCTCGCCGCGATCCAGCGGTCGATGTCCCGCCCACCGAGGGGGGCACCGGCCTTGCCGATCACCTCCGCGCAGCGCAGGGCCTGGCGACCCCCATCGAGCTCCCGGCCACCGAAACGCAGCAACTGGGCAATCGGTGCCGCCCGCCCCTCACCGCCCTGGAGGGCCACGAGCGAGAGATCGATCGTGCCGCCGCCCAGATCCACAACCAGCACCCGGCTTCCCGGCGGCAAGCCCGCTCCGATGGCGGCTGCCGTGGGTTCATCCACCAGGGCCACTTCCTCAACGGGGATCTGGCTGCTGACCTGCTGCAGCCACTGCCGATAACCTCGGTAGCCCTCGATCGGGGCGGTGAGCACCAGGCGGGTGGGCACCACTCCCTCGGGAAGGGCCTGCCACAACCGGGTGATCAGCAGGCTGCCGGCCTGCTCCGGCGTGAGCGGTTCGCCGCTGTGGCCTGCCTGCGCCGTCGCCGGGCCGGGCTCACCTGTGAGGGCGCCGATCCTGCGTTTGAAGTCGCGGCACAGGCCTTCACCGCCGCTGGTGGCCAGGCCCGCATCCAGCACCTGGCGGCCGATCAGGGGCTGATCGCTCCGGGGACTGGCGAGCCAGATCAGGCTGGGGACCACACAGGGATCTTCGCTGCTGAAGGGCGGAATGGCGAGCAGCTCCGGCGCCCCGCCCACGCTGGGTTGAAAGGCCAGCACCGTGGTGGTGCTGCCCAGGTCGATCGCCAGGGTGCCGGTCACGGCCATGGATGGGGGGCAGCGGCGAAGGGTCCTGATGCGGCGCAGCTTGGCCGATGGGGCCGGGGCCCAGGCGGCACCTGAACTAAGGTGGTGGAAATGGGTTCGTTTCGATGTACACCGGTCCGACTGTTCATCCCAAGGAACTGGCCCAGCGAGCTGAAAGTCTGATCGGTCAGTCGAGCAATCGTTACCTCACAACCGTTCGCATCGCCTTCCGGGCCAAGCAGCGCCGTTTCGATGATTTTGATGGCCTGCTCGAAGACTCGATGGTGAAGCCCGTGCAGCGGGCGATCGTTGAGCTCAGCGACGAGCAGGACCAGCCGGACCTGCTGCCCGGCTGAACCTTGACCCCCAGCGGGTACAGCGCTGAAGCGGTGGGTTGGCGCCTGGTCTGGGATCCGTCCAGGACCCCGTTCCCCATGCTCATCGGCGGATCCGACTGGGCGGTTGAGCTCACATGGGGGGAAGCGAGCAGCCTGCGCGCCGGCCTCCTCAGATTGCTGGACCAACTCGGGGCCATCGCCGATCAGCTGATGGACGACGAGTTGATCAGTCTTGAGCTGGAGAGCGGCGGCTGGTGGCTTGGCTTGGATGGCGACCCGGGCCACTGGCACCTGCGCTGCATTCTGATCCCTGCTCCAGGGCTGAGGGGATGGGAGGGCGCCTGGGTTCCGGGCGCTGGCCTTGAGCTGGCTCGGGCCCTTGAGCCCTTGCCCCTGTGAGACAGGCGGCGGGATTGCCCAGCGATCAGCACTTCTGATTGCCTGGCTCCTCCCCAGTCAGGTCTCCGTCACTCCAGTCTTTTGCACAGGTTTTCCACAGGTTCGGGCTCCGTGACCCAGCTGGCGGCAGGTGCCTGGGGAGAACCCGCTTTTGCCGGACTCTCCCCTTGACAGGCCTCCTGTTCGGCTTCAAGGCCATCCCCCGCCAGGACCGCGGGTGGACCCTGCTCCTGCGCCGCAGTCAGTCTCAGAGTTGGAAGGAACTTCCTCCCGGCTGAGTCACCCATTTGACGCGGCCCCGGCGTTGTGGAGAAGTGGATGACATCACCAGCTCAACCTGTCCATGGACATCGCCCCGGTCATGACCGCTTCCGTCATTGCGGTTGCCCAGGCTGCCCAGGCTGAGTCCGAAACCGGTGTGGTGAGTTTCCGGGCCGATGTTCCCGAGGCCCTGCTCAACTCGATGGCTCAGTTCATCGATGCCCACCCCAACTGGGATCAGTACCGCTTGATCCAGGCGGCGCTGGCGGGCTTTCTCGTTCAGAACGGTGTTCAGAGCCGGGCCGTCACCCGCTGCTACGTGGCCAACATGTTCCAGCGGACGCCAGAGGGGAGACCCGATCAGAGCGCGCCTGCCAGGCCTCCCCGGTCTTCGGTGCCGACGATCTCCCGGTAGCCGGCGGTCAGGCTGCAGAGGACCAGGGGCCAGGCCACCAGAAGGCCCGCAGCCAGGGGCCAGGCGATCAGGAGGGCCAGCCCCAGGGGGAGCAGAACGACCAGGACGAGGCTGAGGCTCAGGGCCAGCAACTCCCAGCCATGGGATGCCACCAGGATCCGCCCATGGCGGAAGGTGGCTACCGGGGAAAGGCCACCGGCCACGGCAAGCGGCAGGTGAAAGATCTGCGACACGAACAGGGCCGCCAGCAACATGGCGCCGATCAGCAGCGGCACCAGAGCCAGCAGCGGGTGGATCAGGCTCACCAGCCCGGCCGCCAGCCCGGCAGTAGCCAGGATCAGCAGGTTCAGCAGCAACAGCACCAGCGCCACCGCCAGCAGACGCCCCATGGCCGCGGGCTGCCAGCGGGCCAGCTCGGCCAGCCGGGGTGTTCTCCCGTCAAGGGCAATCCAGGCACCCCGCAGCAGCCCCACATTCAGCCAGAGAAGGCTTCCCACACTGAGCAACAAGCCCGCCAGCACCAGGCCCATGGACACCGCCACGGGTTCCTCCCCCACGGCCAGGGCATCACTGGCCCGGTTCTGGACCGTCTGGCCCAGCAGATGGGCGCCGCCGCCCATCAGCGTGAAACCGCCGAACAGCCAAGGGGCGCGCAGGTAGGCCCTGCGCCCCTGACTC
This sequence comes from Synechococcus sp. UW140, assembly GCA_943369245.1. GTDB lineage: Bacteria > Cyanobacteriota > Cyanobacteriia > PCC-6307 > Cyanobiaceae > Regnicoccus_A. The sequence continues at coordinate 99,540 of CALRMN020000007.1, read as the reverse complement.
AGCCAGCCCCGCAGTGTCTGGATCGAGGCCAGACCATCCCGGGCGCGATCCACCAGTCGGGCCCCGCGTCCTCGGGGCTCAGGGTTCATCGGCCGGGATCCAGCAACTCCAGCAGCCGCGGGGCCGTGGCCTCGGGGACCGGCAGGATCGAGAGGCGATTGCCCCGGCGCACCACGGGCAGCTCCTGTTCGCTGAAGCTGCTGCGCAAATCCTCCAGGCTGAGCAGCTGGGGATAGGTGCGCCGGTGTGCCAGGCGGACGCAGTCCCAGCGTGGAGCTTCGGGAGTTGACGCCGCATCGAAGTATTTCGAGGCCGGATCGAACTGGCTGGGATCGATCAGCCCCGTTTCAATCACCTCCATCAGGCCGATGATCCCCGGGGGCTTGGTGTTGGAGTGATAGAAAAAGGCCTGATCACCGATCGCCATGCTGCGCATGAAATTGCGTGCCTGGTAATTGCGGATGCCATCCCAGAGGGTGCTGCCCTCGCGCTCGAGGTGGCTGATGCCAAACACGTCCGGCTCACTTTTCATCAACCAGTAAGCCATCTCGCCTTGGGGAGCCCTGCTGGGCTGGAGGGTCAGGGAAGCTTGATTGTATCCAGCGGCTATGTGTCGTTCGGGTTGGCCTGAGCGCGCTCCCTGTCTTAGACAGCAGCAGGAACAACCTGGTGAGACGATTGTGATGGGCCTGTCCTCAGCACCGAAGCCCACACTCCAGTCGGCGTGGAACCTGTTCGTGGCTCACTGGCGCTCCTATCTGGCCCTGCAGCTCACTGTGCTGGCGCTGGCGCTGGTCTCAGTGGTGATCAGTCTCATCATCACCGTGATCGCGGTGGCGGTGACCGCCGGTGTTTCCGCTGATCTGCGCGAAAGCGTGACCCAGCTGGTGTCGTCTGTGCTGAACCTGCCCTTCTCGATCCTGTATCAGGTGGTGGCGGGACTGATCGGGGTGCTGCTGTCCGCTCTCCCGGCCCTCTGGTTCGCCACGGGTCACCATCCGAGCTACCGGGAAGGCCTGGCCCTGCTGCGCGCCAATCCTCGCCGCTACGTGCTCGCGGGGCTGCTGATCTCCTTCTCCGCCGGACTCGGCATCCTGCTCTGTGTGATTCCAGGTCTGATCGTCATGGCTCTCACCCCCATCTACGTGCGGCGGGTGTTCACCAGCGAGGAACCGCTCTGGCCTGCCTTCCGCACTTGCTTCAACGATCTTTTCTCCAGCCCCCACAGCTGGGGACTGGTGGGCTATGAGTTGCTTGCGACTGTGCTGATCGCCATCTCAGCCCTGTTCTGCCTGCTGCCGTTGCTGGTGACCGTCCCCCTGGCGGCGATCTTCATCCAGCAGTATCTGGCCGCCTGGGAGATCGGAGCGCCGCAGCTGCCGACTGAGGAGGCCACCACCGCGCTGCTGTGAAGGGGCCTGGATCAACAAGGGCCGTTCAGAGGGCAGCCACAAGTGCACGGAAATGCTCTCCGCGCGCCTCGAAATCCTTGTATTGATCAAAACTGGCGCAGGCCGGTGAGAGCAGAACCGTGGGGCAGCTGAGGCGGCGGGCCAGCTCCCGGGCCAGCGGAACAGCATCAGCCTGGCCTTCCACCAGGTGCACGGCGCCCGCATAGCCGCTGCCGCTCAGCAGGGCGGCGAAAGCGTCCCTGGCCGCGCCGAACAGGACCACCGCGGCAGCCTGGCGCCCCAGGGCCTCAAGCCACGCCCCGGGGTCGCCCTGTTTGATCTCACCACCCGCCAGGACCACCATCGGTCCCTCCACGGCCGTGATCCCCACTTCGGAAGCGTCGTAGTTGGTGGCCTTGCTGTCGTTGAACCAGCGCACACCATCCAGCAGGCGGATCTGCTCGAGCCGATGGGGCACTCCTGGAAAGCTGCGGAGGGCGTCTTCGATCTGGGAGGGCTCCAGCCCCAGTTTGAGCGCGGCGGCGGCAGCCAGCACCATGTTCTGACGGTTGTGAGCCCCTGGCAGGGTCAGGGCTGCGGCAGGGAAGAGGGGGCCAGAGACTGCCGTCACCATTCCGCCGTCGATCCAGAGGAAGGGCTGCAGGCCGGCACCCAGCTGCTGGCGGGTGCCGGCGGTGACCCAGATGGCCCGGTCCCAGCTGCCGGCATGGGCGCGCAGGTCGGCATCGTCGGCGTTGAGCAGTTGCTCCCCGCAGTTCTGCAGCAGGCTGCGCTTGATCGCCCGATACGCCTCCAGAGTCCCGTGCCGCTCGAGATGGTCGGGTGTGAGGGTGGTCCAGAGGCCCAGGCGTGGTGCCAGCTCCGCGGACGACTCGATCTGATAGCTGCTCAGCTCCACCACCAGCCAGTCGGGGGGAGGGGCTCCGGCCTCGCGGCGCTCGATCAGCAACTCGGCGGCCGAAATCCCGACGTTGCCCACCATCGGCGCGTCGAGACCGGCATGGCTCAGGAGGTGACTGAGCAGATGGGTGACGGTGGTCTTGCCGTTGGTGCCGGTGATGCCGATCCAGGGGATGCCGGAGCTGGCCTCCCAGGCCACCGACATCTCTCCGCAGACCCGGACGCCCCGGTCCCTCAGGGTCTGCAGCACCGGATGATCCCAGCGGATGCCCGGGCTCACCACCACCCGGTCGGTTCCCGCCCGGAGCTGGGCGAAGGATTCGGACGCCAGGGTCTGTCCCAGCTCCACTTCCACTCCCCGGGAGCGCAGGTCCTCGGCCTGCTGCTCCAGCTCGGGGTTGCGGCGGCTCTCCAGCACCAGCACCTGCTGGCCGCTGGCCCTGAGCAGACGGGCGGCTCCGCTGCCTGAACGTCCCAGACCAATCACCACCGCCAGGGGGTGTGACGTGCTGGGCATCCTGAACTCCTGAAGCAGAGGATTCAGTGGGCGATACTGGAATCGAACCAGTGACTCCTACCGTGTCAAGGTAGTGCTCTACCTCTGAGCTAATCGCCCGGGTTCGGGAACAGAATTCCCGTCGGTGGGATCCCGGACGAACAGCCGCTCAGCGGCGCCACCAGGATCGAAGCAGGCAACCTAGCAGTCGGCCTGCCTTCACTCAGTGGCGTTCCAGTTCCAGGCGCCAGCGCTGACGCTTGGTGGGCTGGATCGAGAGCACCGTCAGCTCGCCGCGGTTCTCAAGCTGGATGCGATCCCCGGATTTGAGCTCACGGCTGGGGGTGGTCACGGTCTGCCAGTTCACGCGGGCAGCCCCCTGGCGTACGAGCTCGGCCATGCGGCTGCGGGAGAGCCCGAACCCTGCCGAGGCCACCGCGTCCAGCCGCAGGGAGGCTTCCACGGTGGCCAGCAGGCGTGGTTGGGGCCTGGTGGGAGGTTGCAGCTGATCAAGACCCCTGGCCTCCAGCTCCACCTCCACGCTGCGCACCCGGGCCGTGGTGCCCCCCAGGCGGTTGGCGAGCTGGGGGTCCACGACCACCTGGGCGCCCCGGTCGCCCCGCATCCAGAGATCACCGAGCTCCCCGTCGAGGGCGCCGGCCGCCAGCAGGGCGGCGCGGACATCGGCCGGTTCGGCTGGATCGAAGAGGAAGTTGCCGCTGACGTCCAGACCGGCCAGGGGCGCCGTCGGCGGGGTTGACCCCGCGGCCAGATCGCGGCGCAGCAGCAGCAGCCGGCAGCGTTCGGCCCGGGGTCTGCCGCCCTCGGCCTGCAGGTGCAGCTCGCTGAGGCTGCCCAGCCGCTCCATCGCTTCCTCGCGGGCCACAGCGGAGAGGAACCCCGACCAGTGCGGCTGCCAGTCGCGCAGGGCCTGCTCGGCCAGGGCGATCAGGGGCTCGAGGGCGGCGGGATCTCGGCTGCCGCGCAGCAGGTCGGCGCCAGGGGGCGTGCGGCTCATCCTTCGCCCAGGCGGACCACCGCCTGGGGACCGGCCTGCTGAATCAGCAGCCAGGGAATCTCCTGCCCCGGGCTGCTCTCCACCAGCAGCAGCCAGCTGCCTTCCTCCAGCCGGTTGCGCAGGCTGCGGATGCGGTCGTCGGCCTCGGAGCGGACGCTGGCGGCGGCGGCATAGCTGCCCATCCAGCCCGAACCCATGCCCAGGATCCCGCCGATCACAGGTTCGCCGTAGGTGCCGGCGAAGGAAAAGGTGTGAAGGTCGGTGATGAAGGTGAACATCAGCCCGGCGAAGAAACCGAACGGCATCAGCCAGCGCACCATGCTGCGCTGCCGCCGCTGCCGGGCCAGAGCCGGGTTGAGCAGCTCGACGGAATCGATGCTGCTTTCTCCTTCCCCCAGGGCGATCAGGACCCTTGGGGCGGGCTGGAGTTCAGTGAGCCGATCGCGCAACCGCTGCAGCTTGCGCCGGTCTTTCATCACCACCACCACCGACAGTCCCAAGACCGAGAGCCACAAAGACCCGATTCTCGGCGTTGGCAGGGGATGCCGTGGCCACCGCTCACTACACTTCACCCCCGGCAGCGTCTGGGATTCTCCAGACCCCCTCTCTCTCCGTCCCTGGTCATGACAAAGGTTCTGGTTTCTGATCCCATCGACCAGACGGGAATCGACATCCTCTCCCAGGTGGCGCAGGTGGATGTGCGAACCGGGTTGCCTCCGGAGCAGTTGCAGCAGATCATCGGCGACTACGACGCCCTGATGATCCGCTCCGGCACCCAGGTGACCGCCGCCATCATCGAGGCGGGCACTCGCCTGAAGATCATCGGCCGCGCGGGTGTCGGCGTCGACAATGTCGATGTCGAGGCCGCCACCCAGCGGGGTGTGCTGGTGGTGAACTCCCCTGAGGGAAACACGATCGCGGCCGCGGAACATGCGCTGGCGATGATGCTGGCCCTCTCCCGCCACGTGCCCCAGGCCCACGTCAGCACCATGGCCGGGGGCTGGGACCGCAAGAAGTACGTCGGCAACGAGCTTTACAAGAAGAAGCTCGGAGTGGTGGGGCTGGGCAAGATCGGCTCCCACGTGGCCCGCGTTGCCAAGGCCATGGGCATGGAGGTGCTGGCTTACGACCCCTACATTTCCGCCGAGCGCGCCCAGCTGCTGCAGGTGCGCCTGATGGCGATCGGTCCCCTCTTCGCCGAAGCGGATTACATCAGCCTGCACCTGCCCCGCACCCCAGACACCGAGAACCTGGTGAACGCCGAGCTGCTGGCCACGATGAAGCCGACGGCGCGCCTCGTGAACTGCGCCCGGGGAGGCATCGTCGATGAGAAGGCCCTGGCCGAGGCCGTCAGCTCAGGCACCATTGCCGGCGCCGCCCTCGATGTGTACAGCAACGAACCCCTCGAGGCTGACTCGCCGTTGCGCAAGGTGGACGACCGCCTGATCCTCACCCCTCACCTGGGAGCCTCCACCGAAGAAGCCCAGGAGAACGTGTCGGTCGATGTGGCCGAGCAGATCCGCGACGTGCTGCTGGGGCTGCCCGCCCGCAGCGCCGTGAACATCCCCGGCCTGACCCCAGAGGTGATGGAGCGGCTCAAGCCCCACCTGCAGCTGGCGGAAACGCTCGGACTGCTGCTCAGCCAGCTGGCCGGAGGCTCGATCCAGGATCTGGAGGTGCGGCTCCAGGGTGAATTCGCGAGCCATCCCTCTCAGCCGCTGGTGGTGGCCGCTCTGAAGGGCCTGCTCTCGAGCGCCCTGGGCGATCGCATCAACTACGTGAATGCCGGAATCGAAGCCCGCAGTCGCGGCATCCACGTGCTCGAGGTCAAAGACGACGCCAGCCGCGACTTCGCCGCCGGCTCCCTTCAGCTCACCTGCCGAGGCGGCCACGGCAGCCACAGCGTCACTGGGGCGGTTTTCGCCGACGGCGACCTGCGCATCACCACGATCGATGAGTTCCCGGTCAACGTGATGCCCACCCGGCACATGCTGATCACCCGCCACCGCGACATGCCGGGGATCATCGGCAACATCGGCTCGCTGCTGGGCGAGCACAACGTCAACATCGCCTCGATGCAGGTGGGTCGCCGCATCGTCCGCGGCGACGCGGTGATGGTGCTGAGCCTCGACGATCCGATCCCCCCCAGCCTGCTGATCTCGATCCACGGGATCAACGGAATTCAGGAAGCCCATCCGGTCACGCTCTGAACCCTGCTGCCATGTCCCCGGCTCCCCGCTGGTGGCGTCTGGAGATGGAGGCTCCTCCAGAGCTGGAGGAATCCCTCCTCTGGAAGCTGCCCTCCCTCGGCATCCGCCGGGTGGCCATCCAGTTCAGCCCCGATCAGCCCAGTGCCCACCAACTGGTGGCCTGGCTGCCGGAAGCCGACTGGCCGGAACCGGAGCGGCAGCAGCTGGCCGGGGAGCTCGAGCGCCTCACCGAGCCCTTCGCCATCGCCCTGCCGCCCCTGGGCTGGCAGCTGCAGGACGAGGAGGACTGGAGTCTGAGCTGGAAGCGCCACTGGCAACCTGATCCGGTGGGCAAGCGGTTGCTGATCCTGCCAGCCTGGCTGGATCCCCCCCCGGAGCACGCCGGCCGTGAGCTGATCCGGATCGACCCTGGCAGCGCCTTCGGCACGGGCAGCCACCCCACCACTCGCCTATGCCTCGAGGCGATGGAGCGGCTGGAGCCGATCGATCAGCGGGTGGCCGATCTGGGCTGCGGCAGCGGAATCCTCGGCCTCGGTGCCCTGCGCCTGGGGGCACGCTGCGTTGCCGCGGCCGACACCGACCCCCTGGCGGTACGTGCCACGGGCAGCAACGGTGACCTGAACGGCTATCCCATGGTTCCCGGCGGGCCCTTGCAGGTGGTGGAGGGATCGGCGCAGGAGCTGGCTGACCTGCTGGGGGAAGCCGGTCCTGCCGATCTTCTGCTCTGCAACATCCTGGCACCGGTGATCGCCGAGCTGGCCGGGCAGTTCCACACCCTGCTGGCACCAGGCGGCCTTGGCCTGCTCAGCGGCCTGCTGGTGGATCAGGCCGAGGAGCTGTGCCGGCTGCTGGCCCTTGAGGGCTGGAGCGCCGATCTGGTGGCCTCCCAGGGCGTCTGGGCACTGCTCGAGATCCAGTGGTGCCGCGCTGTGATCCACGGAGATGTCGCATAAATCACGCTTATGCGTGCTCAGCCTTTGATTGGGCTTCTGGTGCTGCGCCGCCTGGATCGCCGTCAGCGCCCCTGTCCGATGTAGGACGGTGCGGTCCTACAGGCCCTGAACCCTCAGGAGTCTGTGAGCCCCAATCCTTTCCATGGCTTCCTACAAGGTCACCCTCATCAACGAGAGCGAGGGACTCAACAAGACCATCGAGGTTCCTGACGATCAGTACATCCTCGATGCCGCTGAGGAGCAGGGCATCGATCTGCCTTACTCCTGCCGCGCCGGCGCCTGCTCCACCTGCGCCGGCAAGCTCACCACCGGCACCGTCGACCAGTCGGACCAGAGCTTCCTCGACGACGACCAGATCGAAGCCGGCTTCGTGCTGACCTGCGTGGCTTACCCCACCTCCGACTGCACCATCAAGACCCACGCCGAAGAAGAGCTCTATTGAGCCTCAGGCCAGGTTTGGCTTGAATCCAGATCCCATTTCTGCCACCCTTCGGGGTGGCTTTTTCATGCCCGCCTTGGTGGATACCCTGATGGAAGCCGGCAGCGAGCACTGCAGCCCTGGTGGCCAGTACAGCTTCCGGGTGCTGGGTCCCTGCTGTCGGCTCTTCGACCGCGATGAGCTGCCCTGGCCCTGCTGCCGTCTCGCCTGGCGCAGCAAAGAGCCCAGCTGGCGCCGCATCGGCCGGCGCTTCGTGGCCGATCTGGCCTCCAGGCGCTGTCCCTCCTACGCCGTGGAGCTGCTCCAGCCCGGCTCCAGGCCCACCTGCACCGTGCTCACCCTTTTCCCCCAGCGCCTTTCCCCGGCCCTCCAGGAGTGGTGGTACAGCAAGCAGCCGGGAACCATGGATGCCACCAATGTGAGCCCGCCCGAGCTTCCCGCCGAGGTGGCCTGAGCCTGGCCTGCGGGGGGCATGGGCCTCGGGAGGCCAAAAAAAACCGTGGTCCGGAGGACCACGGCATGAAGCCGCTGGATTCAGCCAGCTGGATCAGAAGTAGACCTTGCCGCCACCCCACTGGGTGCCGCTCACTTTCGGGGCCACCAGGATGTAGCCGGCGATCAGGCGCAGGTCGTCATCGTCGAGGTCGCGCATCTTCACGAACACATCGCTGCTGCGCATGCTGGGGTGAACGTCGGCAATGCTGTATTCCCCGTCGTAGGAGGTGGGGTCCTTGATGAAGTCCACCAGGGCCTCGACCGAGTCGCGGGAAGGGGTGGCCAGGGAGAGGGTCTCAGGGTCGAGGCCGACGTTGTAGTTGGTCTTGGTGACGCCGCCGGCATGGCAGGTGCCGCAGCTGTCGTTGAACAGCTTGCGCCCGGTCTTGATCTCCGCTTCGCTGAAGGTGACCAGGTTGCCGTCGGGGTCACCCGGCACCGTGAGGGTGGCGGTGTCCCATTGGGCGGCCTGGGCAGCAGTCACGCAGAAGCCAAGACTGAGCAGAAGCGCCAGGGGCAGAACCAGCAGGGTCCGGGCAACCGCCCGAAGGGCAGTGGGAACGAAAGAGGCCATGAAGGGAGCCGGCGAAAAGGCGGTAGGCACCGCACCTGAGACCTTGTATCACGGGGGAAGGGCCCGCCGGCCGGGAATCAAGAACTGTTGCAGCGATCACCGTTGCCATTCGCCCCCTCAGGGGGCCTTGCCAGCGTCTCCGGCGCTCACGTCGAGGCTGAGAAAGTCCTTGGCCACCAGGGTGTTCGGGAAGATCGCGCGGGCCTCGTTCACCAGGTCGTCGGGGGTGAGGGTGTTGCCGGCCACGTACCGCGGACTGAGGTGGGTGAGCACCAGCTGCTTCACGCCCGCCAGCGCTGCCGTCTGCGCGGCCATGGTGCTGGTGGAGTGCTGGCGCTGGAAGGCCATCTCCGCCTCGTTGTGGGCGAAGGTGGATTCGTGGATGAGCAGATCGGCTCCGCGGGCCAGCTCCACCGCCGCTTCACTGAACACCGTGTCGGTGCAGTACACCATGCTCACGCCTGGGCGGTCGGGACCGCAAAGGGTTTCGCCCCGGATGATGCGTCCGTCGTCGAGGCACACCTCCCGACCGGCCTTGAGCTCGGCATAGACCGGCCCCGGCGGGATGCCGAGCTCGCGGGCTTTCTCGATGTCGAAGCGGCCGGCGCGAGGTTTCTGCTCCACCCGGTAGGCGTAGGCCGGGATGCGGTGGGTGAGCGGGGTGCAGCGCACCTCCAGGTCGCCGTCGTCGAGCAGCACTGTCCCGGCGTGGGCGGCCCTGTGCACCCGGTGGGTGCGCAGGGGATAACCGATCCGGGTCGAGGAGGTGCGCAGCACGCCCTCGAGGTAGTCGCGCAGGGGATCGGGGCCGTAGAGATCGACGCCGCTGCAGGCTCCGGCCAGCCCGAGGCTGGCCAGAAGTCCAGGCAAGCCGAAGACGTGGTCGCCGTGCATGTGGGTGATGAAGATGCGCCTGAGCTGCGACACCCTCAGCTCACTGCGCAGGAACTGGTGCTGGGTTCCCTCGCCGCAGTCGAACAGCCAGAGCTCGGCCCTCTGGGGCAGGCGCAGAGCCACCGCTGAGACATTGCGCGAACGGGTGGGTACACCCGAACTGGTGCCCAGGAAGGTGACTTGCACTCCGGATGACCCTTTGGCGCATGCTGCCACGTCAGGCTCTGTCCAGGTCGGCTCTGGCGCCGCCGTGATGTGCTGGTCACAATGGCGCGCACGTTTCATGGCTGCTGCCGTTGATGGCTGTTTCCAAGACCGGTCGGATCCGCACCCTGTTCCTTGCAGCGGTCCTGCTGCCGCAGGCGCTGCTGACGGGGCCAGGTGGACTGGCAGGAGCCCAGGCTGCGGTCGGGGATGGGGCCGAGGACGTGGCGGCTCTCGACGAGCTTGAGCCCCTGATGGCCAGCCGGGCCACCAATCCTCAGATGCGGGTGCTGCTGCTGGACCTGTCCGCGATCCGGGTGGCGGGCAGCAGCGGGCTGCGTCTGCGCGACGCCAGGGGTGGGGAGCTGCTGAGGATGCCTGCTGGCGCCACCCTGGCCCTGCGCCAGGCCGGTGGCCGGATCCAGGTCCAGCCCTCGGCCGTGACCCAGGGCACTCCCGGTGTCCTCAGCCTGGGTGAGCTCTGGTTGGAGCCTCTGCCCGATTCGGGCGGCCTCGCCAGCCTGCAGGTCGAGAACCGCCGCTACAGGGGCCGGCTGCAGGTGAGGGTTGAGGCCTCGAAGCTGAGGGCCATCAACGTCATCGCGCTGGAAAGCTATCTCCCCAGTGTCGTGGGCAGTGAGATGCCCGCCAGCTGGCCTCTGGAAGCTCTGCGGGCCCAGGCTGTGGCTGCGCGCACCTATGCCCTGCGCCACCGCAAGCCCTTGGCCCCCTTCGATCTGCACGCCACCGTCACCAGTCAGGCCTACAAGGGACTGGAGTCAGAGACCGCCTCCACCCGCGAGGCGGTGCGCAGCACCCAGGGCCTGGTGCTGATGCATGGCAACAGCCTGATCAATGCCGTCTTCCACAGCAGCAGTGGCGGCAGCACCGAGAACAGCGGTGATCTCTGGTCGCGCCAGCTGCCCTACCTGGTGAGCGTGCCCGACTACGACGACACAAGCCCCGTGGCCCGCTGGGAGAAACCCCTCTCCCCCCAGCTGCTGGCCGGAGCCTTTGCCGAGATCGGCGGCGCCAATCGCATCGACGTTCTTTCCACCACGAGCAGCGGGCGGGTGCGCCAGGCTCGTGTGATCGGGCCCTCTGGAGCCCTGGTGCTCACGGGTGCCCAGCTGCGCAGCCGCCTGGGGTTGCGCAGCACCCTGGTGCGCTTCAAGGCCGCCCCCTTCACCTTCACAGCCCCGTCCCTCGCCGTCGGCACCCCATTGCCAGCTGACATGGGTTCGCTGCTGGCCCCGCCCCCGCCCCTGCCCCTGGCACCGCCTTCGCCGGTGATCATCGCCGTGGGCCGTGGCTTCGGCCACGGGGTGGGCATGAGTCAGTGGGGGGCCTATGCGCTTGCCCAGCAGGGCCGCCGATTCGACCAGATCCTGCAGCACTACTACCGCGGTGTCGAGGTGCAACCGCTCCAGGCCGGATCAGGCCCCCTGGCGTCGGGAGCGGTCGCTGGGCGAGGCTCCTGAGCACCGGTCCTGCGGCTGCAGCGGCGGAACGGCTGATCACCTCGCCTGCCTTCGGTGCCAACGCCTGCTTCTCCCGCCTGGTTGGCCGGCCGCTTCGAATGTTTCGAGCAGCCGTCTGATCTCGCCGGGCGCGTCGCTGAACTCCTGCATCTGGAACTCAGCGGCTCCATGCAGCGTCCCCTGGGCCTCGCCACCGGCCGCACCATGGAGCCCGTCTACGCAGCCCTGGTGGCGAGGCTGCTGGCCCTACGGCCCGATCAGCTCCATACCGTGCGCCAGCGCTGGCGGAGCTTCAACCTCGATGAATATGTGGGACTGGGACCGGCGGATGGCGGCTCCTTCGTGGCGGAGATGGCCCGCCAGCTGACGGGACCTCTCGGGCTGGATCCAGCACGGGTGCAGCTCCCCGACGGTCTGGCGGAGGATCCCGCCGCCGAGGCCCTTCGATATGCCGAAGCCGTTCGGGCAGCCGGAGGTATCGGACTGCAGCTGCTGGGGCTGGGCAGCAACGGCCATGTGGGCTTCAACGAGCCCCCCTGTGCGCCCGATGCTCCCAGCCGCAGCCTCAGCCTCAGCGCAGCCACCCGCCGCCAGAACGCGGCGGCCTTCGGGGGGGATCCGGCCCGGGTGCCAGCCGGGGCGATCACCCTTGGCCTGGACCGGATTCTGGGGGCCGAACGCATCCTTCTTGTGGTGAGCGGTTCGGCCAAGGCGGCCATTCTGGCGCGGCTGCTGAAGGAGCCTCCGGGGCCGTCGCTGCCGGCCAGCTGGCTGCAGGGCCATCCGGGCCTGCGTCTGATCGTCGATCGCTCCGCCCTGGAGGGCTGAGGGGCTCAGCCCATCACGGCATCAAGCAGGTCGGCGTCGGCCTCCAGGTTGGAGGTGAGGCTGCGCACGTCATCGAGATCCTCAAGGGCGTCGAGCATGCGCAGGCAGCGGCGCAGCTGGTCCTCGCACTCCAGTCGGCAGGGGGTGGAGGACACCCAGCGCGACTCCCAGTCGCACACAGGCCAGCCCAGCTGCCGCAGGTGGTGCTGCAGGGTCTCCAGGTCGGTGTATCCGCAGAACACCTCGGCGTTCTCCCCCTCCAGGCTGTAGCCCAGCACCGGCGGACCCCCCTGATCCTCCAGCCTCAGCAGGCTCTCGAGCAGGTCCTCTTCCCTGGGCGCCGGCGGCTCCAGACGCACGACCCCCTGTTGCTCGAAGAGGTAACCCACGCAGCCGCTCTCCCCCAGGTTTCCCCCCTGCTTGCTGAAGGCCAGACGCAGGTCGGCGGCGGTTCGGTTGCGGTTGTCGGTGAAGCATTCCACCAGCACCGCAACTCCGCCGGGGCCGTAGCCCTCGTAGCGGACGGCCTCGAACTGGTCGGCCTCGCCGCCGCTCTGGCCTGAGCCCTTGGCAATGGCCCGCTCGATGTTGGCGCTGGGCATGCCGGCGGCCTTGGCCTTGTCGATGGCGGTGCGCAGCTGGAAGTTCCCAGCGGGATCGGCCCCATGGCGGGCCGCCACCGTGATCTCGCGCCCCAGACGGGTGAAGACCACCCCGCGCCGGGCGTCGACCACGGCCTTCTGGCGTTTGATCTGGGCCCACTTGCTGTGGCCGGCCATGACGGATCGATGGATGAAGGATGGGGACGTGGCGGGGAGCCACGTTGCGGCAGGAGGATCCCAGTGGGGATCAGCCCATGGCCTCCAGCACCAGCCGGGGCTGGAGCCAGCCGTCGGGCACGGCTCTGGCCATCCCTGCCAGGTTGCCATCCGGATCCAGCACCACCACCACCTGGTGCTCGCTCAGTTGGGCGGGGCCGGCCAGGCGCCGGCCGCAGCGCCAGCTCACCAGATCACCGGGCTCCAGGGTGACGGCGGGGTAGTGACCCAGGGCAAGGAGGGGAGCAAGGGGCGGCGGTGGCGGCTCCGCCTCAAGCTCCTCGAGACCCACGGCAGCACTGAGGGTGAAGCCCAGGGCTTCGGTGCGACGCAGCTCGGCGAGGGCCCCGCCGCAGCCGAGGGCCTCACCAAGATCCCTCGCCAGGGAGCGGATGTAGGTGCCGGCGCTGCAGCGCACCTCCAGCTCCAGCCGCCCAGCGCTGGGCTCCCAGCCCAGAATCTCCAGCCGCTCGACCGTGACGGCTCGCTCCTGCAGGTCCGAGTGTTCGCCGCGGCGGGCTCTGGCGTAGGCCCGCTCCCCCTGCACATGCACCGCAGACACCTGGGGCGGCCGCTGCAGGATCGGACCGCAGAAGGGGGCCAGAGCCGCCTCCAGCTCCTGCCGGCTGAGTGGCGGCAGCGGCCGGCGCATGAGGACAGTGCCACTGAGGTCGTCGCTGTCGGTGGACAGGCCCAGCTGAATCACCCCCCGGTAGGCCTTGGCCCCGTCGAGGTAAGGCAGCAGTCGGGTGGCCGACCCCAGTGCCAGGGGCAGGACCCCGGTCACGGCCGGATCCAGCGTGCCGCCATGACCGACACGTTTGAGGCCATAGCGTCGTCGCACCCGGGCCACACAGCCATGGGAGGTGATGCCGGCCGGTTTGTCGAGAATGAGGAACCCGCAGGGCGTCCGGGGCTGTTGGGTCGTGCTGGGGTGGCTGCCGGACGTGGTCATGGCAAGCACTGTTGCATCCGGGGCCCTGGCCTGCAGGCTGGGGGGAGCGCCCGTTCCCTCTTTCGCCCGTGACCCTGCAGCAGCGCCGTGATCTCGCTTTTCTCGTGCTGGCCGGCCTCTTCCTGGGCACGATGGGGATGCTCAACATCCTCGGCCTCACCCGCTTTCTGACCCTGGGCTCGATCGGCGGCTGGCCGATCGTGGTGGCGGTGGGGGCCCTTCCCTACCCGATCACCTTCCTCTGCACCGACCTCATCAGCGAGATCTGGGGGGAGCGGCAGGCCAGCCAGCTGGTGTGGGTGGGGCTGCTGCTCAACGGCTGGATCGTTCTCGTTCTCTGGCTGGGGGGAATCCTTCCAGGGCTGGATGGCCATGGGGGCAGCGCCGGGCTGCCGCTGGCGGCGGCGGGGGAGCGCCTGCCGCTGTTCTATGAGATGCGAACCCTGGCTTTCGGAGCGGTGGGGGCTTCGATGGTGGCCTATCTGGCCGCCCAGTTCACTGATGTGCGGCTGTTTCATTTCTGGAAGCGCCTCACCGCGGGTCGGGCACTGTGGTTGCGCAACAACGGCTCCACCCTGATCAGCCAGCTGGTGGACACCACGGCGGTGGTACTGATCAGCCATTACGCCGCCCACGTGCTGCCCCTCCGGGGCGAGGAGGCGGTGTTGCCCCAGCTGGGGAGCTTCATCGCCAGCGGCTACCTGTTCAAGATGGTGGCTGCCCTGCTTGACACCCTGCCGTTCTATCTGCTGGTGGCCTGGCTGCGCCGATGGCTGGAGGTGCCCGGCGCCGGTGCCGAGCTGGAGGACCCGGGCTCCCCGTAGCCTGGCATCAGTTCCAGTGACCAGCCGATTTGCCTGAAGGTATAAGCCCTCTGACCTGCCCCATGACGACCCTGGAGGCAGGGAAAGGTATGGCCTGTGAAGGCCTTGATCTGGAGGATTTTCTCGGCGATGGCTTTGCCTTGCGTCAGCACCTGGCGTCCCATCTGGGTCTCACGGCTGAGCAGCTCGAGGAGCGCCTGCCGCAGAGCTGCGCGAACCTTGCCTCTCTGCATCCCGGTGCGGTGGGCTTCGATCCGCAGCGGGTGGAGGCGTTCTATGAGCAGACCGTGGGCACCGGACACCTGCTGGAGTTGGCAGCCTGGCATCTGGGCAGCGCGGACTACATCGGCGACACCCTGCGTCTGCAGGCTCGCTTCGCCCGTGGAGCGGTGCTCGATTTCGGTGGTGGGATCGGCACCCATGCTCTGGCGGCCGCGGCACTGGCGGAGGTGGAGCGGGTCTGGTTCGTGGACATCAACCCCCACAACCGCGCGTTTGTGGCGGAGCGGGCCGCACACTTCGGGCTCAGCGATCGTCTGAAGGTCTGCCGCGATCTTGACGATCCGGATCTACCCCAGCACTTCGACACCGTGGTCTGCCTGGATGTGCTGGAACATCTGAGTGATCCAGCCGGCCAGCTGGAGCGGTTCGCCTCTCGCATGAGCCAGGAGGCCATCGCCCTGCTCAACTGGTACTTCTTCCAGGGCTTCGACGGAGAATATCCGTTCCACTTCGATGATCCGGCTCTGGTGGAGCGGTTCTTCCGCTCGCTGCAGAGCCGGTTTCTGGAGGTTTTCCACCCTTATCTGATCACCACCAGGGCCTATCGGCTGATGAGATGAGCAAGGAGGGAGGATCCCCCGGCCGGGGGACCTCGGAAGCTTCAGACGGCTTCGGATACGTGGATGCGCTTGCGGGCGCGCAGACCACGTTTGATCGACTCGAAGCTCACGACGCCCGGCACGAGGGCGAACAGGGTGTCGTCGGAGCCGCGACCGACGTTCACGCCAGGCATCACCGAGGTACCGCGCTGGCGCACGAGGATGGAGCCGGCGGTGACGGTTTCACCGCCGTAACGCTTGACGCCGAGACGCTTGGAGTTGGAGTCCCGTCCGTTGCGTGTGGAGCCTGTGCCTTTCTTGTGGGCCATGGGGTGGGGAGGTGGTGGATGGATTCGGAGGTGGACTGAAGCAACGCCGCTCAGGCGATCGCTTTGCCGTTGACGCTGATCGACTCGACCATCACCCGGGTGAGTTCCTGACGGTGACCGTTCTTGCGGCGGGTTTTCTTTTTCGGGCGCATCTTGTACACCAGGATCTTCGGACCGCGGCGATGGGCCAGCACCTTGAGCTCGATGGTGGCGCCGCTCACGTAGGGGTGGCCCAGGCTCGTGCCCTGGCCATCGCGCACCAGCAGGACATTCTCCAGGGTCACCGTCTCGTCCACCTCCGCTGCGATGCGGTCAAGGTCGTAGTACCGGTTCGGCTGGAACCAGAACTGCTGGCCGGAGGCCTCGGCGATGGCGTACAGGTCGGCTCCGGCAGCAACGGGAGCGGAGCTCTCCGTTGTGGTGGCTGGACTCTCGGGAGCGGGGCTCTCGGTGGCTTGACTCATGGGCTCAGGGGGCGTGGACAGGCCAGTGGAGGTGGGGGCCGGCCTGCGCCGCCATCAGCTCACCACTGTTCAGGCCTGTCGCACAACCAAACAGTCGACAAGCGAAGATCATCTCCCTTTGCCTGCCGACTCGTCAACACTAAGGTCGGTCAACCGCTGCTGCTGCTTCTCTCCCCATGACCCAGCCGGCGCTCACCGTGGCCTCACTGATCCGCGATGAGCAGTTGCGCCAGGTCTGCAGCGCCTGGTTACCCCAGGGGCGCTACGAGTTGATCGAGCTGGGTTTGCAGCAGGATCCCGCCGCTGAGCTGGAGCGGCGCTGGGAACAGTTCGATGCGGTTCTGCTGGAGCCCGGGGTGCTCTCGATCGAGGCCTTTCAGCGCCTGCGGGCCCAGGGCCGGATCCTGCCGGCGGTGGTGCTGGGCCAGCTCAGCGGGCCGATGGAGTATTTCCAGGACGAAGTGCATCTCCCTCCTGATCAGATGGAGCAGCTCAGCTACAGCCTTGACGCGGCCATTTCACGCTGCCTGCGTCGCAGAAGTTCAGGCGGAACGGGGGGTGACCCCGAGGCCAGCGATCTCCATGACGAGGAAGGTGACCAATCCAACTGGAGGTTGCCCCATCGCCTGCGCGAGAGGCTTGGCTACCTTGGGGTTTTCTACAAGCGTGATTCCTCCCGCTTTCTGCGCAATCTCTCCGCGGCTGAGCGAAAGGTGCTGCTGCGCTCCCTCCAGCGAACATACCGAGATCTGCTCATCAGCTACTTTCGTGATCCAGCAGCTGCCAATCAGGCCTTGGAGAGCTTTGTGAATACGGCCTTCTTCAGCGATCTTCCCATTACCAAGACAGTGGAAATTCATGTGGATATGATCGACGAATTCTGGAAAAAACTTCAGCTTGAAGGTCATAAGCAGGACTTTCTCAAGGACTATCGTCTGGCCTTGCTTGATGTCATGGCCCATCTATGCGAAATGTATCGTCGCTCACTCCCTCCAGAAACGGCCGACAAGGCCGGCGGACGAACGGCCGCCAAGGTTGTCACCCCATCCCCGCTGCAATCATGAGTCCCAAGAAAGCCTACATTCTTAAGCTCTATGTGGCTGGCAACACCCCCAATTCGATGCGGGCTCTCCAGACACTGCGTCAGATTCTTGAGCAGGAGTTCAAGGGTGTTTACGCCCTCAAGGTGATTGACGTACTCAAGAATCCGCAACTGGCAGAAGAAGACAAGATCCTGGCGACTCCCACTCTGGCCAAGATCCTGCCGCCCCCGGTGCGTCGGATCATTGGTGATCTCTCCGATCGTGAGCGGGTGTTGATCGGTCTCGACCTGCTCTACGACGAGCTCACCGACCGCCAGATCGCCGACGAGATGATGGACGAGCCCGATGAAATCTGAATTCTTTAGATCACCCCTGCCTTTTTTGTCCTGGTCCAGCCTGGGACCTAGATTCTGAGCCTAAGTTCAAGGCCCCATGCAGGATCCCAGTGCCGTCAGCCAGCCCAGCATGAAGCTGCAGAAGCTGCCCACAGGTGTGGAAGGCCTCGATGACATCTGTCAGGGGGGGTTGCCGATCGGACGCTCCACCCTGATCAGCGGCACGTCGGGTACTGGGAAGACGGTTTTTTCACTTCATTTTCTCCACAACGGCATCCGTCACTTCGACGAGCCTGGCATCTTTGTGACCTTTGAGGAATCACCCCTCGACATCATCCGAAATGCTGCCAGCTTCGGCTGGAATCTGCAGGAACTGGTGGCCCAGGACAAGCTCTTCATTCTGGATGCCTCCCCTGACCCGGATGGCCAGGATGTGGCCGGTAATTTCGACCTGTCAGGATTGATCGAGAGGATCAACTATGCCATTCGTAAGTATAAGGCAAAGCGTGTAGCCATTGATTCAATCACTGCTGTCTTTCAGCAGTATGATGCCGTGTCGGTCGTGCGACGTGAGATTTTTCGCTTGATCGCCAGGTTGAAGGAAATCGGTGTCACCACTGTGATGACCACTGAGCGGATTGACGAATATGGGCCGATCGCCCGTTATGGCGTTGAAGAGTTTGTCTCCGACAATGTGATTATTCTGCGCAATGTGCTCGAAGGTGAACGCCGGCGGCGCACCGTGGAAATTCTCAAGCTGCGCGGTACCACCCATATGAAGGGTGAATTTCCGTTCACTATGGGGGCCCACGGAGTTGCCATCTTCCCGCTCGGAGCGATGCAGCTCACCCAGCGCTCCTCAAATGTGCGCATCAGTTCGGGAGTGCCGAGGCTCGATGAGATGTGCGGTGGTGGCTTCTTCAAGGATTCGATCATCCTTGCCACCGGTGCAACAGGCACGGGTAAAACCTTGTTGGTAAGTAAGTTTGTTGAAGACGCCTATAGCAATAAGGAACGTGCCATCCTCTTTGCCTATGAAGAGTCGCGGGCCCAGCTGCTACGCAATGCCACAAGCTGGGGCATCGATTTTGAGCAGATGGAGCAGGATGGACTGCTCAAGATCATCTGCGCCTACCCGGAATCTACAGGTCTGGAAGACCACCTGCAGATCATCAAAACGGAGATCGGCCAGTTCAAACCGGCACGGATGGCCATCGATTCCCTCTCGGCGCTCTCCAGGGGCGTGAGCCACAACGCTTTCCGTCAATTCGTGATCGGCGTTACTGGCTATGCCAAGCAGGAGGAGATTGCCGGTTTCTTTACCAACACATCAGAGGAGTTCATGGGTAGCCACTCCATTACCGACTCCCACATCTCTACGATCACCGACACGATCCTCCTGCTTCAGTACGTGGAAATCCGTGGCGAAATGGCGCGTGCCATCAACGTGTTCAAGATGCGGGGTTCCTGGCATGACAAGGGCATCCGCGAATTCGTGATCACCGGTAATGGCCCTGAAATCAGGGATTCCTTCTCCAATTTCGAACGCATCATCAGTGGTGTTCCCCATCGGGTCACAACCGACGAGCGCACGGAGCTCTCACGCATTGCCCGCAGCATCGAAGGCGAGGAGTCGTTTTAGACCCCTGCCAGATTCGGCTCCGCCAGACGGGCCTGCTGGGAGCGGCGCTCTCCTTCCACCATCAATTCATCGCTGTCGGCCTGCTCGAGGGGAAGCTCGAACCAGAAGGTGGTTCCCACCCCGGGCTCGCTCGCCATCTGGATCGCGGTGCCGTGCTTTTCAAGGATGCCACGCACGATCGAGAGACCAAGCCCTGTGCCCACTTCGGTGTGAACGGCGTTCTCCACCCGGTAGAAGCGCTCGAAGATGCGCAGCTGATCTTCTCGCGAAATACCTGCGCCCGAGTCGGCGATCTCCACCCGCAGCCTTGGCAGGGGTGAGCTCAGCTCACAGCTCGGGGCGTCCATCACCGGCAGGTTGGCTGGATCGAGATGGCAGGAATCCGGCCAAGGGTAGGCCCGCAGCATCACGCGGCCCCCGGCTGGGGTGAACTTGAGCCCGTTGCCCACGAGGTTGTCGAACACCTGCAGCAGAAGATCCCAGTTGCCCCGAACTCTTGGTAATTGAGCATCCACCTCCAGTTCCAGCTGCACCCCCTTCTCCTCGGCGTTGAGGCGGTAGTTGCGCAGGGTCTGCTCCATGGCCGGTCGCACTTCCATCGGCTCGAGCGTCCAGGTGCGGTCGGATTCCAGCCGCGAGAGATCGAGAACGTCGTTCACCAGTCGGGTGAGGCGGTCGGTCTCGGCGTTGGCGATGGCCAGGAATTCCTGGGTTTCTTCCTCGCTGAGCTGATCGCGAAGATCGTGCAGCGTCTCCACGTAGCTCTTGATGTTGAACAGCGGCGTTCGCAGCTCATGGGACACGTTGCTGATGAAGCGGCTCTGGGCAGCGTTGAGCTCCACCTCCCGCGTCAGGTCCTGCACCGTCATGGCGATCCCCTTCAGGCTCTCACCAGCGGCGTCCTTGACCGTCTGCAGAACGATGCGCAGGGTCCGCGGCGGTTCGCCGAAACTGCAGCGCACATCGGCACTGTCCTTGTCCCCGCTCACCAGGGAGTCAAGCGGTCCCTGCAGCTCCATCGCCAGAACATCGGGCAGTTCACTGCCCAGCTCGTTGCCCTCGAGATTGCGGCCTTCCCAGCGGAACAGCCGTCTGGCGGTGGGATTGACCAGCACGATCCGTCCTTCGCCATCGAGCAGGGCCGCGCCATCGGCCATGGTGGCGATCAGGCTCTGCTGCTTCACCTGGGCGGCGGTGAGCTCCTCGATGTTGGCGGCGTCGTAGGCCTCCAGCTGGGAGGCCATGTCGTTGAAGCCATTGAGCAGTTCCCCCAGTTCGCCACCCACGGGAAGTGCGATGCGGGCCTCGAAATCGCCACCTGCGATGGCGCGCACACCCCGCAGCAATTCCTTCACCGGGCGGGTGATCGTGAGGGCATTGAACACAGCCCCCAGGATCACCAGCACCCAGATCGAGATGAACACCGCCACCGTCACCTCGCGGGTGAGGGCCGCGCTGGCGAGCACCGCTTCGTTGGGGTTGATGCCGAGGGCGAGCACCCCCAGATAGCGCCCCTCGCTCACCATCGGTACGAACACGTCGGTCACTTGGCCATCGGGGCTGAGGTGTTGGCGGATCAGGGGGTTCTGGGGACGGCGCTGCAGTTCGGCCGGCAGTTCAAGTTTGCGGCTGAGCAGCAGTTCGCTGCCGCCGTTGGTCGCGCTGATGGGAATCCCGAGGTAGATCACCCCTTCGGGATCGGCGAAGAAGATGTAGCGCAGGCTTCGGCTTGAGCGCCAGAAGCGCTCCGCCACAGCCGCCAGCTCCCGGTCGTTGCCCTCCGCCACCAGAGGCGTCACATTCGCCGAGAGCAGCAGGCCCAGGTCCCTGGCGAAGCGGGTGTCGCTCATGCGCGCATCCATCTGGATGCCATTGAGCGAGAAGAAGGTGATGCCGGTCATCATCAGGCTCACCACCAGGGTGGCCACCGCCAGGAGCTTGGTCTGAAGGCTGAATTCCGCCCACCAGAGGTTGAGTTGCTCCCACCAGCCCAGGGGCAGCGGCGCAGCGCCGGCGTGATCGGTGCTGGTGGTCGAGGGCGGCGAGGCGTCGTTCACGCCTGGAAGCGAAGCTGCCCTGGCACCCTAGGGGCGCCGGACCTGGTGGCCGATGTCGCGGCGAAAGGTGATGCCTTCGTAATACACCTGATCAAGGCCGGCGTAGGCGCTGGCGAACGCCGCATCGAAATCCCCCTCCTGCGCCACCACCGCCAGCACCCGGCCCCCGTCTGTCACGCATGCGCCCGACTCCTCCAGGCGGCTGCCGGCATGGAAGAGCTGCCGCTGCGACGTGGTCAGCGGCTGGGCGTGGATCACATCCCCCCGGCGCACCTCACCGGGGTAGCCCTCGGCCGCAGCCACCACACAGGCACTGCAGCCCCCGGCAATGGTCAGGGGAGGCGCCTCCTCCAGGTCCCCGCGGGCGCAGGCCAGCAGCACCGCCGCCAGTTCACCGCCCAGCAGGGGCATCAGGGTCTGGCATTCAGGATCGCCGAAGCGGCAGTTGAACTCGATGACTCTGGCGCCGTCGTCGCTCAGCATCAGACCCGCGTAGATCACGCCGCGATAGTCGATGCCGCGCTGGCGCAGGGCCTTCAGGGTGGGCTCCAGCACCTCCCGGCGCACCTGCTCGAGGGCCTCGGCATCGAGCAGGGGGGCAGGGGCGTAGGCCCCCATGCCGCCGGTGTTGGGTCCGGTGTCACCCTCCCCGATGCGCTTGTGATCCTGGGCCGGCGGCAGCAGCACCATCGACCGGCCGTCGGTGAGGGCGAAGACCGACACTTCAGGGCCGCTCAGCCGCTCCTCCAGCACCAGGCTGTGGCCGGCCTCACCGAACCGTCCCGCGAAGATCTCCTCGATGGCGGCGCGGGTGTCCTCGAGGCTCTCAGCCACCGTGACCCCCTTGCCGGCCGCCAGACCATCGGCCTTGACCACCAGGGGCCGCCCCTCGCGCTTCAGCACCGCAAGGGCCTCGCTGCGGCTGGAGGCGGGCCAGTAGCCGGCGGTGGGCACGCCCGCCTCCAGCATCAGGGCCTTGGCCCACTGTTTGCTGGCTTCGAGCTGGGCCCCGTCGGCACCCGGCCCGAACACCGCGAGGCCCCCGGCCCGTAGGCGGTCGGCCAGGCCTGCTGCGAGCGGACCTTCCGGGCCCACCACCACCAGCGTCACCCCCAGCTCCAGGGCCGAACGCAGCAGACCCTCCTGGTCGGACTCGCGGATGGGCAGGGCCTCACAGCCCTCCAGCTGGGCCGTGCCGCCATTGCCGGGAGCCACCCAGACACGCTCCACCCCCGGACAGCGGGCCAGGGCCCAGGCCAGGGAATTTTCACGCCCGCCCGAGCCCACCACCAGCAGCCTGCGCACGCTGGCCTCGGAGAAGTCGGGGGCTGTGGAGCGGACCGAAGCTGTCATGGGGCCGGAGCGACGGGGGGAAGTGGCCGATCGGTTCCCTTAGGTTGACCCCCGGTGGACCGCCAGCCGTGTCATCCCTTCTCTACATGCCGGTGGTTCCCCCCGCACCCCCTTCAAGCCGTGACCTGGCCCGCTGGGCCGGGCAGGCGGCAGGTCTGCTGACGCTGCTGCTGGGAGTCAGCGTCCCCGGGGGCAGTCGCGCTCAGCAGCAACCGGTTCCACCGGCGCCGGTCCCGATCCCCCAGACGGCCCCCCCAGTCTCCCCGGCCTTGCCTCTGCCGATGGACGAGAAGGCGTATGCCGCCGCCCTGGCGTCCGATCAGCTGCCGGTGCTGGAGCAGGCCTGCCAGGACTCCGCCCGGTTTGATCTGCCCGTGCGGCTGCGCCAGCTCAAGGACCGGCTGGTGGCCCTGCACCCAGCTCCCCAGCCCCTGCCTGTGGTGCTCGCCAATGCCAATGCCCTGATCAGTTGCCTGGCGCCGGAGGCGGCCCTGTCGGTGCTGGATCGCTATGGACCGGGTCCCGGGCTCGAGCGGCAGCAGTGGCTGACCTTGCAGTGGCGGGCGGCCAATGCAGGTCTCAACCACCGTCGGGCCGCCGAGGCCCTGCGGCGGCTGGCCGACGGCGAGCGCAGCCGCCTGGAGGCCATGGCGCTGCCGGTGCGGCTGCGCGACGACGGCACTCTCGACACCCGCTCGGCGCTCGACGTGCTCGCCTTCCATCTGGCGGCGATGGGCCGTCGGCAGGAAGCCGCTGAGGTGCTGCTGGCCGGGCGCTTGCCGGGTGTGGTGGCGGCTGAGCGGCTGAAGCAGGCGGTGGCGCTGCTGGACGACCTTCCCCTGGCCCAGCGCAACGCCCTCATGGAGATGGCCCTCGATCAGGCCGCCGCGGGCGGGGCCTGGGGCCTGGCGGCCCAGCTGCTCGATGATCAGCAGGCCCTGCAGCGGCTCGAGGGGGGCGATCCGGAACCGGCGCGGCAGCGGCGGCTGCGCCTCAGCCGCCGCATCGATGACACCTACGCCGAATGGCTGCTGCGGCGCGATGATCCCTCCGAGGCGGAGGGCAACAAGGTGCTGGAGCAACGCCTGCGCTCCCCACGGGAGCCTGGAGGCCATGCGCCCTCTGCGGCCCAACCGGCCAACCCGACTCCCGAGGATCCAGCCGTCCCATCAGCCCCCGAGTCCGCCGAGCCCATCACCCCATGACCACGTATCAGCTGGGCCCGCTTCTCTACGAAGGCAAGGCCAAGCGGGTCTTCCGGACCGACCAGCCAGACCTGCTGGCCGTGGAGTTCAAAGACGAGGCCACCGCCTTCAACGCCCTCAAGAAGGCCGAGCTGGCTGAGAAGGGTGCCCTGAACTGCCGCATCTCTGCTCTGCTGTTCGAGCACCTTCAGCGAGCGGGGGTGCCCACCCACTACCTGGGGATTCAAGGCAGGCACTGGATGCTGGTGCGGCCGGTGCGGGTGATCCCGCTGGAGGTGGTGATCCGCAACGTGGCGGCCGGATCGCTGTGCAAGCAGATGCCGATTGCGCCGGGAACGCCGCTGGATCCGCCACTTCTCGATCTGTATTACAAGGACGACGCCTTCGCGGATCCATTCCTGAGCGAGGCCCGGCTGGAGCGGCTGGCCCTGGTGACCAGCGCAGAACGCCTGGAGCTGGAAGCCCTCGCCCGCCGGGTGAACGGACTGCTGCTGGAGCTGTTCGCCGGCATCGGCCTGAAGCTGGTGGACTTCAAGCTCGAGCTGGGCTTCACGGCCGACGGCCAGCTCGTGGTGGCCGATGAGATCAGTCCGGACACCTGTCGCCTCTGGGACCTCGATGTGGACGATGAGCAGGATCGGATTCTTGACAAGGACCGGTTCCGCCAGGACCTGGGCGGGGTGATCGAGGCCTATGGGGAGGTCCTCAAACGGGTCCAAGGGGTGATCCAAGGGCCCAGCCTCTACGGGTAAGGTCACGGCAATTTGCGGCAATGCCGCTTTGACTCGGAGAACCATGGGTGTCATCCCCAACGCCCGCACCAGCACTGCTTTCTCCGATGCCGGGCTTCGGTCCATGCCCCTCACCGTCTGGCTGGGGCTCCCCCTGCTGGCTCTTCTTGCGGTTCTGAGCCCCCCGAGGGCCGCTGCCCAGAGTCAACCGGCTGCTGAAGTGGCACAGGCCGCTGAGCCGGCTCCCGCCTCCGGCTCAGAGCCGGGCACGGCCGCCCCGGAAGCCGGCGCAGGGGCTCCTGACGCCGGCACCCCGGTTCCTGCACCGGCCGAGGTGCCGGCGACCCCTCCCACCGGCGAGCCCCCCACCTCGACAAGCCCCGAAAGCCTCGCCCCGGCCAAGCCTGATGAACCGCGGGTCCTGGTCAGTGAAGTGGTCGTTCAGGGCCTCGAGGGCCACCCCGAGCGCGAACGCCTGGAGCTGGCCGTCTACGACGCCATGGTCGTGCGGCCCGGCAGCCGGGTGACGCGCAGCGAGTTGCAGACGGATCTCTCCGCCATCTATGCCAGCGGCTGGTTCTCGGATGTGCGCATCCAGCCGGTGGATGGCCCCCTCGGGGTGCAGGTGGTGGTGATCGCCACCGCCAACCCGGTGCTGCAGAAGGTTGAGTTCGACGCCGCCAAGGTCAAGCTGCCGCCCACGGTCCTGGCGGATACCTTCGCCGCGGATTACGGCAGGACCCTCAACCTCAACACCCTGCAATCCCGCATGCAGGAGCTCCAGAAATGGTATTCCGATCAGGGCTACTCCCTGGCGCGGGTCACAGGTCCCAACCGGGTGAGTCCTGATGGCACGGTGCTGCTCACGGTTCGTGAGGGAACCGTCGAGGGGGTGGAGGTTCAGTTCCTCAACAAGGAAGGCTCGGCCACCAACGACAAGGGCGAGCCGATCCGTGGCAAGACCAAGCCCTGGGTTGTGAGCCGCGAGATCTCGATCAAGCCGGGCGAGACCTTCAACCGCCGCAACCTCGAGGAGGACATCAAGCGCCTCTACGGCACCGGCCTGTTCGGTGACATCAAAGTGACTCTGCGGCCCGTGCCGGCCAAGCCCGGTGAAGTGGTGATCGTGCTGGGTATCGTCGAGCAGTCGTCGGGTTCCCTCTCCGGTGGTCTCGGCTATAGCCAGAGCCAGGGTGTGTTCGGCCAGATTCAGCTCCAGGACAGCAACCTGCTCGGCCGGGCCTGGGATCTGGGGGTCAACTTCACCTATGGCCAGTTCGGAGGCCTCGCCGACATCTCCTTCACGGATCCCTGGATCAAAGGAGATGCCTACCGTACGGCCTTCCGTGCCCGGGTGTTTCTCAGCCGCGACGTTCCCCAGATTTTCCAGAGTCAGAACAACGGCAACATCAACACGGTTTCCGACTTCTACAAAGCACCGGGCACCAGCGTTGCCTACAACATCAACAACAACAACAACCCTGAGAGCAAGACTTTCCGCTCGGTTTCCGAAGCCGAATCGCAATCTCCCGACAACAGCTGGTTTGATTACGAAGGCAATTCCGTCGCCATTCAGCGTGCTGGCGGCAATATCCAGTTCGTGCGCCCTCTCAACGGCGGCAACCCCTTCAAGCGTGCGCTCTGGAGTGTGGTGCTCGGCCTCAGTGCCCAGGAAGTCACGCCGATGAACTTCACCGGCGCCAACCGCCGCTTCGGCGTGAGCACCAATAATTTCGATGGCTCGGATGCTCCAGTCGACGATGTGATCTGCATCGCCTTCAATTGTGCCCGCAGCAACCAGCTACTGGCCTTGCGGGTGGCGGCCACCCGCAACAACCTCAACGATCCCCGCAACCCCACCTCCGGCTCCTTCCTCAGCGTCGGTACCGAGCAGTACGTCTCTGTCGGCCCAGATTCGCCCACCTTCAACCGTCTGCGCGCCAGTTACAGCTACTTCATTCCAGTCAACTGGCTGAAGTTCTACAAGGGTTGCCGCCCCAAGCCCGGTGAAACCGCCGACTGCAAGCAGACCCTGGCATTTCAGTTCTCGGCCGGCACCAACATCGGCGATCTGCCGCCTTATGAAGCCTTCTGTGTGGGAGGCTCCAACTCCGTGCGCGGCTATGCCGACTGCGACATGGGCGTGGGACGCAGCTTCGGGGAAGCCACGATCGAATACCGCTTCCCTCTGTTCAGCATCGTCAGCGGGGAGCTGTTTGTGGATGGCGGCACGACCTTCGGCAGCCAGTCGGGTGTGCCTGGAAATCCGGGCACCCTGCTCGACAAGCCCGGCAGCGGCTTCTCGGTGGGCACCGGTCTGATCGTCACCACACCGGTGGGTCCCCTGCGTCTGGAGGTGGCCAGCGAGGGCTTCACCGGCGATTGGCGCTTCAACCTCGGTGTGGGCTGGAAGTTCTAGTGACCGTGTGGCCTGAGGACTACAGCCAGGCCTGGACCCTGGCGTCGGCAGTCGAGCGCACAGGAGTCGGCCTGCACAGCGGCAGCTCCTGCCGCGTCCGCCTGCAGCCCACCGACCGGCCCGGCTACGCGGTGGGCTGGCTGGATGCTCCGGCCCTGGAGTCGGTGGCTCTGCACCCGTCGCAGGTGAGCGACACCCGGCTGTGCACGGCCCTGCGCCTGGATCAGCGCCGGCTGGCCACGGTGGAGCACCTGCTGGCGGCCCTGGCCGGAACTGGCCTCTCCCATGTGGAGCTGCTGGTGGAGGGTGAGGAGATCCCCTTGCTCGACGGGTCTGCTCTGCCCTGGGTGGAGGCGATTGCCACAGCGGGCCTGCAGCACCTGGGCCCCCGAAAGCCCCTCCGGCCTCTGGACGCTCCGATCACCCTGCAGCAGGGCCAGAGCTTCGCCACGGCCCTGCCCAGTGACACGCCCCGGATCGGTGCCGCGATCGAATTCAGCCAGCCCGCGATCGGCCGCCAGCTCTATTCCCTTGAGCTCACCCCTGCCGCCTTCGTGGAGCAGATCGCTCCGGCCCGCACCTTCGGCTTCCGGGAGCAGATCGATCAGCTCCAGGCCGCCGGCCTGATCCGGGGCGGAGATCTGGAGAGTGCCCTGGTCTGTGATGGGGATCACTGGCTCAACCCCCCCCTGCGTTTCCTCCAGGAACCGGTGCGCCATAAGCTCTTGGACCTGCTGGGGGACCTGGCGCTGGCGGGCTTGCCCCAGGCCCAGGTCTTCGCCTTCCGTGGATCCCACGGGCTGCACACTGCCCTGGCGGCGGCCCTGGCCGCTCCATCCCGCTCGACCTGAAGCCCGTTGTCCGTTACTCCCGCTGGCGCCCCCCTGCTCACCTCCGAGCAGATCCTCAACCTGCTGCCCCACCGTTATCCCTTCGCGCTCGTGGACCGCGTGATCGAGTACGAACCGGGCAAGCGGGCCGTAGCCCTCAAGAACGTCACCCTCAACGAGCCCCAGTTCCAGGGCCATTTCCCTGGCCGCCCCCTGATGCCCGGTGTGCTGATCGTGGAGGCCATGGCCCAGGTGGGTGGTCTGATCGTCACCCAGATGCCGGAGTTGCCCAAGGGGTTGTTCGTGTTCGCCGGCATCGACGGGGTGCGCTTCCGCCGTCCGGTGGTGCCCGGTGATCAGTTGCGCATCAGCTGCGAACTGCTCGGTCTCAAGCGCAAGCGCTTCGGCAAAGTGAGGGCTGAAGTCACCGTGGACGGAGACCTGGTCTGCTCCGGGGAACTCATGTTCTCCCTGGTTGACTGAGGCCATGACCAGCACAGCCGTGGAAACCACGATTCACCCCACCGCGGTGGTCGACAGCCGCGCCCAGCTCGGCCAGGGTGTTCAGATCGGTCCCTTCGCCGTGATCGGTCCCGATGTGCAGCTCGGCGCCGGCTGCCAGATCGGTCCCCATGTGGTGATCGATGGCCGCGTGACGATGGGTTCCGGTAACCGCATTTTTCCCGGTGCCTGCATCGGCCTTGAGCCCCAGGACCTCAAGTACGGCGGTGCCCCCACAGAGGTGGTGATGGGCGACGACAACACCATTCGTGAGTGCGTCACGATCAACCGGGCCACGGCCGACGGTGAGCAGACCCGCCTGGGCAGCGGCAATCTGCTGATGGCCTACAGCCATGTGGGCCACAACTGTCTGCTGGGCGACCGGATCGTGGTGGCCAACAGCGTGGCGATCGCCGGCCATGTGGTGATCGGCGACCGGGCGGTGATCGGTGGAGTGCTCGGCATCCACCAGTTCGTGCACATCGGCAAGCTGGCAATGGTGGGGGGCATGAGCCGCATCGACCGCGATGTGCCCCCGTTCGCGATCGTGGAGGGGCACCCCGGCCGTCTGCGCGGTCTCAACCGGATCGGTCTCAAGCGCAATGGCCTGGTCGACCGGGAGGGCGGAGCGGAGCTCAAGCAACTCCTGGCGGTGTGGAACCGGCTCTACCGCAGCCATGAGGTGCTGGCTGAAGCCCTGGCGCACATCCGAGCCGAAACCCTCCTGCCGGCCTCCGAAGAACTCTGCAGCTTCCTCGAGGCCTCGATCGCCCCAGGGCGCCGTGGCCCCCTGCCCCACCAGCGCTGATGGTGCGGCTGCTGATCAGCACCGGTGAGGTGTCGGGGGATCTTCAGGGCGGCCTCCTGATCAAGGCCCTCCACGCCGAAGCCCAGCGACGCGATCTGCCCCTCGAGATCGACGCCCTCGGCGGCGAGCGCATGCGCCAGGCAGGCTCCCATCTTCTGGCCAACACCGCTCCGATGGGGGCGATCGGACTCTGGGAGGCTCTGCCCCTGGTGCTGCCCACCTTGAAGCTGCAGCGGCGGGTGGGCCGCTGGCTCTCCAGCTGTCCTCCTGACGGAGTTGTGCTGATCGACTACATGGGGGCGAACGTCAGCCTGGGACGCCGGATTCGCCACCGCTTCCCCGCGGTGCCGATCACCTACTACATCGCTCCCCAGGAATGGGCCTTCCGCCTGGGGGAGGGGGGGACCACCCGCCTGATCGGCTTCACCGACCGCATCCTGGCCATTTTCCCAGAGGAAGCCAGCTTCTATGCCTCCCGCGGTGCACGGGTCACCTGGGTCGGCCATCCCCTGCTCGACACCCTCGGCTCGCCGCCCACCCCTGAACAGGCCCGTGCAGAGCTCGGACTGAGCCCCGGCCAGCAGTTGTTGCTGCTGCTGCCAGCCTCCCGCCCCCAGGAGATGCGCTATCTGATGCCGTCCATGGCCGTTGCCGCGGCCGAGTTGCAGCGGCGACGGCCAGGGCTGAGGGTGATGGTGCCCGCCGGGCTGGCCAGCTTCGAGGCTTCTCTGTCCGACCAACTGGAGCGGGCAGGCGTGGATGCCACGGTGATTCCAGCCGATCGTGCCGATGCCCTCAAGCCGGTCCTCTGTGCCGCTGCCGATCTGGCCCTCACCAAATCGGGAACTGCCAACCTGGAGCTTGCCCTGCGCGGCGTCCCCCAGGTGGTGGGTTACCGGCTCAGCCGGGTCACCGCCTTCGTGGCCCAGCGGCTGCTGGGCTTCAACGTGCCCCACATCTCTCCGGTGAACCTGGTGCTTGGAGAGAGGCTCGTGCCGGAACTGCTCCAGGACGACCTGACTCCGGAGGCGATCGTGGCGGCGGCGCTGCCCCTCCTCGATCCGAGCCCCGAGCGGACCGGGATGCTGGAGGGCTACGGCCGTCTGCGCGCTCTGCTCGGTCAGCCGGGTGTGACGCGTCGAGCAGCCTGTGAGATTCTCGATCAGCTGACGGGATCCCAGACGTGACGCCATCGGTCCGACGCCAGGACTGGCCCCGGTCAGGGTGTGACAGGAGTCGGTTCCGCAGGCCGGATCACCCCCTGCAGCGCTTGTCCCTGGGGTTGGCTCCAGTGCTGCTGACGGTTCTGCTGCTGCTGCTCCCCGCGGCACCGGCGCTGGCGGCCGTCGAGGAGGCGGTGCTGGCCGGCGGTTGCTTCTGGTGTCTCGAGCACGATCTCGAAACCCTGCCTGGGGTGGTGGAGGTGGTCAGTGGCTTCAGCGGCGGCAGCGTCAGCAACCCCACCTATCGCCAGGTGACGGCCGGCGGCACCGGCCACATCGAGAGTGTGCGTGTCCGCTTCGACACGGCCCGGATCAGCCTGCCCACGCTCCTGCGCGCCTACTGGCGGAACGTGGATCCCCTCGATGGCAGCGGCCAGTTCTGTGACCGTGGCCGAAGCTACCGGCCCGTGATCTTCAGTCGCGGGACCACCCAGCGGGATCAGGCCCGAGCCAGTCTGGCTTCCGCGGCACGGGAGCTGGGGGTCAAGCCCAGCGCCATCAAGGTGGAGATCCGCGAGCTCGATCGCTTCTGGCCAGCCGAGCCTTATCACCAGAACTACGCCGAGCGCAACAAGGTCCAGTACACCTATTACCGCTGGTCCTGCGGGCGCGACCGGCGGCTTGATCAGGTCTGGGGATCGAACGCCCGAGGATCGCTCCCGTGGCGCCCGAAGACCTGAGAACGCGCAGAAATGGACAATGGATGGAAAGGGGGATGCCCACACCCTTCCCAGATCAGAGCAATCCGCCTACGGTAAATCGAGATGGGGTCCAGGTTGAGTGGGTTGTATGTATCTGCTGACGATCCGGGACGGTCTCGTCACCCGCCACATCGGGCCCTACACGAGTCCCAAGCAGGCCGTCGATGATCTGGATCGCCTGATGGCCTCCTTCGGGGAGCGTGCCCGCTGGCAGATTCATGAACTGGAGGAACCGGGCAGCCTGCTTGACAAGCCTGCAGGGCAGAAGCGACGGGAGCCCCAGTCGTTGATGGGGTCTTCGGCGAGTCCTGTGGCCGCCTGATCCGGTTCAGTCGCGGTTGGCTGGTCCCGTGCGCGAGCTGCGGGGGTAGCCGCGCAGCAGCCCGCTCTCCACCATCAGGCCCACTCCTGCGGTCACGCAGATCAGACCGAGGGTTCCATACCAGAACCAGGGGCCCGGTGCCGCCAGTTTCTGGTTGAGTGCCGCCAGGTGCAGGGTGCGGCGGGTGATGGCCTCGCCGACCAGGCAGAGACCCAGCGGCAGGAGCAGGACCCCCAGCTGAGCGCGGATGTACCAGCGGATCTTCTGGGCAGCCATGGCGTCGGGGTCCGGCGTCAGCGGTGCCAACCCTAAGCCGCACCCCCGCGGCTCACCCATTCCACCAGGGTGCGGACGCCGAAACCCGTGGCGCCAGCGGGGTCCAGCCCACGTCCGTTTTCGCTCCAGACCGTGCCGGCGATGTCCAGGTGGGCCCAGGCCAGATCGGCAGGGACGAAATCCTGCAGGAAGAGCGCGGCGGTGATGGCGCCGCCTGGGCGCGGTCCGGTGTTCTTCATGTCCGCCACCGGGCTCTTGAGACCTTTCTTGTAGGAGGTCTGCAACGGCATCCGCCAGAAGGCCTCCCCACCGCTTCGGCCCGCCTCCAGCAGTGCTTCGGCCAGCGTGTCGCTGGGGGACCAGAGGCCGGCGATCTCCTCGCCCAGGGCGATCACGCAGGCTCCGGTGAGCGTGGCCAGATCCACAACGGCATCGGGTTCCAGCTTGGCTGCGTAAACCAGGGCATCGGCGAGGGTGAGACGCCCCTCGGCGTCGGTGTTGTTGATCTCGATCGTCTTGCCGTTGGAGGCGGTGAGGATGTCGCCAGGGTGGATGGCCTCGCCGCTGATCATGTTTTCGCAGGCTGCGACGATCACGTGCACCTCCACACCCTGCGGGCGCAGTTCGGCGATCGCCCGGGCTGCCCCCAGCACAGCGGCACTGCCGCCCATGTCGTACTTCATCATCTCGATCTGGGAACCGCCGG
The DNA here is from genome assembly GCA_943369245.1 of Synechococcus sp. UW140. Taxonomy (GTDB): domain Bacteria; phylum Cyanobacteriota; class Cyanobacteriia; order PCC-6307; family Cyanobiaceae; genus Regnicoccus_A. Next base: position 67,273 of record CALRMN020000007.1, on the reverse strand, counting down.
TCTTGAGGTTGTAGCCGCCGGAATCGAAGGTCAGTCCCTTGCCGATCAGCACCAGCCGCCGACTGGAGCCCCCCTCAGGGCGGTAGGTGAGATGAATGAATTTGGGAGGGAGGCTGGAGCCCCGGGCCACCCCGAGATAGGCGCCCATGCCAAGGGCTTCGCAATCGGAGCGCTCCAGCACCTTCAGCTCCAGACCGAACTCCCCGGCGATGGCCCCGGCGGTGTCGGCGAGGGCCTGGGGGGTGACCACGTTCGGTGGCGCCGCCACCAGCTGCCGCGCCAGCTCCACACCCGCGCAGGTGGCTGCCACTCCCTCAAGGCCGGCGGCGGCCCCGGGGGCCAGGCCCAGCAGGCTCACGACCTCGGGGATCGGCTTGGATTCGGCCTCACTGCGGAAGCGCTGGTCGACGTAGAGGCTGAGGCGCACGGCTTCGGCCATCGCCCGAGCCGCCGCCGGGGGCTCCAGGCCCTCGGCAGGCAGGGCCAGGCCAAGCTCGCGGCCAGGCCCCGCCGCTTTGGCGATGGCGGCCGCGCCGCTGCGCAGGGCGTCGAGATCGAAGCGGCCCGGTTCCCCCAGCCCGACCAGCACCAGCTGCAGGGGAGCGGGCTGGAGCCAGGTGAGGCTGACGCACTCGCCCGGCTTGCCCTTGAAGCTCTGGCGCTCAAGCAGCGACTGCAGTCCTGGCCCGAAGCGGGCTTCGAGGGTCTCGAGGCGTTCGCCCGTCTCGCCCTGGAACAGGCCGACACCGAGGGTGTCACCGCTCCACGCGGCCAGCGGGGTGGAGGGACAGGTGAACTGCATGGGGGCCGGACATCGGGCCGCGATCGTAGCGACGGCGTTCAGACGGAATCACTGGTGAAAGGGGTGCTCCAGCGCTGGCGGGTCTCTTTGTTGAAGGGCGGTTGCCAGCGGCGGATCAGGGCCTGCTCCAGCGCTCGCCTGGCGCGCACCCTGGCCGGCACGTCGCAGCAGAAGCGAATGCTGCAGCGGCACTCCAGGTCCACATGACCCATGGCCTCGGCATAAGCCGCCAGGTAGCCCTTGCAGTCGTGCTCCCCTTTCCAGCGCCGGTCGGCCTGACCGGTCTCGCCCACGTAGAGCAGCAGCGGGGAGGCCAGCAGCGGTGGCCGGTCCATCACCAGGTACAGGGCAGGGCCCAGCTGGGGCGGCTCGGGCCAGCGCCAGAACTGCAGGTTCTGGGCCTTGAAGGCCAGGGGATCGAACCGGGCCGCCCGCTCCTGGGGATCCTCGCTGCCGTTGTCATTGCCGCCGCCGCTGGCATCGCCGCCGAAGAGGCTGCCCTGCTGATGCCTGCTGGCGCTGCCCTCGAACAGTGGCCTCTGAAACTCGCAGAGGCGTCGCTGCCATTCGAGCAGGTGCTCTCGCAGCAGGGGCAGCGCCGTTGGGCCCACGCCGCCGCCGCCAGGTGGGGCGCCGCCCTGGAACAGCTCCTGCTGGCGTCCCCTGGACATGCTCAACGGGAGGCCGGTGGCCGGGGCGGCCTCGGCAACTCAGGGCCGATGGGCCCCTGGCCGAAGCTCACCCGGCCGATCAGGCCCTCCACCACTTCGGCCGGCAGTTGCAGGCGCTGCTGGAGATCAGCCAGGTCGCGGAAGGGGGCGCGGCTGCGCTCCTGCAGCAGGCGCAGGCAGCGGGCCTCCTCCAGAGCGAGCTGGGCTCCGAGTTGCTCAACTCTGCAGCGGTTCAGATCGAGTGCTGCCGGCCGAGCCGCAGGCGCGTCGCCGTACCAGCGGAACTCCAGCACGGGCGTCCAGCTGCGCATCAGCTCCCCGTCGAGACCGAGCAGGGTCTGGAGATCCTCCGGTCCGCTCAGCTGGACGCCACCGCTCTGCAGGCGCAGCAGCAGATCCACCTGGGTGGGAGTGCAGCCCGGCAGGCGTAGCCAGTCGGTGGCGGTCGCCCGGTTCACATCCAGGCGCCAGCCCAGGGCCGCTGCCAGGCGCACGTCCTGGGCACTCTTCAGGCGCAGGCCTGGATTCTGAGCGAGTTTGAGGGCCAGCAGGTCGCGCTCGACGCTGTCCTCGCCCGTGCTCCCGGGCTGTGGAGGTTCAGGCGCACGGCGGATCTGACCAGTGGCCTCCAGCAGGCTGCGGGCGAGGGGATCCAACCAGTGCCCCTTGGCCATGGCGGCAAACCAGCTCTGTGCAACTGGGACGAAGTTAGCTGCTGCGGCGTGGCGGTTACGCCAATCCGTACTCGCCTCAGGCGGTGGAGGACCCCAGAATCGTGGTCATCGCCTCATGCCGGGCACGCCCCATGGCCTTCTTCGAATCCGAGATCGTTCAGGACGAAGCCAAACGGCTGTTCACCGATTACCAGCAGATGACCCAGCTGGGGGGCGATTACGGCAAGTTTGACCGGGAAGGGAAAAAATTGTTCATCGACCAGATGGAGGGCCTGATGGACCGCTATCAGGTTTTCATGAAGCGCTTCGAACTCTCCGAGGATTTCCAGGCCAAGCTCACCGTCGAGCAGCTGCGCACCCAGCTCGGTCAGTTCGGCATGACTCCTGAGCAGATGTTCACTCAGATGCACCAGACCCTGGAGAGGATGAAGCGCGAACTTGAGGCCAGCGCCTGAGCCCGGCGCACGGCTTCCTACGATCCGCCCCGATGCAGGGTGCACAGATGGGGGAGCCGTTGCCGCCTTGGCTGGAGCGTGGATTGGCCGACCTCTTCCCCTCCGGAGAGACGGGTGATCCGGATCAATCCCTTGCTTCCCGGCTGAAGCAGGCCGCCGGCGCCGGACGACCCCTGCGCATCAAGCTCGGCATCGACCCCACGGGCAGCGACATCCACCTCGGTCACTCGATCCTGTTCCGCAAGCTGCGGGCCTTCCAGGACGCTGGCCACACGGCTGTGCTCATCATCGGCGACTTCACCGCCCGCATCGGCGATCCCAGCGGCAAGAGCGCTACCCGGGTGCAGCTGAGCGCGGCCGAAGTGGAGGCCAATGCCGAAACCTACCTGGTGCAACTGGGTCTCGGCCAACCCCCTGAACGGGCTTTGCTCGATTTCACCACTCCGGGCCGTCTGGAGGTGCGCCGCAACAGCGAGTGGCTGGCGGGTCTGGACCTTCCCCAGGTGATCGAGCTGCTGGGCACTTCCACGGTCGGTCAGATGCTCGCCAAGGAGGAGTTCGCCAAACGCTACGGCTCAGGCATCACCATCTCCCTGCATGAGTTTCTCTATCCGTTGCTCCAGGGCTACGACTCGGTGGCCGTGGCCTCCGACCTGGAGCTGGGGGGAACTGACCAGAAATTCAACGTGGCCATGGGTCGCGACCTCCAGCGCCATTTCGGCCAGCGGCCCCAGTTCGGTCTGCTGCTACCGATCCTGCCGGGGCTCGACGGGGTGCAGAAGATGAGCAAAAGCCTGGGCAACACCGTGGGCCTGAACGAAGGGCCACTGGCGATGTACTCCAAGCTGGAGAAAGTGCCCGATGCGGTGGCTGATCAGTACCTGACCCTGCTCACCGACCTCGAGCCGGCCGAGTGGCCAACCAGCCCGCGGGAGCGTCAGAAAGCCCTGGCCCTGGCGATCACGGCGGCGCGCCATGGCCTGGATGCCGCCAGCGCCGCCCAGGCCGATGCCGCCAACCTGGTGGCCGGGGAGATGGCGGCCCGAACGGTCCCGGAGACCTCCCTCGCCGCCGTCACCTTCCCCGCCAAGGCCTTCCATCTGCTCAGTGCCCTTGGTCTCTGCGCCAGCAGCAGCGAGGCGCGGCGCCAGATCCAGGGCGGCGGGGTGCGCCTCGATGGTGAGAAGCTCACGGATGTGAACCTCAGTTTCAGCGCCCCCTCCGAGTTGGAGGGCCGGGTGCTGCAACTGGGCAAGAAGACTTTTCTGCGGCTGGTGGCGTGAGCCGCTCCACGACCATCCCAGGGAGCGACGCTGCGGCGGCGGAGAGAATCATCGTGGCCCTCGATTGCCCCGATGCCGTCTCGGCGCTGGCACTGGTGGCCTCGATTCCCGATCTGCTCTGGGTGAAGGTGGGGCTGGAGCTGTTCTGCTCCGCCGGCCCCGACGTTGTTCGGCAGCTGCGCGGCGAGGGCCTGCGGGTGTTCCTTGATCTCAAGTTCCACGACATCCCGGCCACGATGGCCGGGGCCTGCCGTAGTGCCGCCCGGCTCGGGGCGGAGCTGATCACCGTCCATGCCTGCTCCGGCCGCGAAGCCCTGGCAGCGGCCCAGGCTGGCGCCCACGAGGGGGCGGCCCAGGGGGGCCTGGAATCCCCCACTCTGCTGGCGGTCACCGTGCTCACCAGCTGGGATGCGGCGCGCTTCAATGCCGAGCTGGCGGTGACGGAATCCCCCGACGATTACGTGCCCAGGCTGGCGGCCTTGGCGGTGGCCGCCGGCATCGGCGGCGCGGTCTGCTCCCCTCAGGAGGTGGCGGTCCTGCGCCTGGCTCACCCCGAGCCCTTCGCCCTGGTCACCCCCGGCATCCGTCCTGCCGGAGCGCCGGCGGGCGATCAGCGGCGCGTGATGACCCCTGCGGCCGCCATCACCGCCGGAGCGAGCCGGCTGGTGATCGGCCGGCCGATCAGCGCCGCTGCCGATCCGGCTGCCGCCTTCGCGGCCTGCTGCGCCGAGCTGTCCATACTTGACCAGTGATCATCCGGGCCGAACCGATGCGACGGATCCTTGCCGCCCTGGTGGCCGTGCTGCTGCTATGGCCCGGCCAGGGCGCCTGGGCGGCGCCGCCAGTCTTCACGCTTCCGGCCCTTCCCTATGCCGTCGACGCCCTGGAGCCGGCGATCGATGCCACCACGATGACGATCCACCACGATCGTCATCACCAGGCTTACGTGGACAACCTCAACGCCGCCGTGGCCAGGGATCCTGCCCTTGGGGGCCTCAGCCTTGAAGAGCTGCTCTCCCGGGCCTCCGCAGCCCCGGAGACTGTGCGCAACAACGCCGGTGGCCACTGGAACCATTCGTTTTTCTGGGCCACCCTCACCCGGCGCGGGCAGGGGGGTGAGCCCAGCCCAGCCTTGCGGGAGGCCCTGGTGCGCGACTTCGGCTCGATCGAGGAGTTCCACGCCGCCTTCCGGGCCACGGGTCTGGCTCGCTTCGGCTCGGGCTGGGTGTGGCTGATCACTGATTCGAAGGGCAAGCTTCAGGTGGTCTCCACCCCCAACCAGGACAATCCCCTGATGGACCTGGCTCCGGTGGGCGGCACGCCCCTGCTGGCTAACGACGTCTGGGAGCACGCCTACTACCTCAAGTACCAGAACCGCCGCGCCGACTACCTCGACGCCTGGTGGTCCGTGGTCGATTGGTCGGTGGTCTCCGACCGCTATGCCGCCCGCTAGCGCCCCCGTTTTCGCCGCCCACTGACCACCGATGCCCCGCGCTGGGATCCAGGCCGCTCAACCGGCTCTTCGCTTCATACCGCCGGACTACAGCCGTTGGGTGTACAGCCTCTGCCGGGCTGCATTGCCATTGCTGTTGCGGTCCCGGGGTCTGGTGCACTTCGAGACCACCGGCAGCGGAAGCCTCGCCGCTCTGTTCGCCGAGGCCCAGAGGGGAGGCTGTCGCTTGCTGATTGCCTTCCGTCATCCCAGCACCACCGACCCGCTGGTGATGGCCCAGCTGCTCTGGCGCGAGGTCCCTCGTGCGGCCAGCCTCCATGGGCTGAGCCTTAAGGCCCCGGTCCACAGCCAGTTCCTCTACGACCGCGGTATTCCCCTCTGGGCGGGGGAGGCCGCAGGCTGGATCCTCTCGAAGCTGGGCGGCATCCCGATCCAGCGGGGCAAGCTCGATCGCCTCGCCCTCAAGACGGCCCGCGATCTCTTCGCTCACGGCCCTTTTCCCCTGGCGATCGCCCCGGAGGGCGTCACCAACAACCACGGCGAACTGGTCAGTCCCCTCGAACCCGGTCTGGCCCAGATGGCCTTCTGGTGCTGTGAGGATCTGGCGGCGGCGGGCCGCCACGAGCGGGTGCTGATCGTGCCGATCGGGCTTCAGTACCTCTCCACAAGAGACGACTGGGGAGCGATCGATCGCCTGCTGGGACGCCTGGAGAGCCTGCTCGGCCCCTCCTCCGCCACCGGGCCGGCAGGCGCAGGCGCCGCCTCCCGGCGGCCAGCCGATCCCGACCAGGCCCTGGAGCACCGCTACCAACGGCTGATCGCCCTCTCGGAGCGGCTGCTCTCGCGGTTGGAGGTCTTCTATCACCTCAGTGAAAACGTCCCGGCGGTTGACCTCCTCGAGCGGCTGGACCGTCTGCGGGAGAAGGCCCTGGCCGTGGCCGAGGCCCACTTCCAGCTCTCCCCCCGAGGCAGCGTCATCGAGCGCTGCCGCCGCATCGAGCAGGCGGCCTGGGCCTGCATCTACCGCGACGACCTGGACGAACTCTCAGAGGTGGAGCGGAGCCTGGCGGACTGGGCGGCGCGGGAGGCCGACCTCCGTATGGGCCACATGCGCCTGGTGGAGCACTTCGCGACGCTGAGCGGCTCCTACGTGGCCGAAAAGCCCAGCATCGACCGCTACGGGGAGGTGTTGATGATTTTTTGGCGGACGGTCGCCTGGATCCGTGGCCGCGAGGAGGAGCGACCGCCCGCTCTCGGCCCCTGGCGGGTGCGCATGGTGGTGGCGGAGCCCATCGATGTGCTCGAGTGCAGCGGCGCCTACCGCCGCGACCGCCGAGGGGCCGTGGAGCGGCTCACCGCCGAGCTGCGCGAGCGGCTGGAGGCGGCGATCGGCTGAGGCTCAGGCGGCAAGACTGCCCTGGGGCACGAGCTCGGCGTAGAGCCGTTCCAGCTGCTCGATGTTGCTGGCCAGGGTGTAGCGCTCCAGGACCCGCTCCCGGGCGCGGCGGCCCAGCTCGGTGGTCAGTACCGGCTGGTCCCGCAGCACCGGCAGCAGGGTGCGCAGCTGGGTGGTCACGCCCTGGGTGCTGATCACGATGCCGGCGCCTCCCTCCAGGACTTCGCCGTCGGCGCCGGCATCGGTGGCCACACAGGCGGTGCCACTGGACATCGCCTCCAGCAGGGCCAGGGAGAGCCCCTCCACCAACGAAGGCAGCAGGAAGACATCGGCTGCCTGGAGCAGGGCTACCCGTTGGTGCAGATTGGCTTCGTAGCCCCACCAGAGCACATCGTGTTCGTCGGTGTTGCCCTGCAGGGCCTGGCGCAGAGGGCCATCACCGACGATCACCAGCAGGCAGCCCGCCGGCCTCACCAGCCGCCAGGCCCTCAGCAGCGCTTCGACGTTTTTCTCGGTGGCCAGCCGTCCCATGTAGAGGAAGAGGCGGCGCGGGCCCAGGCGGGCTCGGAGGCTGGCCAGTTCTTCTGAGGGTGCTGCCGGGTCGGGAGGGCACCAGAGGCCGGGATCGACCCCATTGGGGATCACGGCCAGCCGCTCCTCGCGCACCCCCAGGCGCGCCAGCACTTCGGCCTGGAGCTCGGAGAAGACGATCACACGATCGAAGCGGGCCAGAGCCGGGGCGTAGAGCTGGTAGGTGAGCTGCTGGGTTCCGGCGGTGATGTTGCGCAGACCGGCATCGAAGGCGGGATGGAACGTGGCCACCAGCGGGACCCCCAGGTGCTGGCAGAGATCCGGCAGACGGAAATCCAGAGGGGAGAGGGTGAGGCTGGCGTGCACCAGGTCGGGGCGCAGGCGCTCCAGCGATTCACGAAGCTCCCTCTGGGCTCCCGGTGATGGAATCGTGTACACCTGGGACTTCACCAGGTAGGGCAGCGTCACATCATCCCCGCCGGGTCGCGTCTGATCCGTTGCGACCAAGCTTCCGGATGGGCTGCCCTCAACCTGATGGCCCGTGTCCCAGGAACGCCCCAGGCCGGCGGCTGGGGTGTCGAAATGGATGAAACTGACCTGATGGCCGTGTTGCCGCAGCCGCTCGGTGGTGGAGAGGCTGTAGGTGACGTTGCCGCAGAAGGGTGACTTCTTGCCCAGCCACGCAATGTGGGCCAACGCTTCAGGCCTCATCCTGAGGTCACGCTAGCAGCGTTGCCACGGCTTCTCCATCAGGATCGCGATCAGGGTGATCGCCGCCAGTCCCCACAGCACCGGCATCAGTCCATAGCGGCTCACCACCGCTCCGGCCAGCACCAGGGGCAGGCTGAGCGCCACGTTGATCAGGTTGTTCTGCAGGCCGAAGACCTTGCCTCGCACGGCTTCCGGCGTGTCGTCCTGGATGGTGGTCTGGGATGGGATCGCCACCAGAGCCGCGCCGATGCCGAGCAGACCGCAGAAGCCGAGGGTGAGCCAAAGGCTCCCCCTTCCCTGGCCGAGCAGTACCAGGCTGAAGGCAATCAGCGCCAGGCCGGTGGAGGCCATGCTCCGCCGGTTGACGCCCTGGCCCAGCTGGGCCACGCCTAGGGCGCCACAGGCCATGCCCACGCCGCTCATGGCCAGGAGGGTGCCGAAGCGGGTGGGGCCCAGCCCGTCGATGGCTGAAGCCAGGCTGATGGCCAGCACATAGAGCGCCGCGAGGATGCTGTACAGCAGAACCAGCTGCAACAGGGCCCGTCGCACACTGGCCCGTTCGCGCAGCACCTCGATGCCCTCGGCGATTTCACTCCAGACGCTGGTTCCTCTCTCCACCCGCTCCGGCTCGTCCATCCGGATCGTGCTGATGCAGAGGGCCGCCAGCCCGTAACAGAGCGGCAGCAGCACGAATTCCCCGCCACTGATGCCGATCGTCTTGAGGCTGGAGCGCAACAGCCGCAACACCGGATCACCGAGGGCGAAGCCCACGATCGTGGCGCCCATGCTGGTGGCCTGATACAGCGAGATGGCCGCGAGCATGCGTGGTCTCGGGACCAGCAGCGGGATTGCCGCCTGCTCGGCAGGCGCGAAGAACTGGGTGAGCACCGACTCCAGGAAGGTCATGGCCACCAGGCCCCAGTAGCCCCAGCTCAGCCCCAGCCACTGGGGCCCGGGCAGCAGCGCCAGAGGGGCCAGCAGGGCGAGGCCGGCCCGCAGGCCGTTGGAAGCCACCATCACCTGGCGCTTGGGCCAGCGGTCGGCCCAGACCCCGGCCACGGTGCCCAGCACCATCGCCGGCACGGTGTTCGCCACATAGATCCCCGTCGCCAGCAGAGTGATCATCTGGGCGCGGGTTTCGAAATCGAGCCGCAGACTGGCCGCCGCCTCGGCCAGGGCCATGTTGTTCTGGGGGGTGTCCGTCACCCAGTACTGGGCGATCAGGAACACCATCAGCACGATGTAGAACTTGTCGGCCAGCTGGGAGAAGATCTGTCCCAGCCAGAGCCTGCGGAAATCGGGTAGGGCCAGCACGGCCTGCAGCCCGTCGGTGCGTGAGCTGCTGCCCTCCGCAGCATCCGGGCTGATGTCCCCGGAAGGTTCCGGAGGAGGCGTGGCGGTCGGCCGGGACAATCCGCTCAAGATGTCAGTCGTTCGGCGGCAATGATGGCGCAGCGCCCTGGCGCCCCTGAACTTCACTGCTGAAGCAGCCCTGAAGCAGGCGCAGGGCTTTCCCCCGGCGGCCGAGGTGCTGGTGGCACCACACCTGCGCCAGTTCCAGCAGCCGCAGCCAGACCCAGGGCGGTCCCATCAGGGTGCCGTCGCGGCAGCGGGGGAGAGCGGGCCGCGGCAGCCGTTGCAGCAGGGCCAGCTCGGAAGCGTTCAGCACCACCACCGCCCCGGCCACCGCGCCGATCACCAGCCCCTCACTGGGCAGGAGGCTGCAGCGCCAGTCGCGGTTGCCCAGGGGGGGGGCCAGAGGCTCGCCGGTGCGGGCACAGCTCTGCAGCGGCAGCCCATAGCCACCCAGGGCCAGCAGGTGCACGTGTCCCTGTACGGCGATCGCCAGCGCTTCAAGGTTGTCCTGGCGCTCGGACACCACCCGCTCCAGGCGGTGCAGCTGCAGGGTCAGGTCGTCCAGGGCACCGGCTACCCCATCTCCGTCGGGCACCAGATGCAGGCAGAGCTCCGCCAGCGACTGGGCGGCCGCGAGAGTTTCCAGGCGCTGCCCCAGCTGGCCGAAGCTGTGGATCACCCGCAGCTGGCGCACCCGCCGCAGGCCGCGGCCACCGCCGACCTGGAGCCGCAGCTGGGACAGGGGCACCGCCGCCGCCAGGCTGCTGCGGGGGCGCCGGGCCCCCGGCACCGCCAGACGGCTGAGGCCGCCGTCTTCGCTGAGCAGGGTGAGCAGCCGGTCGTGCTCCCCCAGGGGGCCGCATTTCAGTGAGAGACCCTCCAGCGATTCCTCGGGCATCAGGAGGGCGCGCGCAGGGCCTCGATCAGGGCCACGCCGCGGCTGGTGCCCAGGCGTGTGGCACCGGCGGCCACCAGATCCAGGGCATGCTCCAGCCCGGCGATGCCGCCGGAGGCCTTGATTCCCGCCCTCCCCCGGGCCAGCTCGCGCAGGTGGGCCACCTGTTCAGGGGTCACGGGCGGTCCGAAGCCGCTGCCGGTCTTGAGGAAGGCGGCACCCGCATCGATCGAGGCCTCCACCAGCAGCTCCAGGGCGGCCGGATCCAACCGCCCCACCTCCTGGATCACCTTCACCGGCAAGCCGAGTTCCACGATCGCCCCCAGCTCCTGGTAGATCGAGCTGCCTTCGCCATCGGCGAGGGCTCCGAAATCGGGCACCACATCGAGTTCATCAGCGCCGGCGCTGGCGGCGGCCTCCGCTTCAGCCAGCTTGATCGAGGCCGGTACCGCGCCGAAGGGGAAGGCCACCACAGCCACAAGCTTCACGGCGCCTGGAGCCCCGAGACGTTCCCGGGCGGCAGCCACCCAGCGGGAGGAGATGCACACCGCAGCAAAGCCGTAGTGCCGTGCCTGATCACAGGTCTGGTGCACACTCTCGAGGCCCCGGTGGGGGTCCAGAAGGGCATGCTCAATCAGGGGGGCCAGATCGGGCAGGGGCCCCCGGAGCCTTGATTCACGCGTCACCGGGGCTGGAGGGATTCGGGATTGGTCAGGATTCCTTCGGCTGGATCACACCGAATCCACCATGGTTGCGGCGATAGACCACCTGGATCCCACCGCTGGATTCCTCACGGAACACATAGAAATCGTGGTCGATCAGCTCCAGCTGGTGCAGGGCCTGATCCAGGCTCATCGCAGGCATCGAGAAGTACTTGCGCCGCACGGCCGGGACCGGCAGGGCCGGCTCGCGGTCGCCGATCAGATCATGGGGAAGAACTCCCTCCAGGCTGGGTTGTTCGGTATCATCGAGGTTGGCTGGGGATCCGGCTCCGTGATGATCACTGAGACGATCCTTGTAGCGGCGCAGCTGACGGCTCAGCTTGCTGGCCACCATGTCGATGCTGGCGTAAAGGTTCTCACTGCGTTCCTGGGCGCGGATCACCACACCGTTGGCAAAGACCGTGACCTCAGCGGTCTGTTGCGCCACCCTTGGGTTACGTGCCACGGAGAGATGAACATCGGCTTCTTTGACCAAGCCTTCGTAGTGATTGATGGCCCGACCGAGCTTCGCTTCGGTGTAATCGCGGATCGCCGGTGTGACATCGAGATTGCGGCCGTGAATCAACAGCTTCATCGAGCAGTCCCCTCGCTTGTCGTTCTGAACTGACTGTAGGAAGCCGTTCGCGCATGATTCCGCCCCTCGACGCAATCCTTGTTGAACCATCCCTGCCCGTGCCCTTTGACCAGGCCTGGGCCTGGCAGAAGGAGCTGCAGGCGCGGCTGCTGCGCGACCCGGATGGCCCCGAAGCCCTGCTGCTGCTTCAGCACCTCCCCTGCTACACCCTGGGCCGCGGCGCCAGCGAGCGGTTCCTGCGCTTCGATCCGGCCGACCCCCCGGCTCCCCTTTTCCGCATCGACCGCGGCGGGGAGGTGACCCACCACCTCCCCGGCCAGCTGGTCGCCTACCCGGTGCTGGCTCTGCAGCGCCACGGCGGAGATCTTCACCTCTACCTGCGTGATCTGGAGGCGGTGGTGCTGGAGGTGCTGGCGGTTCTCGGGCTCAGGGGAGAGCGGCTGGAGGGCCTCACCGGTGTCTGGCTGGAGGGGCGCAAGGTGGCGGCGATCGGCGTCGGTGCCCGCCGCTGGATCAGCCAGCACGGCCTGGCTCTCAACGTGACCTGCGCGCTGGAGGGTTTCAGCGCCATCGTCCCCTGCGGATTGAAGGGTCATGGGGTGACGCGCCTGAGCGACTGGTGCCCTGAGCTGACCACCGCAACGGTTCAGACCCTGCTGCGCGAGGCTCTGGCCCGGCGGTTCGGGTTGGGGCTCCGGCCACCGAAGCCCACGGAACTCCCCTGGCGGTGATAAGCCTGGGCCACGCTCACGGACGCGACCATGGACGGCAAAGCCTCGATCCTCTGGTCGGGGGACCGACTCGATGAGAAGGCCCTGGCCCAGCGGGACAACTGGTGTGGGCTGCAGGGACTGGAGGGTCTCTGGCCGATCCTCGCCCAGCGCCATGGGGAGGCGATCGCCCTCGAGGCTCCCCACGCCCATCCACCGGAGCAGCTCACCTACCGCGAGCTCGACGCCCGCATCCTGCGGGCCTCAGCGGCGTTCGCGTGTCTTGGCCTGGTGGAGGGGGAGGTGGTGGCCCTCTTCGCGGAAAACAGCCCCCGCTGGCTGGTGGCGGATCAGGGGATCATGCGCTGCGGCGCGGCTGATGCCGTGCGCGGCAGCAGCGCCCCCCTCGAGGAGCTCCGCTACATCCTTGATGATTCCGGTGCCGTCGGGCTGGTGGTGGAGTCCGCGGCCCTGCTGGAGCGCCTGGTCGCAGAGCCGGGTGCCCTGGCCCGGCTGCGCTTCGTGGTGCTGCTTGAGGATGGAGCCCCCACAGGCAACGGCACCCCCCCAACACCTTTGCCGAGACAGTTGAGCTGGGAGGCCTTTGAGGCCCTTGGCCGCAGCCAGGAGGCCGCCGTGCCGCCTCTACCGAACAGCGGGACTCAGCGCATGGCCACTCTGCTTTACACCTCCGGCACCACGGGCCGTCCCAAGGGGGTCCCCCTCACTCAGGCGAATCTGCTGCACCAGCTGCGCACCCTCGGGGTGGCCGTGGCTCCCCGGCCGGCTGATCGGGTGCTCAGTGTGCTGCCGATCTGGCATGCCTACGAGCGCACCGCTGAATACTTCCTGCTCTCCTGCGGGTGCCGCCAGAGTTACACCACCCTGAAACACCTGCGCCCCGATCTGCAGCGGGTGAAGCCCCAGTACATGATCAGCGTGCCGAGGCTGTGGGAGGCCCTGCTGGCCGGCTTCGAGGATGCCCTCGAGGCCATGCCCCCTTCCCGTCAGGGGCTGATCCGTCAGGCCCTGCGGCTGAGCCGCTGGCATGGCCAGTCGCGCCGCCGCGCCCTTGATCTCACCCTGGAGCCCGAATCGCTGCCGGGCCGGCTGGCCGCAGGCCTGGGCTGGCTGCTGAGCTGGCCGGGGCACGGCCTGGCCTCCGCCCTGCTCTGGCCCAAGGTGCGCCAGCAGCTCTCGGGCGGGGCCCTGCGGACGGCCATCAGCGGCGGAGGCGCCCTGGCCCTGCATGTGGATGGCTTCTTCGAGGCGATCGGCATCGAGCTGCTGGTGGGCTACGGCCTCACCGAAACCAGCCCGGTGCTGGCCTGCCGCCGCCCCTGGCGAAACCGGCGCGGCAGTGCGGGGCAGCCCCTGCCGGAAACGGAACTGCGCATCGTCGATGCCGAGAGCGGGGCTCTGCTGGGCTGGCGGCAGCGGGGACGTGTGCTGGCCCGGGGACCCCAGGTGATGGCGGGCTACTTCGGCAAGCCCGAGGCCACCGACGCGGTACTGGATGGGGCCGGTTGGTTCGATACGGGCGATCTGGGCCAGCTTCTGCCGGATGGAACCCTGGTGCTCACCGGCCGGGCCAAGGACACGATCGTGCTCAGCAGTGGCGAGAACATCGAACCGGGACCCCTGGAGGAGGCCCTGGTGGCCCATCCGCTGGTGGAGCAGGTGATGCTGGTGGGCCAGGACCGCCGCCAGCTCGCTGCCCTGGTGGTGCCACGCCAGGACCCGCTCGCCGCCTTCGCCAGGGCCAGGGGACTGCCCGTCCCCGGGGCCACCACTGACGCCTCCGACCGGGCCCTGCTCAAGGCCCTGAGTGGTGAATTCAACCGGCTGCTGGCGGCCAGACCGGGTTCGCGGCCCGACGAACGCCTGGCCGGAGTGGCCCTGGTGGTGCCCTTTTCGATCGAGAACGGGCTGCTCACCCAGACCCTCAAGCAGCGTCGTGATCGCATCACCGAGCGTGACGCGGCGGCGATCGAGGGTATCTACCGGGCCTGAGCTCCCCGGACGCCCTCGGTTGACCGCTGGACGCCGGGCTGAGAGCCTGGTCATTGCGATCTCCCTCCCATGACTGAAGGCCATACGCTCACGATCAAACGCACGATCACGGTGCGGGCCGTGGTCACCCCGCGCTGGAAGGAGGACGCCGAGCGGGAGCTGAGTGCGGCGGTCAGCAACAGTGACCAGCAGCTGTCCCAGCTGGAGCAGGAGGGCCAGCAGCTGGTGGATGAGATCCGCCGTCAGAGCCTCAACCCGCTCGATCCCCGCGTGCAGGAGCAGGTGGCCTCCGTTCAGCAGCAGGTGGCGGCCAAGCGGGCCGAATTCGAGGAGCAGAAGCGCACCCTGATCGAGCAGCAGCGTCAGGTGCGTGATCTCGAGTTCGACCAGATCGTCGACCAGGGCCAGATCGAGGGCACCTGCAAGATCAAGGTGGGCGACAACCTGGTGGAGAAACTTCAGGTGGCCGTTCTGGTGCGCGACGGCGTGGTGGAGGCGATCGAGGGGGGCTGACCTCCTGGATGGGGGCCTGGAGGGGTCGCACGTAAAATCCCTACGCAGCCTGCATTGGGATCAGGACTTTGGCGACCCACGAAATCTTCATGCCCGCCCTGAGCTCAACGATGACGGAGGGCAAGATCGTGGAGTGGCTGAAGAAGCCCGGCGATCGCGTCGAGAGGGGCGAGTCGGTTCTCGTGGTGGAGTCCGACAAGGCCGATATGGACGTGGAAGCCTTCCAGGAGGGCTTTCTCGCCTCAGTGCTGCTTCCTTCCGGCGGCACGGCCCCGGTGGGCGAAACCATCGGCCTCATCGTTGAAACCGAGGCTGAGATCGCGGCGGTCCAGGCTTCGGCTCCGGCTGCCCCTGCGGCGGCGGCCCCGGTTGCACCAGCAGAAGCTCCAGCTCCTGCAGCGGCTCCGGTGCCTGCTCAGGCTCCCGTGGCGGCGGCAGCTCCTGCGCCGGCTGCTGTGGCCGCCGGAGGGCGGCTGGTGGCCACTCCACGCGCACGCAAGCTCGCCGGTCAGCTCGGTGTTGCTCTTGAAAGCCTGCGGGGCAGTGGCCCCCATGGCCGCATCCAGGCTGAGGACGTGGAGCGGGCCGCCGGCCAGGCCGCCAGCCTGCCCCGCGTGGCGGAGGGCACGGCCCCCGCTGTCTCGGCAGCGCCTGCCGCCGTCACATCTGCCAATGGCTCGGCGGCACCGGCCCCCGCCGGCCAGGCCTTCGGGAACCCCGGCGACACGGTGCCCTTCAACACCCTGCAGGCGGCCGTCAATCGCAGCATGGTGGCCAGCCTGGCGGTTCCCTGCTTCCACGTGGGCTACACGATCACCACCGACCGGCTTGATGCGTTCGCCAAGTCGTTGAAGAGCAAGGGCGTCACCATGACGGCCCTGCTCGCCAAGGCGGTGGGTGTGGTGCTGGCCCGCCACCCCCAGGTCAATGCGTCCTTCAGCGAAGCCGGCATGGTTTATCCCCCCGCCGTCAATGTGGCCGTGGCGGTGGCCATGGATGACGGTGGTCTGATCACGCCGGTGCTGACTGCGGCCGATCGCACCGATCTCTACAGCCTCTCGCGCTCCTGGGCCGATCTCGTGGCCCGTTCCCGTTCCAAACAGCTGAAGCCCGAGGAGTACAGCACCGGCACCTTCACCCTTTCCAACCTGGGCATGTTCGGCGTCGACCGCTTCGACGCGATCCTGCCGCCGGGCACAGGAGCGATCCTGGCGGTGGCGGCCTCCCGGCCCGCCGTGGTGGCCGGCAAGGACGGTTCGATCGCCGTCAAGCACCAGATGCAGGTGAACCTCACAGCCGATCACCGGGTCATCTACGGCACCCACGCCGCTGCTTTCCTCAAGGACCTGGCCCAGCTGATCGAGACGGCCCCCGAAAGCCTGGCCCTCTGAGTTCTGTCGTTTCCTCGGCCCCGTGGGCCATGCACCCCTGAGCGACCTGTCAGCCGATCTGAGGCTCTCCAGCTACGACTACGACCTGCCCCCGTCGTTCATCGCCCAGACTCCCGCCGAGCCGCGTCACAGCGCCCGCCTGCTGGCCCTGGGCCCATGGGGCGCGGCAGCGGGCTCAGGCCCAGAGGAGGTCAGGCATCTCAGCGTCTGGGATCTGCAGGAGGAACTGCGCCCGGCTGATCTGCTTGTGGTCAACGACACCCGGGTGCTCAAGGCACGGCTTCAGGCCCGCCGCACCAGCGGTGGGGCCGTGGAGTTGCTGGTCCTGCAGCCGTACGACAGCACCGCTCCCCGGGAGGCGGTGGTGGCTTCCACTGACAGCTGCTGGATCTGTCTGGTACGTCCGGGGAAGCGGGTGCGGCCCGGCGAGGTGCTTCACCTTCAGGCCACAGGCCAGCCGCCACTGCCCCTGGAGGTGGTGGCCCTCGATGAGGCCAGTGGCGGGCGGGTGATCCGGTTCCCCCCCGGCTGCATCGATGCCGCCTCGATCGAGGCCCTTTTGCAGCGCTACGGGGCGATGCCGCTGCCCCCCTACATCCGGCATCCGGATCCTGAGCAGGAGAGCCGCTACCAGACCCGCTATGCCGCCAGGCCCGGGGCGGTGGCGGCCCCGACGGCGGGCCTGCATCTGAGCGATGAACTGCTGAAGGCAATCCGTGCCCGGGGCGTGGCCATCGCCACCGCCACGCTTCACGTGGGCATCGGCACGTTCCGTCCCCTGGAGGAGGAGGATCTCTCGAGCCTGGATCTGCACAGCGAGTGGGTGGAGATCAGCCAGGACCTGGTGAATGCGGTGACCGCCTGCCGGCTGCGGGGCGGGCGGGTGATCGCGATCGGCACCACCAGCGTCCGCAGCCTGGAAGGGGTGGCGGCGCTGCATGGCGGCTGCCTGGTGCCCTTCCGCGGACCCGTGAATCTGGTGATCCAGCCGGGGTTCCGCTTTCAGGTGGTGCAGGGACTGCTCACCAATTTCCACCTTCCCCGCAGTTCGCTGCTTCTGCTGGTGAGTGCCCTGATCGGTCGGGTGCGGCTGCTGGAGCTCTACGAGGAAGCCAAGAGCCAGGGCTATCGCTTTTTCTCCTACGGCGATGCCATGTGGATCCCGCCGGAGGCTGTGCTGGAGGCGGCGCGCCCCTGACAGGGCGGCCGCCTGGCTGGACGGATGGCCCCAGGAGGGCCGGAGAGGATCAGGCTGTGGCCAGGTTGGCGGCGACGAAGTCCCAGTTCACCAGTTTCTCCAGGAAGGTGGTGATGTAATCAGGCCGCTTGTTCTGGTAATCGAGGTAATAGGCATGCTCCCACACATCCATCGTGAGCAGTGCCTTCTGACCGTGGGCGAGGGGCAGATCCGCGTTGGCGGTCTTGGTGATCTTGAGCTTCCCGTCATCGAGGATCAGCCAGGCCCAGCCACTGCCGAACTGGGTGGCACCGGCAGTCTTGAACTGTTCCACGAAGGCTTCGAAGCTCCCGAAATCGGCGTTGATCTTCTCGGCAAGGGCACCGCTGGGCTGGCCACCACCACCGGGCTTCATGCACTGCCAGTAGAAGCTGTGGTTCCACACCTGGGCGGCGTTGTTGAACACACCGGCTTTGGAGGCATCACCCGCCACGCTGGTGATCACATCCTCAAGGCTCTTCCCTTCGAGATCGGTGCCCTCCAGAAGTTTGTTGAGGTTGGCGACGTACGCGGCGTGGTGCTTGCCGTGGTGAAACTCAAGGGTGTTCTGAGAGATATGGGGCTCGAGCGCGTTGATGTCGTAAGGGAGAGCGGGCAGCGTGTGAGCCATGAACAGTGCAACGAAGGGTGGTGATGGGCGGAACCCATGGGGGACCGCCGGTTCAAGCGGGATGGCACGGGCCACAGGCTGGATCCCGGCGGCATGTCGAGAAACGGCGAGCCAGGTCTGTCACCAATGTGACCGTGAACTGCTTGACCGGCGTTCCACCGGTGACGTCATCCTAACGAGGGACGCCCAGGCCCAGAGCCGCAGGACGCGGCTCAGCCCCCGACTCCCAGCAGTTCCACCTCGAAAGTGAGGGTGGCGTTCGGGGGGATGACGCCGCCGGCACCCCTCTCGCCATACGCCAGATCAGGAGGAATCACCAGTTTGCGCTTGCCCCCCACCTTCATGCCGGCCACACCCTCATCCCAGCCCTTGATCACCCGACCGGCGCCGAGGGGGAAGGAGAAGGGGCCACGGCCGTAGCTGCTGTCGAATTCCTTGCCGCTGGCGAGAGTGCCGCGGTAGTTGACCTGAACCGACTGGCCGCTCACGGCCTCGGCTCCCTCGCCCACCACCAGATCGGTGATGCGCAGGCCACTGGGAGTGACCACCTCCTTGGCGGCCACCAATTCGCCTCCAAGGCCGGCAGCGCCGGACTGGGCAACGGACGCGTCGGCAAGAGCGCCGGGATCAACGGGGCTGTCGGAGGCCATGGTGAAGAGCGAAGGATTGGGATCGTCGGGGTCCAGCTCGATCCGGCCGCTGGGGACGGCAGCGGCCTGTTGGCTGGGCGTGCTGAGGGAGGAGATGCCGAGGGCCCCGTCGTTGCTGGCCTCCACCGTGCTGGGCGAGATCAGCTGACTGGCCAGAGCCAGCAGCAGGCAGGCGACGCAGACGCCGGTGCTGATCAGGATGTCACGCATGGGTCGTGGGATCGCGGCGGGGCCGCACAGAGCTGACGGGGATTCTGCCAGCGCCGGGGTTGAGGCCCCACAGGCCCGGTCAGTCGGGTACTTCCGCCGCTTCCCGCCGGTTGCGCAACAGTTGCTCCAGCCGGTCGATGCGGCCTCGCAGCTCATCCACCTCCCGCTGGCGGGCCAGACCCAGATCCTGAAGGAAGTGATCGATGTTGCGCTCCATGGCGCGCTCGGCCTGCTTCTCGAGTTCGGGGTTCTCGCCCCGCAGGGAGCGCATCACGTCGTCGACGAGCACCGAGGCTTCGCCGGGATCCAGGCGGCCGCTCGTCACCCAGGCCTGGGTGACGTTGCGCAGACGGTCGGCCACCAGGGAACTGGTGCCCAGTCCACGCAGGATCAGTTGCTGGAGCAGATTGTCCCGGTCCATGGCGGCAAGCGCTGACCATCCGATGATGTCGTTGCATGCCGGCGCAGGCCATGGGAAATGACCGGCGTCTGAGGGTGATCACCGCCCTCGCCGGTGCCCTGGCGGGCCTGTCCCTGGCGCCCCTTGGTCTGCCCCCGCTGCTCTGGCTCGCCCTCGTCCCCCTCTGGGGTTCATCCCCCGCGGCGGCCGCCCTCTGGGGGGGCGCCGCGGTGCTGGTCAGCCACCGCTGGCTGCTCTGGCTGCACCCCCTCGACTGGATCGGTGTCCCAGGGCCGCTGAGCCTGCCGATCTGCCTGGCGCTGTGGCTCGCCTGCGGCCTGGCCGGGGGCCTGCTGGTGGCGTCGTGGAGCTGGCTGGTGCTCCGTCTCGACCCTCGCCGCCTGTCCACGGCGCTTCTGGCTTCAGGTCTCTGGGGTCTGGCGGAAGTGCTGCTTGCCCAGGGGCCCCTGTTCTGGATCGGGCTGGGAGCCTCCCCCCTGCCCGCCGACCGGCCCCTGGCCGGTCTGGCGGCTGTGGGGGGATCCGGCCTGGTGGCTGCCGTTCAACTGTTGATCGGCTGGTTCTGCTGGCGCACCCTGGTGGCGCCTGCGGCCAGCCGGCGCGGCTGGGGTCTTGGCCTGGCTGCTCTGCTGCTGTTCAGCCATGGCCTCGGCTGGAGTCAGCTGCGGGCTGATCGGGCAGAACGTGGGGAGGCCTTCCGGGTCCTGGTGCTGCAGCCGGCGCTGCCGACCCGGGAGAAGTTCGAACCCGAGCGCCAGCGGGACCTGTTGCTGCAGATCGCCAGGGCCCGTGACCAGGCGGCTGCCCTGGGGGTGCCCTTGCTCCTGCCGGAAGGAACGATGGTGCTGGGGCAGGCCATGCCCGAGGCCGGGGCGGAAGTGCTCACTGGCGGCTTCCGCCTCGAGGGGGAGGAGTTGCGCAGCAGTGTCCTGCGCTTCGAGCCGGGTGCTCGTGAGGCCTCCAGCTGGGTCGACAAGGCCCGGGTGGTGCCCCTGGGTGAATGGGTCCCACTGGCGCGGGTCTGGCGCTGGGGTGGACTCTCTGCCGTGGGGGGTGTGGAGCCCGGGCCGCCCTCGCGGCTGCTGAGGCGCAGCGGCGGGAATCCGGCTGTGGCGATCTGCTACGAGCTGGCCGATGGCGAGGGCCTGCGCGAGGCCAGCGCAGCGGGGGCAGGCTGGTTGCTGGCCAGCGCCAATCTCGATCCCTATCCAGCCCTGCTGAGTGATCAGTTCACGGCTCTGGCTCAGCTGCGCGCCATCGAAGTGGGGCGCTGGTTGGTGAGCACCGCCAACACCGGTCCCAGCCTGGTGATCGACGGCCGGGGGGTGGTTCGCTCTGCCCTGCCGCCGGGGCGCCCGGAGCTGGGGTTGTTTCAACTGGAGCGGCTGCAGCGGTCCACGACCTATCAAATCTGGCGCGAAGGACCCCTGATCCTGATGATCCTGCTGGGGGGCGCAGGTTGGTTCTGGTTTCAGCGCTCTCGACTCAGCCATTCCAACTGAATCGATCGGATGGGGCTCACCCATGCTGAGATGATCCCGCAACTTCGCGGTCATGACTCACCTGAGCGGGATCAGGATGTCCTGACGGGGAATGTGAGATGAGCAGGATCTTCGCTGGATCTGAACTGGTCAGGTCAGGTTCCTTTGTCCGCCAACCTCGACCTACCCACACCATTCAGTATGTTGGCAGTGATGTTCTCAATGAATGCCATGTTGACAGGTGCCGATCTGCTCGCCAAGGTCAAGGAGCTTGGTGAGGTAAGCAAATCAGAGCTGGTGCGCGCTGCTGGCTATGTCAGTACCAAGAAGGACGGCAGTGAACGATTGAATTTCACGGCGTTCTATGAGGCTCTGCTCGAGGCCAAGGGCGTCAACCTCGGCTCCAACGGTGGCGGACAGGCCGCAGGTAAAGGTGGCCGCAAGCTCAGCTACATCGCCACGGTTCAAGGCAACGGCAATTTGCTGGTGGGCAAGGCCTACACAGCTCTGCTCGACCTCAAGCCCGGGGATGAGTTCGAGCTGAAGATCGGCCGCAAGCAGATCCGCTTGGTGCCCGTCGGTGCTGAAGACGAAGGTGAGGAGTGATTGAGGAGTGATCCGTCCCCACCTGCCTGAAGCAGCTGGGCGCCTAGCCTGACGGCCCGGGTGCCCAACAACAAAAAACCCCGCCGGAGCGGGGTTCAGCAAAAGGCCACGGTCAGAAGACTCTGATCCGAAGCCCTTCCCAAAACTCAGTAGCGGCTGCGGCCTCCACCGCCACCGCCGCCGTAGCCACCACCGCCGCCACCGCCGCCGTAGCCGCCACCGCCGCCGCGATTGCCACCACCGCCGCCGCCGCCGCGGGGCTCGGCTTTGTTGACCCGGATCATCCGGTTCATCCATTCGACGTTCTGAAGATCGTCGATGGCCTTCTGCTCTTCGGCATCGTTCGCGAGTTCCACGAATGCGAAACCGCGCTTGCGTCCAGTTTCCCGGTCAAGGGGCAGGCTGCACTGGCGCACTTCTCCGTACTGACTGAAAAGGTCACGGAGATCCTCTTGCTCGGCATCGAACGAGAGGTTGCCTACGTAGATTGTCATGTAACTTTAAATAACTTGAACGGATCCGTCGACGGCTGGAAGTGTTGCTCTCACCAGTGATCGAAAAATCAACGTTCACTCTACACATGCCCCTGCCCCAGGATCTCCACCCACTGCCTTGGTGCCATGACTCCCCGCGACCAGTTGCTCGAAGGGTTGCGCGACCCTGCCGCCCTCGGCGATCAGCAGATCCGCTCCCTGATCGAAAGGCTCGAGCGGGAGTCTCCCGCTGATCTGCTGCAGCGGCCTGAGCCTCTGGAGGGGGTCTGGGAGTTGCGTTGGAGCAGCAGCCGTGCTCCGTACCTGCGGGTGGCCCCATGGATCGACAACCTTCAGGTTCTTGCTCCGACCCGTGGCCGGGCCATGAACCTGCTGCGCCCCTCCGGTGCCTTCTCGGGTCTGGGCGGCATCGCGGTGCTGGCGCGCATCGCAGTCCAGGGGCCCCAGCGGGTCTCGGTGAGCTTCGAGCGCGGCGGCTGGATCGGCCCGACCCTGGGGTCGGCGCAGGTGCGCCTGATGCGGCGGGTGACCCAGAGCTATCCGGCCTGGCTGGACATCACCGTTCTGGACCAGGAGTTGCGGGTCTGCCGGGGACAGACGGGGACTCTCTTTGCACTGCGGCGGCGGGAGGAGCTGTCTTGCGACGACCTGCTCGCCCTGGCCGAACCTGTGCCACTGCCCTGACTCGAGCGGGTGCAGCGGTTGGCGCCGCTGGGCTGCCCATGGCACCGTGATGGGATGGATCGGTTTTCCGACTTGCCTCCAGAGGTCGTTCTGATGGAACCGCACCGCTTCGAGGACGTCCTGCAGGCGGTCCAGGCGGTTCGCGAGCGCAAGACGGTGGTGCTCAACTTCGGCTCGATGCCGCCGGAAGAGGCCCAGCGCTCGGCGGATTTTGTCTCCGGTGGGGTGTTCGCCCTCGATGGGCACCAGGAGCGACTCGGGGAGATGGTCTTTCTCTTCGCCCCCTTCGGAGTGGAGGTGAGCCGGGACCCAGGCAGCAGCGTCGAGCCCTGAGCTGCAGGCCTGAGGTCACTGGAGCCGGGGCACGGACCGGCCGCCACGCCCGGCTCTTAACAATGCTCAAAGATTCATGTTACGCTTCGCAAAGCACTTCGCGCTATTCCCATGTCTGACTCCACCACCCGCTTCGGTTTCGTCGCCTTCGCTGAAACCTGGAACGGCCGCCTTGCCATGCTTGGCTTCGTGATCGGCCTGGCCACCGAGCTCCTCACCGGCCAGGGCATCCTCAGCCAGATCGGTCTGGGCTGATCGCCGTCACCACGAGCGACAGGTCCCCCGTCATGACGGGTTCACCTCCGGCCATGACCACCATTCTGACGTTCACCTTCAGCCTTGCTCCTCCCCAGCGAGGGGAGGAGTTCAACTCCTGGCAGCAGGTGATCGCTGACCATCAGGGTGCCCTGAGTGAAGCCAGGACTCTGCGGATCCTGCGCTGCCCTCCGGGCTGGACCGGCACCCTTGACGACCTCGTGCGGGAGGGTCGCGCCACGTCCGCCTGCGAAGACCCCTTCGCCGAAGGGCCCACTGACAGTTCGATCCGGGAGCATCTCATCTGCGATGCCGTGATTCCCTGTTTCGATGTCTCCCGCCTCTGGTTGCAGGTGCATCTTCTGGAGTCCGGTGACACCGATCCGGCGACCGATGCACCGCAGCACTCCCAGTGGCTCGATGCTGTTCCCCTGCGGCAGTTGACTAACGAAACCTGCTGGTTCTACCCAACCGAGGACGGTCATTATCTTGCCGCCGAACGATCCTGCACGGTGCGTTTCGGTGCAGGCAGGCTGGCTGAGGCTTTGCCGATCTCCCAGCCGTGGTCCTACGACCGTGGCGATCTTCGCCTGCTCTGGTCGTTGATGGCCGATGACGAGGATCTCAGTTGTGTGGGGCTCACTTATCAGCGCCGCCGCATCGAATTCCCCCGCCAGTCAGAAGTTCCAGCCGCGAGCGCCACCTGGTCCTCCTTTCAGGTGGATGGCATGGCAGATCCATCCTTCCTGCGCCTCTCGACCATCTCCACCTACGGCTGAGGAACCTTGGACGAGTCCGTGTTGCCGCATTGGTTGAGCTTGCGCTGTACGGGATGAAGTATTTAACTCTTTAACTGTTTAATTCTTTTGGTTGAGATTCTTTGATCTTCATTCATCCCATACTGGCGACAGCAGCAGTCAACTCTGATTCATCCGGAACTGCTATACAATTGTCGCGTCTGACGCCTTCCCGGTGATGATTGTGATCAAGATCGCGAACTCTTCCTCGGTGGTGGCCTCGCGCATCGGTCGCTTCCTTGCCGATCTCACCCCCAGCGGTTTCGATCAGAACAAGGTGGAAGACGAACTGATGAAACAGCTGGTGGAACAGCTGGCTGCCCAGGGCATTCAAGGCGAGGTGGCCGCTGTGCGAGGCATGGACCTGCACAACAAGGAGTTCAAGATCGAGCAGCGAGTCCAGGTGCGGCGGCATCAGGTTTTTTGATCCGGGCCTGATCATCTGACCCGGAGCATCGCTTTCCCCATGCCTGTTCGCGGCCCCGCCCACAGCCGAGCCAGCTTCGGAGCCATGCTGGGCTCCCTGGCTCATCCCGCTTCCTCCAGCCTGCAGGAGGACTTTCGGGAGCTCAGCGGCTTCTCGATCGATGAGTTCTACGGCATGACCGAGGCCGGCGCCGCCGCGATCTCCCTGCCGGCGGGACCCTACCGGCTCGCCACGGTGGACGACGGCTGGGAGGACAGCGGCGATGTGATGCAGCGCGACGACGAGGGACACCTCTGGTTCCGCGGCCGCCGGAATCAGATCATCGTGCACGATGGCTCCAACATCTGTCCCCAGGACGTGGAGGAGGCCCCCTGGCCCAGCCCCCTTCCGTGGCGCTGGTGGCCGTGATCGACACCCACGATCCTGTCCATGGTGAGACTGTGCGCGCCTACGTCACCCTCCATCCCGAACAGCCCGCCCCCACAGAGCGTGACCTGATCGCCTTCGCTCGGGCATGGGTGGGCTACAAGGCTCCCGAGGAGATCCGGGTTCTCGAGGCGATCCCCCTCAACGCCGCCGGCAAGATCGATCGTCTGGCTCTGGTGCAGCTGGCCGGCGGCGCGCTTCGGGCTGATTGAGGATGGGGTTCGATCCGCGCAGCTGGGCACGTGCGCCGGCCCGGGGAGCCCAGGTCACCGCCAACATCGACGCGCTGCTCGCCGAGAACGAAGCCCTGCGCAGGGAAGTGGCTCTTCTACGCCAGCAGCTGTTCCGACAGCAGTCCCCTGGTCCCTCCTTCAGCGGGGATGTCAGTGCCGAGCGGGTGCAGGTCTGGGGTGAGGCGCTAGCCCGCCATCCCCGCTGGCGTGAACTGCGGGTGGGAGCCTCGGCGCGGGTGGGGGAGACGCTGGTCTTCAGCGGCCTGCGTGGTCTGCTGGAGCACCTGCGCGCCCAGTGGAGCGATCCGCACGCCCAGCTGGAGGAGGAGCTTGATCGCCTTAAGCCGGGTCTCGGCCGCTCCCTGAGGCAGGCGCTGCGCGGCCCCCAGACCAAGTCTCGCCTGGCGGTTCGGGTCGCCTTTGCCATCTATGGCGTGCGGGCGCCCGAATGGCTCTCGGAGTCGCCCTTGCGTGTGGTCGACGACCTGCTGGAGCGGATCGCCGCCCTGGAGCAGTCCACCCGCCCGGACCCGGCCGAGGACGGCACCGATCCCGAGAGGGCCGCTGCCCTCGCTCTCCTCGGTCTGCGCTGGGGTGCCTCACGCGAGGCCATCAAGCGGGCTCACCGACGCCTGGTGAAGACCCACCATCCCGACCAGGGCGGAGCTGTGGACGACTTCCGCCGCATCCATGCCGCCTACCAGCTACTGATGGACTGAGACCGGCGCCGAGGAGTGCCGGCGGGCTGTCGCAGCGCTTCACCTGAGCTGGTGGCGCTGGAGGTGCGCATCGATCCCCTCAGACTGGAGACCTCTGGGACTTTCTGGCCTACCAAGGGTGAGATGTTTGCCCTGGTGATCCGATGAAACTCCGCTCGCTGGCTGGTTCGATGACCGGCCTGATGCTTTCGATCGCTGGATTCGGGGGATGCCTCCTCGGCTTCAGTGCTGAAGTCAGGGCGGATGTGATCCTGCATGCGTTCGATTGGTCATACGCGGACATTGCCGATAAGGCCGAGGCGATCGCGGCGGCCGGGTACAGGGCGGTGCTGGTGACGCCTCCCCTGAAATCACCGAAATCAGGAGGTTGTGAGTGGTGGCTGCGTTATCAGCCCCAGGATTTCCGGGTGATCGACCACTGCGATGGCAACAAGGAATCTCTCGTGCTGGCCATTCAGTCTCTCCAGGCCCATGGCGTGAGGGCCTATGCCGATGTGGTGGTCAATCACATGGCCAATGAACGGAACGCGGCAACCGTCTTTCCTGGTGATGTTGTCTTGCGTGAGTATGCAGCGAATCAGCAGTATTGGAGTCGGCAGATTCTCTACGGTGACAGCAACGGCAATGGCATTCTGGATAATGGAAAACTTCCTGACGATGGGAATCCTGACGAGCTGTTCGGCCCCTTGGATTTTCATCCTGCAGCCTGCATTCGCGACTACAGCAATCAGACCTCGGTGATCCGTGGTCGCATCTGCGGCCCGGATCCTGATCCCGGCCTGCCGGATCTCAGGGACACGGACCCCAGCGGCAACTGGGTGAATGACCAGCGCAAACAGTATGTTCAGGCTCTCTACGATCTGGGGGTGCGGGGCTTTCGGATCGATGCGGCCAAGCATATGCCGAATGGTGCAATCAAGTATTTTGTGCCCGATGAGATTGCCAGAAATTCTCATGTCTTTGCTGAGATCATCACGTCCGGCGGTGCATCTTCCGGTGACTACCAGCAGTTTCTGGAGCCTTACCTCCGAGAGTTGCCTTTTCAGTTCGGGGCCTATGATTTTCCCCTCTTCAATGCTCTGAAGCAGGCCTTCGCCTTTGGCAGGCCCCTCTCTGATGTGGCGTTTCCCTTGTCAAGCGGGAAAGCCCTGGAGAACAGCCGCGCCGTCACTGTGGTTGTCACGCACGACATCCCCTACAACGACGTCTTCCGGTCGCTGATCTTTGATCGCGACGCCAATTCATCCATTGATGAAGATCTGGCCTATGTCTATATCATGGGCAGAGATGGTGGTACGCCCCTGGTGTTTGATGATCAGTCGGATGGGAGATCCAATAACGGACGTTGGCGTGATGTCTGGAATCGTGACAGGATGCGACGCATGATTGCCTTCCATAACCGCATGCAGGGCAAGCCGATGGAGGTGCTGGCTGCTGACGCCTGCAGCCTGATCTGGAGACGCCTGGAGGCTGGAATCGTAACCATCAACAAATGTGATCATGAGCGCCTGATCACGGTGGACACCCGCTTCAGGTTCAAGTGGAACCATCCCTACCGCGACATGCTCACGGATTCTCTCTTGCCGGAGATCAAGGAATCCACGTACACCTTCAGGTTGCCGCCCCGAAGCGCGCGGATGTGGTCTGCGGATGACGATCAATAACTTGCAGACTACAAGTCTGATTTATCGCTCTTGTTATAGGAGCTGCCAGTAGGCTGGATGTCGATAGCCAGGTCTGGCTGAACACTCCTGATTGCTTGAGATGCTTTGTCGGCGATGGGCACTCCGCCAGGAGATCTGCTTCATCACTTGAAAGCCACTTCGTCATCCTCGCCTTCCCCGGTCCTGGGACAACAACGATAATCAGCTTACCTGGACCAGGCAGTTCGGCCCCAAGGGCTTGCGTCAATGAATGAAGTACTGCATTGGATGCATTTGGGCCGCTCATAGAGAGATCACTGGCGACGGATACCACTGACAGAATGTTGACAATGCATTCGCTACAATTACTGCGATGGACAGGGCAAGAAGCTTACATTGCACTGACTCTCCTGGATAAGTTCGATCTATCTCCAGATGGTGAGTATCAAGACTGTCTGGTGAAAGCAGTCCTGGCGATCTATTCTTTCCGGCATTATTGATGAAAACATCAGGCATTCACGGCTGATCATCGTCCCTGTCACGTCCTCTGCACAGGTGATATTGAGTGTGATGGGGATGATGCGTGTGGGATCAAGTCCTGCACCCTCATGCGGGCTTCTGAAGCCTTCGATGATTGCTTGAATCTCACCAGTAGCCTTCATACATTCTGAGAGTCACCGACGCAACCAGATGGGACTTCCGAGGAGGCGATGAAGGAAATCCGGGTAGTAGTGGCCCCACTGCGGGCACAGATCGCTGGCCCTCCCTGGTTGATCATCTTCCACCCTTTTGGCTGACCCGCCATCCAGCTCTCAAGACATGCGGTCGATACCGCTTCTGCTGCCTGTCCCGCTTGATCCCAGTGCGTTGCCCTGGTGCTCACGGCGCCGTGCTGCCAGTGAGCCTGTGAGCAGAGTCGCCACGGTGAGGCCCAGGTCGATCGGTACAGCGAGCAACAAGGGGGCGACCCCCATACTCGCCAACCCCATGAAGACAGTGATCAGCAACCCCAGCGTGACGACAATCGAGGACTGGCTGAGGATTCTCAGCACGTGACCGGTTGTGTCCAGGGTCAGGGCCTCCAGGTTCCATGCCTGGCCGGCTGCTGCTGCGGTGGCGGCGATCAGCAAGGCGGCGGTGCCGACTGTACCGCCACCGGAGGATTCCAGCGGCGGCATCACCAGCGCGACCACGAGGAAAAGGGTTCCCCAGGCGAGGGCGATTGCGCTCAGCCGTCGACTCCGGATAGCCATTCCGATCGGGAGGAGCGATACCCCCAGAAGAGCTGTGGCGAACTCCTTTGGCCAGCCAATGCCTGCAACTATCGATGGGGCCGCCGCGAAGGCCGCCACCAGTAGTACCGCGCACTGGACAAGACCTCCCAGAACCAAGTGACGGACATTGCGGGGAGAGGCGGGACCCATGTCAAAGTCGGGTACTACGGGGGGGGATGTGGCAGTCTCCTTGGGTGAGCTTCCCACGCCTGATCCGCGTTGGTGGACTGAGCCCACCTGCTTCACGGGCCAAGAGCGGGAAGCCAAGCCTGAAGAGGTGATTTTCTCATCAGATGATTACGTCCCAGCAACCCACTTGAAGCACTGCTGGTGGCTGAGGCCGCCAACCACCTCCTGGCTGGATTCAAAGGCTACGGCGATCTGTGCTCCTACGCGGAAGAGCAGGACGTGCGGGATCTCAAGGCCTGGTGTCATCTGATTGATCGTCACGACCACTGGCAGGGCATTTCCGAGGAGATCGCCGGGAACAAGCGGATGGTCGTCAGTTCGCTCACCTCAGGTGTGATGGCCCTGACCACGGCCCACAAGTCGAAGGGCCTGGAATTCGTCAGCGTGATCCTGGCTGATGACTCCCATTACCACGACCTGCTGCATCGAATCCCCGCCGACCTCAAGAACTGGGACTACTGCCTCGAGCAGGCACCTGTTCTCTGGGATGAGCAGGGGTATCGAGGTGGGGTGGTGCTGCCGGAGGAGGAGCTGAACCTGTGCTATGGCGCCTTGACGCGGGCACAACGGAACCCGTCGCATAGTCTGCTCCACGAGCTGGACAGGCGATCACGCTGACCTGGGTTCAGGGCGCCATTGATCCCACTCACGTCCATGTGGTGACCAGCCACTACGAGCGCAGGTATCCAGCACTGGCCTGGAACTGGCTGCTGCTGGAGGTCTCGGAGCTGAGGGTTGTCAGCAGCGATCCTGCTGGAGCTGTTGCGGCCATGCTGAGTAAGCACCAGTTGGATTCAGTGCAGCCGATCGTGGAGCGCTTCTAGCTGGACGTGGGTCTGGTGCTGCAACATGACGTTGAGGGTTGAGGTGCAGGATTCCAGGGATCAAGGGCGTGATTGCCCCGCGGAGTAGGTGAGTGAATCTGACGAGTGCGCCCAGGATGAGGCAATGGCCAGTGAAGCCCTTGAGCAGCCTGCTCGGCGTTTCATGAGGAAGCGACTGGCCAGCATCTGGATGTGGTCAGGTCAATGATTCCTGCAGGCCACAAGAAGGCGTGGATGCCAATATCGGTAATGAAGGACGAGACCAGCTGACCCTTTATGCAAGGCTTCAGGTCATAGACGCGATCAGGACTGCTGGATAAACGTCCCAGGCATTCTCCTCAAAACGGAGAAAGAATATGATGACTGGAGCAGGAATCACAGACCGATCGTTGACCCATTCCCACTGAGACGCCACCGGTAGAAGGCATGGCTTCTAACCCGGCGGCAGGGGTTCAGGGTGTCACACGGCGCAAGGGCAAGGCGAGTGCAGGATGACGATCTCAACCCCACAGGCATCATTCCAAAGGTTCAGGCCTTGCAGGGATAGAGCACGGGAGTGAGTCGACGGCGGAGCTTGCGGAGGGCTGCTCGTTCGAGACTCTGCGCTCGATCCTTTGTCACGCCCATGGAACCGCCAACTTCGGCGTATGAATGGCTCTTCTCATCGCCATAGCGAAGACGGAGCACGTGACGCTCACGAGAGTTCAGAGCCTGCACATGTTCATACAGCCACTTGTAGTCGTCGTCTAAGGTCATTACCTGCTCATCTCGGATCAAATCGATCAGGTTTGTATTCTCGCTCATAGCGCCGACTGGCTTATCGAGTGATGTCGTGCGGCACTCTCGTGCGATGCGCATCGAATTCTCCAGACGTCTTTCTGATTCTCCGAGGCGACATGCGATCACACGGGTCGAGAGGACCTGGTCGGATCCTGCTTGGAGAAGATCGGCCCGCAAGGCGAGGTTGAGAATTGTCCTCGGAATCCTAATGTCATTGCCGGTTTCACTCATAGCACGTGTAGCCGCCTCGCGAATCCACCAGAAGGCATAGGTGGAAAACTTGTAGCCGCGTTTGGGATCGTACCGTTCGACGGCCCGTATCAATCCAAGATTGCCTGACTGCAGTAGGTCAAGCATCTCCAGCTGGAGGGCCCCGATCCGGTTCTTGTATCTGAGGCAGATCAGGACCACCAGTCTGAGGTTGGCAGATACCATCCGGCTCTTCGCCCTGGCGCCCCTTCGCTGAAGAGCTTTCGGTGGATTGGCATCGTTGAGCCACTCCTGCACGATTCCGGCCAGGTGCAGTTCTTCGTCAGGAGCAAGAAGAGGAATCCGCTTGATTAGGCGGAGATAGTCGTTAAGGCCACTGCCTACGGCGATCCCGCTTGGTTGATTTAAAGCCATATGCCCTCAGAAAGAATTCGTATCCGTCATTCATATATAATAAGTTAGTTATCCCTCAAAGACATGCTAGCCTTTTGGAAGGTGCCCCGAGGATTTACGGTAAGTTAACGGCGTATATGCGTGAAACATGCGTTTTTCAGGCTCTTTTCTATCAGTGAGTTGAAAGTGAACAGGAGCTTGCCGGCAGGCTCCGAAATGGCACGGATCTCCTCATCGACTTGGAGGGACTAGGCAACGTTGCTCCTGAGATGCTGAGGATGTCAGCCGATAGCGAAAACGAGCTGCGGACAATTGCCGGAAGACACTCGTGGAAAACGACACACCACTGGTGATCGATTTGTACGATGCCGAGGTTGGATTTGAGCGTCTCCGCAGACCGCTACCCTGCCAGATCGCAATGGGAGTACCGTCGGGCTGCCTGCCATAGGCCTGGCAAGCTGATCAGTAGCCGTTGCCCCCTGCAGCCACGCAGCTTGAGTTACGGACAAGCCTCTGGCAGGCAGGACTCCAATAGAGGCCCTCTGCAAACAGATCTCAGTGGCCTCCTGTTTCTGCGACGCCATGAATCGTTGTCCACTCGAAGCAAGGTTTGTCATTGCTGGAGAGCCCGATGGTCATGGCGTGACCCTTCCTGACTTGTCCTGAAAACCCGTGGAACATCAGGCCTTCACCTTGGTTGGTGCTGCATAGGCTGAGTTATCCATCACCCGACTTTTCATGACCGTTGCCACTGACACTTCCATCGACATTGGCATCCCTGCTGGCCAGCGCCAGGGAATCGCAGAGGGCCTGGGCCGCTTCCTGGCAGACAGCTACGTGCTCTACGGCAAGACCCACGGCTTCCACTGGAACGTGACTGGGCCGATGTTCAACACGCTTCACCTGATGTTCATGGACCAGTACACCGAGCTCTGGACGGCACTTGACGTCATCGCCGAACGTATCCGGGCCCTGGGCTTCCCAGCCCCCTATGGTGGCGCTCGCTTTGCAGAGCTTTCCTCAATCCCGGAAACAGAGGGTCAGCCCGGCGCACTTGAAATGGTGCGTGAGCTGGTCAAGGGCCATGAAGCTGTGGCCCGCACCGCTCGTGGCCTCTTCCCACTGGCGATGGAGGCCGGAGACGAACCCACTTCCGACCTGCTCACCCAGCGGCTGCGGATCCACGAAAAGACCGCCTGGATGCTCCGCAGCCTGCTGGAAGGCTGAGTCCCTGTGATCCAGCGGCAGTGGCCAGCCTCGGATGCCATCTCGAGGCCCGCTGCAATACCCTTTGAATCCTTTGGCACAGTCTCGATGCACGGTCCCCATGCACGACCTTCGTCTTTGGGGATCAACCACCTTGAAGGATGGCAGCACAATCCTGCTGAGACAAGACTGGCATGAGGCATGGCAACCCACCCGGCAGCGGGGGTTCAGGGTGTCACGCGGTGCCGCCGGGATGGGTTGGTCATGTCACGATGGCGAAATGAACCGCCCGCGACTGCGGTGGCTGAGCGCCTGGGGGCGCAGAGAAGACCTAGACCTACTGACAAGCGAGATAGAGTCTAATCCATAAAAGCACGAATGAGTGACAGATAGAGGTACTTGAAAGGCGAGAGACTACTGAAAAGTGCTTCGACTGCAAACGGCTTTTGTAATCCCTTTTGCGTGAACTTACCGCGTTAGTTTTAGGCGCTTGCTAATGAGTGAATGACTTCATACAGGGCTTTGCCCAACTTCGAAAGGCAAAGATAGGCGATGGCCTGGACGCAAGAGAAGTTGGCCGCAAAAGATTGGCTCATGGAAATCTGCAAATGGCTCACATTTTGTGCTCTGCAAAGAGCTCAAACTCCATATAAGACCATGCACCATGCGATGAAGATAGAACCCAATTCAAAAGTGCCCATGATGTATATACGCCGCAGGCCATGCTAGTAGCTAGTGCATGAAGCTACAGGTTATAATGCTAAGCCTGTTTGGAGCGAAAGATATGGGCTCCATCTTGCTATCTTTTGCTCGCTGGGGAGTTGTCCAGAGTGTTCCTAGAGGGGCAATAGTGGGTTCGGTTGAAATTGGCGAATTTCAAGGTTTCTCCTTCGTCATCCTCATCACGCATCATCTCCACGAAGGCCTGATCAAACAACACCTTAGACATGGGGTAGTTGTGATGGGCATGTATAGGTCGATCTAGAATTTCATCGATCCCACTGAAAGACACCACGATGTCAGCGTGATTGGCAGCGAGATCATCGAGCGTGAGTCCATGCAAGGGGCTGGTTGGGTCGATGGGATGCATCACCGTCCATGTGAGCAGAAATAGGGGTGAATTCTCGCGTTGCAACCTCATCGGGTGGAGACGCCGCATTCGGTGCCCTTCAACGGTGCGCTCATCAATGGCGAGATAGGCTTGAATTCTGGCCTGTAGAATGGTCCGGCTGCGTTCGTTGGCCAATTTGAACATCAAGGTGTGCTGACCGTCGTAGTCATGCATCGTGGCCACCTCCGAGAACTGAATGCGGGCCGTGGACCTGGAAAATCGTCTGAAGGCCAGTCCCGTTATCAGGGCGATGAACACTAACCCCGTCAGCGACTCAAGGGTGACGATTAGATTCGTATAGAGACTGCTCGGGTAGAGCGCGCCATAACCAATCGAACCCAGCGTTTGCACACTGAAGAAGAAAGCATCGTCAAACCTGGTGGACTGGGCCGTCACACCGCCGATGCCGTGGCGATCCAACCAATACAGGCAGGAGAAGGTCAGGTTGAGAAGTAGATAGGCCGCCGCAACCGACCCGAAGAAAGTGGGCCAAGGCACTGCCAGCATCACGTCGTTGGGGTAGCGCCAATGCCGTATCCAATGAGCTGAATTCACGACTGAGACGATGCCGCCGTGCTTCAACAGCCGGATCGAAGCAGTGGGAAAATGTTGGTTCGATCGTTGCTTGCCTGATGCCATTAGCCGAACCATAAAGTCACTCCCACCATACTAATCACACCTACCAAAGAGTTTCGTTCGTTGATGCAGATTCGCCATCCTCCAGGTCCTGCTCACGTGGGCTTACTCATAAAGCCGTTCAACCTTTTCCAATTCCTTGGGAGATCAGCACAACTTAAAGATCTAGGCGGGTCTTGACACCTGGGGTTGCCTCGGTACCTCATAGTGGAGCTCAGCAAAGGCCTCTCCCAAGGCCCGTACCGAGGTGAGTCTCAGGGGTGGAAAGGCGATCTGCCGCGGTAGGAGCGGCGAGCCCAGGCCCAAGGTCACCGAGGCCACCTGAATGATCAGTTCATCAAGCAGGCCAGCATCGAAGAACTGTCCGGCCAGCTCTCCACCTCCGGCAACCCAGATGTTCTTCCCCGCAGCAGCGTCCACCATCTGCTGGTGCACGTCAGAGACCGAGCCAGACACGAAGCGCAGATCGGCATCCCGCACAGTGGGTAGCTTGCGGCTCGAAAAGACCCACGTGGGCTGTTGATAGAGCCAGGGCTTTTCTTCTGTTGCTCCCACTTTGATGTGATGATCCAACAGCCACTGATAGGTGGATGAGCCCATGACGATCGCACCAACCTCCGAAAGAAATTCTTTGTAGCCAGTCCCTTCTGCTTCTCCGAACTGAAGAAGCCAGTCCAGGGAGTCGTCCTTGGTGGCGATGAAACCATCCAGGCTGCATGCGGAATAGTACTGAGTTTTCACTGAGGGGCTGACGATGTTGATGATTGAGGCCAAGACGGAGTCCAGCGAGCTTGATCACTTCAGTTGCCTTCACTAGCAGTCTGCTGGCTTTGGAGGGCTGATCGAAACGAGCTGAGCGCCTGATGTGCCGTAGATCAGCACCTTGATTGCGTCTAGAGCAACCAGGGGAATGCCGTCTGTCGACCACGACATCGCTAGAATAGTGTTAGTCTAATTTAGTCAAACTGATTATGGTATTACGCGAAAAGGTCGACAGCCCTGCCGAGGATGTTGCAGCCAGCATGACACCAGATGAAATCAACAATGCCCTTGGTGTACTCACAGGCTGGGATCTGGTCGATGGCCATCACTTGCACAAAGCCTGGACCTTTCAGGACTTCAACTCAGCCCTTGACTGGGTCCATCACGCTGGCGCCATTTGTGAGAAACACGGCCATCATGCAGACTTCAAGCTGGGCTGGGGTTATGCGGAAGCGATCACCTACACCCACGAGCCTGAAGGGCCCACCCGCGCTGATTTCGCTCTGGCTGCAGAATTTGATACCATCAAAGGTATCGATATGAGCTGAAATCAACTCCTCCCTTCAGTGCCAGCGGACTGATCCACGTGCACACAGCTTGTGACGAAAGGTGCAGGGGACTAAGTCAGCCGCGCCAAGTCGGATGTCCTCCCTCTAGCAGGGTGCCCCGCTGACGCCAAATGGCCTCTGGAGTCACGACAATGCCTTGCTCCAAGGCTAAGTCGGCCGCTTCTTCTGTGCTGGTTGTGGCAAGCAGGGCATTGGCAAAGGCGTGATCTCGTTGCAAGAGTTCCTTGAATTGATGCAGGGCATCTTCGTTCGGAGTGGTCGCGGATGTGGTTGGTAGGTCGGAGGTGGCCATCAAGACGCTATCTCAGATTAACTCTATCCTAGGAGCGATGATTCGAAGTTGCGTTCCTCGGAGTGGTAGAAATTCGGAGGAGCTGTCCCACCGGTGGTGGGCCTGACTGTGACTCTGGGGCGAGTACCATCTCGAGCCAGACAGGCCATGCCTACCTCCTGTTCTACCGCATCCGTGCTGACTCAGCTCATGTAGAGCACCAGCGCAGGTGAGCCCACCCCCGAGCTCATTAAGCACGGTCTCCATGCACATCCTCGGTCTTTGGGGATCAAACACCATGAAGGAGGGCAGCAAAACCGAGCTGATGGAGGATCCCCTGGCCTGAGAGGAGCTCCATTGCCACTCCGATCGCAAATCCCAACATGGCTAGGCGACCATTCAAGAGCTCAGCACGTCGGTGGAAGCCCCATCCACTATGACTTTCAGGATCGGCCAGATACATAACGGGTTCAATGACACGGGGGTCAAGCAGCTCGGTACCTTGTGAATCCCACATGCCTCCTTCTGACTCTGCATATCTCTTGACATGGCCACTTTGTGCAGGCCTGGCTGAAGTAATCATTGAATTGATTCCTAATAGTGAATGAAGATCGATATGGTGATGAGATAAGTTTCTCCAGTGATCAACTGCGGCCTCCCTGTCCGCGATCAATCACCTCGTCTAGGCTTTTCTTGCCTGAGACAGATTGAAAAACATATGCTTCCTCTCCATGCCATCAACTTAGGGACGAAGCGGGGCTGTGAGCACGTTATTGGTCAAAGCGTATTCTGATAAGCGGATCACCGTACATATCTGTCCTGTGCGGCCAGTGCTTTTGCCGCTTTAGGAGTGGTAACCGTACCTGCGCTGAACATGTGCCAAGGCCAACGCACTGGCAAAACGTGAGGCATTGCTGCATCGTTATTGCTTCAAGAGGCTCTGCAACTAGAGAGCGCGAGATCTCGCGAAACATGGTCACATTTATCTGCCTTGTGGTTCCATTCGCCAAGTTGAGTATCTCAGGGATTGATTGTATGAATGTTCTTGTATTTGTAGCATGGTAAGCCAGCCGCTTCATGTTGGTTATCCAATACGTAATAACCAGGTGCGAATTCAAATGCCGGGATGTCTATAACGATGACACTGAAGGCTTTGCCGCTCGCCTCCTATTAGTTAAACCATGTCTGATTCGAGTCTTCATCCGCGACACCATGATCCAGTCATACTCGGCGCGCAGGACGCTGCGGTTGATCTGCAGGATTCTGGGATTCCGAGCGCTGTGGAGGAGGTGGGTGAGTTCAGCAAGCGCACCCAAGGCCCGGCAGTGGTCACTGAAGCCCAAGTGAAACCTTCATGACGTTCCACATGAGGAAGCGCTTGGCCAGCCTCTGGATGCGCTCAAGTCGATCAATCCAGCTTAACCGCGAGATTGACTGGACGAGAAGATCGAAGATTGAGGACGATATCTGATAAATCTGATGATCAGGGCTTCAGAGAGAGGAGAGAGACTGACTGCTGGCTGAGCCTCCCAGGCGTCCCCATGGAACACGGAAAATGAATATAAGCTATTAGGCATGAATCCAAGACCGTTTGACGTGGACCCCAAAACCTGATCCAGTCCTTATGAGAGCTTCCCTACCGGCCAGACTTGGCCAGGAGAAGCCCCATGAAACGCAAACGCCACAACCCCGAGCAGATCATTCGCAAGCTGCGGACGGCTGACCAGCTACTGAACCAAGGACAGACCGTTGCCGATGTGTGCCGAGCACTGGAGGTGTCGGCAGCGACGTATCACCGCTGGCAGCAGCTCTACGGCGGCATGAAAGCCTCGGAGGCGAAACGACTCAAGGAGCTTGAGCAGGAGAACAGCAGGCTCAAACGACTGCTCGCTGACGCCGAACTCGATAAGGCCATGCTCAAGGAGTTGTCGGAGGGAAACTTCTGAGCCCGGAACGTCGCCGCAGGGCCGTGATGGTTCTGCAGGATCGATTCCAGGTGTCCCAGCGGCGTGCCTGCCGTCTGGCCGGCCAGAACCGCAACACACAACGCCGCCCCGTGCCGGTGGCGGCCATCGAGGAGCACAAGCTGCGGCAGCGGATCCGGGAGTTGGCCCGGCGCCACGTGCGCTGGGGCCGGCGGTTGGTCTACCGGCGCCTGCGGATCGAGAGCTGGAGCGTGAACCACAAGCGGGTGCAACGGATCTGGCGCGAGGAGGGGCTCCAGCGGCCCCTGCCGCGCAAGCGGAAGCGCTCACGACCCGCAGAGGGCTCCAGAGAGCTGCTGAGAGCGGAGTACCCGCACCACGTGTGGGCGATCGACTTCCAGTTCGACCAGACAATGGATGGTCGCAGGTTGAAATTCCTCAATATCGTGGACGAATACAGCCGCCTGTGCATGGCCATTCGTGTCGGCAGACGCTGCAAAGCTGTCGATGTGATCGATACCATTGAGGAACTTCTCAGGCAGTATCCAGCACCCACCCATCTACGGATGGACAATAGCCCTGAGTTCATCGCCCATGTACTGCAAGAGTGGTGTACAGGAAGTGGAACAGGCACGGCTTACATCCCTCCAGGATCACCCTGGGAGAATCCATTCGCGGAGTCGTTCAACAGCCGGTTCAGGGATGAATTCCTGAATATTGAACTCTTTGCCTCACTGCCTGAGGTAAAGGTGTTGGCAGAGCAGCACCGGATCGAGTACAACACGTACAGACCGCATTCGGCGCTCCAGGGGCGTACGCCCCTGGAAGTCCTCCAGCAATGGAAAGCGGCCTGATCACCCCACCAGCTCTCATAGGAACTGGACCACTGATGGGGGTCACGTCAGGACAACGGGCCGGAGTTCATTGCGCAGGCTCTACGGGACTGGTGCGAGGCCAGCACCACCACCAGAACGGCTTATATCGAGCCAGGAGCCCCGTGGGAGAACGGTTTTGCCGAAACGTTCAACGGCAGATTCCGGGATGAATTCCTCAACACTGAGCTGTTCACCACGGCTCCTGAGGCTCAGATACTGGCCGATCGCTGGCGCTGGGAGTACAACTCACTCAGGCCGCATTCGGCCCTCCAGGGGCTGACGCCCCTGGAGGCAGCTCAACAGGGAGCTGCAGCATGACCACAACCACCCACTCTCATAAAGGCCTGGACCGATAAAGGGGGTCACGTCAGTAGCACTCAACCTGCTCCGACTGGCTGGATTTCACTCGATCCGAACCAGAATGCAGGCCGAAACTCACGACATCACGTAGCTAGTGGCGATGGCGACGAGCAAGCCAGAACCAAGCTCGAGATAAGACTTTTAACCAGCCCTACTCCTGTCCTGGGTTAACGATGTGAGGGGCCCAGACTGTCCAAAAAAAGGCACCCATCTCAATCAGAAGCCTCCACGTGGCTTGCCGAGATGGCTCTCGTACCGCTGCCAGCTGGGGTGGTAGCGCTGCAGCTCCAGGTGCAGCCAGGTCACCTCGGCTTCGGTCCGCGGCCGGATTCGCTTGTAGACGAAGGCTGTCGTGTTGTCTGCGAGGTGATAGTCTCTGCCTGGGAGTCGTTGATAGGAATCGTGCAGCGGGTTGCCCGGTGTCCGTAGGGCCCGGGAGGGAACAGTGATCACGCGCTCATGCTTCTCGCCGAGATGGATGGCGGGGGGATCGCAGGCCACGATGTAATCGGCGTCAAGCACTTGGAGACGGAACGCATCCCTGAGGTCCACGCCGCTCACACCCACCAACGACTCGCGCAGGCTCCTGGAGCCGAGGGCCCTTACGATGTCGGTGTTGAGCTGGTCGGACGAGGCCAGGATGGCGAAGGTGCTTCCGCGCTGCTGCCGCTGGATCGCCTTTAGATCCTTTACCAGGCCCTTCACTTCCTCGTAGCTCTCAAGCCTCAGGGGCGGATAGGTGCGGGGGGGGGCGATGGCCGCCAGTGGGGAGGAGGGCAGATCGGCGGCGGCCGCCTGCAGAGGGAAAGTGTGGAGGAAGCCAAAGGCGGGAACGGCAAGCCAGAGAGCCGTCAGGGGCCGCCTCAGTGCCCCCCGCAGGTAGGCCCCGATCAGCACGAACGGCACACAGGAGGCCGGGAAGAGAAAAAGGGAAAGGATCAGGAGGTGATGGTCGCTGGGGGCCTGGGCTTTCTGAAAGCCGAGGAAAGTGAGGAGCGGCACCAGCAAGGTGAAGAGAATGCCCCCAGCCCCTCGCGCCAGGGCAAGGAAGGCCCCGGCGACGGCGCTTACCAGCAGGACCGGACCGAAGAAGCGGTAGAGCTCATTGAGCTGGGTGTAGAGCTCCTGCCGGTAAGCACTGAAGGTAGAGGCATAGGGCTGACCCATGATCTCCATCACGTAGTCGTGCTGGAAGATCAGGGCCGGCAGCACTAGGGCCACCAGCAAACACGCCAGATGGAGCAGCCAACGCCCCGCTCCGGTCCGGCCCCAGGCCCTGCGGTGCATAAAGCTCTCGATGGCCGCGAACACCGCTGTGGCCACGATCAGAGCGGCCACCGTGAAGATCGTGTGGCGCCGCAGCAGGAAGGAACTCCATAACAGCAGGCCGATGACCACCGATCGCCCCGGGGTGGCCGCTTGTAGGTAGCGGCTGCGGATCAGTAGCAGGGTGGCGCACGCGAGTGGCAGCACACAGACCACGTCCGGATGACCACGCAGGGTGGGGGCCCAGTAGGGAACGTAGAGGAGGGAGTAGGCAGTGACTGCAAGTGAGGACGTGGCACCCCAGGCCTGGCCCCAGGCCCGGCGCGCTAGCAGCACGGTGAGGAGGCAGGCGGGAAAGAGATAGGCAATCACCAGGTTGAGGATGTAGCCAACCCGGTGGGGACCCAGCAGGAGGCGGCCCGGTAGCAGGGGAACGATCGGGGTCACATTGTGCTGACTGTGGAGGACACTTCTGCGGACGAAGCCAATGAATGGAAAGATGCCGTCGTGGAATTCTTTGATTAACTCCTTGTATTTCTCGTGGTAGTTCGCATAATCCCAGAACCAGGTGGGCGTCTCCCGTTCGACATAGGCGATAGTGAAGACGACGGACGCGATCAACGCGAGGGCCAGAAGGAGAAGCGTGCGCCTGCTCGACAGGATAGAGATTTCTTCGAGGGCTCCCCTGATTTGCCGTTGGAGTGCGCTGCGGATCACCTCTGTTGAACTGCGGAGATGCGGAGTTTTCAAAAGTTGACAGAGCTTCGATCTTCGCGGAATTTTATTGGGCTGGGTGTGGATTTGTCTACACATGCAGGAGCTAAACTTTCCGGTGAAATTGACGTGACCCCCTTTATCGGTCCAGGCCTTTATGAGAGTGGGTGGTTGTGGTCATGCTGCTGCTCTCTGTTGAGCTGCCTCCAGGGGCGTCAGCCCCTGGAGGTCCGAATGCGGCCTGAGTGAGTTGTACTCCCAGCGCTAACGATCGGCCAGGAACTGCGCCTCAGGAGCCGTGGTGAACAACTCGGTGTTGAGGAACTCATCGCGGAACCGGCCGTTGAACGACTCGGCAAAACCGTTCTCCCACGGAGATCCTGGCTCGATGTACGCCGTGCTGGTTCTGCTGGCCTCGCACCAGTCCAGCAGAGCCTGCGCAATGAACTCCGGCCCGTTGTCCGATCGGATGAACGCTGGCGCCGGGTAGAGGCTGCTGAGATCCTCCAGCACGGCCACCACATCCTTGGCCTTGCATCTCCTGCCCACGCGGGTTGCCAGGCAGAGGCGGCTGTGCTCGATCACGTTCAGGACCTTGAGTCTGCGGCCATCAGACGTGGCGTCGTACTGGAAGTCCATGGCCCAGACCTCGTGGGGATGCTGGGCTCTGTGACGCCTCACTGAGCCGTCCGCGGGCCGTGCCCGCTTTCGCTTCCTGGGGGTAGGCCACTGCAGGCCTTCCTCCCGCCAGAGCCGTTGCACCCGCTTGTGGTTCACGGTCCACCCCTCCCGCCGCCGCAGGCGGTAGGCCATGCGGCGGCCCCAGCGGATGTGGTCCGCTGCGATCTCCCGGAGACGATGCCGGAGCTTGGCCTCCTCCAGATCGATGACCTTGCCGCCATGGCGCTGGGTGCTGCGGTGCTGCCCCACCACCCGGCAGACAAAGCGTTCAGAAGCCCGGTAACGCTCCTGCAGAACCTCGACGGCTCTGTCGCACCGCGAGGTGCGCTTTGCAGCGCAACGACGCTCCGGGCTCAGAAGTTTCCCTCGGCAAGATCCTTGAGCATCGCCTTCTCCAGCTCGGCTTCTGCCAGAAGCTTCTACTCCTTCGGAGAAGCCTTCGGCTAGAGCCGGGCGTTCTCTTTCTCGAGCTGGGTCAGTCGCCTGGCCTCCTCGGCCTGCATGCCCCCGTACTGCTGCCGCCAGCGGTGGTACGTCGGCTGTGTCACCTCGATCACGCGGCACACCTCAGTGACGGTCTTGCAATGGGCGATTAGCTGCTCGGCGGTTTTGAGCTTGCGGATGATCTGCTCCGCTGTGTGCCTGGTGCGTTTCATGGTCGAGTCCCCGGCCCAGTTTGGCCGGCTGAGGACTCTCATTCACCCTGGACCGGATTCCAGGGTCCACGTCACCATGAGCGCGCTGCCCTCAAGGAGCTGCTGAGCACGCTCGATCTCAATGGCGTGCTGATCCAGGCGGATGCACTCCACACCTCACCGTCTTTTTTCAGCTCGCAGCAGAACAGGGGGCCGACTTGCTCCTGACCGTCAAGAAAAATCAGCGCACACTGCACCGGCAGATCGCCGATCAGTTCCGATACCAGCGACACTTCCCTGTCCAGGAGAGCGATTTCGAGAAAAGTCACGGCCGCCAGGTGCTCTGGGAACTGAGGGCCCGCAACGCCACAGAGGCGATCCGCGAGCGCTGGATCGGCGCCAGCTGGATCATTGAACTGGTGTCCTCAGGCAAACGTGACGGCAAGCCATTCCGCCACGTCCACCAATTCATCACGACGATGCGTACCAGCCCAAAGGCCCTGCTGCGCCTTGTACGACAGCGCTGGGCAATCGAGAACGAGTGGCACTGGGTCCGTGATGTGCAACTTGGCGAGGACGCCCACCGCTATGCCGAACGCAACGGCGTTCAGACTCTGGCGCTACTGCGCACCCTGGGCCTCAACCTGCTGCGGACCAATGGCTTCCGCTCCATCAGGGCTGGATTGATGGCCGTGGCCCACGACATCAACAGGATGCTCGGCTGGAGCGGGTTCCAGTCGCTGGAGAGGGCCTAATGAGACTTTCAGTCGGCCCTGGCCAGGGCCCCCTCTGCCAGGAACTTCTCCCGCTTGGTCTGCTTCTTAGCGGCGGTCTGCTCGTAGTCAGAGAAGCCGAGCTGCTTGCCACCCATCAACCTAGTCCTGACCTGTGATCACAGGGCCATTGTCCCGCAGACGAGCTGGGTTTTCCAGAGTCTCCTTAATACAGAATTCTAGGTTGAAATGGGGCCGGATCCTGGAACCAAGAATTTAGAAAACACAGCACATTTTATTGCATACAGAGCCAAGGCCGAACTTAGCAAGCGACGCTTGTCTGGGATCGCATCTCCAAGTGGTTTTCTGCCAGCTTGGTCTGGCACTAATAACACAGGAGAGCCCGGCCATCCACCATCTGCTAGTTGCAGGGAGAGTAATTGACGAAGACAATTCATGTATACAGTCTCGCAATGAAGAGCCGTGGACGCCAATAAGAAGTTGGAAAGCATAAATGTAGTGCCGAAGTGAGAATAGGCAGAATTAAGCCAGTTAAGGGATGCATTATAATTGATGGCAGCTATAAGGTCCGCACAGGCAAGTGTCCATAAACTCTGAGCCGTGGAATAAGCACTGTCGAACCACCAGTAGGCACTCCATGTTCCAGACTGCTGCTGCGTACTACAAATACGTCTCAGCAACTGGGATGCCAGTTGACAGGGTCCGGCAACATTGAGTAGCATTCTTGCGGATATAGCAGTAACTTCGGGGTGCTCGTCACTCCAGTGCCCGAACTGGCTGCCACAGAATGTCGTGATACCGCCGTCAAGTCCTACCCATGGTGCAATCATGGCTATAGGATCTAGCCCTTGCAAGCAGCTAATACTTCCAAGAAAGAGTAGTGTCCAAGATGTGCTATCTGCATCGGTTGCAGTATTGCCATTGTAGCCCCATCCACAATCACGGCGCTGATGATGAAGCCAATTAGCTGCCTGAAGTACGTTGTTCAGTGATTGCTGAGATCTGGGCACTGCAGTCAATGCGGTGCCTACAACTGCAGTGATCCATGCATCGCTACACCCAGGCGTTAAATTAAAGTCCCTCCATGCTCCGTCAGGATCTTGATGTCCGCAAAGGAACTTCTCTGCTCGCCTTAGGGAGCTAATAACCTTTGTATATGGAGTACCCATCAGGCTTGCAGTAGGCGCTCATGCCTAGCGATTGACTAAGGACTGATAGACTAAGGAACTCAATGAGCCCCCCACCAAAACAGTTATCTATATCATCGTAGAACTTCGACAGACTGTTGCTTGCAAGGCCGTAGCTATGGGCAAGATCACAGGAAAATTGCTTTATGGTAACGCGATCATCTCGCCCAATCCACTGGCATGATACATCAAACTTGCAACGAGCAATCCCTGCATCAACGATTCCTGATTGAAGGACAAAGTCATAGCCGATAGTCAGGCTTTGCCTAGGCAACTCTCCAAGGTAATCACACACACTCTTACAATAATGAACGACTTCATCTCGCATGAAAAACATGTCACTATGCAAAAAGGAAGAGAAACAGTACTGAGCAGGATCTTCGACGCCTACATATAGACGCATGGCAACAAGTTCACCCCTTGAAAACGCCAAACCTAGACCTACAGGCACTGCACCTTTCTCAGAGCATTTGACAAGTTCAGTGAGAGCAGGTGTCAGAGCGCTGTCTGCAAACAAGCATATTGCATCCATCACTCGCTGCCATCTATCCTGCAAGGAACCC
This sequence comes from Synechococcus sp. UW140, assembly GCA_943369245.1. Lineage (GTDB taxonomy): Bacteria > Cyanobacteriota > Cyanobacteriia > PCC-6307 > Cyanobiaceae > Regnicoccus_A. The sequence goes on along the minus strand of CALRMN020000007.1, from coordinate 22,732 downwards.
CAACGCATATTTAGATATAGTCGTAGCTGAAATGAGCCTGTTGGATGTACTGTTAGGCCAAGCCATGCTCCGCCCCACCAATCGTTTGCAGTATCTCGATCAGCTGGAAGGACAGCTTGGCATATAGAGGTAAGTTGCCTGCTCGCCACAGACCAACAGCAATCCGAAAACAAGTCATCCATTAAAGATAAGGTTAATTCCAGCTGCTTGGAAACGCTGATAGCCTGACCACCTGGTTCTACCAATAATCTCAACAGAAGGTGGCTATCTGTATTTTCTGTTATTGAAGTCGAAAGTGTAAGTGGAGTTCCATCATGGGCCATGGAGGGCCTGCGTACAATCGGGGAGTTTGGAACATTCAGTGCAGCGCAGATTAATTTGTCGTACATCATAAACACACGGTCGTCTCGCGGCAGACCTAAGCGCTGAGCGTGTAATTGAGCCCAGCGCTCAGGAGCGCTCATGCATTTATATTGATGACACTCCGTGTTCATTTCGTTTTTGTTTATTCATCAACAGGAATAACATCAACTATTGCTGAGCTTCCGTTCTCACCATGAGCACCATCGGCGCCACGGCGGTCCTGTGGAGGCAATGGATTTCCAGATAGTGCCCCTCCCCCACCACCTGCCCCGGGAGCACCATCACTACCACCCGATCCTCCAGCTCCTTGAGCACCACCTGAGCCACCAGCAAGGCCATCGCTTGGCTCAGCCAAGACGTTCGGAATGGAGACATCTGGTGGATATAGAATTGTTACCCTTCCCCCACGTCCTCCGTCTCCTCCGTCCCCCCCTTTGCCACCAAAGCCTCCGGGACCAGCATCACCCCCCTTTCCTCCAGGCCCGTCATTTGCGTGTGCTTCACACCCTTTCCCACTACCTCCTTGTCCTCCAGGTCCGCCAATTTGACCAGGGCCACCTTGTCCCCCATTCCCTCCTTGGCCACCTGAGCCTCCATGGCCACCACGGTAATTCAATGTAATAGTTCCATCAAAAATTGTTGCCTGGATTATCTGTATTGCTGCATCGCTGCCGTTAGTTCCATTCCCCCCAGGGCCCCCATTTCCGCCAGGTATACCTTGAGCACCTGCCTGTCCTGCAGTGCCGTCAGTTGGCTTTTCGTCACCCCATGTGCTGCATTCGGCATCGCGACCTTTATTTCCAGCACCGGCTTGAGGTGGATTATGCGGCGGCGCACCTTGCCCTGGAGTACCAGGAGCTCCAGGGGCTCCATCATGTCCCGGACCACTGAAGTTAGCCATAACAATTAAATCAATGAAGGACGAGTCAGAAGTGAAGTAGCGGGTCAGACGCGGATAATATTATATGCGACCAGCTTCGAATAATTCCCCAAGTTTATTTCTCCGCTTCCTTCGATGATAACATTGTGAAATAGCAGGCTGGCAAAGCCGCTAAACACAACTTTTTCTCCATCACAGACAATGAGATTCTTTGCTGCGAAGATTGGCAGGATTTCGGCTCGAGATAATGCAAAATTTCCGGCGGCCGCTAGTTGTGGGTTCTTTGTCATCTCCTCTTCGTCGGCGTATCCATATAGCAGGTTCTCTGCAAGTTGCTTTACGGCTAATCGCTGTGCTGCTCCGAGTCTCGACAGATCAACAATCCTATCATTGGGTAACAGGTGACTTTGTATTTCGTGTGGCGGGCAGTGACAGGGGTTCAAAGCACGTGCTCGAAGAAATGCACTATTAGGGACGCCACACAGCTGCTTAAGATGCATTATTGACTGAGGTTTAACAAAATGCGTGAATTCCTCAAATCTCCTAAGGATTGGCAATATTTCCAGCTCTGGATCTGGAATGGGCTTTAGACGTGTTATCTCAATCCATTCACGCTTCAAGATCTCCTTAAGTTTCCGCCTAATTCCGCATATTCTAATTGCCTCTTCAACAAGGGATGATGAGTCGATTTGGTAAATATCCCCTATCCGCTTTAGCCAGCTTTCTGGGGGCTCCTTAAGATGCTCCTGAAGTTTTTTGACGGTTTCAGAGTTACTGGGTTGTTTCATGGAATCACCTAGTTTTTAAAAAAGAGTCTTTGGGCTTTAATGTTAATATTGCTAGACTGATCTGATCGTTACCAGCGACGGGTAGCTTGGCCGCCGTCACCTATTGTCAGAGCACATGTACGCATTTAGTGTGGCCATGGAACCCCCTCACGGCATGAAGCTCCTGGAATTCTTTATCTAGGATTACAGTTCGAGATTAAGCCTAGTAACGCCCTTGGTTCACAGTCTTGCCCCGATGCCAGTGGGAATTGGTGTTTTCTTGTCAGCCAATACCCCTTTAAAGGTCGCCGCTGCAGCCTGGCCCGATACCGTGCAACCACCTCAGACACCCAGGGAACTTGTGCAGGGTCGAGGTCCCGGGCCAGCCCTTGCTGCTGGCCGCGCTGGTGCTTCGGGTCCTGCGCTGCTGCCCGATGGGTACCACCAAAGCCTCAACCCGCTCTCGTTCCACCTCCAGGTTCAGATCCGAGCGTTCTGTTCAGGCATCGCCAGCCGAGAAGCTGGTGGAGTCCCTGATCAAGCTCCTCGAGTCAGGCAACACGCCTTGGCGTAGGGAGTGGGATGGCAGTGGTGGCGGTCACCACGTCAACCTGCTCTCTGGTCATCGTTACTGGGGCGCCAATCCGATCCTGCTCACGCTCGGGATGCACATTCGGGGATCGGCAATGCCCTACTGGTGTGGGTTCGCGGAGGCCAAGGCGCTGGGGATCTTCCCTCGTAAGGGCAGCCAGGGGATCCGGATCATCAATAATGTTTGAGCCGAGACAGTACTGTGTGCTGCGGATCACCATGGATGCAGCAATAATGCTGATGTTCATCAATTCTCAATCAATGCGGGACACCTTGGCCGCGTTTATTTCGTTGTGGATGCTGGCAACCCCCGTACATGCACAGAGCTGGGTTCGTAGTTGTGTTTTTAATGGCAGAAGTGAACGATGCACAGTCCTGAATAGGACTGGTTCACTTGCCACTGGGAGTCATGCCAATCTCCTCATAAACTGGTTGTCTTACGGTAAGGCCACGATGTATTCCATGGATGCTGGTGGCTCAGCGCGGATTTGGGAAGATAACGGATGATTTACCCCAGCCACTTGGACCTGGAGCGGTGGTCGATACATAATTCGCTCCGCGAGAGGGAACATCACGAGCATGCCAGCTCCCTGAGTCTCCGGTTCTACCTTCTCTCGGGATTCTCGGTTCTTTACGCCCGCTAGATGGAAGTCGCTTCGGGTAAAAGGCCTGCCACAATGAATGCCAGTAAGTTGATGATTGGTACAGGAGCTTACGTGATTGCTAAGTCATGAGGAAGGCTTCGAGTTGCTCTGGCTTAAGGGCAGTGCCCGCTGAAGTGTCGCTGCAGTTGGGCTCAGGGAGAACGTCAAACCCCGCCCCGATGATCCACCGCCACCCCACCAGCCCCTCGCTGTTCTCTGGGGGTGGGGACAGCAACCGGCAAGGGCTACGCGGGTGTCGCTATCGCACCACCCTTGCCTGAGCTGCTGCAGCCGGTGGGTGGGAGCGGTGTTCTTCGCCGTTCCTCCCATGGAGCCGATCCTTGCCTCGCATGATTCTTCAGCTCAGCGCGAGGCTTGTCCTGCTCCAACCGCGTCCTCAGCGTCTTCCTCCCTGCAGCTGGCTGCCACGATTGAGGCCTGGGAAGCTGAAAGCGCTTGCGGTTGGAGAGAGCCTGCACCTGCTGATCGCCAGGGTGAGCTTTCACTGCCATCCGTGAACGATCCCGCCTTGATCGGCTCCTGCTGGGACAGCTGGACCACTCACCCGTACCTGGAGCAGCAGCAGGTGGAGGAACTGCCGGGCTTTGACGCCCGCGAACTCAACTGAGGTTCCAGCCAACTCGTTGGTTGCGGCTGCGGTTTCATGGCCTCTGCGCAGGCCAGCGCTGACCGTAACCCGGCTTGCAGCTGTGTTCGTTGGCTGCGCTGTTGTGACTGCCGCCAGGTCGATCAAGGGCTGCGCATGTGCCTACGGCCCCCTTGACGGACCTGGCACCGGGTTGGGCAGGCGTTGTCCTTGGCGCTCCTGCCATGAAAAGCCGCACCATCTCCTTGACCTGCTGGTTCTGGCTGCAGCGCCATACGCGCTCGCTGCGCTGGTTCGTTCGTTTGGCCTGGCCCCTTTGGGAGCTAGCTCGCAAGATCGCCATCGAGCTGGAGCTCCGTCGCTGTGAGCGGAGCTGGGGCAAGCGGTGATGCCTGTGTTCCCAGCGCCTGCGGTCTTCGCTGCACCCGCTCGCGCCTGCTCGAGGTTTCGCTACGTCCGCTCGTGGCGCTGGTGTTGCTGGTTGTGGTGACCGGAGTGATGTCGTAGCCGCTGGCGTTGGCTGCCTGGGGTGACGTCCTGACGAGAGGGTCAGCCCTGAGTGGGTGATGAACGGTGATCGGCTGGTGGGGGCGTCGTGGCCCTGGCTTGGTCTTCCCCCGATTGTCCCTACGCGGTGCTGCGGGGTGGGGGGCGCGTCCTGCGTCATCACCACGATGCGACCCCACTCTGACCGAGACCGCCTTGTTCATCAGTTCCTCTCCCTGGCTGATGCCCTCGCCCGCCAGTTCAGCCGCCGTTACCCAGACCTGCTTGAGCCTGGCGATGCCCAGGGAGTGGCCCGCCTGGAGCTGGTGCGGGCCTGCAGCCGCGTCACAGATCCCCTCACCGCTCCCGCTTACCTCAAGCGCTGCATCGTGGGTGCCCTGGCCCACTGGATCCGCGATCGTGCCCTGCTGGTGAGGCTGCCGAAATCAGCCAGGAGCGAGGCCATCTGGAAGCACCAGAGCCTTGACCTGCCCCTCCCCGGTGGTGGTGGCAGCTGGCTCGATCTCCTCCCCGCCCCGGATCAGACCTCACTGCCGGAAGCAGAGGTTGGTGATCCGGGGCTGGAGGCCATGCTCGATCAGCTCCCCGCCGCCCAAGCCGCTGCCCTCAGGCTCACCGTCCTGCAGGGGCTCAGCCTCCGGGATGCCGCCAAGCAGCTGGGGCTCAGCGCCATGGGCGTGCAGCGGGCCCAGAAGAAGGCTCTAGAGGCGCTCAGACAGCAAGTGTCGGCCTGAGGGCCTCGCGGGCCAGCTCCGTCACCCTGGAGCTGGCCCGCCTCTGAGCAGCGGCAGTGCGATGGGAGATAGCACCTCAGCCGGGTAAGACCCTGAACCAAGCGGGCATCTGCGGTCGTAATGGGCAAAAGCACTGCAGGAGAAGCCATCTGGGCGATTAGAATTGCTTCAAGGGGAAGCAATCTGAAGGACTAAGAGCATTTGCTGTTTCCGATGCCTCCCAGGCGGGTGCTCATCTGTGGTCTGTCTCCACCCCCATGCGAGCTGCAAGGACTGACTCCTCAATGAAGTGTTGCCGACGGTGGTCTGATGGCAAGGAGAGAGGGGGCAGAAGGCCACGACGTTGATCGGGGTGGCCTCCAGACCGATGTCTTCGTCTGAATTGGTTTTGGGCTGGGGTCGTTCGCCGTCTTGGCCCGTTCCCCCCTTCCCCCTTAGGCGACTTCCCTTTGCTGGACTTGGTTCTGATGAGGGGAAGGGGGGGATTGCAGTTCCCCCCTTCCCCAATCATCAGGTTGCTGGCCAGGCCTTGGTTGCCTGGTAACGAGCACCACCCCTGGGGCCTCTACTCAGCTCCCCGATCCCAATGTCCACCAGCTGCTGGAAAATTCCCGCGGCTTGGTCGCTCGTGGCCCCCTTCTTCTCGGCAGGACTAAGCTGCCGACGGATTTCGGGCCAGCTCATGACTTTCCCTTTCTTGAGGGCGATGTCATGAATCCGTTGGTTCAACCGGCTGGCCCTGGCCTCGGGCAGCTGGCCGGCCACGAGATCCTCAATGAAGGCCGTCGCCCACCCCTCGGAGGCCTCCACAACGCGAATCGCGCTGCGCAGATGCTGAACCGGAATGGTGGTGGAGAAGTGCGGCTCCTCTCGTTCGGCACAGTCAATGATGTGGAGTAAGGCCGTCACCCTGAGGACTTTCCCCGCTGTCTTGCCCTTGAGGGCGGCTACAGCGCCAGGAGCGGCCTCCAGGGCCAGTTGTTGGCACTCGTACTCGAATTCGGCGAACTCGCGGATGGCCTCCTCGCAGAGGACGTAGGAACGCGGATCCTGGGAGAAAATTCTGCCGGCGATGATCCTCAGGTACTCTTCTGCGTCTTCCCGCTGCCGTACCGCTCCCGGATCACTCGTGATCGGGAGCTTCGTCGGTTTGCTCTTGATCGGCCAGAACAAGAATCGCGCGAAGAACCCGTTGGAGTCCTCGGTGTTGTGGAAGGTGGCGAGGACCTCATCCTGAATGGCGCCGACGACCGAGCAGTGGCTGCTGGTGTAGGTCCGATTCCCGGTCATGCGCAGGGTGTTGTTCCCACTCCCGTTGAAGAGCGCGAGCAGCCGTTGTTCGTCGCCGTTGTCTTTCTTGTGCAAGGTCAACTGGCGTGAGAGCTCCTCTTGATAGATCAGCAGGGGCAGCTTCTCGGCTTCGTGGGCTTGCAGCTGGGCGTCCAGGCTGGGGCCGGTGTAGTCGGTGGTCCGGCAGCAGAGGGCGATAGGTCTCGCTGGCTTGGTCTTGCCCCTTGGGATGGCATCGCAGATCCCCTTCCATGCGGCCAGAGCCTTGTCGTTCTTCTCTGCCATCCATCTCTCGATGGCCTTCAGGGGTTCAATGATGGCGACGTTCATCAAGACCGATTTCTTCAGGCCGGTGTCGCCCACGATGGTCACGAAGAGATTGGTGGGCACCTTGAATTTGGCGCTCACATTGGCCACCGCCATGGTTCCGAGCTTGGTGAGGGCCGAGACGAGGCCCAGCAACACGATCAACAGGTCGACATCGCTGAACGGCAATCCCCGGCTCAGCACCGTCAACGCGTCCACCAGTCGTGATCCCGGCAGGATCTCCTCCAACCGGAGGCACTGGGTCCGGTCGGTAGGTTGGCTCTCGGGGCCACCAGGAGCCTCGTTCACGCCGCCCTGCTCCTCCGCTGCCACTGAAGGCTGCGGAGGTGGCTCGGAAAGGGCCTCCGGGGAGGTAGCAACCCCATTGCGGTTTCCGTCCTGGATGGTGCCGCCAGGGCCATTGGACTGGCCCGTGATGACGGCTTCTGCGTGGTCGCTCTCAGCTTCGGTGGGTTTCAAGGTTGGATCGGGCTGATCCGCCGCTGCGGCCCCGGGACGAGGCGAGAGCAGTGCCGAGGGGATCAGCTCATCGCTGTCCGAGGCCGAGGTGTCGGGCTCGGCAGCAACGACCTCCGAGGTGGTTGCCGTCGCTGAAGCCGTTGAAGGGGCGGGGCTATCGCCTGAGCGACTGCAGGTTGTGTCGCCTGTGCTGTCCGCATCACGCTCGTCGAGGAGGTGATGGTGGACGTCGATGTCCTCCTCCTTGGCGGCTGGCAGTTGGTGGTCCGGTTGAAATCCGACGGCAGAGGCCCGAAGGCCCCCCTCGAGAACGTCGGAGACGCTGACTAAGGCGGAGCAAGGAGGTTGGGGGGCTTCCTCCACGCCGGCGGCCGAAGCGACTGTGCCCGCCATGAGAAGCGGGGCTTCCGTGTTGGTTGATTCCATGGTTGGAAGGAGAGGTGTAACTGGTGATCCGGTGCTGTTGCTGAACTCTTCTGGCGTTTTCACTTGCGCCCCCGGCCCCGGTAGGTCAGCGCCTGTCTGCACAGGGGGATGTTCCACAACCTGGGGCTGTTGCTGTAGGCGCCATGACGCCAGTGCACACCCTCGTGGAGGATGTTGTCCCGGTCGGCATATCGCTTCAGGGTGGGTTGGCTCACGGCGAGCTCCCGTGAAGCCGGCCCTGTAGGGAGCCAAGTGAACTGACTTGGATGATCCACTTGCTCAACCCCCGAACATGCGTGGGTTGCTAAGCAGGCGAGATAATCCGCAAAATCGCCCTAGACGGACGACGTAAACGTGGTCGGGCATTGTTGCCTCTGCATACGGCTAGATGTGCTGGCTTCCGAATATTTTTTCTTGTATCCTGAGCCGTGCTGATGAAATCAGCGGAGCAAAATACAAGTTCGGAATTAATTCACAACTCTTAGATATTAAATTCTTACTTCTTAGCTAAAAAATTCTTTTCATGCTCTCTAGCCTTTCGGCTGGAGGCAGCTATTCAAAGTCAATTAAGTAAAACTTCAGCACCAATCATCTAAAACTTTCTCCTTCCGACGCAGAGGGGAAGGGAGTACTCAAGCTGCTCGTGGCCTCAAAGCTAAGGGCAGTGCCCTGGGCTTTGTGGTCGAGTCGCCGAGAGGCGCCGCATGGGTTGGTGTCCTTCTCGTAGAGCCTTCACCTTACGCAATCAGTCGCAACTTGATGTGGTCGGGGAAACCGAACCTCTGAACTCGATTTCGCCATTGCTCCCCCGCACACTGCCAGGCGTAGGCCTCAGCAGCACTGGTTCGTCCCGGCCCTGGCCGCAGGAACCCTGTCTCCCCCTGGCTTTACGGCATGGGGCACGTCTGGGCCTGGAGGTCGTCAAGGCGCCGTTTCGCCTGCTCGAGTGCAAGGTCGAGTGTGTCTTCGTCTGTCCATTGGCCGTAGGTGCTGCTGTGTGTCTGCAGGCTGTGGCCCATGAGTGCCGCGGTCGCTCTGGGGCTGAGGCCCCCGTCCACGTCTAGCGAGCGATCAGGCATTGGTCAGATGCCTTGCTTGGAGGTGAGTGATGGCGCAAAAATGCGCCCATTTCTGCGCCCAGTGAGGGAGGCAGAAGTTTAAAAAGTCAATGGAGCCAAGCGGACTCGAACCGCTGACCCCCTGCATGCCATGCAGTGGCTTTTTCCTCCAAAAGCATCCTGTTGCAGTAGGTTTGTGGCTTGGCAACAATTATGTAGCGCACTAGCTAGCGCAAACTTGATATGACCCGCTCGCCCGGTGCAAGCCATCTGACTTCCTCGATCCAAGGCGTTGATCCCCGGTCAGCCAGTTCTGCAGAAGTGGTTGGTGGGGCTTGTCCGTAAGGCGGGTTGTCGTGCAGTAGCGGTAGCAGAAGCACCGCTCTGCAGATTTGATGACTCTGGAGCCGCCGCTCAGATCAGATCACCCCATCAGGGCTGGTGCGGTCCAGAACCTCCAGGAGCAGCTCCAGCACCTGCCTTACCGCTGGCCCGTGCTCGGGGTGGTGAACGGCTGTGAAGGCGCGGGCATTCACGCGGCACTCGATCTCCTGGAGGGCGGTGGTGGTGTCCATCAGGAGCTCGGTGGAGATGTCGGCAATGGTCAGGGGCATCGGCCTGGGGTGAGTGGTGAGAGTGTTCCCAGGTGAGATGGCCTTGAGCCCACCCCTACCCTTCAAAACGAGAGGTGCAGAGTGATGGTGCTCGCTGTCACCTCTTCGCCTCTTCACCGAATGGCGGGCCCAGGCTGCGCTTGAGCTGCCCGTCGGTTCAGTCAGCGTTCACGTGCGGGCGGGGGATGATCTATGGATTCGACTCCTCCAAGGCAGGAGGACGGAGATCATCAACTGAAAATGGGGTGGATCGGCGAAGACGCCTGAAGAAATTCATTGCAGGGCTTTGTAGCAGAATGCACAGTTGGATACCGGGTCCGCCTATGTTCCCAGATCGGCCAACGTTGTCCTTGAGATCCATTGCCATCAGGGGTATCTTGGGTCATCCTGCAAAGGTGACAGGAGTCTTATGCGGCTTGAGGGCGCCTCCATGGGGTGGATACCGGACCCGCCGAAGTACTGTTCGAAGGATGTGCCGTCCTTAACGGGAGCCGGCAAGGCAGCGTTGCACTGAGCGCGGGGGCATGCCATGAACATTGGGACTTTTGAAATCCAGCGTCATATAATCCGGCCGCAATGCATGAGCAAAGGAAGGTTTTAGTCTAAGGAAGATGCAAGTGGCGCAAAAAGGAAAGCCAGACTTAAGGCGACAAAGAGAAAAAGGATGAATACAAAACAAGAACATGGCCACTACCCCCGCAACAGCGACTCAACGAGAGAATTGAGAGAAATGACTTGCTGTAATCTCAACTACACCGTTAGGAGACCAGAAGCAACAAGAAAAAGAGAGCCATATCACTTTATTAGTTCACCCATTCAAATGGGCAGCTAATAATTTGAAGTAGCCGGCACCAAAAAACAGTAAACAGTAAACAGTAAACAGCAAGCGGATGCGAACAACCATCAAATGCCAATCTTAGCTTTAATAGAATCCAAGTCCAGTTTTGTTTGATCAATATCAGTCTGGACGGAAATAATCTCTACTTTTATTGATGATACCTCCTGAGACTGAGAAAGTACGGAACGTTTGGTTTCCTCGATCCTAGCTGACAATTCTTGGGACAAATCCTCGAGACTTTTCCTTGAAGACAACTTTAGAGCATCTACAGTTGCCGAAGCGTCAGAGAGTCGTTCTTTTACTGCGATCAATGTATTCTCAAATACCTTAACTGTTTGGCCAATATCTTCCACTTTATCACGTAGCTCATCAAGTCTGTTCTCAGTACTCCTCTTTAGTCTGTCAGTTGTTAATAGGTTATAGATCATGCCTGCCAGCGCAGCAGCCCCAATCAATAGAGATAGAAAAGATAAGAAGCTCATGTGATACTCAAAAGGTTAAACGATTGATTTGGGATTTCGGTAGAATACATACGACTCCAATACCGCAACAGACAGTCTAAGAATCTTCACATTCGAGAAGCACCATTGCTAGCTTGTAACATCAGATACAAATGACTAACAGTTCGTGGAAGCATTACCCGAAGCGAAACCCAACACTTTCGGATTGTAACGCAACCTTGGCAGCTGGCAATAAAGAGTCTATATCCAATCAACCTCGGCACATGAGATTATGCTGCTTACGTCTTCGGGAATGGCATTTCCTCTCGGTATTTATTCGGTCTTAGCTGTTTATCTGCTAGAGACTGCCAGAAGACGGCTGCTGCTGATCATAGGAAATACTCTTACTGGATTTAACGAAGCTTTGTTGAACGAATTTTCTGAATTAATTACACCAGTTTCAGTTGTTTCTACGGAGCTGATTCAGTCAGCAGATATGATCACCCGAATGGCAGATGACTTAGCAATCAAAATACCCTCCTTAGTTCAAGAACCAAGAAATATACTTGATCGAAGCAGATTTGTAATTGTCGAAGCAAGTGGGAACCTTGAAATAAGCATTAGTGAGGCCAGGGCTGCAGTAGACTCACTTCTGATCGGATTACTTGGGATGCTCAAATCGATAGACGAGAATGTGCTGAGTGAGTTTAAAGAAATAATTGATGTTACATCACAAACATTGTATAAAGCAGAGTGGTATTCCCTTGGCCCTTCAGCTCTTGAAGCCCTAAAGCTTCGCCTGCCCGATGAAGTCTATCAAAAGCTTGAAGCTAATCAACTCTATCTTCAGCTTAGGGTAACTGGCAAGGACAACTTTTTTGCAGCTTTAAAAGTTTACCTATCGTCTGATCAAGTAACAAGTTTTGGAGAGAGTATTGCACAAGTCTCGATCAATCCACAATATTCTGAAGAGGCTAATGACATTGCAAAGACAATACGTCAAGTTGGGTCGACACTACAGGATATCAACAACAACCTAATTCCTTCGGTGGGTGATGTTCTTCTAGCTTTAGGTGCCGGTGTAGGGCTATTGGCAACATCGACTGCCCCAACAACGCTTCCAGTGCTGGCAGTATCCAAGGCAATCATTGAGATACTCATTCTCTTAGAGGACAAACTTAAGATTACGGAAGGAAGATTTATTAACATATCGCTGAAGCTGCCAAAGGATGGTAAGTCGATAAAGTTGTTTAGAAAGAGATATAGTCTTTGGGATCCAGGCGATGCGATTGACCAATCTCTTAAGGTTCCTGATAGAGATATTGACTTGTTCCCTCTCCTTGACAATTCAAACAAACTTAGGAAATGGTCTAAGGGAGTTGATCAACTCGTTGATGGCCTCAATGCACTTGAAACTGTTGACAAAACCAAGCGTCTTGAGAGAGAGCTTAAGGAACTATTTCAAAAATTGACAAATGAAAATGAACCTTCACTAGCAACTACATTAATAGGGGCCAGTGATGATATCAAGCTTCTTTCCAAAAGCCTAATCAATGCCTACAATAGTCTATTAGCATTTGACCAGAAGCTTGGCGTATTTGGTGATCGCCTGACAACCAGTCGAGGGCTGGTTTTGAATCTTCTATCAGAAGTGACGACAACACTTGCGGCACTAAAAGTCTCGATAGTTGATAGCTTGACTGAGATAGTCGCAACCCTAGATACTATTTCAATATCCTCTACTATTGACGCTCTATACCAAGTCTCTCGCACAATCGGCAAAGCGGGTGCATCATTAGATGATGGATACCCTATTGGTTCACCGGCGAAGTTTGATCTAGTAAATAAATGGCACTCACTTGCGATTTCACTTGCTCAAGTCCTACCGTCGCAAATGTCCATCGCGAATCTTGTGAATCCAGTATTTCTTGTCATAATAGCGCTTCATATACTTCTTCTAACATACTCCTTGAGCCTTCTTGGATGATAGTCATGGCTGTTTACCGGCGCCTACGGCTGTACAGTTGGACGGTCAATCACAAGCGGGTGCAACGGATCTGGTGCACGGAGGGTCTCCAGCGGCCATTGCCAAGTACGCGGAAGCGCTCGCGGCCCGCAGACGTCTCCAGGAAACTACTGAGAGCCGAGTACTAGCACCACGTGTGGGCGATCGACTTCCAATTCGACCAGACAATGGATGACAGAAGGCTCAACTCCTTGAGTATCGTGGATGAATACAGCCGCCTGTGCCTGGCCATTCGTGCCGGCAGGCGATGCAAAGCTGTCGATGTGATCGACACCATTGAGGAACTTCTCAAGCAGTATCCAGCACCACCCATCTGCGGATGGATAATGGACCTGAGTTCATTGCCTATGCTCTAAAGGCGTGTTGCACAGGCAGTGGTACATGCACGGCTTACATCCCTCCAGGATAACCCTGGGAGAATCCATTCGTGGAGTCGTTCAACAGCCGCTTCAGGGATAAGTTCCTGAGTATTGAGCTCTTTGCATCATTACCGGAGGCAAACCCATTGGCACAGCAGCACACGATCGAGTGCAACATCTACATTCCGTATTCGGCGCTCCAGGGGCGTACACACATAAATGTCCTGCAGCAATGGTGAGCGGCATGACTACCCCGCCATCTCGTATATGGACTGGGCCACGGATGGGAGCCACGTCACGTGGTCGTATCCAGGAGGCTACAGTTGTTGCATGGTTGAAGTACGCCAGACCGAGCGGTTCGGCAGATGACTTGCGGGTCTCCGTGATCTGAGAGCCCGGGCGGAGGTTCTGGCCAGGATCGAGCGCCTCATCGGCGGCAATCCTGGTGACGTCAACACCGTTGGGGCTGGCGTGTCGGAGTTGCGGATCAACTAAGGCCCTGGATCCAGGGTCTACTACCTGCAGAGGGGAACCGCCTTGATCATCCTTTTGGCTGGAGGAGACAAGTGTTCACAAGCCAATGACATTGATGAGGCCCTTCTGTTGACATCCAACCTGATGGAGGAGACCTGATAAACGCCACGACGACCCCCTATGACGCTGCCGAGCATCTACACCCAACGGTGGAGATGGCCGCCTACCTGGAAGCCTGCATCGAGGAGGCGGATGGTGATGCTGCCTTCATTGCAAAGGCCCTTGGCGACATCGCGCGGGCCCAGGGGATGACACAGTTGGCCAGCGACTCAGGACTTTAGAGGGAGGGCCTCTACAAGGCCTTATCCGGTGAGCGCAGCCCGAGCTTTGACACCATCCTCAAGGTCGTCTCGGCCCTTGGACTGAAGATGAGCGCCAGTGTGAGAAGTGAAGCGGAGGTGGCTTGAGCTCTGCTCGCGAGGCGCAGGTCCACAAACGCTGCCCGTGGAGATGCGACACCTTCGAACAAGCCCCTGGAGTGGACAGGCCGCCGTCGAGTCCACTTCGACAGCAAAAGCTTCTTGCCTGCCACTCAGGGGCAGCGTTGGAATGATCTGGCAGCTGGTTGCGTCATGGTGCTACCCCTCTAAGATTGAGAGGTTTTCTCACCACTGCTTATATGTGGAAAACGATTTTTAATGACAAGATCATTCGCAGTGAAATGTCTGCGATTGCGCGTACTCTAGTTTTTCTTGCCGCAGGGCTTGGCATATTGTGGCATGCAACAAGCAATCTCAAGGTAACAGGAGAAGGCCTGCTAATATCACTCCTCTTATTGCCACTGCTTGTATATGTGATCTTATCGGGCAGGATTCAAGAGTTGAAAGCCCCAGGGGGGCTAGAGGCAAAGTTCCGTACCTTAGCTAATGAGTCAATATCAGCGGCGTCCGAAACTGTTAGACCCGAGCCTGACGAGATTCAGTCAGTGCTAAAAGAAAGTCCGATGGCACTAGAGCAGAAAGTCCAAGACCTTGATGATTCAAAGCCAATCCTTATGCTAATGCAACTTGGCTCTGATAGCTATAGCCCAGATGCTGCGATAAAGTATCTAGATACTCTATCTAAATTTCACAATTTTCGGTTTGTTGTTTTTCTTGATCACAGGAAGAGGCTTGTTGGCCATATGTCAGCCTGGTCCGTGAGGGGTCTTCTTCAAAAAGCCGAGCTTGGCAATGAGTTCATAGATGCGGTAAATCGTGGTCTATCCGCAGAGTTGATGAGGTATCCCGGCTTTGAGACTGAAACAATAACTACATCATGGTCCAATGCACATGCATTGCGAGAGATGGTTAGAAAGAACGTTGATGCCCTTCTCGTAGTCAATGACAAAAAGCAACTTGAAGGCGTCGTCGAGAGAGAACAGATTATTAGTTTGATGATGCTCTCTCTCGTTGATGGGTAGATGCTGTTTCGATTGACATTCCAACATGCCCCTCGAGTGGACCGGCCACCACCGTCTCTCTGCTACAGCAGCAAAAACTACTTGCCTGCCACTCAGGGGCAGCGTTGGATGGACCCCTTCTCGTGAGCAGAGAATGTATGCTGCATGCAACGGCTGGCTTTAACTTGTGACCGAAGACACGTGGCGCAGTGCACTTGAAGGCCGAGATGACCTGAAGAAGTATGGAAATAATGCAGTCCTCTTGTTCGCGCTGGCACTTCATCAGGACATCGATGACATAGAGCTTGTCGCTAATGATGCCCTTACCGATCATCGTAACGACAAAAAGTGCGACCTTGTCTATGTAAATCCTGAAAGGGGCAAGATAATCATTGCTCAAGGCTACTGGTCTGAACGGGATGACCGTCCATCTGCTCCTGCCAATAAGGCTAGCGATCTGAACACTGCTGTATCTTGGCTGTTTGGTGGAGATTTAGTGGGTCTTCCCGAAAGTCTCCGAAATGCAGCAGACCAAGTACGGGAATCAATTGCATCTAATGAAATCTCGTCAATTGACATCTGGTATGTCCATAATCTACCTGAATCAACGAATGTCTCGGCCGAGCTAGAGCGTGTCACCGCAACTTGCGATAGCCTAGCAAAGCGACTATTCCCTGAATCAACTATCGAGAATATCCGTGGACTGGAGGTTGGAAAGAACACTCTAGATGCTTGGTATCGTGGAACAAAAGCGCCTATTCTTGTGACTGATAAATTCGAGTTTGAGACTACTGGTGGATTCACCTCTATGGGAACCAACTGGTCAGCGTACTCAACTTCAGTTAAGGCTTCATGGCTGAGAGAGATGTTTGATAAATATGGAAGAGATCTCTTTTCGGCAAATGTTCGCGACTATCTGGGAAGTCGTCGTAGTGATAAGAACATCAATAATAACATCAAGGTAACCGCAAGAGAGCAGCCAGATATGTTTTGGGTATATAATAATGGAATAACAGCTTTAGTTAATGATTTTAGCTATACTTCTGAAGATAACAACGGCATTCTAGAGATCCATGGGATCGCCATTGTAAATGGTGCGCAGACCACTGGCGCGTTGGGAACTATTGAAGGAGCAGATATTGAAGATGCGACGGTAACTGCTCGGTTTGTGAAGTGCAGTGATCCCGCTACTATTCAAAACATTATCCGTTTCAACAACAGCCAAAATAAGATCGAGGCTTCTGACTTCCGCAGTAATGATCCTGTGCAATCGAGGCTGAGAAGCGAGTTTGAGGTGCTTCCCAATGTCCACTACTCTGGCGGCAGAAGAGGTGGGGAAGGTGACGCAATAAAGAGGACCCGCAATAGCATCTCTTCATACACTGTTGGACAGGCTCTTACAGCATTTCACGGGGATCCTAGTACGGCTTATAACCAAAGCAGTGGGATCTGGATTTCAGATCGACTTTATAACGATGTATTCAATGAGAAGACTACTGCTAAGCATATCCTATTTACCTATTCTCTGTTGAAGGCCATCAATGAGTGGCAAGACCAACTAAGAAGCCTTGGGGCTGATGGCCGTACTGAAGTACAAAAAAGACAATGGGACACTCTGCGCCTTAGGGGAGCACCATTTTTAGTTATCTCGGCCATGGCTGCCTCCCTGGAAGTGGTGCTATCTAGGCCAGTACCTGATAAGTTTGGTCTTGCTTTCTCAACCACGCATGATATTTCCGCGGCGGTCGACAACTGGTCGAACCTACTGAGGATAATGCTTCCCTTCGCTAGTCGATTGGCTCCGGCCCTAACGCAGTCGAATCTTAAGAACAAAACTAAGGTTTCAAGCGCCATTAATGATTTCGTGGATATACTTTCTTCTGTAAAAGATTCACATGCCGAGACTTTCGAGAGCTTTAAGCAGCATGTATGCTGAGCTAGCAATCTTAGCCATCCAAAATTCAGTTGCAGAAGACGGGAGCATTAGCTGGCTTCTACGCTGATAGTCTTCCCCGCTTCTGATCTAAAGCGTTGGATGGACCATTTTCATGGATGCACCTCGAAATCTTCTCCAAGCTGCTTTAAGCTCTGCAGATGTCTGCATAAGTGCTGAGTCAGGATGGATTTTAGCCAATTTGTCCCAGTAGAAGCACTTCAGGGCAACAGCAGAGAATTGTCTTCATATTATGCCCCGCTCGGAGATTACATTGGTGGAGTCGTTGGTACGCTGATTGGGGCAGCCACCCTTCTCGTGGTTCTTAGGACATGGAGGAAAGACTCCTACAAAGGTCGGCGTGAAAAAGCTTATGATTCTGTCTTCGAGCTTCTGAGAGCGCATGATGCTATCGTCCAAGGAATGCGGCCCTTGAAGCGAAAGCCCGAGACAGATCCCTTTGGTGGCATCCATCATGAGTTCAATCAGATATATAAACTAATTCCTGCTTCTCAACCCGGACTCAAGAGGCTGTCGCTCTATGAAAAGGTTGGCATTGCATATATATATACTTACTTTGGGCCATCCACTGAGGCCCTAGAGCTATCGCGTCTCCACTATGGTCAGACTATTGCACAAAGTCTTCATAATGCTGTTCAACAAAAGAGAAATGCCGAGGGCCCCAAGGGAAATCTTGCTGGCCACCAACAAAGCTTGTCTCATTACTTTCGAAATCTTTATACAGTATATCGATTTATTTCCGAGTCAGGCCTTTCAGGGCGGGATAAGCGGCTTCTTGCTCGCATCACCCGTTCAAGACTCTCGAACTACGAGCAAGCCCTTCTTATTCTAAATGCGGTTTCGCCCCTCGGTAGCACATGGACAGAAAGGGGCTTTATACGAAGGTTTGAGCCAGTAAGCAATGTCCCTCGCCTATTCTTTGGATTTGATCCTGAATTTAATGCCAAAAAGGCATTCCCCTATGTTCACTTTGAATGGCAGGACTACTACCCACGAAAACCAAGTGCTTGGCACTTGGCATTTGATAGAACTAAGCAACTGACATCCAAGGGTTTTGGAAGATTCTGTTCTTTCTTGGTCGGAGGGGCCAAATGCATTCTCCGGCTCATCCGAAGGATCTTCCAACATCACAATTTACCTGCGCCGCCACCCTGAACTATCTTCTGTAGCATATGTCTGCTTGCGCCTAGGTGATGGCCGGCGTTAAGGCCTTGAAGCTTAAGGGTTGTTTTGCCTTCTGCATGAAATTCCGTTGTCTGATGCGAAGATGATTTTTGTTGGCTACAATGTCCTACGACGCACTTCCCGCTTCATCCGGAGATCTCGGCCAGTTCCCACCAGCACCACACGCAAGCCAACGAACGAGGGAGCATGGAACGCACAATCCCACCTAATGGACTTAGGTTAGATGCGACTGGGCAACGAATCATTGACGTGCGGAGACCTGTAGATCTTGATCTATCAATCGAAATGCTGGACGGATCTGTCTGGCGTGATCCAAGCGAAGTTGATAGTTGGAGTAAGTCTCTGGGCGACGGAGTAGATGTCATTATCTACTGTGTGCGTGGCGGTTCCGTCAGCAACTCGGTTATTGATGCACTACACGCGAAGGGTGCAAGAGCTCGTTATATCGAAGGTGGCATAGAAGGCTGGAAGGCCAGCGGCGGTAATGTGGCCCCCAAATAGTCTATAGCTTGACTGGTAGTTTGTTGTGCTGTCAGAAATTGTCTAATCAAAGCTGACTCTGAATCGTGGCGCTGCTTTGTTTGAGCGTTATGCACAGCAGATTCCCTGTCCTTGTATTTTTCAAAGCTTATATTGCCATTGCTTTATCTGGGCCTTTACACACCCTGGAGCACCAGCGAAGCCTCGGGGTCAAGAATACAGCTCTGACTTGAGACTTCCTTGGTGAGATAAATCACCTCGCCGATCTGCTTGAACAGGCTGGGCAGCGGCTTGACGTGAAAACCATCCTTGCCCGTGGACAGTGAATTCACTCTGGGCAGGATGAGATTCTTCCAGCCAGCGGTGATTCCAGTCACCGAATCGAATGGGCCCGGCGGCATCGAGAACAAAACATGGGTGTGGTATTGCAGCTTTGCTCGGCCTAGCTCATGGAAGAAGTAGAGGTGTGGCCGGATGCGCTGCTGCTTGGGGGTGGCCTTAAACCAGAACTCCCGATGCAGAACTTTCCTGAGATGTAGCGCGTCTTGCTTCATGACAATGGGATCATTCCTCCTGCGCTCCAGAGCGTTGTAGCGAGTCACTTGATTAAGAACGCTAGTCTGGGTGTTGTTCCGCAGAGAGGGAGGAGGAGACGGCGCCAGGATTCTCGACGAGAGTGGGGCGCGTTGCATGGAGCATCCATACTCTGCAGGTGACTTGGAGTGGCAGGTGAGCATGAATTCCGGCTGGAAACCACCACGCAGATGAGACCAGAGGTAATTAAGCATCGCAAGCCGTTCCTGCTTGTTGGTGGCCAATGCCTGCAGCCTTGGTGAGAGCAGCCTCCAGGCCCGGTCAAGCATGAGCTCACGTGCTTGGGGCAGGTCGATCTGGTGATACCCCAGCTCCATCCATAACTCCTCAAAGGCCAACTGCCAGGGGTCTCTTTGTTCTACTGCTATTCCAGGAGATGTTGAATGCGCCAGTTTCCTTGAGAAACACATATTTGTCATGAATCAGAGTGCAAGGATAATATGATTGTTGTGATATATACAGTGAAGGAAAGTGCCTGCCGTATAAATGGCCAAGCCGGGGCGGGTTGATACCGCAGAAGTCTTATATCTAGACAATAGTCTATACCCAGCCAAGTTACAAGATGACTTCAACGCTTGAGGATACGGCTTGAGAGTATTGCCCCTATGGAGGCAAGGCATGCAATTCCCGTGAGGTTCATTGCCTCTGTCGTGCGCTGCTGATTCTGGCTAATGAGACTTTCTGACTTTTACAGAGAACAGCTTGAAGAATCTTCTGCTCAGTTCCATGCTGATTCCATGAATAAACCTATTGCATTTTCCTTGCCAAAGTCCTTGACGGATTCCTTGTCAGATTCCATACCAGATTCCTTGTTAGATACATGTATAGAGTGCCATGCAATATACCATGCAGATTCTTATGTAGAGTCTTATTGGGAATCTTATTCAGTGATACATATTAACTCAGACCATGTAAAGCAGCGCCCTGGGTAAGGAGTCCATGCCGCCCAGGAAGCGGCGGTGACATTCCCTAGGAGATAGGGGGTAATTATTCTGAATGTAGGTTTCACAGTAGCCTGATCGAATGATTCCTATAAGGATAAGTTATCCCAGCTTCTAAGGAGCATGCCCCTTAATACGCCTCTCAGCAGCTAAAGCTATTGAGAGGCCACGGCTCACTCACCCTATCCTTAATGAATCTGAATATCTATCAGTAAGTATAGTAGTAGCCTGGTCTTATCCTGAAAGATTCAGTTTTCTCTGGTTTAAAGCCACAGCGAAGCCATGACCCGCATAGGAGGCAATGACTATCTATACAAGTCAGACTGCCCTACTACTGTCCTTCGTAGGTCACTGGATCTTGCAATTCTATGTGTGAAAACGATGTACTTTCTGCTTAAGGTTGATGTTGAGAAATTATTATGGATTGAAGACGTGAAGAAATTGGACGAGTTGTTTACGGAGTGATAATGAGGAAATTCGGGGTAATTGAGAAATAAAGATGTTGCTCGAAAGTGTTCGCATATTATCAGTATAGACACATATAAGGCTACCGGGAAAGTTTGAATGCGAAAGACGATACAAATGTCTCGATAACAGGTAGCAGAACTTGGCGCTCCCGGAATGTCATTCGCGAATATAGTCGAATTCTGCGTAAAACTATTTCCCAGCGTTAGGGTCACTGAGTCAGTCTGAAATCAAAGAAAATCAGATTTTGTGAATTTTAGCCCGCTGGAAAATTGCCCGATTGTGGTTTCAGGGTGCCTTGGGACTATTCGTAGCTGACTTAATCATTAGCTGAGGCCAAGACGGCTGCAGGTTCAGCAGCAACCACCTTGTTAATCCTCCGCTGAGCTTCACAAGTTTCAGCCACTGGCCTCCGCCTGTTCTTTGGCAGAAGAGCCAGTGTCCATGGAGCAAACCCTGACCAACAACCACATGAATTTCAAGGAGAATCATCATGACCAATGTCCACCACCCGCCTGATGGCGGCTTGAACCTGAGCGAGGAGCAGCAGGCGATTGTTGTTTCCCGCTCTGACTCATTGCGCGTGCTTGCCTTTGCGGGCACGGGCAAGACGACCACGCTGCGGGCCTATGCCAGGTCACGACCCCAGCAGCGAATGCTGTATCTGGCCTTCAACCGCACGGTGGCGGCTGAGGCTCGGGAGAGCTTCCCGAGCAACGTCACCTGCTCAACGATTCACGCCCTGGCCTACAAGGCTGTGGGGTACCGCTTCAGGCACCAGCTCCGGGGCAGCATCCGCGCCAATCAGGCGGCAGGTGCCCTTGGGCTCGACCAGCACAACCACAAGGATCTAGTGCTGGCTGATCGGGCCATCAAGGTGTTGCATCACTTCCTCTGCAGCGGCTGCGTCGATCTGGCTGAATTCGCCCTGGCGGTCACAGACCCGCAGCGATACCCCAGGCAGGCGCTTGAGGCTGCATCACGGCTCTGGGAGCTGATGGTCAACCCCACGGAGTCTTGCGTGCCGATGCTGCATGACGGTTACCTCAAGCTGTACCAGCTCTCGAGACCCCGGTTGAGCTTCGATGTGATCCTGCTCGATGAGGCCCAGGACACCAATCCCGTCACGCTGCAGGTCCTCGCCGAGCAGTCCTGCAGCAGGGTGTTCGTGGGAGATCCGCACCAGCAGATCTATCAATTCCGCCATGCCACTAATGCCATGGCCAGTGCTGGTCACTGTGACGAGCTGGCCCTCACCGGCAGCTTCCGCTTTGGTTCGACCATCGCTGAGGCGGCCAACCACCTCTTGACCTTGAAAGGTGAATCACGCCAACTCAGGGGTCTGCGCTGCACACCAGCTCCCGAAACCAGCGCCTTCATCGCTCGTGGCAATGCCGCTGTGTACAAGCAGGCGCTGGCTCTGGCCTACCAGGGGAAGCGAACGTACTGGTGCGGTGGGATCGACGGGTACCGGCTGCAGCAGCTGCTGGATCTGTATCACCTCAAGCGTGGGGAGCATTCACTGATCCGTGATCAGTTCCTCGCTGCCTTCAAGGGGTATGGGGAGTTGTGCAGCTACGCCGAAGCGCAGGACGTGCGGGATCTCAAGGCCTGGTGCCATCTGATCGATCGTCACGAGCACTGGCAGGGCATTCCCGAGGAGATCGCCGGGATCAAGCGGATGGCCGTCAGTTCGCTCACGCCCGACGTGATGGCCCTGACCACGGCCCACAAGTCCAAGGGCCTGGAATTCGGCAGCGTGACCCTGGCTGATGACTTTCATGGCCATGACCTGCTGCATGGAATCCCCAATGACCTCAAGAACTGGGAGTACGGCCCCGAGCAGGCGCCTGTTCTCTGGGATGAGCAGGGGTACCGGGGCGGGGTGGTGCTGCCGGAGGAGGAACTCAACCTGCGCTATGTCGCCTTGACGAGGGCACAGCAGAGCTGCTCTTCCAAGCAGTGGTCAGCACCACTGTTTGCCGACCTGGCCAGCTACGTGAAGGACTACCCGAGATTCCTGCTGTTGGATTCCCGCGAGGTGCTCAAGCCGAAGCTGGCCGCAGGTTCGCCCTCCGGTCTTGAGCATGGTGATGAAGCTGTGATGGTGACTGCGAAAGAAGTGACCTCTGTGCAGCAGGGCCATGATCCTGAGCCTGCCTTGAGCAGTGAGTCAGCCAGCCCGGTTCCCGCTGCAGAGTCTGCTCCACGAGCTGGCCAGACGATCACGCTGAGCTGGTTTCAGGGTGCCATCGATTCCAGCCACGT